>CAVUVG010000001.1:0-177259 GCA_963744775.1 Bryobacterales bacterium
GCGCGCATGCGGCCCTGGCCGTCTACCGGAACCCGGACCACGCGGCGGCGGCCCAGGCCCAGCAGCCCCAGCGCCTTGGTGACCGTCGGATGGGTCTCCTCGCTGACCACCACCGTCAACGGGGGCGCGCCGAACAAGCCGTCGGCTTCCACATCCCAGCCCATACGTTCGAGCATGGCGGTGCGAGCCGCCGCCAAGCCCGTAAAGCTGGCCATGGTCGCCCCGCTCACGAAGGCCACGCCGCAGTCCTGCGGCATGTCCAGAACCTGTGTGAGCCAGCCCTGTGCGACCTCCTCCAGGCGCGAAGCCACGGGGCTGGATACAGCACCGCATTCTGGTCCCAGGCTCCGGCCAGCCAGTTGGCGGCCAGCGCCGCGGGCAGGCAGCCGCCGTGCACGAAGCCGAAGAAGCGTCCGCCCGCGCAGGCGACCGTAGCTGGGGATCCGGCGCGGTCGAGCAACTCGATCACGGCTTCGGGCGAGGTGGAGCGTTCGGGCAGGGGCTCGTCCAGCGCCGCCAGTCCGTCCAGAGCCTGTGGGGACGGCGCCACTGGGCGTGCATCCAGCCTTGAAGATACCGGCCGAGCTTGCCCGGCAACTTGGGATAAGAGATCCTCCATCTGAACAGGATACAAGCTGACAAGCCGCCGGAGTGATCCCAATCACAGACAGGAAGCGCTCTGCGCCCTATCCTTAGAGTTGTCGAAGGAAATGGGGGACGAAGATGGGCACAGTAAACGATGCCGCAAGATGGTTGGTTTGGATGGCCGCCGTGACGTCGCTCCTGCTGCTGCTGCCACCGCGAAGCCAGGCGCATTGTGATGGGCTGGACGGGCCCGTGGTTAAGGCCGCCCGGGCGGCGCTTGAAACTGGGAATTTGAACCACGCGCTGATTTGGGTGCGCAAGGGCGACGAGCCGGAACTCCGCGAAGCGTTCACCCGCACTTTGGCCGTGCGGAAGCTGAGCGCAGAGAGCAGGGCGCTGGCGGACTCCTACTTCTTCGAGACGCTGGTCCGGATTCACCGCGCCGGAGAAGGCGAGCCTTACACCGGCCTGAAGCCGGCGGGGCGCGACCTTGGCCCGGCCATCCCAACGGCGGACGCGGCGTTGGAGAAGGGCTCGGCCGTCGCGGTCGTGGAACTGCTGACCCACGCCATGCACGAGGCTGTAAGCGGGCCGTTCGAAGCGGCGCGTTCGAAGAGGGGATTCAGGCCGGATGATGTCGAGGCGGGCCGGGCGTACGTGGAAGCCTACGTGAGATTCCTGCACACGGTCGAGCGTATGCATGGAGCCACCCGGGGCGGCGCAAGCGAACACAGCGAAGGGCATTAGCCGCTGATGGCCCTGACCTCAGGCCGGCGTAACGGAGAGGCTGTCGGCGAAGCGGCCGGAGGCGTCGACCGCGCGGACGCGGTAGAACAGGCCGCCCGGGTGCCCCCCGGGCGCCGACTCGTCGGTGAACGAGAACGGCGTCTCGCTGGTCTGCGGCTGGAACGGAACGCTGGCGATCTTCTCCTCGCGGCGATAGACCTCGTAACGCGCCAAGGGCTCGGCGCCGGCGTAGGCCGTATCCCAGGAGACCTTGACCGCACCCTTTGCCGCGGCGCGTTCCGCAGCGATCTTCTGCGGGAGGCAGCAGGCCGCTCGAAGGGCGCTGGAAGAAATTGGTGTCGGTGCCATGCAGGTCGGCCACGCGCTCCTCGATCTGGCGGAGCTGGGAAGTGGGCAGCGGGCCGCTCACCTGGCAGGCGGCTAGATTCGCCACGAGCTGATCGCGCGTCGGATCGTTATTCTGTCGGTCAAGCCGATGCCCGTGATCACCGTGCAGACGCCCGGGGCTGAAAGGCTATACCGCAGGAAATCCTGGTAAGGCACCTTGCCCGGCTGACCGACGGTGAGGACGCTTTCTCCAGGCTTGCCGGCGTAACCCTTGGAGCGGCCGTACATCACGCCATCGGCGAAGATCTTCATGCCGATGACGCCATGTTCTTGGCCGCGGCGACAGGGACGGAGTTCGTCTGGTGGCAGAAATAGTGGCGGTCGTTGGGATTGATGGCCACCAGGAGTGTGTGCAGGTCGTTCCGTTTGTCACGCCGCATGGCATACATGTGCGCGGTGGCATTCTCGTGGCCGGTGATACCGATGTGGCGGATGAGTTTCTTCTGGCCGGGGTTCAGCCCGGTGAGGTTGCTCCCGTCCCGGAAATCGACCAGCGCGGCGAGCGCGCCGACGCGCGGCAGGGACTTGTCGCCGGGGTTTTCCAGGCCCTCGAAGGCGGCGTCAACCTCGGCCTCGCTGCCCAGGTGATGGATCTGCATCAGATCGATATACGCGCCTTCAGGGATGTATCCCTTCCCGTCCCCGAAGAACTGGGTGAGGGAGCGCATCAGGTCATCGACCACGCTCTTGCCGCCGCCGGGTGAGCGGCCGACGGGCTGGGCATCGCCGCGGACCAGACCCGTGCGGATGCTGCTCTTGGTGGCCAGGAACAAGCGGCCGCGCAGGGCGGCATCGTAACCGGGCTGGCCGGGGATCAGATTGAGAATGCGAAACGCCTTGCCATAGTTGAGCTGGCTGAGATTGTAGGCATTGGCGGTTTCCAGGTAGGTGATCCCCAGACGGACAGCCTTCACCACGATCCCGACGGCCTCGTCACCGGGGAGGTCCCACATGACCTTGTTCCCGCCGGCCAAACCGAAAGTGGTGACCTCGCGGCCCGTACGGCCAAAGGGTCTTACGGCCAGGTTCTGGCTGACTTGATGGGACCAGGCGCGGTAGCGGCCGGCGACGGGGAGAAACGTGGTCGCCATGGCGGCGGCGCGCAACACCTCACGACGAGAAACATGTAACATGCGAAAGCCTCCTCTGCCTAATTCTTGAAGAGTAGCATGAAGCCCGCGTTCGCGAGAGCGAAGTGGCTTGGTGTACAATGCCCTTCACCAGGCAGACAGTCATCAAGACCAGGCCAGAAGAAACGAGGTAGGAGAGAAATGTTAAAAGTTATGCGTGCAATTGTTCAAGTGGTGGTTGTGGGAGCCCTCATCGGCTCTCTGCAGGCGCAAGTGCAGCCGCCCGCGCGAGCGGGCAGAGCAGGGGCCGGGAGAAGCGGAGCGCAAGCCCCCGCAGTACCGAGTCTTTCGCAGAGGCCGCCTGGGTCGAGTTTGGGCACCATTCGCGTGGGCGGCTCCAGCGATCTGTGGTTCCAATGGCGCGTGGGCATTCCCTCCACCGCCGTCAGGCAACTGACGTTCTCGGAGGCAGTGGCCAAGGCCGATACGCTTCCGGTCACAGGAGTCGTGGCCATCGCGACCCAAGTAGTCAGCCCGGAAATTCCCAAGAAACTAGACTTCAACCTCCAGACGGGCGAGCGGGCAGCGGTGGTCCGCCGGTTGCGGGAGGTGGCCGAGACGATTTTTGCGTACCGGATCGACAACCTTCCAGCGGACGAGAGTTCGCAGCGGAAAGTGTTTGAATTCGCCAAGGCGATCAACGCCCCGATGATCATCACCAGCGGAGCGCCGGCTTCGTTCGCCGTGAGCGACAAGCTCGCCAACGAGTTCGAGATCAATGTGGCGGTGGTGGCAAGCAAGGACCCGAAGAGCGTGATGAGCGCTTTGGAAGGCCGCAGCAAGCGCATGGGCATCGCCGCCGACCTGGGCGGCTGGATGCAGGCGGGCATCAAGCCCGTGGACGGGCTGGCGGTGGTCAAGGACAAGTTGATGGTGGTCGAGGTGCGCGACCGCAGCGCGCTGGGAGCCGCCGGCAAGGATGTGCTTCTGGGCAGCGGCGCGGCGGATCTGCCGAACTTTTTCTTTACTGCGTTCATGGCGGGCGTGAAGCCGTTGCTGCTGACGATCGATGCCAGCGGCACACCGGGCACCTATGCCGACCTGGAGAAGGCGGCGACGGCATTCGAAAACGCGATGACGCCGGCGATGGCGGAGCGCGTGAGACAGTATCTGAAGACGCCTCCGGGACAGATCCGCGGGGGCGACAGGCTGACGGCCCAGGTGAGAGCGGAGATCGATGCCGCCGCGCCGCGGCAGCCGGTCGCAAAGCCGAAGAAGCCGCGCAAGCTGCTGGTGACGGACCTGAACATGTACTCCGGCCACAGCGCCATTCCGAACGGGAACTACCTGATCGAACTCATGGGCAAGTACACCGGCGCGTATGAACCGGTCTTCAGCAACGATCTGGAGCTTCTCAAGTACCCGAAGATCAAGGAATTCGACGCGGTGTGGCTGAGCAACGTTTGCGGGATGATCCACAACGATCCCGACGTCCGCGCGGGCATCCTGCGCTACGTGCGCGAGGGAGGCGGCATGGGCGGCCACCACGCGGTGACGTATGCCAACCTGACCTGGCCCGAGTTCACCATCATGATGGGCGGCTGGGCCGGCGCGCATCACACCGAGAATCAGGTTCTCAAGGTCGAAGATACGAATAGCCCGCTCACCAAGATGTTCAAGGACGTCAACTTTGACTGGCGCGACGAATACTACCACTTCCCCACCTATTCGAACTACTCGCGGCAGCGGCAGCACGTCCTGCTGACTGTTGACGTGCAGAAGTCGGATTTGGCAACCTCGGGCCGCATGTGCCCGGAGTGCACGCGCCCCGACCATGACTACGCGCTGGCCTGGATCAGCAACTATGGCAAGGGCCGGACCTACTTCACCCCGCTGGGCCACCCGGACAATTTCTATACGAGTCCGATGTGGGCGGAGCACATGCTGGCGGCGATCCAATACGTCCTCGGGGACGTGGACGCCAACGCGACTCCCAGCGCCAAGCTGGCAGCAAAGAAGTAACAGGCAGCGAGGCTGAGGGTTTTCAGAATCCGTAGAGCCGGGCCGGGTTATCGGTCAGGATCTTCTTACGGATGGACGAGACGGGCGCCCAGACGGGAAGTTGGTTCAACAGGCGCCCGTCATCGATCTGTAGGCGGGGGGTCAACTCGGCAATGGAGCGGGAAGCCGTGCCGGGGTGGGGCCAGTCAGTCCCCCAGAGGATGCGATCCGGGTTGGCCGCGATGAGCGCCTTGGCGTACGGCGCCATGTCCGGGTAGTCCGGGGCCTGAGTCGAGGAGCGATAGGCTCCGGAGATCTTGACATAGGCCTTGCCCGATCGGAGCAGTTCAACAAGGTCGGCGAAGCCCGGCTGCTCCAGCCCCAGTGCGGGCCGGAGACCCCCGAAGTGATCGAACACCACCGCTACCGGTGAGTTGCCCACCAAATCCTTGAGCGCCGCAATGACCCCCAGGTTGGTGTAGATCTGAATATGCCAGCCGCGGGTTCGCATGCGTTCCACCGCCCGCTGGAAGCGCTGGCGGCCCTCGGCGGGACTGGCTTGGCCGGCGGTCGCGAGATTGAGGCGGATGCCGCGAATGCCCGCCTGGCCCATGGTATCCAGCTCGCTCTCCGTGGTCTTTTCGCCGATCACAGCGATGCCGCGGGCGCTCGCGCCGCGTGCCCTGATGCCATACAACGTGGCGGAGTTGCCGGTTCCGTAAACGCTGGGCGTGACGATCACCACCCGCTCGACGTGGAGCGCGCGATGCAGCGCGGCCATCTCCCCGGGAAGCGCTGTTTCGGGCGTGTAGGTGCGGCCGGGCGAAAACGGAAACTTGTCCGGGTCGCCGAAGATGTGCGTGTGGCAGTCACAGGCGTTTGCCGGAACTTCGAAATTCACCGGCGTGACCGGCTGGGACGCCATCGCGAATCCGGCTGCGGTGGCTGCCGCGCCCGCGAAAATCTCTCTTCTGGTCAGCATCAATTCCCCTCCTCCCGGCTCCTAGCAGTATAGGCGCTTTCGCCAACGCCCTTGCAACTTTCCGCGCCCTGAGACAAAGTGAAGGCATGCCGGCCTCGCTCACGCCGATGCGGATACTGCTGGGGTTGCTGTGCGCCTTTTTCGCCTACTATCTGGGCCGGGTCGTGGCGGCCAGGCTCGAGGCCCGGGCAACCAACGCACAGGTGATGCGCTGGAGTCTGCGGGTGCTGGCAACGGCGTTGGGGATGGCGTGGGGAGCTTCGCTGATTTCCACGCTGCTGCTTCTGGGGCTGGCAGCCTTGTCGGCCGGGGCCGGCTTCTTCACCGGAATGCGGCCACGCGGCCCCGGCGAGGACCTGGCGAAGGTGCTTTTCCCCAAAGACTAAAATCTTCGCCCCAGCCGGGAACCGGAACCCCGCCCGCGGTGTCCATATTGACATGAGCTCGAGGTAGTGCTAGATTTCTAGCAGAGTGTTAGGAGAACAGCATGTCGCCCCTGAAACGAGACCGTCATAGGAACCTGAGCCGGCGCGAGCGGCAGATCATGGACATTCTGTTCCGGCGCGGAGAAGCGGCCGCGGCCGAGGTCCAGGCGGAGATGCCGGAGCCGCCCAGCTACTCCGCGGTGCGCGCGCACCTTCGCACGCTGGAAGAGAAGGGCCATGTCCGGCATGAGTCCAAGGATTTGCGGTATGTCTACTTGCCCACGGTGCGTCCCGGGCTGGCCCGGCGGAGCGCGGTGAGGCACCTGGTGGACACTTTCTTCGGCGGGTCGTCAGAGAAGCTCATGGCGGCGCTGCTGGACGGCGACTCAGCCAAGCTGGGCGCGGAGGAATTGGACCGTCTTTCGGCCATGATCGAGAAGGCCAGGAAGGAGGGCTTGTAGCCATGGCGCTCACGGGAGAGTTGATGATGTCGCTGGCGGTGAAGTCTACGCTCGTGCTGGCGGTCTCGGCGCTACTGGTTCAGGGGTTGCGCCGGACTTCGGCCGCGGTCCGGCACCTGGTTTGGGCGGGCGCGCTGGCCGTGGTGCTGGTGCTGCCGTTCCTGAGCGGAATCGTGCCGCAGTGGCAACCGGCAGTAGCCGCGGGGCTGGGGACGGTCTCGGCGCAGGCGCGGGTGGTGCTGGACGTGGTCGCGCTGCGGCCTGGCCCGGCGATCTCCGCGGCTGAGCTGGCATGGTGGATCTGGGCGCTCGGCGCCGCGGCCTTTCTGGCTCACGGTGCGGCAGGGATGTGGAGGATCGGGCGCATTGTAAGGCGGGCGCGGCCGCTCGACGGCTTCGGCGGAAACGTGCTGTTGAGTGAGGCGGTAGCGATTCCAGTGGTGTGTGGTATCAGACGGCCGCGGGTGGTGCTTCCGGATGAGGCTATGTCCTGGCCAGCGGCGCGCCTGGAGATGGTTTTGGGACACGAGGGGATGCATATCGCCCGTCAAGACACGCGTACTTACGCGCTGGCGCGGCTGGCGTGCGCTCTCTACTGGCCCAACCCGCTGGTTTGGTGGGCGGCTGGCCGCCTGAGGCGGGAAGCGGAACAGGCATGTGACGACGGGGTGCTCAACGGAGGCGCGAACGCCGCGGAATATGCCGGGCAATTGGTGCAAATCGTGGTGAGCCTGCAAGCAGCGGGCCGTTTACTGGAAGGAGATTTGGCAATGGGTCGCATATCGGAATTAGAGCAGCGCTTGAAAGCGCTTTTGAAGACGGGTTCGAGCCGGAGGAGAGCGACTCCCCTGCTCGTGGCGGGGACGTGCATTCTCTCACTCATGGTGCTGTTGCCGGTGGCGGCACTGCGGGCGCCGGCCCAGCAGGCAGGCGCCGGCGTTACGGGCGTGGTGAGCGACCCCAGCGGAGCAGTCGTGCCTGGGGCCCGAGTCACCGTTCAATTACAGGGCTCAGAGCGGAGGGAGTTCGCCCTTACCAGTGACAGCGGCCAGTTCGCGCTTCAGCCGTTGCCTGCGGGCACTTACACGCTGACGGTGGCCAAGCCGGGCTTCGCGCTACTCAAGCTGGAAGGGATTGTGGTCGGTATCGGCACGCCGACGCAGGTGAAGCCCGTGTTGAATATCGGGAAGATATCGGAAAACGTGGAGGTTACGGGGCGAGCGCACTGCGCCTCAGGCAGCGCCGTCTGAGCCGGGGACCCAGGACGAACTCGGCGTGGGAGGCAACGTTCAGGCCTCGAAGATGGTGGCCATGACCCGGCCGACTTATCCCGCGGACTGCAAGGCCGAGGGAGTGCAAGGAACGGTGCTGCTGATGGCGGTCATCGGAACGGATGGCAGCGTGCTGAACCTGCAGCAGGTGAATGAGCTGGTGGACCCACGACTGGTGACTGCAGCAACCGAGGCAGTGCGCCAGTGGCGCTACAAACCCACGCTTCTAAACGGAGCGCCCGTCGAGGTGGTGACAAAGATCGAAGTGAACTTTAGGCTCGCGAATTGATGATGGCTAAGTCTCCAGTGTTCTCGATGGCCGGCGTGCTCGCGCTGTGGATTGCGGGTGTGCCGGCCTTTTCGCAGAGTCGCCTGCTCAGGGAACCGTCCATATCCCAGGAGACGATCGCATTTGTCTATGCGGGAGACTTGTGGACCGCGCCGCGCGCGGGGGGCCTGGCGGCACGCATCACGAACACGCCGGAGGAGGAGAGTACACCCCGTTTGTCGCCTGACGGGTCGCGGATTGCATTCGGCCGGCGTGGGGACGTTTATGTGATTCCAGTGAAGGGCGGCAGCGAAACACGCCTGACCTGGCATCCGGCGCAGGACAGCGTGGCCGGATGGACGCCGGATGGGAGACAGCTCCTGATCCGATCTTCGCGCCTGCGCGGCGACCTGACCTCTCACCCTCATCTTTTTCTGCTGCCCGCCTCGGGCGGCTATCCCGAGCCGCTGCCGATTCCCCGAGGCACGTTGGGCAGTTTCGCTCCGGATGGCAAGCGGCTGGCGTACTCGCCGACTCCCGAGATGGTCCTCTGGACTCCGTGGAAACTTTACCGCGGCGGAGCACTGGGCAACATCGCAGTCTTCGACCTTGAAACCAAGACCTTTCGCGAGCTGCCGCGGACGAGTGCCAATGATGTGTATCCCATGTGGCACGGTGACGGGATCTATTTCGCATCGGACCGCGGGGGCGCGATGAACCTGTACCGCTACGACCTGGTCCGCGGCGAGACCCGCCGTCTCACGGAGCATCGCGAGTGGGACGTGAGAAACCCGAGTGCGGGAGGACAGGCGATCATCTACGAAAACGGCGGCTGGCTGTACGAGTTGAACCTGCAAGACCACTCTACCCGGCAGCTCACGGTCAATTTGCCGGCGGATGCGCTGCCCGGACCGGAAGACCGCTCCAAGTGGCAGCGGGCGCTGGAGGATGCCTGGCAGACGTACCGCGACCGCGCCTTTAGCCCGCCACCCGATTGGGAGGAGATCAAACCGCGGTACGTGGAGCTGATGCGGTGGGCATCGCACTGGAGCGATGCGGAATACGTACTCAAGGAGATGCTCGGCGAAGCCAGGCAGTCCCATGTCACCCTGGAGCGCAGTGACCCGCCGCAGAGTGAGCAAACGGGTCTGTTGGGCGCCGATTTCAAGACCGGCAACGGCTTCTACCAGGCCGTCAGGCTTTATGGCAGCGAAAGTCCCCTGTGGGGGCGCGTCGAGCCGGGTGAGTATCTGCTGGCCATCAACGGCCATCCGTTGCGCGAAACCGAGGATCTGTCAGCGGCCCTGGTGGGGCTGGCCGGAAAGGATGTGGCCGTGACAGTGAACCGGGTCCCTTCGATGGACGGGGCTCGAACGGTCGCAGTACGCACTGTGCCAGATGAGCGGGGGCTGCGCTATGGAGCATGGGTGGGGCAGAATGTGGCGCGGGTAGCCGAGGCTACAGCCGGGCAAGTGGGCTACTTACACGTGCCGAATGTCGATCAGCCGGGCGTGGACCGCTTCCGCAAGGAGTGGAGCGCGCTCCGCGGGAAGGTGCGGGGGGTAATCATCGATATCCGCAATAACTCCGGCGGCGTCCAGCCGGAGGGCGTCTGGGATTGGGTCGCGCGCAAGCCGGTGAAGCTGATGTATGACCGCAACGGCCGAGTTCCGCCTTCGATCGGGCCGTATCTGGATGTCCCCAAGGTCATGATCGCCAATGATCAGTCAGCTTCGGGAGGCGACGAACTGGCGTTCTATTTCAAACGGGAGAAGATTGGGCCGCTAGTGGGTACGCGAACTCTGGGCGGCATGATCGGACAGGGCGAGCAGTTTCCAGTCACTGGCGGATGGTCGCTGGGCATTCCGCAGTACGGGTTTTACTGGCTGGCTCCGGAAGAGTGGAGCCCCGAGAACCGCGGCGTGGAACCGGACTATCCGGTAGAGCTGAAACCGTGGCCCAATACGGGCGGCAGGGATCCGCAACTGGAGAAGGCTATTCAGTTGAGCCTGGGTGCGATTCAGACCTACCGCCTACAAGTTCCGGCGCCTCCGGCCTATCGTCCGGTGCAGTGAATCCCTGACCCTACGCCGCCTGCCTGGCGGCGGGGGAGTTCGCCGGGATGCGCTTGATCAAGTCGGCGAGCTCGACGCGGTCGGCGGCGCCGATCGTGAAACAGTCCACGCAGTCCAGGCCCAGCACGAAGCGCAGGGATTCGTCGACGCGGTCCCGCAACCTGCCCTCCCCAACGATCTTCATGCCGATGATGCCCTTGCCGCTAGCCTTGGTCCGGCGCAGCACGTCGACGATTCTGGCCGGCTCACCATCCATGATCACGCCGGCGGGATTGATTCGAGCCAGAAGCACCCGCGCCCAGGAGTTCGTCGAAGTCGTTTCCAGAGCAGCTAGGGAATGGCACGAAAGCCCGTGTGTCCGTACGATTCCCTTCTGCCGCGCCTCGGCCAACGCCTCCATCGCGCCCTGGCACTCTTGCGGCCATGTGGGGCTGGTGATGGCGTGCAGCAGGACGATGTCGATGTAGTCCGTGCCCATCTCCTGCCGGAACCGGTCGAGGGCAGTCTTCATTTGATCCGCCGTGCGCGCACGAGTCTTGGTCATAATGGCGACCTTCTCGCGCTGGACGCGCTTCAGCGCTTCCTGCACATGGGGGTGAGTCTGGTAACTGTCTGCCGTGTCCCAGAAGAAGACCCCTTGGTCATAGCCGTAGCGCAGATAGTCAGCTACTCCGGCCAGCCCCATCTCTCTTTGCAGACTGCCTGCCCGCGTGCCCAGCCCCATCGCCAAACGTGAAAGCCTGATCCTGTCCGGCCCCAAGTGGACAACATCACTGGCTTTGAGGACCCCAGCACTCAACAGAGCCGGCCGCCCAAGCAGCCCCGCCCCAGCGGCAAGGCCGACACCACGAAGAAACTCTCTCCGATAGATTCCCATGTTCCCCCCCGAGATAGTTTCAGTATACCTTGTGGGGTGACGTTCAAGCGGTGATAGCATAGCCTGGAGGTACGCCTTTGTGAGCGCACTAGGCCGGACGTGGGAACTGTATAAGCAGAGCTTCGCCGTCCTTTCCGCGGACGTGGAGATTCTTCTGCTGCCGGTGATGAGCGCGGCGGCGGCCATCCTGTTGGGAGTCAGCTTCTTCGTGCCCATGTACCAGGTGGGAACGCTGAAGGCCATCGCAAGGGCGCCGCCCGGTGGGCCGACTACGCCGTGCTGTTTTCCTGGTACTACGCCAACTTTTTCATCGTGATCTTCTTCAACAGCGCACTGGTCGGATGCGCCAACATCCGCCTTTCCGGCGGAGACCCCACCGTGCGGGACGGACTGCGGATTGCGGCGCGGCGGATAGACCGCGTGGCCGCCTGGACGCTGGTCGCCGCAACCGTGGGGCTGGTTCTGCAATCGGTCCGAAACAAGCAGAACAAGCTTGGCAGCCTCATTGGGGGGGTGTTGGGCCTGGGGTGGACGCTGATCACATACCTGATTGTGCCCGTCATCCTCTTTGAAGACCGCGGAGTTTTCGATTCCGTCTATCGCTCCTCGGAGCTGTTCCGAAAGCACTGGGGCGAACAGGTGGCGGGAAGTTTTGGGTTCGGCTTGTTGAACTTCCTCCTGTTTCTCCCCGGCCTGGGTTTGGGCCTGCTGCTGTGGCAGTGGGATAAAGCGCTGGGCGTCATCGCAGCGCTGGTCTATTTGCTGATACTCGCAACGGTTTCGACGGCGGTGAAGGGCGTATTCACTGTCGCACTCTATCGCTACGCCACCCAGGGCGAAACGCCGCTTGGTTTTTCCGCCGGCCTGATCGACGGGGCTTTGGGCAGCCAAAGAAAGAGCGACTGACAGTTACGGAGACTAAGACATCATGAATCGCAGACAGTTTGCAGTTACATCGTTAAGCGCGGGCGACGGGGATAGGGCTGCTCGGATGTAAGCCCGCCGCGGAGAAGAAAGCCGCCACGCCCGCACCCCTTACGGTGAGCGATCCGCTGGTAGCGAAGGTGGCCAAGGCCGCCCTGGCGATGCAGCGCTACTCCTGGGAGCAGGGCGTCCTGGCCCAGGCATTTCTGGAGGCCGGCGACGACGAAACGGTCATCGCCATGGCCCGGGCGGCTCTGATTTATAGGAACGCGGACGGGCGGCTCGCGGCCATAGGCGGCGGCATCACCGACCCCGCCATGGGAGGCGAGGCCTACTGGCGCGCGGGCCAGTTGACGGGCGATCCACTACTCAAGGACGCCGCGCAGGGTCTTCTCGACTTCCTGCTCAAGCGGGCGCCGCGGGCGCCGGACGGCACGTTCTATCACCCCATTCAGGGCGAGGAAATCTGGTCCGACAGCTACTACACTCCCCCGCCATTTCTGGCCTCCACCGGGAATTACGACGAAGCCCTGCGCCAGATCGACGGATTCCGCAAGCGGCTCTGGAGCCCGGAGAAGAAACTGCTTTCGCACAAGTGGGACGAGAAGAAGCAGGCCTTCATCCGCAAAGCTTTCTGGGGAGTGGGCAACGGCTGGGCCACGGCGGGCATCACCCGCGTCATTCACGCCTTGCCGCCTGAGCGCAAGCGAGGATCGCACACGCATGGCAGCCTTCGTGAAAGACATTCTGGACGGCTGTCTGGCCTGCCAGCGCCCCGACGGCTTGTTCCATGACGTGCTGGACGAGCCAAGCACCTTCGTCGAGACGAACCTGGCTCAGATATTGGCCTACACGATCTACACGGGCGTGGTGGGTGGCTGGCTGCCGGCAAGTTACATTCCGGCCGCGGACCGCATGCGCGCCGCGGCCCGCGCCAAGGTGGACCGCTACGGCCTGGTGCAGGATGTCTGCGGCGCTCCGGATTTCGACCGGGCAGGCATCGCGCCAGAGGGCCAGGCGTTCTTTATCCGGATGGAGGCCGCGGCGAACGTTACACGCGCCGTCCCGCAAGTCAGGGGCAAGCATCGTGATGTCCGGCTCCTCTTCGAACGCCCGCCCGGGCGGGCCGCAGTGTACGCTGCGCCAGTACGAAGAGGAGTTCAAAGACCGTCACCTGCTGCACGGCGCGATCGCGAAGTGGGCCTCGGAAAAGCCTGGGGCCCTCGCCTTCATCAACCATGACCGCGGGCAGGCGGTCGACTGGCTCACCTTCGAGCAGACCACCACGTCCCTGGCCCGGCGGTTGTTGCGGATGGGTTTGAAGAAGGGCGATTGCGTGGCGGCCATGCTGCCCTTCCTCACCGAGCACATCTTCCTCGAATACGCCTGCTTCAAGATCGGCGTGATCCATGCGCCGCTGGATTTGCGGCTGCGTCCGGCGGAGGCGCTGCGATGCCTGGAACAGATCCGGCCCAAGGGCTTCGCCTTCCTGGGGCGGACTCCCACCGCTGATTTCCGCGAACTGGGCCGGACAGTGAAGCAACAGTGTGCCTGGGTGGAGCACCTGATCCAGTTCTCGCCTCCGCAGGAGGTGATCGACGGCGCCGTGGGGTTTCAGCAAATGGCCACGGAGGGGGCCGAGGTGGCTCAAGGGGAGTATGAGAAGGCTGCGGCGGCAGTGCAGGCGGAGGACGCGGCCCAGATCATCTTCACCACCGGTTCCACGGGCAGCCCCAAGCCCGCGCTGCTTTCCCACAGAAACATCTCGTGCCAGAACCTCTGTCTGGGGACGGCCTTCGGTTTTGGCGAGGACACCCGGCTGCTGGTCAATCTGCCGCCATCGCATGTCGGCGGCCAGGCCGAAGCGTTGATGACCACGTTGTTTTGGGGCGGCACGGCCATCGTGCTGCAGATATTCGACGCCGCCCGCTCCCTTCAGGCCATACAGCAACACCGGGTCCGCCTGATCGGGCAGATTCCCGCGATGTTCCACTACGAATGGCGTCTGGCCGGCTACTCGGACTACGATCTCAGCAGCCTGGAGGTGGCCATCTATGGCGGCCAGCAGGTGCCACGCCCGTTCCTGGAGAAGCTGGCGCAGACCGCGCCGCGAATCGCCACCGGGCTGGGCCTGACGGAATCGGCCGGATTCTGCACCTACACACCCGCTGGGGGAACCGTGGATGACGTTTGCGGGAGCCTGGGGCACGACATGCCCGTTTACGGCATGACCATACGCCAGCCGCTGCGGAGCGACGGCCGCGCGGGCGACACACTGCCCGATGGGGAGGTGGGGCACATTTGCTTCCAGGGGCCACAGACCTTCCTGGGCTACCTGGGCGATGCGGAAGCCACCGCGCAGACGATTTCCCGCGACGGGCTCCTGTACACCGGCGACCTGGGATTCCGCGACCAACGGGGGCTGCATCTTTCAGGTCGCGCGAAGTGGGTCATCAAGCCCGCCGGGCACCAGGTCTTCCCTGCCGACGTCGAAAACCATTTCTGCGCGCTGGAGGACAAGGTCGCCTCCTGCGCGGCGGTGGGGGTGGAGCACCCGCTGCTGTCGGAGGCGATCGTGGCCTTCGTGGAGAAGAAGCCCGGCGCGGATCTCACCGCCCAGGACCTGCGGCGGCACGCCAAGGGCATGGCTTCCTATATGCGGCCGCTGCACTACATTCTGCTGGAGCCGGGGGAGATGCCCATGAACCGGGCGGCCAAGAGCGATTACGTCCGCCTTCGCCAGATGGCCCAGGAAGCCGCCGAGCGGCTGGGCTGGCGCCGCGGCGTGTAAACCTGCCTTCCCTTTTCGCGTCAGTCCTGGTTGAGGAGAGACTCACGATGAAGATCTACAGGTTGTTGTTGATTCTTACGGCCTCGGTGCTTGTGGCCCAGGCGCCGCCCGCGAGGCGAATGCCAGGGGCACGGGCCAGGCAAGGCATGCCGGCGGTCAAGGCATTTCTGAACCTCTCGGACGCACAGGTCCAGCAACTGATTCAATTGAGGCGCGACGAGCAGCAAGCCCTCCAGCCCATCCGCCAGCAGATCCGGACCATTAACGAGGACTATCACAATCGTGCGCTCGCGCTGCTGGATGACGCCCAGAAGGAGAAGCTTCAGAAGCTGCAACAGGCGGCCCGCACGCGGCCGATGGCCAGAGGCGCGGGTGCGTTGAACCTCTTGCTACCCCCGGCGCCGCCCAGGGCTAGTGGCACGGACACTCCGTAATCGACGCGAAAGAGGCCAAGAAATACGGAGGCCCCAAGGTTGGGTACCTTGGGGCCTCACTCAGAGGGGCTAGTGACGGGCTGGGCCCCGTCACTGGGATGCAAATAAGTCAATGACGACTTATATAGTTGGCCTTCTAGAGTGCATTTCGCTTGCCAATCTTGGATGGTCGCAAACCCTAAGCGCAGCAAGGAGCGGGGACCCAAACCGGCCGATCAAGGCTGCGTGTTTTGCCCCGTTGGGAAGATTGCCCCACCCTCCGTTTACTCAGGCAGGCTTCTTTTTCTGAGCGAGTGCCGGCTCCAGAATCTTGTCGATGTCCTTCTGGATGGCGTCCGGTCTCCGGTTGCCGTCGATTCCGTAAAAGTTCCGACCCGCATAGTACTGGATCAGCGGCCCAGTGGATTCGGCGTAGGCCTTCAGGCGCGCCCGAATCACTTCTTCTTTGTCGTCATCCCGCTGGATCAGGGCGGCGCCGTCGACGTCACAGACGCCCTCGCGCTGAGGCGGCTGGCTGAGCACGTTGTAGATCCGGCCGCAGGAGGGGCACTGCCGGCGGGCGGTGAGGCGGGCGATCAGAACGGCGTCGGGAACCTCCAGATAGATCACCGCCGGTTCCGGATAGCCGAGTTCTTTGAGCAGACCATCGAGGAACTGCGCCTGCGGGATGGTCCGCGGGTAGCCGTCCAGAAGAAAACCGGCGCGGCAGTCGGGCTGCTGGAGCCGCCCGCTGACCATGGCGTTCACGATGTCGTCGCCGACCAGGCCGCCGCTTGCCATGATCTGCTTGGCGGCGTTCCCCAACGGCGTCCCGGCCTTCAACTCCGCACGGAAAATTTCGCCGGTGGATATGGAAGGAATATTCAGTGCCTGCGTGATGACTGCCCCCTGCGTGCCTTTGCCGCAGCCAGGGGGCCCAAACAGTAAAATGACCATACAGATATAGTCTCTTTTGGATGCTCGGAGGGTCAAGCAGCGGAGCCCGGGCGAGTGTATGCTGGGTCTATTAACATGACGACCCGTGAGATTGCCGAAGATTTCCTGAGTCAAAAGCGGCTGGCCCTGGTGGGGGTCTCCCGCCAGGAGCCCGAGATGGGCCGGATGCTCTTCCGGGAGTTCCTCCGGCGCGGATACGACGCGGTCCCGGTCAACCCCGCGGTCCAGGAGATCGACGGGCACCGGTGTTTCGCGCGGGTGCAGGACATTACGCCGCCGGTGGAAGGCGCACTCATCATGACGCCCGCCAAGACGGCCGAATCCGTGGTCCTGGATTGCGCGGCCGCAGGCATCCCCAGGGTCTGGCTGTACAAGGCCACGGGAACGGGCGCCGCCAGCAAGGCGGCGATTGGCTTCTGCAAGTCCAAAGGCATCCGGGTGGTCCCCGGTTTCTGCCCGTTCATGTTCTGGAAGGACGCATCCTGGTTCCACCGCATGCACGGTTTCTTCGTGAAGCTGACCGGCGGGCTGGCCGCGTAGGAGGTCCGCTCACAGCAGCCGGTGCCGCCCGGGGCGGCGCTGCTCGGCGCGGCGGACGCGGCGCTCGTCCATGCCGAAGTAGTGGGCCACCTCGTGCCATACTGTATCTCTTAGGAGTTCTTCCAGGTGGAGGCGGTCCCGGGCCAGCCGCTCGTGCGGCCCCTGGTAGATCGTGATGCGATCCGGCAGCACGAAACCGTCGCTGACGCTGCGAGAGGTAAGGGGGCGGCCCTCATACAGTCCCAGAAGGTAGGGGCGAGGGGGTTCCCGCTCCACGACAAAGGCGACGTTGTGCAGCCTGCGGCGGAAGCGTGGGGGGATCGCTCTCACGGCCTTATCCACCAGCTTGTCGAACTCGCCGGGCAGCATCTAGCGACTATTGTACGAAGGCCAGCGCCCTGTCATGAGTGAACGCATCGTAGTGGCCATCGACGGTCCGGCCGGCTCGGGCAAGAGCACCATTGCCCGGCGGCTGGCCGCGCGGCTGGGTTTTTTGTACATCGACAGCGGGGCGATGTACCGGGCGGTGGGGCTCTGGGCGCTGCGCGCGGGCGTCGAGCTGACCGATATGCACCGCCTGGAGCAACTGTCCCGCGCGGCGCGAATCGAGCTCGAGCCGGGCGGCTCGCTGGTGCTGCTGAACGGCGAGGACATCACGGAAGCCATCCGCACTCCCGAGGTGGCGGACGCGGCTTCACGAGTCTCCACGGTCCCCGGCGTGCGGCGCGCCCTGGTGGAACAGCAGAGAAGCATGAGCGAACAGACCAGCGTGGTGATGGAGGGCCGGGACATCGGCACGGTGGTCTTCCCCAATGCCGGCATCAAGATCTTCCTGGACGCCGATCCGGGCGAGCGGGCGGAGAGGCGTTTGCGAGAGGCCGCCGAGAAGGGTCAGGCCGCGGACCGGGAGGAGACCACCCGGCAGATCCGCGAGCGCGACCAGCGGGACCGCACGCGCGCGGAAGCCCCCCTGGTCCAGGCGCCGGATGCGATCTACGTGGACTCCACGGGCCTGACCATCGACCAGGTGGAAGAGGCTATCCTGAAAATCATTCGCGCGCGCATCTCCAACGGAAAGGAAGTCGGAACTTGAAGGATCTGCTTGTCATGAAGTTCGGCGGGACCAGCATGGGCTCGGCCGAACGCATCCGCATCGCGGCCAAGATCTGCGCCGGCGAGGGGCGGAGGCGCCCGGTGCTGGCCGTCGTCTCGGCCATGTCCAAGGTGACGGACCTGCTTCTGGACACTCTGCGCCACGCCGAAGGCGGCGACCAGGCGGGCATGGACACGAATCTGCAGAAGCTGCGCGACCGCCACGCCGAGGCATGCCGGGAGCTGCTGCCGGCCGATAAGCGGGAAACGGTGCTGGCGCACATCCACGCCCTGATTGGGGACTTCCAGCGAATCGCCAACGGGATCCGGATGCTGGGGGTGCGGCCGCCGCGCTCGGCCGATGAGGCGGTGGCGATCGGCGAACGGCTTTCGGCGTCGTTGATGGCCGCGTACCTGGAAACGCAGGGCACGCGCGCCGTGGCGGTGAACGCCGCCGGCATCGTGGTCACGGACGCCGTATTCGGCAACGCCAGCCCGTTGATGGAACCGACCCGGGAGAGGGCGCGGAAGGACCTGGCGCCCCTGCTCGAGAGCGGCATTTTGCCGGTGGTGACGGGCTTCAACGGCGCCACGGCGGACGGACGGTTTACGACGCTGGGCCGCGGCGGCTCGGACTTTTCCGCCTCGATTCTGGCCGCGGTTTTGGATGCGTCGGAGCTGTGGATCTGGACCGACGTCGACGGCATCATGACCGCCGATCCGCGTCTGGTGCCCGATGCCGCGGTGCTGCACGACGTCACCTACAGCGAAGCGGCCGAGCTGGCCTACAACGGCGCCAAGGTGCTGCACCCGCGCACGCTGGCGCCGCTGGTGGAGAAGCAGATCCCCGTCTGGAGCAAGAACAGCTTCGCCCCGAACAAGCCGGGCACGCGGATCGTGCCCAAGATCAAGGCGCCGGGCGGCCCCCGGGCGGTCACCTCGATGGCCAACGTGGCGCTGATTTCCATCGAGCCCGCCAGCCCGGCGATGAACGTGACCCAACTCATGGCCCGCGCCCTGGAGTCCCTGGCGAGGGCCAACACGGAAATCCTGGTCCTGTCCAGTTCGAGCTACCGCCAGAGTTTCTGCTTCCTGGTGCGCAAGGAGGAGTTGAGTCCGGCCCTGGCGGCCCTGGAGTCCGGGCTGGCGCTGGAACTGGCCCACGGGTACCTGCGCCCCATCGAAGTGGACGAAAACGTCGGGCTGCTGGCGGTGGTGGGAGAGGGCATGCGCGGCACGCCGGGGCTGGCGGGGCGCATTTTCACGGCGATTTCGCGGGAGCGCATCAACATTATCGCCATCGCCCAGGGGTCGAGCGAGCTGACCATCGCCATCGTGGTGCGGCGCGAGGGACTCGAGAAGGCGGTGCAGGCCGTTCACGCCGAGTGCAACATGGGGGAACTGGCGCGGCAGGCCCGGCGAGGATCGATCAGCCCGGCCTCCTGAGGCTGGGCTATACTAATTATTCCCCTTTCCAGGAGATTTTCACTCATGTTTGATCTCTTCCGCAGCCGCGCCAAAGCCGTGCGTTATTTGCTTGGAGCCTTGTTGCTGCTAGTCGCTGTCTCCATGGTGGTGACGCTGATCCCGGGTTTCGGCAGCGGTGTGCAGAGCGACCCACAGATCGTGGCCGAGGTTGGCAAACAGGCTCTGTCACTGACAGAGGTGCAACAGGCTATCCAGGCACAGCTCCGGGGCCGAAGCCTCCCCCCCGGAATGGCCCAAGCCATCGTCCCGCAAATCGCCAACTCCATGGTTACCGAGTACGCCGTCGCCTACCAGGCCGAGCAGATGGGATTTCGCGTCTCCGAATCCGACATGGCCTCCGCGATCCGGACCATTTTTCCGCAATTGTTCAATGGAGAACAGTTCGCCGGCAGTGAGGCCTACGCCGCCGTCCTGGCTCAGCAGAACATGACGGTTCCGCAGTTCGAAGCCGCCCTCAGAAGGCAGCTTTTGATGAGCGCGCTGCGAGGCATGGTGGTCGGCAGCGTCATCGTGTCGCCGAAGGATGTGGCGGCGGAGTTTCACCTACGCAACGATAAGGCCAAGATCGAATACGTGACGATCCCTCCCAGCAAGTACCGCTCCGAGGTCACGGTCACGCCGGAAGAGATCAAGGCGTTCTACGACAAGAACCGGACAGGCTTCCAGGTTTCCCAGACGCATTCTTTCGCGGCTTTGATCGTGGACGAGGCCAAGTTGACCCAATCGATCACGGTTCCGGACGCCGACCTGCGCCGGGTGTATGAACAGACCAAGGACACGTACCGTGTGCCGGAGCGAGTCAACGTCCGCCACATCCTGCTGAAGACAACCGACAAGCCGAAACAGGAAACGCCCAAGATCAGGGCCAAGGCCGAGGAACTGCTGAAACAGCTCAAACAGGGCGCCGACTTCGCCGCGCTGGCCAAGAAGAATTCCGAGGACACGGTCTCTGCCGCCAAGGGCGGGGACCTGGGCTGGATCGCCCGCGGCCAGACGGTCAAGGCCTTCGAGGACACCGCATTCTCGATCAAGCCCAAGGAGATCAGCGGGATCATTACAACCGAATACGGTTTCCACGTCCTTCAAGTGCTCGAAAGACAGGACGCGCATCTGCGGCCCTTTGAAGAAGTGCGGGCGCAACTGGCCGAGGAACGCAAGAAGCAGCTGGTGTTCGACCGCATGCAGGCGCTCTCGGACCAGTCCAGAGCGGCCCTCGTGAAGAACCCGAACGGCGCGGAACAGGTCGCACGGGAACTGGACCTCCAACTGGTGCGGGCTGAGAAGGTGGGCATGGGGAGCATGATCCCCGGCATCGGCGCCAGCCGGGAGCTCGACGATGCGCTTGTATCGCTTCGAAAGGGCGAAGTCTCTTCGGTGGTGCAGATCGCCCCCACCAAGCTGGCGGTGGCGGTGATCACGGATGTTTTCCCCGCGCGTCAGGCTGAGATCTCCGAAGTGGAAGGCCAGATCCGGGAAACGCTCACCGGCGAGAAGCTGGCCGTGCTGGTGGAGAAGAAGGTAGCCGAGGCAGCCGAGAAAGCCAAGGCGTTGAATGGCAACCTGAAGGCAGTGGCGCAGTCGATGGGGCTGGAGCTGAAGACACCCCCGAATTCAGTCGCGACGGCGCGGTGGAAGGCTTGGGTTCCGCGGGCTATGTGGACGCGGCGTTCAGCAGGCCGGTGGGCGAGGTCATCGGTCCTGTCACGGTGGGGGACAACCGGGCCATTTACAAGATCGTGGCCAGGACGCCCGCGGATGAGAGCCAGTTGGCGGAGCAGCGCGATTCGCTGGCCGACCGGCTCCGAAGCCAAAGGGCGCAGGAGCGCGTAGGATTGTTCGAGGACGGGATTCTGCAACGGCTGGTCAAAGAGGGCAAGGTGAAGATCCACCAGGATACGATCAAGCGCCTGGTGACGAACTACAGCGGCTCCTGAGACCGGACCCGGCCGCTACCCTAGCACATGTTCCAAGCCCTGCTGGATTTTCTGCGCACGTTGACGAATCCGGAGCGGCTCATCCACCTGATCTCCACGGTGCTGACGGGCTGGCTGGGTTACGGCCTGCTCTTTGGAGTAATTTTCGCGGAGACAGGGCTGCTTACGGGGTTCTTCCTTCCCGGCGACTCTCTGCTGTTCACCGTGGGCGTGGTCGTCGGCGCCGGGAAGCTGAACCTGCTGGCCGTCAATCTGGTACTCATGGCCGCGGTGCTGATTGGGCGACACCACGGGGTACCTGATTGGCCGCCGCACCGGGACGCTGGTCTTCAGCCGGCCGGACTCGCGCTTCTTCAAGAAGGCGTACGTGCTGCGCACGCAAGCGTTCTACTCCAAGTACGGCGGCCGGACCATGATCTATGCCAAGTTCGTCCCCATCGTGCGCACCTTCGCCCCCTTCATGGCGGGCGTGGGGAAGATGAACTACTGGCGGTTTCTCTCCTATGACGTGTTCGGCGCCGTAGGATGGGTAGCTTCGATGACGGCGCTGGGATACTACCTGGGGAGCGTGCCGCTGGTGCGGCAGCACTTCGAGAAAGTCATCGTCCTGATCATCCTGCTTTCACTTCTGCCGGTGCTGCGGGAAGCGTACCTGGCCAGGCGAAAGAAAGCGTAAGCGGGCAGGATCCTATCCGCCACACATGCAGGACTGCTGAAAGAGGTATACTCCCGGCAAGGAGTTCTGGATATGGCAATCTCAATCAGTTTGCGTACATTCGTCGTCGCGGGCGTACTGGTTATCGTGGCCGGTCTTTGTGCCCAGCCGGCGCTGGCCCAGGGGCGGGGCAACGACGACAAACCATTCAGCATCAACGGACACACCTGGGTCAATCAGAAGGCGTTCATCGAGAGCGGTGCGCGCTGCGCCACCCGGCACGTGGATGACATCGAAGCCGATGAGATCGACAAGGCGGTGGCTCGGCACCTGAACGAAAAATTCGCAGGAGTTGCGGCGGCTGTCCCCCCGCGCACGTTCAATGTGTATTTCCACGTGATCACGGACGGCGCCAGCGGCGTCGTGTCGAACTCACAGATTTCGGCTCAAGTGAAGATACTGAACGCTGCTTACGCCGGCACGGGATTCAGCTTTGTGCTGGCCGGCACAGACTTCACAAACAATGCGTCCTGGTTTACGATGATGCCGGGCTCCACAGCGGAGAAGCAGGCTAAGGCCGCTCTGCATAAGGGCAACAAGGGCGATCTCAACCTCTACACCGCCAACCCCGGCGGAGGCCTTCTCGGCTGGTCCACATTCCCCTGGGACTACACCAGGAATCCTTCCAACGACGGTGTGGTGATCCTCTACTCGTCGCTGCCGGGCGGGGACGAGGTTCCGTATAACCTGGGGGACACGGCCACACACGAAGTTGGCCACTGGGTTGGTCTGTATCACACCTTTCAAGGCGGCTGCAGCAAGAATGGAGACTTGATCTCCGACACCCCGGCCGAGCGCTCGGCGGCTTTCGGCTGCCCGACAGGGCGAGACACCTGCAAGGCCGCGGGGCTGGACCCCATCACGAACTTCATGGACTACACGGATGACGCCTGCATGGACAGGTTCAGTTCCGGACAGAATTCCCGGGCGCAGGCGATTGTGTCCACCTACCGTTAATCCTTCCGTGGCGACGGGGGCTGCCAGTCCACCAAGGGGTTGGCGCCCCCCTTGCAGACCCAGACCGTGGCCCGCATGCCGGGCCGAAGACCGCGCGTTTCCGACTCGATAGCCGCCCAGCCGGCCGGACCGAAAGGCTTGTTCCACAACAAGTACAACCGCTCAAGCTCTTCTCTTCCGGAGTAGCGCAAAACGAACTTCTCGCGAGTGTCTTCGTCGGTCCGCAGACTGATCACCACTCGGCGCTCGCTGCGGGAGTAACCGGTCACTTCGCCCGTGAAGGAGGTCAGCTCATTGCGCGAGCAGGGGACCTGCGAGGGGGGCCGCAAGCGCCCGCCTCCGGGCGTCTGCTGCACCAACACGCCGCAAATCAATAGCAGCGACAGGAAAGCGTGCAACGCAACCTCCCAGAACTATTTTACTGCGCGGCATTCAGCGCCTTGAGCGCGGCCAGGATCACAGCGTCGCGCTGGGCTTCGACCTCGTCGCCCTTCTCCACGCCCAAGGCCTGGTTGAAGATCTCGGTTTTCAGGCGGTTGGTGATCCAGTCGCGCACCTCGGACCATTCCGCCACGCCTGGGCAGGACCTGTCTCGCGCGCGAGAAATCCCTGGAATTCGTCGAGCACCTGCGGGGTGACCTCGAAGGTCTCGGTGATGCCCGGGTGCCGGCTGGAGGTAGTCGGTGGCGAAGGTCGTGAAGCGAGCCGCTGGCGTCCAGGAAGATCTGGAGCCGGGTCAGCGGGCTTCTCCCGAGCGAAGATGGTCGGGCTGGATTCCGCCGCCGCCCCTGACGACCCTGCCGGAATCGGTGCGGAATTCGCTCTGTGTCTCGGCCTGGCCCGGCGCGGTCCCGCCAAGCTGGCCGCTCGGCAAGCGGCCTCTGAATGGAGCGGCCGCTGGGCGTGTAGTAGAACGCCGTGGTCAGCGCCAGCCCGGCGCCGTCCGAGAGCGGGAAGACCGTCTCCACCAGCCCTTTGCCGTAGCTGGGCTCGCCCACGATGACGGCCCGGTCATGGTCCTGAAGGCTGCCGGCGACGATCTCCGCGGCGCTGGCGCTTTGCTCGTTCACCAGCACGGCCAGCGGGAAAGCGTACGGCGTGGCCGAATCCGGCACCTTCTCCTGGGACGGCTTAAATGGCGCGGCCGCGCACGCTCACCAGCGTCTGGCCGGGCTTGAGGAACAGCGAGCCAGTCTCCAGGGCGGCGGGCACCAGGCCGCCCGGGTTGTTGCGCAGGTCGAGCACCAGGCCCTTGAGACGCTGGCCGCCCAGTTTCTCGATGGCCTTTTGGATGTCCGCCCCGGTCTGGGCATCGAAGCTCGACACGCGGACATAGCCGACGCCCGGGCGCAGCAGAGAAGGCCCGCTCGACGCTCGGGCGTCTGCATGTTCCTCGGGCGTCAGGACGAACTGCAGCGTCCGCGCGCTGCCCGGCCGCCGGACGTCGAGCGTCACCGGCTTCTGGCGGGATTCGTCGAGCAGCTGCGATCAAGTTGCTCGAGGTCCAGGCGGTCGAGCCGGACGCCGTTGATGGCGATGATCTCGTCGCCCGGCGCCAGACCGGCCTTGGCGGAGGGCGTGCCCGGCCAGCGTCTGCAGCACGATCACACGGCCCGGCAGCACGCTCACCACGCTGCCGAAGCCCTTGCTGACGGACTCCTGCATCTTCTGGAGCTGCTCGAACTGGTCCGGGATCGAAGAAAGACCGAGTGCGGGTCCAGCGGGCCGCAGCATGGCCGGGAATGGCGCCGCCGTAGATGGCCTGGCCGGGATCGACCGGCTCGGCCGCTTCGCGCTCGACGGCCGCGTAGACTGTGGTGAATGTGCGGATCTGCGATTCCAGATCCTGCGCCGGAGGCGGCGGCCGCAAAGCAGGAACAGCGCTGGCAGAAGAGCCGACATGCCTCACCTGCTGTAGTCGAGTGGCTCTTCCGCGCCTGGTGGCGCTCGAGGGCAAGTTCGATGAGCCGGTCGATCAGCTGCGGGAACGGCAGGCCGGCGGCGGCCCACATGCGCGGGAACATGCTGATGGAAGTGAAGCCGGGGATGGTGTTGATCTCGTTGATGTAGATGCGGCCGGTGGCCGTCTCCAGGAAGAAATCGACGCGCGCCATGCCTTCGCACTCCACGGCGCGGTAGCACTCGACGGCCAGGCGGCGCACCTCCGCGGTCTGCTCCGGCGTCAGATCGGCCGGCAGCTTGAACTGGGCCGCGTCGCAGAAGGTACTTGTCCTCGTAATCGTAGAAATCGCGCGACGGGCAGGACCTCGCAGGGGAGCGAGGCGACCGGGTCGTCGTTGCCGAGCACCGCGCACTCCAGCTCGCGGCCGTCGATGGCGCGCTCCACGATGATCTTGCGGTCGAACTGGGCGGCCAGATCCAGCGCGGCGCGCAGTTCCTCACGCGTCTTCGCCTTGGAGATTCCCACCGAGGAGCCGAGATTGGCGGGCTTGACGAAGACCGGCAAGCCGAATGCGCTCGGATGATCTCGTCCAGATCCATGTCCGAGCGCAGCACGGCCACGTGCTCCACCACCGGCAAGCCCGCGCTCGCGGCAGATGCGCTTCATGGCGTCCTTGTCCATCGCCAGCGAGGAGCCCAGCACGCCCGCTCCCACGTAGGGCAGCTCCGCCAGTTCGAGCAGGCCCTGCACGGTGCCGTCCTCGCCGAAGGTGCCGTGCAGCACCGGGAAAGACCACGTCGATGCCGGGGTTGGCGCCGGGCTCGGGAAGGATGGGGCGCGGGATCCCACTTGCCGTCCTTGCCGATGAAGAATCGCAGTACTTCGTAGCGTTCCGGGTCCATCGCGGCCATGATGGACTCGGCGGAACGGAGCGAAACCTCGTGCTCGCCGCTGCGGCCGCCGTAAATCACCGCCACTCGCAACTTCACAGAATTCTCTTCCCCATCGCGGACATCACCAGCTCCACCGCCAGCACGGCGGTGCGGTTGGCCTCGTCGATCACCGGGTTGACCTCCACAACTTCCATGGACGTCATGTTCCGCGAATCGCAGATGATTTCCATCGCCAGGTGGGCCTCGCGGTAGGTGATCCCGCCGCGCACCGGCGTGCCCACGCCGGGAGCTTCGCGCGGGTCCACCGCATCCATGTCCAGAGAGACGTGGAAGCCGCCGGTCCCGGCCGAGGCGATCTGGATGGCCTCTTCCATTATGGCGCGCAGGCCGCGCTCATCGATGTCGCGCATGGTGAAGGCGCGCACGCCCG
This sequence comes from Bryobacterales bacterium, assembly GCA_963744775.1. GTDB lineage: Bacteria > Acidobacteriota > Terriglobia > Bryobacterales > Bryobacteraceae > CAVUVG01. The sequence goes on from CAVUVG010000001.1 coordinate 26,187, forward strand.
AGTTCCTCACGTGAGGCTTTTCGAGCTGGTCCACTTCGCGCACGCCGACCAGAGCCACGTTGCCGGGGTCGACCTTCGGCGCGTAGCCGTAGATGCGGGTCAGCGCGCGCGGGCCCTGGCCGATGCAGCAGGCCAGCGGCATGCCATGAACGTTGCCGCTGGGACTGGTCTGCGGAGTGTTCATGTCGGCGTGGGCGTCGATCCAGATCAGCCCCAGCGACTGCTTCCGCTTCGCGCAGATGCGCGCGACATGCCGGAGACGGTGCCGACCGCCACCGAGTGGTCGCCGCCCAGCACCAGCGGAGCTTTGCCCTGCCGCGCGGCCTTCTCCACGGCTCGCGCCAGCGCGGCGGCAGGTCTCGGCGATTTGGGGCAGATAGCGGGCGCGCGGAGGGCCCGCGGGCAGGCTCTCCGGCTGGTGCACGTGGCATGTTGCCCAGATCTTCGACCTGGTAGCCGAGCGACGCCAGCCGCGCGTGCAGGCTCGGCGACCCGCATGGCCGAAGGCCCCATGTCCACGCCGCGCCGCCCGGCGCCCAGGTCGAGCGGCACGCCGATGACCGCGATGTGCGATTGCTTCATGGCCTGCGGCTCAGGGCTTTGCGTGCGGTAGAGCATGCGCGGGAAGGGGATGGTCTCGCGGACGTGCTCCAGGCCGCAGATCCAGGCCACGCAGCGCTCGACGCCCATGCCGAATCCGCCGTGCGGCACCGAGCCGTAGCTTGCGCAGGTCGATGTACCAGTCGAAGGCCTCGCGCGGGCAGCCTGTGCTCTTCGATCCGCTCGCAGCAGCAGATCCAGATCGTGGATGCGCTGGCCGCCGCCGATGATCTCGCCGTAGCCCTCGGGGGCCAGCACGTCCACGCCCAGCGCCACCTCCGGGCCGCTCCGGATCGGGCTGCATGTAGAAGGCCTTGATGGCGGCGGGGTAGCGGTCCACCATCACCGGCCGGTCGAAGTCCTCGCCGATGAGCGTCTCGTCGGTCCCGCCGAAGTCGCCGCCCCACTGGATCTCGCTGCCCTTCTTCTTGCAGGATCTCGACCGCCTGGTCGTAGCTGATGCGCGGGAACGGCGCCTTGACCGCCTCCAGCTTGGAGATGTCCCGCTCCAGGGTGGCCAGTTCCGCGCGCCGGTTCTCCAGCACGCGGCCCACCACGAAGACGACCAGCTCCTCGGCGACGCGCTTGACGTCGTCGAGCGTGGCGTAGGCCATCTCCGGCTCCACCATCCAGAACTCGGTCAGGTGGCGGCGGGTCTTCGACTTCTCGGCGCGGAAGGTGGGGCCGAAGGAGTAGACGTTGCCGAAGGCCATGGCCGTGGCCTCGTTGTAGAGCTGGCCGGACTGCGTCAGGTAGACCTTCTCGTCGTCGAAGTAGTTGACCTCGAACAGCGTGGTGGTGCCCTCGCAGGCGGCGGGCGTGAAGATGGGCGTGTCGAGCAGCGTGAAACCGTTGGAGTCGAAGTAGTCGCGGATGGCGCGGATCACTTCGTGGCGGACCCGCAGGATGGCGTGCTGCCGCCGGCTGCGCAGCCACAGGTGCCGGTGGTCCATCAGGAAGTCGATGCCGTGGTCCTTGGGCGTGATGGGGTACGGATCGGATTCCGGCACGCGCTGGACCACCTCCAGGTTCTCGACGTCCAGCTCATAGCCGCCCGGCGCGCGGGCTTCGGCGCGGACCTTGCCGGTGACGATGATGGACGATTCCTGGGTCAGGTCCTTGATCGCCTCGAACAGCGCTCTCGGGCAACTGGCTCTTGACGGCCACGCACTGCATGATGCCCGGTGCCGTCGCGCAGGATGGGGAAGGCGATCTTGCCCGACTTCCTCAGGTTGTACAGCCACCCGGGAATGACGACGGTTTCGCCGGCGTGCTGGCCGGCCCGCTCGATGGTGATCCGGGGAGGGGTGGCGGCTGGGTTCATTTAGAGGCTCTCCAGTTTCTCGAAGATCCGGCTGACGTCTTCCAGCGGCTGCGGCATTCCTTCGCGCTTCTCCGCAGCTCCAGCAGCAGCGGGTACTGATCCGGCGCGCGAGCGCAGCAGCTCCATGGTCTGCTTCCAGTCGATGGTGCCTGCGCCTCGGCGAATGGGAACAGGTGGATGTCGCTCTTGCCGTCGTTGTCGTGGACGTGCGTGGAGCGGATCCTGGTCGCTTCATGATCTCGAAGGCGGCGCGCACGCCTTCGTTCATGTGGGCATGGCCGACATCGAAACAGAAGCCCAGGTCGAGGTGGGTCTCCGCCAGGAAAGTAGTCCAGCCGCTCGGCGCTGGAGAAACTGTTCGGGATGTTCTCCAGCAGGATCTCCACGCCGCGCTGCCGCGCGAAGAGCGACAGCTCCTCGAGCGCCGTGAAAGCCGCGTCCAGCCTTCCGGTCGTCGTACTCCTCGCCCGCCGTCGCCGAGGTGCTGGATCAGGTAGCGGAACGGGACCGTTTCGGCGATTTCCAGAGCGCGCTTGATCTCGTCCACCATGGCGACGCGCTTGGACTTGACCGGCTCGGTGATGCTGATGACGGCGTGGGGCCCGGAGCGGCCCCAGACTTCATCGGTGTACATCGGCGCGTGCACGCGAATGAAGCTTCAGCTCCGAGTCGCGGAAGAAGTGGCCCAACTCGGAGATCTGGGCGCGGTTGTGGTAGTCCAGGTGCTGCCGGGCGCAGAAGATCTCCACGGCCGGGATGCCGGCTTCCCAGATTCTCTCCAGCCAGACGGTGGTCAGCCGGTGGTTGGCGATGAGGTGAGTCGAAAGGGCGTGATACATGGGAAATACCGATTTTACTACTGCTTCCCGGCTCTGCCGCCGTTTCCACTCGAACAGCACGACGCCCGGCCGCCACCGAAACGTTGAGCGAGGAGATCTGGCCCGCCATGGGGATGCGCATACCAGGAAGTCGCAGTGTTTCTTCACCTGATGATGCAGCCCCTGGCCCTCGCCGCCCAGCACGAGCACTGTCGGCGAAGCGATAGTCCGTCTGGTCGTAAGACTGCTCTGCCCCGCTCGTCGAGGCCGTAGATCCAGAAACCCCGCTCCTTCAGCTCTCCAGCGCACGGTTGATGTTGCCCACCCGGACCACCGGCAAGTGCTCGAGCGCGCCCGCGGCGGCCTTGGCGACCACTTCCGTCAAACCCGCGGCGCGCCGCTCGGGGATCACGATGGCGTCGGCTCCCGCGGCGTGCGCGGTGCGGATGACGGCCCCCAGGTTATGCGGGTCCTCCACGCCATCCAGCACCACCAGCAGCTTCGCGCCCGCGGCGACATCGTCCAGGCTGGCATAGCGGTGGGCGGCGCCCAGGGCGACGACGCCCTGATGCGCGGCCCCGCCCGGCAGCCGGTCCAGTGCGGCGCGCGGCTCAAACCGCACGGGAATCGACGAGCGACCGGCAGAGGTCGATGATCTCCTGCAAACGCGGACCAGCCGCGCCCTTCGCGATGAAGACGCGTTCCGGCGGATGGCCGGCCTTCAGCGCCTCGACCACCGCATGTACGCCGATGAGAGTTCCCACGATGCCATCATGGTAGCGCGGTTGATCTGATGATCGCTCTGGCGATTTCTGCGTTCACACACCTTGTCACCCGTTTAACTTCTTGAAACCAATACGCGAAACACTGCGAGCGCCAGGGCTCGGATGAGTCCTCAGTGCTAGCGTCAGGTCGGAGGCGGCTGGGGCCGCCCATAGCGGGGAACCCATGAATCAAACTCACTTCCGCCGCGCCACTGTGTCATTGGCGCTGGCCACCGTCATCTTCGTTCCGGCGTGCCGCCGGAGCACGCCGCTGGAGCTGAGGACGCCGGCCCAGCGCGTCGCCGTCTATAACGGCGTTCTGGCCGAATCGGTGCGCGCGGCAACCGAGGCGGCGATTGGTCTGGGGCGCTCGGGAGTCCTCACGCGCCCGCAGGTCCTTCAGGTGCTCGACTATACCGAGCGCGTGGCCAACTCCAGCAAAGCCGTGGCCGTCATCCAGCAGACGCCGGGCGATTGGATCCGCGTGGCGCCGCAAATTCGAACTGTACTCGACTCCATTACCCCGCCTGGCGACTTCGCCAGATGGCTGGGCGGAACCCCCGAAGCGGCGAAGGCCTTGTCCGCGTCGCTGGACGCCATACAAGCCACCGTGGCGATCATGATTCGCGAGGTATCGAGATGAACCCGGCCAATGTGACGCTCATTCTGCAGATCATCAACGCCGCCCTGCAACTGGCGCCGCTGGGCCTGGAAACCACGATGCGCGTCAAGGCGCTGCTGGCTCAGGACCCCGCCATCGCGGAAAACCTGGCGTCCATCCTGGCGGGCGCCATAGAGACCGACACCGCCACGCTGGCCATGATCCGTGAGTACCGGGCGGCCGCCGAAAGCCTCGGCTTAGAATCTTAGAGTGGGAATTGTATCGAGCGACGAGTTGAGCTGCCAGGTGCGCCGCGGGGAGCGCGTGCTGGGTTTCCTGGTGGTGCATTCCCTGTGCCGGGGGACGTCCCGCGGCGGGATGCGCCTGGCGACCGACATCTCCGAGGCGGAGGTGCGCCTGCTGGCCGAGGGCATGACGCTCAAATTCGGCCTGCTGGGCCTGCCTCAGGGCGGAGCCAAGGCGGGGATCCGCGCCGACCCCGACGCCCCGGAAGCGGAGCGCTATGCGGCGCTCAAGGAGTTCGGCGAGGCGGTGGCGCCGCTGTTGCGGAGCCGCCTCTACATGCCGGGCCCGGACATGGGAACCTCCAACGAGATGGTCCGGCGCATGCTGGTTTCCGTGGGCGTGCAGGTCCGCCAGCAGGGAACTGCGCGGGTTGCGGTCCGGCTACTTTACGGCGTTGAGCGTGTTTTCCGCCGCCAGGCATGCGGCGGATTCGATCGGCCTGGGGCTCGCGGGGGCCGGCGTCGCCATCGAGGGGTTCGGAAAAGTCGGCTCATCCCTGGCTCATCTGTTTCAAGAACTGGGAGCGAAGGTGGTGGCGGTCTCCACCTCACGGGGCGCCCTTTACCATGCGGGGGGATTGGACGTGGGTAGACTGGCGCGCGCTTACCAGAGTGAGGGCAGCGCTTTCGTCGAGACCTTTGAAGGCGCCGAGCGCTGTGCGCGCCAGTCGGTATTCGAAGTCCCGGCCGATGTTCTCTGCCCCTGCGCGCGGCACAATACGATTACGGCCTCAAGCGCGGCGGGGATTCGGGCCAGAATCATCGCGCCGGGATCGAATCACCCCTACGACCTGGATACGGAACGGAGGCTGGTGGCCAAAGGCATTGCCGCTGTCCCCTACTGGGTTGCCAACTGCGGGGGAACGCTGGGCGAGACGATGGAGTTTTCGGGCTGGCGGGACACGCAGATCGCCGAATTCATTCACCGGCGGCTGGAACCGCATGTGCGCGGGCCTATCCGCGAGGCCCAGAAGACGGGTTTGACGCCGACCGAGATCGCCAAGCCCAGAACCCTGGCCCGGTTTGCGCGCGTGGCGCAGCAGGCCGCCCGGCCCGGAGTGAAGGGACGAGTCATGGGGCTGGGACTGGAATGCTACCGGCGTGGGTTGGCGCCCGCGGGCCTGATGGGGATTCTCTCGAAGAGCTACTTCGAGGGAGGGGTGCTGCTGCCCTTCGAGCAGGATGCGGCCACGTAGTTTCCGGTCCACCTTGAAGTGGGAAGTTGCGACAGCAGCTCCAGGCTCAGCCAGGCGCGGCAACACAAGCTTCGGAAGAAGGACTCGTCCAGCCGGTCCAGAAGCGCCGCCAACGCCACAACCGGGGCACGAGGAACATGCATGAGAGTGGTGAGATCCTGGACCTCAAATCCAACCTTCTCCAGCAGTGCACGCAGTTGCCCGGGATGAAGAGTGGCGCCCACTGGAAAGGGCACCAGCCCGACCTTCTGGAGAATCCGCGGGGGAAGGGAGTTGCGCAGCCAAACCAGCGGATTGCTCAGATTGTCCAGCGTGATCAGCAGGCGCCCTCCCGGCCGCAGCACCCGGTGGAGGCACCGTAAGGCTGCCTCCATCTCTGAGATGGAGGTGAAATGATCCAGAGTGGAGAGCGAGACCACCAGGTCGAACAAATCCTCATCGAAGGGGAGTTTACGGACGTCGCAGGCAACGGGCAGCAGTCCGCTGCAACGGCCGGCTGCCAGGCGGCAGGTAGAAGCCGAGACGTCCATCGCGTAGAGACGACCGGCGACCTTCTGGAGAACAGGATAGACGCCGTCCCCCACTGCCTCATCGAAGGCATCCGTCTTGACGGCCGCGTCGAACTTCTCGCCGCGCAGTTGCTTCTCAAGCCAGCGCCGGTTCAGAGCGTCACAGTACGTGCGCCAAAGCGAACGAGCCGGGAATGTCTCGAGTTGGCGGCCGATGGCTTCCCAGTCAGCAGGCGCAGGAGTCCCCATCAGATCGCGGGCCTCCCGGGACGGTTGGCTTTCACCGCCTCGAACTTCCCGCTCGACGCCGTGGGGATGTCGTCGACGAACTCCACGCTCGCCTCCAGTTGCGAGCCGAACACGCGGGCGGAGTGTTCCAGAAGTTGCTTCTCGAACGCCTGGCGCTCTGTCCCTCGGCCGGGGACAATTCTCCAGCAGATACGGCCCTGCCCCAGGGCCACGATCTGCACTTTCCGGACTTCGCAGAGGATGTCGCGGAACTGCATCCAGAAGGCCCCCGAGGTGATCTCTGCCGTTGGCGAGCAGGATGGACTCCAAGACGCGGCCGTGCAACTCCCGCAGCAGCGGCAGGTTCCGCCCGCAAGGGCAGTCAATGACGCTCAGCTCCGCCAGGTCGCCCAGCCGGTAGTTGAGCAACACCGTGGCGGTGTTGTGCAGGTTGGATACGATCACTTCGCCGACCTCGCCGGCGGGCACATCCTGCCCGCCTTCGTCAACGAGCCGCACGGCAGTGAAGTCGATGTTCAAGTGGTAGCCGTTCCTTCTCTCGCACTCAAACCCTATCCGGCCGGTCTCGGTGGCGGCGTAGTTGGAGTAGACCTCGACGCCGAATCTCTCTTGCACGATCTTGCGCCAGGGAGGGGCCAAAGCGTCCGCACCGCAATACCAGGCCCGAGGGAGGGCGGGCGAAATCCCGGAATCGGCCAGGAAACGGAAGAAGTGCTCGGCATAGGAGCCGAAGGAGAACGCGATGTCCGGCCGCAGGTCGTCAAGGGTGGCGATGATCTCTTCGTAGGAGCGGAACGGATCGGCGAAGAACTTCTGGGAGACAAACTTCGGAGTGACCACCAGCCTGTCCCAAAATGATCTAACTTCCACCGTCGAAGAGGCCGGCGAGAGAATGTGAAGCTGCCTGCAACCGAGGCGCCGGCCCGCCAGCGGCAGCCAGACGGCCCGTTCCCGTTCGGCAATGGCCAACCCCCGCCGGGCCGGCCCGGCTGTCCAGATCATGGCGCCGCCCCGGCTGCTCTTGAGAACCAGGCAGGAGGCTGGATCCAATGCACGGGGCTGGAACTGATCCAGGTTGTCTTGAACCGTGACCTTATCCACCAGCGGCAACTTGCGCAGGTCCGATGCGCTGCGGAAATCTTCCGGGCGCAGACCACGCTGGTCCATAACCTGCCGGTAGAAAGGCACGTTCTGGTAAGCGTGACGGACAATGCTCCTTAGCCGGCGTGATTGTATCGCCGCCAGCCGCTGCTTGGAATAGAACGGCACGCGCCGCTGTACTTGCGCATCCAGAAGGAGTCCTGCCGTACTGCCAGCCGGGAAAGGGGCATCATGCTGCGTGCTCCGGGGCGCCAATCACACTCCGATACTTACCACGGGGCGTGGCTGGGATGTCATCGGTATACTGCAACTCGACAACGGCCGCCGCGCCGAATACCTCGCGGCATCGATCCAGCAACCGGCGCTGGAATTGCTCCCGATCGAGAGTCTGGGAGGGGACAATCTTCCATGTGATCCGGCCCGGCTCCGGTGAGATCACCTGGACTTTCAGCGCGTTCTCCAGTTCCACGGCGAACTTGCCGAGCAGGACAGTCGAGGAGAGCCTGGTGCCGTCTGCCGTCTCGACGCTCTCGGAGACCCTGCCGTGGAGGCAGCCCAACAGCGGCAGGTTCCTGCCGCAAGGGCAGCTTTCCCCCGCCGCTTCGGCCAGGTCTTCCAGCCGGTAGTTCAGAAGAACCATGGCGCGGTTTAAGAGGCTGGAAACGACCACTTCGCCGATCTCGCCGGGCCCGGCTTCGGAGCCATCGTCCTTCACAAGGCGCACGGCGCAAAGATCGATGTTCAAGTGAAAACCGCTGCGCCGCTCGCACTGGAAGCCGATGCGCCCGGTCTCGGTGGCCGCGTAGTTCGAAAAAACGGCGCAACCGAACTCGCGCGTCACAAAGTCCCGCCAGTGCGCGCTCATGGCGTCCGCCCCATACATCCAGATCTTCGGCATGGGAGGACGAAGACCCCGATCGCGAAGAAAGCCCGCGAAGTGCTCGAGGTAGGAACCGTAAGAGAAGGCGACATTGGGCCGGATTCGCTCCAGCGCTTCTACAACCGTCTGGTACGGCTCCAGGGCGTCGATGTAGTGCCGCTCGGCGACGCACCGTGGGGTCTTCACCTTCTGATCCCAGAAGTTGCGGGCCGTCAGGCTCGAGGCACTGGGCGAGAGGATGTGCAGTTGCCGGTGCCCGAAGCCAAGACGGCCCACCCGCAGCCAGACCACGCGCTCACGCTCGGCATGCGCCAGCCGTGCCAGTGAGGACTCCTGATCCCAGTAAGTTGTCGCGCCACCACCGCTGTGCAGCGCCACGCAATCCCGAGGGTCGAAGTCACGGGATGGAACGCGTGCTGGTTCTGGCGCACGAACTGGCGGTCAATCAATGGCAGCCGGGCCAGGTCGGCCGCCGTCCGGAAATCCTCCGGCTTCAGGTTCCGCCGGCTCATTGCCTCGCGGTAGAAGGGTACCGTTTTGTAGGCGTGGCGCACGATGCGGCGCATCCGTTCTTGTTGGATTGCGTGCAGGCGACCGATGGGAAGATAGGGAACCCTCCGCTGATACATGGCCTGGGCGAAGAGCCGCCCCGAGCGCAGCACCTGGTAGAGGGATGTCAGCACGCCTCACTCCGCCGGAGCGAGATGACCACCGGAGTCTTGCCGCTGCGCGTGCGCTCGAGCTGCTCGACGCAGCGAACATCCGCGGTCACGGAGGCTCCAAAGCGACCTTGGAACCGGCCACGTACGGCTTGCTCCAACTGCCGCCGGTCCGCGTCCGGAGCGGGCACCAGGGAAATGCGGAAGGTGGAGGGCTCGGTCTGACGTACCTGGTATTGCATGATGCCGGCATCTTGCAGGCAGAGTTCCCGGAACGCGATGGGATGCACGGTCGAGCCGTCAGCGAGCTCGATCACCTCGTCAACGCGGCCCACGGGGTACGACATCAGCGGCAGCGTGCGGCCGCAAGGGCAAGGCTCGGGAGACATGCTGGCCAGGTCCCCCAAACGGTAGTTCAAGAGAACGGTGGCGCGGTTCACCAGGTTGGAGAGGACGACTTCGCCGGTCTGACCGGGTTGGGCATCTCTGCCAACGTCGTCGAGAATCCGCACGGGATAGAGGTCGCTGTTCAGATGGACGCCGCTGTGCCGGTCACACCCGAAGCCGATTTTCAGGGCCTCCACCGCGCCATAGACACTGAACACCGGAATGCCGCACTCGCCGGTGAGCCAGTTCCGTGTAGCGGCCGGCAAGTGATCGGAGCTGTATAGGATCGCTTTGGGGCGGTGCCAGGTTACACCGGTCCGGCGCACGTGCCCGCAGAGCATGTTCACATAGGAGCCGTAGGAATACAACAGGTCCGGGCGGAATTCGTTGATCTGGCGGATATTCTCCTGGGGAGAGTCCGACAGCAACAGGTACTGGCGCTGGACGCGCATGCGGCCGGGGAAGAAGCCGGCTTCCCGCACAAAATCCTGAATCGACTTCTGGCTCGCATTGATGGGCGAGACGATGACGGTCTCGCGGTATCCGCTCCACCGGCCCAGGGCGCGCCGCATAATGGACCGCTCCCTCTCGCCGTGAGCCGCGTTCTGAAAAAGCGCGGCCGGATCGTGCCAGATGGTTTTCGGCGAGCCGCTGCTGCCGGAGCTCTGCAGCTCAAGGCACGCGGCGCGGTCGACGGCACGGCTCAGAAAGCGTTCGGGATCGCGCTGCAATTCGCTGCGTTCGACCAGGGGAAGCCGGGCCAGGTCAGCCACGGACTGGATTTCACCGGCCTGGATTCCGAGACGGGACATCGTCTCGCGATAGTAGGGTACGTGCCGGTAAGCGTAGCGCACCATCCGGCGGACACGATGGCTCTGTTTCCGCCGGATCTCCTCCCAGGGCAGGAATGGCACATCTTTCTGACCAATGAGTTGAAGGGCCAGGTAGGCGTTCCAGCCCAGTGCCCGGATCATCGAGGAAGTCAACGCAGGTAGCGGCACGGCGCCATAGGTTGCCGATGCACCCTCAGAAAGCTATGATAGCCAATTCTCACTTCTGCCCACGTCATGTGCGGAATCGCCGGCGGTTACCAGTTAGACATCCCGGAAGCCGAGATTCCCGCGCTGCTCGGCAGGATGAATGCCGCGATGATCCATCGCGGGCCCGATGACGAGGGCTCCTGGACGGCGCCGGAGATGCGGGCCGGGCTGGCGGTGCGCCGGCTAAGCATCGTGGACTTGGTGACCGGCGCCCAGCCGCTGCTGAACGAAGACGGCAGCGTGGGACTGGTGGCCAACGGGGAGATCTACAACCACCAGGCGTTGCGGCAGCAACTGGAAGCGCGCGGCCACAGGTTCCGAAGCAGGTCGGACTGCGAAGTCATCCTGCATCTGTACGAGGAATACGGCCCGGAGGGACTTGCGCGCCTGAACGGCATGTTCGGCCTGGCGATCCTGGACCGGCGGCAGCGGCGCTTGCTGCTGGCGCGCGACCGCGCGGGCATGAAGCCCCTCTACTGCGCCAAAACAGCGAGAGGCTTCCTGTTCGCCTCCGAGGCCAGGGCGTTGTTTGCCTCGAAGCTGGTGACGGCGGAGCCCGACTGGAAGGGCTTGAACGTGTGTCTGGCGTCGCAATACATTCCAGCCCCCAGGACCTGCTTCCGCGGCATCGAGAGGCTGCCGGCCGGCGCGTTCCTGCTGCTGGAGGAGGAGGGACGCGAAACGCGCGGCAACTTCTGGACGGCGCGCTTTGACGCCTCGGGCACGCCTAAGACGGAGCCGGAATACGCGGACGAACTGGAGAAGCGTCTGCGCGGGGCCGTCGCGTCGCACATTACGGCCGATGTGCCGGTCGGAGCGTTTATCAGCGGAGGATGGGACTCCTCCCTGGCTGCCGTCTTCGCCTCACAAGCCTCCTCCAAGCCTCTCAAGACGTTCTCCCTGGTGTTCCCGGAGGAGCCGGAGGAAGACGAAGGCCGCTACTCACGTCTTCTCGCCGAGCGCATCGGCTCGGAGCATCAGGAAGTGGAGTTCCGGACCAAACAAATCCCGGAATTGCTACGCAGGGTAGTGGAGGCCGTCGAAGAGCCTTGCGTGGCGTCCCCCTCGCCCTTGTTGTACCAGCTTTCGAGCGTGGCGGGCCGCCAGGTGAAAACGGTGATTGGCGGAGAAGGCGCGGATGAGTTGTTCGGGGGATATCCCTGGCTGCGCGGGGACTGGATGTACCGCGCCCGCCGGTTTGCGCCTCGCCCGTTGCTGCGGCCGCTGGCGGACCGCGTCATGCATCCCCGATGGGGACGGTTCTGGCGCATTCTGGCCGCGGACTCCGATCGCTCGGCCGACCTCGAGTGGGTCCGCGGTCTCACACTGCATCAAAGGACCAGATTCCTGAACCCGGAACTGCCGTTCGATCAGGGCCTGGGCTTGGATGCGCTGCGGCCACCCGCCGCGATTTTGGAGAGTTGCCGGGACAGACAACAGGAGAGGCTTAGCGTGGATCTCACTCGCCGCCTGCCGGAAGGCTTACTGCTGGTGCACGACAAGGTCGGCATGGCGCATTCACTGGAAATCCGTATGCCTTACCTGGACCGGGAGGTGTTGGACTTCGCGCTGTCTCTGCCTTCTTCCATGAAGATGCGAAACGGGCAGGAGAAGTACATTCTGTCGCTGCTCACCCGTCATCTGCCCAAAGAGATCGCCGGGCGCCGCAAGTACGGGCTGCACTTCCCGATGCTGGCTCGGCCGTCCGGAGCGTTTCCCGCTTTCATCCGGGAGACTCTGTTGGGGAGCGCCAGGAAACCGGAACTGTTCCACCGCGGCCGGCTGGAGCCCTGGCTGGAGAATGTCCTGTCCGGCCGGCGACCAGGCATGGCGCACGCCTGGCTGCTGGCCTCGCTGGCCATCTGGTGGGACCACTTCCTGTAAATCCCGGCCGCGCGGGTCAGGGCTTCAAGTGCATGTCGATGTGGTAATCTACGACCACGGCGAGGTTTGAAAATGGCATTTTCGAGACGGCATTTTTTCTATGGCACGCTGCTGGCGGGCGCCGTTCCCTCCGCGGGATTCGGCAGCGCGCCTTCCCTGAAATCCGCGGGGTATAAATCCCCGAACGAGAAACTGAACTTCGCCGGCGATCGGCTCCGGCGGCCAGGGGGCCTCCAACCTGTCGGCCGCCGCGCCCACCGAGAACATCGTGGCGCTGTGCGACGTGGACGACCGGCGCGCCGCGCCGACGTTCAAACGGTTTCCCAAAGCGCCGAAGTTCCGGGACTTCCGGCAGATGCTGGACAAGGAAGGCAAGAACATCGATGCCGTGATCGTCGCCACGCCCGATCACATGCATGCCACGGCGGCCATGTGGTGCATGGAGCGCGACAAGCACGTCTACGTGCAGAAGCCGCTGGTCCGCACCATCTGGGAAGCGCGGCAGTTGCGCGAGGCCGCCGCCAAGTACGGCGTCGCCACGCAGATGGGCAACCAGGGCTACTCGAACGAAGGCACCCGCCAATGCGCCGAGATGATCTGGAACGGCGATATCGGCAATGTCACCGAAGTGCATGCCTGGAGCGATCGGCCGATCTGGCCGCAGGGTCTGACCGAGATCCCGAAGGAAGAGCCGGTCCCGGCCACGCTCGATTGGGACCTGTGGCTGGGCATCGCCGAGAAGCGGCCATTCACGGCCGGCGGCAAGGCGGAACCGGACCGCTTCGGCGGCTTCTTCTATCAGCCGTTCAACTGGCGCGGGTTCTACGATTTCGGCTGCGGCGCGCTCGGCGACATGGCGTGCCACATCCTGGGCGCGCCCAACATGGCGCTGCACCTGTCCAAGCGCAAGGTCATCGGCGTCGAGTGCATCAAGAAGGAAGGCACGAGCCCCTTCATGTTCCCCAACGGCCTCGGTCATCCGCTTCGATTTCGCGGCCTACGGCAACATGCCGCGCGCTGAAGATCTTCTGGTATGACGGCATGAAGGAGAATCCGAAGATCGCCGGCGTGCCGGAAGGCGAGTGGATCGGCGATCCGCCGATGGTCTGCCGCGGCCGGCGGACCGGGCGGTCGGCCGGCGGCGGCGTCCGGCAGCGGTCCGGCGGACCCGGCGGCATGCGGTCCCGCGTACAACGAATTCCGGTCTCCGGGCCGTGTGTTCGATTGGGAGGAGTTCGACGCGCTGAAGGCCGCCACGACGCCGCTGCGCTTCCCGACAGCCCGACGGCAGCCTGTTCATCGGCGACAAGGGCATGCTGACCACAGGCACTTACGGCGACGTGACCCGGCTGATTCCCGTCGAGAAGATGAAGGATTACCGCATGCCGCCGCCGCTGCTGACCCGTTCGCCCGGCCACATGCGCGACTTCATCCGCGCCTGCAAAGGCGGCGATCCGGCCTGCTCCAACTTCGATGTCGCCGCGCCGTTCGTCGAATGGATGCTGTTGGGCGTGATCGCGCTTCGGCATGAAGGCAAGCTCGAATACGATCCCGCGAAGATGCGCATCACCAACAACGCCGAGGCGAACAAGCTGCTGAAGCCCACCTTCCGCAAAGGCTGGGAGTTCCACACCGTGAAATCCTAGCCGCAACGCCGCAGTCGAGCGAAACCCATATCTAAATCGGCCTATAAATAGGCTGCAACCCCTCCCTCAGTCTAGGTCGTATAGCGGTGCAGCGCTACCGGTCAGATAGGTGAACAGCGCTCAGCCACTCTGCTTCCGTTTTATAGAGTGCTGTTCGCAATACCCCTATATCCTGATAAGCGAAGCGAAGCGCGCCTCACTTATTCCTCATAATGTGGTTGTCAAGACGGCGGTTCCTCCCCCCCACTCGACCCCTAGCTCCCCCTTAATTAGGTCTCCTCAAGGCGCAACACCACCAACCCCATCCCTCAATTCTCCCCAAACGGTCCCCCCCCCTTCTTCCCCCTAACCTCCGAACCATACCACTGCTCAACTATCCCCTAATGCCTCCTCCCTACTTGTACCCTCAATTCTCTCACCTCCTCTCTTCATCCACTACCCTATACTCCATCCTTAGACCCCCCCTATCCCTCTCCCCCACCTACGGACTCCCCCTACCCACCACTTCTCCTCATTCCCCCTGGAAAACCACTAGAACAAACTGCTCTCCTACTCCAATCCTCCTCTCCCCCCTCCCCCCCCCTCCCTTCCTCCTCCCCCCCCCCTCCTCTCCCCTCCCTCCCCCCTCCCCCCCCCCTATCCCCCCCCCCCCCCCCCCCCCCTCCCCCCCCTCCGCCCCTCCTTCCCCCCCCCTTCCCCCCCCCCCTCCCCCTTCAGTCCTGCCAGGTCCTTTCCGAAGCGGCCCGCTTGTTCCCCTCTTCCCCCTCCCCCCTCCTTCTCCCCCCCCCTTCCCCCCTCCCTCCCCTTCCCTTCCCTTCCTCCTCGCAGTCGTGGCTGGCTAACGGAAGCCGGCGCCCCCCTCCCTCCCCCCTCCCCCTGCCCCCCCATCCCTCCTCTCTTCCCTCCTCCTCCCCCCCCCCCCCCTCCCCCCCCCCGCTCGTCGATGCATTCGTCGATCAGGGCCGCATCCGGCGCGCGCCAACACGGAGTCGCTTTCCCCCAACCCCCACCTCTCCCCCCCCCCTCCCCCCCCCCTCCCCCCCCCCCCCCCGGCAACTTCAAGCGGATACAATGCAGAGACGCCCCCCCCCCCCCTGCGGTGAACACCGGTCTGGGAAACCCTCTAGGAGAGTCCTCCAGTGGGTCCGCCGCCCTCACCGCGCGACCCACCCCTCCCCCCCCCCCCCCAGATAGTTGAACTGGGTTTGAACCGGTACTCGTGTAGGTCGGGATACGGGGACACCGCTGCATCGATCTCCGGAACTCGGCCCCCCCCCGCCTCCCTCCCTCCTCCCTCCTCCCCTCCCCCCCCCCACCTTCCCCCCCGTGTGCGCTTGCGTTACGTCGTCTCTTGTCTCTCCACCTAGCTTAGGGTGCGTGAGGCGGCGACGGTCACGCCTGGGGGTGAGCACCGTTTCGATGGCGGCGGGTGCAGCAGCGTGTTGTGTACCAGGCACAGCTTCACGGCGCGGAGGACGCCCTCGTGATGCCGGGGTTCCAGTCCCGGCACGGTGACTTCGATGCGGAAGGAACCGAGCCGGACCGGCTGCGAGGCCTTTTCGGCCAGGACACGAACCGCCAGGCCCTCCGTGGGCAGGCTCCGTGTCTTCAGGTACTGGAGCGCGTAGAAGCCCGCGCAGGTGCCCAGAGACACCAGCAGAAACTCCGGCGGCGCCATCCCGGCGTCCGCCCCTGGGATGCTCGCCGGCTGGTCGCAAATGACCCGGTGCCCGCGGCTCTCGGCTTCGAACCTCACGCCATCCAAGATAGGATATGCTCGCTTCCATAAAAGGACCTCATGCTCTGAGATGCAGCCGCTGGCCGAAGGTGACAGGGAAGAACGCGCTGTTACAGCCGGCCCCCATCTGCATCCTACTCCAGAGACGAGGCCCTTGGAGCCTTGAACCGCATGAGAATAGCCATATTTGCCCTGCTGTCGGCGCCGTTGTGGGCGCAGACCCCCTATCCCTCAAAGATGCGGTCCGCGTGGCGCTCGACAAGCACCCCTCGATGGAGGCCGCCGGCGCGCAGATGACAGCCGCGGAGATGCGCGTCGCAGCCAGGCCCGCAGCGGATACCTGCCCAAGGTGAACTACACGGAATCCTGGCAGCGCAGCGACAATCCGGTCTTCGTGTTCAGCTCGCTGCTCACCCAGCACCAGTTCAGCGAGCAGAACTTCGCCATCGGCCCGCTGAACCGGCCGGATGCCATGAACAACTTCCAGTCGCAGGTGGTCCTGGACCAGACGGTCTGGGACGCCGGGCTGACCAAGCAAGCAGGTTCGGTCAGCCGAACTCGGGCGGGCAGATGGCCGGCGAGGACCAGCGCCGCGAACGCGATGGACGTGATCGCCGGCGTGGTGCGCGCCTACAACGGCGTCGTGCTCGAGCCAGGAGAGCCTGAAGGTGGCGCGGGAGGCGGTCCGCTCGGCGCAGGCCGATCTCGAGCGCGCCGAAACCGTGCGCGCCGCCGGGCATGGCCACCGATGCCGACGTGCTCGCCATCCGCGTGCACCTGGCCGCCATGCGGGAGCAGGAGATCCGCCGCGGCTACGACGCCGAGATCGCGCGAGGCCGCCCTCAACGAGGCCCTCGGCCTGCCGCTCGACACGCCGCACGATCTGACGACGCCGCTCGACGCCGCTGGCGGCAGTCGGAGACGCCGCTCGCACGAAGAGGAGAGTGCGCGCGCGAGAACCGGCCCGAGGCGCGGCAGGTGCGGCTCTCGGCCGCGCATCGCGCAGACGCAGACCGAGGCTGCGCGCGCGGCTGCTCTGCTGCCCCAGGTCTCTTTCCGGGTGGCCTTCGAGGCCGACCGGCAGCGCTTCATCAACCGCGGCGGCGCCAACTGGTTCGCCGGCGGCCTCCCTGCGCTGGAACCTCTTCAACGGCTTCGCGGACAAGGCGCGCATCGAGGAGGCCGGCCAGGCCGACATCCGGGCCGGGCCCAGCAGCGGCAGATCGACTCCGCGGTCCGCCTGCAGGTGCGCAGCGCTTATCTCGACCTGAAGGCCGCCCAGGAGCGCATCGAGGTGGCCGAGGCCGCCGTGGCCGAGGCCGAGGAAAGCCTCCGGATCGTCAAGAACCGCTACGAGAACGGCTTGACCAACGTCACCGAACTGCTGCGCAGCGAGACCGCGCTGCTGGAAACCAGCGTGCGGCGCCTGGCCGCCGTGCACGACCAGCGTGGCCGCCGCCGGGCTGGAACTGGCCGCCGGCACGCTGACGGCCGATTCGAGCGTTCTTGAACTAGGAGCAGCCCATCATGAGATATCACGCTACCTTCCCCTGATCCTCGTCCCTCGGCGCTGTTGGCGGCCTGCGGCGGCGAAGCCGTCAGCAGACCGCAGACAGCACCGGCGGGCGCGCCGGCCGTCGCCGTCCAGGTCCAGACCGTCGCAGCCGGCGGAATGGCCGTCCACGTATGAGGCCACCGGCACGGTGCGCGCGCGCGACCGCGGCGTCGCTTTCGAGCAAGGTGATGGGCTACGTGCGCCAGGTGAGCTTCCAGGCCGGCGACCACGTGCGCGCCGGCCAGTTGCTCGTCGAGCTCGACGCGCGGGATCTCGAGGCGCAGGTGCGGCAGGCCGAAGCCGCGCAGCGCGAAGCCGCAGGAGGCGCTGCCGGAGGTGGACGGCGCCATCGCCTCCGCCAAGGCCAACCTGGAACTGGCCCAGGTGACCTTCCGGCGCATGAAGGACCTGTTCCAGAAGAAGTCCATTTCCAACCAGGAATTCGACGAGGCCTCCGCGCGGCTGAAGGTGGCGCAGGCCGGCCACGAGATGGCCGCGGCCAAGCGCAAGCAGCTCGCCGCCAAGATCAGCCAGGCCGAGCCGAGGGCGATGCAGGCCGCAGCCATCATGCGGAGTACGCCCGGATCACGGCTCCCTTCGCCGGCGTGGTGACCGAGAAGCACGTCGAGCCCGGCAACCTGGCCGCGCCCGGCGCGCCGCTGGCCACCATCGAGCGCGAGGGCGCCTACCGGCTGGAAGCGTCGGTCGAGGAATCGCGGCTGCGCGACGTTCGCGCGGGCCAGAGCGTCTCGGTCGCGCTGGACGCCTGGACCGCACCCTCGCAGGCGCGTGTCGGCGAGATCGTGCCGGCGGTGGACGCGGCCTCGCGCACCTACATCGTCAAGATCGACCTGCCCGCCGTCGCCGCAGCTGCGCTCCGGCATGTTCGGGCGCGCGGTCTTCACGCTGGGCAAGCGCAGCGTGCTGGCCGTGCCGGCCGGCCGCCATCACGCGAGCACGGCCAGTTGCGCTCGGTGCTCGTGGCCGAAGGCGGACTGCGCCCGCGCCCGCCTGGTCACCTGGGCGAGGCGCGCCAGGACCGGCGGGAGGTGCTCTCCGGCCTGACCGCCGGCGAGAAGATCGATCTTCCCGGTCCCGGCGGGCTTGGCCGACGGCGCCCGGGTGGAGGTCCGCCCGTGAGCGACAACCCGCACTACGGCATCGCCGGGAAGCTCGCCGCCGCCTGGATCCAGTCCAAGCTGACGCCGCTGGTCATCGTGGCGTCGCTGGCGCTGGGCGCGTTCGCGGTCTGGAAGCTGCCGCGCGAGGAGGAGCCGCAGATCATCGTCCCGATGATCGACGTGTTCGTCCGGATGCCCGGCGCGTCCGCCCGCGAGGTGGAAGAGCGCGTCACCAAGCCCATGGAGAAGCTGCTGTGGGAGATCCCCGGCGTCGAGTACGTCTACTCGACCTCCAGCCCGGGCATGTCGCATGGCCATCGTGCGCTTCTACGTGGGCGAGGACGAAGAGAAGAGCATCGTCCGGCTGAACCAGAAGATGTCACGCCAACTTCGACCTGATCCCGCCGGGCGCCTCGCAGCCGCTGATCAAGCCGCGCTCGATCGACGACGTGCCCATCCTGGCGCTGACCTTCTGGAGCCACCGCTACGACGACTACCAGCTGCGGCGGGTGGCCGCCCAGGTGCACGACGCGGTCAAGCAGGTGCCCGACGTCTCGGCGGCGACCATCATCGGCGGCCAGCGGCGCAGATGCGCGTCACGCTCGATCGAGGGCAAGCTGGCGGCCTACTCGCTGACGCCCCTGCAGGTCTACGGCGCGCTGGGCGCGTCCAACCAGCGGCTGCCGGCGGGCAGCTTCGCCAGCGGCAACCGCGAATTCCTGCTGGAGACCGGCGAGTTCCTGCGCACCGCCGACGACGTGCGCAACGTGGTGGTCGGCGTCGCGAACGGCCGGCCGGTCTTCGTGCGCGACGTCGCCGAGGTGAGCGACGGCGGCGAGGAGCCCGTCGCAACTACGTGCAGCACGCCGCGGGCGGAGTCCTTCTATCCGGCGGTGACGCTGGCGGTCTCCAAGCGCAAGGGCACCAACGCCATCGACATTGCCGAGCGCGTGCTGCGCACGCGTGGAGGCGCTGAAGGGGAGCGTCATCCCCTCCGACGTGGAGATGACCATCACCCGCAACTACGGCGAGACGGCGGCGGAGAAATCCAACGAACTGCTGTTCCACATGCTGATCGCCGTGATCTCGGTGAGCATCCTGATCTGGCTCACGCTGGGCTTGCGCGAATCGCTGATCGTCTTCACTCGCCATCCCGGTGACGCTGGCGCTGACGCTGACCGTCTTCTATCTCTACGGCTACACGCTGAACCGCATCACGCTGTTCGCGCTGATCTTCTCCATCGGCATCCTGGTGGACGACGCCATCGTGGTGGTGGAGAACATCGTGCGCCACGCGCGGCTGCCGGGCAACGCCGGGCGTCCGCTGATGCGAGGTGGCGGTCGAGGCCGTGGACGAGGTGGGCAACCCGACCATCCTGGCGACGTTCGCCGTCATCGCCGCCATCCTGCCCATGGCCTTCGTCGGCGGGCTGATGGGGCCGTACATGCGGCCGATCCCGATCGGCGCGTCGGCGGCGATGATCTTCTCGCTGCTCGTGGCCTTCGTGGTGACGCCGTGGGCGGCGGTGCGGCTGCTGAAGATCCGCGGCGGGCACGGCCACGGCGAAGCGGAGGACTGTCTTCACCCGGCTCTACCGGCGCGTCATGAACCCGCTGCTGCACCAGCACGCCGCTGCGGTGGGGCTTCCTGGCCGTGGTGGTCGTTGCTCCTGCTGGGCGCCTGCGCGCTGGTCTACATCGAGTTCGTCAAGGTCAAGATGCTGCCCTTCGACAACAAGAGCGAGTTCCAGGTGATCATCGACATGCCCGAGGGCACCACGCTCGAGCAGACGGCGCGCGTGACCCGCGAACTGGCCGACGCGGTGCTGACGCAGCCCGAGGTCACCAACTTCCAGACCTACGTCGGCACGGCGTCGCCCTACAACTTCAACGGCCTGGTGCGCCACTACTACCTGCGGCGCGGCTCCAACGTGGCCGACATCCAGGTGAACCTGCTCGGCAAGGGCGAGCGCGACCTGCAGAGCCACGACATCGCCAAGCGCGTCCGGCGATCGCTGACGCCGATCGCCGCGCGCTACGGCGCGCGCATCAAGGTGGCCGAGGTGCCGCCCGGCCCGCCGGTGCTGCAGACGCTGGTGGCCGAGATCTACGGCCCCGACGCAGGAGGGCCAGATCGACCTGGCGCGGCAGATCCAGCGACATCTTCGAGAAGACCGACGGCGTGGTGGACGTCGACTGGTACGTGGAAGACGACCAGCCGAAGTACCGGCTGGTCGTCGACCAGGAGAAGGCCGCGCTGAACGGCATCTCCGAGGACGATATCGCACGCACGCTGCGAATCGCCTCGGCGGGCGAGGCGGCCGGCCTGCTGCACGTCGACTCGGAGAAGGAAGACGTGCCGATCCGCCTGCGCCTGGACCGCGCCACGCGCTCGGACCTGGAGCGACTGCAGGAGCCTGAAGATGCAGGGCCGCACGGGCGAGCTGGTGCCGCTGCGGCGAACTGGTGCGCGCGGAGGAGGGCATCGCCGACAAGAGCATCTATCACAAGAACCTGATGCCGGTGGTCTACGTGACCGCCGACGTGGCGGGCGCCATGGAAAGCCCGGTCTACGCCATCCTGACGACGGGGCCCAAGATCGGCGACATCCGCATGCCGCGAGGGCTACTCGATCGAGCAGTACACCGCGCGCCAGCCCGCCGACGACGCGCGCTACGCCATGAAGTGGGACGGCGAGTGGCACATCACCTACGAGGTCTTCCGCGACCTGGGGCTGGCCTTCGCCGCGGTGCTGGTGCTGATCTACGTGCTGGTGGTGGGCTGGTTCCAGTCGTTCATGACGCCGCTGGTGATCATGGCGGCGATCCCGTTCTCGCTGGTCGGCATCCTGCCGGCGCACGGGCTGCTGGGCGCGTTCTTCACCGCGACCTCGATGATCGGCTTCATCGCCGGCGCCGGGATCGTGGTGCGCAACTCGATCATCCTGGTGGACTTCATCGAGCTGCGGCTGAAGGAGGGCATGCCGCTCGACGAGGCCGTGGTCGACGCCGGCGCGGTGCGCTTCCGGCCCATGCTGCTGACGGCGGCGGCGGTGGTGGTGGGCTCGGCGGTGATCCTGTTCGACCCGATCTTCCAGGGCCTGGCCATCGCGCTGATGGCCGGCGAGGTCGCCTCGCTGCTGCTCTCGCGCATGACGGTGCCGGTGCTGTACTACATCGTGAACAAGAGGCGGGCATAAACCGCGACCTCCGGCATTTGGTTTGGGTGTAGAGTTGTGTGATGCGTGCGGACGTCGGCATCGCCGCACTTACTCTGGCGTTGAGTGTCCTCACCGCGTGTGGGAAGGGGAATCCTGCCCGTGTTGCACCGATCGGAGGCGAGCAGCGGACGCTTGTCTTGAATGCTGTCGAGGAGCTCCGAAAAGCTTTGAACCAGGGCACCTGCGAGAGCGTCTTGGATCTGGCTGTCGAACGACTGCGCAACGGTAAGCAATCGCAGGATTGGGTCGAGCATTGTCATCACCTCCGAGAGGCTTGGGGAGATTGGCGGAGCTTTGGCGCCAACTACTGGTATCGGTCAGGCAGCAGCGCAATTGCCGTCGAAGGCGTCGCCGAGTTCACGAAAGGCAGCTGCGTCGTCCAAATCGTTTGGAATGTGCAGTCTGCGAGCCCACGGATGCTGTGGTTCTTTTTGCGATCGAAAGCAGACCGTATTGAGTTCCCGTCAACGCCGTCGCCGCCGCAGATCGACCCTCCTCGCCGTGACGGCCGTGACGTGGCGTTCTCTGGATTAAACCCGCGGACCGGCCTTGCCCCAATCTTGAAACATCATGATTTGTCATGATATGCTGGGAATCGGTCGAGAAGAGGTGTGCCATGTCCCCAGTCCGAAGAGAAGTTCGCGACGCAGGTCAATTCGGAAATTCTGTCCATCGTCCGCAAGATCGCGCAACACGAGGGACGGCAGATTCAGGCACTCGTGGATGAAGCGCTGGCCGATCTGATCGAGAAGCGGAAAAACCTCCGGCCCCGTGCGCACGTGATGTCCACCTACCTCGCCAGCCATGAAAAATACGGCGAGCTTTACAGGAAGCTCGCTAAGTGACCGACTACCTCACGCTGCCGGAAGTCCTCGCCATGCATGAGGATCAGATCGAGCGTTACGGCGGCTCGCCTGGGGTGCGCGACTACGGGGTTTTGGAATCGGCGCTCTACCGGCCGCAAACCGGCTACTACGCCGATCTCGTCGAGGAAGCGGCCGCGCTTTGGGAGAGCCTGGCGCAGAACCATCCTTTCATCGACGCCAACAAGCGAACGGCATTCGCCGCCACCTATACGTTTCTCGCCATCAACGGCGCACGGCTAACGGCGAATGCCGAGGACGCTTATGCCTTCGTCTCGGGGTTGCATGAAGAGGGAGAGTTCCGCTTTGACAGACTCGTGCCGTGGCTGCGGAGCAACGTCAATTCTGGCCCTTGAGCTGTCAAAAAGCGGGCTGAGGGCTGTCACCCAGTAGCCGCAAGCGCATCTCATTCCCGTAGGAGGGATGCGATTCGATGACTCTCGATAGGTACTTAAGGATGATCGCCGGCTTCTTCGTGGTGCTGAGCCTGGCCTTGGGCTACTGGGTGAGCCCCAATTGGTATCTGTTCACCGCGTTCGTGGGGCTGAACCTGTTTCAGTCGGCCTTTACCAACTGGTGCCCGATGATGACCTTCCTGCGGAGGCTGGGCGTGAAGTAGAATCGGCAGTAATGGACGCACTGGCACTGCATCGGTTTCACTTCGCGTTTACGATCACCTACCACTACCTGTTCCCGCAGCTCACCATGGGGCTGGCGCTGCTCATCGTGGTTCTGAAGACGATGGGCCTGCGGCCCGGGGGCGATCACTATAACCAATCCGCGCGCTTTTGGGCGAAAATCTTCGCCGTCAATTTCGCCTTGGGCGTGGTCACGGGCATCCCCATGGAGTTCCAGTTCGGCACCAACTGGGCGCTCTTTTCCAAAGCGGCAGGCGGCGTCATTGGGCAGACTCTGGCCATGGAAGGGCTGTTCGCGTTCTTCCTGGAATCGAGCTGCCTGGGCCTGTTCCTGTTCGGCGAGAAGCGTCTGGGGCCCCGAGGGCATTGGTGGGCGGCGTTCCTGGTCTTCGTGGGCTCCTGGCTTTCGGGCTTCTTCATCATCGCCACCAACGCCTGGATGCAGCATCCCGTGGGCTACGTGATTGCGCCCAACGGCGCTATTTCGCTGACCAGTTTTTGGGCCCTGCTGTTCAACCCCTGGACGCTGTGGCAGTATCTGCACAACATGGCGGGCTCCGTGCTCACGGCGTCCTTCGTCATGGCCTCGATTGGGGCGTTTTACCTGCTTCAGGGACGCGACGAAGAGTACGGGCGGACGTTTCTCCGGGTGGGCGTGATCGCGGGCCTGGTGGCGGCGTTGGTGCTGCCCTTCCCCACCGGTGACGGCCAGGGTAAGAACCTGGCCCGCCACCAGCCGCCGACCCTGGCCGCCATGGAAGGACTCTTCGAAACGGTGGAAGGCGCGCCGCTGGCGATTGTCGGGCAGCCCGACACGGCGAAAAGGAAGCTCGACAATCCGTTGGTGATCCCGCGCATGCTCAGCTTTCTCACCTACCAGCGCTGGATGGCGGAAGTGAAGGGGTTGGATGCGTTTCCGGAGGATCAGTGGCCGGACAACATCCCGCTGCTTTACTTCAGCTACCACATGATGGTGGGGTTGGGAACCATTTTCATCGCGGTGCTGGCCATCGCGGCCTGGAAGCTTTGGAGGGGGCGCCTGTTCGCGAGCCGCTTGTGGCTGTGGATCATCATGCTGATGCTGCCCTTTCCTTACATCGCCAACACCACCGGCTGGATCACGGCGGAGGTGGGCCGGCAGCCGTGGGTGATTTACGGGCTGATGCGGACTGCCGAGGGGCCGTCGGTCAATGTTTCGGCAGGCAATACCATGTTCACATTGATCGGCTTCCTGGGCGTCTACACGTTGTTGAGCATCCTGTTCCTGTTCCTGGTGTACCGCGAGATTGAGCATGGTCCCGAGCCGGCGCTGCAAGGAGAAAAGTAACCATGGGAACGCTCTGGTTCTGTCTTGTGGCGATCATGATTGCCGCCTACGTGGTGTTGGACGGTTTCGACCTGGGGGCGGGGATTGTGCACTACTGCGTGGCGAGGAACGACCGCGAGCGCCGCCTCGTGCTGCGGTCGGTGGGCCCGGTCTGGGACGGCAACGAAGTGTGGCTGCTGGCGGCGGGCGGCGCCCTGTACTGCGCGTTCCCCGCGCTTTACGCTGCCAGCTTCAGCGGCTTCTACTTGCCGTTGATGATGGTGCTGTGGCTGCTGATTCTGCGGGGCGTCTCCATCGAGTTCCGCAACCATATCGACAGCCCGGTGTGGAAGCCGTTGTGGGATGCGGGGTTCATGGGGTCCAGCGCCCTGCTGGCCGTCTTTTTCGGAGCTGCGCTGGGCAACGTGATTCGGGGCGTGCCGCTGGATTCCTCCGGCCGCTTCTTCCTCCCGCTGTGGACCAACTTCGGTGTGAGCGGTGAACTGGGAATTCTGGACTGGTATACGGTGCTGGTGGGCGTGCTTGCCTTCCTCACGCTGACGCAGCACGGGGCGCTGTGGGTGGCCCTGAAGACCGAAGAGGAAGTCCAGCGCCGCGCCGAGCGAGTCGCTAAGACGGTTTGGTTCGGGGTGGTGGCGATGACCGTGGTGGTGACGTATTTCACCATGGAGGTGCAACCGCAAGTGCGCGCCAACCTCGCCAATCATGTGTGGGGGTGGGTGTTCCCGGCACTGGCCGTAGCAGGGCTGCTGGCGATCCGGGGCCGCGGCAGTCTGGTGCGGTTCCTGGGATCTTGCGCCTACATAGTGGGCATGCTCACCAGCGCCGTCTTCGGCGTCTTCCCCTACGTTCTTCCGGCCCGGCCCGACCCGGCCCTCAGCCTCACCATCCAGAACGCCTCCGCCGCCAGCTACGGCCTGAAAGTGGCCCTGGCATGGTGGATTCCGGGCATGATCCTGGCGCTCGGGTACTTCGTTTTCGTTTACCGCCATTTCGCCGGGAAGGTCCGTTTGGACGGCGAAGGGTATTGAGACGCCCGCCCGCAGGCTTCGCAGGCGTAACATAGGGCCATGAACATAGGGGTGATTCGGGAAACGGAACCATCCGAGCGCCGCGTGGCGCTCACCCCCTCCGTGGTGCGGCAAATGGCCGAGCACGGGAACACGGTCTGGGTGGAAACGGGCGCGGGCGAACGGGCGATGTTCCCGGACGACGAATACATTCGGGCCGGGGCGCATCTGGCCTACTCGCAGGCCGAGGTGGTCCATCGCTGCGAACTGACCGCCAAAGTTGCCGCTCCCTCGCCCGAGGAGCTCGACGCGCTGCCCAAGGGAACGGCGTTGCTGGCCTTTTATCACATGGCCGTCAAATCGCGCCTCCTGGTGGACCGGCTGACGGAGCGCTCCATTACCGCCATCGGCTACGAGATCATCGAATCCGACGACGAGCGGCTCCCGGTGCTGGCGGCCATCAGCGAGATCGCGGGCCAGATGACGATTCCGCTGGCCATGCACTTGTTGCGGTCCAGCTCAGGCGGGCGCGGCATTTTGCTGGGGGGAAGCCCGGGGCTGCCGCCGGCCCGCGTTCTGATCCTGGGAGCGGGCACGGTGGGTTCATGGGCCGCGCGGGCAGCCTCGGCGGCCGGCGCCAGGGTCACCGTTCTGGACATCGATACGGAGAAGCTGCGCCGCCTGCTGGATCACCTTCCCCATGTCGATACCGGGCTGGCCGATCCGGATTCGATCAGCGCGGCGGCCGCCCTGGCGGATGTTCTTATTGGCGCCGTGCTGGTGGCCGGCCGCAAGGCGCCCCACCTCGTCACCCGGCACATGGTGGAGAGCATGAAGCGCGGCGCGGTGATTATCGACACCGCCATCGATCAAGGCGGATGCGTCGAGACCAGCCGCCCCACCACGCTGGCCGAACCCACTTACCTTCACCACGGCGTGGTTCACTACTGCGTCCCCAACATGAGCGCGGACGTGAGCCGCAGCGCCAGCATGGCGCTGGCCCAGGCGCTGCTGCCGTACCTGCTGCGCATCTCAGGCCACGGCATTGAACGGGCCCTTCACGATTCCCCGGAACTTGGGCGGGGCGTTTACACTCACGGCGGAGCCTGTGTGCGGCGCAGCCTGGCCGAAACGCTGGGGATCGGGTGGCGCCCGCTGCGCGGCCAATCCCAGGGGGAGCCGGAAGCATGAGCTGGATGGAGGATTACCGGGCGAAGCTGCGAACCGCCGACGAGGCGCTGTCCGTAGTCAGGAGCGGCGACCGCGTCTACATCCACGCGGGCTGCGCCGAGCCGGAGGAGCTGGTGCAGGCCATGGTGCGCCGCGGGCCCGAGCTGCGCGACGTGGAGGTTGATTCACATGGCCACCATGGGCAGCGCGGACTACACCAGCCCCGAATTCGAGGGACATTTCCGGCACAACGCCCTGTTCATTGGCGCCAACGTGCGCAAGGCGCTGCAGGAAGGGCGCGGGGACTACACGCCCATCTTCCTTTCCGAGATCGAGGCGCTGTTCCGCAGCGGGGCGCTGCCGCTGGATGTGGCGCTGGTGCAGTGCTGCCCGCCTGACCAGTACGGTTACATGAGCTTGGGCGCGAGCATCGAGACCACGCTCACGGCGGCCAAGCACGCCGGTCACCTGATCGTGGAGGTCAACGACCAGAGCCCGCGGACGCTGGGCGATGCGTTCCTGCACGTCAACAAGGTCGACGCCATCGTGGAGACCTCGCATCCGCTGGCCGAGTACAGGCCGCAGGAGATGACGGATCTGCACCGCACGATCGCGCGCCACGTGGCGAACCTGATCCCGAACGGCGCGACGCTGCAAACGGGCATCGGCGCGATTCCCGAGGCGGTGTTGCTGGAGCTCAGCGGCCATCAGGACCTGGGCGTACACTCCGAGATGTTTCCCGACGGCGTCATCGATCTGATCAAGTCCGGGGTCATCAACAACGAGAAGAAGACCATCCATCCGCACAAGGTGATTGCCGGCTTCGTGCTCGGCACAAAGCCGCTGTTCGACTTCATCAACGACAACCCGATTTTCGAATTCCACCCCACCCACTACACCAACGATCCGTTCGTCATCTCCCAGAACGAGCGCATGGTGGCCATCAACTCGGCGATTGAGATCGATTTGACGGGACAGGTGTGTTCCGACTCGATCGGGCACCTGCCCTACAGCGGGTTCGGCGGGCAGGTCGATTTCATCCGGGGCGCCGCGCGCTCCAAGGGCGGGCTGCCGATCATCGCCCTGCTGTCCACGGCGAAGGACGGGACGGTCTCACGCATCACGCCCGAATTGCGGGCCGGAGCCGGAGTGGTGACATCGCGCGGAGACGTGCATTACGTGGCCACCGAATTCGGCGTGGCCTACCTCCACGGCCGAACTCTCCGCCAGCGCACCGAAGCACTCATTCAAATCGCCCATCCCGATTTCCGTGAGGAGTTGACCTCGGAGGCGTGCCGGTTGGGCTTGCTGAAGAGCGGCCCGCCCGTCGTTCCGGCTACACGCTGACGACGGGGCAGGGCGACTGCCGGATGATGGCATAGGCGTTGGTGCGCAACCGGCCGAACATGCCGGCCGCCGAGCCGCGCCCGATGACCAGCAAGTCCGCGGGCAACCTCCCCGCCGTGGAGCAGACCACGCCCGGCGCATCTCCACTCTCGATCAGAATGGCCGGGGCGGCGCCGGCTCGCTGGGCGATCCCGTCGATTTCGCTCTTGGCTTTGGCCGCCAGGTGCGCCCGCCACTCCGGATCGAAGTATTCACCCGACCGGCCCTCCAGGGAGGGCGTGGCATGTATCAGAGTCAAAGATGCGCCGGAGGCCTCGGCCAGCCAGGCCGCCCATTCCAACGTCCTCGCGCTCTGGGGCCCGAGGTCCAAGGCAACCAGCACATTGCGAAACGCGATCGCCTTCACCTCCGGAGCGTTCTCCAGGTGGATTCCGGTCATCACCGGGCAATCCGCATCGTGCAGGACTTTGGCGGCCACCGATCCCAGAAGAAAACGACGAAATGGACCATAGCCGTGGGTGGGCATCAGGATCAGACTGGCGTGTTCCGAATGAGCGTACTCGACGATCTTGTGCGCAGGATCCCCCTCCAACAGAACCCGCTTGACGCTCACGCCGCCGAGTTCGTCCTTGAGGCGCGCATCCAGATCCTTCTGCGCCTGCCGGGACCGCGCCGCATAGAGCTCGCTGAGCACCGAACCTCCCGCCTCCAACGCGCTGAATTCGTAATGCGGAGGAGGGAGAACATGCAGCAGAATAATTTCGGAGCCGAAGCGGGAGCCCAGCGCTTCCGCGTATCGGGCAGCGCCACGGCAGCGGCCCGAGAAGTCAACCGGCATCAGTATCTTGGCGAGAGACGGCATAGCACGCCTCCTTCGGCTCAAGACTATCAGTTCTGCCGGCTCAACGCTGGCTGGTGGCGGGGGCCAGCCCCAGGTCGGCCAGCACCTTCGGCGCCGGTTCCTCCATGGCGAGGAGCTGGTGGCAGGCGTTGCAATCCTGCGTGATCGTGCTCTCGTCAGCGCTCTTGAGCGCACCGCCATGACAGCGGAAACAACCCGGAAAATCGTTGTGGCCGAGATTGTTCGGGTAAGTACCCCACGTGATTTTCATCGCCGGGAAGACATTCCGGCCGTGGATGGCGGCCAGGGCCCTGGCGGCACGAGTGATGTCGGAGCGCCGGCTGGCAAAGACAGCCGGATAGCTCTGCCGATAGAAACGGTCCAGGGCGGCGGGGATGGCGCTGGTCACCGGCACGTTGGCAGGGTAGGACGCCTTGAGGAGTTCCACGGACTGCTTCTTGACGAAGGGCAGATCCGGGGCGATCTGTCCCAGCGCCATGGCACGGTCCACCGCGCTTTCGGGCACTTCAAAAGTATGCGCCGGACGGTTGTGACAATCCATGCACTCCATGTCGCGAACAGGCAGCTTTCCGGCTGCGCCCGGCTTAGCATCCGGCGATGCATAGGTAGCCCTGCGGCCGCGGCCGTTGTTATATTCCACCCAGGTAATCTTCTGTCGCGACTCGTCGGCCGGTGCATATCGAACCGTTACTCCGGGCCCCATGTGCACGCCGTGAATCCCTGTCCCCTGGCGGGCGCCGCCCACGCGCATCAACAGGACGGTCTTGGCGATGGTGTTCTTCTCGTCATCGGCGAACTTGTCGACGACGCGCAGCCGGTCCCCGATGAACTTGTCGGGCGCGTGACATTCTTCGCAGGTCTCGCTCGCCGGGCGCAGCTTCTGTAAGGGGGGCGGAATCGGACGCTGGTAGGTGTTGAAAGTGACCGCGAAGACCTGGTGGATGCCATTGAGCTTGCTGCGCAGGAACCAGGCGGCGCCAGGGCCGATGTGGCACTTGACGCATTCCACCCGAGAGTGAGCGGCGTTCTTGTAGGCGACGAATTCCGGCTGCATGACGGTGTGGCAGGTTTCGCCGCAGAAGCTCGCTCCTTCCATGTACGTCACGGCCTTGTAGCCGGTCTGTCCGGCTATCACAATGTTCACCAGCGTGGCCAAGGTGACGAACAGGATCAGCCGCCGGAACTCGACGTTGTGGAAAGTCAGCGGCGGGAAGTCAGAGGGATAGGAGCCTTTCTTCCGCTCGCTGCGAAACCGGAGATAGATGCCGATCGGGATCAGAATCAGCCCGAGCACCAGGACCGAAGGCAGCAGCAAGTAAGCCACGATGCCCAGATAGGGGTTGTTCACCGGGGCCCCAAAGCTGGAAGGCAGCAGGAAGAGCCAGAAGACGGTGGAGGTGGTTACCAACAGCACCCCCGTCATACTCAGCACGTTGTTGGAGAGATGGATGACCGGCAACAGCCAGCCCCCCATCCTGGAACGGAGTGACGATCCTGTATTCATGATGGATGCTGGTGCCGCTCGGCCTTCCCTACCCGCAAGCGAGCCGCCATGATCGCCAGCATCGCTGTGCTCATGGGGTCGTGATCAGAGACTACCGATACGATCCCCGCTTCCCAGGCCCGCGCCAGGTGTTGAGGATCGTTGGGCGTGATCAGAACCACTCGCTCGGGGTTGACGATCTGCGAGGGAAAACGGTCCAAAGCCGCCGAATCCACCACGATGACTCCCTCCAGGTGCGAGTCCGGCACATCCACGCTCAAGACTTTCCACGTGGCGTTGCGTGCCAGCAAGTCGCGGAGCGAGGCAGCGTATGAGGCGTTGGCGATCGCGAGTTGGATTGTCTCCATTGCCCGGCAGCTTGCCTGTTACCTAGACACCCGATTATTGCAATCCTGGGACCAATCCCCACGGAGCCCGTTTCGTCCTGCAGAAGCCTATTTTCCTATAATATAGAGCGGCAAATCCCCAAAACCCCCTCCAGGATTGAGTTAGGTGCCCCAACTCCCCGTAGAAAGCCCCCCACCGAGCTGACCAAAGCCGGCGCACCTGCCCCCTGGGTGATTTCACACACCCCCTGTCCGGCTGCTATACTTGAGTCTTCTCCTCATGTCTAGATTAGTCCCCGAGTGGCAGCGCGCTAGTGTGTTGGAAGCTGTCTTCGATCAGCTCTCCGAGGCGCTGCTGCTGTACGACAAGGACTTCCTGATCACCGGCGTGAACGAAGCGGCCGAGAAGATGTTCGGCATGACGGCCGATGAGATGGTGGGCAAGGAGTGCCGGGAGGTGTTCCGCTGCGAGGATTGCGAGCCTGGCTGCGGGATGCTGGTAGGGCTGGGCGACGCGCCTTCCGTGTCCAACACAACCCTTCGGCTGCGCTCGGACAATGGCAGAGAGCGGCTGGCGATCATACGGACCCGCCAGTTGCTCGACGAGAACGGGCGGGTGACTGGCGCCGTCGCCAGCGTCAAGGACATCACCGAGGAGACCACCGCTCAGAAGCGGGAGATCATCGCGGAATCGCAGAGCATGAGCGATGTCCTGCACTTCGTGCGGCGCGTGGCGGCGAGCGAGGCCACCACCATCCTGCTCGAAGGCGAGAATGGAACCGGCAAGGACCTGGTCGCCAAGACGCTTCACTACCAGAGCCTGCGGCAGGCGGAACCATTCATCGCCATCAACTGCGCCGCCATTCCCGACACGTTGCTGGAAAGCGAGCTTTTCGGCTATGAGAAAGGCGCCTTCACGGACGCCCGCCAGCAGAAGCGCGGCATTTTCGAGCTGGCGGACAAGGGGACGCTGTTCCTGGACGAAATCGGAGAGATCCCGCTCATGCTCCAGGCGAAGCTGCTTCGCGTGCTGGAGGAGCAGAGTTTCCGGCGCCTGGGGGGATTGAAGGACATCCAGCTGGATCTGCGGGTGATCGCCGCTACGAACAAGAACCTGCGTGAGGCAGTCAAGGAAGGGGCGTTCCGCCAGGACCTCTATTTCCGGCTGAATGTCATCCACATCACCATTCCGGCGCTGCGGGAGAGGCCCGAGGACATTGCGCCGCTGGTATCCTTCTTCATCGATCATTACAACAACAAGTTCAAACGGCGCATCGAAGGCATCACACCGGAGGCGCAGCGACTGCTGCTGACACACGACTGGCCGGGCAACGTGCGCGAGCTGCGCAACGCCATCGAGCGGGCCATGATTCTGGAAGAAGGCTCGCACATCACCGCCGCCAGCCTGCCCATGGCGGTGAGCCACACCGGCGCCCGGCAAGTAGTGCTGGCTCCTTCCATTCCGGCCGTCCCGGACAGCGGAATGTCGTTGGAGGATAACGAGAGGGCCCTTCTTAACCGCGCCCTGGAGAAGACCGGCGGCAACCAGACGCAGGCCGCCCGCCTGCTCAAGATCACCCGTGACACCCTGCGATACAAGATGAAGAAGTTCAGCCTGCGCTAGCGGGGAATCCCATCTCTTCCACGTAAGTATTCTGAAACTCCGGATCGGCGGCCAGGGAAATGTGCTCGATTCTTTTGACGCAGCGTCTCACCCTCGGCGTCGTTCCTGAATAGAGCGAGCTTGGCTCCGCGCAATGCGGCGTTGCCGGCCGGCACCACCACGTTATCCGGAAAGCCGATAAGGCCGATCCGGCGCGCGCTATCGCGGTTCACGTAATTGCCGAAGGCCCCCGCCAGATAGAGGCGCGTTACGTCGGCCGGAGTGGCCCCCAACCGCTGCAACAGAATCCGAATGCCCGCCGCGATGGCCGCCTTGGCGAGTTGCAGTTCCCGCACATCGGATTGGGTGAGACTGACTCCAGGAGCCAGCGTCCACGTCGTGGGGCAGCCGGCCACCGGGTGAGATGGCTCCCAGTTCCAGGCCAACAGCCACGGCGTCCACCAGCCCGCTGCCGCAGATGCCTCGCGGCGGCCCGCCCCCCAGCACCTCACACTGCAGGCCGCCAGGCCCGGATTGCACCGAGGCGATGGCGCCGGTGGCGGCACGCATCCCCATCGCGATGCGTCCACCCTCGAAGGCCGGTCCGGCGGCCGTGGAGGCGCAGACCATCCTCTCCCGGTTGCCGAAGACGATCTCCCCGTTGGTGCCGAGGTCGATCAGGCCCGCCAGATCATGGGACCCGGCGATGCGCGTGGCCAGAATCCCCGCCAGAATGTCGCTGCCGACAAAGCCGCCCAGGCAGGGCAGAAACTTCACGCTGGTCTCCGGTGTGATATTCCAGCCTAGTTCTCCTGCGGAAAAGACCTCGGCCTCGCTGCGCGGACTTTGAAACGGGACATGCGAGAGAGGCTCGACATCGATGCCGCAGAACAGATGATGCATCACGGTGTTGCCCACGATGACGATGTCGTGAACCTTTCCCACCGCTGAAAGCTGCGCCACGAGCCCGCCGATTGTCCGGCGAATGGCTTCCTTCAACTGGCCCGCGCCGCCTTGTGAGACGGCGAACTCCACGCGGCTCATGACGTCGCTGCCATAGGCGGCCTGCGGGTTGAGGGCCGTTTGGACCCCCAGGACATGGCCACTCTGGAGGTCTACGAGTTGCGCCACCAAGGTGGTGGTGCCCAGATCGACTGCGATGCCCAGCCCCTCACGGGGAGTGAACTCGACGGGGGTGTCGTCGCACAAAACGACCGCTTCCCATTGCGCGATTTCCAGCGCGATGTCCGCTTGGGGGCGGATGCGGCAGCCCAGGCGCCAACCTTCGGCGATCTCCGCTGCCGTCAGCGCCGCGAGCTCTTCCGGGGCAGCGGGGGCCGCCCCTCGGAGGATCTTTACACGGCAGCCCTTGCAGGCGCCACGCCCGCCACAAGGAAACTCCAGGCCGTGGGCGAAGAGAAGATCCCGCAGCGTCTCGCCGCGCGCCGCCTCTACCTCCACTCCCAGCGGCTCCAGCCGGACACGGATCTTGCCCTCCATCTAGGGCTGCGCCTTTCTCGCGCCCAGAACGCCTTCATCGTGACTCGCTACAACGCAGAAGCCGGGAGGCACGATGAGAAAGTCGTTTTCATCCCACGGTCCATCCACCAGCCGCTGGAGCAGACGCATGTCCCCTTGAATCTTCTCGAACGCCCAACCCCGCGCGGTGGCCTCTTGCCGGGCCTGGCGTTCGAACCGGTCATCCGGTTCCACGCCCATCTCGATGAAGGTGAACTGGCGATAGTGCTTGGTCAGTTCTTCGTCGAGGTAGCGCGCGTTCTCCTCGCCGTAGCGCGCAACCAGGTCGTCGTAGGCCAGGCTCATCTGACTGCCCAGGGCCGCACCGCGCTCGATCCAGCCCGAGGTCTTGAAGTACACACCGGGGTGGTCGTTGAAATAGGCCGAATAGCGCTCCCTGGCGCCCAGAAACAGCGTGATGCAATCGTGCGCGCGCGGGATGATCAGGGGAACCGAGCGCGCCTCCAGTCCCACCAGGCCGTTGCCGCACAGCGCGTAGCCCAGGAGCACGGCCTCGCAACCCGTGCCATCGGCTGCATCCAGAGCTTGCTGCAAACGTGCGCGCATGGCGGCGCTACCCAAGCTGTGAAGTCCTATGGGCAGGAATTCGAGATCGACCCGGTTGACGGAGCGTGAAACGGCGGCACACAGCTCCCGGCACAGGACCTCGCAGCCTATGAGCTTCAGGTGCATCGGTGTGTGCGGAGCGCCGGCCATGGCAGGGATCAGTCTACCAAAGGCAGCGTGGGCGATTGTTGTTCGGGCGCAGTTCACGAGCCCGTTTGTCGGGCCCGGGTATGATCAGCAAGGCTCGAGTGGTGGATGCGCGACTACCTCCGCCATCTAAAGCACCATCTGGAGCAGATCGAGGCCGCGTGAAACACGGCGCCACCCAGAGCCTATCTGAATTCAAGGCCTGTGGCCTGCGCTGATCCGAACGGAACCGGGGCTCAAAACGACAAAGCTTCGGCCAAGCTCGGCGCCATGTTCACGCACGACTCGTCGAATCGAGGCCGCGAGCAAGCCTCTTGCGGAGGCGGGAAAACGGATCAAGATGACACCGGGAAAATCGGCATGCGCGACGTAGGCAAGCCACCCGAAGTCCTTGTCTTCCGTGAGCAGAATCCGGTCCTCCAGCAGGGCGTGCTGCATGACCTCAGCGTCGACGGACCGCTGCTGGGATTCGCTCACGGTGACAACGTCGTGCCCATCGGCGCGAAGGGCCCGCACAGCCGCAAAGTCGCAGCTTTCATCGGCGAGGAAACGCATTGAGAGGATTCAGTCGGGGCCGAGCACCAGCACCGCTTCGTGTGCGATGGTGTCCGCCGCGTAAGCAAGAGCGGATCGGACGTCTTCCGCCGTCAACCGAGGGTAGGCATCCAGGAGGTCTTCGACCGCCGCACCTTCCGCCAGTTTTCGTAATAAAAGCTCGACGGGGATGCGGGTCCCCCGGATCACAGGTTTCCCCTGCATGACAGCCGGATTGATTTCTACGCGGTCAGTCATGGGCGATCCTCTCTCCGATTGTAGCAGGGCCGCTGGGTTCGAGATCCGACTCAGGCCTTCAGCCGCTTCGGCCCGGCCTCGGCGACTTCGGGCGGGCACTCGCCGGCGAAGAGCTTGAAGTTCTCGATGAAGCGGGCCGCCAGCGCGTCGTACTTGCGGAAATACTCGTCGCGGTCGCCCCAGGTGCTCGAGGGGTCCAGGATGTCCTGCGGGCACGCCCTCGCACTCCACCGGCACCTCGAAACCGAAGACGGGGTCCTTGCGGAACTTCATCTTCCGGAGCTTGCCCTCCAGGACGTTGTCCAGCAGGGTGCGCGTGTGCTTGATGCTGATGCGCTTGCCGATGCCGAAAGCGCCGCCGGTCCAGCCGGTGTTGACCAGCCAGCAGTCGGCGCCGTGCCGCACGATCTTGGACCGCAGCAGCTCGGCATAATCGTGCGGGTGGTGCACCATGAAGGGGGCGCCAAAGCAGGTGCTGAAGGTGATCTCGGGCTCGATGCCGAGGCCCATCTCCGTCCCGGCCAGCTTGCTGGTGTAACCGGAGATGAAGTGATACATGGCCTGCTCGGGGGTCAGCCGCGCGATCGGCGGCATCACGCCGAAGGCGTCGCAAGTCAGGAAGATGACGTTCTTCGGATGGCCGCCCATCTTCTCCGGCACGGAGTTCTCGATGTAGTCGAGCGGATAGACCGCGCGGGTGTTCTCGGTGATCCGGTCGTCGTTCAGATCCAGCCTGCGTGTCACCGGGTCCATGACCGACGTTCTCGATGATGGTCCCGAACCGGCGCGTGCAGGAGTGGATCTGCGGCTCGGCCTCGGCCGAAAGCCGGATGACCTTGGCGTAGCAGCCGTCTTCGAAGTTGAAGACGCCGTTGTCGTTCCAGCCGTGCTCGTCGTCGCCGATCAGCGGCGCCGTTCGGGGTCGGCCGAGAGCGTGGTCTTGCCGGTGCCGGAGAGGCCGAAGAACAGCGCCGAGTCGCCCTTGGCCGATGTTGGCCGAGCAGTGCATCGACATCACGCCTTCCGAGCGGCAACAGGAAGTTCAGTACCGTGAAGATGGTCTTCTTGATTTCGCCGCCGTAGAGCGTGCCGCCGATCAGCGCCAGCCGGGACGAGAAGTTGGCGATGATGAATGTTTCGCTGCGCGTCATGTCCACCAGCGGGTCGGCCTGGAAGAGGGCGCGCAGATGATGGTGAACTCCGGCACGTGCTTCTTCATGGCATCCTGC
This sequence comes from Bryobacterales bacterium, assembly GCA_963744775.1. Classification (GTDB taxonomy): domain Bacteria; phylum Acidobacteriota; class Terriglobia; order Bryobacterales; family Bryobacteraceae; genus CAVUVG01. Next base: position 62,687 of record CAVUVG010000001.1, read on the forward strand.
GAGCGCGGCTTCAGGAACATGTGCGGGCGAAGAGGCTGCTGCCAGGCCCTCTCGGTGATCACGCGGATGGGCAGCGCGTTCTCCGGATCGGCGCCGGCGTACAGGTCCTGCACGAAGACGTCCCGGCCCTGAAGAAAGGCCTGCATGCGGGCCAGCAGGGCGTTGAAGTTCTCGGGGTTGTAGGGCCGGTTGTACTCGCCCCACCACACATGGTCTTCCGTCTTCTGCTCGCGCACGATGTACTTGTCGGCGGCCGAGCGGCCGGTGTGCTTGCCGGTCAGACACGAGCGGTCCGGTGCGCCACCCTGCCTTCGCCACGGAAGACGGCTTCTTCGTACAGCGCGCCCGTGGGGAGATTCCAGTAGACCTTGCGGGAGTTCAGGATCCCGTGGTTCTTGAGGCCGAATTCGCTGGCGTTCTGGCCCGCTTCCTTCCATGCCGGAGACTCGATGTCGTAGTAGATGTTCATGCCCAATCCCTCACTAGCTTCCGGCCGCCGATATAGAGTTCGTTGGCGGAGTTCGGGTCGAGCGCCCACTGGATCCGCTCGACGCCCTGTTTGATGTCACCCAGGGTACCGCAGTAGCTCAGCCGGAGGTGTCCCTCCCTGCCGAACTCCTTGCCCGGAACCGTGACCACGCGCACCTTGTCGAGCAGGAACTGCGCCAGTTTCTGCGACTCCTTGTTGTAGGCGCTGAAATCCGGGAAGCAATAGAAGGTGCCGCCCGGCTTGGTCACCTTGACGCCGGGAAGGCGTTGAGCCGCGCGACCAGGACGTTGCGGTTGTTCTGCAGAGTCAGGCGCAGGCCTCGATCGAGGACTGGATGCCGTTCAGCGCACCCACCGCCGCCCACTGCGAGGGCGTGGCCGGCCCGGAGGTTTCCTGCGACTGGATGTTGGCCATGGCGCGAACCAGCTGCTTATTGCCGACGGCCCAGCCGATGCGGAAGCCCGTCATGGCGTACATCTTGGAGACGCAGTTGACGACGATGAGCTTGGAGCTTTCGGTGAGGTCCTTGGCGTACTCGTAGCAATTGATGGGCGTCTGGCCGTCGAAGATGAGCCGGTTATAGGTGTCGTCCATGATCAGGTAGAGGCTCTTCTTCTCGCAGAACTCCACCACCTGGGCGATGAACTCACGGGAGTAGACCACGCCGCTCGGGTTGTTCGGGCTGTTGAGGATGATGGCCTTGGTGTAGGAGCCGCACACTTCGGCGATGTCCTCAATGGTGGGCTGGAAGGTGCCGTCCTTGGGATGCGCCACCACCGGCACGCCGCCCGCCAGTTTGACCATTTCCGGGTAACTGACCCAGTAAGGAGAGGGGAAGACGACTTCGTCCTTGGGGTCGATGATGGAGTGCAGCAGGACCATGATGGACTGCTTGGCGCCGCTGGAAACGATGACGTTCTCCGGGGCTACGAGCCGGCCGTAGTGCTCTTCCGTGTAGCGAATGATCGCCTTCTTCAAGGCCGGAATGCCGTCGGCCGGCGTGTACTTGATGTCGCCGGTGTTCAGTACGGAGGTGCAGCTGAGGATGGCGTCCATGGGAGTCTTGCTCTTTGGCTCGCCGCCCCCGAGATGAATGACGGGCTCGCCCTTTTCCCGAAGAAGCGCGGCAGTCTCGTTTAGCTTCAGGGTAGGCGATTCCTGGATTGACCTTGCAAGTTGGCTTAGACTCATACCTTTGTACCTTTCGATTTCGCTTTCAAAGAAGCAGCCCGGGGGACGGAGCGCGTTCAGCGCTTGGGCTTGGTAGTGCCGGTCGAATTGTCAGGCGTTGCCGGGGTGGCTACGGGCGGGGCGCTCAAGCGTCCAGCCGATCGATGGATACAATTCGACATGGGCGTCTCCTCGACGGATTTCTCCCATTATAAACCACCCGGCCCCCAGCGCAAGTCCAGGGGCCGGAAATTTTCCTTCGGGCTACTCGCTGACGACCGGTTTCCCCTCCGCGTCCAGGTGCGGATAGGGGCCGCCGCGCCGGAAGTCGTCGAGGATGTAGTTGTCGTACTGCGGCGTCGGCTCGAAGTAGCCCGGAACCCGCAGGTGCTGCTTCACCACTTCTTCATTCAGCTCCACGCCGAGACCCGGCGTGTCGGGAACCTGAATATAGCCGTTCTGAATGATGGGCTTGGGCGGGCCGGTGACCAGGTCGCCCCACCAGGGGATGTCGATCGCGTGATTCTCCATGGCCACGAAGTCCTTGATGGTGGCGGCCATGTGTACCGAGGCCATGCATCCCACCGGCGAGCCCGCAAAGTGCACCGCCGTCGGAATTCCGTACATGGAAGCGTAATCGGCGATGCGCTTGGTCTCGCGCAGCGCGCCGGAGGTCAGCGGATCGGGATGGATGATGTCCACGGCGCGGTTCTCGATGAACGCCCGGAAACCCTCCTCCAGGCCGAACAGGCTCTCGCCGGTGTTGATCACCGTGGTCGTGGCTTCCTTGATCTCCTTATAGGCGCGCCAGTTCATGGGGGCGTCGCCGCCGTAGCCCAGGGTGCCGACCTGCAGCGGGTCCTCCATCCAGGCCAGGTCGTATGGCTCGAAGGCGCGGGCGTAGCGGATGGAGTCATTCACGTCGAGCCGGCCGAAGTGGTCCGCCGCCAGGGGAACGTCCCAGCCGATGCCGTCGCGCACCGCCGCCAGGTACTCGCAAAGCAGCTTCAGTCCTTTCTCGGTGGCGACGCCGCGGTTGTTGACGGCGCCGGGGATGTTCCGAACCAGCGAAGTGCCCAGATCCATCTTGAAGAAGGTGAAACCCATCTTCTTGCGGCGCACCAGCCGGTCGGCGAACAGCTTCGCGTCGCTGGTCTGATCGGTATCGCAGTAGATGCGGATGCGATCGCGGTATTGGGAACCCAGCAGGCGCCAGCACGGCACGCCAAAAACTTTGCCGGAGATGTCGTGCAGGGCGATGTCGAGCGCGCTGTAGCCGCCGCCGAAGCGCCGCTGGTTGGTGAACTTGCGAACGCTGTCGAGGATGGGCTCGATCTGCAGCGGATTCTTTCCCTTGATATGCGGCTTGAGCACCAGCGCCATTCCCTCTACGCCCGCGTCCCGGACCTCACCCAAGCCGTAGACGCCCTGGTTGGTGTCGATGCGGATGATGGGGTAGTCGTAGTTGGACGCCACCCTGATCGCCCGCATGTCGGTGATCTGGAGCTGGCTGGGGGCCGAGTTGCGGTTAACCCCGCCGGCCTGGATCGGCTGGCCGCTGGCGGGCCTGTCGACCAGCTTGAAAATCGACCCGAAGGTCGCTGCGCCCGCCGCACGTTCAAACCACTTGCGGCGGCTGAGTGTCTCGCGGCTGCTCATGATGTGCCTCCTGCCCCTTCTGGACGGGCATTGCCGAGTATATAACGCGCGGCTGCATTCTGGCGGTCCGGCGCCCGGGGTCCGGTGTAGAATCAAGGAGGAACCTCCCGGGCGCGTAGCTCAGCCAGGATAGAGCATCTGCCTTCTAAGCAGAGGGTCGCTGGTTCGAGTCCAGCCGCGCCTACCATCATCTCGGCATACTCAGCCCCGGACCACAGCAAATAGCCCCCAAAGACAGCCAGAGCCAGCGCCGAGAACTCCCAATAACCCCCGGCTCACCCGGCGTCCCAGACCCGCCGCCATCCCGAAGAGCGCAATCAAACCCGCCAAGCCGGCGAGAAGGACACCATAGAAGCCGGCCAGCAGGGCGATCCCACAAGCCGGCGCCTCGCGCCACGCCTGGAGCAGCAGAGGGCCCATCACGAGGCTCCAGCTAATCCATGGGTTCGGATTCAGCAGGTTCACCGCGGTCGCCTTGAGCAGCGTTTGGCTGCCCGATGGCGCCTGCGTCTCGGCCCTGCGGTCCCAGGCCAACCAGGTCCGGAAGGCGCCGAGAGCCAGATAGAGAACAAAGACACCGCCAGCCAGCCGCAACCACTGCGCAAACCATCCCGGCAGGCGGCTCAAGACCAGTACGGCCACCACGACGATTGGGCCGTCGCTGAGCAGTGGCGACAGGGCCGCAGGCAGCGTGCGCTTCCAGCCGTGATTGGCGGCCTGGGCCATGAGATAGGCCTGCAGCGGCCCAGGCTGCGCCACGGCGGCGAACCCGAAAGTGGCACCCAGCAGCGCGTAAGTCAGCGTACGCTCCGCATCAAACCATTGATCGAGCATTTGGCTTCCGGCTTGCGGTCACTATAGCACTCAAGAGTTCCTCGCGATCGGTGAGGAGGGACTGAGGTGGGCCGCTGGATGTACAATCGTCTGCGTGACCCACGACACTGGCAAAGGAGGCTTTTCATGATGTCACTTAGCCGGAGACGATTCTTTGCGTTCACTGCCGGCGCCGGGGCGATTGCCGCCGCGCAACAGACGCAGCGGCACCGGCGGGAGGGGGGATCTGGACCCGCGCATGGCCGCGGGCAACGTAGACAAGCTGTTCAAGTACTCCCAGCGCCGCTCCACGGTCTCGCTGATCAAGGGGGACAACCGGCGCAAGAACATATTCGATTCACTGGTGGCGATCGATGACCAGATCCGGCCCGTGCTCAACCGCAAGAAATACGTCATCATCAAACCCAACGGGATCAATCCGGCGCGGCAGGTCGGTTCCACGCACCAAGACGCGGTCCACGGCATCCTCGACTACCTGGCCCCTCGCTTCAAAGGTCCCGTAGTCATCGCCGATGGCGCGGGCATCCCAGCGAAGCAGGCCTTCGAGGAGTACGGCTGGGCGTCGGTGGCGGCGGCGCACAAGCCCATGAACCTCTCGGTGGCGGTGGTGAACGAGAACCCGCGCTACGAACTTGCGACGGGCATCGACTACGACCTGCACCTGATCCCTATCCGGCTGGCGGCGCAAGCACTGGACCCCGATGCCTACCTGATCTCATGCTCGGTCATGAAGAACCACAACATGGTTGTCGCCACGCTCTCGATTAAGAACGTGGTTGTGGGTATGACGCTATCGCCCCCTCCCGGGGATGAGACTTCCGCGGTCAGAAAATGACAAGCGCAAATATCACGTTGGCATCCGGCAGGGCAACCACAACCTGTATGTTGTGACCAAACGCATGATGGGGAACTGGGGCCTGGGTGTCATCGACGGCTACGAAGGCATGGAAGGCAACGGCCCCTGGTCGGGCACGCCCGTGGCGCACCGGATTGCGGTGGCGTCTACCGATTTCCTGGCAGCTGACCGCGTGGGTGTCGAGTGCATGGGCATCGACGCCGGCTGGCCGGGATACCTTAACTACTGCTACCAGGACGGACTGGGCCAGTGGGACCTCTCCAAGATCGACGTCGTGGGCGCCAAGATCGCCGACGTGCGCATCAAGTACCGGCAGCACGCCGACGTGGATCGCATGTTGCAGTGGCAAGGCCCCATGCAGGACCTGCCTCCGAACCTGGGCCGGCTGCGGCCGCCGCTGGAGGAGGATCTCTCGCAGTACGCCTGAGGGCGCGTTTTTCGCTTGGCGGCTGCCCATCGACGTCAACTTCGTAGGAACTCCTGACGGGTCTGCCTCGTCTAATCCAGTAGGAGGGCGGGCCATGCACAACGCGGCAGCGCGGTTGGAACTCTGCGAGGTAATTCTAAGCCTGATCGAGCGGAAACGCGCCGAGTCAGGGGACGAAAGCCTGGGAGAGAACATCGAGCGGGTGGTTCTCGATACCCACTTCCATGAACTCGAAGGCGAAATCCTTCAGAATCCCGGCGCCCTCGAGCCTTGGCTGATCCGGCGCCGCCGAGGCGAAGCCTAGCCCACGGGCCTCTCCACCTGCTCCCCGGCCTGCAACCGGGGGCGTATAATACGCGCAGCTATGCGCACACTACCGACGCGCGTCCTGCTATGCCTTGTGGTTTTCGCCGCGGCGGCCGGGGCCGCCGAAGTGGGCGTAACTGTCAGGAGTCCGATGCCGCCACCGGCCTGGGCGCTGCTCGAACGGGCGCTGCTCCGGTTCGACTCGGAGGCCTGCGAGTGGTTCGCCGGCAGGTACGTCGACGAGCGGGGTTACCTGCTGCACACCCCCCGCTGGGGCACCCTGGACGGCCCGGACGACGCCATTGAGACATTCTTCAACTGGACTCTGCTGCACGCGCTGGGAGGCTCCGACTCGGTGGTCGATCTGTACAAGAAGGCGCAGGAGGGCCACTGGAGACAGTACAACGAGCTGCGCACCAAGCTGACGGAACTGGCCTCGAACGGCGCCTACCACAAAGAGTTCATCACCATGTCCGACTGGTTCCACACCGGCGAGGGCATGCGCGCGTTCATGCTGCTCGGACTCTCCGAACCGAACGACCCCCGCTACCGTGAGCGCATGACGCGCTTCGCCGGCCTGTACATGAACGAGGACGCCGACGCCCCGAACTACGATCCGGTGAACAAGGTCATCAAGAGCATCTGGAACGGCAGCAAAGGACCGATGCTGCGCAAGGCCACGGTGTACGACTGGGTGGGCGACCCCGTCCCCGGCCGCTACCACCTGCTGCACAGCGGTAAGCGCGGCGAGATGCTCGACCTGGACAAGGCCTATCCGAAGATGCTCGCGCACTGCAACGAGTACCTGGACAGCGTGGGCGACAACTCGCTCAACCTGGCGGCCACCGTGCTCGCCGCCAACGCCTACATGCTGACCGGCAACGCCAAGTACCGGAACTGGATCATCGAGTACGCCAACGCCTGGAAGGAACGCACGGCCCAGACCGGCGGCAACATCCCCAGCAACATCGGCCTCGACGGGAAGCCGGGTGGCGAGTACAAGGGGCAGTGGTGGAAGGGTACCTATGGATGGAACTTCACCATCTTCGACGGCGAGATCGAGCAGATCGCCCACCGCAACTACTTCACCGTGGGGCCCTGGACCGGCTTCAGCAACGCACTGCTGGTCACCGGCGACCAGGGATACATCGACGTCCTCCGGCGGCAGATGGACAACATCTATGCCCAGAAGAAGGTCGAAAACGGCCGAACTTTGCTGCCTCAGATGTACGGCGACCCGCGTGGCTACAAGTACGACGGGCCTCCAAGCTGGTACCAATACACCACCAACCTGTTCACCGACCGGCTGACCGAGATCTACATGTGGTCGATGGACCGCAAGGACCTGGAACGAGTCCCCCTCACGGGCTGGATCGGCTTTCTGGAGGGCAAGGATCCCGAGTACCCCGTGAAGACCCTCCAGTCGGAGTTCGCGCGCGTGCAGCGGAAGCTGACTGTGCTGCGCGAGGACAACACCACGGCGGACACGCGCCTGGCGGACTACCTGCTCGAGTACAATCCGCCCGAGACCAACGGCCTCATGAACCTCATGCTCGGCGGATATATCGCTGCGGGCAGCCGGCAGTGGACCCTGCACTCGCGGTTCCGCTATTTCGACGCGGCGAAGCGGCGCTCCGGAGTGCCTGAAGACGTCGGCGCGCTGGTGGAGAAGCTGGCCGCGGATTCGGCAAGCGTGACCCTGGTCAACGTGAACCCGGTGCAAGCGCGCGAGGTAATCGTTCAAGCCGGCGCGTTCGGCGAGCACAGCTTCGACTCGGTGGCGGTGGGCGGGCAGACCATCCGGATCGGCGGGCCGCTCCTTTCGGTGCGTCTGGAGCCCGGCTGCGGGGCGCGGCTGGAGTTCAAGATGACGCGCTACAAGAACCAGCCCACCCTCGCCCAGCCCTGGGACCGCGGGTGGTACGGTAAACAGTGACTGATTTCTTCTCAACCAGCCCACTTTGGAGGATCGTTCCCCATGACGCCGAAACTACAGATCAAAGCAGCCGGGCTCGCACTCCTGCTCGTCCTGATGTCGCCTGCGGCCGCCCGCGCCGCCTCACCGCAATCCTGGGCCATCGCTCTCGCCGAGAGCATCATGAAGCGCGGTCCCGGCACCCCGGAGAACCGGCTCGTGCGCAATTCGTATGTCACCGGATACACGCTGAACGGCATGGAGATGCTCTGGCGTACCACCAAAGACCCCCGGTACATCGACTTCATCAAGAAAGTGATGGACCAGTTCATCGATGAGCGGGGCAACTTCACATCCAAAGCCTCCCCGATCAATAGCCTCGACAATTGCATGCCGGGCAACATCATCGTCGCCCTGTACGAACACACCCGCGACGAGCGTTACCGCATCGCCGCAGGCCAAATGCGCAAAGCCTTCGACACCTTCCCCAGAAATCCCGATGGCGGTTTCTGGCACAACGAGAAACTGACCGGCGAGATGTGGGTTGACGGCGTCTTCATGGGCCAGATGTTCCTCATCCGCTATGGGAAATCGATCGGGGACAGTGAGTACTGCTTCAACGAAGCGGCGAAGCAGATCACGGTTTTTGCCAAACACTGCCGCAAGGGCAACACCGGCCTGTATTACCACGGCTGGGCGGCGAAACCGGAGCTGGCGACGGTCATCGGAAGGTATCTGCCGGACCGGCCAACCCTATGGGCCGACCCCAAGACCGGCCTGTCCAGCGAAGTCTGGAGCGAAGGCCTGGGCTGGTATGCCTTGATCGTCGCCGAGACCCTCGCCGTACTCCCCAAGGACCATGCGCAGCGTCCCGAGGTGGTCGAAATCTTCAGAGGTATGGCCGCGGGTCTGAAACAAACACAGGATCCCACCAGCGGCCGCTGGTTCCAGGTGGTCGACAAGGGCAGCGAGCCCGGCAATTGGACCGATAACTCCGGCAGCGCCATGTTCACATACGCCATTCAACGCGGCATCGAACTCGGCCTGCTGAACGCCCGGGAATACGCGCCCGTCGTCGCCAAAGGCTACAAGGGAATCGTGGCCAACGCCAAGATCAATGACCAAGGGCTGGTCGACATCTACAGCGCCTGCGCGGGTCTGTGCGTGCAGGCGAATTACGCCGCTTACATCAACTACCCCAGGTCGGTCAACGGCGGCGAGGCTGTCGCGGGATTCCTCTGGGCCACCACGATTGTCGAGAAGCCCGGTCTGCAGAAGGGCAGGAAACGCTGAACCCTGGCCGACGTGGACAGCGAGTACTACTTGAACCAGCCGGCAGGCAGCCGGAAGATCGTCCGAAAGATCGATTTTCGCATCTAAGCTGTAGCTGTATACTGCGGATAAGGATAAGCTTAAAGGACGATGAGCTATCCTCCGATACTACAAGTTGTGCTGGCGATAGTGGCGGTCACTGCCGCGGTCTATGATGTGCGGTTCCGGCGCATCCCCAACTGGCTCACCCTTTGCGGCGTGCTGGCCGGCATTGGCCTGAATTCATTTCTGAACGTCCAAGGTCTGAGCTGGTATTCGGGACTCAACTGGCGGACCTCGCTGTTGGGCCTGGGGCTGGCGTTTGCCGTCTACTTCCCGCTGTACCTGTTGCGGGGCATGGGCGCCGGCGACGTGAAACTGATGGCCGCCATTGGGGCCATCATAGGCTGGACAGGATGGATTGTCATCTTCATACTCAGCAACATTCTGGGTGGAATTACAGCTGTAGTACTATTGTTGTCGAGAGGGAGGCTATGGGGAACGTTTCGCAACGTGGGGTACATGCTGATGGAGTTGGCTCATTCCGTCCGCCGTATATGCGGAGAGAGGAACTGGATCTGAAAAGCCCCAAAGCAGTGACCATGCCTCACGGGGTGGCGATAGCTCTGGGATCAATCGCCTTCCTGGCGATGGCGTGGATCTTGGCTCCCCGGGGCTGACGCCCGGCGCGGGCCTTGCCGCCTGGCTGCGCGGCGGGAGCGGCTTGTTTCAGATCGAGGTATTTCTATACCTGCAGCTGTTGGATGTCATGACCACTCTGATCGGCATACGGATCGGGCTGGGTGAGGCCAGTCCGTTCGTGCGCTACCTTATGCAATTGGGTCCGGCGGAGGGGCTGGCCCTTTCGAAGCTGGTGGCGATCCTGTTATGCGGCGCCTGCCTCTGGCTGAACAAGAGGCGTTTGGTGCGCTGGATCAACTACGGGTACGCGGGCCTGGTGGTCTGGAACATGAGCCTGATTGTCGGCGTGTTGGGCGCCCGGTAGCCGGCCGGGCAGGAGATTCGAGCCGTTCTACTAGGTCCCTGATCCGAGTCGCAGTTTCAGCACGCCCCACAACGCTTCCCAGATAATCCGCCAGTGCATCTTGGAGCGGCCGAGATTACGCTCATAGAAGATGATGGGGATTTCGGCGACGCGCAGCCCCTTGCGGTAGGCACGGTAGGTCATCTCGACTTGGAAGAGATAGCCGTTGGAAAACACCCGGTCCAGCCCAATGGACTGGAGCGCGCTGGTTCTCCAGCACTTGAAGCCGCCGGTTGTGTCGCTGAACCGCATACCGGTGATCACCTGCACATACCTGGTGGCGGCCTTGCTCAGGATCAGCCGCTTGAAGTCCCAGTTCACGACGCGGATTCCGCCCAAGTACCGCGATCCCAGCACCAGGTCGCAGTCCGCGATGCGGTCCAGGAAGGCGGGAAGATAGCAGGGCTCATGCGACAGGTCGGCATCCATTTGAAGGATGATGTCGTACCCCATCTCGATGGCGCGCTTGAATCCCGCCACGTAGGCTTTGCCCAGGCCTTCCTTCCTGTCGCGGTGCAGCACGAACAGGCGGCCGGCGCTGGCGCGGCTGAGCTCATCCGCCAGCGGGCCGGTGCCGTCGGGAGAATTGTCGTCGACCACCAGAATGTCTGCTGAGCTGGCGGCCTGGCGGATTCTATCGGCGAGGTTCGCCAGATTCTCCCGCTCGTTGTAGGTTGGGACGACGACGATGGATCGCATCTGGGTGGAGTCCGTTCTCAGACCATTCTAGGCGAGAAATGCCTCTGGTGGCCCCGGGGGCGGCTTGCGGCGATTGGCCAGCCAAGTGCATCTATACTTTCAGGAGCGCAAGAACATGCCTTTGCTGAATATCGTCATCGCCTTGATTGTGGTCGGCGTGGCGTTGTGGCTGATCAATCGCTATATTCCCATGGCCTCCAGCATCAAGACGATTCTGAACGTAGTCGTCGTGGTTGCCGTTGGCATTTGGGTATTGCAGGCTGTGGGCCTGTGGGGACAGGTCTCAAGTTTCCGCGTCAGCCGGTGATCGCTGCTCCCAGGTCCGAGAAAGAGTGCAGAATCTGCCTTGGAGCATGCAGATCTCGCCACCTGACTCACCATGACCATTCTCCCCACAACTAAGCGAGGGCTGCCTTGTTAGGTAAAGTGATGGCCGGCGCGGAAGCGGCGCTGGAGTGGTTTGGCGGCCTAAGCCTGTTTACAGGACAAGTCGTTCGTGAGTTGTTCCGCCCGCCGCTTGAGTTCACCGAAATCCTGAAGCAGATCTTCGAGATCGGCTGGCGATCCGCGCCCTTGATTGTTCTTTCGGGCTTTGCGGTAGGCGCCGTTCTCTCGATGCACACCCGGAGCACGCTGGAAAGATTCGGGGCCGAATCGATGATCCCGGCGGCCCTCGCTTTTGCCTTGGTAAAGGAAACCGGCCCGTTGATTACCGGGCTTCTGGTTTCTGGCCGCGTGGGCGCCGGCATTGGCGCGGAACTCGGCGGCATGCGCGTCACCGAGCAAATTGACGCGCTCGAATCGCTGGCCGTCAATTCGTTCAAGTATCTGGTCGTCACGCGCGTTGTCGCTTGCGTGGTGGCCATGCCGCTGCTGACCGTCTTAATGGATTTTTCGGGACTCGTGGGAGGCTTCTTTGCCGAGACGGTTGTCTCGGGAACTTCCTTCACGTTCTATTTCAACACCGCCCTGAGCAGCTTGAAATTGTCCGACTACATTCCGCCCACTGTGAAAACCATGGTGTTCGGCTTCCTCATCGGCTCGACGTCCGGCTATCTTGGCTATAACGCGACCGGCGGGGCCGAGGGGGTCGGGCGCGCCTCCACGCAGAGCGTGGTCCTCTCTTCCATCTTCCTCATCGTGTGCAACGTCATTCTAGTGAAGTGCATCTTCTTGCTGTACCCTGGGGGCGGCTCATGAGCGGCCATCCTCAGGCGGGCCCCATGGACGGCCATTGCGCGGTGGGGTTCGATTCGGTCTCCAAGTCCTTTGGTTCGCGTACGGTGCTGAAGGATATTTCTTTCTCCGTGGCCGCGGGTACGACTTTCGTCCTGTTGGGGCGGAGCGGCACCGGCAAGAGTGTCACCCTCAAATTGATTTGCGGGCTCCTCAAGGCAGATTCCGGCTCCGTGATTGTCAATGGTGAGGACATTACGAAACTCGAGAGCAACGAGCTGGCGCCAACCCGGAGGCGCATTGGATTCCTGTTTCAAAGCGCGGCACTGTTCGACTCCATATCGGTGGGAGAAAACGTCGCGTTTCCCCTGCGCCGTTACTCGCAAAAGACGGATGCGGAGATTCGCGACCAGGCCCACGGACTTCTCGAACAGGTCGGCCTGGGACAGGAGTACGACAGCATGCCCGGCGAACTGTCCGGCGGTATGCGGAAGCGCGCGGGTCTGGCCCGGGCCTTGGCTGTGGATCCATCCCTTCTCCTAGTCGATGAGCCCAGCGCCGGTCTGGATCCGATCACGTCGACCGAGATCGACGAGCTGCTGATCGACATTAAGACCAATCACCACGCCACGCTGGTGGTTGTGACGCACGATATTCAGAGCGCCCGCCGCATCGCCGATCGCATCGCATTCCTTGACAGGGGCAATCTGCTGGACCAGGGAACACCGGAAGAGGTTGAGCACAGTGAGCAGCAATTGGTTCGGGCTTTCATGAAGTCCCGGCAGGGTGGTTAACCATGGATCGCACACGAAAGCTGATTGTGGGGATATTCGTCGGAGGCTGCCTGGTGCTGTTTGGCATAGGGATATTCCTGATCGGCAACAGCAATCAGATGTTCACGAAGTCTTTCAACGTTCACGCGGACTTCTCGAAGATCACCGGCATACAGAATGGGGGGAAGGTCCGCGTCGCCGGGATGGATGCGGGGACGGTGACGCGCATCGAGGTGCCTTCGCGTCCCGACGCGAAGTTTCGCGTCCACTTTCGGATTATGGAAAAGCTGCATCCCATTGTTCGACAGGATTCAGTGGCAACTATCCAGACCGACGGCCTGTTAGGAAACAAGTACCTTCAAGTCGACGCCGGATCCGCGGATGCGCCGCTGGCGCGGCAGGATTCGATGATTCAATCCAAAGAGCCCTTCGAGTGGGGCGACCTCATGGATGAGATGAACGGGACCGTCAAACAGGTCAACGGCATCTTGGCGGGCGTAAAAGATCAGCTGGTCTCCACCTTGTCGCAGATCGAAGACACGGCACAGTCAACCAATGTGTTGATCCAGGACGCCACCCCGAAAGTGAAGAGCATGCTCGGAACCGCGGACAGAATCAGCGCGAGCTTCCGCGAGATCCTCGACGGGATTCAACAAGGCCAAGGCACGGCGGGCGCGCTATTCAAGGACAAAGAGTTGTACGACAGCGTAAAGCGTAGCGTCGACAGCACCGAAAAGGTCGTCGAGAACCTTCGCGACACCTCCGCCAGCGCGAAGAGGATCGTCAACACAGTTGATGAGAGCGACATTGTTCCCGAGGTTCAGAAAACCGTGAAGAACCTGCAGCAGATTACGCTGCGTCTGAAGGAGGCGGTTGACAAATTCCAGTCGGCTTCCGGCGAAAGCGGCGTCGCTGATAATTTACAGCGCACTTTGGCGGACGCCCAAGAAGCGATGTCCGACCTGTCGGACAATACGGAAGCGCTGAAGCACAACTTCCTGTTCCGGGGTTTCTTTAACAAGCGTGGCTTCTTTGATCTGGGATCCCTCACCACGCCCGAATACAAGAACCCTAATTTCGCCAAAGGTTTCAAGAGACATCGTGTCTGGTTTGAGAGCGCCAGCCTGTTCAACAAAGACGCCAAGGGCGTGGAGGTCCTCAGTGCCGAGGGCAAGGCCAGGCTTGACGAGGCCATGACGGAACTTCTGAACTTTCCCCGCAACGGGCCGCTCATGGTTGAGGGATACGCGGGAGAAGGAACTGCTTCTCAGAAGTATCTGGCGGGCCGGCAACGCGCCGTTCGCGTGCAGGCCTATATTGTCGGGCGGTTCAAGCTGCGACCGGCCTACGTAGGCGTCATTTCCATGGGTGCGGAAGCGGCTGACAAAGGGAGCCCTGGTGGCTTCAAAGAGGGTGTGGGGATTGTCGCGTTTTACAAGTAGGGGTGCAATGGGCATTTGGGCAACGGAAATGGAGGCAGTATGAGATGCAAACTTGGGCCCGCCTGGCTGGCCGTCGCCGCGCTTTGTGTCGTGGCTGCGTGGCCGGCTCTGGCGGACACACAATTCAGAGTCCGGCAGATGACTCGCAACGATATTCCGCCCGGCAAGGGCCAGTGCGACATTCGCTTGCGGGTCGACGGCGAGGTGGAAGTGTCGGTCCGCGGCGACACAGTGGATGTGCGCGCGATTTCGGGCCGCGGTGCATTCGATGAGGGGTCGGAGTGCAACGAACCTTTGCCGGCTGGGAACATCCAGGATTTCAGGTTCGAGGTCGGGGAAGGCCGAGGGGAACTCCGGCTTCTCTCGCCGCCCTCCCGCAACAGCAATTTCGCCGCCGTCGTGGGAATCCGCGACAGCCAAGGCGGAGAGGCCCGCTATCAATTCCGTCTGAGCTGGGCCATGACCGGCGCTTACCAGGGCGGATGGGGTGACACGCGGCCTCCGACTTCCCGCGATGACATGCGGCCTGGTCCCCGCGGTGACATGGGGCAGCCGGGTCCAGGTCGTGGCCGGTCAGGCTGGAACGACAGCGTGGACTACCGCGGGCGAGGGAGCGGACTGTATGCGCGCAGCAATGAACGCCGGAGGCAACTTTACAACGCCGAAGTCAGCGTGGAGCGGGACGGCAGAGTCCGAGTCAGGTTTGAAACCAGTTATGGCGGCCCGCTGGCCTTTCTGGGCAGAATCACGGCATTCAACGGGAATTTACTCACGGCGGACGTTGAGGCCGGGGATCAGACACGCGGGCTGCGAGGGCCCATGATCATCACCCTCGATAACCGGAGGCAGGTGGCTTCGGTCAGGATGGAAGGCAACGCGGGACGCGGTGACAACTTCCGCCTGCGCTGGCAGCGGCGCTAGAAGCAGCCGTTCATTCGTGCTCCCGTTGGGGAGAGAGCAATTCTTGAATCTCCTTCAGCAGCGCCGAGGCGAGCGAAACCAGCAGGGGGCCCAGAAGAATTCCCAGCGCGCCAAATGCGTAGGTGCCGCCAATGGCCGCCAGGGCGATGAGCACCGGGTGCTGTTTGACGTGTGCGCGGACCACGAACGGCCGCAGCACGTTGTCTACGGAACCTACGATGAGGGCGCCCCACAGGCCCAGTAGCAGCGCCTTCCAATAGGAGCCCATGACGACATAGGCGATTACGACCGGAACCCAGACCAGCGGAGCGCCCACGACCGGGATGATGGAAGCCAGTCCGCCGAACGCGCCCCACAGCACGGGAGATCGAAAGCCGAGAAACCAGAACCCCAGGCAGAGAAGCAGGCCCTGGGCCGCGGCGACGGCGAGCACGCCGTTCACGTTCGCTACCACCGAGTCATGCACCGTCTTAAAGAGGCTGGCGGTGATACGCGGATCGAGCGGAATCAGAAGCGGCCAGCCGGCCGATCCACTCTTCGCCATGCCGGAGCAGGAAGTAGAGGAAGATTGTCACCAGCAGGCCCGTGATCAACATGGATGTCACGCCGCCAACCGCGGCGCCGACATGACTTGAGCAGGTAGCCGGTGACAGCCTTCATGCGATCCAGGAGCGCCGTCCGAATCGCCTCTTTGTTGACCGGCAGGCGAGTGGCCAATGCGTCGACAACCCGATCGGTAGTATGCGTGACAAGAGCCGGCCAGCCGCCTTCCTCAAGAGAACGCCGGCTAAGCGCGTCGTAAGTGGCCGTCAGTTCCCGGGTGATGGCGAGGCCGGCAAACGCGAGGATGATTCCCAGTAGAGAGCACGGTTGCGAGGGTGGTGAGGAATGTGGCTAATCCGCGCCGATGGACTCGACGGCTGAGCCATTGGTTCGCCGGGTTGAGCACAATGGCAAGAATCGATGCCAGGATGAACGAGGTGAGGAACGGCCAGGCAATCCGAATCAAGCTGGGCAGCAGCGATGCCAGTACGACGGCGAGAAAGATCAGGGGTCCTCGTTTAGACATCCAGGATGCGCTGCCTTCGTTCAAATTGCCGCTGTCCCCGGTCCGCATTCGCAACTTCGAGTTTATCCCAAACATCAAATAGGAGACAGGGGGTGGCCACAAACGTGCTCCGATAAATATGTGAAAGAGGTCTCGTCGTGAGGATAGTACTGATGATCGCCCTAATGTGTGCAGGTGTCCGTGGTGGGCATCGCTCAGACGCCGGCCGTGCTGGATGTCAACGGCAAAGCTGTGCTATCACGCCGAAAACGCCTTTGGTCTTTCTTCGATCGCGCTTTACGGCGTGAAGGCGGGGTATCTCCAGATGAGAGACAGCCCCACGGAGTGGGGGCAGGGCGGCGACGGGTACGGCAAACGCCTTGGCTCTTCGGTCGCCTCCTCCGGAATCCGCGCGGTCCTGGCTTTCAGTCTGGATTCGACGCTGCACCAGGACCCACGATACTATCGATCCGGACAGCTCGGGGCTCTGGCCCGGACGGGGCATGCGCTGCGCGGAACCATACTTACGCGCACCGATAGTGGCGGCGAGACATTGTCCGTCTGGCGTCTGGGAAGCGCATACGGCGCGGCCTTTATTTCGAACCAGTGGTATCCGGACCGGCTCAATACCGTGCGCCATGGACTTGTCAATGGCTCCACCCGGCTCGGGTTCGATTTGGCCAAGAACGTATTGCCGAGTTCTGGCCGGATATCAAACGGAAGATATCGCGTCGAAAACCGTAAGAGGTCTATGCGTACAGCGGCAGCAAGCCGCTCCGTCCGGCCCCTTCGGTAAGCTAAATGTGCATTTCCAAGGGCACATTCTGCACCTGCACGGCCTCGACAACAGCACGCTGGTCATGTTCTCCTCGAACAATGGACCTTGGCACCGGAGCAGGCGCGGGAGGAGGAGATACAGTGGACTGCGAGATTCGAACTAAGGCGAGGTTGGGACGGCGAGAACTGCTGCGGATGGCGCTGGTGGCCGCGGTGCTTCTGTCGGGATGCCGGAGTCAGTCGCAAATGGAAAATCGTCGCCCTTCCGGGATCAACAACTCGGTGTCGAAGATGGAGAAAGAACTGGCCGCCAAGTACGGGGCCGCTCAGCGCCCCCGTATCCAGCGCGGATTGAAGCAGGTCGCCGGCTTCTGGATCAAGACCGACGGGGACGCCGCCGCGTTCGAGGAGTTCGTCCGCAAGAACTTCGCGGGCGACCAGGCCGCCGTCGACACTCTGTTCTCGCGCTGCCAGCGGCTGTTCGAACAGATCGACGGCCACATGAACGAAATCCAGCTTGCCTTGCGCACCCAGACGGACCTCGATCTCGGGCCCGTCCTGCCGTACGACGAGACCTTCGCTGGCTACGATCCCTCCGCTCACGTCACCGACGACTTGTTCAACAACAAGGTGGCGTTCACGGTCCTTTTGAATTTTCCGCTTACCACGCTGGAGGAGAGGCTGGCGAACGGCCCCCAGTGGAGCCGGCGTCAATGGGCCGAGGCTCGCCTGGGGCAGCGTTTCCGGCGGCGCGTGCCAGCCGAGGTGAGGCTGGGGATCGCCGAAGCGGTCGACGCGCGCGGAGCAGTACATCGCCGAGTACAACATCTGGATGCATCACCTCGTCGACGACAATGACCGGCGATTATTCCCAGCGGGCATGCGTCTGCTCTCGCACTGGAACCTTCGCGACCAGATCAAATCCGACTACACGGAGAAGGACGGCCTGGCGAGGCAGCGCACGATCGCCCTGGTGATGGAACACATCGTACGGCAGACGATTCCCAAGGCCGTCGTCAACAACCCGCTGGTGGACTGGAATCCCTACAAGAACGTGGTGCGTAAGTCGGACGTCAAGGACTCCGACCGCCAGCCGGCGGCCGGCCCGGAAGCGACCAACGCGCCGGAGCCGAACACGCGGTACGAAATGCTGCTGGGCTCTTTTCGCGCCATCCGGGGCATCGATCCATTTTCGCCCTCGGCCCCCACGCACATGGCGCGCATGTTCGACGAGAACCGGGAATTGCCCGAACCGCGCGTGCGCGACATGTTCGAGCGCGTGCTGACATCGCCGCTGGCGCCGAAAGTGGCGGCGCTGATCGAGCGCCGGCTGGGGCGTCCGCTGGAGCCGTTCGACATCTGGTACAGCGGGTTCAAGCCGCGCGGGAAATACACGGAAGCGCAACTGGACGAGATCACGCGCAAGAAATACCCCACGGCGGAGGCGTACCACAAGGACATGCCGCGCATGTTCCAGTGGTATCGGTTTCAGTCCCGAACGGGCGAGGTACCTCGCCGACAGTATTCTGGTCGAGCCGGCGCGGGGCTCCGGACACGCGGCCGGCGCGGCCATGCGGCAGGCTCCCTCGCGGCTGCGCACGCGCGTCGGCCCCGGCGGCATGGACTACAAGGGTTACAACATCGCCGTACACGAGATGGGACACAACGTGGAACAGACCTTCTCGCTCAAGGATGTGGACTACTGGTTCCTGGCCGGCGTGCCCAACACCGCGTTCACCGAGGCCGTGGCATTCGTGTTCCAAGCCAACGACCTGGGGCTGCTGGGGCTGGGCAGCGCGGGGTCCGGCGAAGAGGCGCTGAAGACGCTCAACGATTTCTGGGCGACGTATGAGATTTCCGCCGTCGCGCTGGTCGATATGGCGGTCTGGCACTGGATGTACGACCATCCGAACGCTACGCCCGCGGAGCTGAAGGACGCGGTGATTCGGATTTCGGCGGACACCTGGAACCGGTACTGCGCTCCCGTGTTCGGCAAGCGCGACGTGGTGCTGCTCGGGGTGTATTCCCACATGATCGATTCCAACCTCTACTTGCCGGACTACCCGATCGGGCACCTCATCGCGCACCAACTGGAGGAGCACATGCGAACGGCCGGCAAGATCGGTCCCGAAATTGAGCGGGTCACCCGGCAGGGGTCCATTGCGCCCGACTTGTGGATGCAGGGAGCCACCGGCGCGCCCGTCGGCCCGGAGGCGCTGCTGGCGGCGACGGAGAGGGCGCTGAAGGAAGTGGGCGCCAAGTAGAGAGTGCGGGCAGAAATCGAAGGGCATGCTATGTCATCTCCCATAAAGACGTTCCATGCCGGCGCCATGCTGGTGCAGGTATTCTCGTCCAACCGTGAGGCCTCCCGGGCCGCGGCACAGGAGACCGCTGCGATCTTACGCGGCGGCATCGCGAGCCGCGGACGCGCGCGCCTTGTGGTGAGCACCGGCAACTCCCAACTCGAGTTCATTGACGCCCTCGTCCGAGTGCAGGACCTCGATTGGAGCGCGGTCGAAGCATTGCATCTCGACGAGTATGCCGGCATGCGAATGACGCATCCGGCGAGTTTCCGGCTGTGGCTGAAGACCAGGCTTGCCGATCGTGTGCCGCTCCGCGCCATGCACTACCTCAACGGCGACGCGCCGGATTTGGAGGCCGAGTGCCGCCGCTACGGCGACCTCCTCGCCGAGGCGCCAATCGACGTCGGTGCTGTCGGAATCGGAGAGAACGGGCACATTGCCTTCAATGATCCGCCGGTGGCGGATTTCGCCGATCCCTTGCGTGTCAAGGTTGTCCGCCTGGACGATGCCTGCCGGCGCCAGCAAGTCGGGGAAGGCCACTTCGACAGCATCTCCACTGTCCCGGAATGCGCATTGTCGCTAACTTGCTCCAGCATTCTCGCCATGACGAACCTTATCTGCTGCGTTCCGGAACTCCGGAAGGCCAATGCCGTTCGAGACACGATCGAGGGTCCGATTTCCATTGCCTGCCCCGCGTCGATTCTGCGGACCCACCCGCGAGCGCAACTCTTTCTGGACCTGGAATCCGCCTCACTCCTGCCCCCGACGGGGCTTATCCACGCGCGGTTACCACTCCCAGTCTAATGCTGTGGTGCCTTCGCTTCTCGCTGAGCGTTGTGACAGGTCCGCTCTCGGAAAGCCGTTGCAGGTATACCTCGGCCGCGTTCAGCCTCATCTCGACCCGGTCGTAGGGTATGCCTGTTTCTTGTGAAAGCTGTTCAACAGTCTTCCCGTTCCAATGTTGCTTCAAGAGTTGAAGAGCGATAGGGTATTGCCGGCCAATCTCCCCTCATGCCGACTCCTTTCCCCTTCAGCATGGGGCTGCGGCTGTTGGCAGCGAATAGGTCGTCAGAGCCATTTCGCAGAGTACGGCAAGCACGACCCGTACTGGATCGACAGTTCTACCCTCGGAGGACACCCTAACCGGCGCCAGGGAGATCGGGAGGCTTCGCGAGGACGGTGGATGCGGGCGGCGCTGCGCCGTGGGGTCTGGGCGATGTCGATATTGCCCTTGAAGCTGGCCCCGTCCTCGATCACAACGCCTGCCATCTTCAGATCTCCAACCACCTTCGAGTTCTTGCGGAGAATGATCCTTTCGACCGCCTCGACATTCCCGTTCACGACCCCCTGCACTTCCACTTCCCGCGCCGCGATCCTGGCGCGGACCTGTGCGTTGGGGCCTACAACCAGACGATGCTGGCCCAGATCCAGCGTGCCTTCCACCTGCCCATCGATCAGCAGGTCCTCTGCGCTGCGGATGTCGCCTTTGATCGTGACAGTCCGTCCGATGCTTGTGCCCAACTGCGGAGTGTCCGGCATGTTTGGCCTCCTGCCCAGGGTTTCAGTTTACATCCGACCTCTCCCGCGCGTCCCAATCGTCGCGGTGGACCGGATCTTCCTTCCCGCCCACCCCGCCGCGATGCCCGCAAGCACCCCCAACGTGTTGGCGGTGATATCACCCAGCTCGAAACTTCGGCCCGGCACTACGTTCTGCAGGAATTCAAGCACAACACCGACCGGCATCAGTGCCAGAGCCCACAGTACGCCGCGCGCCTGGGCGAAACCCAAGACCGGTATCCCGGCCAGTAGCGTGTATGCTCCACAGTGGAGCAATTTGTCGCTGATTCCAGTCGAACTGACCCACCTCATGGGCGGCGATGTCCCCGGTATCAATTCGCCCGCAACAACCAAAGTTATCAGGACCATCCACAGTATCCACACCACCTTCGTCATAACGACGTCACCGGCCTTCATTCCAATCGTAGAGACTTCCATTTTGGCAGATGTGCTCACAGCCTTCCCCCTCCTCCGCGCGGCGGCGGATGTTAACTTCGGTTATGAATCGGCTGAGTCGGCTCCATCACCTGAATCGGTTGAATCGGCTACGCCGGTTTGGCCAAAAGATAAATTGAAAAACCGCAAGGCAGGGTTTAGGCTGGGTCCATGATTGGGACGCAGCAGAGTGCCCTCGTTTGTTCAACCAGTCCAACGGATCGACGGCGAGGACGCCGTTTCAGCTTGCGGCTGAGCTGCCGTGTGTGCCCGGTCTCGACGGAGAATGTTGCATTTGCCGGGACCGTAATCAACATCAGCCGATCTGGAATCCTCGTGGGACTTGATTCCGCGCAGATCTCTGAGATCCTGGCGCCTCATGACGTGGTTCGCATCGTGGTAGATCTCCCTCGACACCCGTTGTTCTCGCCGAGGTGGTTGGAGTGCATTGCCACAGTCGTTCGGATAGTTCCCGCGAAGGCTCAAACCCAGGTGGCAGTTGAAATCGGGCAGATTCGAGTTACGGATCAGAACTCGAAAGAGGCCTCGACACGCGATTGGCATAATGCCCCCATCGAGGGTCTCATCCGTGAGGGGCTAGTATTCGTGGCGAAAAGGTCCCGCCCACATCGGATTGAGCGCCGCACGGCGGTTCACATCGGGTTATCGAGACTGCGCTCTGTTGAAGACGTAGAAGAACACCGCCACGCTGAGGCTTGCAAACAGATAAACCAGCGATCTCAGAAGCGCCATCGCCGGGATAACGTCACGGAGGACGCCCAAAACGGTATTGATGAAATCCGCCGACAACAGAATCGTTAGCAGAAGCGTCCCGATCAGCGCCAGAAGTGCCGCACTCTTGAGGTTCATGGCTAGAGTATGAGTGCTTCTGGCGTCGTGGGCAAGCGTCAAAATGCGCCTCGTCCCGGCGCTCCGCGGATAGGCTGCAGCCACGTTACAAGTGTGCCATTCGTTCCTGTCCCGAAACGTAAAGTAACACCATAGTTTCCGGACCTGACACGTTTTGACTGGTTTAAAGGGGAGTTGCAAGCAATCGCGAAGTGGCATACCGCGTGCATTTGGTTAGATGTCTCGAGGATCGCCACCCGGCGGCGCTCCTCCGAAAGGAGAAGAATACGATGCTTTACACGATTGCGGTTGTAATGATTGTGTTGTGGCTCCTCGGCCTTGTGTCTTCGTACACGATGGGCGGGCTGATTCACCTCCTTTTGGTCCTAGCCATCGTTGCGGTGCTTGTTCGGGTGATCCAGGGCCAACGACCCGTCTAGGTGGTGCCCCCACTGAAGAATAGAAAAGGGGCGGTGAATAAAGTATGACAACGAAAACATTTCTGGCTTTCACATGGATCGCTGCAACGTTCCTTTTTGGCTGCGCGGCGAGAAAGCCGGGGGAGCCAATCACCCCAGGTTTCAACGTATTTGCCAAGGAGCAGGAGGTTCAGATCGGCCAGCAAGCCGCGGCTCAGGTTAGCAGTCAGGTGGATGTCGTCAACAACCGGCAACTCCAGGAGTACGTTTCCCGGCTGGGCCGCCGTCTTGCTTCGCAGCCCCAAGGGGGTGGGTATCCGTACTCCTTCACGTTGATCAACGACGACAGCATCAACGCATTCGCTTTGCCTGGCGGGCCAATTTTCGTCCATTCCGGGCTCATCAAGGCTGCCGAGAGCGAAAGCCAATTCGCGGGCGTGCTGGCTCACGAAATCGGGCACGTGGCACTTCGTCATGCCACGAATCAAGCGTCGAAGGCCAACTTAATCCAACTTCCCGCCATACTGGCGGGTGCGGTTATCGGCGATGAGTCTGTGGCGGCGCAGGCTGCCCAACTGGGACTGGATCTCGGTGTCAATTCCGTGCTCCTCAAGTACTCGCGTGACGCGGAGCGGGAGTCCGACGCGTTCGGGGCGCGGTTGATGGCCCAGGCCGGATATAACCCACTCGACATGGCGCGCTTCTTTGAGAAGCTTGAAAGCGAGGGTGGATCGCGAGCTCCACAGTTCCTCTCCTCGCATCCCAATCCGGGCAACCGCGTTGCGGACGTTCAGGCGGAAATCCGAACTCTCCCATCAAGACAATACACCGCCGACTCAGGACAGTTCGAGCGCTCGAGAGAGTTGGTCTCCCAGCTACCCCCGCCGAAGCGACGGCCTACTGAAAAGAGGATAAATTCCGGAGGCGGATGAGAGTTGTCCAGCGAAGTTCCCGACAGCGCGGGGCTTCGCGCCGGGCTTTGCGTCCCTCGGTATCCTTCTCCAGCGCCAGGATTGGCATGGACTGAATTCTGGCCCGGTGGCTGTCAAAGAGGTAACGACCCAACTGAAGCGCAAGTTGTTGAGGGGTTTGGTGGGCCCTGTAGGATTTGAACCTACGACCAACGGATTATGAGTCCGCTGCTCTAACCAGCTGAGCTAAGGGCCCGGTCGAATCCATTGTAGCGAGTCGGCCGCTTAAGGGGGTGCTGTTATACTGAAATCATCTGGGTATCCAGGTAGTGTTCCTCCACATCCCAACACGGAGGCTACATGCAGCTCGTTCTAGCTGTACTTGTTCTCGCCCTGGCCGGGCAATCCACCAGCCTCGCCCAGCAGCAGCCGGCGCCGCTCACCATCCAGCAGGCCGTCCAGCAGGCGGTTGAGAAGTACCCCGCCGCCCGCGCGGCCGCCGAGCGCGTCTCCGCCTCATCGGCCGCCACCCAACTGGCCAGAACCGCCTACCTGCCCCGCGCCGACTTCCTCGCGCAGCTCGACCGCGCCACGCGCAACAACGTCTTCGGCCTGACGCTGCCCCAATCCGTGCTGCCCGCGATCTCCGGGCCGGTGCTCGGCACCAACAGCCTGACCAATGTCTGGGGCAGCGCGGTGGGGGTCCTGGTCTCCTGGGAACCGTTCGACTTCGGCCTGCGGCAGGCGAATCTGGACGTTGCCGCGGCGGCCACGGCAGGCGCCCGGGCCGGCCAGGACCTGACCCGGCTCCAGATAGAAGCGGCTGCCGCCGACGGCTTCCTGACCCTGCTCGCCGCCCAACAGAGGGTGATCATTGCCCAGGCCGGCGTGGAGAGGTCGCAAGTGGTCTCCCGCGTCGTGGAGGGCCTGGCCGCGGCCGGTCTGCGGCCCGGCGCGGATGCGGCGCGGGCGCGGGCGGAACTGGCGGTTTCGCGGGCCCAGCTCATACGCGCGGAGGAAGACGCCGACCTGGCCCGCGTCTCACTGTCGCAATTCCTCGTCGTGCCCCCTGCCGAGGTGAGAGTTGAGCCCGGCCCGCTTCTGGCGACCCCACCCTCTGAAGCAACGCCTCCGCCCGCCACGGCGGACCACCCCGCGGCCCGCGAGCAAAACGCTACGGTCGAGGCCGCCAAGGCGGCCGAGCGCGCCCTGGCCCGCACCTACTTCCCGCGCTTCAATCTGCAGGCCGCCTCTTATGCGCGTGGCACCGGCGCGCGGACGGATGGCACCACCGGAGGCGCGGCCGCGGGCCTCGGCCCGAACATCCAGAATTGGGCCGTGGGGATGAGCGTTACCTTCCCGGCCTTCGACCTTGCCGCCAACCGCGCCCGGCGCCAGATCGCTCTGCACCAGGAACTTTCCGAGGCGGCCCAATATCAGAAGACCCTTCAGGACCTGGAAGCCCAGCGCAACCGGGCACAGGCGGAATTGACCGGCGCACGACGCCTCACCGAAATCGCCAGCATCCAGCTCGAGGCGGCGCGCGCCGCCGAAGAGCAGGCCGCCGCCCGCTACAAGACCGGTCTGGGCGGCATTACCGAAGTCGCCGAGGCCGAGCGCTTGCTCACCCAGGCGGAAACGGACGACGCTCTCGCCCGGCTTAGTGTCTGGCGCGGGCTGCTGGGGGTGGCCGCGGCTTCCGGTAACCTCCAGCCGTTCCTGGATCTCACGGGCAAGTAAGAGGAGACGCCTCATGTGGCTGGTACTGGCTGCTTTGCGCAGGCCGATCACGGTTCTGGTCGCCGTTGCCGCCGTTGCGCTGTGTTCCTACCTGGCTGCCGGCCGGATGTCGGTGGACATCTTCCCCGAGCTGGGCGCGCCGCAGATCTTTGTGGCGCAACCTTACGGAGGCATGGATCCCAGCCAGATGGAGGGATTCCTCACTTATTACTACGAGTATCACTTCCTCTACATCACGGGCATCGAGCATGTGGAGTCGAAGAGCATCCAGGGCACCGCCTTGATGAAGCTGGTGTTCCACCCCGGCACCGACATGAGCCGCGCCCTGGCCGAAACCGTGGGCTACGTCAACCGCGCGCGGGCGTTCATGCCGCCCGGCACCGTGCCCCCGTTCATCGTCCGCTACGATGCGGGAAGCGTGCCGGTGGGGCAACTGGTCTTCTCCAGCCCGACGCTCTCGCCGGGGCAGATGCAGGATATCGCCCTGAATCGAGTCCGCCCGATCTTCGCCACCCTGCCCGGCGTGTCGGCGCCGCCGCCCTTCGGGGGCAATCAGCGGACCATCGTCATCCGCGTGGACCCCTCCCGGCTGCGGCAATACCGCATCTCGCCCGAAGAGGTGATCCGCGTGGTCGCCCGCGCCAACAGCGTGCTGCCCAGCGGCAATGTCCGCACCGGCGATTTGATCCGCGTGGCCGCCACCAACGCCATGCTGGGCGCCAACATCAAGGAGATGCTGGATACGCCGGTGCGCATGGGGACGGGCCCGGCCGTCTACCTGCGCGACCTCGGCACCATAGAGGACTCGACCGACATCATCGTGGGCTACGCGCACGTCAACGGCCGGCGCACCGTCTACATCCCCGTCACCAAGCGCGCCGACGCCTCGACGCTGGAGGTGATCCGCCGGGTGAAGGACGCCTTGCCCAGGATGCGGGAAGTCGCCCGGGCCACGGCGCCGGACGTAAACATTGACCTGGTGTTCGACCAGTCGCCCTACGTGCTCAACGCCATCCAGGGGCTGATCCGGGAAGGGCTGCTGGGAGCGCTGCTGACCGGCCTGATGGTGCTCCTGTTTCTGCGCGACTGGCGCAGCGCTCTGATCGTCGTGCTCACCATCCCGTTCGCCTTGCTGGCGGCCCTGGTATGGCTATGGCTCAGCGGCCAGACCGTCAACATCATGACCTTGGGCGGCCTGGCGCTCGCCGTGGGCGTGCTGGTGGATGAGGCGACGGTGGTGATCGAGAGCATCCACACCCACCTGGACTCGGGATTGTCCCGCGCCCGCGCCGTGGTGGAGGCTTCCCGCAAGACCGCGCTGCCCCGCCTGCTCAGCATGCTGTGTGTCCTGGCGGTGTTTGTGCCGTCATTCTTCATGGTGGGCGCCGCGCGGCAATTGTTCGTTCCTCTCTCGCTGGCGGTGGGCTTCGCCATGGTCTCCTCTTACCTGTTGTCGGCCTCCATGGTTCCGGTGATTTCCACCTGGCTTCTGCGCCGCGGGCACACGCCCTCCGGTGAGGGCTTCCTGCGCCCGCTCTACGCCCGTTACCTCAAGCTGGTGCTCCGGTTTCGCTGGCCGGTGGTGGGAGCCTACGCCGCCGGCGCGGCGCTGTTGATCTTCCTGATCTATCCCCGGCTCGGCTCGGAAATCTTCCCCAGCACGGATACGGGCCAGTTCCAGATCCGGCTGCGGGCTCCCGCCGGAACGCGCGTCGAACGCACCGAACTGGTGGCGCTCCGAACTCTGGATGTGGTCAAGCGTGTCGCGGGCGCCCAAAACGTGGCGATCACCACGGGCTACATCGGCGTCCAGCCATCCAGCTACCCCATCAACACGATTTATCTTTTCACCAGCGGTCAGCACGAAGCGGTGCTGAGAGTGCAGTTGAGGCCGGGTCTTGCCTTGCGGGGAGAAGAGCTGCGGGAGCGGCTGCGGAAGGTGCTGCGCGAAGAGATGCCGGAGGTCGCGTTCTCGTTCGAGGCGGGCGACATCGTGGGCCAGGTGATGAGCTTCGGCTCGCCCACGCCTATCGAGGTGGACATACAGGGCCCCAGCCTGGATGCCAACCGGGCGCAAGCTGCCAAGGTTTTCGCTGAGCTGAAGAAGGTCCCCGAATTGAGGGACCTGCAATACGCGCTGGCGCTCGACTATCCCGGCCTCCGTGTCGACGTGGACCGGGTGCGAGCGGGGCAATTCGGCCTCAGCATGGCCGATGTGGCGCGGTCCATGGTGGCGGCCACGTCCTCCAGCCGGGTCATCGACCTCAACTTCTGGCGCGATCCCAGGAGCGGCAACGCTTTCCAGGTGCAAGTCGAGATCCCGCAGTCCAAGATGTCCTCGCTCGACGATGTCCGGAATCTGCCGGTGATGCCGGGAGGGAGCCCGGGCCTGGGAGGGCATCCGCTCATCGGTGACGTTGCTCGCGTCGAGTACACCAACACGCTGGGAGAGGTGGACCGCTACAACATGCAACGCATGATCCCCCTGACGGCAAACGTCCACGGCGCCCCGCTGGGCAGCGTGGTGCCCGGGATCCGCGCCGCGATCGATCGCGCGGGCAAGCCCCCGCTGGGGGTGACGGTTAACCTCCGGGGGCAGGTTCAGCCTCTGGAGGAAACCTTGACGGGGCTGCGGACCGGGTTGTTGCTTTCCATCGTCGTGATCTTCCTGCTGCTGGCGGCGAACTTTCAGTCTCTGCGGCTCACGATCACGGTTCTCTCCGCGGTCCCGGCCGTGGTTTGCGGCGTGCTGCTGATGCTGCTGGTGACGCGCACGACCCTGAACATCCAGTCCTTCATGGGCGCCATCATGGCCATCGGCATCTCGGTGGCCAACGCGATTCTGCTGGTCACCTTCGCGGAAGCCAGCCGCCGCGAGGGCAGGACGGTACACGAAGCCACTTTGCAGGGGGCGCAGGGGCGCGTGCGCGCCATCCTGATGACGGCGGGAGCGATGATCGCGGGGATGCTTCCCATGGCGATCGGCTTCGGGGAGGGCGGCCAGGCCGCTGCGCCTCTGGGACGGGCCGTGATCGGGGGCCTGATCCTGGCCACCGTCGCCACTCTGACGGCTTTGCCCTCCGTGTACGCCATCCTGGAAGGGCGCTCATCGGTCGTCTCTGGGTCGCTGGATCCCGATGATCCGGAAAGCAGGCACTATGAACGTGCGTAGGCTCTTGATGCTCGTCTGCATGGCCGGCGCGCTGCCGGCGCAGCAGCCGGTGGATGTAGTCCAGGTCGTCTCGAAAAATGTGGAACGGAAGTTGCTGCTTCCGGGCGAGCTCGCGCCTTTTCTGAAAGTGGATCTGCGCGCGCGCGTCAGCGGGTTCGTGGAGCGGGTCGAGGTGGACCGGGGCAGCGCCGTCAAACAGGGCCAGTTGTTGGTCTTGCTGTCAGCGCCGGAATTGACGGCCCGGCGCGCCGCCGCCGAAGCCAGGGTTCCGGCGGTAGACTCCCAGCGCGCCGAGGCGCAGGCCCGACTTGTGGCGGCCGAGAGCACCTACGAGCGCCTCCGCTTGGCGACCGCCACCCCAGGAGCCGTCGCGGAGAACGAAGTGGTTCTGGCGCGGCAGGCGGTGGAGGTGGCCCGCGCGGCCGTCGCGGCTCTGGAGAATTCCAGACATGCGGCGGAGGATGAGGCCCGCTCTCTCCGGGAATTGGAGGGCTTCCTGAAAGTGATCGCGCCATTCGATGGGACGATTACCGCGCGGTACGTGGATCCGGGCGCGCTGGTGGGCCCCGCGGCCGCGCCGCTGCTGTGCCTGGAGCAGTCCACGAGTCTGCGCCTGGTGGTCGAGGTGCCGGAAGCCGAGGTGGGCGGCATTCTGGAGGGAGCGCGCATGTCGTTCACGGTGCCGGCCTTTCCGGGCGTGCCGTTCCGCGGTGTGGTGTCCAGAATCGCGCACTCCCTCGACCCCAAGACCCGCACCATGCCCGTGGAACTGGACGTGCGCAACCCCGACGGCCGCCTGGCCCCAGGGATGTATCCCGAGGTGACCTGGCCCGTGCGCCGTGCCTCTGCTTCCCTGCTGGTGCCGCCTTCGAGCATCGCTACGACCACGGAACGGTCCTTCGTGATTCGGGTGCGCGACGGGCGCGCCGAGTATGTCGCTGTCACTCGGGGGGCCACGGTGGGGGACTTGGTGGAAGTGCTCGGCGCGCTCCGGCCGGCCGACGAGATTCTCCGCCGTGGGACCGATGAGATACGGGAGGGCAGCGCGCTCAGCGTTCGCCGCGCGGGGCGTTGAGTATTACCGCACTGTTACACGCATATACACAGAGTTTACTTGCCAGCACCGGCGATCCAGCGTAAGCTACAAGCATACTGGGCGCGGGGTCGATAGGACTCTGGGATAGCGCGGCCTCGATGGCCGAAGGCATCGGCGCCCAGACAGAGAGGGTGCAAAATGAGAGGTTTTTCACTGCCTGCGGTCGTTCTTGCGATGGCCACTGCGTTCGTCACAGTCCCTGCAGAAGCTCAGTCAGTCCCGCAGCGCGTCAATGTCCCGTTCAAGTTCAATCTCAATGAGAAGGCATTTCCCGCCGCTATGTATTACGTGCGCTACGAGCAATCCAGTGACTCTGTAGAGGTCCTGGGGCAGAGCCGGAACTTGTTGTCACGGGTACGTGTCATTACCAGGCTGGCGCCGTCGCCCGGAGCCAAGAGCAACGGCAGCGTCAGGCTCGTGTTCGACCAGGTGGGCGAGGAGCGATATCTGTCCGAGGTCTGGATTCCGGGTGCGGACGGCTTTCTGCTGCGCGCCACCAGCGAACGGCACAAACACGCAACCGTGGACGCAGACGCCAAGTAGGCGCACCGGTCACTCCCATTCGATGGTGGCGGGGGGCTTGTGTGTCAGGTCGTAGAAGACTGCACACATGCCTTCCACCGCCAGCAGTTCCGCGCTCATGGTCTTGAGCAGGTCCTCGTCCATGGCTACGGAGCGGGCCGTCATCCCATCCACGGAATCCACCGGACGGAGCACCACCGAGTCTGGCGCGGCCGCGGTGCCGACGGGAATCAGAATGACCGGGAATTGCCACACCAGGCGGTCGAAGCCGCGCTCGTGCGACAGGCGGCGGACCAAGGCGTCCGCGCGCCGCAGCCGCGCCAGCCGCCGTTCGCTCAAAGAGCTCTCCACAACTTTCATTTGATCCAGCGGGACCCGGCTTTCGACCCGCGCCATGATCCGATTGATTCCGGGCTTCCGGTTGATCATCTCGGTAGCCGTCTGCTGCAGATCGGCCTCGGGTGACGGAAAACGGTCCAGGCACAGCACGTGGGCATAGCTGCGCGAATCCCCCTGAACACCCACGGAGCGAACCGGGATCAGCCAGCCTTCGGGATCCGGCCGCAGCGGCTCATCCGATTCCGCGCACAGGCAGCGGATGGCCAGACCGGGCCCGGGGAACGGGTGCCGCTCCAAAAGCTCTCGCCGGCAAGCCCAGCTCGCGGCCCACCTCCCGGACTTCGTCCTTGTAGAAAAGGCTCAGCGGCTCGACGATGCGATTGGCCTCTATCAGGCGCTGGATGCCGGGCACACGGTTGTGGTGAGTCTTGATCACCGCCGCCTTGGCGGTTCCGCCGGATTCGATCGTGTCCGGGTAGATGGTGCCTTGCCCGAGAATCCACTGGTCGTCCAGGAAGTGGTAGAGACTCCATCGCCCGCTCCTGCACCCGGACAAATTCCTCTCCGATGATCTTCCGCTTCTCCTCCGGATCGCTGCGTTCCGGCGAGCGCGCTCAGAAACTGGCCGCGCGCATCTTCCACCTGGAAGGAATCGCCGCAGTCCCGGAAAACGCCCCGGACGAAATCGGTCTCTCCCTCGCGCATCAGGCCCGTGTCCACGTAAATGCCCCGCACCCGCGCCGGCTCCGAGCGCGCGCAGGCAAAGCGTGAAGGCGACGGTGGAATCGACGCCGCCGCTGACGAAGAAGAAGACGTTGCGGTCCCCCACAACCTCCCGGATCTTCTCCTCGATGAGCGGCACGCGGTATTTCGGATTCCAGTCCTTCCGGCAGCCGCACACCGCGAACAGGAAGTTGTCGAGGATCTCCTTGCCATGCCGCGTGTGCACCACCTCGGGGTGGAACTGGACGCCGTAGAGGCGCCTCGCCGGCGTGGCCCATGGCGGCCACGCGGCAGGTTTCCGTGGTCCCCAGCAGACGGAAACCGTCGGGCATTTCCCGGACCGTGTCCCGGTGGCTCATCCAGACCTGCTGGTGATCCGTGACATCCCTCGAACAGCGGGTCCGGTTCCGTCCAGGTCCAGAAAGGCCAGCCCGTACTCGCCCTTGTCGCCCTTCTGCACGGCGCCGTCGAGCAGGTAGGCCATGAGCTGGTGGCCGTAGCAGATGCCAAGCACGGCCGGACCCGCCGTGAAGATCGCCGGATCCACCGTCGGGCTGTCGCTCTCGTAGACGCTGGTCGGCCCCCCCGAGATGATGAGTCCTTTGCGGGAGCTCAGCTCACCGGCCGGCGTCTCGCTGGCGCGGACCTCGGCATAGACGCCCAGATCCCGCACTTTGCGCGCGATGAGATGGCAGTATTGTCCGCCCGCGTCGAGTACCGTGATTTGCGGCTCGGGAACGTATTGGACGGAGTTCACGCCGATGATTATTTCGCGTTCCGCTGGGCGAGCAGCTTCTTCGTGTTGTCGAGCAGGGCCCTGGCCTTGGGCATCGACTCGACTGCTTTGGCCACCTCGGGGTCGGTTTCGACCGCGACCCGGTTGGCGTCATCCACGCTGAAGGCGTAAGCGTACATCTCGCGCTTCAATTGCGCCCGCACCCAGTCGTGGTTCTCGGCGAACTCCGCTTCGGTGAACTTGGCGCCGGAATCCAGCAGAAACCGGTGGAATTCGTTCTCCACGGCCTGGTCGGGCTCCCAATTCTTCGGCAGCTTGGAACTGTTGGTGCCGAAGTACTTGGCCGTGAAGTTGAAGAATGCGTAACTGCGCGGCTGCAGCAGTTCCATCTGGAAGCGGTTTAGCTTGGCGGGCGCGAACTTCTCGTCCGGCGCGATTCCCCGCCGCCGTAGACCGTGCGGCCGCTGTCGGTCATCTTCACGTCCTGCGGATTCTTGGTGTCGGTGTTCTTCTACGCGGTAGTAGTAATAGTCGAAGAACGACATGCTGGAGTAGTCGCGCTGGATCAGCCGGCCGCTGGGCGTGTAGTACTTGGCGGTGGTCAGCGCCAGCCCCGTGTTCTCCGAGAGCGGATAGACGGTCTGGACCAGTCCCTTGCCGAAGGTGTTGTCGCCCAGCACCCAGGCGCGGTCGTGATCCTGGAGCGCCCCGGCCACGATCTCCGCGGCGGAAGCGGAATAGCGGTTCACCAGCACCACGATGGGATAATCCCGTCCGGCGCTGCCGTTTCTGGCCACATAGGGTTTCTCGGCCGACGCCCGCCCGCGGTGGGACACGACGATCTGGCCCTTCTGCAGGAAGCGTTCGGCCACGGCCACGCCTTCGTTCAGCAGGCCGCCCGGGTTGCCGCGCAGGTCCAGAACCAGACCCTTGATGTTCTGCTCTCCCAGGCGCTTCAGGTTCTCGTCAAGCTCGCGGCTGGTGGTCTCGTTGAACTGCACGATCTGCACGTAGGCGATGCCCGGGCGGACAAAAAAGGCGTCCGGCACGCTCTTGCGGCTGATCTCGTCGCGCATCACGTCGAACACCAGCGGCTGCTCGTGGCCCTGCCGCATCACCGCGACCTTGGCGACCGTGCCCCGCGGCCCTTTCAGCAGATCGGCCACGTCGGCGGTCGACATGCCTTCGGTCGGCTTGTCGTTGACCGCGACGATGACGTCGCCCGGCCGCAGTCCGGCCTTGTAGGTCGGCGCGCCGGCGAAGATCTCCATCACCAGGATCTTGTTGTTCCGGGCGCCCACCTTCATCCCGACGCCGTAGTAGTGTCCCCGTTGCTCCTCGCGCATCAACTGGAAGTAACGGGGATCGAAGAAGCTGGAGTGCGGGTCCAGCGTGCGCAGCATGCCCGGAATGGCGCCGCTGTAAACGGCCTTGTCGGCGATCCAGCGGCTCGGCGCTGTTCTGCTCGACCTGGGTGTAGACGTGGTGAAGGTCCGCAGGCTGGCGCGAATGTCGTCTTCGGAGGACGCCGCGGAGACTCCCGCCAGCGCCCGGAGCATAGATCCCGCCCAGAAAGGAGCACGCCAAGATGATGAGCGGCGCAAGAAACAACAGACGGCGGGTGGATTTCATCCCTGTATAATCCCCAGCACCCGTTATTATAGCGCAGGAAGAGCGTTTAACCCGCCCGGGCCCTGCGCAGCCGCGGGCAGAACTCCGACCGCGGACCGGCTTCTTCGCCGCGACGCCCAGCCGCCGCGCATGGTCGCTCACGCAGACCAGGAACATGGGCTGGCGCGCGTTCTTCAGGATGTCGATCACCCGCTCCTGCCGGTCTTCCAGATAGATGCGACTTGCCGTCGGTCAGAAGGTGCAGGTTGGAGTCTGCCGGCCAGCACGTCGCTCAAGCGGCGGCCCATGTCCCGTTGCAGATAGCGCAACACCCGCCGCAGCTTCTGCAGCGAGAAACCCTTGCGGCGCAATTCGGCGATCACCGTCACCTCCAGCACCTCTTCGGAGCTGTACATGCGCCGGTGCCCCTGGTGACGCGGCGAGACGACGTGCTGCTCGTCCCACCACTGCAGCTGCCGCAGGCTGACGCTGCGCCATCCTGGCCACATCGCTGCTGGCGATATGTCTCCGAGCGGCGCGGACGGATCGGGACGGGTCTTCTTGGCTGGCTTGAGCATGAGGTCGCGCTTTCGAACAGAAAATGGACGACTCTCAGATTGTACTCGACTTGCCCGCAGAGTCAATAGCCCGTTTTCGGCGCAGTCTCCGCCGAGTGGTGTTCGGGGCAGGCGCCGTGCTAAATTGATGGTTTATGGGGATCCCCAATGTTAAGCGGTTCCGGCCCTTCTGTCCGGAGTGCAAGGATAACTTCACGCGTGATGGCGCGTTCTGCCGAAGGACGCCAACGTTGACGCCTACCTGGCCGACGCGGTGGCCCGGCACGACCATAAAGCGCACCAGGAAGCCAAGCTGCAGCACTTCAAGGTTCGCGTCGGCCAGCAGAAGCAGAAGAAGGCGAAGTAGAACCGCTTCTACTGCAGGCGCGCCCTCAGGGTGCGCAGGGCGCGTACCGCTTCGCTAGCCACATCCACGTTCGGCGTCGCGCGTCAGCGGCTCGAGGAGGGGATCAGTGTCCCTGTCCCCGCTCTGGCGCCATCACCCGCGCCAGGCCGATCTTCTCGTCCCGGGTCCCTTGCCGCAGCGCCGGGTAGAGCGCCTGCCGCACGTCTGGCATCCCTGGCCGCCTCGATGAGCAGCGGCCGGGCTTCGCCCGGCGCGAGCGGCCGAATTGAGCGTGTTCACCAGGTACTGCAAGGGGCTGAACTCCGACAACTCCAGCTTGCCGTGCATGACCAGCGCGAAGGCCATGGAGACCCGCGCCGAGTTGTTGCCTTCTCCGTTGAAAGCCTTCTGGAGCAGCCGGCAAGTCGGCGGGGTCTTTCAGCCGGCCCAGACCTTCGGCCGCCGCGGCGCGCAGCCCGGCGTCCTTGTCGCGCAGGTAAGGAAGCAGCAGGTTGCGATTCGCCGGGTCCGGCAGCATGGCGATGGAGGTGAGCGCGGCCCGCCGCACGCGCTTGTTCTCCGTGCGTTCCAGGACCTCCCGCAAGTCGGGCAGGGCCTCCATGTTGTAAAGCAGGCCCGGCGGCTTCGACCGCCGCCACCTGGACCTTCTCGTCCAGATCTCGCAGCAGGAAGGAGATCCTGGGGCCCGGCGCTCGCGGTCCCGGATCTTCTGAAAAGCGATCAGCGCATTCGTAGATCACCGGGAGTCTTTCGAATGCGGACGGCCTCCAGCAGGTCGGGAATCGCGGCCCGGCCTCGCAGGATGCCGACGGCGCGCGCGGCATTCGCCCGCGACTCCATCGACGACCCGCCGCGGCACAGCCGGCCCAGCGCCTCGATGATCTCCGGACGCACCTGTACGAAGGGATCGATCACCTGGTCGTTGGTTTCCGTGAATCGGCTGGTGACTCTGCCGCCCGCCCGGCGGAGAGAGGCGCTGAGTCCCGTGCGGACATAGCCCGGCAGGTAGAAGTTCACCAGCCCGTCGGTGGCTCGGATCTGAATCTCGGGGTCGTTGTCCTGGGCGGCTTTGATGAGTGGATCGAGGCTGTACTGCGTGCCGATATCCACCAGCGCCTTGACGGCCTCGACCCGGACGTCCAGGTCCGGGTCCGAGAGAAACGGCGCTAGCTTCGGGATCGCGTCCGCCCCCTGCCGCGCCAGCGCCTTCACGGCCCGCGCGCGCTCCTTCGGACTCTGGGCGCTCGGCATCTTGCGCCGAAGCGCAGCGAAGCGAGGAAAACCGCCAGGATGAACTCAGCCCAACGTGGCATCATACTTCCACAGTATCGGCCGCGAGTCCGCAGATGCATGACCACCGCAGCCGTGCTAGCGAATGAACTCCACGTTTGACCTTGGCGCGCGATCAGGCCGGCTTCGTGGCCCAGATCCAGCAGTTTCTGCGCGGCCCGCGGGACGAGTGTCACCGCAATCCACGGTGTAATGGTTGACGTAAAGACCGACGAACTTCTCGGCCAGCGCCGGATCCATCTCTCCGGCGAACTGGAGCGCATACTGGAGCGCCTCGGCGTGGTGGTCGAGAGCGTATTGAATGCTCTCGCGCATCAGGCGGCAGCACTCCTACTGGACCTCGGGCGCAAGCGAGCGCAGCAGCGCGTTGGCTCCCAGCGGCAGCGGCAGCGCATATTTCTGCTTCCACCACTTCCCGAGGTCCAGTACCCCGTGATAGCCGCCGCTGGAGTAAGTAAGCTGTCCTTCGTGAATGACCAGCCCCGCGTCCACCGACTGCTCCTTCACCGCTTCCAGGATTTTGTCGAAGGGGGTCACCACGGCCTCGAAGTCCGGCTCGAACAGCTTCAGCGCCAGGTAGGCGGTCGTCATCTTCCCGGGCACCGCAATTCGCTTGCCCTTGAGTTCCTCGGGCGCCATGGGCCGCAGCGCCACCACCAGCGGGCCGTAGTCGTCGCCGACGCTCGAGCCGCTGGCCATCAGAACGTACTTGTCGGCCACGTACGGATAGGCGTGGTAGGAGATCGCCGTCAGCTCATAGGTGCCTGCCAGAGCTTTGCGATTGAGCGACTCGATGTCGTCGAGCACGTGCCGGAAGTTGAGGCTGCTAGAGCGGATTTTCCGCGTTGCCAGCGCATAGAACATGAAGGCGTCATCGGAGTCCGGGCTGTGAGCGCAGACGATATCTTGGAGGCCAGGAGGAGTCATAGAGCTGAGACCTACCAATCATAGCAGAGGGGCGGCTGGCGCCAGCCCCGCTTCCGCTGTTGTAGACTGGAATTTCAAGACCAGGAGGTGGGTCTTCTCGAGTAGCAGCAGTAGCCGCCTGCAACTCGTGCCGGTCGGCCTCGCGCACCAGTTTGCGAGGCTTTCGTCCTACCTCTTCGCCCTCGTTTTCCCCGATGACTGCCGCGTTTGCGGCCAGCCGTTGGAGGAGGTTTCCCGAGTGCCGGTCTGCCGGCCATGCCTCCGGCTTCCCACTCCGCTCGCGGCGGACTACTTCTGTGTGAGTTGCCGGACTCCCTTCGCGAACCACTTCCCGCTGGATGCCTCGGGCCGCTGCGCCTTGTGCCGCGGCAACCTCCAGGGTTTCGACGCGGCTTATTCCTTCGGTGTCATACGAAGGCGCCCTGCGCGAGCTGATACATCTTTTCAAGTACGGCCGGATACGCACGCTGGCACGGCCGCTGGCCGGCCATCTGGTCTCTGCTCTCCCGCGCGAGGAACGCTTCGACGCCATCGTCCCCATGCCCCTGCACTGGTTCCGGCGCTGGCAGCGAGGCTTCAACCAGTCGGCGCTGCTGGCCAGGGAAATGGGCCGGCGCTGCGGGTCTTCCCGTGATCCAGGCGGCTCGGCGCAAGCGCGCCACGGCGCCGCAGGCGGGCCTGAGCAATGCGCCGCCGCCGGGTCAATGTCGCCGGCGCCTTCGCCCCTGCGCGCCAGCGCTCCGTGCGAGGCCTGCGGGTGCTCCTCGTGGATGATGTCCTGACGACCGGCGCCACCGCGAGTGCCTGCGCCCGCGCCCTGAAGAACGCCGGTGCACGTTACGTCGCCGTACTCACCCTGGCCCGCGCCGACCGCAGATTCGGGGCGGCCGGGAGAAGCCCGCAGGGGAGCTGCGTAGATGGTAAACGGCGACCGACTGCACAGGCCGGTGTTAGTTCTGAACGCCAGCTACGAGCCGATCAACATCTGCGCGGCCCGGCGGGCCATCGTGCTGGTGCTCAAAGGGGTGGCCACGGCCGAGGAGCAGTCGCACCTCACCGTGCGCTCCGCCATCAAGTCGGTGACGCTTCCGTCCGTCATCCGGCTGCTGGGGTACCGCCGCATCCCCCACCAGACCCGCGCGCTCTCGCGCAAGAACATCCTGATGCGCGACCGTTTCACCTGCCAGTACTGCCTGCGGACGCTGCCTTCGGGCGAGCTGACGCTGGACCACGTGATTCCTCGTTCACGCTCCGGAGAGTCGGCCTGGGAGAACCTGGTCGCCTGCTGCCACGCCTGCAACAACCGCAAGGGGAGCCGGACGCCGGAAGAGGCGGGCATGCGCCTGGTGCGGCAACCCCGGCCGTTCAGCCTGCACACCAGCCGGCACCTGATGCGGCTGCTCGGCAAGAGCGACGAGCAGTGGAAGAAATACCTGTTCTATTGAGGGGTTCCGGTGGCGGGCCCGGCAGAGGGTGAGCCGGCGGCCTGCGGCTTGCTCTTCCTTGGGCTTTTCCTTCTTGACCGCCGCCTTGACCGGGCTGATCAGCACGTGCGCGAAGCGTCCCTCCAGGCGCGGCTGGCCTTCCATGACGCCGTAGGCGGCCAGGTCCTCCACGAAACGCAGCAGCAGCCGCTTGCCGATGTCCACGTGCGCGATTTCGCGGCCGCGGAACTGCACCATGGCCTTCACGCGGTTGCCCTCCTTGCAGGAACCGGATGGCGTGGTTCTTCTTGAAATCGTAGTCGTGATCGTCGGTGTTCGGCCGGAACTTGAGTTCCTTGACCTGGATGATGTGCTGCTTCTTCTTGGCCTCGTGCTGCTTCTTCTTCTGCTCGTACTGCCATTGGCCGTAGTCCATGGCCTTGGCAACCGGAGGTTCGGCGGTGGGCGAGACAACGATCAGGTCAAGGCCCAGTTCCTGTGCCCTGCGCAAGCGCGGCCGGCGTGGGCATGACCTCGACCGTGCCGTCGGGGAAGATGGCCCGCACTTCGCGGAAGCGGATCGCTTCGTTGACGTTTTCCCGGATTCTTGGACGGCGTGGTGGAAACGGTCTGCGTGGAAACATTAAGACCTGAGTCCCTCAGAATGCAATCTGGTCCATCCCATGTTCACCCTATCAAAGCACAAATCCGCCCCCGGATTCCAGGGGGGCTGGCTGCTCAGGCCGCCGTCGGCTCGCCGGAGCGCAGCCCGGCCAACTGCGGGCGGTATCCCTGCAAACAACCCGGAGCACTCTTGTTCCGCGTCCAGCTGGCCCGTCGAATAACAGGAGGTTTCCGTCATGTTTTTTTGGTCTGTGAATCATTGATTCGAAACGAAAAATAAATGGCTGATCCGCGCGGTTCTAACTAGAGTGCGGTTTATGCTAGACTGATTTCCGTTCGGCAGACTGAGGCAGTCGCGGCGGGTCGGTTCAGCTTCGATTCCAAGCCAGAATCGGCTGAGGTAGTTCCTGAGATTTCCTCAGGGTGTGGGAAACCTGTGGAAAACCATGAGGGTGGAGTGTGTCTGTGGGGAATGAACGCCTGGGAGCAGATCAAGACTCATCTGGGCTCACGGCTGAGCGGAGAGAGCTACGAGAACTGGCTGGCTGAGACCGCCTTCCGGGGTCTGGAGAGCGGGATCCTGTACGTGCGCGTCCCCAACGACGGCCACGCGCGTTTCATGGAGGAGGAGTACGCGGAGGTGGTCGCTTCGGCTGATCGCGCTCTCTGGTCGCTGCCCGTCTCCCGCATGGTCTACGAACTTGGCTCCGGTGGATGAGGAGGACCGTTTAGCCGCTGCCGCGGGTCCGCGGAGCGGTCGACAGGGACCTCTTCTCGCAGTCCGGCGCAAGCTTTCCTGAATCCCAAGTTCACCTTCGACACCTTCGTGGTCGGCTCCTGCAATCAGTTCGCTCATGCGGCCGCCAAAGCCGTGGCCACCAGCCCGTCGCGCAGCTACAACCCGCTGTTCATCTACGGCGGCGTGGGGATGGGGAAGACGCACCTGATGCACGCCATCGGGCGGGCCCTGCTGGAGAATTACAGCGGCATGCGGATCGTCTACACCTCCAGCGAGCGCTTCATGAACGAGATGATCCAGTGCATCAGCATGCAGCGCATGCCGCAGTTTCACCAGCACTACCGCAGCGCCGACGTTCTGCTGGTGGACGACATCCAGATCCTGGGCGGCAAGGAGCGCACCCAGGAGGAGTTCTTCCACACCTTCAACGAGCTCTACGACCACCAGAAGCAGATCGTCATCTCCAGCGACAGTTCCCCCAAGGACATTCCCGGGCTTGGTGGAGCGGCTGCGGTCGCGTTTCGAGTGGGGGCTCATGGTCGACGTTCAACCGCCGGACCTGGAAACCAAGATGGCGATCCTCGACAAGAAGGCCGAGGCCGAAGGCGTAAGACTGCCCGAGGACGTGCGCATCTTCATCGCCACCAAGACCAAGTCAACGTCCGGGAGTTGGAGGGGGCGCTGATCAAACTGATCGCCTACTCCTCGGTGACCGGAACTCCCATCAACCTGGCCATGGCACAGCACTGCCTGAAGCACCTGGTTCACGCCCAGGAGCGGCAAGATCACCATCGAGTCGATCCAGACGCGTGGTCGCGGAGCACTACAAGCTGCAGTTCAGCGCAACTGAAGCAGAAGACCAACGCCAGGCGCATCTCCGTGCCCCGCCAGATGGCCATGTACCTCGACCAAGGAGCTGACCGGCGCCTCTCTGCCCGAGATCGGCCGCGCCTTTGGCGGCAAGCACCACACAACTGTCCTGCACTCCATCCAGAAGATTGAGCGGCTGCGGCAGCAGGACCCTGATTTGAACAGGACTCATCCACAGGCTAATCGATTCAATTCAGTTGAACTTATCTGTGATTTCCACAAGCCAGCCTCGAATCCTCCTCTGCGAAGCCTGTGGAGATCCCGGTCAGCCCCGTGCCATGCTACCCGGATGCGCACCGCTCTTCCACAATCGCACGAGACAGCAAGGGGTTGGATTTTGTATAATTTAGAGAGAATTCAACATTTCCACAGCCCCTATGAGTACTGTTCCTGATAATTGATTCTATAGAGACATAGATCAAGAACTACTGGAGAACGGTCCCAATGGAATTCACGGTGAGCAAAGCCGATCTGGTCCGGGAGCTGAATCTGTCCCAAGGAGTGGTGGAGAAGAAGACCACGATTCCCATCCTCTCGAACGTGCTGCTGGAGGCGCGGGAGACCGGGTGACGCTCACGGCCACGGATCTGGAGCTTGGCATTCGTTGCTCCTGCCCGGCACGGGTGCGAAGGAGGGGGCCGGAACGATTCCGGCGCGGCGGTTGCTCGACTATGTGCGGCTTGCTGCCGGATGCCGACCTGAACGTGAAGTTTCTGGAGAACCAGTGGGCGAGTCTGGTTTGCGGCCGCTCCCGGACGCGGATTGCCGGCATGTCGCGGGAGAGTTTTCCGGAATTGCCGTCGATGCCGGAGCGTCTGGCGGAGATTCCGGTCGGCGGATCTTGTCGGCGCTGATCGCGCAGACGATCTTCGCGATCTCCAGCGAGGAGTCGCGGTTCAGGCTGAACGGCGCGCTGCTGGTTCTGAAAGAGCGACGGCCTGACCATGGTGTCCACCGACGGCCACCGGCTGGCCTATGTGGAGACGCGGCAGGAGCTGTCCGGGATTCGGACGTCCGTACCGCGCGCTGCTGCCGCGCAAGGCCATGGGTGAGATCTGAAGCTGGCGCAGGAGTCGACCCGAGCGACGCAGTCGCGGCTTCGCCGGCGACGACAATCATCTGTTCTTCCAGTTCGGCGAGAGGCTGCTGATCAGCCGCAAGCTGACCGGCAACTTCCCGGACTTCGAGCGGTGCTGCCGAAGGAGCACCGCACTCGCGTCACGCTGGAGCGCGAAGAAGTGCGGGCGGCGGTCGAGCGCGTCGCGCAGTTCTCCGATGAGCGATCGCATGCCATCCGGTTCCAGGTCTGCTCCGGGTGAGCTGAAGATTCACTCCTCCATGTCCGAGACCGGAGAGAGCGAGGAGAGCCTGCCGACCGAGTACGACGGGCCGACGGTGGAGATCGGCTTCAACGCGCAGTACCTGCTGGATTTCCTGCGGGCCAGCTCCGAGGCACAGGTGATCCTCCACTTCAAGGACTGCCCAGAGCGCCGGCGAATTGCGGCCAGCGCGGTGACGACAGGCGGCAGCTACGAGTACCGCTACATCGTCATGCCGATGCGGATCTGACGGCCGAGCACTCGCGAATCACAGAGGCATTCTTGCACATATGGGAAGTAAGAGAAGCGAACAATGAATGGGGGCGAGGTCTACGATGCCAGTAGCATCAAGGTGCTGGAGGGGCTGGAGGCGGTGCGCCTGCGGCCCGCCATGTACATCGGCTCCACCGGCGAGGCCGGCCTGCACCACCTGGTCTATGAAGTCGTGGACAACTCGGTGGACGAGGCGCTGGCGGGCTTCTGCACCGAGATCAACGTCACCATTCACATCGACAACTCGGTCACGGTCATGGACAACGGCCGCGGCATTCCCGTGGACATGCATGAAGGAGGAGGGCGTCTCGGCGGCGGAAGTCGTGATGACCAAGCTGCACGCCGGCGGCAAGTTCGACTCCAAGTCCTACAAGGTTCCGGCGGGTCTGCACGGCGTGGGCGTGAGGTGGTGAACGCGCTTTCCGAGAAGCTGCACCTGGAGATCTGGCCCAGGATCCCGCCACCAACGGCGGCCCAGTTCACCTGGAAGCAGGACTACGAGCGCGGCGTCCCGCAGGCCCCGCTTGCAGAAGAGCGGGCAAGGCCGGGCAAGAAGACCGGCACCAAGGTCACGTTCAAGCCGGACACCACCATCATCGATGTCACCGAGTTCAACTACGACACGCTGGCCCAGCGGCTGCGCGAGATGGCGTTCCTGAACAAGGGCCTGAAGATCACGCTCACCGACGAGCGCAGCGGACCCGGTCAAGTCGCCACGAGTTCCATTACAGCGGCGGCATCGCCGAGTTCATCAAGCACCTGAACCGCGGCAAGACGCGTGCTGCACGACAAGCCCATCTACATCGAAGGCGAGCGGGAGCTGCCCAACGGCGGCATGCTCAGCATGGAGGTCGCGCTGCAGTACAACGACGGCTACTCCGAGAATCGTCTTCAGCTTCGCCAACAACATCAACACGGTGGACGGCGGCACGCACCTGACCGGGTTCCGCAGCGCGCTGACGCGCACCATCAACACCTACGGCCAGCAGGCGGGCCTGTTCAAGGACGTCAAGGAGAACCTCACCGGCGACGACGTGCGCGAAGGGCCTGACGGCGGTGGTCAGCGTGAAGCTGCCGCAGCCGCAGTTCGAGGGCCAGACCAAGGGCAAGCTGAACAGCGACATCCAGGGCTACGTGGTGCAGTTCGTCAACGAGAAGCTGAGCGAGTACTTCGACAAGAACCCGGCGGTGATGCGCAAGATCGTCTCCAAGGCGATCGACGCCTCGCGCGCGCGCGAAGCGGCCCGCCGGGCGCGCGACCTGACGCGGCGCAAGGGCGCGCTGGATTCCGGCGGCCTGCCGGGCAAGCTGGCCGACTGCCAGGAGCGCGATCCGGAGCGCTGCGAGCTGTTCCTGGTGGAGGGCGAATCCGCCGGCGGCACCGCCAAGGCGGGCCGCGACCGGCGGTACCAGGCCATCCTGCCGCTGAAGGGCAAGATCCTCAACGTCGAGAAGGCGCGCTACGACAAGATGCTCGGCCCACGAAGAGATCCGGGCCATGATCACGGCCATCGGCACCGGCATCGGCAAGGGAGGGCGACTTCGACCTCGCCAAGCTGCGCTACGGCAAGATCATCATCATGACCGACGCCGACGTGGACGGCTCGCACATCCGCACGCTGCTGCTGACGTTCTTCTTCCGCCACATGCAGGAGCTGATCACGCGCGGCCACGTCTTCGTCGCCCAGCCGCCGCTCTACCGCATCAAGAAGGGCAAGAGCGAGAAGTACATCAAGGACGAGAAGGAGTACGTGCGCGAGATCCTGCGCCGCGCCACCGAGAACGTGGCGGTGGAGTTCGGCACGGGCAACGGCACCCCCGCCTTGCGCATGGAAGGCGCGGAGCTGCGCAGCTTCCTGATGGCGCTCGACGAGTACTTGCAGATCTCGCCAGAAGGTGGAGCGCAAGCTGCGGGACCCCGCGCGCTGGTCGGTGGTCTCCGATGCGGCGCTCAAGATCGACACCAAGGCGGACTTCGGCGACGAGCAAAACCTCGGTTCCGTGGTGGCGGCGCTGAAGGCAGCCGGGCTGACGGCTGAGTTGAAGCGGGACGAGGAGCACTCGGCGCTGGATGGTCTGCCTACCACGACTCGACCAACGCGGAGCGCTCGATCGGGCTGGAGCTGGCGGCGCAGCCCGAGTACCGCAAGCTGCGTTCGCTGGCGCGCCAATTGGCGCGCTACAACCAGCCCCCGTTCGTGGTGGTCAAGGAAGCCGCGCGCCAGACGCTGGCGAGCTGGCCGGAGCTGCTGGAGTACGTCAAGCAGGAGGGCACGCGCGACGTGAACGTGCAGCGCTACAAGGGGCTGGGCGAGATGAACGCCGGGCAGTTGTGGGAGACCACCATGAACGCCGAAACCCGCACGCTGCTGCGCGTGCGCCTGGAAGACGCCGTCGAGTGCGAGGAGATCTTCTCCACGCTGATGGGCGAGGACGTCGAAAGCCGCCGCAAGTTCATCGAGGAAAACGCCCTGGACGTCCGAAACCTGGACGTCTGAACCGCCGGTCTACTTGACCCTCTCGTCGCGCT
Source organism: Bryobacterales bacterium (assembly GCA_963744775.1). Classification (GTDB taxonomy): domain Bacteria; phylum Acidobacteriota; class Terriglobia; order Bryobacterales; family Bryobacteraceae; genus CAVUVG01. The sequence goes on from CAVUVG010000001.1 coordinate 106,869, forward strand.
CGACCTTGCCGTCGCGAATGTGGATCACGCGGTGCGCGTACATGGCAATGTCGTGCTCGTGGGTCACCAGCACGATGGTGTTGCCCTGCTGGTGGAGCCGGTCGAACAGCCCCATGATTTCGTTGCCCGTGGCCGAATCCAGGTTCCCGGTGGGCTCGTCGGCGAGCAGAATCGAGGGATTGTTCACCAGCGCCCGCGCCACCGCCACTCTCTGGCGCTGGCCGCCGGATAGCTCGGTCGGCTTGTGGTGCATGCGGTCCTGAAGATCCACCATGCCCAGAGCTTGCTTGGCCCTCTCGGCGCGCTGCTCGGTGGAGACCCCGCCATAGATCAGCGGCAGTTCCACGTTGTGCAGCGCCGTGGCCCGCGGCAGCAGGTTGAAGGTCTGGAAGACGAAGCCGATCTCCTTGTTCCGGATGTGCGCCAGCTCGTCGTCGCTCAGGTCGCTGACCAGATGGCCGTTGATGTAGTACTGGCCGCTGGAGGCCGTGTCCAGGCAGCCGATCAGGTTCATCAGAGTGGATTTCCCGGAACCCGATGGACCCATGATGGCCACATACTCGCCGCGCTTAATCTGGACGTCCACTCCCGAGACGGCGTGAATCTCCTGGTCACCCATGAGGTATGTCTTCCAAAGATTGTAAGTTTGGATGACAACTCCGTCTCTTCTCAACTGCTCGCCCTGCTGCGTCAGTTCAACTTCTGCTTTTGCCATATGATTACTCAGGATTTCTTCGGAGCCTGGTTGTCTACCTTGATGCGGGCTCCCACCCTTATAGTGCGAATTACTCTGTAACTGCCCGTGATGATCTCTTCGCCGTCCTTCAAGCCGCCGAGCACTTCAATGTCGGTGGCCCCGGTGATCCCGGTCTCCACCTTACGGAACACCGCCTTCCCCGCCGAGACCACGAAGACCCCCTGCAGCTCTTCCTTCCTCGCCTTCTCCCGGGCGGGATCGGACTTGGCAGCGGCCTGGACGCCCTTCTTGGGAGCCGGATCGAGATCGCCTTTCTGCCGGATGGTCAGCGCCTGGATGGGGATGGTCAGGACCTTGTTGCGGGTCGCGGTCGTGATCTTGGCCGTGCAGGACAGGCCGGGGCGAATCTCGGCGGCGGCATCCGACAGGGCGATGACCACCTTGAAGTCCTTGGCCTCCTGACTGGAGATCGCGCTCTGTGAAGCGGCCAGCCCCGTGGAGCGCAGAATGGCCGTGTTGCCAATCTCGATCACATTCCCCTTGAAGGTCTTGTTGGGCACGGCGTCGATGGTGATGGAGGCGGGCTGGTTGAGACTCATGTAGACGATGTCGGTCTCGTCCACTTTCACTTCGGCGGTGATGAGCGACATGTCGGCGATGGTCATGATCAGGCTTGCCGATGAGTTCTGTATGCCCGGCACCACGGTCTCGCCCACGCGCACCGGCAGGTTCGTCACCACACCGTCCAGCGGCGAGACGGCCGTGTGCTTATCCAAAACGTCGGTGACCCGCCGCACCATGGCCCGAACCTGCGCCACCCTTTTCTCGGACCCCGTCAACGCCGAAACAGCCTGAGCGCGCTGGGAGCCGGCCTGCGCCAGACGTGATTGCGCTTCGCGCACCGAAGCCGCGGCCGAATCGTAGGATGCTTTGCGTTGGTCGTAGTCCTGCTTGGCGACCAGCTTCTCATTCAACAATTGCTCGTACCGCTCGAAGTCCAGCCTCGCCTTTTCCAGATCCGACCGGGTTCTGTCGAGCGTAGCCTGGGCCGTACGAAGACTGTCATCCGCGGATTTGATGGCGGCCTGGGCGGACGCTACCTCGGCCTCGGCCGAACTCAACGCCGCCTGCTGCCCCTGCACATCGGCATCCGCCTGCACGGATTCCAGACGCGCCAGAAGCTGCCCCTTCTTCACGTGATCGCCTTCTTTCACCAGGATCTCTGTAAGCCGGCCCATTACATTGGCCCCGATGTTGACGTAGTTGCGCGGCTTGACTTCACCTGAGGCGGTTACCAGCGAGCTGAGGTCCTGGCGAACCACGCGGCCTGTCTGCACCGTGACGATGTCCGCCCGGCTCTTCTTAATGCCGTAGAACACCCCGCCCGCAAGGACCAGGACCGTAATTATGGCTAACCAGATCTTCCACTTCTTTTTCACGTCAGTAGCTCCAAAGGGGGTAGACGAGAACCCTGCCCGAAAGGTTCTGCTATTTCATCCTTCCCAATGTTATCACGTGGTTTTTCTCGCTCAACTGGCAGTTTCGGTGAAGAAGCTACCCATGGTCCGGAACTTGACATACCTCTGTTCCAGCAACTCCGGCACGGCGAGCCGCCGCAAATCCTCCAAGGCCTGATGCAGCGTTTGCTGCAGGAAGCCGGCGGCTAAGTCCATGTCCGTGTGCGCGCCTTCGCCGGGCTCCGGGATGATGCCGTCAATCAGGCCGAAACGGAGCAGGTCCGGCGCCGTGAGCTTCAAGGCGGCCGCCGCCAGCTCGGCCTTGCCGGAGTCGCGCCAGATGATGGCCGCGCAACTCTCTGGAGAAATGACGCTGTACACCGCATTTTCAAGCATATAGACGCGGTCCCCGACTCCCAGTGCCAGCGCCCCGCCGCTACCCCCTTCGCCTATGCAGACCGCCACGATGGGAATGGGAAGCCGGGACATCTCGCGCAGGTTCAAGGCGATCGCCTCGGCCTGCCCGCGCTCCTCCGCGTCGATGCCCGGATAGGCGCCGGGAGTATCCAGCAACGTCAGCACCGGGCGGTTGAACTTGGCCGCCAGGCGCATGGCGCGCAATGCCTTCCTGTACCCCTCCGGCTTGGACATTCCGAAGTTGCGGTAGAGCTTCTGTTTGGTGTCCCTGCCTTTCTGTAGTCCGACTACAACGATAGGACTTCCCTCAAAAAGACCCATGCCGGTCACAATCGCCGGATCGTCCGCATAGGCGCGGTCTCCGTGGATCTCCTGGAAGCCCGTGACCAGGCGTTGGATGTAGTCCAACGCGTGCGGTCTCTTCGGATGGCGGGCCAGGTGCACCCGCTGCCAGGGGCCATTGGCGTCGGCCCCGCTGGCCTGCCAGTGTTTCAGTTCCTGCTCGATCTGCCTGAGCCGGGCATCAGCCGAGGGATTCGCCTTCCGGATGAGGGCCAGCTCGGCCTGCAGAGCGGCCACACGCGGGTTGATCTGTTCGGAGTCCATCCCTTAAATAGTAGAACGTCCGCCACCCCCCTTGGTTACCCGTGGCGGCGAGATTGCCGCCAAAGAGGCGAAGAAGGACCGCCGATAAGCCTCATCCTTGACTATTCCGCTTGACGTAACACGATCCAGGTAATAGACTTGAAAATTGATACGGTCGTTCCGTTGCCGCGACACCGCGAGGTTGTTTGCCGACGAATTCGTCGGAAGGTTCCAGCCCATCGAGCGCGTCGCCAGACGGAAGCTAATGTTTTTACATGGCGCCAAGAGACTGGAGGACCTCATGATCCCGCCAGGCAACCGGTTGGAGGCCTTGAAGGGGGATCGGGCCGGCAACTACAGCATCCGCATCAACGACCAATGGCGGCTTTGCTTCTCTTGGAGGAACGGAGAGCCATCGACGTTGAAATCGTCGATTATCACTAGGAGGCCGCATGAGCAAGAAAGCGAGGCTCTTGGAGCCCATCCACCCCGGTGAGATACTGCTGGAGGACTTCCTTAAGCCCATGGGGATCAGCCTCAACCGGCTCGCCCGTGACCTTGATGTGCCCCCCAACCGCGTACACGGCATCGTGCATGGCTCCCGCTCGATCACTGCGGATACCGCACTTCGCCTGGGGATCTACTTTGACGTATCGCCGGAGACGTGGTTGAACCTTCAATCCGAGTTCGATATGCGCGTCACCCAGCGAGCCAGGGGAGACGAGATCGCCCGAAGGGTCCGGCGGCGCGAAGCGGCCTGAGCCGCCCCCTCAATTCGCCAGAATCTGCAGGGCGTCGGGGCCGCAGATGCGCTCGATCTCGGCGCGAAATTCCTTGTCCGGGCGAACCTTGGCGTCGATGTCCAGGATGACCGAGAAATCCCGGGATTTCTCCAGCCGCAGCCGCACCTGCGTATCTCCGGGTTTCCGCTGGAAGAGCTCGCCGAGCGCGGCCTCCGTGCCCTGCCCCAGCCAGACCCGTATCGAGATGAGCGAAGGCAGGGCCACCCGCGCCACTTCCAGCGGCACGATGTCCAACACCGAGACCTTGGTCGGCCCGTTCTGCTCGGGAAGCGCCGAGCCCTTCACCATCACCGCGCGGTCCTCGATCAGATCGCCTTGGAGCCGTTCGTAGTTGGTGGTGAACAACAGCGCGTCCACGGCCCCCTGCATGTCTTCCAATTGAAACGAAGCCCAAGGTTTTCCCTCGCGGTTTCGCCGCCGCTGGATGCCCGTCGGGATGCCGCAGAGGGTGACCTCGTTGCCCTTCTCCAGGCCCTCCAGCGTGGACGAATCGTGCGTGGCGAGCTCTCCGATCTTGTCCTTGTATTGGTCCAGCGGGTGGCCCGTCACGTAAAAGCCGAGCATCTCCTTTTCGCCGCCCAGCTTGTCATGCAGGCTCCAGTCGGGCACCGAAGGCAGAGGCTCCTCCGATTTGCCGGTCTCAGCGGCGTCGAGGGAGAACAAGCCGGCCTGGCCGGTCTGCCGGTCCCGCTGTGTGCGTTGCCCGCATTCCATGGCGCGCTCGATGGCGGCAAACATCTGGGCCCGCGCGCCGCCCAGCGAGTCCATGGCGCCGGCCTTGATCAGGCTCTCCAACATACGGCGGTTCAGCGAACTGAGGTCCACTTCCTCGCAGAATTGATACAGAGAACGGAAGCCGCCTGTCGTCCCGCGCGCTTTCCGGATGGAATCCACGGCGGAGTGGCCCAGGTTCTTGACTGCTCCGAGCCCGAAGCGGATGCCTCCACGGCCCGGGACGGTCAGGTCCGGGGTGAAGCTCCAGTCGCTCCAGTTGACGTCCGGCGGCAGGACCTTGATGCCCATCTCCTGACACTCGTTGATATAGCGGACGACCTTGGCGGTGTTTCCGGTCTCCGAAGTGAGCAACGCCGCCATGAAGTCCAGCGGGTAGTGGGCCTTCAGATAGGCCGTGACATAGGCGAGGTAGGCGTAGGCAGCCGAATGCGACTTGTTGAAGCCGTAGCCGGCGAACTGCTCCATCAGGTCGAAGATCCTGGCCACCTTCCTCTGCGGGAAACCCTTGGGCTTGGCGCCTTCGATGAACCGTTCGCGCTGCGCGGCCATCTCCTCGGGCTTCTTCTTGCCCATGGCCCGCCGCAGGATATCCGCGTCCCCCAGCGAGTAGCCGGCCAGGCGGTTGGAGATCTGCATCACCTGTTCCTGATAGACGATGACCCCGTAGGTTTCCTCCAGGAGCTCTTTCAGCTCCGGCAGGTCGTAGACGATCTCCTTGCGGCCGTGCTTGCGGTCAATGAAGTCGTCGATCATGCCGCCCTGGATGGGACCGGGGCGGTAGAGGGCGTTGAGCGCGATCAGGTCCTCGATGCGCGCCGGCTGGTAGCGCCGCAGGATGTCGCGCATGCCCGGCGATTCGAACTGGAAGACGCCGCTGGTGTAACCCTTCGAGAAGATTTCGTAAGTCTCGGGGTCGTCCATGCGCAGGTCTTCCAGCTCCAGCTTGACGCCGTGGTTCTTCTCGACCAGGGCCAGCGTGTCATGCACGATGGTCAGCGTGGTCAGGCCCAGGAAGTCCATCTTCAGCAGCGACAGCTTGTCCAGGCCGTTCATATCGAACTGCGTGACAATTTCCTCGCGGCTGGTTCGATACAGCGGGACCACTTCCTGGAGCGGCACGGGGGAGATGACCACTCCGGCGGCGTGGATCGACGCGTTCCGGCACATGCCCTCGATCCGCCGGGCCACCTCCAGGACTTCCGCCACCCGGGGATCGCTGCGGCCGGCCTCGGCCAGCGCCGGCTCCTTCTTCATGGCCTGGTCCAGGGTGATGTTCAGGACATTGGGGATCAGCTTTGTCAGGCGATCGACTTCGGCGAAGCCCATGTCGAGCACGCGGCCCACGTCCTTGATGGCTGCCCGCGCCCCCAGCGTGTTGAAGGTGATGATCTGCGCCACCTGCTCCCGCCCGTACTTCTCGGTGACGTACTGGATGACCTCGCCGCGGCGGTTCATGCAGAAATCGATGTCGATATCGGGCAGGTTGACGCGCTCGGGATTCAGGAAGCGCTCAAACAGCAGGCCGTACTGCAGAGGATCGATATCGGTGATCCCCATCGAGTAGCTGACCAGGCTGCCCGCGGCCGAGCCGCGGCCCGGGCCGACGGGGATGCCCTGCGACTTGGCATAGCGAATGAAGTCCCACACGATCAGGAAGTAACCCGAGAACTTCATCTGCTGGATCATGCGGATCTCGCGATCCAGGCGCTCGGCGTATTCCGCCAGATCGTGCTTCAGGCGGCCTGCGGCCTGCATGGCCTCCAGCCGCGTCCCGCCTCTTCTCGAAACCTTGACGGGCGACGTATTCGAAATAGGTGTCGGTCGTCTGGCCGGGAGGAACGTCGAACTTGGGGAAGGGGTCCTTGATCTTTTCCAGCTTCAACTGGCAGCGCTGGGCGATCTCCCAGGTGCGGTCCAGAGCGTCTTCCACCTCGCCGAACAGCTCCATCATCTCGCGCGCGGCACTTCAGGTAGAAATCCTGGCGTCCAGAACTTCATGCGCGAGGTGTCGTTGATGGTCTTGCCGGTCTGGATGCAGAGCAGGATGTCGTGCGCGCGGGCGTCATCCTTGCGCAGGTAGTGGGAATCGTTGGTGACGACCAGCGGGATCCCCGTTTCCTGGGAGAGACGGTTCACCTGCGGCAGCAGCTTGCGATCCGCGTCCAGATGGTGGTCCTGAAGCTCGAGGAAGAAGTTGTCGCGGCCGAAGATGTCGGCGTAGGTATAGGCCCGGCGTCTGGCGTCGTCGTACTCGTCGGCCAGCAGCATCTCGTTGATGTCGCCCCGCAGGCAGGCGGACAGGGCGATGAGCCCCTTGGAGTGCTGGGCCAGAAGGTCTCGGTCGATCCGGGGCTTGTAGTAGAAGCCCTCGAGGTAGCCGGTGGAGACCAGCTTGATGAGATTCCGGTAGCCTTCCTGGTTCTCGCAGAGCAGAACCAGGTGGTTGTAGCGGTCGGTGTCGGACCGGACCGGTGCCCCTGCTGCGAGACATACACCTCGCAACCGATGACGGGATGGATGCCCTTGTCCCTGGCGGCATTGTAGAACTTAACGGCCCCGAACAGGTTGCCGTGGTCGGTCATGGCGACGGCCGGCATGCCCTGCTGCTCGACCACCTGCATGAGTTGCCCGATCTCGCAGGCTCCGTCGAGCAGCGAGTAATCGGTGTGGCAGTGCAGATGTACGAAGGGCCGGTCGGGCATTTCGGTACCAGTATAGACTTCGGGGGGAGGCGAGCTTCAGTTCCTGGTAGGGACGGGCAGATTCGAACTGCCGACCTGCCGCTTAGGAGGCGGCCGCTCTATCCATCTGAGCTACGTCCCCGCCGTCAGTCCTCATTGTAGCCCAGCCGCCCATCGCTTCAGACCTTTGCGGCCGATGTCGTGGCGGTAATGCATGCCTTCGAATCGGATCTTGGCGAGCGCCGCGTAGCTGCGCGTCAATCGCGGCGGGCAGATCCTCGCCCGATGCCGTGACGCCCAGCACGCGGCCTCCCGCGGTAACAAGATCCTCCCCGGCCATTTTGGTGCCGGCCTGGAATACCGCCGCGCCGGTGGCCTCCGCCGCATCGAGGCCCGTGATTCTGTCCCCCGTGCGCGGCGTCCCAGGATATCCGTGGGAAGCCATGACCACGCAGACCGACGGCGACGCGTGCCAGTCCAGCTTGGCGTGCGCCAGATCCCCCCGCGCGGCGGCCATCAGCAGGGGCGCGAGATCGCAGCTCAGGCGGTGCATCAAGGCCTGCGTCTCGGGATCACCCAACCGCACGTTGAACTCCAGAACTTTGGTCCCGGCCGCAGTCAGCATCAGCCCGGCATACAGGAATCCGGTGTAGGGCCGCCCTTCGCGGCGGAGACCTTCCACGACCGGGAGCATCACGCGTTCCATGACTTGACCGGTCTGCGCGGGCGTCAGGATGCGGCTGTCGCAGTAGGCGCCCATGCCTCCCGTATTCGGCCCCTGGTCGCCGTCAAAGACCGCTTTGTGGTCCTGTGTGGGCTCCAGCGGCAGGACATGCCGGCCGTCACTCAGACCGATGAAGCTGACCTCTTCGCCCTCGAGGAATTCTTCGATCACCACGCGTGAGCCGGCGCTGCCCACCAGGCTGCCGGAGAAGAGGCTCTCTAAAGTCCGTTCCGCTTCCGGCCGATCCTGGACGATGACGACTCCTTTGCCCGCCGCCAGGCCATCCGCCTTCAGCACCAGCGGGTAGCTGAAACCGCCCAGGGCGGCCACCGCGCTCGGCGTAGGTGTCCACCGCCACGTATTGCGCCGTGGGAACGCCGAACCGGACCATCGCCTGTTTGGCGAAGATCTTGCTCCCCTCAAGAGTGGCGACGGCCGCCGCCGGCCCTACGATGAGCCGGCCCGCCTCGCGGAAGCGGTCCACCACCCCATCCACCAGCGGCGCCTCGGGGCCGACCACGGTCAAATCGGCATCCACCGCATTGGCGATTTCGAGAAAACCGTCGGGCGTGGAGGCGGACGGCTTCACACACTGCGCCAGCCGCGCGATCCCCGGATTACCCGGCGCGGCGTACAGCTTCCCCACCGACGGGCCTTGCGCCAGCCGCCATACGATCGCGTGCTCACGTCCACCGCCGCCTAGAACCAGTATCTTCAAAGCCGATCCCCCAATCTTTCATAGAATAGAACTAATTGCCCTCAACCGACAGCCAGACATATGACCTCGTGGTGGTGGGAGCCGGTCACGCGGGATGTGAAGCCGCGCGGGCCGCGGCGCGCCTCGGCTTGCGCACCGCCCTCATCACCATGAACCTGGACCTCATCGCCCAGATGTCCTGCAACCCGGCTGTGGGCGGTATCGCCAAGGGGCATCTGGTGCGGGAGGTCGATGCGTTGGGCGGGTTGATGGGCGAGGTCACCGACCGTGCCGGCATCCAGTTTCGCTTATTGAACACCAGCCGCGGCCCGGCCGTGTGGTCGCCACGCGCACAGTGCGACAAGCAGGCCTACCGAGTCCAGATGCGCGAGTGCCTGGAGCGCGAACCCAACCTGCGCATCCTGCAAGCCGAGGTCGCCGAATTGGTCATCGAAGACGGCGTATTGCGCGGAGTTGTGTTGCGGGATGGGCGGTCGCTTCGCAGCCGCGCGGCGGTACTCACACCCGGCACGTTTCTCAACGGCCTCGCGCACATAGGTGAAAGCATTTACACGTGTGGCCGGAACGGTGAGCCTCCCTCCCAACTGCTCGGCCAGCAACTCCGCACCCTGGGGCTGAATTGCGTGCGGCTCAAGACCGGCACGCCGCCGCGTCTGGATGGACGAACCATCGACTGGTCCCGGTTCGAGGCCCAGGATGGCGATCCTGAGCCCACCCCCTTCTCGTTTCTCACGGAGCGAATCGAACGCCCGCAGATTCGCTGCTACATCGCCTACACCACGCACGAGACGCATCGCATCCTGAGAGACAACATCGGCCGGTCGCCGCTTTACAGCGGCCAGATCAAAGGGCTGGGACCGCGCTACTGCCCCTCGATCGAGGACAAGGTCGTCAAGTTCGCCGACAAGGAACGGCACCAGATTTTCCTGGAGCCAGAAGGCCTGCACACGTACGAAGTCTACGTGAACGGCCTGTCCACGAGCATGCCGGTTGACGTTCAGTGCGCTGTGGTGGCGTCCATCCCAGGGCTGGAGAAGGCCGAAATGATTCGTCCCGGCTACGCCATCGAGTACGACGCCATCGATCCACGGGAACTCAGGCACAGCCTGGAGGTCAAGCGCATCCAGGGGCTGTTTCTGGCGGGCCAGATCAATGGCACCTCCGGCTACGAAGAGGCGGCCTGCCAGGGAATCATGGCGGGAATCAACGCCGCACGCTGGCTGCTGGGCAAGCCGCCGGTCATCATCTCACGCACAGCTGGCTACACGGGGATCCTGATCGACGACCTGGTGACGAAAGGCGTGGATGAACCGTACCGGATGTTCACTTCCAGGGCTGAGTTTCGCCTGCACCTGCGCATCGATAACGCCGACGAGCGGCTCACGCCAATCGGCCGCGAAGTTGGCCTGGTGACGGATGAACGCTGGTCTTCGTTCCAAAGCAAGCAGCGGCAGAAGGCGGCCGTGTTGCGCCTGTTGGAGGCCAAGCGTACGCAGTGGCTGAAACGCCCGGAGGCGAAGATTGAAGAAGACCGGGCGGAGTTGGAGCGGTTGCTGGGAGAACCGCTGATGCGGGACGTGCTGACCACTGTCGAAACCGAAATCAAGTACGAAGGCTACATTGAGCAGCAGAGAAGGCAGATTCAGCGGCTCAAGGAAGCCGAGAGGCGCCCGATCCCGAATGGCTTTGTTTTCTCCGTGGTTCCTGGGCTCTCCAGGGAAATCCGCGAGAAACTGGAGCGCGTCCGGCCTATCAGCCTGGGCCAGGTTGCGAGGATCCCTGGAGTAACGCCGGCTGCCGTCGCGGCCCTGGATGTATACTTGAGCTTGTCTTCACGAAACGATGGATGCCGAACCTGAGCGATTTCATTCGCTCCTTTTCCAGAAGCTTGAAGGCGTCTGCCCCTTATCCGAGCATCAGGCGGCACTGCTGTTCGAGCACTACCTCCTGCTAGACCGCTGGAATCGCGTGCTGAACCTCAGTTCCATCCGTAACATGGAGACCGCCATCGTCCGGCACTATTGTGAATCTCTGTTCTTGGCTGCGAATCTGCCCCCAGGGTCGTTTTCCGTGGCAGACCTGGGTTCGGGAGCCGGGTTTCCAGGGATCCCCCTCGCAGTCGTGCGGCCCGAGTGCCGGGTCACATTGATAGAATCCCACCAACGGAAAGCGGTGTTCCTGAGGGAAGCAACCCGGGACTACCCGAATGTCCAGGTGATCTGCGCACGCGCCGAGAAGGTCCCCGAGAAATTCGACTGGCTTGTTTCCAGGGCAGTCGCCTGGCGGGAAGTGCTCAGCGTGGCTCCAGGCCTGGCGCAGAATGTGGCGCTGCTGCTGGGCGCCAGCGACGCGGAGGAACTATTTCAGAGCCAGCCCTCCGCCTGGCACAGCCCACTGTCACTGCCGTGGGCTGCACAGCAGCGACTAATTTTTGGGAGCGATGTTCCACGTGGAACGTGATAGGATTTGAAGTTCGGACCGGGAGAACGGATCTTGGGCAAAGTCATTGCGATCGCAAACCAAAAAGGTGGAGTTGGGAAGACGACGACCGCCATCAATCTTGCGGCCTCACTGGCCGCTAACGACCTGCGTGTTCTCCTGGTGGATGCAGATGCCCAGGGAAACTCGACGACCGGCCTCGGAGTGACAAAAGATCCTTTAGGCTTAACACTTTACGATGCCATGGTCGGGCCAGTGGAACTCCGCTCGGTGGTTGTAAAGACCTCCTGTGAAGGGTTGGATCTGGTGCCAGCCGACCGAAATTTGGTCGGCGTAAACGTGGAGCTGGTTGGGGCAGACAGTCGAGAGGACCGGTTGCGCGATAAACTGGAGCCGCTACGGAGCGACTATCGATTCACGCTGATTGACTGCCCACCAGCGCTGGATCTGCTGACCGTCAACGCTCTAGTGGCGGCGGACTCCGTGCTGATTCCCATCCAATGCGAATTCTTCGCGCTGGAAGGGCTCTCGCAGCTCTTGGATACCATCGAACGCGTTCGCGAGAACTTCAGCCACCCTCTCAAGGTGGAAGGGATCCTGCTGACGATGTTCGATGACCGGACCGTGCTGGCCCGCCAGGTGGCGGCGGACCTTCGTGAGTTCTTTGGCTCCGAGGTGTTCAAGACATTGATCCCGCGAAGTATCCGTCTGGCGGAGGCGCCCAGCTTCGGCAAGCCTATTCTGACCTACGACCCGCGCTCCCGCGGGGCTGAGGCTTACATCAAGCTGGCAAAGGAGATATTGGCGAATGAACAAGGTCTCAGAGAATCAGCGCAAAGCCTTGGGTAAGGGTTTGTCCTCATTGCTCGGCTCCAAGGCGGCCCCGGTGGCCGTGGCCGAACCCACGGCGCAAAGGCCGGCGGATGAGGTGCTCCAGCTATCGGTTGACCAGATTGACCCTAACCCGCTGCAGTCCCGGACCGTCTTCCAGGCCGAGCGTCTGCAGGAATTGGCGCAGTCGATCAAGGTGAATGGAGTGATCCAACCACTGGTGGTCCGGTCTCGCGGGGGCCGTTACCAACTGGTGGCTGGGGAGAGGCGCTGGCGGGCGTCGAGGATGATCGGGCTGGAGAAAGTGCCGGTTGTCGTTCAGGAGATTTCCGACGAACAGCTTCTCGAGGTCACCTTAATCGAGAATATCCAGCGGGAGGACCTGACTCCCCTCGAGGTGGCGCGGGCTTTCGAGAGATTGGCGAAGGATCTTGGGCTCAGCCACGAGGAAATTGCCACCCGTACCGGCAAGGAGCGAAGCACGATTACCAACACGCTCCGATTGTTGCGCCTGCCGGCCGATGTGCAGCAACTGGTGTCGGAGCACCGCCTTTCCATGGGGCATGCGCGCGCCATTCTCGGCCTCCCCACCGAGGAGCTGCAGAGGCAGGTGGCCGAAAAGGCCAGCGCTCAGGGGCTCTCTGTACGCCAGGTGGAACGGCTGATCCAGCGAATGACCGAGTCTCGAGAGCCAAAACCGGTCGAAGAGAGTCTTGAAGACCCCAATGTCAGGGCCGCGGTTCAGGAACTGGAGCGGGTTCTGGGGACCAGGGTGCGGATCGTGCCCAAATCCGAACAGAAGGGGCGCATCGAAATCGATTACTATTCGCCGGAAGATTTGGACCGCATCTACGGGCTGATTGCCAGCCCTTCCAACAACTAGGTGGTGCCGGCGGCTGGACTCGAACCAGCGGCCTAGGGATTATGAGACCCTCGCTCTAGCCTCTGAGCTACGCCGGCGAAATAACCCGCACTATCCAGCGTACGCAGCCTCCTGCGCTGTTGTCAACGCCACTGGAAGCGCCCCCGAAAATTTCCTTGACAAGAGCTTCTCCGAAGATCATAGTCGAAATGGAAACAGAGCTTTCCGCCCATTCCAGTTGGGGTGGGACTAAGTGATCCTTTCGAGGTTTGAGGGATCATGGTACAAAAAGGAGGAAGTCCATAGAGAAAGTCCACATTTGGGGGCGGCTACCAGTTTCATTCACTGATCGGCCGTGAGCCCGACACGCCAGGCAACGGATCTTAGGAACCGCAGGCGTGGCGGAAGGTGCACCGCAAAAAGGGCAGGACGGCCGGAGAGACGGGGCGTCAATGGGGCGGCGAAGGTTCGCCAGAACCGTTGAGTTTGCGTTTCAGTGAAGGGGCGGCGGTCGCCCTCGTCGATTCTACGCAGTTGACAGTGTCCCCTATCCTTCAGTAGATTCGAAGTGTTTCCCGTCCTGGCACAGGAACGACCTCGTGGACTCAATTGCCTTTCAGAACGTCTCCAAGAGTTACCCTATTTACGCCTCTCCTGGCGATCGCCTGAAGGAACTTCTCACTCTCAACCGTCTCCGCTGCCATCGGGACTTCTGGGCCCTGAGGGGCGTCAGCTTTGCCGTCCACAAGGGTGAGACATTCTGTGTGATCGGCGAGAATGGCGCCGGCAAGAGCACCCTGCTGCAGATGATCGCAGGCATTCTCTCGGCCACCGAAGGCTCAGCTCAAGTCAATGGGAGGGTGTCGGCCCTGCTGGAGCTGGGTGCCGGTTTCAATCCTGAGTTTAGCGGCCGGGACAACGTCTATCTCAATGGCGCTATCCTTGGGTTCTCATCCCAGGAAATCGACCGTAGGTATAACGAAATAGAGAAGTTCGCCGAAATTGGCGAATTCATTGACCAGCCCGTGAAGACCTACTCCAGCGGCATGGTGGTGCGGCTGGCCTTCGCCGTGGCGATCCATGTCGACCCCGAAATCCTGCTGGTGGATGAGGCTCTGGCCGTGGGCGATATCTACTTTCGCCAGCGCTGCATGCGCAAAGTCCACGAATTGCGGGCGCGCGGCATCACAATCGTGTTCGTCTCGCACGCCATTGGCGACGTGAAGGCCATCGGCGACCGGACGATGTGGCTCGATCAGGGCGCCATCCGTGAGATCGGAGCCACGGACATGGTGGTCGCCAAGTATCTCGCCGCCATGGTGGAAAAAGACTCCGTCTACCTCACCCATGAGCAGCGGCCGGTTGCGGACCGCCCCGGGGGGCCCGCTCGCGGCCGCCCGAAGTTGTCGAGCACATTCCTAACATCGATCACCGGCACGGGGACGGCCGGGCCGAAGTGATCGGCATCGCGGTGCTCGATCCGCAGGGGCGCCCGCTTCACCTTCTCGAATGCGGGTCCCACGTAGTTGTCAGGATCAGCGTGCGCGCCAGCCAGGATATATCTTTGCCGATCGTGGGCTTCATGCTGCGCAACCATTTGGGGATCGACTTCTCGGGCACGAACACGGCGCGACTCGGCTTCGAACTGATGCCCATGGCGCCGGGCGACGTGTACACCGTCGACTTTCACCTTCAACTGCCGGAGTTGTATCCCGGCTCGTTCTCCTTCTCTCCGGCCATTGCCGACGGCACCCTGATAAGCTACAAGACTTGCGACTGGATCGACAACGCCATCGTCGTACAAGTGGGACATGCGCGAGGCCCGATCTACGGGTACATGCACCTGCCTTGCCGGGTGGAACTGAACGCCACGCTGGGTGCGGAGAATGCGGCTGCGGAGACAGGAATTGGCTGAGTTCACTGGCGAGCGCGTGATTCCCGGGGAGGTCGAGGCCGATCTCTGGAACGAGCACTTCGCGCGCTACGTGTTCGCCTCCCGGTTGTCGCGGGCCAAGCGGGTGCTCGACGCCGGCTGCGGCACGGGCTATGGGACGGCGGAGTTGGCCCGTGTTGCCTCGAGCGTCACCGGCGTGGACATTTCGGGGACGCCATCGACTATGCCCGCTCGCATTATCAGGCGCCGAACGTCCGTTTCCTGCGGGCCTCGTGCGCGGCCCTGCCGTTTCAGAGTGGAACTTTCGACCTGATAGTCACCTTCGAAGTGATCGAACACCTGCGTGACTGGAAAGGGCTCCTGCTGGAAGCCCGGCGCCTCCTGGCGCCCGGCGGCCAATTTGTGGTCTCCACACCCAACAAGGACTGCTACGCCGGCTCGCGAGGCAGCGCGGGGCCCAACCCATACCACGAACACGAGTTCACCTTCGATGAATTCGAGCAGGAGTTGCGCAAGGTCTTTCCGCATGTTTCTCTGTTCGTGCAGGACCACGTGGAGGGTTTCGCCTTCAAGCCCGCCAAGGTTGTCTCGGCCGCCGAGGTGCGCGTCGAAGGCGCTGCCGTGCAGCCGCGGGACGCTCACTTCCTGATCGCAGTGTGCGCCGCCGGGCCGCAAACCGGCGCTCCCACGTTCGTCTACATCCCTGCTTCGGGCGGCCTCTTGAAGGAACGGGAGCAGCAGATAGATCTACTCAACGGCCAAATTGCGGAACTCATCAGAGACCGCGACTCGGTGCTCGCGGCGTTCCGTCTTCAAAAGGAAGAGATGGAGGCCCAGTCCAGCGGCTATGAGGCCAAGATCGCCGAGCTCGAACAGGACAACCGGAAGAAGAATGAGTGGGGCCTGGATATCTCCCGGGCAACATGTGCAGGCCGTCGAGGCGCTGCATGCGGCGGAGCGCACAGTCGAGGAGCGGACCACTGGGCCCTGGGCCTCGACACGCAAATCCGCGAACTGGAAGCGCAGTTGAGCCTGGTGAAGGCTTCGCGCTGGATCAAACTCGGCCACCGGCTCGGCGTGGGCCCCCGCCTGCGGGATGAGTAGCATGCGCAGGGCGGCGCGCTTACTGCGGGCGTTTCCCCTGATTCTCATTTCACCCTTCCTGGTCCTGGCTGCGGCTTTGGCCCTCGCGTTCACGGACGCGCTGTGGGCGTTGCTGCCGCGGCGGCCATTGAGGCGCGAGAAGCGGCCGTCAAACCGTGCGGCGACCGTGGTGATCCCCACGTGGAACGCTCGAGACCTCGTCGAGAAGTACCTTCCTTCGGTGATCGAAGGGCTCAAAGACAACCCAGACAACGAGATCATCCTGGTGGACAACGCCTCGACGGACGGCACGGCGGATTGGGTACGGCAAGCGTTTCCCGCCGTGAAAATTCTGGCGATGCCCAGCAACCTCGGTTTCGGAGGCGCCTCGAATGCCGGCTTCCGGGAGGCCAGGAACGAGATCGTGGTTCTTCTGAACAACGACATGCGCGTGGAGCCGGGCTTTCTTCAGCCTTTGCTGGATGGTTTCACGGATGAGAAGGTGTTCTCGGTCTCCTGCCAGATTTTCTTCGCCGACCCCGTCAAACGGCGCGAGGAGACCGGTCTGTCGCAAGGCTCTTGGAGGAACGGCATGCTCCGTGTGCGCCATCGCGTGGATGATGGCGTCACCGCTCTCTATCCCTGTTTCTATGGCGGCGGCGGCTCGACCGCCTACGATCGCAGCAAGTTTCTGGAACTGGGCGGATTCGACCCCCTGCTGTCGCCCTTCTACCTGGAGGACACCGACCTCGGCTACCTGGCTTGGAAGCGCGGCTGGAAGGTGCTCTACCAGCCCCGCAGCGTGGTCTACCACGAGCACCGAGGCACCATCGGCAAACGCTTCAGCGAGCAGGAAATCCGAAGCGTTCTGGCAAAGAACTTTATCCTTTGGTCGTGGAAGAACATCCACGAGTGGGGCCGGCTCGCCTCTCATTTTTTCTTCGCCTGGTCCGGTTCCCTCCTCAGCGTACTGTTCGGCGATTCGCCGGAGAGGTCCACGCTGGACGGCATCTGGCGCGCCTTCCGGCAACTCCCTCAGGCTATCCGTTCGCGCTGGACGGCCCGGAGCCTCTCCGTGATCGACGACACTGAGGCTTTCCGGCGGCCGCTGGGCGGCTACTTCCGCGACCGCTTCGCTCCGATCGAGCCCAGGCCTGCGCGCCTCCGCGTGTTGTTCGTTTCTCCCTATCCGATCGTTCCCCCCATTCACGGCGGCGGCGTGTTCATGTATCAGACCCTGCGTGAGCTGGCCACGATCTCGGAACTGCACCTGGTCGTGCTGCTGCACTACGCCCACGAACTCACCGCCAACGAGTCTCTCAGAGACATGTGCGCCTCGGCCGAGTTTCTGGTGAAGACCAATTCCCGGCTGCCGTCAGTCGCCTCAATTCTGCCCCACGCCGTTCGCGAGTTTGCCAGTGAAGACCTGCTGTGGCTGATTCATCGCCAGATTCACACGCGGGAAATCGACGTGATCCAGCTCGAGTACACGCCGCTGGGACAGTATGCCGGCCCCTTCCAGCGTCTGGTTTGCGCTCTATTCGAACACGACGTCTACTTCCAGTCGATTGCCCGCGGCTGGAGCTACCAGCCCGGGCTGGGCGGAAAGCTGAAGGCCTTCATCGAGTACCTGCGGGCGCTCCACTTTGAGACGCGCATGTTGCGGCGCGTGGACCAGGTGCAGACTTGCAGCCGCGCCAATCTGGAGCATCTCCTCTCCTATGCGCCGGAGCTCGCGGACAAACTTCATGCGGGGCTGCGGGCCGGAATCGACACGGCCCGCTACGGCTGCTGTTCCCAATCGCGGGAGCCTTTCACGATGCTGTTCATTGGCAGCTTCCGTCACCTGCCCAACCAGGCGGCGCTGGCCTGGTTCACCACCGAGGTCCTGCCCGTTGTTTGCGCGCAACGGCCGGAGGCCCGGCTCATCGTGGTGGGGAGCGACCCGCCGCCCCCGCATACGTTCCACAGCCTCGACCACATCGAGCTTCGCGGATCGGTCGAGGACATCCGCGAACCACTCGGCCGCTATGCCGTGTTCGTGTGTCCCGTCCTGAGCGGCTCCGGCGTGCGCGTGAAACTGCTGGAGGCCTTCGCCTCCGGGATTCCCGTGGTCTCCACCCGCCTGGGCGCCGAAGGACTGACCAGCGGGGACGGCGAAGTTTGCGCCCTGGCCGACGACCCGCTCGAGTTCGCGGCGAAAATCCTGTCGCTGTTCGAGGACCCGAACGGCGCCGCGGCCATGGCCGCCCGCGCCCGCAGGGAAGTGGAGACGAACTGGGACATCGTGCGGGCCACGGCCCGGCTCGAAGCCAGCTACCGCGAGGCGGTCTTCAAGAAGAGGGCTTGACGGGCGGCTTCAGTCTACTGTATACATACACTATACAGTTAAGGCGGCCATGTTTCTCACCGTCGACATCAACGACAAGCGGCCCATTTACCAGCAAGTCGTCGACGGCATCAAAGCCTTGATCGCGCGCGGGGAGCTGCGCGAGGGGACGGCGCTCCCATCCGTCCGGCAGGTGGCCGGCGATCTGGGCGTCAACCTCAACACCATCGCCATGGCCTACCGGCAGCTGCAGGATGAGGGGTTCCTCACCGTGCGCCACGGCTCGGGAGCGGTGGTCTCTTCCCGGCGCGGCCACGAGGTTGAGCAGGGCGAACTGCGCCGGTCGTTGAGCACTGTCCTGACGCAGTTGATATTGGGTGGCAACAGCGACCGGGACATTGCGGTCTTGGTCCGGCAGGAACTCGATTTGTTGCGGCAGAAAGGACATTCAAGATGAACGGGGTGCTGCTTTTGTGCACCGGCCTGATCGTTCTCTTTCGTGCCATCGCCTTTCCGAGGACGTGGAACCGTCCTCTGGCGCACGGCCCGGGCTTCTTCTTCTCGATCGAAGTCGCACCCGGATTCTACGAAGGTTCCGGGGCTATCTGGCTGAAGCGCTACCGGATGATCGTGATAGCGGAACTCATGCTTGAAGCACTCGCCCTGGCGGCGATTCTCTTCTCAGGCCGCTGGGTTTTGTTCCCAGTTTGGGCAGGCGGCTGCGCGGCGCTGTTCGTGTCCACGTTCCTGGGCTTCACCGCTTGGGCGCGCCACAAGCTTGGCCCGGATGCGCTGGTGCAGTCGCGAGTAGCTGTCTCCCTCGAAAGACGCCGGGTGCGAGACTACATCTGGTGGCCCGCGGAGGCGTTGACCGCAGCCCTTATCGCCTTCAGTTTTGCACTGCTCCTCACCAACGGGGATGCCAACGTTCGCTGGCAGGTGCCTGTGGTGCTAACTTACACGATTGTGGGCCTATTGGCAGCTAAGATTAGACTGGTTCAGTCAAGTTTCCCGCTGCCGGCGGATCGCACTCAGGAGCACTACGCTTGGGTCGAGATGCAACGCCGTCAAGCACTGGGATTGCTGGTCCGGACGAACCGGTTCCTCATATGTGTCCTCGCCGGATACGCGGTGCTGCACGGATGGGCTCCGGTGGCGTCGATTCCTTGGTTTCGCTGGCTGGTCATTGGTCTGGCGCTGGCGCTGTGGTTGGTCATGATGTGCTCGACGGTGATTGGTGAGCGAGACTTGGCCGAGGGGGGCCGTAACCTACGGCCGACTTGCGGTTGGCCGGGAGCTTTCCGCGGGACTGCCCTGATGACCAAGAGCGGCTGGCTTTGGAGCGCTGCATATGCGACCGGCTTAGTGCTGCTGCTGGTGTTCTTCCGGCGTTGACGAAAGGAAACTGCGATGAAGCTGATTCTGTGGTTGCTCTGTAGCGTGCTCTCAGCCTACGGCTTTCAGGCGCCCCCTGCCGAGAAGCCCAAGGACGACAAGTGTTCCATCGAAGGGCGCGTGGTGAATGCCGTCAGCGGCGACGCACTCCGAAAGGTAACCCTCATGCTCGCGCGTCGCGGTGGAGGCAGTGCGACGCCCAGCACCACGGAAACGGACGACACGGGCCGCTTCGCCTTCCGGGATCTCGACCCTGGCCGGTACATGCTTCTCGCCGAGCGGCCCGGTTATGCGCGGCAGGCTTACGGAGCCAGGAGTAACCCGCAAACCGGAACCACGCTGCAGCTTTCCGCCGGGCAGCAGATCAAGGATCTGGCTTTCAGACTGGCCCCTAACGCGATCATCTCGGGCAAAGTGCTCGACGATGAGGGCGAGCCTGTCGCCAATGCCTTGGTGATGGCGCTTCGACCCATGTATCAGCGCGGCCAGCGGCAGTACATGCCGCTGGGGGCCGTGCAGTCGAACGATGTGGGCGAGTTTCGCATCGCCAGCCTGGCCGCCGGCCGTTACCTGGTGTCCGCCACGCCGCGCAGCATTGGCATCGGTATGGCGGGCGTGAGCAACAAGGCGGCGCCGGATAAACCCGAGCCCGGCTACGTGACAACCTACTACCCCAACTCCGCCGATGCGTCCACGGCATCACGCAGTACAGGTGGGGATAGGGGCGGAAGCGGCGGGGACCGAAATCCGTCTGGTGAAAGTGAACACCGTGCGCCTCAAGGGCAAGCTGGTGGGGGCGCCGCAGGGAAAGACCGCCATCGTGTGGCTCACGCCCAAAGGCGCGGGCATGATTGGACTCGTCGCGCGAGCGTTCGGGGTGGTTCAGGCCGCGGACGGTGCATTCGAGATCAAGGGAACGGCGCCCGGCTCGTACCAGCTGAGCGCCTCCACCTCGGACAGCGTGACGACCCAGGGCGCTGCGCTTGCGCTACAGGTTGGGGAACAACACATCGACGGGATCATCTTGTCCTTTGGCGGAGGAGCGGAACTTGCCGGCGCTGTAACAGTGGAAGGCAAGGAGCCCACGAAACTGGGGAGCCTTCAGGTCAGCCTGCAATCGCTGGACTTCACGAGCCTAAGCCCGCCGCGCACACCGGTTGGGGATGACGGCAAGTTCACGCTCAAGGGTGTCTCTCCGGACCGGTATCAGGTGAGCGTGGCCAACGGCCCGGAGAATTCCTATGTCAAGTCGGTCCACTACGGCAACCAGGAGGCGGCCGAGGCGCAGATCGACCTCAGCAGCGGGGTGTCGGGTACACTCCAGATCACGTTGAGCCAGGCAGGCGCGCAGGTGGAGGGAACGATCCGCGACGCGGAGGACAAGCCGCTGTCGGGCGCCACCGTGGTCCTGGTGCCGGACTCAAGGCGTTACTCACTTTTCAAGGAAGCC
Source organism: Bryobacterales bacterium (assembly GCA_963744775.1). Classification (GTDB taxonomy): domain Bacteria; phylum Acidobacteriota; class Terriglobia; order Bryobacterales; family Bryobacteraceae; genus CAVUVG01. The sequence goes on from CAVUVG010000001.1 coordinate 127,969, forward strand.
ACCTCGGATCAAACCGGCGCGTTCAGTCTTAGGGGCGTCACCCCGGGCGAGTACAAGATCCTGGCCTGGGAGGACATCGAGACCGGCGTGTATCAGGATCCCGATTTCCTGAAGCGCTACGAGAGCAAGGCGCAGGCCGTGTCGCTCAAGGAAAACGACCGCAAGAGTGTTGCGCTCAAAGTGATTCCGCTGGAGCAGGCAAGGTGAGAAACCGGGACCAAACCGGAAACCGGGACAGTCAGCAATTGTACAATTTGTGAAAAACGGGAAATTGCTGACTGTCCCGGTTAAATTCGGTTAAATTACTTGGGCTTGACGGTACTCTTCAGCTGTTCCACGATGCGGCGCGCGGTGCGGTCCATCTCGGCCGGAGTGGTGTTGCGGGGCTTCTGGTAGGTCGACCAGAGCACACTGCGGCTGGCGACGTCCACCAGGAACAGCGTGCCCTTGCCGCCTCCGAACGAACTTTGCCGCACAGGCGTTTGCGAATCTTTCGCTTCCTTCTCGTCCGTCTTGGCGGGAGCGGGCCGGCGAGATCGCTTGCAGGCGCTCCTCGAACGCTTCCCCAAGCCTCTCGGTGAAGACCGCGCTGGCCTTCTTCGGGTCCGCGACCACCTGGAATAAGCCGGCTTGGGTGAGCCGGTTGGCCAGGAATTGGTCCAGGCCGCTGCCCATCGGCAGCAGGTAGACGGACTGAACCTGGCTCAAGTCCGCCGCGCGCGACATGGGCGCCATGGCGCAGACGATGACGCATAATAGGAGGGCGGCTGATTTCATGGTAACCCTCATCATACAGCATGTATAAGGACCTCAAGGTCACCGTCATCATCCCCTGCCTGAATGAGGAACAGGGCATCGAACGCGTGCTGGGCCGCATGCCGCCGTTCGTCGACCAGGTGATCGTGGTGGACAACGGCTCCACCGACCGGACCTCCGATGTCGCACGCTCTTTCGGCGCGGAAGTGATTCGAGAGGAAGTCCGCGGCTACGGCAGGAGCTACAAGAGGGGTTTCGCCCACGCCACGGGCGACGTGATCGTGACCCTGGACGGGGACCACAGCTATCCGGTGGACGCGATTTCCTACCTGCTGGAGGCCTTCCTGCACCTGGACGTGGATTTCCTCAATGCTTCGCGCTTCCCGGTGCGGAACGCCAACGCCATGAGCTTCAAGCACAAGGTGGGGAACCTGATGCTGTCGCTGGCGATGTCCTTGCTGTTCTTTCGCTGGGTGCGGGATTCGCAGTCGGGGATGTGGGTCTTCCGGCGGGCGATCCTGGATCACATGGCGCTGGTCTCGGATGGAATGTCATTCTCCGAGGAGATCAAGGTGGAGGCCATTCGCGACCGGCGCATCCGGTTCGGGGAGATCTCGATTCAATACTCCTCCCGGTTGGGAGAGATCAAGCTCAATCCCTGGCGGGACGGCATCCAGAATCTTCTCTTTCTGGTGCGGAAACGGTTTGCAGCGCGGAGGAACTAGTGCCACTTCCCAGCGTGACCGCCATAGTTCCGAACTGGAATCGGCGCGACCTGCTGGAGCGGCTGCTGGAGGCCCTGGCGCGGCAGACGCATCCGATCGAGGAAGTAGTGCTGGCCGACAACGGGTCCACCGACGGCTCGGCGGAAATGGCGGAGGCCGCGGGGGCGCGCGTCATACGCATGGGGCGCAATGCCGGCTTCAGTTGCGCGGTGAATGCCGGCGTAGCGGCGGCGTCTACTCCCTGGCTTGCCATTGTGAACAACGACGTGGAGCCTGCCCGGGATTGGTTGCAGCGTCTGGTGGAAGCGGCCAACCATGAGGACACCTGGTTTGCCGCCGGGAAATTGCTGAATGCGGCGCGACAGAGCTCGATCGACGGCACCTTCGACACGCTCTGCCGTGGGGCCTGCGCCTGGCGCGCGGGCTACGGGCGCGCCGACGGGCCCCAGTGGGCCGAACCCCGGCGCATACGGTTCGCTCCCTTCACCGCCGCGCTGTTCCGGGCGGAGCTGTTCCAGAAGATCGGGCCGCTCGACGAACGTTTTGAGTCGTACCTGGAAGACGTGGACTTCGGACTGCGGTGCGCCAGCAAGGGCTGCGAAGGCGTCTACGTGCCCGAGGCCGTGGCTACCCACGTGGGGAGTGCCACTCTGGGAGCCTGGCACCAGGACACGGTGCGCCGAATCTCCCGAAACCAGCTTTTTCTCGTCGCCAAACATTTTCCCAGGAGGTGGTTGCTCAGCTACGGCTGGCCCGTGCTGGTGGCTCAGTCGCTGTGGGGCCTGGTGGCGGCGCGTCACGGCGCCGGCGGGGCGTTTCTTCGAGGGAAAATGGAAGCGCTAGGCCAATTCAGAGCGGTCCGGACGGCGGCCGCGGGAGAGCGCGGCGGCGAAATTGGCAGAATCCTGGAGGAAAGCGAGAAGGACCTGCTGGCGCTCCAGCAGCGCACCGGCTTCGATTTGTTCTGGAGAGCGTACTTCGCGTTGACATGAAAGGCATTGGCGCAGTCATCGTGACCTTCAACTCCGGGCGGGAAATCGGAGCCTGCCTGGACGCGCTCGGCGGGCGCGTGGAGCGCGTGGTGGTGGTCGACAACGCCTCCGCGGACGGCACCCGGGATGAAGTCCGCCAGCGCCCGGCGGCCGCACTGATCTGCAACCCCGAGAATCGTGGCTTCGCCGCGGGGGTGAATCAGGGCATCCAAGCCTTGGACCTGCCGTTCATCCTGCTGCTGAATCCGGACGCGGTTCTGCTGACGGGAGTGGAGCCGCTGGCGGAGGCCTGTCGGCGGCCGGGCGTGGGGGCTGCGGCGGGGAAGCTTGTGGACGAAAAAGGACGCCCGCAAGCCGGCTTCTCGGTGCGCCGCTTTCCCACGCCCTTTGCGCTCTCCTTCGAAGCTCTCGGTATCAACCGCATCTGGCCAGGGAACCCCGTGAACCGGCGATACCGCTGTCTGGATCTGGATTTCGACTTGGAAAGCGACGTGGAACAACCCGCGGGCGCTTTCTTGATGATCCGGCGCGACGCCTGGGAGGCCTTGGGAGGCTTCGACGAGGGTTTCGAGCCGCTTTGGTTCGAGGATGTGGATTTCTTGAAGCGACTGGCGGCCAGCGGCTGCCGGGTTCGCTACGTTCCGGCGGCAGCGGCCAGGCACGCGGGCGGGCACTCGGTGAGCAGGATGCCCCCCCAGCTACGGCAAGCCTGCTGGTATAGTAGCCTTCTCAGGTACGTTTTCAAGCATTTCCAGCCTGCTGGCCGGGTTGCGACCTGGGCGGCGGTGGTGGCGGGATATACCATGCGGACCCTGTATCGGGTCTGCAGCCAGTGGAACCTGGAGCCCTTAAGGGTGTATGGTAAGGTTATTCGGTTCGCGTGCCTCCGGCTTCTGTCGGGCCGGAACGGGGAGGCGGGGCATTCCCCCGCTAGAGCGCGGCAGTAGAGCATGCACGAACATTAAGTCAGATTCACGCGCATGGCACATAACGATCTCGTCAGCGTCACAATTGTGACCTACAACAGCGGGCGCTTCATCAAGAAATGCCTGGAGTCCGTGCTGGCGCAGAAGTACCCCTACCTGGAGATCATCATCATCGACAATGCCTCCTGTGATGGGACGACCGACATTCTGGAACAGTTCGAAGACCGCTGCCGAGTGGTCTACAACGACGAAAACGTGGGCTTCGCGGCGGCGCAGAATCAGGCCATCCTGATCTCTACCGGCGAGTGGATACTCACCCTGAATCCGGACGTGCTGTTGCTGGCCGGTTTCATACAGGCGCTGGTGGAGGCGGGCCACATCCATCCCAAGATCGGATCGGTTTGCGGCAAGCTGCTGACGATGCGGGCCACCTTCGATATCCCGGATAAGCCTCTGGTGGATTCGACGGGCATTTACTTCACGCCCATGCTGCGCCACCTGGACCGGGGAAGCCTGGAGGTGGACAACGGACACTTCCTGCACTATGAGTACGTGTTCGGAGCGAGCGCGGCGGCGGCCCTGTATCGCCGTGAGATGATCCAGGACGTATCGCTCCGGGACGAGTTCTTCGACACCGACTTTTTTGCGTATCGCGAGGATGCCGACGTGGCCTGGCGCGCCCAGTTGCTGGGCTGGCGCTGCATCTACACGCCGCATGCGCGGGGCTATCACGTCCGGAAGGTCCTGCCCGGCAACCGGCGGGCGCTGCCTCCGGTCATCAACATGCATTCGGTCAAGAATCGGTTCCTGATGCGCATCAAGAACATGACCGGGCGCCTGTACCTCCGCAACCTGTTCTCCATCACGGCTCGTGACCTGGTGGTGGTGGGGTGTTGCCTGCTGCGGGAGCACTCCTCGCTCAAGGCCTTCTGGTTACTTTCCAAGAACTGGGGCCGGGTATGGGAAAAGCGGCGTGAGATCATGCGGCGCCGCCGCGTGAACGACGAATATATGTCTAGCTGGTTCCGCTATCTCCCGGTGAGCCGGCCCGCGACCCGGACTTCAACCCGCGTGCAGAAGCAGCGCTCCACCCGCGCCGTGCAGCGCTGATGAAGCTCGCCGTCCTGGGTACGCGCGGCATCCCCGCGAGCTACGGAGGCTTTGAGACTTTCGCCGAGGAGCTTTCCCGCCGTCTGGTGGAGCGCGGCCACGCCGTAACCGTCTACTGCCGCAATCGCCATCGCGATCCCGTCTACCGCGGGGTCCGGCTGCGTTACCTTCCCACCATCCGCCACAAGTACCTGGACACCATCGCGCACACGTTGCTCTCGACCTTGCACTTGCTGCTGCACCGGCAGGATGCGGCACTGTACTGCAACGCGGCGAACGCCGTCTTCACCCTGGCGCCGCGCCTGTTCGGCATCCCGGTGGCGCTGAACGTGGATGGTCTGGAGCGTAAGCGCCGCAAATGGGGCCGGGCGGCGCAGACCTGGTACCGGCTGTCGGAGTGGCTCGCCACGTTCTGCCCGTCGGCGGTTGTGACCGACGCCGAGGCCATCGCCGACTACTACTGGCGGCGCTACGGCAAAGCCACGGACTTCATCCCCTATGGCGCGGAGACGGGCAAGCTCCCGACAACCGAGGTCCTCGGCAGGCTCGGCCTGGAGCCCGGCCGGTATTTCCTGTACGTGAGCCGGATGGAGCCGGAAAATAACGCGCTCATGGTCCGCCAGGCGTTTGAGCGCGTCTCCACCCCCTTCAAACTGGCTCTGATCGGCGATGCGCCTTATGCCGCCTCCTACATCGAGAAGGTGAAAGACACACGGGACCCCCGCGTCGTCATTCCCGGCGCCATCTACGGCCGCGGATACCACGAGCTGCTCTCGCATTGCTTCGCCTATATCCATGCCACCGAGGTGGGAGGCACGCATCCGGCGCTGATCGAGGCCATGGGACGAGGGTGCCTGGTCCTGTACCTCGACACCCCGGAGAACGCCGAGGTGGCTTCCGGGGCGGGCCTTCCATTTCAGGCCGATAACCTCACGGCCCAGATTGAAACCGTGTTGTCCATGCCGGAGAACCAGCGCGGGCCGTGGCGCGAGCGCGCCGTGGAGCGCGTGCTCGAGCGATACAGTTGGGACGGGGTGACGGACGCCTACGAGCGGCTTCTCCTGCGCCTGGCCGGGAACCGATAATGGAGGGAATGAACAAACGCCCGTACCGCTCGTGGGTGGAAGTCTCGTGCTCTCAAATTGCGGAAAACTTCCGCAGGGTTCGGGAAGCCGTGGGCCCCGCCGTCGAGGTGATGGCGGTGGTGAAGGCCGACGCGTACGGGCACGGGGCGGAGGAGGTATCGCGCGTACTGGTGGCCCAGGGCGCCACGTGGCTGGCGGTCAGCAACGTCCAAGAGGGAATCTCCCTGCGGCAGGCCGGCATTCAGACTCGCATTCTGGTCATGGCGGACTTCCTGCCGTTTGAACGCGAAGGGCTGACCGAACACCAACTGACTCCGGTCATCCATTCGCTTGAGGACCTGGCCGAGCTGGAACGGCACGCGCGGGCCAGGGGGGTCGAAGTCGCTTATCATCTGAAGCTCGACACCGGCATGGGCCGGCTGGGAACCCGCGCTACTTCGGCCGAGATCGTGGAAGCGATACTGGCGTGCCGCCATGCCCGGTTTGAAGGCTTGATGACCCACTTCGCGTCGTCGGCGAATTACGACAGCCCGCAGACCGACCGCCAGATTCAGTCTTTCGGCGAAACGCTGGCCGGGCTGCGCAGGGCGGGAGCCGCGCCCGCCTGGGTGCACATGTCGAGCACCAACCCGATCGCTTACGGACGCCAGCCCGCCTGGGGCAACATGGTGCGGGCGGGCCACTCCTTGTACGGGTACATCTCGCCGGCCAAGGGAGAGGCGCCGCCGCGGATCCTGGAAGTGCGGCCGGCGCTCAGTTGGAGGGCCACGATTCTGGCCGTCAAGAACCTGCCGGTGGGGACGCTGGTGGGTTACGGCGGAACCTTCCGGGCGGAGCGGCCAACCAGAATCGGGGTATTGGCGGCCGGTTACGCCGATGGAATTCCACACCGTATGTCGAACCGCGGGAAGGTAATTGCCGGCGGGCGGCTGGCGCCGGTGATCGGCTCGGTATCGATGGATCTTACGACGGTTGACCTCACGGATGTCCCACTGCTCGAGGCCGGAGACGCGGTAACGCTGCTGGGCCGCGAAGGGGACGTCGAGCTGAACGCCCAGCAGATCGCCCGCTGGGCGGGCACCATCTCCTACACCGTGCTGTGCGGCATCAGCGCCCGTGTCCCGCGGGTGTACGTCCGCTGACTCCCCGGCGAAGCTCGGGTGGCAACGAGTTCGCCAGCCGGCGGGCTCCCGCGGCGCGTTCACATTCCGCGTTCACCTCGCCGCCGATCAGGATGGCGGCGCCGGTCAGGTAGAGCCACAGCAACAGGGCGATCACCGCGCCCAGCGATCCATAGACCCGGCTGTAGGAAGGCACCAGGAAAAGGTACAGGCGCAGCCCGAATGACGCGGCGATCCATAGGCCGACGGCCACCACCGATCCGGGTACCACTCTTCTCCCGTGCCGCGCACGCAGATCCAAGGCGAAGCGGTAATTGAGAACCGAAAATGCAAACGCCAAGACCAGCAGAAGCGGCCATTGCAGCACCCGCCAAGCCAGATAGAACGCCGCCCCCAAGCCAAGATTGGCGGCCAGAATCTCGCCAATCATCCGGCCACACAGCACTACGCCCATGGTGAAGGCTCCCAACACGACGAAAACGACGGTAAGTAGCAGGGTGCTGAGGCCCGTCTTCCACCAAGGCCGGGTCTCCCTCACGCCATGAGCCAGCCGCAGGCCTTCCTGAATGGCCCCGGTCCCAAAGGACGCAATCCAGATCCCGGTTAGAAACCCGAGCACAACCTTGCCGCCCCCGCTCGCGGCGCTGATCTCGTCCACGGTTCGATTGAAGAGGCTGTGAGTCTCCAAGGGAGCAAACGCGCCGAAATAGTCCAGCAACCGCATTCGCAGCTCCGCGTTGGACTCGACGAAGGTGCCCATCAGGGCGGTGAAGAACAAGGCAAAAGGAAACAGGGAGAGCAGGAAGAGGTACGCCAGCTGAGCCGCTCTTCCCAGTACATCGTGTTCCCAGACACGCTGCCACACCTTGGCAACCAAGTCCGGCAACCGCCATTTAAACCGATGCATCTTCCACCATGCAACGAGCACGTTTGACACCACTGCGCATCCCAAAGACGGGCCAGCGGTGATCAGCTCGTGAAACCTGCATGCTCCAGGCAAGTCCTGCACTTTCAAACAGCGTGCGCACGCGCCTTGGGCGGCCAGGCCTTTACCTGTCCTGATGCGAACGACGGTACGGCACGTGCAAGAGTCTTCAAGGAAAGGGAGACCACAAATGAAACAGAGTACGAAGGACACGCTTGAAGGTCAGCTGCATGAAGTGAAAGGCAAAGTCAAAGAGAAAGCCGGACAGGTCACGAACAACCCTGACTTGGAGGGTGAAGGCCAAGCCGAAAACCTCACCGGCAAAATTCAGAAGAAGGTCGGGCAGATTGAAAAAGTGTTCGAGAAGTAGATAAGGAAGGCCCAAAATGCTGATACTGCTTATCATTCTGTTGTTGCTTTTCGGCGCCGGTGGAGGGTACTACGGCTACGGCCGCTGGGGTGCCGGTGGAGGCGCAGGCATAGGGCTCGGCACCATATTGTTGATTGTCCTGATCGCCTACCTGCTAGGGTTTCTTGCCCTTGTCCTGAGGCAAAGACCGGCCATCGGCGTGTTGCTTATCCTCCTGTGGGGGGTCTGATGTATGATATTCCCAGACCAGGAGGTTAGCATGCAGACCCCAGCCAATATGAAGCTCCCCGCGTTTCGCCCCGAGCCGGCGCGCGCCATCGAGGCCACCGACATACCGCGCGGTCTCATTTCCGACTTGATACTGAAGCGCACCTATCTGGAGGGCACAACAGACTTCATTCGGCTGATCAGCGAGACGAAACTCGACTACAACGTGATCAACGACATCTTTTGCGTCATGCAGAAGGACATGATCATCGAGATCAAGGGGGTCGTCGGGCACAATTACGAATTCACACTGACGCAGAAAAGGATTGCAGATTGCGGAAGAGGCGTACAGGAAGAGCCGGTATGCCGGCCCCGCGCCGGTTTCGCTGGCGGAATACCGGCAGGCGGTCAAGGCGCAGGCTTTCAAGCCCGAATTAACGCAGGAATCGCTGGCCGAGCGCCTCTCAGACCTGGTCCTCACCGAAGACACCATTTCCAACTTGGGCGCGGCCCTGATGACGGGGGGCGCGATCTTCCTCTACGGTCCGACCGGCAACGGCAAGACCAGCATAGCGGAAAGGTTGAGGCGCATTTATCACGATCTCGTTTATGTTCCTTATGCGATTGAGGTGTCGGGGGAAGTGCTGGGTATTTTCGACCCCATCGTGCACCAACCCGTCGAGGCGCAACCGAAGGACATCGATCCGCGCTGGGTGCTCTGCCACCGTCCGTTCCTGACGGTCGGCGGGGAGATGCGGGCTGATATGCTGGAGCCGCATGTCGACCAGCACAGACACATCGTCCGGGCGCCGGTGCAGCTTAGGGCGAATAACGGCATCCTGGTGATCGACGATTTCGGGCGGCAGAAAATTCAGCCGCGCGAGCTGCTGAATCGCTGGATCGTCCCCTTGGACCGGCGTGTCGACTACATTTCATGGTTCGGCACCACCATCGAGGTCCCGTTTGAGTTGATCGTCGTGTTCGCCACGAACCTCGATTTGGCGAGCCTGGCCGAGGAGGCGTTCGTCCGGCGGATCAAGAACAAGATCAAGGTCGACAGGATCAGCGACGAAACATTCCTGGAGATCATGCGGAGGCAGTGCGCGCGAGCGCGAGGATCGAATACCATCCGGAGGTGGGCGGATATGCCGTCCGCAGGTGCCTCGAGCACGCCAAGGAAGGGTTGCGGGCCTGTTATCCCCGCGACCTGCTGGATATCGTCGGCGGCATCGCCGCCTTCCAGCAGCACCCCCCGAGGTTCGATCAAGCCGACGTGGATCGGGCCATCGGCATCTACTTCATGCAGTAGACTTGCACGTTCAGAACGAAGGCGGAGTGGAGGGACGAGTCTTCGCGATGGGAGTGAAGCTGTCAACGGGCTGAAGCCGGGCTCGTCAACTTCCCAGAAGGGGGGCATTCGCCGGTAACGCCGTTTACCGGTCAGAATACCGCCCCATGCCGTTCCGGTGGAATCGACCTCTCAACGCATTGCACGGCAGTCCTGATTGTGCCCAGGTTCTGCTTGGGAACACACGCCCAGTTCCCGGTGTCAAAGGAGATTCGGAGCTACGTTGCTCATGAGCCTTCGGTCACTTGAGGCAGCCGCTCTTATCTGCGCTGCTTTTAGCGGCATCGGTTTCTCTCAGAAAGAGCCGGATGACCCTAACAAGTCGGGCCAGATGGGGCAAGTCGGAGAAGCCTGTTTCGGCGGGGTGCAGACCGCACTGGACGCCGCTGGAAGGCCGATCATCCTCACGACACGGCAACTTGATGAACGAGCAACCCAGCGGGTGGCGCCGAAATACCCGGTCCTATTGAGACAGGCTAGAATTGAAGCGCACGGAAGAATCAAAATCCTGATCGGCGCATCCGGTGAGGTCATCTGCGCCGTACGCCCCCTCTCTGGCCACCCTTTGGTCGTATCGAGCGTATTGGACGCGGTTAAGCACTGGCTGCTTCGCCCATGAGGCGAACGGCGACGAACCGGCTGTGCTTGGATATTTTGATCTCTGCTTCTAAGCTGCGGGTTGCCCGCTTATGGATTTTGACTTCAAGCCGCACGAATGAACAGTAGGCCACAGGCCGACAACACACGCCGATGTGTCACACGCCTATGCCCGATATGTGGCGTTCTCGTAGATTGACGCAGACCGGCCCGACTACACGCCCAGAAGAGTGACGTCCACAACCCCACCGCGGGGGACTTACGGGGAGTAAAAGTGGTCTAATTCAACGCATGGTTATGTGCGGCACGAGACAGACTTGAGAATCGGCTTGGCAGTCCGGCACTGGCGGTCGCATCGGCCGCAAGTTCCGAGAGCGGCGATGCATGCTGCCCGGCTCCGAGGTCCCTTGTCGGCCCAGCAAATGAAAGCGACTGCGCACACCGTGCCAGTGGCACCGCTTAATGGAAAAGACGTCAGGGTGAGGGGCGTCTTGTGTTCGTAGTAGGTTTGGATAAGCGCGGTGAATGGTGTGCGTTCGGTTGATATCCGGCCATCCTGTGCTTGTTGCGGCTGCGATGGACTCTGTGAAGCATTGGCAGTTTCAGGCTGGAACGGAACCAACCTGCGGAAGACTTATTCTCGCTCTCTCCACGCTGAGGCCAGATATGGGTTTAAAATATTAGATGACAGAGCCGATGCCTCTCGCCCGATGGTCGATAAGCCGCATTCAGGGTTGTAGTCCCATAAACCGCGCCGTAGTATCGGCCACTAGTCCACGCCTACTTCTCCAGGAAGAAATTGCCGGCGAAGAGGGCGTCGATGCCGGAGGAGTAGAAGCTGCGCACGGCGTCGCGCGGGGTGCAGACCAGCGGGTCGCCGAACAGGTTGAAGGAGGTGTTGTAGAGCACCGGCAGGCCGGTGGCCACGCCGGTGGCCTGAAGCAGCTCCCAGAAAAGAGGGTTCTCTGCGCGGCGCACGGTGTGCACGCGCACCAGGTCCTCGCCCAGGATGGCGCTCTCGAAGAGCTTGCGATGCTGCGGCCGGACGCGGCCCACGGTGGCCAGGAAGCGGGCGTTGGGGCCGACCTCGAAATACTCGCCCGCGGCCTCCTCCGGAACCGAGGCGGCGAACTTGCGGAAAGGCTCGCGGTGCTTGATGTAGATGTTCAGGTTCTCGGTCGAGTAGGGGTTCAGGGGAGAGGCCAGGATGCTGCGATTGCCGAGCGCGCGCGGGCCGAACTCCATGCGGCCGTGCATCCAGGCGACGATCTTCTGATCGTGGATCTCCCGCACGGCGGTCTCGATGAGCTCGCCGGTGGTCAGCAGGTAGCGGAAGTTGAGCTTGCAGTTCTCCAGAACCTGCTTGGTCTCCTCGGCGGTGAAGCTGGGGCCCAGGCACAGGTCGCACAGAGGCACCCGCCGGGTCTCATGGAAGGCGTGGTGCCAGGCGTAGAACACCGCGCCCAGGGCCGTGCCGGCGTTGCCGGCGGCGGGCTGCACGAAGACGTTCTTCCAGCGCCCGCTGCGCTCCAGGGCCGCCACCAGCAGCGCGTTCAGCGCCAGCCCTCCGGCCAGGCACAGGTTCTCCCCTTCGCCGGCCATCTCGATCACCGCCTGCTCCATGGCGTGCTGCAGACCGGCCGCCACCGGCGCCTTGACGTCCTCGGGGATCGGCTCGCCGTCCTGGAGGCCGAGGCGCTTGTAGAACTTCGGCGCTGAAGCCGCCGCGGCTCTTGCGTTCGCCATGCGAAGAAAGTGCGGTCGATGCGCGGCCAGCCGCCGTCGCGGGCGGCAGAATCTCCAGGAAAAGTCGAATGGAAGCGGTCGTCGCCGGAGGTCGAGAGCCACTGCACCTTGTGCTCGTCGGCGTTGGGCTCGAAGCCCAGCAGCTCGGTCACCCGGCCATAGAGCTCGCCCAGAGAGTCGGGATGGTACAGTTCCTTGTCGAGCGTCAATTGGCTGCCGCTTGCCGTGCCAGCGCGCGCCGCAGCGGAAATCGCCGTTGCGGTCCAGCGTCAGCACGGTCGCCTCGGTCGAACGGCGAGGCGTAATAGGCGGAGGCCGCGTGCGCCAGGTGGTGCTCCACCAGCACGACTTCGGCGCGGGGAAACGATGTCGCGGAGCTGAAGTTGGGCGGGCGCCTCCGGGCCGCGCGTGAAGGGCCGCACAATGGCCACGCAGTCCACCCGTCGGGCTCCACGCCCGCGATGCGCAGGCAGGCGGCGATGGCGTCGGCCGGCAGTTCGCCGGGCTGAAAACGGCGCGCCACTTTCTTCTGCTCGACGGCGGCGATCAGCTCGCCGTCTTTCAGAACAGCGCAGGCGGCATCGTTGAGCAGGCCGCCGATTCCTAGAATGATCATCCTTTTCCCTTCAGCGTCTTCTCGATCTTGGCCCAGGTGTCGCGCAGCGCCACGGTGCGGTTGAACACCGGCTTGCCGGGGGTCGAATCCGGATCGACGCAGAAATAGCCCAGCCGCTCGAACTGGTAGCGGCTGCCGGCGCGGGACTGCGCAGGCTGGGCTCCAGCTTGGCGCCGGTGAGCACCTCGAGCGAATTCGGATTGAGGTCCTCGGTGAACTCGCGCCCGCCGCTCTCGTCGCCCGGATTCTCGCTGGTGAAAAGCGTTTCGTACAGGCGCACCTCGGCGTCGATGGCGTGGGCGGCCGAAACCCAGTGGATGGTCGATTTCACCTTCCGGCCGTCAGGGGGCGAGTTGCCGCCGCGCGTCGCCGGGTCATAGGTGCAGTGCAGCTCCACGATCTCGCCGGTCTTCTCGTCCTTGACCACGCTGGTGCAGCGGACGAAGTAGCCATAGCGCAGGCGGACCTCGCGGCCGGGCGCCAGCCGGAAATACTGTTTGGGCGGGTCTTCGCGGAAATCCTCCTGCTCGATGTAGAGCACTCGCGAGAACGGCACCTTGCGGGTGCCCATGCCGGGGTCCTCGGGGTTGTTGACCGCCTCCATCTCCTCGACCTGGGTCTCCGGGTAGTTGTCGATGACCACGCGCAGCGGCCGCAGCACGGCCATGACGCGCGGGGCGCGCTTGTTCAGATCCTCCCGCATGGCGTGTTCGAGCAGGCCCAATTCGATGCTGCCGTTGGTCTTGGAGACGCCGATGCGGGCGCAGAAGTTGCGGATGCCTTCGGGCGTGTAGCCGCGGCGGCGGATGCCGGAGAGCGTGGGCATGCGCGGGTCGTCCCAGCCGCTGACGTAGCCCTTCTGCACCAGGGTCAGCAGCTTGCGCTTGCTGAGCAGCGTGTAGGTGAGGTTGAGCCGGTCGAATTCGATCTGCTGGGGATGGTAGATGCCCAGCTGCTCGAGGTACCAGTCGTAGAGCGGGCGGTGGTCTTCGAACTCCAGCGTGCAGATGGAGTGGGTGATGCCCTCGATGGAATCCGATTGGCCGTGGGTGAAGTCGTACATCGGGTAGATGCACCACTTGTCGCCGGTGCGGTGGTGCTCGGCGTGCAGGATGCGGTACATGACCGGGTCGCGCATGTTGAGGTTGGGCGAGGCCATGTCGATCTTGGCGCGCAGGGTGCGGGCGCCGTCGGGGAACTCGCCGGCCCGCATGCGCTCGAACAGGTCCAGGTTCTCCTCCGACGGAGCGGTCGCGATAGGGGCTGTTGCGGCCGGGTTCGGTGAGGGTGCCGCGGTAGTCGCGCATCTCCTCGGCGGTCAGGTCGCAGACATAGGCTTTGCCGGCCTGGATCAGCTGGACGGCCCAGGCGTACAACTGGTCGAAGTAGTCGGAGGCGTAGAAGAGCCGGTCCTCCCAATCGAAGCCGAGCCAGCGCACGTCCTCCATGATGGAGTCGACGTACTCGATCTCTTCCTTGCACGGGTTGGTGTCGTCGAAGCGCAGGTTGCACTTGCCGCCGAATTCCGCGGCCAGGCCGAAGTTGAGGCAGATGGATTTGGCGTGGCCGATGTGCAGATAGCCGTTGGGCTCGGGCGGGAAGCGCGTGTGCACGCGGCCGCCGTACTTGTTGGTCTTCAGGTCTTCGAGGATGATCTCGCGGACGAAGTGTGGATGGGTTTCTCCCGGGAGTCTTGAAGTGCTCATGATTGCAGCTTTCCAATGGCCTGGCTCGATGCGCTTGAGGCAGGTCTCCTGGCCGAGCACTTCCAGGGTCTCAAACAGCGGCGGCGCCGCCTTGCGGCCGCACACGGCCACGCGGATGGGCTGGAACATCTGCCCGGCCTTGACGCCCAGGGCGGACGGCTTCGGCCCGCAGAGCTGCTTCCAGCGCCGGGTGGGTGAACGTGGCCGTCCCGGCCAGCACCTGGCCGAGCCCGCTGCAGCACGGCCAGGGCCATCTTCGCGTCGCCCTTCTGCGGGATGAGTTCCGCGCTGTCGTAGGGCGCCAACTCTTCCACGAAGAAGAAATCCGCCACCGCGGCCGCATCGCGCAGCGTCTTGATGCGCTCCCGGATCAGCGGGGTGACCGGCCAGCAGCTTGGCGCGCTCGACGCGGTAACCCGCGGCCGCCAGGAAGGGCGCGAGCCGCTCGGCGAGCTCCTCGACCGGCAGTCGCGTGGATGTGCTGGGAGTTCAGCCAGATGGCTTTGGGGTCGAAGGGGTCTCTTCGGTGAAGTTCACCACCGCGTTGGACTTGTTGACGCCCTCGAAGGAGAAGGCTTCGATCAGATCCTGGCGGGACATCTGCTCGCGGTCGTCCTTGGGCGACCAGCCCAGCAGGCACAGGAAATTCACGAAAGCCTGCGGCAGGAAGCCCGCGTCGCGGTAGGTGGTGACGCTGACCACCGGCCCGTGCTTGCGCTTGGAGAGCTTGGCGCCGTCGGGGGCGATCAGCAGCGGCAGGTGCGCGAATTCGGGCGGCGCGGCGCCGGCGGCCTCGAACAGCAGCAGGTGCTTGAAGGTGTTGGTCAGGTGGTCCTGGCCGCGAATGACGTGGCTGGCGCGCAGGTCGACATCGTCGGCGCAGGAAGCCAGGTGATAGGTGGGCATGCCGTTGCTGCGCAGCAGCGCGAAATCCTCGATATCCGCGGTGCCTTTGGCCTGCTCGCCGAACACGGCGTCGCGGAACGTGACCGACTCCCTGGTTTCCCGCGGAACGCGGAACCGCACTACGTATGGCTCGCCGGCGGCGGCCCGGCGCTCGCTCTCCTCCCGCGACAGCTCGCGCATTCCGGGATTGAACAGCCACGCTCCCTCGGCGGCGGGTTTCTCGTCGGCGTCCGCGGAGGCGGGCGTGAAATCGCGGTAGGCGAAGCCCTTCGCCAGGACCGCCTCGGCTCACTTCGCGATAGAGCGGCAGCCGCTCGGACTGGCGATAGAGTTCATCCCAGCCCATATCCAGCCACTTGAGGCCGTCGAAGATCGAGTCCAGGGATTCCTGCGTATTGCGCTCCACGTCGGTGTCGTCGATGCGCAGGATGACGGTCCCGCCATGGTGGCGGGCGTACAGCCAGTTGAAAACGTAAGTTCTGGCGCTGCCGATGTGCAGATAGCCGGTGGGAGAAGGGGCAAAACGAACACGAGGCATCAAAAATCAAGTATAGCGAACGGTGGCGTCACCCCATCAGGCGGCGGTAAAGCGAAACAAACTCGGCCAGCGTAAGTTGCTCGGCGCGGCGGGAGGCTTCGGGGAGTTCATCGACCAGGCGGCGGTCGCAAAAACCGGCCAGGTTGTTGCGCAGCGTCTTCCGTTTTTGCTGGAAGCAGCGGGCCACGAAACCGAGAAAGCGCTCGGGATCGTCCACGGCCGGCTCCCGCGGCGTCAGGCGCACCACGGCGGAGTCGACCTGGGGCGGGGGACGGAAGGCGGCGGCCGGTACGGAAAAAAGCAGCTCAGCCTGGGCATACACCAGCGCGTGGACCGTCAGGAACCCGTACTCGCGCGTGCCGGGCTGCGCCGTCAGCCGCTCGGCAACCTCCTGTTGGACCAGAAAGACGGCGCTGCGCAAGGCCTGGCCCAGACACAGCACCCGCCGGAGGATCGGTGACGTGATGTAGTAAGGGAGATTGCCGACCAGGACCGCGGGACCCCAGCTCGACAGATCCGCTTGCAGCACGTCGGCGTGTACCACGGTCAGGTTTGTGACGCCGGCGAACTTTTCCGTGAGGTATTCGACCAGGAAGGGGTCCGTCTCGATGGCCACCACCTGGCCGGCACGGGCCAGCAGGTGTTGTGTAAGCGCCCCTTTGCCGGCTCCGATCTCAATGACCAAAGGCTCCGGTTCAGGGCACGCCGCCAGCGCGATGCGTTCCAGGATGTCTCTTCGATTTAGGAAATGCTGGCCGAGGCGTCGTCCCACAATGGCTGGGCGGCTTCAGCCCGCACATCGATCCGGCTGCGGCGGAGGGTGATCCGCACTTTGGACGCGGCGGGCTGACCGAATGTGGTCCCGGGCGAGAACTGAGTGAAAAGCAGGGCATTTTCAACGACCCGCCTGACCCCCGGGTTCTTGACCCAGGCCTGCCCCCCGGGATCGAGTAATCCACGAAGCGGCCCTGCCTGTCCACGGTCAGATCGACGGTAACCTCATCCTCGGTGAACCCGAAAGGTCCCATGCCCACGAATATGGGTTCGGTGGAGAGCATGGTCGGCACGTCGCCGAGTCCGTGGAAGAATGCTGGAACTCACGCCAGGCATCACCAGGGCGAACAAGATCAGCGCGGACACCAGGCCTCCCGCGATGGGCAGCGCCACCGGCCGCATCATCCCTTCCGTCCATAGCCTGCCGCGCACCAGCCAGGGGGCCAGCAGGGCGCGCCAGGGGCTTCCCGCCAGCAACCGCTCTCTTTCGCGCGAAGCCAACACGCGCAACGAGTACAATCAGCCCTGTCGGCGGCTCCAATTTGGGCAACGCCCGCAGGGCCGAGCGCGCCTGCAGGTATTGCTGGGAAAGCGAAGCGCAAGCGCGGCAGCGGGCCAAGTGCGACAGGATCTCCTGCCGCACGCCGCGCGGACACGGCATTGTCGAAATATCCCGCCAGAGAACGCCTAACCCTGTAACAGTCCATAGTTCTTACTCCGCCAATTGGGGCGTCCAATGAAACTCGGGAGCCGGCTCCAGCCGTTTCTCCAACTGCGCGCGCAATGCTTCGCGCCCGCGAAGGATCCGAGACTTCACCGTCCCCAGCGGGAGGCCCAGAATCTCCGCGATTTCCTCGTAGCTGAGATCCTCAACGTCCCGAAGAACAAGAACAGAACGAAAACTGGGATTCAGATTCGCCAGAGCCGCCTCCACAAACCGATGTTGCTCGCGCTCCAGCACGTAATCATAGGGGGAGCGGTCGGGAGAAGGAAGAGCTTCTCGATAACCCCTCGCATCCTCGCCGCCCTCCAGGTCTACTTCTTGCCCGCGGTGACGCCCATTCCAACGGCTGTGGTTATGGGCCTCATTCACGGCAATCCGGTAGATCCACGTTTTTAGGCTGCTCTCCCCGCGAAAGGAGCCGATTTTGCGAAACACCTTGAGGAACACGTCCTGCACCACGTCACAGGCGTCGGCCGGATCCCAGAGCAGGCGGCAAACCAGGTTGTAGACCGGTTGCTGGAAGCTCTGAATCAGCGATTCGTATGCCCACTCCGCGCCCTCGCGCAAGCCTTCGAGCAAATGCCGTTCTCCCTCTTCCGGGGAGACACCGGCCTCTTCGATCAGCAGAGAGTCAAGCGTTGTCAGCTCGTCGGCCACGGTAGTGCCTCAAGTAATTCCAACTTAACGCTACCACGCCTCAACTACTTGCTGCAAAGGATTGGACGCTCCCCCGCGCGAAAAGTTCCCCGCGCCGGAGCCCCTGCTGGGAGTCATGTGTTTTCAGTATGACTACGGCGAGCTATCGATGGCAGACTTCCTGGTAGTATCGCTCGTACAGCGGGATGACCCGCGAGCTGCAGAACTTGGCGACCGCAGCGGCCCGGGCGGCTTCGGCCAGCCGGCTGTGCAGGGCCTCATCACTGAGGATGGCTGCCACCCTCGCCGACTGGGCGGCGACATCGCCGGGCGTCTCCAGGTAGCCGTCCACTCCGTCGGTGACCAATTCGGGAACGCCGCCCACGCGCGTGGCCACCGGGGGGACCCCGCAGGCCATGGCCTCCAGGGCCGCCAGGCCGAAGGACTCCAGGTCGCTGGGCAAAAGCAGGACGTCGGCCAGCGGCAGCAGTCGCTCGATGTGATCCTGCTTGCCCAGGAAGGTGATGTGGTCGTCGAGCCCCAACTCATGCGTCAGGCTCTCGGCGGGGCCGCGCTCGGGTCCGTCGCCGACCATGAGCAGATGTGCGCCCACGTCCTTGCGCACCGTCTCCAGGATGCGGATGCAATCCATGACCCGCTTCACGGGCCGGAAATTGGAGAGATGCATCATCACCTTCTCCCCGGCCGGCGTGTAGGGGTTCTCCGACCGCTTCTCCCGAGCCGGGCGATACATGTCGCAGTTCACGAAATTGCGGATGACGCGGATTTCGTTGGCCACGGAGAAGACGTCCACCGTCCTGGCGCGCAGGTACTCGCTGATGGCCGTGATGCCGTCGGACTTCTCAATGGAGAACTTGGTGATCAGGAAGTAGGATCGATCCGCCCCCACCAGCGTGATGTCGGTGCCGTGCAGCGTGGTGATGACCGGGAGGCGGCGCTTGGGCGCTACGATTTCGCGGGCCAGCATGCCGGAGATGGAATGCGGAATCGCGTAGTGGACGTGCAGCAGATCCAGCGAGTGGCGCTCGGCCACTTCGGCCATGCGGCTGGCCAGCGCCAGGCAGTACGGTGGGAATTGAAACAGCGGGTAGGTGGAGACTTCTACCTCGTGGTAGTGGATGCGGGGGTGGTCCGGGATCCAGGCGGATGGGGTTGGCGTAGCTGATGAAGTGAACATCGTGACCGCGGTTGGCGAGCTCCAGCCCCAATTCGGTGGCGACGATCCCACTGCCCCCATAAGTGGGATAACAGGTGATCCCGATCTTCACTTCGACAGGTTAGCACCAACCGGCGCCAGGATTGCCGTTCCAATTTGCCCGTGCAGGTTCTCGGCGGGGGTGGCCACGTCGCCGCCGCCAAACCACACCCGGAGCGTGGTCCCCTCCAGCCAGCACCGCCGGGTCGCAGACCACCTTGGAGTTCCAGGCTTGGCCGCCGGCGAAAACCGTCTGCGCTGGAAGCCGCTGCCAGCGCACGCCGTCCGTGGACCAGGCCAGGCCCATGCGGCGGTACTCCTGGCGGTCCCGGCCGGTGTAGAGCATCCAGTAGCGTCCCTCGGTGACCCACACGGCCGGCTCTCCCAGGCCGTTTTCGTCGAAAGCGCCCGCCGCGCCCAGTTCCAGGACCGGATTGGAGCGGAGCTTCTGCCAGCGCACACCGTCCTGGGATCGCGCCACCCCCAGCCGCTGCCGCCGGGCGCGGTCCTGTCCCAGGTAATACATGTAGTAAGTGTCGCGCCAGCCGGATCACGTACGGGTCGGCGACGCCACGTTCGTCCCAGCTTCCGCGGGGTCCTGGACGAAGCACCGGTTCCGGCAACTTGGTCCAACTGCGGGCATCCGGCGAGCGCGCCAAGCCGATGCCGGGAAGCCTTCCCGCCTGGTACCAATACAGGAACTCCCGTCCGGAGACAGACAACCGAGCCGTTGGCGGCGATGTAGTCTCCCTCCCAGGTCGCCCGCCTGCGGAGAGAGGACCTTGCCGAGCTTGGTCCAATGCAGGCCGTCCGGGGAAGTGGCCAGGCCCGTTGCCAGGTCTTGCCATCGAAGCCGGAATACAGGTTGTAATACAGGCTGCCGTGCTTCACCACGGAAGGATTCAGGACATCCACGTGGTCCCATTCCCCCGGGTCTCCGGGCGAGAGAACCGGAGCCGGGCTGGGGCTCCAGCGGAACGATGATGGGGCCGGTCCCGGCAGGCGCGGCGGGCAGGGTGAATTCGCCGTAGTTGGAGCACCCCGCCAAAGCCAGAGCCCAGACAGCGCACGCCAATCGTCTCATGCATCAATCCGGACGGAGACCGTGGACCCGCGCTCGGGCCGCGATTCAAGCGCCAGCTTGCCTCCCAGCGCGCGGACCCTGTGCCGGATGCTGGACGGCCCTATGCGCAGTTGCTCCAACTCCTCCAGGCTGTAGGCCCCGCTGAAGGGGAAGCCGACTCCATTATCTTCGACGCAGATCTCGAGCTGCCCGCGGCTGCCGCGCACCGTGACGGCGGCATGCGTGGCCTTGGAGTGCTTTCGGATGTTGGTCAGGGACTCGTGCAAGATATGGACGCTTTCGAGCGAAGCTTCGGGCGACCCCAGCACCGGCGTGGAGTGGCACTGAAAGGTGGCAGGGATCCCGCTATGCTTCTCAAACTCCGCCACGGTCTGGCGGAGCGAAGCCACCAGGCCGGCCTCCCCAACCTCGGCCGGCCGAATCCCCCGCAGGAACGCCCGCATTTCGGCGATCTGAGACCGGGACATTTCTTGCACGGAGCCGAGTTCCTGCCCCGCAGCCGCCGGATCTCGCTCCATGAGCTTTCTGCAGGACCTCCAGCCGCATCTGCAGGCTGATGAAAGCTCTGCAACGGCCCATCGTGGAAGTCTCCCGCGAGTTTGTTCCGCTCGTCATTGCGGGAGCTGTCCGCCAGTTCGCGGAACTCTTGGGCCTGCCGCGAAAACTTGGCAAGTTCGGCCTGCAATCTGGACTTGTGGAGAGCCCCCACGCCCGACAACAAGCCCATCCAGACCACGCTCTGCCACAAGTCCTGAGTTCGGGCCGTGGAGACCACAGCCAGGAAACCGTTGGTTACGACGACCACCAACCAGGTGTCCCACCATTCATGCAAGAGCATGGTGCGAAGCATGAGGTGGAAATACAGGACGGCGCTGAGCCACGAGCCCGGCCTCACCGCCAAAGCGCGCGAAGACCAGGAAGAAGATCGTCTCCCCGATCAGCGCCAGCAGGTCAACAGCAGCCCGCTGCTTCCAGGGAGACGTGAGCGCAATCAGCCCGTAGCCGGCGAAAAGCGCGGCCATGGCGGTGACAACCCAGTGGGTGGGAACGGCGGGACGGATCTGAGCCAGCAGGCACGCCAACCCGACCGCCGCCCCGAACACGGCCAAGGCGCGGTGCGCACGGCCGGCCTCTACCCGCCTTCCGATTCGTTCCACTGTGGCTAATCTTACCGCTTGTACAAATACAGGGTATGACTGCGCCCCTCGCCGTCATCATCGATGTGCATGACGTCGTTCGGCGTCCAGGCCGCGATCTCGAAGTCGTGGGCCACCACGCGCGCGCCCTTCTTGAGCTGCTTTTCCAGCATGGGCCGGACTTTGTCGTTGGAAGCGGGCAGCAGGTAAACGGTGACCAGGTCGGCCGAGCTGACGTCTTGCTTGAGGATGTCGCCCTGTATGATCCGCGCGGTCTTCTGCAGGTCCAGGCTCTTGATCCTGTCCATGCTCTGCCGCCACAAGTCCTTGTCGAACTCGATCCCGGTGGCGTCGGCATGGTACTTCTGAGCCGCCATGATGACAATCCGTCCGTCGCCGCTGCCCAGGTCGAACATCTTCTCTCCGGCTTTCAGCCCGCCGAATTGCAGCATCTTCTCGACGATGGTCTCGGGCGTGGGATAGTAAGGCGCCAGCTTCTCGATGTCCTGCTTTTGCTCCTGGGCCACACGCTCCCAGGCAGCGCGAGCGATCACTCAATACCAGCGTTCTTCTTGGAATCAGTCAAGGCGCTCACGGTTCGAGATCGATTCGCACGCGATTGCTTTCCTGGCCGTCCGCCTCCAGATAGAGTTCCGCGGGACCGGCATTGACCAGCGGCGGCAACTGGACTTCCACCAGGTAGAAGCCGACGTAACCCGGCGCCAGCGTGGCGCGCGTGACCTCCACCGGCGTCCGGTCCAGCAACGCCCGCACCCGGGCGACGACGCTGGGCGGCTCACCCAGAGGCGCTGCTCTGCCGGTCGGCCAGGGAGGCAGAACCTTCCCCAACCCCGTGGCCAGAATCTGCACCCGCGTGCCGGCGCGCGCCGGGGTGAGGCCGTCCAGAAGCGCGCCGCTCGCTGCGTCCAGCAGCAGGGCGCTGCCGTCCCGATCGACGAAAATCGCCGGCGACACGTCCTGCAGCGGCAGGCTCATGCTGAACCGGCCCCGCGCCAGCTCGAATGCCAGGGGCACGGAGCTTCCGGTCGCCTCAAACGGCACTTGTATCTGGGATTCCCCTTCGGCGGCGGCCAGCACCGGGACCTCGAGAAGCCCGGCCTGGGCTCTGAGGAGGCGTCCACCCAGGACGGTGAGCAGCGAACCGGGGGCGGCAGGGCGGCGGCTGAGGTCGGCCGAGCTGACGACATCCAGGCTCCAGAAGCGATGCGGGGCGGGGGCCGCGTACACCCCCAAGCCGTCCAGTGCGACGTAAAGTTGATGGCCCGCCTCGTCGAGCCTCACATCCATCACCGGGGCCGGGGGGAGACTCTCCGACAGCGGAATCCATTGACGGGTCTGAAGGGCGTCCACGCGGCTGAAGAAGAGGCCGCGGACAGTTGCCGCATAGACCGCCGCTCCCGTCCGATCCGCCGTGACTCCACGCACTCCACCCGCCGGCAAATCTCCGGTGAGGTCTTCCCATGCGGCGCCGCCATCCTGCGACCGCAGCACCCTGGGCCCTCCCGACGCGGACTCGCCCAGGCCGGCCAGAACCATCCTTGGCTCGCCGGCCACGGCGTACAACGACTCGACTGGCGCGCTGCCGCCGGGACGCGAGAGGAGCCAGGTTTCCCCCTGATCGCGGGAGACCCACAGCCGGCCATCCGACGACCCGGCGTACATAAATTCGCTGGTTAGCGCCACGGCGGTGATCTCGGCTCCGACTTGCAGTCCTGCGCTCCGCCGTACGGCTTGCTGCCGCGCCAGCGCGGAGTCGGCGCTGGGCTTCCATGACTGCCTCTCTCCAGGAGCCCATTCCAGAGGGGTCCCGCTGTCGAGCAGCACGGTCGTCCCGCGCGTGCCAGAAGGCGCGGCCACGATCTTGCGAATGGGCAGATTGGGCAGCCCGTCGTTCAGGCCGCTCCAGGAAAGCCCGCCGTCCACGGTCCGCCAGATCCCGTAACTGTTGGCCGCCACCAGGACGTCGGAATCCACAGGGGAGATAGCGAAGTCCAAAAATCCTTCGCCGATTATCGACCTGCCTCGAAACCGGGTGAGATTCTCCCAACTCCTGCCGCCGTCCTCCGAGCGGTAGAGGTCACGGCCGAAGGCGTAGAGCCGCGCGTAGAAGTCGTCCCCGGCCCGGACCTTCGCCCCTGGCTCGGGCGGCCGGGCCACTGTCTGATCCAGCGAGAAGCCATCCACCGGCGGCGTAAGTTCAGCCCGGGCTTTCCAGTTCTCGAAGTCCTGGCTCTCGAAGTAACGTCCGGATTGGGTGCGGAGAAACAGGCTGGCTTCCATCCGCGGAAAACCAGACTCTGTCCACCTGGCCGGTTGCGGCGGAGGCCAGGAATGCTTCGAAGGCGGAATTTCCGATGCGTCGCCAGTCAGGCCGAACGCTTCCTGGGAAGGAAGCGGACTCCTGGCCGCGCGCCACACCCGCCGCGGCTAGCAAGACCAGAGGTACCAGCGCCAGCCAGCCGGTTCTGCGGTATGGGGCATTCCGACACATAGGACGAGTCCATTTTATACTGATTTTGTTCTCTCCGTTTGCCTTATAATCTTCCCTTTCAATGATTTTAAAAGAGAATCGGGTACGGAGGTCTTTTTGCAGGGCAATGTTAGTGCTAGACTGATCTGGTGTTGTGGTGTCCCCTTGACAGGGGAAGTGGGTGGGGTACAATGCTGCACATGAGGCGCTTGGCACTGGTGGCCGCTTATTTGATCACTGCCACTGCGCTTGTGTGCTCCGCCCAAAGTCTGCTTACGCCCAACGCCGTTGCTCAGGCCGCCAAGGTGATTTCGGTGACCGGTCAGGTTTCGGTTCTGAACGATTCCCAGCCTTGGGCTTTGAACGTTGGGGACCAAATCAAGCTGGGGCAGGTCATCATCTCCGGGCCGGACGGCCTCGCGGTTTTTCAGGTCGCCGACGGCAGCACCTTCGAGGTCTACGCCAACTCGCAGGTGGTGTTCCGAAAGAACCCTGGAAATTTGAAGGACCTGCTGGACGTGCTCATCGGGCGCGTCAAGGTGCATATCCAGAAGTGGGGCGGCCAGCCGAATCACAACCGGGTATTCACGCCCACGGCTGTTATCTCCGTGCGCGGCACAACCTTCTATGTGGAGGTTGAAGAAGACCAGGACACGACGCTGGTGCTGGTGGACGAAGGACTGGTCGAGGTGCAGCATTCGCAGCACCCCGGCACTCCCAAGCTGGTAGGCGCGGGTGAATGGCTGCGCATCTACCGGAACCAGCCGCTCAGCTTCTCACGCCTTGACCGGGGCTCCGCGCTCAACGCCGGTTTTCGCGTGATCTCCGACGCGCTGTACACGATTGTCCACCGCGGTCCGCGGATTCCCACAGGAATCGGGGCCGCCGACCCCCGGCGAGCGGTGGAGTGCCACTGCCCGGAGACAACTCAGGCGGCACGCCACCGCCACCTCCGCCCACGGTTCCGGGTGACGCCGGAACCCCCCCGCCTCCGCCACCCCCGGGCGGTTGAAGCGTGAGACACTAGCCTAGAGAAAGGGTTAAGCGATGGGTGTGTGCGTGCGAGGGCGGCTGTGTCTCCTGATCGTCCTTGCGGCGCTCCCGGCGGCGGCGCTTGGGGCTCAGAACCCCGGGCTGCCTCCCGAATGGGAGCTTCAGAAGAACATGGGTTTGCTGGTGGAGCAGATCCGCCGCCTGGGTCCCCTGCTCCAGGAGGCGAAGCCGGACACGTGGACCGAAAAAGGCGCGCCGGACACCTACAAAGCCCAGATGGTTTCCACCGTGGCGGAGCGGGACTACTTGCTTCAGGCTACTGAAAAGCTGGCGGCCGAGCCCGAGCGGCTAAGCTTGGCGCTGGAGACCTACTTCAGGCTGCAATTCTTCGAGACTATGCTGGATTCCCTCAACGAGGGCATACGCAAGTACCAGAATCCCGCGCTGGCGGACCAGATCCGCGGCGTGACGACGGATGGCGCGGTCGAGCGCGAGAAGTTGCGGCAGTACCTGTTGCAGCTTACCTCGCTGAAGGAAGAGCAATTCAAAGTGATGGACCAGGAAGCTCAACGCTGCCGGACGATGCTGCTGCGACAGCCACCGGCGCCGAAGAGCACGGAGAAGAAGGCGGTGCGCAAGTGAACGAAATCGGGACTTTCGTCTGCTATATCTGCGAGGAACCATCCACGGGGATCTGTGTCTACTGCACCAAGGACGCTTGCGACAACCATCTTTGCGTGCGCTGCCAGCGCTGCAGCGATTGCTGCGAATGCGAAGTGCGGCTGGACGGCGAAGTTTCCGAACCGCGCGGCCCTGCGGCGTCCTGAGACGCGCCTATTTGCCGGTTTTCTCCGCTTCGGAAAGTCGCGTGAGGACCGTTTCGCGCTGGCCTTTAGCCCACGCGTCTTGAATCGCAGCCTCGGTCAAGCCCCCCATCCGGCCCGCCAGAACGAAGGCCGGCAGGGCATGCGCCAGGCTGTTCCAACGAGCCATTTCCAGGACCGGCGCCAGCGCCCGCTGCCGGATCTGATCCAGAACACCGGGCGGGCGGCTGTCGGTTAGAGTTACCAGCAGGCCCGCCGAGCGCGTCCGGTCGCCCCAGGAGATTGAATTGAGCATCTCGATGAGCCAGGTCGGCGAGATGCTGATCCCCGCTTCCGGGTTGCGAACCGCGAAGATGGCCATCGCCGCCAGCGCGCGCATGGCGTTGCGGCGCACACTCTCGTCGGAATCTTGCAGGGCGTACTGGAGATCGTTGGCGGCGGCCCGTTTGTCGGGCGCGTAGCCGATGATGAAGGCCGCGGCCGCTCTCTGGTCCGGGTCAGCGGATTCGCGCAGCACTTCCCGGAGCTTGGCGAAGTTGCTCTCCGCCAGGCTGACGAAACTCTCCTGTAGGGCCCGCACGTCGGGATCGGCGGACAAGGCGTGGCCGCGCGTCAAATCCTCGCGCGTTTCACCGCTCCTCGCCGACGCCTCATAAGCCGCCAGGAAGCGAGTGTGGACGACGGCGACCTCCTCGGGGAGCCTCACCGCGGATTCGGGCGGGGAATGGAAGTCGAAATGAGGCGCGCCTTTTTCCTCGATGCCCACGAACAGCATGGCGCCTCTCGCTTCGCAGCACACCGCCTCCAGGCGGGCGAAGACCACGCCATCTACCTTTTCCAGGCGCTCTTCCGTATCCGCCTTGGAAGCGGGCAGCGGGCCGCCTTCCTTCGCGCCGAGCGCCTGCCTCAGTTTGGCCTCAGACACTTTTCGCAGGCCGTAGAAGTCGATCGTGGAGACGCGCGGCGCCTGCCCCCAAAGCGGACTTGATGCCAGCAGACACACCAGCGCCATCCTCATACAAAGCTTTGGACGCCGGCTGACCCGCAAACGGCTACGCCTGTTTTTTCGCCAGATCTCCGACCACCGGCAAGACGACTTCCTGGTTCTGGTAGGTCTTCCACATCATGTAAACCGCCAGCAGGATGACCGCCAGGTTCAGGAGACGGCTCAGCGCGAACCAGAGGCCCAAGGAAACCATGGAGAGGACGATGCTCGAGAACGGTTGCCACGATCACCCACGCGATCTGGAGGAACAGCGATTGCCAGGCGTGGAAGCGGATGGTCTTGTCACGGCTGTAGGGCGCCACGACCAGGAAAAGGATCGCCGGGATGAACACCGGGATATAGCACAGGGCGGCCGCAACGTTGCTGGCGAGTCCCGGGTTGGGACCCGGTCCAGGGGCGGGGGGCAGGCCGCTGGTGGCAGGTGCGCTAGGGACGGCGGTTCCGCATTTCGGGCAATACTTTCCCTCCGAAGCGGCGCCACAATTGGGACAGAAGGCCATAGTTCCTCCAGTAAGGCACTACTCTATCGGAAGCCCGCTCGGTTGGCAAGGAGACACAGGCCGCGAAGCGGGAGATGCTAGACTCTCCAACAGATGGATCCCGAACGATGGGAACGGGTGAAGGCCGTCTATCATTCGGCTCTCGATCAGGATCCCGGTGAGCGGGCTGCCTTCCTCGATAATACTTGCCGGGACGACCGGGAACTCCTGAGAGAGGTCGAATCGCTGCTCGCTCAGGCCAGCGGCGATTCCTTCCTTGAGCGCCCGGCCTGGCAGGCCGCCGATTCGACGGACGGTGAGCCCGAATCGGCAAAGGCCGACGGCTCCCCCGTCCGGCGGCATCCCTTTTTTTGGGTTGTCGGAATCACGCTGGCCGGGCTGGTTGCACTGTTTGGCTATGCGGCCTGGAGGATGCCGCAGGATGTTGCAGTCTTCGGATGGCAGGGGGCTAGGCGCGGGGCCGCCATTCAAGTCACGCGCGTGGATCCGGCAGGACCTGCCGCGGGCAAGCTCCAGCCTGGTGACCGTCTGCTCAGCCTGAATGGAGATACCAACGTCGCTCGGGTGGGCTCGGCAGTCTATCGCCGATCCTTGGGTATCGGGGAGCACTACCGGATTCAGGTCAACCGGGGCGGCGCGACAAAGGAGTACGTTCTGGAGGTGAATCGCCGCCGTCCGGACCTGAGATTCCCGCTCGCCTACTTCCTGATCGGCCTGGTCTGGTGCGCGGTTGCGCTGTTTATCGGTTTTGCCCGCCCCCAGGATGGCTGGCGCGCTTGGCATTCAGCGCCGCGTCGCTGACCGGCCTGGTATTCCTGACCGTCGGAAACCTGCCGGGAGTCTATGTCTTGCAGCCTTTGCACGGAGTGCTCGGATACCATTTCTTTAACCGATTCCCAGCGGGCGCGCCGAGAGAAAGAATTTGGCGGGCGCTGCTTTGGGTGCTCTACCTCTGTGCCGCCGTGATTGCCACTTTCACTCTGTGGGCGGAAATGGCTCAAGTATGCAGTGGGGCTCCGGGCGGCCACAGCCTGGCTGGCGAGTCCTCTCTATCTGCTGAGGCAGCCGTTGGTGTGCGGTTACGTTCGGGATAGCCATGCTCGGCGCGATAGCCGTGGCGATACACAAATACCGCGCACTCACCGATGCGGATCAGCGCCGCCGCTTCCAATGGGTGGCCGTTCGGTGGAGTCGTAGGTCTGGCGCCGGCGGCGCTGTGGGGCGTGCTGAACTTTGCTCGCCGGAATCCTGACGTCGCCGCCTGGCTTCTGCCGGGATCCTACTGGGGTCTCTTCAGCCTGGTAGTGAACGCGTGCAGTGTCCTTGTTCCTCTCAGCGTTGCCTATGCCGTGGTCAAGCACCGGGTATTCGATGTCAAGGTCGCGATTCGGCGAGGCATCCAGTACCTGCTCGCCAAACGCGCCCTCCAGGTTCTGCTGGCCTTCCCCAGCGCCGCCTTGCTTTATACCTTGGTGGCGTATCGCCACCGGACCATCGCGGAGCTGGTGACGGGAACCACCGCGTATCTCTATTGGATACTGGCCCTGGGTCTGAGCCTGAAGTTCCGCTCGCCCATAGCCCGGTGGCTCGATCAGAAGTTCTTCCGCGAACAGTACGATAGCGAACAGATCGTTCTCAACCTGGTGGACGACCTCGCCAGGTTTGACTCGGTGGACGAGATGACCGGCTTCGTCTTCCAGCAACTGGAGCGCTCTCTTCACCCAAAGTCGATGCACTTATGGTGGCGGGAAGGCAGCGAAATGCGGCTCGCCTACTCTTCCGATCCGGCACTGACAGGCGCACTCTGTCCCGTCACCGAACCGCTTCTCGGGCGTTTGGGAACCTCGCAAACGTTCCGCTCCCGGCGGAGACGGGGGTTTCCGGAGCCGAGTCCCGATGGCTCACGACACGGGGCGATACGGCTCATCGTGCCGCTGGTTGGCGCGGAACGAATCGAAGGAGTCCTGATGCTCGGCGAGAAGCGATCTGAAGAATCGTATAGCGCCGGCGACGAGCGCCTCCTGCACGCCGTCACCAGAGAGGCCTCGGTCATCCGCGAGAACCTTCGTTTGAAGGTGCAGGTGATCGATGAGCAGCGGGTCCGGCACGAGGTGCTCGCCAAGCTCGACCGCGGCCTGGTCAACCTGCTCCAGGAGTGCCCTGTGTGCGGCGCGTGTTTCGAAAGCGGCGCGCAAACCTGTGATCGCGACGGGAGTCCCCTGACCCTCACCCTGCCGGTGACCCGGACCATCGGCGATAAGTACCGTTTGGAGCAATTGATCGGCAGGGGAGGAATGGGAGCGGTCTACGAGGCGCGCGACCTCGGACTAGGGCGCCAGGTGGCCATCAAGATCATGCTCGGCGGCGGCTTCGGGCACGAGACCGCCCTCCGCCGGTTCCGGCGAGAGGCCCAGGCGGTGGCGCGCCTGAACCACCCAAACATCGTCAGCCTGTACGATTTCGGCGAACTCGAAGGCGGTGGAGCCTACCTGGTGATGGAGCGCCTCCACGGCGCCACCTTGCGGGCGGAGATGAAACGAGTGGGAGTTTTCTCGCCCGCGGAAACCGCCGACTGGTTCGAGCAGATTCTGGCTGGCCTCGCTGCCGCCCACGAGCAGGGCGTCGTCCATCGGGACCTCAAACCCGAGAACATCCTGGGCGGCCGCCGGGCTTCCGGCTCCCTGGTCGTGAAGATCCTGGACTTCGGGCTGGCAAAAAACCTGCCTCTGGCGACAGGGACGCTTCTGCGTCCCAGAGTCTCACCGAGTCCGGCGTTGTGCTGGGAACTCTGGCTTACATGGCCCCCGAGCAGTTCTCGGGAACAGACGTGGATCAGCGCGCCGACCTTTACGCGGCGGGCGTGGTCCTCGTCGAGATGCTGACGGGACACAGGCCATTTGAGGACAGCGCGACGCCTGCGCGCTGACTATCACCTGCCGCCCGACTTCCCCAATCAGCCGGCGTTGGATGCCGTGCTCCAGCGCTGCCTGGCAACGGCGCCGGGAGAGCGCTTCTCCTCGGCGTCGGAGCTGCGCGACGTGCTCATCCCAGCGCTGCGAGTGTGCGACGCCGGCCGGACTCCGTCACCGTTGGCCTTATCTTGAACCCGCCGCAGGCCGGTGTCAGGACTGACGGCAGGCAAACCCCTACTGATGATACCTTTGGACCCACAGTTCTTCACCGAGATCGCCATCATACATGACGGTGGTATATTCTTGCGGGGCGGGGGTCCCACTTCCAATGCTGTTCCCCGTCACGCCAACATAATCCGCGTTAGTGGTCGGATCTCTGAAAATGTACTGTCTGCCCGACGCCGGGTCTCTCCATGTCGCGAATCCACAAGACTGGTCGATCCCGTTTCCCGGGCCATTATAGCGGCCTTCCCCTAGCGCCACCGGCTGGTAGGTATTCACGAAGTATTTGATCGTGAAATAGTCGACGCTTTGGCGGTCTCCTTCGATACTTGGCCCGGTCACATAAATATTCCCGTCCAAATCTATGGCCATAGCCCAAACTCGATCAACACCATTTGCCGGGCCATTGTAGCGAAGCGCGATATTGGGAGGATTCCCGGGGTTTGCAGGTGTGGCCCCGGGTTGCCCGGGCAAATTCCACATCGGGCTGCCATCCGCGGCATTGTACTTGATAACAGCGAAATCCACGTTGCTGCCGACGCCGGTGCTCTGCCCGGCCACATAGACAACTGTGGTTTCAATCCCGAGAATGCCCTTAATGATCTGCTTTGCGACGGCCATCAATTCGCTTGCTTCTGCTTCGGTTATCCGGCTCTCGCGCTGCCACGGCCTGCACCTTGATTGATAAACGCATCAAGGACATGGTGCGCATTATTCCGCACACCAGCATTATCGGCAAGCAAGGATTCCAGGCAGACATTCAGTTTTGCCAGCAGGCTGATTTGAATGCCGCGGTTCACATTTAGTGCGGAGACTCTTCCGATCAGATATTCGACCTCAGGCACTGGATCCAACACTTCCGTCGTTACGATGATCCCCTGATTGTTCTCAACATAGTTGCCGAAGTAAGCGGTTCCCACTGCCCCCGCCGGCGGGAGGAGCCGCTTGATCATTCGATCCCGCGGGCCCGTCGTAGCGGGAAACCCACATTTCATTCCCGCCGACATCATACTTGATGGTCACAAAGTCAATGCTGCCCGTCCCCTGGCTCCACCCCGTCACATATACATTGCTCTCGGCATCAAGGGCCAAAGACGTACCTCTGTTTAGCCGGTTAACCGGCCCGCTGTACCTTTGCACCCATTGCTCCGGGCCAAGTCGAATCATACATTATCGTGACCATATCATGACTACCTGATTCCAGCGCCATCGGCTGATCCCCGTCACATAGACATTCTTTGTCACCGGATCGACGACTATCGCAAAACCATTGTTCGCCTCCATTCGCCGGCCCATTATAGACGAGGGGTTCCCCAGACCATGTTCCCTGATTGTCGTACTTCATGGTGACAATGTCGCTGTTCAGAACCCCGGCATGAGACTGCACGCTGTAGCCCGTCACATAGATATAGCCATCCGAATCGACTGCGATAGACCAATTCTGGTCGTTTCCGAATCCCACCATCATAGGTTCTGACCCACTCCGGGGCATTGTCCCTGCATATAATCATGGGGATATTTGATGAGCAGACAATCGACATTGTACACTGCTCCAACGTGACCCGCGACATAGACATTCCCGGATGGATCTACGGCAATCCCCTAGCCCTCGCTATCCGGTTTTGCCGGATCATCTGGATAAGCTGTGTGACCATTGCAGATTCCCGTTCTTGTCATACTTGATGGTGACGATGTCCACCAGAAGATTTGGAGCTGGCGAGAGTACTCTCCACCCCGTGACATACACATTGCCATTCGAATCCATGGTGCTTGCGGTGATTCTGGCTTTAACCTGTGCCTGCGCCGCCATGGCCGAGAGAGACAACATACACGCTAAACCGAACGCTAGTTTGGTTAACATTGTAGGGGTTTTCCTTTCTTAGCTTGTTGGACTATTCCTTTAATAAATAGACGACAAAACCTCGTCATTTCTTTGGGCGTTCGCAGTAGAGAGGGCATTCACAGAAATCGGGTCGCCGCGCACCTGTGTCCGCCGTCTCAAGGCGACTCTTGGGGTTCCACACGGACGATTAGGCTTCCTCCTTCACTAGAGGAACCGTAAACGGCGGGGAAGAACTACAATGTTTCACAAGGAATATTTTCGAGTGCGCCGATGAACGCCGCCGCCAGCCAGGAGATCACGGGCCTGTTGAAGGTCTGGGGGAGGGGCAATCCTCGGCCTTGGACGATCTGATCCCGCTGGTCTACCGGGAACTCAAGCGGCTGGCGCGGCGATGTCGAGACTGACGCCCGTTCAGGCGGCCGTCAAGACGACCAACTCACCGTTTCTCGCAAGCCACCCATTTTGCAGGGAAAGCCCGGTTCTTGGGCGAAGAGCGTCTGGCGTGCGGGGCCGAGGCGCACGAAACCATCCGGAGGAGTTGAACTGGGCAGTTGCAGGATCGTGCCCATGGAAAACTCCGCATCGTTCTCCGGATCGGCCTTGCCGCCCTTCGGAAGCCGTCATCCCCCCTGCCGTGCGTCCGCGCCCGCCAAACGTTGGAATTCTGGTCGGAAGCCTCTTCGACTGGTCCAATACGGACTTACTGCACGTCCTCAAGATAGCCTGAAACCCAGCCAGCCAGGGTCCCAGATTTATCTTCAGTGCTGACCTCAACGACGTTCGCCGAACCCTCGGCAAAAGCCAGCAACCGGTCGCCCATCACGGAATAGTACTCAACAGATCCGGCCAGGTAGGTCTGCGATCTGAGTGGCAAAGGGAAAAGGGAAGTGTCTACTCCCAGGCTAGTGCGCAGCCAGGCCCTGAACCCTTGGCTGGAACCGATGTACGATACCGACACATACTCGATGACCAACCGCTTGCCGGCCGGTATTGAGGGAATCGGCGCCTTGCAGGCGTTCTCTGAGGCGGTGCACATGACCTCCGCCATATACGGCTGCGGCCCGCGGCTCAATGCGGCAGCTTTAGCCACTGCGGGACGGATGCAAGCAAGAACAAAGGCAAGGGCGACGGCTAGCGCCACCCCGAAACAGGCGAACAACGGAATCCTCCACCGTTGCATGGTACTGTCCTCCACTAAAGGAACCGTAAATGGCGGGGAAGAACTACAATGTTTCAGAAGGAATCTTTTCGACCGCGCCGATGAACACCGCCCCAAGCCAGGAGATCACGGGCCTGTTGAAGGCCTGGGGGAGGGGCCAATCCTCGGCCTTGGATGATCTGATTCCGCTAGTCTACCGGGAACTGAAGCGGCTGGCGCGGCAGCACATGCGCGGCCGCGAGCGCGAGACCCTTCAGACCACGGCCTTGGTCCACGAAGCCTACATCAGGCTGGTGGACCTGAGCAGTGTCCGTTGGCAGGACAGGGCGCACTTCTTCGCCATGGCGGCTCAGATCATGCGTGGCATCCTGGTGGACGCGGCTCGCGCCCGGAGGTCTCAGAAGCGCGGAGGGCTGGTCCGACGGACTGAGGCGTCTACCAACCTTGACCTCGACCAGATTCCTGATCTGGGCCCCGGGCGGGCTGAGGAGATCCTGGCCATCCACGAGGCCCTGGAATGCCTGGCCAAGATGGACGCGCGCCAGGCGCAAGTGGTCGAAATGCGCTTCTTCGGCGGGCTAACGGTCGATGAGGCCGCTGAGGTGCTGAAGGTCTCGCCGCAAAGCGTCATGCGCGATTGGAGGCTGGCAAAAGCCTGGCTACGTAGAGAGATCCGGCGGGGCAAGGACGAATCGTCACGCAGGTCTTGAGTTCCTCCGTTCTGCCCCCGATTCGCCTGCGAATCTTTGTCCGGACGGGGCACTACTCCTTGTAGCCCCTGAGGACTGACGTGGTAATACGCTGTGCTGTAGTCTTGGCCGCCGCCTGTTTAGCGATAGGCGGCCAGGTTTCGGATCCCGCCCTGGATCCTGCCGGGAAAGCTTACAGTTCACTCCAAGCCAGGGACTACGATGCCGCCATCCGGTCGTTCCTGGCGGCGGTCGAGGCGGATCCGGGCCGCGCCGCCCTCCGCAAAGACTTGGCCTACGCCTACCTGAAGATCGGTGAGCGGGAGGCCGCCCGGGACCAGTTCGCCGAAGCCGTGCGCCTGGCGCCCCAGGATGATCATGCGGCCTTGGAGTATGC
Source organism: Bryobacterales bacterium (assembly GCA_963744775.1). Lineage (GTDB taxonomy): Bacteria > Acidobacteriota > Terriglobia > Bryobacterales > Bryobacteraceae > CAVUVG01. The sequence goes on from CAVUVG010000001.1 coordinate 162,249, forward strand.
CTTCCTGTGCCATGAAACCGGCCGGTCGGCCGAAGCGCACCGCGTCTTCGACCAGGTTCGCAAGCAAGGCGATCCCGCTTCCCGCGCCACGGCCGAGCAAGCCTTCCAGAACGTCGACCGGCCCCTGGCCGAAGGCATCGAGCGCTGGTCCAAGGCCTTGCAAGCCAACCCGCGGGATGTCCACGCTCACCGGGAACTGGCCATGCTGGCCGAAAACCGGGAAGAGCTTCCCCTGGCCGCCGAGCATTATCTGGAAGCCTGGCGGCTACGGCCCGAGTGGCGTTACCTGCTGGTGGCCTTGGGCCGCGTGTGGCTGGCGCTGGGGCGGACGGAACAAGCGCACTCGGCGCTGTTGGCCGCCTCGCGCGGTGCCGAGCCTCGAGCGGCGGAGGCGGCGCGGGAACTGCTGCCTCCCCGCTATCCCTACGTCTATGAGTTCCGGCAGGCCATCGAGCTGGACCCATCCAACCTGGACCTGCGGCGCGAACTCGGCTATCTGCTGGCCGCCATGGGAAAGCCTGAGGAGGCGGCGAAAGAGTTCGCGGCTATCCCCCAGCAACTGAGAGCGCCCGGCGGCGAGGTGCCGCAGGCGGCGCGGAAGGAGGCCATGGCGCTGGGGGACAAGAGCTACCAGGCGGGCTATCTGCGCGATGCCCTCAAGTACTACACGCAGGCCCTGGACCAGGACCCGTTGGACTTCCGCGCCATGCTGAAACTGGGCTGGACCAACAACGTGCTGGGAAGGGATGACCAGGCAGATCGCTGGTTCTCCCTGGCGCGCAGAAGCCCCGAGCCGGCCATCGCCGCCGAAGGCAACCAGGCTCATCAGAACTTGCGTCCGTTCTTGGCGCGTTTCAGGACCACCATCTGGCTCTTCCCCAACTATTCATCCCGATGGCGGGACGTGTTCGCCTACGGCCAGATCAAGACCGAATATAAGCTGGGGCGGCTGCCGATTCGGGCCTATGCCTCGGCCCGGCTCATCGGCGACAGCCGCGGGCTGTCCAGGCAAGTCCAGCCGCAGTATCTATCGGAGAGTGCGCTGATTTTCGGTGCCGGCCTGGCCACCAACTACTGGCACGGCCTGATGCTGTGGGTCGAGGCCGGACGGGCCGCCAACTATCTGGACAACCACGGAGGTATCCCGCGCATGGCCGCCGACTACCGGGGCGGTCTCGCCTTAAGCAAGGGTTTCGGCCGGTTGCTGGCCGGCCGCGAGCGCGGAACCTTCTTTGAAACTAATGACGACGCCGTATTTCTGGGCCGCTTCCAGAACGACGTGGTGTTCTACTCTCAAAACCGGTGGGGCTACACCCTGGCCCCGGCCACTGCCCTGGGGGGCCTTCAAGCGCAATGGTATTGGAACGCCAACGCCGGCGCTGACCTCCGGCGCCAGTACTGGGCCAACTCAGTGGAGACCGGCCCGGGGCTGCGGTTTCGCTGGAAGTGGATGCCCGCCCCCTGGGTCTTCTCGGTCAACGTGGTTCGCGGAATGTACACCGTCACCCGCGACAATCCTTGGGGCCGCTGGTACAGCGACGTGCGTGTGGGATTCTGGCATGCTTTCACGCGCTAGCCTGATGATCTTCGTTGGGACTTGCCTGCATGCCTGGGCGGGCGGCCCGGCCACTTTCAGCACTACGGGCACCGACCCCGGAGCGTGGCCGCGAATCCTGGGTTCGGTGGGTTTTCAGAGCGTAGCTTCCGGTCAGGCGGACATCAATGTAGTTCGCGCCGGCACTCCGGCAGCCGGCCAAGATTGGCTGGCGCGGGTCGAGGCAGGCGGGTACCTGATCCTGGAAGGCGACTCCGGCCCAGCCCACTCTCTGGGGTTTCGTCCCACTTCCCGCCGATTGCAAGTACTCAACGTAGAAGAATTGAGCAGTCCGCAGCTTCAGATTGTGTGGGAGCGGCCCGCTGAAACGCCGGTCTTCGAAATCCCGGCAGCCGCGACGGTCTTCGCGCGGGAGCGGCACAGCCAAGCGCCGCTGGCGGCGGGTTTTCGCCACGGCGCGGGCGGCGTGCTGTGGGTCGCGCTTTCGCCCGGCCAGCGCGGCTACGAGCGATTCCCCGGCCTAATGGCGGCCTTGTTGGAACTGGGCCTCGCGCCGCCCTTCCGGACCAACCGGTTGTGGGCGTTCTTCGACTCTTCCTATCGCGCCAGGGCGGATCTGGAGTACCTTGCCGAGCGTTGGAGGCTGGCAGGCATTCGAGGTCTCCACGTGGCGGCCTGGCACTTCCACGAGCCGGATCCCGCCCGCGACGGCTATCTGAGGAATCTTATCCTGAGTTGCCACCGCCGCGGAATCCTGGTCTACGCGTGGCTGGAGTTGCCGCACGTCAGCGAGAAATTCTGGGCCGATCACCCCGAATGGCGCGAGAAGACGGCCCTGCTCGAAGACGCCCACCTGGATTGGCGAAAGCTCATGAACCTGCGCAATCGCCAGTGCTTCCAGGCCGCATCTCGGGAAGCGCTGTCCCTGCTTGAGCGCTTTGACTGGGACGGTGTCAACCTGGCCGAACTGTATTTCGAGTCCCTGCAAGGTCACGAAAACCCGTCCCGCTTCACCCCCATGAACCAGGAAGTGCGCCGCGAGTTCCAGAGCCTGGGCGGCTTCGATCCCGTCGAGCTGTTCGACAACTCCTCGCCCCGCCACCACGTTAGAAACCCGCGCGGGCTGCGGGAGTTCCTGGAATTCAGGGCCGAGCTTCTGCGCCAGATGCAGGACCAGTGGCTGGCCGCCCTGGGTACGGCGCGCCGTTCAAAGCCGGATCTGGACATTGTCCTGACCGGCGTGGACGACCGCATCGACCGGCGCATGCGGGACGCCGTGGGAGCCGACGCTGGCTCGGTTCTGCCGTTGCTTGGCCGTCATCCCTTCACTTTTCTGATCGAGGATCCGGCGACGCTCTGGCACTTGGGGCCTGAGCGCTACCGTGAGGTGGCGGCCCGCTACGGTGACTTCGCCGCGCACCGCGACCGGCTGGCGATCGACTTGAATATCGTGGACAGGTATCAGGATGTCTATCCCACCAAACAGCAGACGGGACTCGAGTTGTACCAACTGGTGAGCCAGGCCGCCGGGAGCTTCCCCCGCGTGGCGCTGTACTTCGAGAACTCGATCCGCGCCCGAGACGTCCGGTGGCTGGCCTCGGCGGCGGCTGTGGTTGAGCGCTATCGACAAGATGGCGCGAACGTGATTATCCAGGCGAGCCACCCGGTGGGGGTTCGGTGGCGTGGTCCCGCACAAGTGGACGGCCGCCCGTGGCCGGCTCAGGACGACGAAACGGTGTGGATTCCGGCCGGGAGCCACCGGATCGGACCGTCCGCCGCCAAGCCGGCAGTGCGTCTCATGGACTTTACCGGGGACTTGACCTCGGCCGCCAGCCTGGCCAGGGGCCTGGAATTCGCCTACCGCAGCGCCGGGCGAGCCTACGCCGTTCTCGACCAGCGCCCGCGCGTGGTGAGGATAGACGGCGCCCTGGCGCAGCCCGGTTTTCTGGAATACTCCTCCCGCGTGACGCTGGCGCTGCCGGCCGGCCGGCACCAGGTGCGAATCGAAACTGAGCGGGACTAACCGGCTTTCGGGGGCGTTTCCAGGGCGACTTCGTCACCCGCGCGCAGGCCTGACGACACGGCTGCGTGCGTGGCATTCTGGAGGCCAACAGCGATGAATCTTTTCTCGAAGCCGGCGGCGGTCTTTAAGTAAACAAACGACTTGCCGCCCTCGTTTCGTATGGCTTCCAGGGGGATCAGCAGGGCGTTCTCCTGGCGTCCGAGAGAAATCCGAGCGGCTCCCGTAAGGTCTGGAAGCAGACGCGGGTCGCTGCCCTGTATCCGCACCAACAGAGAGACGGTTCGGACGAAGTAGTTCTCCCGCCAACCCTGCGTGGCCATCGCGCCCAGGCTGTAGACTTTGCCAGGCAACTCCAACCCGGGGAAGGCATCCAGAGTAATGGTGGCGGCTTGCCCTACGCGTATCTCCCCAGACTCGGACTGGCCGGCGCGCGCCTCCAATTGCATGCTGTTGGTGTCCACAATCTTCATGATCACTTGACCGGCGCCCACGGCGTCCCCGACTTGATACTGGGCCGTGGTACCCCCGGGTCGCATGAAGGTTTGCAGCACCACGAGGCCGTCCATGGGAGCTTTAAAAGTGAAGTGCTCGAGGTCTTCAAGAAGCTGCTTGTAGTGGAGGTTGGTGTGCTCCAGGGCGTATTCGGAGATCCGCAGAGAGGCCGTCTGGGAAGTCTTCTGAAAGCCCATGGTGGCCTGCTGCTGCTGGTAGCTGGCGGCAGCCTCCTCCACGGCGAGTTTCAGCAACTCCCGCTCGATGGGCGTCTTAACCTCCGCGGCTTGGTTGTCCAGAGTAGCCCGGTCCAACTGCGCCTTCGAGGAGCGGAGAGTCTGCTGGAGTTGCTCCCAGTCGTAAGCTTGCTGGGCCTTCAACCGGTTCAGGTCCAATTCCGATTGCTCGATGCTGGACTTGTAGTCGTCGAGCTGGGTCAGGATGTTCACGGGGTCCAGCTCGGCGACGACATCCCCGGCCTTTACCTGGCCGCCGCCGGCGATGAGCTTGGTCAGTGTCAGGTTGCCCTGGCCTCCCATCCCGGGGACGCCGCGCAGCACGGGGACCACGATCGCCTTGAAATTCCTGGCTGCGGTCTGTCCCGTGACCAGCAATGTCCGGTCCAAAGTGCCTGTCCGCACCACCACGGTGGGTACCGAAGCGGCCATCGAGGACTTGCCCGACTGCGGTGGCCGGTTGGCAAGCAGGTAGGCAGCGCACCCGGCGGTGACAATTCCGATCACCAGAAGCCAGGCAACAAATCTTCCGCGCCGGCGCGGCGAGCCGGAAGCGGAAGGCTTCTCGCTTCCCGGACCGGCTCCCTCATTCTCGCGGGATGGATCGTTCGCTGTGGGCATGCTCCACCTGTCAGGGTACTATACGGAGAGTCTTAAGCACAGACGCTCCTGGTCTGCCGGGGGTTACGGCGCCCGGGGGACCTGGCCCCGGCGCGGCAGCTCGTTCGCTGGCCATCCCAGTACTAACCTTCGTCATTATTCACTCATTACCCATTGAGACTATTGACGTAAGCGTCAGAAATGTTAGATTTGACAGTGCAGTCATAGGGAGAAGCCCTGCCCATGAAAGGGGTGTATTCGTGGTTAGAACCCAGCTCCTGCGCCTGATTTTGATGACCTGCCTGGCCTCATGGTCGTGGGCAGCAAACTTCGGCAAGGTGATCCAGATTGGCGGTCACGCGTCGGATCTCGCACTGGATGAGAGGCGCGGCCTTTTGTACGTCGCCAACTTCACGGCGAACCGCATCGAGGTCATTTCGACGTCGGACTACGCCCGGCAGTCGCCCTATCGAGTCCCTCCTCAGCCCGGCTCGATCGCCCTTTCGCCCGATGGCCGTTATCTGGTCATAGCGCACTATGCGCGGTGGACCGACCCGGCGGAGTTCGAACCGGCCGTGACAATTCTGGACCTGGATACCGCCGGCCAGCGAACCCTCAGCCATGACCTCCTCACCGCTGGTGGTGGCCTTTGGAGGCGGGAACCAGGCGCTAGTGGTGTCCGAAACCGCATTCCAGCTGTTGGACCCGGTCACGGGCGCGTTCCAGGAACTCAAGCCTACCGCCATGGCCGGCATGGACTTGCCGGTTCCCTTCGCCACCTTCCCGCCCCAGATCGTCCAAGCTTCGGCGGGTGTCTCTGGTGACAGACAGTATGTGATAGGTCTTGCCACAACCCAGGAGCAGGACGAAGCAACTACCATCGATTTCAAGTACAACGTTTACACCCAGGAACTGCTCATCGGCGGGATCATGGCCGAACCGCCGCTTGGGGCCGCGCGTGGTAAGCGTGGACCGGGACGGCAGAAACGCGCTCCTGGGCTGGGCGATGTTCAACGACCGCCGCGTCCTCATGGCGCAGTTTCCGTACGGTCGCGGGGAGCTGAACATCGGCAGCCACGCCTTCGACTGGTCCCGCCCATTGATCTACGCGCAGGTTCCCGAGGGGACCACGGACTCAACCAAGGAAGGTGCGCCGCCGGTGCTGCACATCCTTGACTCCGACAACCTGACCGTGCGCGAGCGGATACGACTCGCCGAGAACCTGGCTGGAAGATCGGTTCTCAGCAGCGACAGCAATACCATGTATTCGTTGTCGGACAGCGGCGTCACGGTTCTTCCGGTCGGCTCCCTCGGCCAGGCGCACCGAGTGGTGGCCTCCGGCGAGGACATGCTCTTCCGCGGCAGCTTTTGCGACCAGCGGATCATGACCCAGGACATTGACATCACCGACGCCGCCGGCGGCAGCGTGGACTTTAAGCTTTCCACGACCCTGGCCGGAGTCACGATTTCACCGGCTGCGGGGACGACACCCGCCCGCGTGAGAGTCTCGGTGGACCAGAATGTGTACCAGAATTCGAAAGGCACCTGGACGGGTTTCATCGAAATCACCTCACAAGCCGCGATCAACCTTTCGCCAAGCGTCAGGGTTCTGATCAACACTCGGGAACCGGAGCAACGCGGTGTGTTGTTCAACGTGCCCGGAAAGCTGGTGGACATTTTGCCCGATCCGGTCCGGGACCGGTTTTACGTCATCCGGCAGGACAAGAACCAGGTGCTGGTGTTCAATGGAACGAGCTTCCAACAGATCGCCACGTTGCGCACCGGGCAACACGCCGACCCAGATGGCGATGACCCGCGATAACCGGTACCTGCTGGTCGGAAATGATAACTCGCAGATCGTGAATGTCTACGATTTGGAGCTACTGCAACAATTGGACCCCATCGTCTCCCGCTTCGGCCACTATCCGCGCTCCATCGCCGTCTCCAACAACACCATTCTGACGGCGGTTCGGGGAGTGTCGAAGCCGGAAGGCAATGTCGGCGTGAATACGATCGATCAGATCTCCCTGGACACCCGCAGCGCCGTGACGCCCCCCAGCCTGGGAATTTACACCAACGACATTCCGATAGGGACGGTTCTCACGACTTCGCGCTGGGGCTCGAAGATCCTCGCCGGCATGCCGGACGGAACCGTGCTTCTCTATGACGACGATGCCGGAACGTTCGTGGCTTCCAGGAAGGACTTCGGTGCGCTGGGCGGGGCTATTGCCGCCTTGACCGAGCAGCTCTTCGTGGCGGACAACAACATGCTGAACTCTTCGCTGACGCCCGTCGCCGCGCTGGATACGACCAGCGGCGCCACGTCGGGCTTCACGATCCACGACGGTTTGGGGGCGCGCACGCTGGCTCCTTCGGCTTCCACACCCGGCGTCGTCCAGAGGGTGGACCTGGAAAATCTGCAATTGATGAGTTCCACGAAGATGATTGAGGCGCCTCTGCTGGCGGCCAGCCTGGCGACGCCACCGGTCGGGCAAATTGGGCAGACGATTCTGCCGTTTCTCCGGACCCTGGTGATGCTGTCCAATCGGAATACCTACGTCTCGCTCAGCGTTTCCGGATTCACGGTACTTCCATGGGACTACGACGCGGCTTTGGCTAAGCCGGTCATTCAAGGGGTCGTCAACCTTGCCGATGGAAGCACCGCCGTGGCGCCGGGAGGCTTGGCCTCTATCCTGGGCAGCAATCTGAGCAGCTTGACGCTGTCCAACAGTGAACTGCCCGTGCCCACCATCCTGGGCGAGGCCTGCCTGACGGTCAACACCGTGAAGGCTCCATTGCTGATGGTTTCCCCGGGGCAAGTCAACGTGCAGATGCCCTTCGAGGTCGTGGGCAGCGCGAGCCTTGTGCTGCGCACGCCGGGAGGGATGAGCGATCCGTTCCAGGTGAATGTGCTAGCCACGGCTCCCGCCGTTTTCCATACCGGTACCGCGGGTCCCGACACGGGACTGGCGGCCATTTACCGTGCCGTGAATGGCGAGCCGGTGACGCTGTCGAATCCCGTGCACCCTGGCGATTACCTGGTTTTCTACGTCACGGGACTGGGTCGGACCACTCCCGCGGTGGACAACGGCGCCGCGGCGCCCTTTGATCCACTGGCGATCGCCAACGTGGCACCGTTGATTACGCTGGGCGGCGTGGCATTGCCGGTCTCCTACGCGGGGCTGGTGCCGGGGCAGGTCGGAGTCTACCAGATCAACGTGTTCGTGCCCGAGCAGGTTCCGCGCGGCATGCAGGTGCCACTGGTCCTTGGTGGGCCCGAAGGTGAAATGTCGTTTCCGGTCAGGGTAGTCAACTAGTAAGGTATTTGGAAGGACTGTGCTGGTAAAGCGCCAGCAGGAGGACCCATGCGAATTGTTTTGGCTTGTGTGGTTTTGATGCTAGTGGGCTTGGCGGCCACCGACTGTCTCGCCCAGGAATGGTCTTTGGGCGTGGCCGGAGGCTTCGGTTTTACTCGAAACCTTACGGTCACCAACTCGACCGGCAGTGGAAAGGCCGGTTTCAAGCCCGGGCTGGCCGTGGGCGCGTACGCCGGCAACGACATGTACGAGCGCTGGGGCGGCGAGCTGCGCTATCTGTACCGCGTCAGCAATCTCAAAGTGTCCGGCGGAGGGCAAGAGGCCGGCTTCAGTGGCGAGACGCATGTGGTCCACTACGACTTCCTGTACCATACGGCGGACCGCGACGCCAAAGTCCGGCCCTTTCTGGCGGCCGGAGGCGGAGTCAAGGTTTTCCGGGGGACCGGGATTGAGCGAGCCTTCCAGCCCGCCAGCAAGTTCGCGCTGCTGACCAGGGATCAGGAGGTCCTGGGCATGGTCAGCGTCGGTGGAGGCGTCAAAGTCGCTCTAAGCGACATGATGCATTTGCGCGTGGACTTCCGCGATTACATCTCGCCCTTCCCCACGCAGATTGTCGCGCCCGCGCCCGGCGCGAAACTTAAGGGCTGGCTGCACGACTTCGTGCCCATGGTGGGCGTCGGCTTCCAGTTCTGAGCCTCGGCCCCGGATGAGGTCAGGCCGGGCGGGGCGGGAGCGGAGCCGGTGGTTCCTCGTCGGCCATTCCCTGCGCGAGGATCAACTGCCGGGCCTCGTCGCGGATGGCAGGCAACGCCAGCCTATAGAGCAGCGCACCCGCCAGGCACGCCAGGCCGCCGGCGGCGACGGTGAACGGTGCGCCGAGCTGCTGTGCCACGGCGCCCCCGGCGAACGCCCCAAAAGGGACCATCCCCATGAACATCATGGAATACAGCGCCATGACCCGGCCACGGAGACGGTCGGGTACCATGGTTTGGACCAGCGTGTTCGAACAAGCCATCTGGAGCATCAGGGAATAGCCCGCCGGCACCAGCAGCAACCACGAGAGCCAGAACCAGCGCGAGAGGGAGAACAGAAGCAGACTGGCGCCGAAACCCGCGGAGGCCCACCCCACCATCCGGCCTAAACCCCGCACACCGGTTCGCGCCGCCAAAGTCAAAGCCCCGAGAACCGCGCCCACACCAATGGCGCCCATCAGCAGCCCCAGACTCCGGGCTCCGCCATGCAGCACCTTGTTGGCGAAGATCGGCATCAGCACCGTGTAAGGCGTTCCCACAAGGCTCACCAGGCCGAGCAGCATCAGCAGCACGCGCACCGGCTTCGCGCCCCAGGCGAAGCGCACCCCCTCCAGCAGTTGCCGCAGCGCGGAGCCATGCGCTTCGGGCTGCCGGCGGGCTTCGACGCGCATCATGAGCAGGCCGGCAATCACGGCGAGGTAGCTGACGGCGTTCAGCAGAAAACACCAGCCTTCCCCTACCGCTGCAATTAGCAGGCCGGCAATCGCCGGGCCGATCACGCGGGCGGAGTTGAACATCGAGGAGTTCAGCGCGATGGCGTTGGATAAGTCCTCTTTGCCTACCATCTCGACGAGGAAGGACTGGCGGGCGGGCAGGTCAAACGCGTTGACGGTTCCCAGCAAGCGCGGCCAGCGTGGCCACCTGCCAGACCTGCACCGACCCCCACAAGGTCAGCGCGGCCAGGCAGAACGCCAGCACCATGGAGCAGGCCTGCGTGGCGATGACTAGGCGGTGCCGGCTATGCCGGTCGGCGACCGCGCCGCCGACGGGCGCCAGGAACAGGACCGGAATCTGTCCCATGAAGCTGACCGTGCCCAGCAACAGCGACGAGCCGGTCAGCCGGTAGACCAGCCAGGCCTGGGCCACGTTTTGCATCCAGGTGCCGGTCAGGGATAACAACTGCCCGGCGAAGAAGAGCTGGAAGTTGCGATGCTTCAGCGCGCGCAGAACCACGGGCCAGCGTGGGGCTCGGCCAAACCTATTCTCCAACGGAACCCTCGCCCGCGGGCAAGTCCCGTCTGCCGGACATCCGGCGCAAGAACAGGATTGTGATGACCAACCCGAGCACCACGCCTACCCAAGGGACCACGTTCAGCCACCAACGCCGCACGCCCTCCGGCTCCACCAGGATCCGTGCGCCATAACGGCTCTCGTAGGTGTCGATGATCTCCCGGTCGGACTTGCCCTCCGTCACCCAGCGGGCAATCTCCGCCTTCATTTGCAGGGCAATCTCGCTGCGGTGATGAGCGATGGGTTCCGCCCAGCAGCACGGAGCCAGAAACCTCTGCTCCAGGGATTCCATTCTGGCAAGTTGCTCACTCGATGGAGCGCCCGTGCCTGCAAGCGCTGTCAGAGCCACAAGAAGTGCAAACCGGAAAATCATCATTTGCCGCCCCGGTTCATCGGCGGGCCGTAGCGTCCTCTCATCCAGACGGGGCGTCCGTTGTCGTCCCTCAGCCGCAAAGTCTTGCCGCTGGCAGGGAGCGACACGCTAACCGCGACCAGGGTCTTGTTCACCCTGTAGCCCTTTACAACCACTTCCTCGCCGGCTTTCGGATTGAAACCCTGCTCCATCAAGTATCGCAGCGAGCCTAGCAGCACCGTGACCTTCTCATCAGGCGCGCTCACCTCCAGGGAGGGCATCCCTTGTCCACGCGCGAATTGGATACGTTCGATTTTTCCCTTGATTTCGACCTGCGGCTGGGCCAGGGCCACGCCCGTTGCGGCTAAGGCCGCCATTGCCAAGATCCAAATCCCTCTCATCGAATGCCCATCCTTCGGTCGCTCGTGTCACAATTACCAGTCAGGCTACCTGCGGCACAGGCCATATGACACGACGCGCCCGGATACTGTCACGGATACTTCTGCCGGTGGCTATCGTAGCACTGCCTCTGGTTCTGTTGCTGAGCGCCGTGCGCACGTTGCGGGAACTGGGCGAGCAGAAGGAAGTCTTCCTCCGCAGCCGCGCGGCTCTGCTGGCCGGGCGGCTGGAGAGCTTGCGGGATTCCGAGACCGCGAGCGCCGCATTCGAACGGCTGAGTGAAGACGAGCCCAACCTGGTGGACCTACAACTCATCGGGCGCGGTGACGCGGGAGACGAGCCGGCGCTCGAACCGATTTGGAATGGGCAGGAGTTGTTCCGCACCGGGATACATCGGCGAAGGCACGGCCCGGCTCTACCGGGCCTACGTGCCGTTTCACACGGGTGGCGGCATGCGCATCGCGCGCATTGACTTGTACGCCGGGGCGGCCGATTTTATCGTGGCCCCCGCCCGCCAGAACATCATTGTCGCCTCGCTGGGAGCCGTTGTCGTGGTCCTGCTGGCGCTTTACGGAATCTGGGCGACGCGGCGGGCGGCCAGGCTGGAAGTTCAGCAACTGGAACTCGAACATCTCGCCCACATCGGTAAGATGGCTGCCGTCCTGGCGCATGAGATTCGTAATCCGTTGGGAACCATCAAGGGCTTCGCGCAGCTCATCGGCGAAAAGACCGCCCCCCAGCATCAGGCACTAGTGGAGCCGATCCTGACCGAGACGGCCCGCCTGGAGAAGCTGGTGAACAACCTGCTGCTGTATGGGAGGCCGCCGGCGCCCTCCATTCGTAAGGCGGATTGGAAAGAAACGTTGACCCCGCTTGAGGCGCATGCCCGCCAGATGATCGGGGCCCGGGATATCCGTTTCGTGGCCGGCGACCCAGGGCTGGAGTGGGCCACCGACCCTCAGATTCTCCAGCAGGCGCTGCTGAACTTGCTTCGCAACGCGGTCGATGCCATCGGTGAGACTCCGGCGGGAGAGGTGAAGCTGGAAATCCGGCGTCATGAGCCGAGAGGGTTGACGCTGTCCGTGATCGACAACGGGCCAGGCATCCCCGAGGAAGTCCGGGCAAGGCTTTTCGAGCCGTTCCATACGACCAAAGCCTTCGGCACCGGTCTGGGGCTTTCGATTACCCGGAAACTGGTTCAATCGCTAGGCGGCGAGCTCGCGCTGGAGCCGCGGACTCCGCACGGCACCGAGGCTGTCCTGCGCTTCCCGGACGTCTCGGTCCGTGAGATTGCACAGGAGTAGGAGAGAAAGCATGGAGAGGATTCTGATTGTCGACGACGATCCTGGGTTCAGAAACCTGCTGGAGACCATCCTTGTGGGCGAAGGATATGCCGTCGAGAGCGCAGGTTCCGTCGGCGAGGCTCTGCGGGCTGGGGCCCGCCGCAAACACGATCTGGTGATCTCCGATCTGAAACTTCCGGACGGGGATGGGCTGGAGGTGCTGCGCTGGTGGGCCGAGAACCTGCCGGAGACCCCCGTCATCATGGTCACGGGGTTCGGCACGATCGCCTCGGCTGTCGAGGCCATGAAACTGGGAGCGGTGGACTATCTGGGCAAGCCCTTGAGCGGCCCCGACGAGCTTCGCCTGCTGGTGCGCAGGGCGCTGGACCAGCAGCAAACGGCCGGGCAATGCGAGTTGCTGCGGGAGGAAGAGGCCCAGCGCTTCACCTGCGGCGATATGGTGGCGAATGACCCGAAGATGAAGCGGGTGCTGGAACTGGTGCGGAAGGTGGCTCCGACCAACGCCAGCGTGCTGATCAGCGGGGAGAGCGGCACGGGCAAGGAACTCATCGCGCGCTGCATCCACAGGAACAGCCCGCGCTCGCAGAAAGTCTTCGTTCCAGTCAACTGCGCGGCCCTTTCGCCGACCCTCATCGAGAGCGAACTGTTCGGACACGAGAGAGGCTCGTTCACCGGCGCCGCGGGCCAGCACCTCGGGCGTTTCGAACGAGCGCATGGCGGCACATTGTTCCTGGACGAAATCGGAGAGCTCGATGGGAATCTGCAAGCCAAGCTGCTGCGCGTCTTGCAGGAGAAGACCTTCGAGCGTGTCGGCGGCACGCGGGAGATCGCGGTGGATGTGCGGTTGATCGCCGCCACCAACTGCAACCTCGGCGAGCGGGTGGCGGACGGGAAGTTTCGCGAGGACCTGTACTACCGGCTCAACACCTTTCCCATCGAGGTTCCGCCGTTGCGGGAACGGCCCTCGGACATTCCGGAGCTGGCGCGTTTTTTCCTGGCGAGGGCTGCGCGGAATTTGAGGAAGCCGCGGCTGGCTCTCACCCCGGAAGCCGGGCAGGTCCTGCTTTCCTACGCCTGGCCGGGGAACGTGCGCGAACTGGAGAACACCATGGAGCGGGTCGCCATCCTGTGCGATGACGAAGTTGAGCCGGACGATCTCCCCATCACCAGCAGCGGCCCAACGCGGCCGGTGCTGTTCAAGGACATCGAGCGCAAGGCCATCGAGGACGCGCTGGGTGCCAACGACGGGAACAGGACGCGGACCGCCAAGCAGCTCGGCATCAGCCTGCGGACACTGCAATATCGCCTGAAGGAGTACGGGATCGCCGCGCCCAAGGACTGACGAGGGCTTGACGCAATGATGGCGCACCCCCTGCGCAGACCCGCGCGAGGCTTGCGCGCTCCGCCCTGCCATGTAAGCGCTAAGTGATGGGAATTGCAGCGGCAGTGCCTTGGCACCGGCCTTGCCTTTCCAAAAGCGTGGTCGGAAAGGAGACCAACGAAATGAAAAAGAATCACATGGCAGTGGCAGCGCTGCTATTCTTCACGGCGGGTTCGATTTATGCGTTTGATCCTCCGCGCTATGGCCAAAACGGCGGACAGCCTCCAAACCAGGGGCAAGCCCAGAGGCAAGGTCAGGGGCAGGGCCAGAAGGCGGGCCAGCGCGGCGGCAAGAAAGCCGGGCCGCAGGACGGCTCAGGGCCGATCCATCAGCCCGGAACAGGTGGCGGCACGGGAGCCGGCCAGCGTCGCGGCCGCCGGTAGAACGCATCGGGTCTAGGACAGCGGCAGCCGGGCGATGTCCGCACCCGGCTGCCGCAGAAGGGAATATGAGGATGGGAGGGCCGGGGGGCGGGGGCCGTATACAATGGACGACATGGCTCCCATAGTGCGCAAGGCCGTCTTTCCTGCAGCGGGGCTGGGCACACGCTTCCTGCCCGCCACCAAGGCGCAGCCCAAGGAGATGCTGCCCCTGGTGGACAAGCCCTTGATTCAGTACGGCGTCGAAGAGGCCCTCCGGTCGGGCGTGCCGAACATCATCATCGTCACCGGCCGCGGCAAGAGCGCCATCGAGGATCATTTCGATGTCAGTTTCGAGCTGGAGCACCTGCTGGAATCCCGCCATAAGCATGAGCTGCTCGAGACCGTGCGCAACATTTCCGAAATGATCAACATCGCCTACGTGCGGCAGAAGGAGGCGCTAGGGCTGGGCCACGCGGTGCTGCGCGCGCGGGAACTGATCGGAGGCGAGCCGTTTGCCGTGGTCCTCTCCGATGACGTGATCGACGCTGAGGTGCCATGCCTGCGGCAACTGCTCGACGTTCATGACATCTACCAGGCTCCGGTTCTGGCCCTGATGGAGGTGCCCGCGGAAGCCACGCCCGCCTACGGCGTGGTCGAGGCGGAGCCGGTTCGCTACAACGGCGCGGACGACCGGTTGTTCCGTGTCCGCAGCCTGGTGGAGAAGCCGCGGCTGGGCGAGGCGCCGTCGAACCTGGCGATCATCGGCCGCTATGTGCTGACGCCCGAGATCTTCGCCTCCATCGAGGCCATCGAACCGGGGCAGGGCGGCGAGATTCAGCTCACCGACGCGCTCAAACACTTGTCGGGCAATGGCCCGATTTACGGCTATCGGTTCAAGGGCCGGCGCTACGATGCCGGCGACAAACTGGGATTCCTGAAAGCCACCGT
>CAVUVG010000002.1:0-143697 GCA_963744775.1 Bryobacterales bacterium
AATTGAAGGCGGCATCAAACCCACACTCTCCCGCAGAAACTTGATCTTTTCCGCCGAACCGGCTGATCCGGATTACTCGGCAACCGCGCAATCTCGCCAGTTGCCCCGCCATGTTGCCGACGGCGCCGGCCGCTCCCGAGACAAAAATGACGTCGCCGGCTTTGACATCTACCAGATTCAACCCCACCCATGCGGTCATGCCCGTCATGCCCAGGGTGCCAAGGTAGACCGAGAGCGGCTGAACCTCGCGGCTGACCATATGCAACTCTTTCGACGAAGCTACGAAGTACTCCCGCCAGCCATAGTTGGAGGTGACGGCATCCCCCGGCTTGAATTCCTTGGCGCGCGATTCGATCACCTCGCCGACCGCACCGCCCTCGAGCGGTTTGCCCAATTCGAAAGGAGGCACATACGATTTCCTGTCGTTCATGCGGCCGCGCATGTACGGGTCGACCGACATAAAGAGGTTGCGGACCAGCACCTCCTGATCCTGCAGCGGCTTCAGTTCGGTTCGCGCCAGGGTGAAGTTAGCCGCGGTTGGAATCCCGTTGGGCGGGAGGCCAAACGAATCTCCCGGCTCTCACGTTCTGACATAGGACAAGCTTACACCCGGCTCTACATGCCGAGGAGGCCTGTAAACTGCGCGATAATCGAGGTTGTTCCTGGGGACCTGGTCTGCCCCCTCGTAGGTCAATAGGTGTGAAACACATGATGAAGCTGGCTGGCGCTGTCGCCCTCTTGTCCGTTGTTCTGCTGGCGGGTTGCTCCGCGGAGGGACAGAAGGGCGCTCCGGCTGCTGCGGCGGCGACGCCCGTGGTGGTGGTGGAGATCCAACCCGCGGACGTCCCCATTTTCGCGGACTTCGCGGCGCAGACGTATGCGCGGGATATGGTCGAGGTCCGCGGCCGGGTGGACGGATATCTCGAGCGCTGGCTGTTCCGGCCGGGTTCGGAGGTGCGGGCCGGAGACGCCCTCTACGTTCTGGATCTGCGGCCCTACCAGGCAATCGTGCAGCAGGCGAGCGCGAACCTCAAGCAGGGCGAGGCGGATCTCGATTTTGCCCGGCGCCAGGTCTCGCTCTTGCAGGCGCAAGCTAACTTCGCCACCGCGCAAGCCAATCTGATCAAGGCCCAGCAGGACTACGAGCGGCTCAAACCGCTGGTCGCCGCCGACGCCGCGTCCAAACAGGACCTGGACGCCGCGGTCGCCGCGCTCCGGGCCGGGGAAGCGAACGTGCGCGCCGCCCAGGCCAGCGTGGACCAGGCCACGATCTCTACAAAGACGCAGATCGACTCCACGCGAGCCAAGACCGAGTCGCTGAAAGCCGCCTTGCAGACCGCCGAGCTGAACCTGCAATATGGCACGATTCGCGCGCCGATCAGCGGCCGCATCGGAGATTCGCTGATTCCCGTCGGCGGCCTGGTAAACCCTAACTCCGCCCAGCCGCTGACTACGATTGTCCCGCTGGACCCCATCTGGGTCCGCTTCAAAGTCACGGAGTCCGAGTACTTGACCTGGGTGAAGCGGGAGCAGAGGACCCTGGGCGGCGATCTTCCTCTGCGGCTCATCCTGGCCGACAACTCCGAATTCCCCTCCAAAGGACAAATCGCGGACTCGCTGAATCAGGTGGATCCCAAAACCGGCACTCTCGAATTGCAGGCGAGCTTCCCGAACCCGCAGCGCCGGCTCCTTCCGGGCCAGTTCGGCCGGGTTCGCGTGCAGGTGGATGAGCGCAAGAACGCGCTGCTCGTGCCGCAGCGTGCGGTGCAGCAGTTGCAGAACATGCAGGCGGTTTATACGGTCGGACCGGACAACAAGGTCCAGGTGCGGCCGGTGACAACGGCTGAGCGAGTCGGGGATCTGTGGGTGATCGAGCAGGGTCTCAAATCCGGCGACCGGGTCGTCGTGGAAGGCCAAATGAAGGTGCGGCCGGGCGCCCTGGTGCAGTCGCTGCCGTACCGCGCGCCGGCCGAGGCAGCCAGGCCGAAGAGCGGGTATTGAGCCATGGCGCGCTTCTTCATCGATCATCCCGTTTTCGCCATCGTGATCGCGATCGTGATCGTGATCCTGGGCGCCGTCGCCATTCCGAGCCTGCCCGTTGCCACCTATCCCGACATCGTCCCTCCGGTGGTGCAGATCAGCGCCGGCTATCTGGGCGGCAACGCCCAGGATCTTGAGAAGACCGTTGCCCAGCCGATCGAAGAGCAGTTGATCGCCCTGGACGGCATGCTCTACTTCCTCACCAGTTGCGGCAACGACGGCACGCTCAGCATTCAGGTCACATTTAAGCTGGGCACGGATCCCGATACCGCGACGGTGCAGACGCAGAACCGCGTGAGTATCGCCATGCCGCGCCTGCCGCCGGAAGTGCAGCGTGCGGGCGTGACCGTAAAAAAAGTCTCCAGCGCGTTTCTGATGGGCGTCAGCCTGATCTCCAAGGACGGCCGCTACGACTCGCTGTTCCTGAACAACTACGCGCAGATAAACCTGCTGAACCAGATCGCCAGCCTGGACGGCGTGGGTGAGGCCCGGCTCGGGTCCGGCCAGGTTTACTCGATGCGGGTGTGGGTGAACCCCGACAAGATGGCCAAGCTCGGGATCACCGCCGCCGATGTCGGCGCCGCCATACAGGCGCAGAACCGGCAGAACCCGGCTGGAACCGTCGGCCAGGCGCCGTCGCTTCCGGGAACGTCGTTCCAGTATTCGATGAGCGCTCCGGGGCGGCTCGTGAATCCGGACCAGTTTGAAGACATCATCCTGCGCGCCCGGCAGGACACCTCGCTGCTTCGTATCCGCGACATCGGCCGTGTCCAGCTCGGGGCCCAGTCCTATAACAGTTTCAGCCGCGTGGGCGGGCGGCCCGCCGGCAACGTCATCACCTATCTGGCGCCGGGCGCCAACGCCGTTGCCACGGGAGACCGGATTCGCGCTTTCATGGAGCAGGCGAAGAAGAACCTCCCCGAGGGCATGGAATACGTGGTGCCGTACGATGCCTCGGTGTTCGTGCGCGCGGCCATCAAAGAGGTGCTGTTCACTTTGTTTGGTGCCGTCGCACTGGTCATCCTGGTGGTGTTCTTGTTCTTGCAGAACTGGCGCGCCACGCTGATCCCTCTGCTGACGGTGCCGGTAGCCATCATCGGAACGTTCGCGCTCTTCCCGCTGCTGGGTTTTTCGATCAACATGACCAGCATGTTCGGCCTGGTGCTGGCCATCGGCATCGTGGTGGATGACGCCATCGTGGTCGTGGAGGCGGTGCAGCGGCATATCGAGGAAGGCCTGGCGCCGCGCGCCGCGGCCATCCAGGCCATGCAGGAAGTCTCCTCCCCGGTGGTGGCCATCGCCTTCATTCTGGCGGCGGTGTTCATCCCGGTGGCTTTCATCGGCGGCGTGAGCGGCCAAATCTACAAGCAGTTCGCGCTCACCATCGCCGCCTCGGTGCTGATCTCGGCTTTCAGCGCGCTCTCGCTGAGTCCCGCGCTGAGCGCCATGATCCTGCGCCCTAAGGCGCAGAGCCGTGGCTGGCTGGCCCGTTTCTTCGCTGCCTTCGATCGCGCCTTCGAGTGGTCCAGAAGCCGCTACCTTCTGGGAACGGGAGGATTGATCCGCAAGCCGGCCCTCGCGCTGGCGGGCTTGGCTTGCTTCTGGCTGGCGGCGGGCTTGCTGTTCCGGCACCTGCCCCGCAGCTTCCTGCCGGACGAAGATCAGGGGACGATCTACCTGGTTGTCCGGCTTCCCGACGGCGCTTCCGCCGAGCGGGCCAATGCCGCCACGCGCAAGGTGGAGAATATCGTTCGGGGTCTACCGGGCGTGCAGGAGTTCTTTACCCTGGGCGGCCTGGACCTGACCACCCGGACCAGCGCCTCGAACGTGGCCACCCTGATTATCCGGCTCGAGCCCTGGGACGATCGCAGCACGCCGGACCTGCAGCTTCAAGCCATTCTGCGGCGCCTGCGGGGATCGTTTGCCGGAGTGCCCGAAGCGCTCATGATCGCCTTCGCGCCTCCTCCCATCCTGGGCCTCAGCACCACGGGAGGATTCCAATTCATGCTGGAAGACCGCGCCGCGGGGAGCGTGCAGGATCTGGCGCAGGCCGCCGACTTGCTGGTGCAGTCCACCCGTTCCAGGCCGGAGCTGGCGCCCGTGGTCAATACCTTCCGGCCCAACGTGCCCGCCTATAAGGTCGACGTGGATGTCGCCAAGGTGCAGACACTGGGCATCCCCGTCACCGACACCTACGCCGCGTTGCAGACCTTCCTGGGCGGCCTTTATGTGAACGACTTCAACGCCTTCGGACGTACCTGGCAGGTAGTGGTGCAGGCGGAGCCTGAGTTTCGGACCCAGCCTGCCGACATCAACCGTTTCTATGTCCGCAACAGCGACGGCAACATGGTCCCGCTCGGCACTCTTTCGTCGGTAAGCGCCACCGTGGGGCCCGATGTGACCTACCGCTACAACCGGTTCGGCGCGATCCAGTTGCTGGGCGGACCCGCCAGCGGGTATAGCAGCGGCCAGGCGGCCGACGCCATGGAGAATCTGGCCGGCTCGGTGCTGCCGGGTGGCTACAGCTATGAGTGGACGGGCACGACCTACCAGGAGAAGGCCGCGCAGGGAAATGAAGGGGTGATCTTCGGTTTCGCGGCCGCGCTCGTGTTTCTGTGCCTGGCGGCGTTGTACGAGAGTTGGTCGATCCCCTTCGCGGTGCTGCTTTCCGTCCCGCTGGGACTGTTTGGAGCCCTGTTTGCCATTTGGGTGCGGTCGTACCCCTACGACATCTACACGCAGATCGGAATCGTAACCTTGATCGGTCTGGCCGCCAAGAACGCGATCTTGATTGTGGAGTACGCCCGCATGACCCGCGAGAGCGGCAGCTCCATTCGCGAGTCGGCGTTGTTGGCCGCCCGTCTGAGGCTGCGGCCGATTCTAATGACCTCCTTCGCCTTCATCCTGGGCGTGGTGCCGCTGGTGATCGCCAGCGGCGCGGGCGCGGCGTCACGGCGCTCTCTCGGCACGGCGGTGTTTGGCGGCATGAATGCCGCCACTCTGCTGGCGATCTTCATCGTCCCCGTGCTCTACACGGTCATCCAGCGCATCGCCGAAAGAAGGCGCAGCGTGGCGCCTGGCGCGGAACAATCTCCGGAGCAAGTCGCATGAGGGTCCGCGTATCCTGTCTTCTGCTGCCGCTGCTGGCGGCGGGCTGTGCCGTCGGCCCTAACTACAAACGGCCGGCGGTCCAGGCGCCGGGTCAATTTCGGGGCGCGCCAGCCGGCGGCTCCGCCGCTTCGCTGGCCGATGAGAAGTGGTTCGATCTCTTCCAGGACGAGACTCTCAAGCAACTGGTCACCACGGCTCTCGAAGACAACTTCGATCTGGGCATCGCTTCGGAGCGTGTGCTGCAGGCGCGCGCCCGATACCGGATCAGCGGGGCCGGCCAGTATCCTCTATTGGGTGTCCAGGGGCAGTTCACGGCCTCGCGGCCGTCCTCGCTCGGATCCAACACGCGGGTGACGCCGGGCACTTCGCTCGATGTCAGCTACACGCAGGCCGGAGCGGCGCTCTCCTGGGAACTGGACTTCTGGGGCCGGGTTCGCCGCCTGAAGGAATCCGCTCGGGCGCAATATCTGGCCACCGAGGAAGGCCGGCGCGGTGTCGTGGTATCGCTGATTGGCGACGTCGCCGGGGGGTACTTCACTCTGCGTGAGGCGGATCTGGAACTCGATATCGCGGGCCGCACGCGCGATATCGCCGCGCAAAATCTCAAACTCGTCCAACTTCGTCACGACCAGGGCGCCGCGACCGGGCTCGACGTGCACCAGGCCGAGCAGTTCCTGTATACCGCCACGGCACAGATCGCCAGCACCCAGCGGGACATCGCGCAGACCGAAAATGCGCTGAGCCTGCTGCTGGGCAGGCTTCCGGGTGACATCGCCCGGGGGAAGACTCTCGATCAGTTCACCTTCCCTGCTGAGGTTCCACCGGGCTTGCCATCCTCCCTGCTGGAGCGGCGGCCCGACGTACGCCAGGCGGAGGAGACTCTGATCGCCGCCAACGCGCAGATTGGGGTGGCCAAGGCGCTCTACTTCCCGCAGATTTCGCTGAGCGGGTTCGTAGGCGGCCAGAGCCGTGCTCTCTCGGATCTGTTCACCGCCCCGGCCCGCAACTGGTTTGGCGGCCCCAGCGGCGCATTGCTGCTGCCCATCTTCAATGCCAGCCAGATCCGGGCCGGCGTGCGCCTGAGCGAGGCGCAGAAGCGCGAGATGATCCTCAGTTACCGGAAGACCATCTACAACGCCTTTCGAGAGGTGTCCGACGCGCTGAGCGGTTACGACCACACGCGCCGGCAGCGCACCGAACAGGAGTTGCTGGTCAATGCGCTGACCGAGACCACCCGCCTCTCCACTCTCCGCTACCAGGGCGGCCGGGACAGCTACTTGCAGGTGCTGGACGCCGAGCGCAACCTGTTCCAGGGCCAACTGGCGCTGGCCAGAATCAAATTGCAGGAGACGCTCTGGTTCGTGCAAATCTACAAGGCGCTGGGCGGCGGCTGGCAGTAACGGGCTAACGGGCGAGCGGCGAAAACGGGTCAGCCTGAACTGAGCGATTTGCGTCCTATCGTGAGCGGCTCAGGCGAATCCAACGCATGACCGACAGTGTGCTTCCAATTATGCACAGCGCGGAAAACCCAACGATGAACCAGGTAAATTCGGGCGAGTTCGCAAAGCGGAGAATCCGGCGTCCGAACCAGATGGCGGCGAACCCGATGAGAGTAAACCGAACGGCGCGGGCGCCGAAGACATAGCCAAGAAGTTGAAGCCTGGGGTACTGGAACGCGCTCGCAGCGGCGATGACGGCAGTGAATGGAAACGGCGGTGGCGTCAGGCAGGCAACGATCAGTGGGACGGCCGCATTGTGGCTCATTTTCTTCTTCAGGTAGTTGAGGCGTTTGCGGCTCATCATTTTTTTGAGGCCTTCCTCGCCACCTTTGCGACATACCAAATCCAACAGCAGAACTCCGGTTGCCGACCCTAACGAGGCGGCAAGGACGTAGAGGGGGAGATATCCGTGATGTCTGGCGACTAGAACTACGAGGAGGAGATCGTTACCGAAGGGCAGGAAGAGAAAGGAGGAATCCAGGATGCCAAGGATGACAAGCCCAAAAGCACCGACATGAACGAAATACGCGAAAAGAGGGCGGAACAGGGCGTGCATACCTAATTGTGCAGCAGCTTCACTGCGCCCACCACGCAGATCCAGCAGGTACAGTTTACATAGGTAAAGTCTCCCCTCCAGAAATTTTTACACCATCAGATCTCTTGGTATGAAACTTCTTTGGCAGCGCCCGCAACATGTTGAGGGATTCTCGGTATGGGCCATTCAAATGCCCTAGCACGCCCCGAAGACTCCGAGCAGGCCGTCTGGAAGCTTCCGCTGAAGCTCCGGGTGGTCGAATAGATCTGAATTGGAAAGGTAAGAAACATGCGCGCAGTAGGATTATTTTCACTTATGCTGGCTCTCATGCTTTGCGTGGTTCCAGCTTTCGGCCAGGGGAACGGCATCCCCAAGGAACTGGATAAATTGTACAGTCTCCAGATCATCGCCTACGACACGGACAATTGCCCGCAGGGAGATTTCGTCGACACTGGCCGCCACCAGATTGCGGTTGGCGCCGACGTCGGCACGAATCATCCCGACAGGCAGCTCATGAGCGGGCTCATCCGGGACAACGACATCCTTCTCGGGCCTGGGGAATTCAGCGTTATGGACGGCAACGCCTGCAAGGATGGCGTCGCCTCATTTCAATTGCCGGATCCGGCAGTCGAGGGCTCGACGAACCTGAGTGAGCCCACCTTTGCTTACGCTGTTTGGATCCGGCTGGTCGGCAAGCCGGGTACGGGGATTGACGTCGCCACGTGCGCGACTGACACCATGGGGACGCCCGAAGACACTACTGACGACATCGTGCGTTGCTCGGTAGAAAACGTCGAACTGACCCGAGCCAAGGGCAAGAACAGCGCTCCCAAGTTCGTGAACAGGAGCAAGGAGTTGCTCAGTGTCTGCGTGGACACGACTGAGCCGGCGGATGGGATTTGTGACGCTCGCTACCCGCTGTTTGCCACGGCCCTTGAGGGCTACTGGTGGGATTGGGGCGCCGATGGCAAGGCTCACGCGCAGTTAGTGTTCACCGAAGCTCCGAGCAGAATAGCCGCATGGAGCAGATGTTTTTCACGGCTGGGGCGGAAGACTGTCCCAGCCTTTCTTTTTTGTGGATGATGGTTGCATGCGCTTAGGATCTAAACGTTTAGCCTGGGCTTTGATGCTCGCTTTTGCCTGGGCCGGCGGTGCGGCCGCTCAGACGGCTGATGAGCGGCTTCGGGCTGTCCGGAAGCAGATCCAACAAGCGGAAGTGTTCGACTTCGGCAAAGTCCGGCAGACGGATCTTGTCGAGCACACGTTTCAGGTTCCCAATCCAGGGGCCGAAACGCTCGAACTGAAGAATGTCCAGCTTACGCCCCCGCTCACAATCACCAAGATGAGCCGGCAGATCCGGCCGGGTGAGACCGGCTCCATCACCGTGCAGCTTGGACAGTCCAGGCCAGCAGGAGACTTTGAGGGGCTCATCGTCGTCCAGTTCACCAGAGAGGATGCTCCGAACGTCTTTTTCCGGGTGCAGGGCAGAGTAGTCCGCCCCATCGACTTCGAACCGATCCCCGCGTTCTACATCACGACATTCAAGGGTGAGTCCAAACAGCAATCCATCGAAATCACGAATAACGAGAGCGAACCGTTGAAGTTCCTCAAGGTCGAGGATGACAGCCCCCGTATCACTCGGATTTAGCCACGCTCGAGCCGGGCCGCCGGTATCGGCTGACCGTCACGGTGAAACAGGACGCGCCGGCTGGGAAGATGACCGAATCGATCCGGCTGTTGACGTCAGATGAACGTCAGCCGGTGATCCAGATTCCCGTGAACACGCAGGTACGGGAACGTGTGTACACCTTCCCCGATTCGATCGCCTTGGGGCTGATCGACACCGCCTCCCTGAGGCGCAAGCCCGAGCAGGCGGTCGATCTGACCCAGTCCGTGACAGTCTACCAGAGAAATGGGACAAACTTTCAGATCGCAGCGGAGACCGATCTGCCCTTTCTTCGGATTACGAAGCGGCAGGCTCAACTGAAGGACCGGTTTGAGGTTGTGATCGAGGTCATACCGGAGAAACTCAGGGCAGGCTCGTTCAACGACTCAGTCCGCATCACCACGAACGACCCGGAGTTCCCGAAGCTGGAGATTCCTGTTACGGGCCAAGTAAATGCAGATTGGTAGCCAGCCGGACCGCGGACTGCATTTTCGAGGACCTCGTAGTGCGAGATCCGGAGAATCGGACCCGTTCATTTGCCTAGTGGATCAATTGTACAGCTTGGTGATCTGGTGATTTTTTGATTTGCAGCTTGCGGCGACCAAGCCAGCGGCCACGGACAAGAACTCGGTGACAGCTGGGAGGAGTTGCGTTGAAGCGCGCATCGACATCCACGAAGGCGACAAGGCCGATGAGGCGGCCTTGAAGGATCTCATCCGCGCCGCAGTGGCGCTCAATCTCAAGGACAAGAGCAAGCCATGACTTCGGCGATTAAGGCCTCTTTTCGCCGCGCTCAGGCAAGATCGTAGCGATCCAGGTTCATCACCTTGTTCCACGCTGCCACGAAGTCCTTCACGAACTTCTCCGTCGCGTCGTCACAGGCATAGACTTCCGCGATGGCCCGGAGCTGGGAGTTCGAACCGAAGATAAGGTCGACACGGGTGCCGGTCCACTTGAGTTCGCCCGTCGCGCGATCGCGCCCTTCATACACGCCTTCGGTGGAGGAGGCCTGCCACTCCGTCCTCATGTCGAGCAGGTTGACGAAGAAATCGTTCGTCAGCGTCTCGGGCCGGTTGGTGAAGACGCCGTGTTTGGACTGCCCGAAGTTGGCATTCAGGGCGCGCATGCCGCCGACGAGAACCGTCATCTCGGGGGCAGTCAGCGTCAGCAACTGCGCCCGATCCAGCAGCAGCTCCTCGGCGGATAGGGTCTGTCCTGCCCGGAGATAGTTGCGGAACCCGTCAGCGGCCGGTTCGAGCGGGGCAAAGGAGCGTGCATCGGTCTGCTCCTGCGAAGCGTCCGTGCGGCCCGGCGTGAAAGGAACCTTCACGTCGTGTCCGGCCTTCTTCGCCGCCGCCTCGACAGCCGCGCAGCCGCCCAGGACGATCAGGTCGGCGAGCGAGACCTTCTTGCCGCCGGACTGCGCAGCGTTGAACTCCTTCTGGATCGCCTCGAGCTTCTCGAGCACCTTCGCCAGTTGCGCCGGCTGGTTGACTTCCCAATCCTTTTGCGGCGCCAGGCGAATGCGCGCCCCGTTCGCCCCACCGCGCTTGTCGGAGCCGCGGAACGTCGCCGCCGACGCCCAGGCCGTCGTGACCAGTTGGGAGATCGACAGTCCGGATTTGAGGATCTTGGCCTTCAGAGCGGCAATGTCCTGCTCCCCGATCAGTGGATGATCGACCGCGGGAACAGGGTCCTGCCACAGCAGCGGCTCTTTGGGGACCAGCGGGCCGAGGTACCGCGAGACCGGCCCCATGTCGCGGTGCGTGAGCTTGAACCAGGCCCTGGCGAACGCGTCCGCAAACTCATCGGGATTCTCGAGGAAGCGCCTTGAGATCTTCTCGTAAGCCGGATCCACTCTCAGGGAGAGGTCGGTGGTGAGCATGAACGGGGCGTGCTTCTTGGAGGGATCGTGGGCATCGGGAACGGTGCCTGCTCCAGCGCCGTGCTTGGGCCGCCACTGGTGCGCACCGGCCGGGCTCTGGGTGAGTTCCCACTCGTAGCCGAACAGGTTCCAGAAGAAGTTGTTGCTCCACTTGGTCGGGGTGGTGGTCCATGCGCCCTCCAGCCCGCTGGTGATCGTGTCGGCGCCGCAGCCGCTGCCGAAGGTGTTCTTCCAGCCCAGGCCTTGCTCCTCGATGGGGGCGCCCTCGGGTTCGGGGCCGACATACTTGTTCGGATCGGCGGCGCCGTGGGTCTTTCCGAACGTGTGTCCGCCGGCGATCAGCGCTACGGTCTCCTCGTCATTCATCGCCATGCGGGCGAACGTCTCCCGGATATCCCGTGCCGCGGCGACCGGGTCCGGATTTCGATTGGGCCCTTCCGGATTCACGTAAATCAGGCCCATCTGCACCGCGGCGAGAGGATTGTCGAGCTGACGATCGCCGGTGTAGCGCTCGTCCCCCAGCCACTTGCCCTCCGGCCCCCAGAAGATGTCCTCTCCGGGCTCCCAGACGTCCTCGCGCCCGCCGCCAAAACCGAAGGTCTTGAATCCCATCGACTCCAAGGCGACGTTGCCGGCCAGAATCATGAGGTCGGCCCAGGAGATCTTCCGGCCATACTTCTGCTTGATCGGCCAGAGCAACCGGCGCGCCTTATCGAGGCTCGCATTGTCCGGCCAGCTATTGAGGGGCGCAAAACGCTGTGTGCCGGAGCCTGCCCCGCCGCGGCCGTCGCCGATGCGGTACGTGCCTGCGCTGTGCCACGCCATGCGAATGAAAAAGGGCCCATAGTGGCCATAGTCGGCCGGCCACCAGGCCTGCGACGTCTGTCATCAAGACCTCGAGGTCCTTGATCACCGCATGCAGGTCGAGGCTCTTGAATTCTTCGGCATAGTTGAATTCCTTGCCCATCGGATCGGACAGAGGAGAGTTCTGGTGCAGGATCTTCAGGTTCAGTTGATTCGGCCACCAGCCCGCATTCGTCGGGGCCCCAGCCGCCGTGTGTCTGCGAGCCGCTGTTACCGGGCACTTGGCTTTCGGTTGACATGTTCTACTCCTTCCTGGAATGACATCTAAAAGACCGGCGATGAACTACAAACCCATCTCCATGCCTCTCACCGTTAACGGGAAGCGCGCCGCGGAGCGCACTTCGTGCAGAGCCCCCGGAGAATGAGTTCGCACTCGCGAAGAACCCGTTTGCCGAGGGAGCCAGAGGCAGGCTTGGGCACGTCGTACCACTCCATGTCCTCAACACTGCCGCAGCGGTCGCAGATGAAGTGGTGATGCCGCATGCCTTTCGCATCGAATCGCGCGGCGCGGCCCTCGACGGCCACTTCACGCACCAGACCCGCCTGCACCAGGTCCCGCAGATTGTTATAAGTCGTGGCCCTGGAAGAGCGCGGATCCACGCGATTCACGCCTTCGAAGATCTCCGCGGCCGTGGGATGCCCGGTCGTGTTTCACCAGGAATGCCATCACGGCGTAGCGCTGCGGGGTGCACCGCAGCCCGCTGCCCTCCAAGGACCGTTTGATCGCCTCCGCGTCCATTAATAATTTAGATTATATCTAATTTGATAATTTGTCAAGGCCAGGCTTGGGTTGCCGCTGCGCAGACGCAGGCGCAGACATCGTGCGCACCGACCGGGAGATCGCCTGAGCACGGCGGCGGGGTGTATACTGGCTGCTAACTGGGATTCAAAATGGAAGTTTCCGTTCCCGTCTCTTTAGCCCGTCCAGCCATTAATTGTTCCGAGGAGGATACCGATGAAGTACATGATCAGCTGGTTCGAGCGCCCGCAAGGGTCGCCCGCGGAGTACGAGACTGCGCAGAAGCGGATCCTGGATGTGTTCGGCCAATGGAAAGCGCCCGCCAATTTCAAGATCGAGGTGTTCGTGGTGCGGGTGGGCGAGTGGGGCGGGCATATGCTGGTGGACTGCGACGATCCGTTGACGGTTCACAAGGTTTGCTCGACGTTCCCTGCCTTTGAGTTCCAGGCGCGCCCGGTAGTTCCCGTCGCAGGACGCCGTACGGGTCGAACTCGAAGCAATCGCCTGGCGCGACGGACTGAAAGGCAAGTGACAGCCGACACCATGAGAAAGATTGCGTTCGCCTTTCCGCTGGTCTGCCTCTTTGCGGCGCCGGTTCTGGCGCAAGACCTGCCCAGCCTGGTTAACGATCAGCTTCCCAGGCTGATCGAGACTTACAAGGACATCCACGCTCACCCGGAATTGTCACGCCGCGAAGAGCGCACATCCGCCTTGCTGGCTGCCGAACTGCGCAAAGCCGGCTACACCGTCACCGAGCGCGTCGGGAAATATCCAGACGGCGCCCAGGCCTACGGGATCGTCGCCATCCTCGAGAACGGCCCGGGTCCGCGACTCCTGATCCGCGCGGACATGGATGCACTGCCCATCGTCGAGGAAACCGGCCTCAGCTATGCCAGTCAGGTGAAGACGAAGAATGCCAGCGGCCAGGACGTAGGCGTTATGCACGCCTGCGGGCATGATGTGCACGTCACCACCATGATCGGTACGGGGCGTGCGCTGGCTGCGCTGAAGAGCCAGTGGCACGGAACCGTCATGCTCGCCGGCCAACCGTCCGAAGAGACGATCGATGGGGCCAAGGCCATGATTGCTGACCGTCTCTATGAACGCTTCGGCACTCCCGATTTCGCCGTCGCTCTGCATGACAGTAACCGGGGCGCGGCCGGCACTGTTTCGATCACGAGCGGCGCCGCGCTGGCGAGCTCTACCTCGGTTGACGTCACCATGCGGGGCGTGGGCGGCCACGGCTCCCGCCCGGAAGCCGGCAAAGATCCGATTGTGATGTCAGCAGCGTTTATCATGCAGCTTCAGACGATCGTCAGCCGGCAGGAAGATCCGCGCGACCCCGCCGTGGTGACGGTTGGGGATATCCACGGCGGCACCAAGCGCAACATCATCCCCGATGAAGTGAAGATGGAGCTTACCACTCGCGCATTCAGCGCCGAGGCGCGCCAGATCATCCTCGACGGTATTCGGCGAAGCGCGCAGGGC
The DNA here is from genome assembly GCA_963744775.1 of Bryobacterales bacterium. Taxonomy (GTDB): domain Bacteria; phylum Acidobacteriota; class Terriglobia; order Bryobacterales; family Bryobacteraceae; genus CAVUVG01. Next base: position 13,828 of record CAVUVG010000002.1, read on the forward strand.
GTGGCCCTCTCCGCCGGGGTTCCGGACGATCGGGCGCCCATCGTAAAAGTGCTCGAAGATGAATCCACTCCCGTCACCTACAACGATCCGGCGCTGACCGCGCGCGTGAAGGCCACGCTCGTCAAGACCCTTGGACCGCAAAACGTCTTCGATGAAGCGCCGATTATGGGCAGTGAAGATTTTGGCATCCTGGGACTCGACGGCCATAAGATTCCCACGGCCATATTCTGGCTGGGCGCCATGGATCCGGCGAAGTTCGCCGCCGCTCAGGCTGCGGGTAAACCGCTTCCCGGACCACATAACAGTCGTTTTGAGCCGCTTCCCGAACCGACTCTGCGCACCGGCGTTACAGCGATGACCTCGGTAGCGATCGCACTGCTGCAGAATTAGCGGCGGCGCTTAACGCAGGAACGAGTACCCAACGTAGATCACGTTGTTGTCGACGCCGGGATTGAAACTCGTGGTCCCCGCGTTGGAGATGTGCAGGAATCGATAGCCGAGCGCCAGAGCCCGCCGCTGGCCGGTGTTCCAACGGATTCCGCCGCCGAAAGCGAATAGGAAATTCAGACCACTGGCGTTCGGCTGGTTCTCCGGAATGGGCTCGGTGGAAGCGATGATTCCTCCCATCGTCTCGACGAACGGATGCACCCGCCACCGGGCGAACTCAACCGTGAAACCGACCGGCGCTACACCGAACCCGTAGACCGCGTGCGCATCGACCCGGCGTTGGGAAGGTGGGTTGAACGCTATAGATCGTCTGGGCCGGCACCTTCAAGATCGCAGCCGGCATCACTGCCGCGGTGTAGTACACCGAGACAGACCCGGGCGTCCAGCATCGATAGCCATAGCTGAATCCGGCGAGCGCGAACTGGCGGTCCGGCTCCGAGCCGATCAACGTGGACGATTCCGGCGAGTAACCGGCAAATAGCTGGAAATCGTGCCGAGGTCCACGCACCCCATCGGAGCAGACGCCGCTGCTGGCGGCCACCGGCATCAGGAGCGCCATCCCTGCGACGGCCAAACGGTGGCCGAGCCTCATCGATTGCATTATAACCGGGGCGAGAGAAGACGAGGATTAATGACGCAGATCAGGCTGTCCCTGTATAATGCCGTCGACGATGGTGGCCACGGGGCCGCCGCGGAATTTGCGGCCGTCGAAGGGGGAGTTGCGGCTCTTGGAGAGCGAGCGGTTCAGGTCGTAGGTCCAGGCCAGCTCGGGATCGAAAATCGTGACGTCGCCCGGCGCGCCGATCGCGAGGCTGCCGCGATCGAGCTTGAGAATGCGGGCCGGTCCCGCGGTGAAGAGCGCCACCAGGCGCGACAGGGAGACCTTGCCGGTGTGGTAGAGCGTCTCCAGGGCGATGCCGAGGGCGGTCTCGAAGCCGATGATGCCGAAGGGGCAGCGGGAGAACTCCTGCATCTTTTCGCTGCCGGCGTGGGGGGCATGGTCGGTGGCGATGGCATCCACGATGCCCGCGGCGATGGCTTCGACCAGCGCGGCGACGTCGTCGCGCGAGCGCAGCGGCGGCTTCATCTTGTAGTTGCTGTCGTAGGGCGGCATGTCGGCGTCGGCCAGCGACATGTGGTGCGGCGTAGCTTCGCAGGTCACGGAAAGCCCGCGGGCCTTGGCCTCGGCGACCAGCTCGATGGAACGGCGCGTGGAGATGTGGGCCACGTGGTAGCGCGCGCCGGTGACCTCCGCCAGGAGCAGGTCCCGCGCCACGATGATGTCTTCCGAGCATCCCGGAATCCCGCGCAGCCCCAGCCGCGAGGATGCGAGGCCCTCGTGCATGTCACCGTCGGCGGCCAGGTCCAGGTCCTCGCAGTGCTGGATGACGGTGAGATCGAAGGAGCGGGCGTTCTCCATGGCGCGGCGCATCAGGCGCGCGTTCATCACCGGGCGGCCGTCGTCGGAAATGGCCACGGAGCCGGCTCTCTTCATGGAGCCCATTTCCGCCAGGGCCTCTCCGGCGCTGCCCTTGGTGATGGCGCCGATGGGAAAGACGTTGGTCACGGCGTGGCGGCTGGCGCGCTCGACGATGTAGCTGGTGACGGTCGGGTTGTCGTTGACCGGCGAAGTGTTGGCCATGGGGCACACGGAAGTGAATCCGCCGGCGGCGGCGGCGCGCGATCCGGTCTCGATGGTCTCGGCATGCTCGAAGCCCGGCTCCCTGAGGTGCACATGCATGTCGATGAAACCGGGCGCCACCACCAGGCCCGCGGCATCGAACACTTCCGCGCCCGGCGCGGTGAGGCCGTGCCCCACGGCGGCGATCAACCCGCCCTGGATCAAAACGTCGGCTATTTCATCCCGCCCGGCGGCGGGGTCGATCACTCGTCCGTTCGTGATCAGAAGTTCAGGCATGCTCACCCCAGAATTCGCTCCAGCACCGCCATGCGAACGGCGACGCCGTTTTCCACTTGGTTGAGGATCACCGAGACCTGCGAGTCGGCCACCTCGGAGGCGATCTCCCGGCCGCGGTTGATGGGCCCCGGGTGCATCACGATGGCCCGCGGCTTGGCCAGATCCAGATGCTCCTGCCGCAGCCCGTAGAACTGAAAGTACTCGCCCGCGGGGAAAGCGGCTTCCTGCTGCCGCTCCAGTTGGACGCGGAGCATCATGATCACGTCGGCGTCCTGAATCGCCTCGCGGATATCATGCGAGATGCGCACGCCGGGGGCGATGCACCCCAACTCCGCCGGCACCAGCGGCGCCGGCCCGCAGAGCACGATGTCCACTCCGAACTTGGAGAGCAGGTAGATGTTGGACCGGGCCACGCGGCTGTGCTCGATGTCGCCGATGATGGCCACGCGCAGGCCCTCCAGGGAGGGGCGGTAGTCCAGAATCGTGCGCGCGTCCAGCAGCGCCTGGGTGGGATGTTCGTGGGTGCCGTCGCCGGCGTTGATGATGGGGATGGGCAGGTAGCGCGCCAGGAAATGCGGCGCGCCGGAGGCCGCGTGACGCATGACGATGGCGTCGGGCCGCATGGCGGCGAGGGTATTCAGCGTGTCCACCAGCGACTCGCCCTTGGAGACGCTGGAGCCCGCGGCGGTGATGGAGATGGCGTCGGCCCCCAGCCGTTTGGCGGCGATCTCGAAACTGGTGCGCGTGCGCGTGGAGGCTTCGTAAAACAGGTTCACGATCATGCGGCCCTTGAGGATGTCCAGCCGCTTGAAGGCGTGATCCTGCAAGGGCTGGTAGTCCTTGGCGCGGTTGAGGATCGATTCGATCTCTTCGCGGGACAGCTGCTCGATTCCCAGTAATCCTGCCGGCATGAGTTATCCGTCCAATCGCTCGACCAGCACGCACTTTTTCCACCTGGTCGATCTCCTGCAACTTTACCTCAATGGTTTCCCTGGCGCTGGTAGGAACCACGCGTCCCACGTAGCGGGCCTCGACGGGCAGCTCGCGGTGGCCGCGGTCGATGAGCGCCAGCAGTTGCACGCGCGCGGGGCGGCCGTAGCGGAACAAGGCGTCCAGGGCGGCGCGCACCGTGCGCCCGGTGAAGAGCACGTCGTCCACCAGGACGACATCCATGCCCGCGACCGGGAACGGAATGTCGCTGGAGACCAACACCGGCCGGTCGGCGATGGCCGAGAGGTCGTCGCGGTACAGGCTGATGTCCAGGACGCCGACGGGGATCGTGCGCTTTTCCAGCGCCTCGATCTTGGCCGCGAGCCGGTGGGCCAGCGGGACGCCCCGGCGCTGGATGCCGGCGAAGGCCAGCTTGTCCAGATCCTTGGTCTTTTCCAGAATCTCGTGGGCCAGCCGGACCAGTGTCCGGTCGATCTCCGAGGCGCTCATCAATTGGGCTTTTTCGCGGGTTTGAGGCATGGGAGCCGGGAATTTCGAACGATCCAGGTTAGCACACGAGGCATGAATTTACCTTCTCAAGCATTGACAGGCCGGGAAATAAGAGCGCAGCATGGAATTAGAGGGGCAGTGAGAAGGATGAAGAGCGCCATACTGGGCATGGCGATCCTGACCGCGGCGACGGCTGCGGCTCAAATGGTCATCTCCGCGGAGTCCGGGCTGGTGTACCACACCGAGGGCCGGACCTTCCTCAACGATCGCCTCCTGTATCAGAAATTCGGGAGGTACCCGCAGATGAGCGAGGGCGACGTGTTTCGAACCGGGAGGGGGAGGGCGGAGGTGCTGTTGAACCCGGATGCGTTCCTGCGCCTGGGACCTCGCACTTCGATCCGCATGGTCTCGGACCTTCTTACGGACTCCAGAGTGGAACTGCTTTCGGGAAGGGTCGTGCTGGAGGCCGAAGAACTTCACAAAGAGACCCCCGTCACCCTTACCTACGGCGATACGACGATCACGTTCCGCAAGCGCGGCGTCTATCATTTGGACACGGAGCCTGCCGGGCTGCGTGTCTACTCCGGCGAAGCCGTGGTCGAAGCCGGCGGCCGGCCCGTCACGGTAGGCAAGGGCAAGCTGCTGATGTTCGACAGCACAGCGGCAGTCCAGGCGTTCGATCGCGACGAGACTGACGGACTGGATCAGTGGAGCAACCACCGCGCGGAGTACCTGGCCGCAGGCAATTCCTTAGCCACCAGAAGCGCGCGAGGCGGACGGTGGGCCGGGCGTCCGCGCATACAGCGCGACGAAGAGGCCGGAGCCCCGTAGCAGACCAGAACAAGCCTGGAGGCTTATTCTACCGGTTGAGCGCGCGCTCCAGAAAAGAGACGATAGCCTCCAGCATGTGGGTCCTGGTTGCGCCCGTCACCCCGTGGGTCTTCTGAGGATAGATCATCATCTCGAAAGGGCGTCCGGCGCGCTGCAAAGCATCGGCCATCTGCATAGTGTTCTGGAAGAGCACGTTGTCGTCTTCGATGTTGTGGATGAGCAGCAGCCTGGCTTTGAGGCTCGCCGCGTCGTGCAGGGGTGAACTGCGGCGGTAGCCTTCGGCGTTTTCCGAGGGCAGGCCCAGGTAACGCTCGGTGTAGATGGTGTCGTAGTTCCGCCAGTCGGTGACCGGCGCCCCCGCCACTCCCGCGCGAAACAGGCCGGGAGCATGCAGCAAGGCATACAGCGTCATGTAGCCGCCATAGCTCCAGCCGTGGATCCCGAGGCGCGACTCATCCACGAAGCCCAGGGAAACCAGATGCCGGATGCCATCCTTCTGGTCCTCCAATTCCTTGGCCCCGAGGTTACGGAAGACGGCGGATTCCCAGCGGTGCCCCCGCCCGGCGGACCCGCGGTTATCGAGCTGCCAGACGACAAATCCCCGGTGCGCAAGCACCTGCTCCAAATTGAGTTCCTGCCAGCGATGGCTCACGACCTGGGTGTGCGGCCCGCCGTAGATGAGCACCACCGCCGGGTATTTCCGGCCCGCCTGGAAGCCCGCGGGCCGGACCAGACGGCCGTATAGAAGTGCTCCATCGGAGGCCTTGACCTCCACGATCTCCGCCGGCCGGAGGTCATACTCGTCGAGCGGCTGGCGATCCGCCTCCATGAAGACTGCCCACTCGGAGCCATTGGCTCCATAGATCGCCCGGCGCAGCGGGGACTGGAGGCTGGAGAACGTGTCCAGGGAGTACTGGCAGCCGGGCGCCATGGAGACATCGTGCGTGCCGGGAGGCCCAGTGAGGCGTTGCCGCCGGCCGCCCTCAAGATTCACGCTGTAGAGCTGCCGTTGGAGCGGACTGGCCTCTGTAGAAAGGAAATAGACCAAGCCCTTGGTCTCGTCCACTCCGGCCAATTCCGTCACTTCCCACTCGCCGGAAGTCAGGCGCGCCAGTTGCCGGCCGTCGGCGGAATACCGGTACAGATGCCGGAAGCCGTCGCGCTCGCTGGACCACAGGAACTCCGCGCCGTTCTTCAGGAAGCGAAAAATGTCTCCGATGTCGACCCAGTAGGGATCCTCTTCCCGGAGCACAAGCCGGGCCTCGCCGGTGGCGACGTCCGCCCGCACCAAATCGAGCCGGTTCTGGATGCGGTTCAAACGCTCGACGAAGAGGCCGCGGCTGTCCGGGGTCCAATGCACGCGCGCCAGCAGCGAGTCGCGGGGATCGCCCAGCTCCATCCAGCGCGTGGGGCCGCCCGAGATCGAAACCACGCCCAGACGGACATCGGCATTCGGCTCGCCGGCTTTGGGGTAGCGCTGCGGCTCGTACACCGGCTGCAGGGGGAGCAGAGCTGGCGTGGGGATAGAGCGGCTGGCGGCTCACGTCGAACTGGAGGTAAGCGACCTGCTTGGAGTCCGGCGAGATCCAATGCGCGGTGGAAAGGTCCAGCTCCTCCGGATAGACCCAGTCCAGCCGCCCGTTGAACAGCGTGCTGGAGCCGTTCTCAGTGAGCTGCACGATCTCGCCGGGAGGCCAGGTCGAGGCAGAACAGGTCGCTGCCACGGCGGAACGATACCAGGCGGCCATCGGGCGAAAGCTTGGGATCGCGCTCGGCGACCGGGGTGGACGTCAGCTGGCTCCAGGCACCGGCCGCGAGTTGAAACCGGAACAAGTCGCCCTTGGCGGCGAGCAGGAGGCCTTCGCCATCCGGGAACCACTGTATGGTTTGCTCTTTGACGCCACGGTTCTGCCACTCGAACGCCAGGGGGGGCGCAACGGGGGTGGCAGCGGTCTCCAACTCGGAGAGCCGGAGCAGGGTCCGTGGCGTTTTGGCCGGCACGTCGAAGAGGCGGATGGCGCCGCCCTGCTCATACGCGAAAGAGTTGCCGCCCGGGGACCAGACGATCTCGACGGCAGGGCCGGGCGCCCGGGAGACGACATCCTGCACCGTGACCGGCTTCTTCTGAGCCGCGGCGGGCATCAGGCCACAGAGCGCCACGAGCAGCGGAATTCGCCTCAAGAGCATCGCCTAGTGATTGTACACGAGGCTGCCAGCCGGCTCCGCCTGTGTCATGCTGATGGTTTATGAAGATCACATTTTGGGGCGCCGCACGCACGGTCACGGGCTCGATGCACCTGGTCCAGGTCAACGGACAGCGATATCTGCTGGATTGCGGCCTGTATCAAGGACGCCGCACCGAGGCCGCCGAACGCAACAGCGTGTTTCCCTTCGCGCCCTCATCCATCCACGGAGTGATTCTTTCCCACGCGCACATCGACCACAGCGGCAATCTTCCGACGCTGGTGAAGAAAGGCTTCGGCGGCCCAATCTATACGACCGCGGCGACCATGGACCTGTGTCAGGCGATGCTGCGGGATTCGGCGTTCCTGCAGGAGAAGGACGCGGCCTTCCTCAACAAGCGCCATCTGAGGCGCAAGGCCCTGCTGCCGGAAGCGGGCAACGGCGAGATCGAACCGCTCTACACCGTGGAGGACGCCGAAAAGGCGCTGAAGTCGTTCGAGCCGGTCCCGATTTACACGCCGAAGGCCCTGGATGCATCGCTCAGCTACGAAGCTTACGACGCGGGGCACATCCTCGGCTCCACGACCTTGATGCTGCAATGCCAGGAGAATGGAAAGCGCATCCGGCTGGCGTACTCGGGGGACGTGGGGCGGCCCAACCAGGCGATTATCCGCGATCCCGATGCGCTCCCTCAGACCGACTACCTGATCATGGAGAGCACCTACGGCGACCGGTTGCACCAGGACGCCGGCGCAGTGGCCGGGAAGCTGGCCGACATCGTCAACCGGACCTGTGCAGCGCGGCGGCAAGATCATCGTGCCCGCCTTCGCCGTGGGCCGCACGCAGCAACTCGTGGTGCTGCTGCACGAGCTGACCAATCAGCATAAGATTCCCTCCATCCCGGTGTTCGTCGACAGCCCGCTGGCCGTCAACGTGACCACGGTCTTTCGCAACCACCCGGAATTGTTTGACGCCGAGACGCGTGAGTACCTGCTCCAAGGCGAAGATCCCTTCGGGTTCAGGAACCTCAAGTATGTGCGGGAGGCGAGCGAGTCCAAGGCGCTGAACGATCTGCGCGGGCCGTTCATTGTCATTTCCGCGTCGGGCATGTGCGAGGGCGGGCGCATCCTGCACCACCTGAAGAACAACATCGAGGACCCGCGGAACACGGTGCTGGTCACCGGCTTCATGGCGGAGAACACGCTGGGCCGCAAGATCGTGGACAAGATGCTGGAGGTGCCGATTTTCGGCGAGCCCCTGCGGCTGCGGGCCGAAGTCGCCAAACTCAACGAACTCAGTTGCCACGCCGACCAGAATGAGCTGACCGAGTGGGTCAAGCCCATGGCCGCCAACGGGCTGAAGAAGATCTTCCTGGTGCACGGCGAAGCCACACAGTCGGCGGCGCTGGCCAAGGTGCTAAGCGGGCGGTACGGTATCGAGACCGTGGTCCCGGAGCGCGGGGAAACGGTGGAACTCAGCTAAGAGCTTGTTGAGAAACCTGCCGGCAGGCCTGGAGGCCTACTCTACGTCGCCGGGACGGCGTAGCTCGGGCACGCCACCGGCGTGCCCCCGCGTGTCCCGCGGCTGAATCCGACTTGGGCACGCCACCGGCGTGCCCCTACGCCAGCTGCGAGGTGCAGTGGGCGCAGCGGACTGCCTTGAGCGGCACGGCCGACAGGCAGAACGGGCAATCCTTGGTGGTGGGCGCCGCGGCCGGCTGCCGACTGAGCTTATTCACCTGCCGGATCAACAGGAATATGGCGAAAGCCACAATCAGGAAGTCCAGCACGGTGTTCAAAAACAGACCGTAGTTGATGGTCGCCGCGCCGGCCTTCTTGGCGTCGGCGAGCGTGGCGTAGGTCTGGCCCGAGATGTTCAGGAACAGGTTTGCGAAGTCCACGTTGCCCAGCAACAGGCCGATGGGCGGCATCAGGATGTCGCTCACAAAAGAGGTGATGATTTTGCCGAAGGCGGCCCCAATGATGATGCCAACCGCCATGTCCAGCACGTTGCCCCGCATTGCGAATTCTTTGAATTCTTTGAGCATGGTGTAATTAGTCTACACCAGAACCTACAGGGAACGACCCTCAATTTTTGCCATGGCCTCGCGCATGCTGGCGGGCAGGGGCAGCGATTTCACCCCCTCGTACTGGACGAAAACGAGGGTGGAATCGGCTTCGGCGACAACTATGTCCTGGGCCATGCTGACCACGGCGTGTTCCATGCGGAAACTGCTCTTTCCGACCTTGGCCACCCGGGCCCCGATCTGCACGGTATCCGGGAAGGTCACCGGGCGGCGGTAGTTGCAGCCGATCGAGGCCAGAATCGGCCCCTTCCCTTCCGAGCGGATCAGCTGCCACATGCCGATCTTACCCAGGTAAGCCACGCGCGCGGTCTCGCACCACTTCAGGTAAACGGTGTTGTTGACGTGAGCAAATGAGTCCTGGTCGCCCCACTCGACGGTTAATGAGATGACTACGGGATACTCGTGAAGCGCGGAGTGGGGACGCTTCACTATGATGTGATCTTCGCGTTGCATAACTTACAGGAGTAGCACACTCACCCGGCTGGCTCCGATTCAGAAATGTCGCCGCAAATCGGCGAACTTTTCGAGCGTGAGCAGGCGCCCGGCGGCGGGGCGCAGTTCCTCGCGCTCCAGCGTCCAGGTGTGGGCGTGCGGGATGAAGACCGCGCGCAGGCCCGCCTCCAGCGCCGGGTTCACATCGGACTTAGGCGAGTTCCCGATCATCCAAGTCCGCTCCGGATCGAGGCGCAGTTCCGGCACCAAGCCGCGGTAGGCCGCCGCGTCCTTTTCCCTGACGATGGCCGTGCGCCGGAAATAGCCGCCGAGGCCGGAGCGGTCGATCTTCAGCTTCTGCTCCTCCGGGTTCCCCTTGGTGAAAAGCACCAGGTCATGGCGCGGCTGAAGGTACAGCAGCGTGTCCTCGACGCCTTCGATCACCTCCATGGGGTGCTGGAGGAGGCGCTCTTCGAAGGACATGATCCTGTCCAGGTCCTCGGGACGGATCTCCCGCTCGGCCAGATGCAGGTAGCACTCCCGCAGGTTCCGGGCGAAGTTGGCGGAGCCATAGCCGTGGAGCTGGTTGTTGACCTTCTCGATCTCATCCAGCACGGCGCGAATCTCCGCGCCGGTGAGCCGGGAGTGGCCGAGATAGTCGACAAACTCCTCGAACGCCTGCTCGAAGAAGATGTTGTTTTCCCAGAGTGTATCGTCGGCGTCGATGAGCAGGTGCAGTCGCATGCCAAAGCCCCCGAAGGGCGCACATGCTACCATTATGGCGTTTCGGCGATGATCCTGAAACTGAAACGAACCCCTGGAATCTACCTGGTGGGCTTCATGGGCTGCGGCAAAAGTGTCGTCGGCGCCCGGCTGGCCGGCGTGCTTGGCTGGAGCTTCGTCGACATTGATGCCGAGATCGAATCGGAGCAGGGGGTCAGCATCGGCGAGATCTTCGACACGCGCGGGGAGAAGGAGTTTCGCCGGCTGGAGACCGAAGCCATCCGTGAAAATGTGCATAGGATCCAGGCCGGAGAGCCCACGGTGGCGGCTCTGGGCGGAGGCGCCTTCAGCCAGCAGCAGAACTACGAGCTGATCGAGAACAACGGGGTGACGATTTGGCTGGATTGTCCTTTGCCGCTGGTTCGCCGCCGGCTGGGGACCTGCACCAACCGCCCCCTGGCGCGCGAGCCGGGCAAGTTCGAAGTGCTCTACTACACCCGCCGCGAGAGTTATGCGCGCGCCGACTACCGCATCGATATCACCGGGGACGATCCCGGAGTCGCCGTCGACCAGGTTCTCAAGCTTCCACTCTTCTAAGGAGCCGCATCTCATGTCCGTGAAGAAACTCAGAAGTCAGGCGCATACGATTTTTCGGGCCGCGCTCGAAGCCGCCGATCCCGTCAGCGCGGTGCTGCGGCATGTCCGCATCGCCGGCGGCCGGCTCTGCGCGGGAGACAGAAAGTATCGTCTGGATTCGTTCGACCGGGTGTGGGTGATCGGCGCGGGCAAGGCCAGCGCGGCCATGGCGCAGGCCATCGAGCGCCTGCTGGGATCGAGGATCCAGGGAGGCTGTGTCAACGTCAAGTACGGCCACCTGGCCAAAGTTCGCCGCATCGAGCTGCACGAATGCGGCCACCCGATTCCCGACGATGCGGGGGTCCGCGGGGCCCAGCGGATCGCGGGTATGGCGCAAGACGCGGGACAAAACGACCTGGTCATCTGCCTGATTTCTGGCGGGGCGTCGGCCCTGCTGCCCAGCCCCGCGCCTCCCATTACGCTGGAAGAGAAGCAGACGACCACCCGGCTGCTGCTGGCCTCGGGCGCGACCATCCACGAAGTGAACGCGGTCCGCAAGCACATCTCCCTGCTCAAGGGGGGGCAACTGGCGCGGCTGGCTTATCCGGCGACCGTCATTTCCTTGCTGCTCTCCGACGTGATTGGAGACGATCTGGATGTGATCGGCTCCGGCCCCACTGCTCCGGACAGCGCGACTTTCAATGTCGCCATAGGCGTGCTGGAGAAATATGGCCTGACCGGCAAGGCGCCCCGGACCGTGATGGACAGGCTGGCATGCGGCGCGCGAGGTGAGATCGCCGACACGCCCAAGCCATCCGACGAAGTTTTTCTCCGCGTCCAAAATCTCGTGGTGGGCAGCAACCGGCTGGCGGTGGAAGCGGCCGCCGCCAGGGCGAGGCAATTGGGGCTGCGGCCGCTGGTGCTTTCCACGCGCATCGAGGGGGAGACCCGGGACGTGGCGCGCATGCACGCCGCCATCGCCAGGGAGGTCGTCCTTTCCGGCCGCCCCGTCAAGCCCCCCGCCTGTCTGATTTCAGGCGGAGAGACGACGGTGACGCTGCGGGGCGAGGGCTTGGGCGGCAGAAACCAGGAGTTCGTCCTGGCCGCCGCCATGGACCTGGACGGGGTCGCCCAACGTGGTGGCCCTCAGCGGCGGAACGGACGGCACCGACGGTCCGACGGACGCGGCCGGCGCCATCGCCGACGGCGCGACGGTTTCGCGGGCCAAAGCACTTGGTTTAGACCCGGCCCGCTACCTTGCCAACAACGACTCCTATCACTTTTTCGAACCGCTCGGAGACTTGCTCAAGACCGGCCCCACAAACACCAACGTGATGGATGTGCGGCTGCTCCTGGTGGAGAAGTGACGGTTTGAGCCGTCATAAAAACCCCTGAATCAGTGATGGTACCTCGGGTGGCTGCGGATCGTTTTGTGAATCGCCTTCCATTTTCGCTTTTCGGCGAGGCTGGCCGGGGCGTCCTGCGTGGCTTGGCGGTGTCGCAACTCCGCACCGAGCTTACGGAAACTGTCCCAACGCGACACGTCGATCTCGCCGCATGCGAGGGCTTGCGCGACGACGCAGCCGGGTTCGCCTGTGTGCGTGCAGTCGCTGAAGCGGCACCCTTCGGCCAGCGCCGTGATCTCGGAGAAGACTTCATCGAGCGAGTCTTCACCGGCCCAAAGCTGTAACTCGCGCATGCCGGGAGTGTCGATGATGGCTCCTCCGTCCGGGAGCGGCATCAGCATGCGGCTGGTGGTGGTGTGCCGGCCGCGTGAATCAGAGGCGCGCACCGCACTGGTTGCGAGCCGCTTGTCCCCAAGCAGACCGTTTGCGATGGTCGATTTCCCCGCTCCGGAGGAGCCCAGGAGCACCACGGTCCGGCCGCGCACCAATTCCCGCAGCGGGTCCACGCTTTGCGCCGCGCTGAGGGGCACGACCGGCGCCGCCGGCGCAATCCGCGCGACCGCTTCCATGCGTGCGGCGGTGTCCGCGCACAGGTCGGCTTTGTTCAGGATGACGGCCGTCCCGCCGCCGCTCTCGCGGCTCAGAACCAGGTAGCGTTCCAGGCGGCGCAGGTTGAAGTCCCCGTCGAGACCGCACACGATGAGCGCGAGGTCCACGTTGGTTGCGATCACCTGTTCGTATTGGGCGGTGCCGGCCGCGCGGCGGGAGAACTGCGTGCGCCGCGGCAGCACGGCCTCCATCCGGGCGAGTTCGGAGCCTACGGGCCGCGCCGCGACCCAATCGCCCACTGCGGGAAGCACATCCTCCCAGCGCAGACGCCCCGCCGGCGCCGCCTCGTACTCGCCGTGCTCCAGGTACACACGATACTGCTCGTGGGCGGCGAATGATACGCGGCCCAATTCCAATTCCGCGGCCTCGTGAGGCCGGAAGAGCTCGCGCACACGCGCGTCCGCTCCCAGTTGTTCCAGAAACATTTCCGTTCGCTCCAAAAAGAAACACTTCAACCCGGCGGCTACAGAGGTTGACTTGGAGGGCGCAACCCGCGCCCCTAGCGAACGGTCGTCGGCATAGATATAAGTTTAGCGCGGCGGTCGGCGGGGCGCGGTGAAGGTATGTTAGCGCTTGGTAAGCGCGATGCGGCCACGGTCGGTGTGGAGCGTGATTTTCGGTCCCCGGCCGTTGGAGCCTTCTATGGATGCTCCGGCGAGGTTGCGCGTCACGCGCACCGCATCGCCGAATACGCTGGTCACTTCGCCGCGGCCGGTCGTACCCGATATTTCGAACTTGGCGTCGGCGGGGAGGGCGATATCCAGGTCACCGCTGCCGGTGGTCACGTCGATCTTGGCATCCGGTGTCCGTTCCGGCTGCAAGTTGACGTCGCCGCGCTGCAGGCTGACCGCCATGTCGCCCTGGAAACCCTGGATGGTCACGTCCTTGGATCGACCTGTCAATCGCACGGGCCCCACCAGGTTGGAAGCCGTGAAGTCCCCCAGGGTCATGCGAAACTGGCCCGGAACGCGCTCGGCCCTCAATTCAGTGACCCCGCTCTGAAACACCAGCGGTTTTGCCAGGTTGCGGCAAAGAATGTCTCCGGAGTAGTTGCCATTGATGGTGGCGCTTCCGGCGATATTCTCCAGCTCCACGTCTTGTCCCCGGCCCAGGATTTCAACATTTCCCTTGACGTTCAGGGCCCGGACGATGTCGCTGCGGCGCAGATCGACGCGCACGCTCCCGCCCAGGTCCTGCAACCGCACACCGGCATTGCCGCTGGTCACTTCGACGCCGCCGTCGATGTTGAGAATGTCGAAATCCCCATACCGGCCGGTGGCGTGAATGCGTGGCGCCCCGGGGCACCGTGATCTCCAGGTCGGTCGAGATGCGCATCTCGTCGCGTTCCGCGCCCTGCGTGGAACGAATTACGAGTTGGTCTCCCTCGGTGGAGACATTCAGTGCGGTCTTCTGGTTGGCTTCATCGGCCTGCGACTGGTTGTAGGCGCGAACGGTCCGGCGGCCGCTCACCTTGACTTCCTGCGTGTCGGCCCCCACGATGCGCGTGTTGCCGCGGGCGTTGTCGACCAGGATGCGCGCGGCCTTGACGGTCTGCCGCTGCTCGGCAATCGGGTAGTCGAATGACTCGCCGAAGATCTCCACGCCCCGGCCGCCGACGAAAACGCGGGGCAATCGCGACCCGTGCTCATGCCACAGGAAAAGGCCCGATCCGATGAGGCAGATGAACACGATCAGCGTCCACTCGCCCCCCGAGACTCCCCTGGCCGGCATCGGCTGGGATGAGAACTTCCAATAGAGGACTTCCACCAGGCGCAACAGGCCCCAAGCGATCAGCAGGAAGGGCCAGTAAGTCGCAATCAAATCGAAAGGGACCCATTCGGGGTGCAGGTTGTGCGCCAGAAATAAGGCGCCGATCAGAACCAGTATCAAAGGCCCGATGAGCGAGTGCCGTCTCATGAATTCACCTCCGGTGGAGTACTGAGGCCGGCCTGAGGGCGCGTTCCCACCACCCGCTCCAGGAGCTTCAGCACGCCGAACAGGATCAGCAACACAGGCCAAGTCTGATGGAAGTCGTACACGCTGAATTGCTGGAGCGCAAACAGCGCGCCAATCGCGATCAACATGATCGGGCCTCGAATGGCGCAGAACACGGATCCGTTATTGCAGCTCACGGGGAACCTCCTGAGTTTCCGGACGATTCTCGGCGCGATTCCGCAAACGGCGCCAGCAGCAGGTAGACCCCGGCCGCAATCAGAAGCACGGGCCACAGTTTGAGAATCCACCGAGTCCAGTCGGGTTTGGTGGTCATGATCAGAAACAGCACGCCGAGAACGATCAGAGCGAGTGGGCCGGCCGTCGAGCTGGCACGCGGCGAACCCATCGGGATCAGACTCGAGAATTCATCCACCGGCTCGCCGCGCAGGCGCTTGCTGGCGGTGTGGTAGGCCTCGAAGGCCATGTAGAAGAACCAAAGAGCAATGAGGAGCCCAAACAGCGCCTCGAAGCCGCCCGCTCCCGACTCCACGATGCTGATGAGCGTCCCGAGGACCACCACGTGCACCAGTCCCTTGACGTACTGCCCGTTGTAGATCGCTCCCACGCCCGGAATCAGCCCCAGTACGAAGGCCAGTCCCGGTGAGACGCCGTGGGAAGGGATGGGAGCTGGGGTGGGCGCCGCCAGAGCGGCTGGCTGGGCGGCGGGGACGTGCTCCTCGCAGTAGACAGTGCCCTGGGCGCTGCGCTGGCAGGCGCTGCACAACGGCCTGCCACAACTTCTGCAAAACGCCGCCGCTTCAAGATCCGCATGTTGGTAACATTTCATGGCACTTTACCTCCGCCTCACTTCTCTACGCCCCGCTGGGCATCGCTGCTCTTGTCACGGCCGCCCGGCTGCGGGCGCTGGCCGGCCGGCGCGGCGGTGGCGCGGTCGGCGCTCTCGTCTTCCTCCGACGTCAACTCTCCCAGCCGCGACCGAATCTCGTAAACAATCCGCAAACTGTCATAGAACTGAACCCCCCGCGTCCAGGTGCGGTAGACGCGGTTGTCCACGGTCCGCCAGATCTTGACGGGGTTCAAGTCGGAGACGCTCAGCTGCCGCACGTCGATCCCGGCGACACGCGCCAGCATGGAGAAGGAGAGCATCGTCATGGCCATGCCCATGGCAAATCGCGGCTGAAGGATGGGCCACATCAAGTGCCCCAGCACCGCCCAGGGCCCCTGCCGCTTCTCCAGCACGCGTTCGTGCCGGGCGGCCAGATCGTACAGGATTCGCGTGACCAGCTCGGGTGGAGGCTCCACCGGGGCCGCCGCTCCAGCCAGCGCCGTAACGGCTTCGGCATCCGACGCGATTTCGGTGCAGGCCGGGCACTGCGCCAGATGCCGCTCCACCTCCGCCTGCTGCGCGGGACTCAGGGTCCCGTCGAGGTAATCGCAGAGCAAGGTTTCCAGTTCGGAGCAGTTCATATGGAGACCTTGTGCCTTCTGAGAACTCGCGCCAACTCCGTCCGGCCGCGATTCAACCGGGACTTCACGGTGCCTTCCGGCACGTTCAGCACCTGGGCGATTTCCCGGTATTCCATCTCCTCCAGATCGCGCAGAATCACGGCTTCGCGCAACTCGGGCGAGAGCTTCGGCAATCCCAATTGCAGAATCTCGCTGGCTTCCCTTCCCGACAACAATCCATCGGCGCGGCTGGAGGCTGTGCCCGTCTCCTCCAAGCACCGGAAGCTGGTCCTCGATGGAATCGGTAACGCGGTCCAGCTTCGCCCGCCGGTAGTGATCGATCAGGAGGTTGCGCGTCAGCCTGGCGAGCCAGGTGGTGAAGGAGCCCTCACCGGCGCGGTAGCTCCCCAGGTTACGGAAGACGCGCAGGAAGACCTCCTGCGTGAGATCCTGGGCCTGGCCGTCGTTTCCGGTGAAGCGGTAGCACATGGCGTAGACCCGCTTGGTGTGGGTCTTGGCCATTTCCTCCCAGGCGGATTCGTCCCCCCCCAGGCAACGTGCGACTAGACTGAAATCCGGATCCAAGCTCGGTCCCGTCACGCCACGCCAGCTCGCGTCCTCGACAGCCGCCGGCCGCCGGGAAGGGGCCCCGGCTGGACTCCACGGCATCGGAACTGTTTGGGCCAAAGTTGCCATGACCTCGCTCGGCTGCCTGAAGCCCTCTCGGCTCCCGAACCCGTTGGTACTGGGCCGGATGCCATCGATTCGGGCTTCCAGTTAGAGAAACGAGGCTTTATCATTAGAAGTTCGCACGAATCCACGACCTTTTCGTGCCGCTCTCCATTCTAGCCCGTCGGCGCTGGGCGAGATAGGCGAATCGGCGAAAATGCGGCGCTTAGGAGGCCCCATCAGAAGAACAAGCACCGATTGCTGGCGGCCTCGGCGATCCTGGCGGTAGCGGTTCTGCTGGTTTTCGCGCTGCGGTGGCGCCACGGGGGGTTCGATTGGGAGCTTTTTCTCGCCACGCTGCTGGGGCTGCGCTGGGGATGGCTGCTGAGGCGGCGCTCATCGCCCTGGTGACCTACTACGGGCGCGCGCTGCGCTGGGCCGTGATGATCCAGCACTTGAAGCCGCATCCGAGCATTTGGGGCCTGTTTTCAGCCACCGCCATCGGCTTCACGGCCATCGTGATTTTCGGCCGCGCGGGGGAATTGGTCCGGCCCTACCTGATTTCCGCCAAGGAGAGGGTCTCGTTCTCTTCCCAATTGGCCGCGTGGCTGCTGGAGCGGATTTGCGACCTTCTGGCCGCCCTGCTGATCTTCGCCTTCGCCCTGGTCCAGGTGGGCCGCTCCGGGGCCAAGGTCGGACCGGGGTTGCAGTGGGCCATGAAGGTGGGCGGCTATGTGGCCGCCCTCGGCCGGCCTATGCTGCTTGCTGGTTTTCTTCCTGTTGCGGCAGTACTCCAGATCCATGGAGCAGCGTCTTTCCGCCGGGTTGGGATTTCTGCCGGACCGCTGGCGCTCCAAGGCGCAGGAACTGGTCAATTCCTTCGTCCTGGGGATCGAGTCCACCCGGCAGCGCGGGGCGCTGCTGTGGCTGTGCCTCTACACGCTCCTGGAATGGGGACTGATTGTCCTGTGCTACGTCGCCTTGTTCCGAGTCTTTCCCGGCACTGGCGGGGTTGGGAATCACGGATGTTTTGATCCTGATCGGCTTTGTCGCCTTTGGCAGCCTGGTGCAAATCCCGGGCATGGGGGGCGGCGTGCAGGTGGTTTCGATCGTGGTCCTGACGGAGATCTTCCGCATCCCGCTGGAGGTCGCCGGTGGCATCGCGCTGGTGATCTGGGTGATTACATTTGTAGTAATTGTTCCGTTGGGCTTGCTACTGGCTCGTCCATGAGGGCCTCAACTGGCGAAAATTTGAAGGAGATGGAGAAGGTGGGAAGCGGCATGAACTGCCCTTTTTGTGGCCACAAGCAGGACCGGGTAGTGGATTCCCGGGAAAGCCGGGAGGGCGGACGTCGTTCGCCGCCGGCGGCAGTGCCTGAAGTGCGAGCGGCGGTTCACCACCTACGAGCGCATCGACGAGGTGCCCTACATGGTGGTCAAGAAAGACGGCCGCCGCGAGAAGTTCGACCGGCAAAAGGTTCTGTCCGGCTTGCTGAAAGCCTGCGAAAAACGGCCGGTTCCTATGGCGAAGCTGGCCGAAATGGTCGATGAGATGGAGGCCAAGCTGTCGGAGAGCGCTGAGCGAGAGATCAGCACTACTGAAATAGGAGAAATGCTGATGGATCGGCTGCGGCCTTGGACAAGATCGCCTATGTCCGGTTTGCTTCGGTTTACCGCGATTTTCAGGACGTGGAAGCTTTCCTCAATGAATTGAAGAAGTTGATTCGCCAAAAGAGGAGATGAGAGCAAGCGGAGGCTGTTCGCACTCTGGTCTTGGGGCGGGAAAACGCATCCAGGCGTGAAACCGAAACCGGCGGCGCGCAATCTATAGAAATGAGGCTTTATTTTGGCGAGTTTGGTGCTAGAATGAACTCGATGCCCGGGAGTGGCGGGCTGTACCTGCGAACCAGTGAGAGTGCCGAGCATTCGGCTACCCTAAACGATTTCTAAACAATTCTTCCAGTTAGCGCTTGCATTGTGCTTGCGGACAGAGAGGTGAGTCCGAAGTGGACCATTTCGAAGATCAATTATCTAGCCGAACAAGCGGACCACATCGGCCTGCCCTTCGAAGAGGAACCGAAGTTCTTTGACGCGGAGGAGGCCCATGAGGCCGATGAGTTTCACGGCGCTCCTCAGGTCGAGGAATCCATCTACACCGACGATCCGGTGAGGGTCTACCTGCGTGAGATGGGCGCGGTTCCGCTGCTGACGCGCGAGGGCGAAGTGGATCTGGCGCGGCGCATGGAGCGCGGCAAGCTGCGGATGCAGAAGGCCATCAGCCGTTCCCCGCTGGTGCAACACGCGGTTGTGGAAGTCGCCGAGCAACTGAAGAAGGGCGCCGAGGAACTGGATGCCTGGGTAGACGTGGGGGACGTCGAGGAGGGCACCGCGGCCGACGAGAAGCGGCGGGCCGAACTGCGCCAGTTGTTCGGCGACGTGACGGTGCTGTGGAAGAAGCAACCAGCAACTGGCGGAGAAGCTCGAGGCCATCCCCGCCTCCGCCAAGAAGCCGCTGCGGCGGTGGGACGGGCAAGCTAGGCGCTGCAAGGTTGAGACTTCGCTGGCCGATCCGCCGGATCCCCTTCCCACTTTGCGCTGGAAGGAGTTCGCCAAGGGCATCGAGCGGGCCGTCGATGAAATGGCCAGCCTGGAGGCGGAACTGCGGAGGCTGGAGGACCGCTCCGGCGCCGCCGTGCAGAGCCGGGTCAGGGAACTGCGCCGCGAAATCCGGAAGCGCGAGAGCATCGCCGGGCGCTCCTCTGGCCGACCTGCGGCACACCCTGACCGTCATCCGGCATCGGCGAACTGGAG
The DNA here is from genome assembly GCA_963744775.1 of Bryobacterales bacterium. Classification (GTDB taxonomy): domain Bacteria; phylum Acidobacteriota; class Terriglobia; order Bryobacterales; family Bryobacteraceae; genus CAVUVG01. Next base: position 33,362 of record CAVUVG010000002.1, read on the forward strand.
GCGGAGAGGGCCAAGAAGGACCTGGTGGAGGCCAACCTGCGCCTGGTGGTTTCGGTCGCCAAGAAGTACGTCAACCGCGGCCTGCACCTGCTGGACCTGATCCAGGAAGGCAACATCGGTCTGATGCGCGCCGCCGACAAGTTCGAATACCGCCGCGGCTACAAGTTCTCCACCTACGCCACCTGGTGGATCCGGCAGGCCATCACGCGCGCCATCGCCGACCAGTCCCGGACCATCCGCATCCCGGTGCACATGAACGAGAGCATGAACAAGTTCCTGCGCGCCAACCGGGAGTTGGAAAAGGAACTGGGCCGGGCTCCGACCAACGACGAGATCAGCCGGCGCATGGACATCCCGGTCGAGAAGGTCCAGAAGCTGAAGACCATCTCGCGCGATCCGGTTTCGCTGGAGACCCCGGTGGGCCGCGACGGCGAATCCGCCCTCGGCGACCTGATCGAGGACCGGTGGGTCGGTTCGCCGGTGGACACCGTCATCGAGACCAACGTCCGGGACGAGACCGCCAATATCCTGAAGACCCTCTCTCCGAAGGAGGAGAAGGTGATCCGGCTGCGCTTCGGCATCGGCTGCGAGCGGGAGCACACGCTGGAGGAGATCGGACAGGAGTTCGACGTCACCCGCGAGCGCATCCGCCAGATCGAAGCCAAGGCGTCTGCGCCAGTTGCGTTCACCCGAGCGGGCCCGCCACCTGCGCGCTCTGCTGGCCGCTCGCTAAGTCTCGCGGGTTTCCTAACGTCCTTTAGGGGCCGGGTCCAACGATCCGGCCCTTTTTCCGTTCCGGATGCCCATTCTGCGCGTGGTGGTTCACGGGCCCCGATCCGCCCCCAGGCCGGGGTTGCCGCGGATGGCCTCGGTAATGAACTGCTTGGCCCTGCCCACGGCCTCCGCGAGCGGCGTTCCCTTGGCCAGCTCGGCGGTGATGGCGGCCGAGTAGGTGCAGCCGGTGCCGTGCGTGTGCGGCGTTTCCATCCGCGGGGCCGGAAATTCATACCACTCCCGGCCGGCCAGCAGAATATCGGTTGCGCTCCGAGCCAGGTGCCCGCCTTTCACCAGCACCGCCGGGGCGCCCATGGCGCGAATGCGCTCGGCGGCGCGGCGCATGTCGTCCACGTCCGCGGATCTCCAGACCCGCCAGCGCCCCGGCTTCGGCCAGGTTGGGCGTCAGCAGGCGCGCAGCGGGGGATCAGGCGGTCCTGAAGCACCCGCCGGGCCTCCTCGCCCAGCAGCATGGCTCCATGCTTGCTGATCATGACCGGATCGACCACCAAGGGAAACGCGAACTCCCCGGCCAGTTCCGCAACCGCCTCCACGATGGCGGCGTTGCCCAGGGCGCCGGTCTTGGCCGCGCCAGGGGCGGGATGTCCTCCAGGACCGCCAGGATCTGCTCGCCGCACCAATTCCGGCGGCAGGCACTCCACCCGCTCCACCCGCAGGGTGTTCTGGACCGTGATCAGCGTGATCACCGCTTCGCCGTAGACTCCGAACTGGTGGAAGGTCTTGAGATCCGCCTGGATGCCCGCGCCACCGCTGGGGTCGGAGCCGGCGATGGTCAATGCGACTGGTTTTCCTGCCACTGAGATTTATTACAGCATGCGTCAGAGGCGCTTGGTGCTCCTGGCGTAGATCTTCACGCCGGCAGCGCATCAGGGAACGCGGGATTAGCTTTCATCACCAGCACCAGCAGCTTGTAGCGCAGGCCCGGGATCACAATCAGCTTGCCGCTGCGGACCCGCGCAAGGAAGCGGCCACCACCGCGTCCGCCGGCAGCCACCAGCCTGTGGGGATGACGTTCCGGTCCATTCCCATCACGTCGTGGAACTCGGTATAGGTGAAGCCCGGACAAAGCGCCTGGACCCGCACGGGAGAGCCCGCCAGATCGAGTTCGAGAGCCAGCGCCTCGGTGAAGGCGTTCATCCACGCCTTGGTGGCGCAGTAGCTCACGCTCCCGGGCGTGCTCCCGAAGGCCGCCACCGAAGAGACGTTGATCATGCTGCCTCTTCTACGCGCCACCATGCCCGGCAGCGCGGCATGCGTCAGGCGCATGGTGGCGAGCACGTGCAGCCGGTGCATCTGGTCCTGGCTCTCGCGGTCCGCTTCGAAGAAGCGGCCCCGGGTGCCGAAACCGGCGTTGTTGATCAGGTATTCCAGGTCCTGCGCTTCGGCGATCCGCTGCTCGACCCGGGCGAGGTCATCGGCGACAGTCAGGTCCGCGGGCAGAACCTCCACGCGCACACCGCAGGCAGTTTCCAGATCCTTGGCAAGCTGTTCGAGCCGGTCCCGGCGGCGCGCCACCAGGATCAGATCCATGCCGTAGATGGCAAGCTGCCGCGCAAAGGTGGCGCCTAATCCGCTGGAGGCGCCGGTAATGAGCGCTACAGGTCTGGTTGCTGGCATGGGATTTCCATGCTAGCACGGCCCTATCTTCGCGTAACGGTGACCGAGCGCCAACTGGTGTTGCCCGCGGCGTCCCGCGCGCGCACCACGATGGTGTTGGTGCCGATCAGCAGCGGGATGTCAGACGTGCTCCAGTTGGTGGTGCCCGATGGCCACGCCCGACCTGTTGAACGACGTCGACCAGGTGACCGCCGCCACGCCCACATTGTCGCTGGCGGTCCCTTGGAACCGGATGGTGGCCGCCGTGGTCAGAACGCTGGTAAAGGCGGGTGAGGTGATCTTGAGGCTGGGCGCCACGGTGTCATAGGGAAGCGCGTACGTCACGGTCAAGGCGCGGGAAGCGGAAGCCCCCTGGCTGTCAAAGGCCGTCACCGTGAACACATTGCTACCGGCTTGCAACGGCAATGGACCGGCCGTCCACGGTGAAGTCCCCGAGGCCGTTCCCCGGCCGCCGCGCGAGTTGGCCCATTCCACGCGCACAATCCCCGCAGCGGGCGCCGCCGCGCCGCTCAGCGTGATGCTGGCAGACGCAGTCGCATAGGTGGCTGCCGTGGTAGGCGAGAGGATGCTTACCGAAGGGGCCTGGTAGATCTGTTGCCGCACGATGAGCACGGTCCGCGAAGTTTGGATGGACGCGGAGTCCGTGGCGGTGAGCGTTACCACATTGTTCCCTGTCAACAACGGCAGGCTTGTAACCGTCCAGACGCGCCCGCCCTGGGCCAGCCCCGCCCCTGAACGGTCGCTAGCCCAGGCCACAAGAACATCCCCGGTGCCGCCGCTGACTGTGCCGGAAAACGACAAGGCCGCGGCCGTGGTCGTCACCGGGAAGATCGCGGGGGAACCAATGATCAGCGCCAGCGGCGCCGGCTGATCCGGCGGATCACCGGGGGCCACCCCTGGAGCTGGCGTATAAGTCCTGAATGGCGCCGATGTCTTCGGTGGTGAGCGCCGTCAGGCGGCGGTAGTAGGGGTACATCACCGCGCCAGGCACATCGGAGTGGCCCAGGCCCAACGCGTGCCCCAGTTCATGCAGTGTGACCGAATAGAGGTCCACGGACCGGACCGTCAAGTCCGGTCCTGCCACCCACTCCTCGTCGTCGTCGAAATGCAGGTCGCCGGCGATGGTTTCCGGGTTGGGCGGCGCGGGATAGTAGGTGTGCGCCAGCGCCTGTCCCGGTCCATCAAAAGGATAAGCATCCCCATGACTACCGGACGCGAACAGGATATCCAGGGAGCGCGGCCAGATCTGCTCCCGGCGCGGGCAGAAAGCTCACGCTGGCGACGCGGCTCCATTCCGAGAATGCGCGCAGGAATTCCTGGCGCACCTGTTCCGCGGGCAGCCTTTCCGTTACCCTACGGAAGTAGTAGCCCAACTGGGCGCTGCCGCGGCCTTCTCCGTCCCAGCCCTCGCCGACCGTGGCGACGTACTGCCCTACCGGCCCCAGATCCGTGAGAGCGCCGGAACAGGCATGCACCGGCCTCCCCGCGGCCAGATCTTCGGAAGCAGGAAACACATAGGCCAATTCGTCCCAGTTCGCCAGTGCCGGGACGGCGTCTCGCGGGCCCAGGATCAAGAGGTGGTTCCCCAGCATGTTGGGGCGATCGCGGACTCTAAATCCCTCTGCTTCCACGATTTCCCGAGCCGTTCGCAAATCGGTGTCGGGGTAGAACTCGGCCACCAGGTATTCCTGGGGAGGAAAGGGCGCCCCCGGCTTCTTCAGGACCGGGCTGATCTTCTCGAGGGCCTGAAACCGTCTGACGCTCAGCAAGCCGGCCTGTTCCAAGCGCATCCCAGGCTCGAGGGAGAAGACGTACCCCTGATCGGGGACGAATTGGACCAAGCGGATGCCCCGGCGTTCCAGATCCAGGATTTGACGCGGCGCAAGTCCTTGCCGGAACCTGGCCAACACGTGGTAACGATTGAAAGATCTGCTTTTTGCCGGCGCACTTCTCTCGACCGCGTCGGGGCGGTCTTCACCTGCAGGGGCGTTTTTCAGGTGCAGCCGCGTTTGGGCTGAGGCCGCAAGCGCGAGCAGAAGAAACGTTGCCACGGAGGTGAGCGACCGCTGCATATCTCTTTTTCCATTTCTTCTTATCGATACTGCCTGAGAGCCCAACCGGCCGAAGGGCACTCAGTTACTTACAGGAATGACTCCTATGCGCGCTTCTGCTTACGGTGTAGCCGCCAGTCTAATTTCCGCCCTGTTTTTGGGTGGAGGCCTTAGTGGTTTGTTCGCCGGCGACGTCCGGCTGGAGTACGGCCAGTTGCTGCTCGGGGAGCACAGATTCATGCTCCGCGGCGTCAACTACGGGCGTGCGGACTCGCTGCGCCCGTGCCTGTATGCGCGCGACCTGCCCCTCATAGCCGCCCTAGGCGCCAACACCGTGCGCACCTCCCGGCTTCTCGACCATGGCGACACGGCCTTTGTGCCTTTGCTCGAAACCACTGGCCTACACTGGCTGGCCGGCTTTCCCCTGGAACCCTTCTATGACCCCTCGCGCCCCATCTCCGCCAGGAAGGCAGAGATCTTGGAGGCTTTCGAGAGCTACGTGCTGCGATTTCGAGGTCAGCCCCGGCTGGTGGCCTATGTTTTCGGCGACGGCGTTCTTGAAAACTACAATAGTAGGTTTTCAGGTCCAATCAGTGACTTCTACGACCTGCTGGCAGAGGCCGCCGCCCTGCTCCGGGCACTGGAGCCGGACCAGACCCCGCTGCTGGCGACGGGAGTCCGCAACCTCGCCCGCCTGCGCGACAACCCGCCGGGACTGGCCTTCTGGGTCTACGACGCCGGCGCCGTACGGACTTTGTCCAGCGCAATCGATGAAATCCGGAGGTCCGGCTCCAAGCCCGTGCTGATTGGCGGCTATGGAGTGAACGCGGAAGATGAGGACGCCCAGGCCCTCGCCGCACTGGATTTGACCAGGGAGATTGAAGCCGAGGGATCTTTGCTCGGAGGCCTGTATGCGGGGTTCGCCGACGACGGCGCCGGGCCGGCATTTTCCAGTCGATCGCCACCGGGCAGCCGGGATTCGACACCCTACAGCCACGCGCCGTCTACCAGACGCTGGCCGGACTGTGGGGCGGTCACTCCCCGTCCGCCTGGCGGCTGGAAGATCCACCCCAAGTGGCTGAGGTAACGAACGCCGCCTCCGGAGCGGAGAAAACCGCGCCCGGCGCATTGATGCGGGTGGCTGGAGAGGACTTTGCGGTAGACCAGTTCACCGCCAATGGAATCCCCTGGCCGCTGCATCTCGGCGAGTTCTGCTTGTGCTTAGGGGACAGGCCGGTGCCGCTGGCCATGGTCTCGGCTGAAGCCGCCCTGGCGCAAGTCCCTTGGGACCTGGCGCCGGGCGATCACACGGCGGTGCTGTACCGTGCAGGCGTGGCGACCAACTTCGTTAAGGCTGAGGTTCAGAGATATGCGCCCGGCATCTTCCCTGGAGGCGTGGTGCGCGCGGGGACCTATTGCAGCGCGTCGGCTGAGAACGGCGTGCGGCCCGGCGAAATCCTGGAGGTGTACGCCACAGGATTGGGCCCGGGGGCGCCCTCTTTCGTCACCCCGGAGGCTTATATCAATGGCACGCCGGCGGAAGTGCTGTACTCCGGCGCCATGCCCACGCTGGTGGGGCTGAACCAGGTCAACCTGCGAGTAAGTACGCTGACACCCCCCTCGAAATCCTCCAACCTCGAGTTGCGCATCGACAACATCTCCAGCAACCTGTACCCGCTGAGCGTGGCGGACATCACGGACAGGCCGGGAGTCTGGCTGCAAACCCCGCCAGCCGAACTGGTGCTGCAAGCCGGAGGACCGGGGGTGGTAGTGGAAGTGGGGGCCGAGGGAGCTAACGGCTATTGCGGACCCGTTCTGCTGACAACGGGAGAGAGCCCCAGCGGGGTTTCGATCCGGTCGCCGGTAGGCTCCACCGGGGCGAAGATTCCCGTGGAGGTGCGCGCCGCGCCGGCAGCCTCTCCGCGATCGAAGGCGGCGTTGGTCTTGTACGGCTACGCCCCGGGGGCCACCACCGGGACGGCTTCCCTGCAGGTGACCGTGTTGCCCAGCCGCGGGGACGTCAAGGTGCGTGTCATCTCCGGCGGCTTCGCGTCTTACCCGGTGGCCAGAATGGACTGGAACGAGCGGCCCATCCTTTCCACTTCAGGGGGCGGAGCGGGCCGAGGCATTAACGTGGTCGCGGTCGATGCGCCGACGGGCGTGTTTTCAGCAGGGCAGAACTTCGACACCTGGGGCGACGAAAGCGCCCCGGCGCGGCTGATCCAATACCTGGCCGGCCTGCCGGATGGCGCGCTGGTCTTGTTCGCGGCGGCTGACGACGGCTCTTTGCTGCTGCGGCCGCAAGATCGTGACGCCATCGCGGCCATGTTCGGGAGCCGCTCCATACGGACGCTGGCCTACCAGCAATCCTGGGCCATGATCGCGCGCAAAGGAGCGGCCGCGCCGCTGGCCGAGGGAGTTGCGACGAGATCACAGGTGGTTCTGGAGCGCACGCTGAGTTTCCCGCTGCCTAGCGTCAACTCCTACGTCGAGGCCATAACAGACCTTGCCCAGCACCACCGCATGGCGCGCGCCGGTGGCCGAGGGCAGGTTCGACGGGCGGCGGCGCCAGGTTTCGTAGCCCAGAATGGCGAAGGCGATGGCCTCCTTGGCGTCGATGTCGATGCCGAAATCCGAGGAGGTGGCGACCGCCACGCCCGGCAGCAGCGCCGCCAGGTGGTTCATGATCACGGGGTTGTGCGCGCCGCCGCCGGAGACGATCAGCTCATCCACGGGCGCGGGCACGAAGCGGCGAATTCCGAGCGCGACGCTCGCGGCGGTCAGCGCGGTGGCGGTGGCGATCAGGTCGGGCAGCGGCAGCTTGGTCCGCAACAGCCGCTCGACGAACTCGCGGCCGTACTGCTCGCGGCCCGCGGTCTTGGGCGGGCGCTGGCGGTAGTACGGTTCGGCGAGCAGCCGGTCCAGAAGACGCCCTGTCGATGCGCCCTCGCGCCGCCAGCGGCCGTCCCGGTCGAATTTGCGCTTGCCGCCGGTGTGCTCCGCCACCAGCGCGTCGATCACCATGTTGCCCGGGCCGGTGTCGAAGGCGATCACCTGGTCCGGCCGCGCGGCCGGCGGGATGGCCGTGATGTTGGCGATGCCGCCGATGTTCAGCGCCACGCGGCCGCGCCGGGGGTGGCGGAACAGCAGGTAGTCGACGTAGGGCACCAGCGGCGCGCCCCGGCCTCCGGCGGCGATGTCGCGCGGGCGGAAATCGGAAACCACCGGAATGCCGGTGCGCTCGGCGATCACCGAGGCCTCGCCGATTTGCAGCGTGCTGGCGATTCGATGCCCGAGAAAGGGCACGGGCGCGCCTTCGTGATAGATGGTCTGCCCGTGGCAGGCGATCAGCTCCGGCGCGCAGCTTGCTCTTCTGAACGGCCTCGGCGTACAGCTCGCCCAGCAGGAAATGCAGCCTGCCAATCTCAGCCGCGCTGGAGGCGCGTCAGAATGGCCTTCCGCACCTTGGCCGGATAAGGCACGGTCCAGAAGGCCTTGACCGAGAACTCGCGGCCCTGGATGTCCACGATGGCGACGTCGATGCCGTCGAGCGACGTGCCGCTCATGATGCCGGCGACGCTCATTTGCCGTTTCAACTCCTCCTGCAGTTCGCTCAGCAGCTGCAGCGCCTCGATGGGCCGCAGCTCGTCGAGCTTGAGGTTCCGGATGCGTTCGGCGATCTCGTAGTTCACCGGCTCGAACAACTGGATCTGCACCGGGCCGGCGCTTGTGCGGCGTGAGCTCCTCGGTCACCTCGTGCTCGGTCTTCTCGTGCAGCGCCAGAATCTCGCGCGCCCGCTCGATCACGCCCAGGGGCAGCCCGGCCAGGCGCGCCACCTCGATGCCGTAGCTGCGGTCGGCGCTGCCCGGCTCCACCTTGCGCAGGAAGACGATCTGGTCGCCCGACTCCTTCACCGACACATGCAGGTTGCGCACGCCCTCCAGTTGTCCGGCCAGCTCGGTCAGCTCGTGATAGTGCGTGGCGAACAGCGTCTTGGCGCGGATCTGTCCGTGGATGTGCTCGATCACCGCCCAGGCCAGCGCCAGCCCGTCGTAGGTCGCCGTGCCGCGCCCGATCTCGTCGAGCACGATCAGGCTGCGCGCCGTGGCCGTGTTCAGGATCACCGCCGTCTCGGTCATCTCCACCATGAACGTGGAGCGGCCGCGCGCCAGGTTGTCGGACGCGCCGATGCGCGTGAAGACGCGGTCGACGATCGGCAAGCACGGCGGAATCGGCCGGCACGAACGAACCCATCTGCGCCAGGATCGCGATCAGCGCCGCCTGCCGCAGGTAGGTGGACTTGCCGCCCATGTTGGGCCCGGTGATGACGGCGATGAAGGCGGACTCCGCGTCCAGAAACAGATCGTTCGGGATGAAGCGCGCCGCTTCGCGCTCGGTGAGCTTCTCGATCACCGGATGGCGGCCCGCGGCGATCCGCATCTCGCCGGAGTCCGAAAACCGCGGCCGCGTGTAGCGGCTCGTCGGCCGCCACCTGCGCCAGCGCGGCGGTCACGTCGAGTTCGGCCACCGCCGGCGGCCGTGGCGCGGATGCGCGCGGCGTGCTCCGCGGCGAAGGCGCGCACCTCGGCGAAGATCGCCCGCTCCAGCTCCAGGATCTTCTCCTCGGCGTCGAGGATCTTGCGCTCCAGTTCCTTCAGCTCCGGCGTGGTGAAGCGCTCGGCGTTCACCAGCGTCTGCTTGCGCTCGTAGTCGGCCGGCGCCAGGTGCAGGTTGGCCTTCGAGATCTCGATGTAGTAGCCGAAGACGTTGTTGAAGCGGACCTTCAGCGACTCGATGCCGGTGCGCGCGCGCTCGCGCGTCTCGATCGCGGCGATGTACTGCCGGCTGTTGCGGCTGATGTCGCGCAGCTCGTCGAGCTCGGCGTGGAAGCCGTCGCGGATGGTGCCGCCGTCGGCCAGGTTCACCGGCGGCTCGTCGGCGATGGCCGCCAGAATGCGGTCGCGCACCTCCGGCGACCTCGTCCAGCCGGCCGTGCAGTTCCGCCATGCGCGGCGAGGTGCGGACCAGGTCGATGGCACTCCTGCAGCGCGGGTACTTTGGCGAGCGACCGCGCCAGCGCCAGCAACTCGCGCGGCCCGGCCGTGCCCAGGGTCACCTTGGCCAGCAGGCGCTCCAGGTCCAGCATCTCGCCGAGCACCTTGCGCGACTTCGGCGCGCGGGATGGTGGCGTTGGACAGCTCCTCGACGGCGTCCAGCCGCGCGTCGATCTCGGCCGGATCGAGCGACGGCCGCAGCAGCCGGCGCCGCAGCAGGCGCGCGCCCATGCCGGTCAGCGGTCTGGTCGATCACGCTGACCAGCGTCGAATCCTTGGCGCCGGCGTCGGCGGTGAACAGCGGCTCGACCAGTTCCAGGTTGCGCACCGTGACCGCGTCCAGCACCATGGCCTCGGCGCGGTCGTAAGAAGGCGGGCCGCTCCAGATGATCGAGCGCCGGCCTTCTGCGTGTCCTTGAGGTAGTGCAGGATGGCGCCCGCCGCGGCGACGGCCAGGCCGCGGCCCGCCAGCCCGCAGCCGTCCAGCGTCAGCAGGTGGAAGTGCTCGCGCAGCGTGCGCTCGGCGTAGTCGGAGCCGAAGACCCAGGCATCGACCTCGGTGCGCAGCGGCCCCGAGCCCGGCGCCGGCCAGAGGCCGCGCGGGCCTTCGGCCACCAGCACCTCGCGCGCGCCCAAGTTGCTCGAGCGCCGCCGCGGCTTCGGCGGCATCCAGTTCCGTCGCCCGGAACTCGCCCGTGGAGACATCCACGTGGGCCAAGCCCGCGCGGTCGCCGCCCGCCGCCAGCGCGGCCAGGTAGTTGTTCTCGCGCGAGCGCAGCAGCGCGGAGTCGGTGGCGGTGCCCGGCGTGACGACGCGCGTGATCTCGCGCTTGACCAGCTTCTTGGCGAACCGCGGGTCTTCCATCTGGTCGCAGATGGCGACGCGGTAGCCGCGCTGGATCAGCCGCGCGATGTAGCCTTCGGCGGCGTGGTAGGGGACGCCGCACATCGGGATGGCCTGGCCCTTCTCCTTGTTGCGCGAGGTGAGGGTGATCTCCAGTTCGCGCGCGGCCGTGACGGCGTCCTCGTAGAACAGCTCGTAGAAGTCCCCCAGCCGGAACATCAGCAGCGCCTGGGGCACCTGCTGTTTGATGGCATGGTACTGCCGCATGAGCGGCGTGGAGGCGTCCGTCGCTCATGCGTAGATGCCGCGCAGCTTGATGGCGAAGGCGACGCGGTCGATCGCCAGCATGTAGGCCGCGATGCGGTTGTTGACGGCGTGCTTCTCGGCGTAGGCGACCACGTCCTCGAAGTTGTTCACCATGATCTCTTCCAGCCGCTCGTTCACCAGCTCCTCGTTCCAGAAGTAGCCCTGGCGGTCCTGCACCCACTCGAAGTAGGAGACGGTGACGCCGCCGGCGTTGGCCAGGATGTCGGGAATGACGAAGACGCCCTTGTCGGCCAGGATCGTGTCGGCCAGCCGGCGTGGTGGGGCCGTTGGCGCCCTCGCACAGGATCTTCGCGCGGATCTTGTGCGGCGTTCTGCGAGGTGATCACGTTCTCCTTGGCCGCCGGGAGCAGCACGTCGCAGTCCAGGAACATGGCCTCGTCGCGGCCGATGTTCTCGGCCTCCGGGAAAGTCCAGGATCGAGCCGGTTTCCTTGCGGTGCTGCATCAGGGCCGCGATGTCGAGGCCCTTGGGATTGTAGACCGCGCCATCCACCTCGACGACCGCGATGATCTTGAAGCCCCGCTCGCGTCATCAGCCTGGCGGCCATGCCGCCGACGTTGCCGAAGCCCTGGACCACGACGCGCGTCGCGGCCGGCGTCCAGGCCGAAGCGCTTCAGCGCCTGCAGGGTGACGATCATGCAGCCGCGGCCGGTGGCTTCCGGGCGCCCGCGCGAGCCGCCCAGGTCGAGCGGCTTGCCGGTGACCACGGCGGTGACGGTGTGGCGCACGTGCATGGAGTAGGTGTCCATGATCCAGGCCATGGTCTGCTCGTTGGTGTTCATGTCCGGCGCGGGCACGTCCTCTCCGGCCCGATGAAGTCGATGAGCTCGGCGGTGTAGCGGCGCGTGATGCGCTCCAGTTCGCCCTGCGGAGAGCACCTGCGGGTCGCAGATCACGCCGCCCTTGCCGCCGCCGAAGGGGATGTTGACCACGGCGCATTTCCAGGTCATCCAGGCGGCCAGCGCGCGGACTTCGTCCAGCGTGACGTCGGGCGCGAAGCGGATGCCGCCCTTGGCCGGGCCCGCGCGCGATGGAGTGCTGCACGCGGTAGCCGGTGAACACCTCCAGCCGGCCGTCGTCGAGCTGCACCGGGATGTGGACGGTGATTTCCTTGGACGGGCAGGCGCAGCACCTTGCGCAGGCCGTCGTCCAGGCCCAGCCGCGCGGCGGCCTCGTCGAAGCGGGCCTCGGCCGCCAGCCAGGGATTCAGCTCCTGATCGATCTCGAGCGCGGTTTCCATGGCTACCAAGCCTCCGCCCTGATTATGGCAGCGGCCGGGGGAGGGTGGCGAGGGGCTAAGAATCTGATGTGCAGGCCTGGAGGCCTACTCTACCTCTGACCCGGGGGTACCATGTTCTGATGAGCATGCGGCACTCGACTGTTGTTTTGATACTGCTGTTGTGCGGCGCCGGGTTGGTCCCGGCGCAGTCCCCGCTCAGCCTCGAAAACGCGGCGCTGCGGGTGGAGTTGCGGCCGGCGGACGGCCATCTAACCCTGATCGACAAGCGATCCGGTGAGACATGGCCCCTGGGCCAGCCGTACGTGCTGCAGATGGATCAGCGCATGGTTCCGGTGAAGCCCGCGGGCGAGGTGGTTCACAGCCGGGACGCCCTGAGCTATAAGACCGAATGGGGCCTGGAGGTCGAAGCGCGGCTCACCGGCAACGCGCTCCAGTACTCGTTCCAGGGCGGGTTCCAGGGTTTCACCGCCGCGGAAATCCAGGAAGTCCAACTCCTGCACCAGGCGCTGCCGGTACCGGAGGGCGAGAACAGCTACTACGCCGTTCCGTCGCGCCTGGGAATCATGCTGCGAGCGGAGGGAAAGGAGCCGTTCTCGCGGCGCATGGACGCCTATCGCACGGGCCGCGGTTATTCCATGGCCATGATGGGCGCGGTGAAGAACGGTTCGGCGCTGCTGGTCACCTGGGACACGCCGGACACCGACTTGCTGATCGATTATGCGCTCAAGCCGAAACCGCTGCTGACAGCCGGGCTCGCCCTGCGCGGCGCGTCGCGAGCCGTTCGCCTGGAACCGCTCGCGCGCGGCGGCTATGTCGAGATCGCCAAAGCTTACCGGCCGATTGCCCGCCAGCGCGGGTATTTGAAAACGCTGGCGGAGAAGGTGCGGGAGAACCAGCAGCTAACGCGGCTGTTCGGGGCCGCGGAATTCAAGTCCTTCACCTTCGTCCGGCGCCGCGCTCACACCAAGTGGAACCAGACCGACCAGGACGTGTTGCAGATCAACTCCAGTTTCGACGAGGTGGCGCGGCTGGCCGCGCACTACCGGAAAGACCTGGGCATCGAGCAGGCGTTCCTGGTGGTGGCGGGCTGGATTCATCGCGGCTACGACAACCAGCACCCCGATATTCTGCCGGCTTCGCCGGAGACCGGCGGCAACGAAGGGCTCAGCGCGCTTTCTCGCGGCGTCAGGGAAGGCGGGTGGCTGTTCGGTCTCCACGACAATTATCAGGATCTCTACCGGGACGCGCCGTCCTGGAACGAGGACCTGGTGGTGAAGCATGCCGACGGGACCCTGGCAAAGGGCGGCGAGTGGGTGGGCGGGCAGGTGTACCTGATCTGCTCGAAGAAGGGGCTCGACCTCATCTCCCGGCCGCAAAACCTGCCCGGCGTGCGCAAGCTGTTCGCGCCGGACCTCTATTTCATGGACTGCATCTATGCCAACCCGCCGCGGGTGTGCTTCGATCCCCAGCACCCGGAGACCAAGGCTGACGACATTCTGTACAAACAGAAGCTCGCGGATTACGTGCGCGGCGAGTCCCTCCTATTTGGCGGCGAGGAAGGTTACGAGTGGGGGGTCGCCCACAGCGACTATTTCGCCGGCATGCTGACTCAGAAGACCAGGAGCGAGCCGGGAGCGGCTGAGATCGTGATTCCCCTGTTCGAGCTGGTTTATGGAGACTGCGTGCAGATCTACATGAATCACCGCGACCGCCTCAGGCCGGACAACCCGAAGTACGTGCTGGATCTGCTCCTGTACGGCGAGATGCCCGGCTACTTTTTCGGGGATTACGGAACCTGGCTCAGCACGACCAAGGATTCCGGCACGACATCGACTTCGAAATCGCAGCTCGTCTTTGCGGGCGATGCGCGCCTGGGTCTAACGGAGCAGTTCATCAAGAACACCTACGAAGTGCTGAGCCCACTGAACCGGACTACAGCCCTGCTGCCCATGACCGACCACCGTTTTCGCACGGCCGACCGAATGGTAGAGTCCACGCGCTTCGGCACGGACGTGGAGATCACGGTGAATTACGGGGCGTCGGATTTCCCGACTCCGCAGGCGCTGCTGCCTCAGTACGGTTTTCTCATCGAGAGTCCAAACCTCATCGCTTTCCACGGGCGCGACTACCGCGGGCAGAAGTTTACGGCCCCCACGCTGTTCGTGATCCAAAGCCTGGACGGAGAGCCGCTGTCGACTTCCAAGCGAGTCCGCATCTATCGCGCATTCGGCGACCGGCGGATCGAATGGAAGGGGCAGATGGTGGAAGTGGAAACGGAAAAGACCCTATAGCTTTGCACTTCAGCGGGTGTGCCGCACCCGCCGGCCGAGCTCTTCGATGCGCCGCAGCATCTCGCGGCGGGCCTGGCCGAACTGGTTCACGTCGGTGGAGCCGGTCTTGATGAAGTCCAGGACCGCGGCTTCGGCCGCCACGTATTCGGCCGAGACTTCCGCCACTTCGGCCGCGATCTCATGCGGGATACTGGTCACGCCGTTGACGTCGGCGTGCAGCAGGTCGCCAGGGTGCACCGCCAGGCCTCCCACCCGCACCGGCACGTGCAGCGACACGATCTGGGAGTAGCCGTGCGCGCAGATCGCGCCATCGGCGAACACCGGGAATCCGATGCGGCGGACCTGGTCCAGGTCCCGCGCCGCGCCGCTGGTGATCAACCCCACGGCGCCGAACCGCTGGTAGGTCGAGCACATGATCTCGCCGAAGGTGGCCGCGGCGGGAGGGTCGTCGAGATCCTGAAACACGACGATGGGCGGGCCGGGAATTTCAGCGAAGCGCTGGACCTGTTCATCCAGCGTGGCGTAGCCGACCCCTTCGGCGCGCTCCATGGCGCCGCGGAACGTGGCGGTGGCGGCGTAGCCCACGATGGGCGGCATCTCCGGAAAACAGGCCCGGATGCGCGCGTCCATGTAGCCGGTGTTGCGCGGGCGCACGCCGAACAGCTCAATGGCATTGCAGATGGTGGGCGTGTCGTACTGGCCCAGCAGCGCCAGGTGATGCGCGGAGAGTTGAGGCTGCGGCACGGGAGTCTCCTTCACATGAACCATTTCTTGGAGCGATGGACGGCGTCGCCGAACTCGCGCATGAACTGCATCTCGTCCTCGGCCAGCGGACCCTGGCGGATGGCGGCCAGGTTCTCCTCCAATTGCTTCAGATTGCTGGGCGTGTTCATGCAAACGTCCACGTGCGGATTGGAGAGCACAAAGCGGTAGCACATCGCGGCCGTGGGGATGCGGCCGTCCTTGGGCCAGCCGCGGGGCCGACGCAGCAGGTAGCCCCAGCGGGTGGCCGTATAGCTGACCACGCCGGGATGGAAGGCGGCCAGGTGCGGAAAGATGTCCTGCTCCGCTCCGCGGTGCGCGGCGTTGTAGCGGATCATCAAAACATCCAGAGCGCCTCTGGCGGCCAGCTCGCCGGCGAACTTCCGGTCGTGGCAGGACATGGCCACCCCGCGCACGCGTCCGTCCTCCTTCAGACGCTGGAGCTCCTCCTGCAACGGCTCGGGGAATTCCTTGGGTTTCATGACGCCGAGGAAGTGAAAGACGTCGATGTAATCGGTTCGCAACTGCCGCAGCCGCTTCTCCAGGGTGCGCCGGAAATTCTGGCGCGTCCAGACGTAGTTGTAGGCCCCGGTAGCGACGACGTACTTCTCGCGATCGCTGGCCATCACCTCCCGCAGGACGCCGATGGTCTGCCTGTCGAAGCCATAGCAGAAGAAGTAGTTGACGCCCTCGTCCAGCGCCTTGTGAAAAGCGGCCTTTCCCGGCCTGTAAGTGCCGGAGAGTCCGAGCCGGAACACGCGGCGGCTCAATCTGCCCAACGTGGCATGCCCGAAATCCTCGACCATGGTGAGTTCGCCTTTCTCCTGTCCTCGCAAGATTACCAGATTCCCTCGGCGTTCATCCCTCTTGCTAGGATGGAGAGGGATGCACAACGAGTTCACGGCCATCGTTGAGCGCGATCAGGAGTGGTACGTGTCGTTCTGTGCCGAGGTTCCGGGCGCAAACGGCCAGGGTCGCACGCGCGAAGAGTGCTTGACCAGCCTGGCCGAAGCCATTGCGCTGATCGTCGG
Organism: Bryobacterales bacterium; assembly: GCA_963744775.1. Classification (GTDB taxonomy): domain Bacteria; phylum Acidobacteriota; class Terriglobia; order Bryobacterales; family Bryobacteraceae; genus CAVUVG01. The sequence continues at coordinate 49,375 of CAVUVG010000002.1, forward strand.
CGAGCAGGCCGTTGCAGTTGCAGGGAGTCCCAGCCGGTCCGAGCGCCAGCTGTAGTCTCGCGTCCCTCCGGGAGGCGCCGCCCGAGTTTGACTCTCCATACTCACCCTGCTAGATTGGCTCTTTCATGAGTGATCCTGCTCGTCTGAAGGTCACTCCCCTGAATTCCGTCCATCGGCGCATGGGTGCGCGGATGGTCGACTTCGGCGGCTGGGACATGCCGGTGCAGTATTCCGGCATCCTGGAAGAGCACCACGCCGTGCGCCGCAACGCCGGGGTCTTCGACGTCAGCCACATGGGGGAGATCGAAATCCGCGGCCCGGAGGCCCTGGCGCTGGTGCAGTTTGTCACCACCAACGACGCCTCCAGGCTGAAGCCCGGCCAGATCCAGTACTCCGGCCTGCTCTACCCGGCATGGTGGATTCGTGGACGACATCCTGGTCCACAAAGTCGCTGACGACCATTACTTCCTCTGCGTGAACGCGTCCAACCAGGAAAAGGACTTCGAGCACATCCGGTCCGTGCAACGGTGGAACGCCATGGTCGAGTTCGCCTCCGCCACGCTACGCGCAGATTGCCGTGCAGGGCCCGCAGGCGCCAGCGACGCTTCAGAAGCTCACGCCGGTGGATCTTGCGCCGATCCGCTACTACAACTTCGTGGACGGCGAGGTCTGCGGGAAAGCGGCCCGCATCGCGCGCACCGGCTACACCGGAGAGGACGGCTTCGAGATTTACATCGCCCCGGAGGAGGCGGCCGCGATTTGGGACCGGATCCTGGACGCGGGCCAGGAGTTCGGCATCAAGCCCTGCGGGCTGGGCGCGCGGAACACGCTGCGTCTGGAGGCGGCCATGGCCCTCTACGGCCACGAGATCGACGCCTCGATCACGCCTCTGGAAGCCGGCCTGGCCTGGATCGTGAAGATGGAGAAGGGCGATTTCAACGGCCGCGCCGTGCTGGAGCGCCAGCAGGAGGAAGGCGTGCGCCGCAGGCTGATCGGCTTCGAAATGCGAGGCCGCGGCATCGCCCGGGACGGTTACGAAGTGCTTGACGGCGGAAAGCCCGGTGGGCTGGGTGACCAGCGGCGGGCCGTCGCCCACGCTGAACAAGAACATCGGCCTGTGCTATTTGCCGGTGGAGATGGCCGCGGCCGGGCGGCCGGATCGAGGTACTGATCCGTGGCCAGGCCGTCGAGCGGAAACGGTCGACGGCACCATTCTACAAGCGAGCGAAATAGTCAATGTATCCGGAAAACTTCCGTTACACAAAAGAGCACGAGTGGGTGCTGGTTGAAGGCGACACCGGGACGGTGGGCATCACCTTCCACGCCCAGCACGAGCTGGGAGACATCGTCTACGTCGACCTGCCGAAGACCCGGCAAGGTCGCGGAGAAGGGACTGCCGATTGCGTCCGGTCGAGTCGGTGAAGGCGGTGTCCGAGATCTTCTCTCCGGTGTCGGGGGAGGTCGTCGCCGTCAACGAGTCGCTGGCCACGCTCCCGAGAAACTGAACGAGGACCCCCACGGCGACGCCTGGCTGGCGAAGATCAAGTTGAGCAACCCGGGAGAAGTCGAGGAGCTGATGACGGCCGCCGAGTATCAAAGCTACGTAGGGGCGGAAAGTTAACTTGCGGTACCTTCCCAATTCGGCTTCCGAGCGCCGCGAGATGCTGGAGGCCTGCGGCGTCGCATTCCCTGGAGGAACTGTTCTCGCACCTGCCGGCGGAGGTGCGCCTCAACCGGCCGCTCGCCCTGGCAGCGGGCAAGTCCGAGTACGAGATTCTCGATTACTTCCGCGCCCGCGGCGCCGAGAACGCCAACGGGTACGCCTCTTTCCTGGGGGCCGGCGTCTACCGCCACTTCCGGCCGGTGCTGGTGGACGCGGTGGTCTCCCGCGGCGAGTTTCTGACCTCCTACACCCCCTACCAGGCGGAGATCTCCCAGGGGATTCTCACGAGCATCTTCGAGTTCCAGACGATGATCTGCCAGTTGACGGGCATGGACGTGGCCAACGCTTCGGTCTACTGCGGGTGGACCGCGGTGCCCGAGGCGGCCATGATGGCGGCGCGCATCACGGGCCGGAAGCGGGTGGTGGCGGCCAGCACCGTGCATCCCGAGTATCGCGAGGTGCTGCGCACCTACGCCGGCAACCAGGGCATGCCGGTGGAGGAGTGCGCGTATGAGCGCGAGGCCGGCACTTTGGATCTGGCGGACCTCGAGAGCAAGCTGGACGAGCAGACCGCGGCGGTGATCGTGCAGTCGCCGAACTTCTTCGGCGTGGTGGAGAATGTGAACGCGGCCGGCGAGCTGGCGCACCGTCACGGGGCGCTGTTGATCCACATTTTCACCGAGGCCGTTTCGCTGGGGCTTCTGGAGCCCGCGCAGGAGGCGGATATCGTGGCGGGCGAGTTGCAGTCGTTCGCCATCCCGCCCAGCTTCGGCGGCCCGTACGCCGGGGTGATCGCGACCCGGGAGAAGTATCTGCGCCAGATGCCGGGCCGGCTGGTGGGCGAGACCAAGGATTCGCGCGGCAACCGGGCTTATTGCCTGACGCTCTCCACCCGCGAGCAGCACATCCGCCGCGAGAAGGCGACTTCCAACATCTGCACCAACCAGGCGCTCATCGCGCTGATGGCGACGGTCTTCATGACCGTCTACGGCAAGCAGGGGCTGCGGGAGCTGGCCGAACAGAACCTGGCCAAGGCCCACTACCTCGGCTCGCGCCTCAAGCCTCGCTTTTCGGGCCCGTTCTTCAACGAGTTCGTGGCGGCGCCCGCGCGCCGTTCGCCGGAAGCGGTGAATGAGTCGCTGCTGGCGGGAAGATCATCGGCGGCCTGCCGCTCGGGACGTTTCTATCCGGAGCTGGCCGACTGCGTGCTGGTGTGCGCGACGGAGATGAATACGCGGGAGCAGATGGACGAGGTGGCGGAGGCCATGGCGCAATGAGACGCAAAGTCCGCTCCCACATCACGCAGAACGAGGCGCTGCTGTTCGAGCTGAGCTCGCCGGGCAAGCGCGCCTACCAGCTACCCGAGCTGGATGTGCCGGCGGTGGACGCGGCCGCGGCCCTGGGCGCGGCGAATGTCCGCGGCGGCATCGAGGGCTTTCCCGAAGTCAGCGAAGTGGAGGCCATCCGGCACTTCACGCGGCTCTCCACCTGGAACTACGCCATCGACCTGGGGCTCTATCCGCTGGGCTCCTGCACGATGAAGTACAACCCGCGCGTCAACGAGCAGGCGGCCGCGCGTGGAGGGGCTGGCCTGGGCGCATCCCTACCAGCCCGAGTCGCTTTCCCAGGGCGCCATGGAGATCATGGCCATGCTGGAAAAGGCGCTGGCCGAGATCACCGGCATGGACGCGGTGACGCTGCAGCCGGCGGCCGGCGCGCACGGCGAGCTGACGGGGATTCTGCTGATCCGGGCGCTGCTGGAGTCGCAGGGCAACCCGCGGAAGAAGATTCTCATTCCGGATTCGGCGCACGGCACCAACCCGGCGACCGCCGCTATCGCCGGCTACGCGGTCGAGAACATCAAGTCGAACGAGCGCGGCATGGTGGATGTCGAGGCGCTTGCCCGCGCGGTCAACGAAGATGTGGCCGCGCTGATGGTGACCAATCCCAACACCCTGGGCGTCTTCGAGAGTGACATCGTGCGGGTGGCCGGCATTCTGCACGCCAAGGGCGCGCAGCTTTACATGGACGGCGCCAACATGAACGCGCTGGTGGGGGTCGCGCGGCCGGGCGATTTCGGCGTGGACGTCATGCACCTGAACCTGCACAAGACGTTCTCGACGCCGCACGGCGGCGGCGGTCCCGGCAGCGGGCCGGTGGCGGTGAGGAAACACCTGGAGCCGTTCCTTCCCCTGCCGCGCCTGGCCAGCCGCGACGGGCAGTGGACCTTCGACTACGACCGGCCGCAGTCGCTGGGGCGCGTCAAGGCCTACTACGGGAATTTCGGCGTCGTGGTGCGGGCGCTGGCCTACATCATGGCGCACGGCGGCGAGGGGCTCCTCAGGGCCACGCATGGACGCGGTGCTCAACGCCAACTACATCCGCAGGAGACTGGAGCCGCATTTCGACCTGCCGCACAACGAGCCCTCCATGCACGAGTGCGTCTTCAGCGACGACGCGCCAGGCCAAGCGCGGCGTTCAGACCGGCGACATCGCCAAGCGGCTGATCGATTACGGTTTCCACCCCTACACGGTCAGCTTTCCGATGATCGTTCACGGGGCCATGATGATCGAGCCGACCGAGACCGAGAGCAAGCGCGAGCTCGACCTGTTCGTGGACGCCATGATTTCGATCGCCAAGGAGGTCGAGGAGAACCCCGACCTGGTTCTCAAGGCCCCGCACGACACTCGCACCAGCCGCGTGGATGAAGTCTCGGCCGCGCGCAAGCCGGTGCTGCGGTGGAAACCGTAGGGCGTCTTTACTGCATGATCCCGCGACTGCGCAGGAAGTCCCAGACCTGAGGCCATACCTCGGCGGGCGCCTGATTCATGAAGCTGTGGCCGGTCTTCGGCAACGTGACCATCTTGGCGTCCACGCCGGCCTTCTGCAAGGCCTCTGTGAGCGTGACGCCCTGGGAGAAGGGCACAACCGTGTCGTCATCGCCGTGGAAAGTGAGAATCGGCGGTAGGCCCCTACGAACGTAGGTGATGGGCGACACCTGCCGCGCCACCTTCAGGCGGTCCGGCGTCGTCTCGGGCAGCCATTCGACGGCCCAGTTTCTCGAATTCGGAGGCGATAGCAGTTCCCCCACGTCCGTGATGCCGTAGAAATTGAAAACGGCCGCGATCCTGGTTTGCGGTCCCAGCCGGGCGGATTTAGGCGTCATGGCGATCATGAGGGCGAGGTGCCCTCCGGCCGAGTCGCCCATGGTGACGATGCGCCTGGTGTCCACGTTGTAACGGGCGGCGTTCTTTGCGAACCACTCGGCGGCTTTCAGGACATCGGTCACGGCCGCCGGCGCGAGGGCCGCTCCGGCCAGCCGGTACTCGACGTTGACCACCACGAAGCCCTTCTCCAGAAACGGGACGCACATCTGGCGGATTCTGGACTCCTTCCGGCCGCCGGTCCAACCGCCGCCGTGCACGATGATGGCGCCCGGGCGCTTGGCCTTGGGAGTTCTCCGCCGGCTGCGCGATGTCCAGCACGGTCTCTTTGAACTGGCTGTAGGGGACGTCCTTGTCGACCTTGGCCCAATCGGGATAGGTCTGGGGCGGCGCGGGCGTCTGCGCCATGCCCAGAGTCGTAAGAAGAATCAGGAGAATCGAAGAAATTCGCATAGGAATTTAGCGTAAGAAGTCCCGGGCATCGGCGAAGGGTAGGCAGGCCTGATCGAAATCGGGGCGGTAGTAGTCGGCGGCTCGCGCTTCCCAGGGCTGAATCCAGCCGTTTTCGAAGCCCAACTCATCCAGCCACTCCGACACCTTCTCGAATTCCCGGCGGGTGATGCCGCGGTCAAGCAGAGGGAAATGGCCGCCCGTCACCTGGTGCGCGGGGTAGTACTGCGACATCACGCTGAGCGTCACCCGCGGGGACAGGGTATCGCGGATCCATTGGAGCGATTCGCGGAGCCCCGCCAGGTCATTGGGGAGGATCAGCAGCCGGATGATCAGCCCCCGGCGAACGAGTCCGCGCTCGTCGACGACCAGGTCCGGGCCTACCTGCCGGTACATCTCGGCGATAGCGGCGCGCGCATGGTCCACATAGCCGGGGACTTTGGAGTATTCGCGGGCCAGCGCATTATCTGCGTACCTCAAGTCGGGCAGATAAATGTCGAAGATGCCGTCCAGCAGGCGCAGCACGTCCAGGCTGTCGTAGGCATTGGTGTTGTAGATGAGGGGGAGACGAAGCCCGCTACTGGCGGCGATTTCCACCGCGCGGACGATCTGGGGCGTGAAGTGGGTCGGCGAAACAAAGCCAATGTTGTGGCAGCCGCGGCCCTGGAGATCCAGCAGCATCCGCGCCAGACCTGCGCTCGGTCGTTTCACCCTCAGCCGCGCGAAAGTCCTGGCTTATCTGCCAGTTCTGGCAGTAGACGCAGCGCAGGTTGCAGCGGCTCAGGAAGACGTTGCCGGCTCCCTTGGCCTCGTGCTGGGGAAGGTGACTGCCGCTTAATGCCGGCTCCTCGCCGAAATGCGGAGCGTAGCTGGACACCAACGGCAGGGCGCCCGAGGCGCAGACCTTGGTCTCACCGGCCAAACGATTGACGCGGCAGTTCCAAGGGCAGAGGTCGCATTCGCCGAGCCTGGCCTCCAAAACAGAGGCTCGGCGGCGCAGTTCTCCTCCAGCCAGCAGATGGATGTAGGAAGGTGAACTCATGCCGGGGGATTTGCCCCCAGTCTAACAGAAAAAAGCGGGCGCGGGTCAGAGCAGTCAGGTGAGTGCGCCCGCTGTCGTAACGGGGATTTGACTGTAATACGACGCGAGAATTGCGATGGTTACACCCCGCCAGAAATTTTTGCGACAGCGCCACCGCCCGGTTTGACAGTGCCGCTGCACTCGGGGAGAATAGGAAAGAACTGCCTGCAATGCGGATGTGGCGGAATTGGCAGACGCGCATGGTTCAGGTCCATGTGGGGGCAACTCCGTGGAGGTTCAAGTCCTCTCATCCGCACCACCTTACCGGGTCACTTCAAATTCGGCCTTGAGCCGGATATCGGTGGAGGAGGCCCCGACTTGCACCTCGAACATGCCTGGTTCGACCACGCGTTTCATGTCGGCGTTCCAGAGCGCCAGGAGGTCGGGGGTCAAGGCAACCGTGACGGATTTCGTCTCGCCCGGCTTGAGGTGGAGGCGCTCAAATCCGCGCAAAGCCTGCTCCCAGGTGATCACCGAGGTCACCAGGTCCCGCACGTAGACCTGCGGGATCTCATCGCCCTCCAGCTTGCCCGTATTGGTCACGTCGAAGCTGACCGTCACGTCTCGATCCGGCGTGGAGCGCGCCGGAGAAATCCTCAGGTTTGAATACTGAAAGCTCGAGTAACTCAGCCCGAAGCCGAAGGGCCAGAGCACTCCGGTGACGCTGAGGCTGCCCGGGCCGGTCTGCTCGACGTTGGCGCCGGGGTTGGTGGGGAAATTCAGCTCCAACTGCCCCGTCGTCTTCGGGAAAGTGGTGCTGAGTTTGCCGCCGGGGTTGTAGTCGCCGAACAAAGCCTCAACGATGGCGTCCCCGCCGAACATTCCCGGCAGGGAGGCGTGCAAGATCGCGGGAGCCAGCCGGTTCGCCACATTGAGGGCGACGGGCCGCCCGCTGATGTTGACCACCACCACCGGCTTCCCCGCGGCGGCCACCGCCCGCAGCAGATCGTCCTGCCGTCCGGTCAGCATGAGGCCGGTGCGAGAGGCGCTCTCCCCCACGGTGCCGCGCACGCCGGGCACGCCGTTGTACTGGTCTCCCACGACCACAATGGCAAGGTCGGCCTCGCGGGCCTGCGCGGCCGCGGCATCGATGAGCTGCTGTTCCTTGGCGGTCGGGGGATCGGCGAAGATTTCCGTGTCGGGCCACTTCTCATCGAAGAAATCCGCCCCCAGGGAATAGAGAATCCGGGCCTTGCCGCCGAATCGCTTCTCCAATGCCTGGCGCACGGTCGTAACCGGAACGTCGCCGGGACCGTAACGCCCCAGCGAGTGATAGGTGTTGTCGGCGTTGGGACCGCTGAGGGCGATGGTCTTGATCTTGGCCGGATCCAGCGGCAGCAGTCCCTTCTCGTTCTTCAGCAGGACCAGGCTTTCTCGGGATGCCTGGCGGGCGACGGCGAGGTGGGCGGGACTCATGACGGCCGCGTCGGCGCCCACCAGCGGACGATAGGGCTTATCGAACAGCCCCTCCCGCATCTTGACTCGCAGCACGTCGCGCACACGCGAATCGAGGACGCCCATCGGAACTGCGCCTTCCCGCACCAACTCACGCAGAGGCAACACAAACTCATCCGGCGGCCGGAACGTCGTCCGCACATTCAACCCGGCCAGGATCACCTGGCGCACGGCGTCCTTGTAATCCGGGGCGACGCGGTGCTTGCTGAAGAGAAATTCGACGGCGTCGCTGTCGCTCACGACGTAACCCTGGAATCCCATCCGCTTCCGCAGCACATCGATCAGGAAATAAGAGCTGCCCGAGACCGGGATGCCGTCATAGTCGTTGTAGGAACTCATGACGCCCAGCGGGCTGGCGGCGCGGATCACGCGCTCGAAAGGCCAGAGGTGGAGCATTTCCATGGCCCGGGGCGCGATGTGAGGATCGGTGCGGGCAGCCCCCTCGCGGGCGCCCTTGTTATTGGAGTACACCGCGAAATGCTTCATGGAAGAAACGACTCCCTGCGACTGGAGCCCGCGGACCATCTGGATGCCAAGCTCGGAGACCAGGAATGGATCCTCGCCGTAGGATTCCAGACAGCGGCCCCAGCGCGGATCGCGAATCACGTCCATGATGGGGGCGTAGACATTGGTGTACCCAAGCGCGAATGCCTCCCGGCCGGTCACCTCTCCGACCTGGCGAATCAGCGCGCGGTCCCAGGTCTGCCCGAGGGCGAGCTGCGTGGGGAAGGCCGTGGCTTTCGCATGCTCGATGCCGCGGATTCCCTCGTCGGTGAACTCCACCGGAACGCCGAGGCGCGTGTCTTCGATGAAGAAGCGCTGCACTTCGTTGAGCGCCCAGGTGTGTTTGGACGGCGGCCAGAGGTAGGCGGCGCCAGGCACGTTGCGCTTGGCGTAGGGGTGTCCGTTGAGATGCTCGTCGATGTTGGCGAGGCCGTCCTTCCATAACGCGGTGGTGCGCCAGGATTGGACGGGCAGATAGTCCTGGGCCACGCGCAGGTAGCCATAGAGGGTGGCGAGCTGGACCGTCTTTTCCTCGACGTTCATTTGTGCGATCAGGTCGTCCAGCCGCTTTTCTTCCGGTTGCGCCGGGTCCTCATAGATGTCCTTGCGGCCGTTCTTGTTCAGATCGATCCAGCCATCGTGATAAATCTCCTTCCGGGTGACGACCGGCTTCGCCGAACGCATGCACTCTTCGTAGGTGGGTGGATAGAGCAGCGGCGATTCGACGGCCTGCGGCGGCGCCTGTTGGGAGAAAGCCAGCGTCAGACAGGCGGCCACACACGCACAGTACACCGCCCAAGAGAATTTTTCCATGCTTTCACAATTTTACATTCCAGCGGATTGTGGAAGGGGGCGCCTTCAGCCCGCGCGGCGACGCTTGGGCTGAGGCTGGGCGGCGGCCTTCTCGCTGACTGGAGGTTTGCGGAGCGCCGTAAGAGATTTCTGGAGCGCGTCCATGATGTTGATGACGGGAGCGAGTTCCTGGGCCGGCGGCGCGGTTACGACCTCCTGGCCGCTGATCTTGGCGTCGATCATGGCCTTGAGTGCGTCGCGGTAGCTGTCGCTGTACTTGGCGGGTTCAAAGGGCACCACCAGCGCGTCAATCAACTGCTGGGCCATGGCCACTTCGGGCTCCTTCACGATGGAACCGTCCGTGCGAAACTCGTCGCTCGCCCGAACTTCGTCCTGGTAGTACATGGTGTGGAGCATGAGGCCCTTCTTGCCGGGACGGAGGATGACGACGTGTTCACGGTTGTGCATGGTAAGCTTCGCCACGCCGATGCGGCCCGTGCGCTTGAGGGCCTCGAAGAGGACGGTGTAGGCCTTTTCGCCGGCTTCTTCGGGCTGAAGGTAATAAGAGCTCTCCAGGTAAACTGAATCGACATCGCGGGCTTCCAGGAATTCCAGAACCTCAATGACCTTCGCGCTCTTGGGCTGGATCTTCTTGATATCCTCTTCGTCGACGACGACGTAGCGGCCTTCTTCGTACTCATAGCCTTTGACGAGGTCGTTGCGGGGGACAGGCTTGTCTTCGGCAATGCAGTACAGAACCTGTTTCACGCGGGAGTTGTCCTGCTTGTGAAGCTGGTTGAAGCTGATGGTTTCGCTGCGCGCGGCGGCGGTAAGCCGCACAGGCAGAGAGATCAGGCCAAACGTGATGTGGCCTTTCCAAATCGTGGAAGGCATGGTTGAGAGCCCCTCTCCAGACTTATCTAACTGATTAACATAGAAGAGACTGGGATTTCAAGCAATTGCGGATCCCCCATGCCTGAGCGCCTGGAAGAGTACTCGAGAAAACGGAGCTTCGAAAAGACACCGGAGCCGAAGCCGGAAGCGGCGGCCACTCCGGCCGGGCGTGCGTACTGCGTCCAACGGCACCATGCCCGCCGGCTGCATTACGACCTGCGCATCGAAGTGGGAGGGACGCTAAAGTCCTGGGCGGTTCCACAGGGGCCGTCCCTGGAAGCCGGCATCAAGCGCCTGGCGGTGATGGTGGAGGACCATCCGCTCGAGTATGCGGAGTTCGAGGGCACGATCCCGAAAGGGAATTACGGCGCGGGCAGCGTGATGCTGTGGGACCGGGGCTGGTGGGAGCCGGCGGTTGCGAAGAGTCCGGAGGAGATGCTGGAGAAAGGCGACTTCAAGTTCATCCTGCACGGGGAGAAGCTGCGCGGCGAGTTCGTGCTCGCGCACATGAAGGGAGCCAAGGGCAAGGGCAACGAATGGCTGCTGATCAAGAAGAAGGACGCGGAGGCGAGGCCCGGCTGGGACGTCGAGCAGTACGCCTACAGCGTGGCCACGGGGCGGACGCAGGAGGAGATCGCGCAAGAGTTGCCGGCCAGGGGGCCAGCGGCCCGGAAGGCGCGGGAGGCTCCTGAGGGCGCGGTGTCCTCGCCCATGCCCAGTTCGATCCAGCCGATGCTGGCAGTCTCCGCCGCGGAGCCGCCGGCGGGCGGAGGGTGGCTGTACGAAGTGAAGTGGGACGGTGTCCGCGCTCTGTGCTTCCTCAACCAGGGCCGGTTGCGGATCGCGGGCCGGAAGGGCGCATCGATCGAACGGCAGTATCCGGAACTGGGAGTGCTGCCGCAGCACGTGGAGGCGGACTCGGCGATTCTCGACGGCGAGATCGCAGCCTTGGATGAGAACGGGCGTCCGAGCTTTGAACGCCTGCAGCCGCGGATCATGGCGCGCGACGCGAACGCGGCGGCGCAACTGGCGCGGTCGCGTCCGGTGGTTTTCTTCGCGTTCGATCTCCTGTACTGGAACGGGTTCGATTTGCGCGGCGCGCCCTTGAAAGAGCGCCGGAAGCTGCTGGAGGAGGTGGTGCGCCCAGGGACGGGGGTACGGCTTTCGGAGATGTTTGATGTCGATCCGCGTCAACTGCTGGAAGCCGTGCGGGCCCAGGGGCTGGAAGGAATTGTGGCAAAGCGCAGCGCCAGCCTCTATGAGGAGCGGCGTTCCGCGAACTGGGTGAAGGTGAAAGCGACGCGGGAGCAGGAGTTTGTCGTTTGCGGCTACACGCACGGCGAACGGGATTTCTTTGGCGCCCTGGTGCTGGGAGTGTACGAAGGGGAGCGATTGAGCTTTGCGGGCAGCGTGGGTACGGGATTCGACCAGAAGCTGATGAAGCAGATCCGGGAGAAGCTGGATGAGCTGCGGACTGAGCGTCCGCCGTTTCGCGAGAAGGTCTCGCTTCCCCAGGAGGTGCAATGGGTGCGGCCGGAACTGGTATGCACGGTGAAGTTCCTGGAGTGGACCAACAATGGGCGCGTGCGCGCGCCGGTGTTCGTGGGGTTCCGCGACGACATCGACCCGCGCGAATGCACCAGGAACGAGGCGGCCGCGGAGGAGCCGCCCAGGGAGCATGCGCCGATGTTTCCCGGGGACAAGGCGGAAGCCACACTGGAGGTAGAAGGGCACACCCTGCAGTTTCGGAATTTGAACAAGGTGTTCTATCCCGGCGAAGGCGTGACGAAGCGCGACATCCTGGAGTACTACAACGCGGTGGCGGAGCTGCTGATCCCTTATTGGAAAGACCGGCCGCTTTCGTTGCGGCGCTATCCGGACGGGATTGCGGAGGAGGGATTTTTCCAGAAGGACGCATCCGGCAGCGGGTTACCGGAGTGGCTGAGGAAGGAGCGAGTGCTGGCGGAGGACGGGAAGATGCGGCTCATGGTGATCGGCGACTCGAAAGCGGAGTTGCTGTGGCTGGCGAATCTGGGCTGCATCGACCAGAATCCGTGGATGAGCCGGGTGGGCTCGCTGGACAACCCGGACTTCCTGCTGATCGACCTGGATCCGCAGGAGTGCAGTTACGCGAGGGTGACGGAGGCCGCGCAACTGATCCGGCGGCTGCTGGAGGATGCCGGGCTCACCGGCTGTCCGAAAACCACCGGCGGGAAGGGCATGCACATCTACGTACCGCTCGATCCGGTGTATTCGTACGACCAGGTTCGGGCTTTTGCCGAGATCCTGGCCCGGCTGGCGGAGCGCGAGCGGCCGGACCTGTTCACGCTGCCGCGCGCGGTGAGTAAGCGCGCGACGGGCAAGGTGTATTTCGACTATGTGCAGATAGGACGCGGCAAGACGATTTCAGCGCCTTATGTGCTTCGTGCGTATCCGGGGGCGCCCGTGGCCACACCTCTGGATTGGAGCGAGGTGAGGGAGGGGTTGGAGCCGGGGCTTTTCCACATGCGGAACGCGCTGGCGCGGTTCGACCGGACGGGCGATCTGTTCGAGCCGGTGCTGAAACTGAAACAGCGGCTGGAGCCGGCTCTGGAGCGTCTGCGGAAGCGGGCGGAAGTTGGAAACTGATTCAACTTTTTGCGATCCAACGGCCCTGCCCGTACGTATAAGGTAGTGTCTACCGCGAGCGGGCAGAAAGCGGCCGCGGGGACGCAATGACGGGGAACGAAAATGGGGAGACGAAATATGCTGAGGATTGCGATTGCTTTTCTGACACTGGCGCTGTCTGTCGGCAGCGCCAAGTCGTACACCGTTGAGTCAACCTTGCCGATGGTTCTGGCCGGGACCGAATTGATGGCCGGATCCTACACGCTCGATCTCGATGGCGACAAGATTTCCGTCAAGCAGGGCAAGACCACCTTTCAGGCCAGCGTAAGGGTGGAAACCGGCACAGACAAGATTCGCGCGACCAGCTTTCGCTGCGAGCAAGTGGACGGCAAGTATCACATCAGAGAGATCCGCCTCGGCGGCACGAACTTGAAGCTGGTACTCCTCTGACAAGGGCGACCGAAGATATCCGCGGCCGGCCAAGCGCTGGCCGCGGATATGGTAAACTGCTGCCCGAGGTGAGAATCCCATGGCAGCAGGACTCGCCGGAGTTTTCGTTTATCTCATTGCCATGATCGGCGGCGCGCTGTTCGTCACGATCATCCCGATCATGCTCGCTTCGGCGGTCAAGCACCGGCGCCGGACCATGCTCGTCATCTCCTCAACGATGATGACCGCCTTCCTGGCCGGGGGGGTCTTGAGTTGGAATCTGATTCCCTTTCATTGGGACATGCCCTTCTGGACGACGCTGAAAGCGTCCGTGGACTCCGCAAAATACGGGCATCCGATTGAGCACAAAGCCGAGGGCATTCTGATCTGGGTCCTATTTGGCTCTGTCGCGAGCGCGATCATCGCCGGCGCGGTCGCGGCAACAGCCGGCAAGGTTCGAAACCGCCTCCGGCACGCTTGAGCGCCGTTCCGATCGACCGCGATGCAGAGCGGAAACGACCGCGGGCAAACTCAGTCTGCGGAGTAAGATGGACTCGGTCTGTGACGAGCTGTCGACAAGCTCGCCTCGGCGGCGGAGTCCTCAGGGACGGCCGGTCGCGACTTTCGGCTCGCCGGAATCGAACATCAGCCCGAGGCGGCGAGGGCGTGCCGGCTCGCCTTGGGCTCGGGACGCCATTCGCGAACCGCGTGCATCGCGACGCGGGCTTTGGTTGCTGACAGCTCGGGAGAACTTACGCGCATCAGGGCCGGACCTGGCCTCCCGACGCTGAGAACTGGGACTTCGCGGACGGGATCGGAACACAAGCCGATAGCAGTGTCCTCTCAGGTCGGATCGTCGTTATCGTCTGTGGCCGCACGGCGATCCACTCGACACTGGCCCCTTCCAATTCTGATGTTCGTGACGCCCGGCCATCATCAGAAGTACATCGACAGATCGGCCGGGGCTCCGGAATTGGTGGGATGGTGATCGAAGCATCGCGGCAGAGACGGTGTTGTCCTTCGCGGAGGCGGTTTATGCTCGCGGCACTGGCGCCCATTATGCAAGCGCAGGATGTCCCAAAGGACGTAGAGAAGGTTCGGCAGCGCGTCCGTGAGTTCATGGGAGCATGGCTCATTCGCAGGAGTATTCCGGATGCGCTAAGGTACTTGTGATCGCAGGATCTTTTCCAGTTCGGACGTGTACAAGGCAAGTGTGCCGCCTTCGCCGGCCTGGATATGTACATGCGTACGCGGGATCGGGAAAGAGCCGTTAGAGCGGCGCTGGAATGGTATGCGGGGGAGATAAAGAGTGGGCAGGCTCTATACAGGCCCGAAGATCGAGATCGCCGGCGCGGAGGGAGCGCGAGTGCTCAACGACGTGACGAAGGACGTTTCGCCGTCGCTTCGTGGGGAGCTTCGTTCGGGTTTGCCTCTGTCGCAGGTTCCGGAGGCCTCTGAAGATCTCAGGCGTCTGCTGGCGCGAGCACGTTCTATATGGTCGTTCTGCCACTCGTCGTTGGTCCTGCTTGTTCTCATATGGGTCCATAGTCAGGGAGCATGGAAATTCTGCACGCTGAGACATTCTCCGAGTGATCACGACGACGTTCGGCTACACGGACCAGCTCACGGCTGGCGCGCCGCCAACGGGCTACACCTACGCGTTCCCAGCGACCGCGACGAACTTCATGGGAGGACCCTTCAACGTTGAACGGCTACGCATCAGACACCTCAACCCGAGCTTCACCGGCAGACCCGGTGATTACGATGCGGGGCTGCAACTGGACTGGTTTGAGCGCGGTACTTTAAGTTCGCGCACAAGGCAGGTTCACGACCCCGGATACGCTCTTGGCCAAGAGGTGGTTGCCGAATGACCGCCTGCCAATACCGCGCCTTCTCCACGTCTTGTTTCTTTCGCACTCCAGATCCTCCTCAGGTCCGCGCACGCACTCCGAGCGCACATGCACAGGCACAAGGGAGTATGACCGCTCACGTCAAGACAGGAAAGATGGGTTTACCGGACGGATACCAAGTAGCCCAATAGGATGCCTCGGTGGTCACAGCGGTGGGTACGGTGAAGAGGTCCAGGGCCGCGATGGTTTTTCAGAAACGCGAGCCACGCCGGGCCAAAGCCCGGCGGCAGGCTGAAAGCCTCGCCCCACGCTCGCGGAAACAGACCCAACAAACTCATTTGTCGGATGTTATGTTGGAAGTAGACGCCCTGCTCACTATGCTCAAGACCAAGGCTGAGACTGGGGAAGACCTGAACCCGCAGGAGACCGCCGAGTGGATTCAGGCGCTCGACGAGGTCGTGGACGAGGCCGGCCCGGACCGCGCCTCCTATCTCCTCGACCGCCTGCTGGAGCGCGCGCGCCGGTCCGGCGTGGTGTTTCCGCACAGCCTCAACACGCCCTACGTCAACACCATCCCGGTCGAGGAGGAGACGCCGTATCCGGGCGACCGCGAACTCGAGCGCCGGATCAAGAGCTTCATCCGCTGGAACGCCATGGCCATGGTGGTCCGCGCCAACAAGTACGACCCCGGCATCGGCGGCCACATCTCCACCTACGCCTCGCTGGCCACGCTGGTCGAGGTCGGCTTCAACCACTTCTTCCGCGCCTCCTACGGCGACCAGCCCGGCGACCTGGTCTACTTCCAGGGCCACGCTTCGCCCGGCATTTACGCGCGCGCCTTTCTCGAAGGCCGGCTCACCGAAAAGCACCTGGAGAACTTCCGCCACGAACTGCGCGACCACCCGGGCCTCTCCTCCTATCCGCACCCCTGGCTGATGCCGGACTTCTGGCAGTTCCCGACCGTCTCCATGGGCCTGGGGCCGATCAACGCCATCTACCAGGCGCGCTTCATGCGCTACCTGGAGAACCGCGGCATCATCCCGCCGACTCCGCGCAAGGTCTGGGCCTTCCTGGGCGACGGCGAAACCGACGAGCCCGAATCGCTCGGCGCGCTCACCCTGGCTTCGCGCGAGAAGCTGGACAACCTGATCTTCGTCGTCAACTGCAACCTGCAGCGGCTGGACGGCCCGGTGCGCGGCAACGGCAAGATCATCCAGGAACTGGAAGCGCGCTTTCCGCGGCGCCGGCTGGAACGTCATCAAGGTGATCTGGGGCGGCGACTGGGACGACCTGCTGGCGCGCGACACGACGCGGCCTGCTGGTCAAGCGCATGGGCGAGTGCGTGGACGGCGACTACCAGAACTTCGCCGTGCGCGGCGGCGCCTACGTGCGCAAGGACTTCTTCGGCAAGTACCCGGAACTGCTCGAACTGGTCGAGGACCTGACCGACGATCAACTCGCCAAGCTGCCGCGCGGCGGCCACGACCCGGTGAAGGTCTACAACGCCTATCAAGCGCGCCGTCGAGCACACCGGCTGCGCCCACCGTGATCCTGGCCAAGACCGTCAAGGGCTACGGCATGGGCGAGGCCGGCGAGGGCCGCAACATCACCCACCAGCAGAAGAAGCTGAACGAGCAGGAGACTGGAGACTTTCCGCGCGGCGCTTCGACATCCCCATCCCGGACGAGACGGTCCACACCGTTTCGTTCTACCGCCCGCCGGAGGACAGCCCGGAGATGCGCTACCTGCGCGAGCGGCGCGAGGAGCTGGGCGGCTACCTGCCCGGCGCGCGAGCCGCAGCCGATCCGGATCACGGCCCCGCCGCTCGAGTTTTTCGCCGAGACGCTGGCCGGCTCCGAGGGCCGCGAAGTCTCCACCACCATGGCCTTCGTCCGCGTGCTGACGCTGCTGCTGAAGCACCCGGAGCTGGGCCGCTACATCGTGCCCATCATTCCGGACGAGGCGCGCACGTTCGGCATGGAGTCGCTGTTCCGCCAGTTCGGCATCTACGCCAGCCAGGGCCAGCTCTACGAGCCGGTCGACAAGGAGATGTTCCTCTTACTACAAGGAAGCCAAGGACGGCCAGATTCTGGAAGAGGGCATCACGGAGGCCGGCTCGATGGCCTCGTTCACCGCCGCCGGCACCGCCTACGCCAACTACGGCGTGCCCATGATTCCGTTCTTCATCTACTACTCGATGTTCGGCTTCCAGCGCGTCGGCGACCTGGTCTGGGCCTTCGGCGATTCCCGCGGCAAGGGCTTCCTGGTGGGCGGCACCGCCGGGCGCACCACGCTGGCCGGCGAGGGCCTGCAGCACCAGGACGGCCACAGCCACGTGCTGGCCAGCACCGTGCCCACCTGCGCCAGCTACGATCCGGCCTACGCCTACGAGATCGCCGTCATCGTGCAGGACGGCATCCGCCGCATGTACCAGGAGCAGGAGGATCTGCTTCTACTACCTGACCGTCGGCAACGAGAACTACGCGCAGCCGCGCCATGCCCGAAGGCTGCCGCGAAGGCATCCTCAAAGGGATCTACCGATTCAAGCCGGCGCCGGGCGGCACGGCCGTCGTCCAGCTCTTCGGCAGCGGCTCGATTCTGAACGAGGCGCTGCGCGCGCAGACCATCCTGGCCGAGACGTTACCAGGTCCAGGCCGACGTCTGGAGCGTCACCAGCTACAACGAACTGCGGCGCGAGGCGCTGGCCGTCGGAGCGCTGGAACCGGCTGCATCCGGCGGAACCGCCCCGGCGTCCCGTACCTGCTCGAGGCGCTGGAAGGCGCCGCAGGGCCCGGTCATCGCCGCCACGCGACTACATGAAGATCGTCGCCGACCAGATCGCGCCCTGGCTGCCGGGCAGGCTGACCGCGCTCGGCACCGACGGCTTCGGCCGCAGCGACAACCGCCAGCACCTGCGGCGGCACTTCGAGGTCAACGCCGAGTCGATCGCCGCCTCCGCCCTGGCCGCGCTGGCGCGAGGCCGGGCAGTTCGAGGCGCAGCGGGCGCGACAGGCTTTGCAGGAGTTGGGGGTCGACACCGAGGCGCAGGACCCATCCCGCGCGTAACAGGAGCGTGAATGGCGTCGGAACTCGCGGCTGATGCACTGGTGCCGTTTCGCTGGCCCGCCAGTTGGACGGACCCAGGGATGGTCTCGCGATTCGAGGGCGGCCCCATCAACTGCCTGGTGCTCGAGGGCTCCACCGGCCCGATTGCCGAAGCAGCACAGAAATCCGGCCTGGCTGTCCGTGAGCAGACCTCACCCGGCGTGGTGACGCTCAGCGGGCTGGTGTGGCCGCGCATCAAGCCACTTTCCAGCGCCGGGCGGGACCAGGTGGAGGCAGGACCGACGGGCGCTCCCTGGATCGACTCCAACGGCTGGGTGGCCCGGCTGGCCGCGATGCGCGCGCCGGGAAAGCCGGTCTGGCTCGATTTCGCGCCGCCGCCGGACTTAGCGCCGGGTGTGGCCGCCTATCGCCTGGCGATCGCCGACGCCGCCGCGGCGGGCGCCCGCTGGATGATCAGCCTGGATGATGCGTTGAGCCGGGCGCTGGCCGCAGGGGACCCGGCCGCTGCGAAGAACTGGCGGGGAATCCTGGCTGCGGCCGCCTTCTTCGAAAAGCACCGGAGCTGGCGCTCAGTACCGGGCCGATGGCCCGCTGGGGATCGTCTCGACATTCGCGGGGGAAAACGAATTCTTCGGGACTGAACTGCTCAATCTGGCGGCACGGCGCAACCTGCTTTATCGCATTATCGACAGATCCGACCTGCAACAGGCCAGCTTCAGACGGGTTGCGCGCCGTCCTGTGGGCGGACAAGGACAGGCCGCCGGCCGATCAGGCCGCCGAACTGTCCGCCTTCGCCGGTGGGGGCGGAGTCCTCATCGTGCCCCGGCAAATCGTTCCCGTGTTCAAAGCCGGGCGGACCATGGACTGCGCGGTGGCCGGATACGAGATGCGCGCGCTGGGAAAGGGGTCACTGGCCGCCGCTACGCGCGATTGGGACGATCCGTTTCGGGTCGCCGTGGAAGCGCAAAGCCTGGTGAGCAGGCGCTACGATCCCTTCCGGTTGTTCAACGGCGCCTCAAACCGGACGCACTATTCGGTGGCGCCGGACGGTCAGACCAGCCTGGTCCAACTGGTGAGTTTCGCCAACCGGCCGCCCGCCAATCTTATGAGCCTCAGGATCGAGCGCCCCCACCGGTCGGTCGCGCTCTACACACTGGATTCCGCGGATCCTGTGCCGCTGCAGGCGGTGCATGTCGAAGGACTGACTGAGTACCAACTCCCGCAGTTTGTCACCTATGCCGCCCTGGAGGTGAAGGCATGACGAAAGAGGTTCGACCTAACGGACATCTGACGCGCCGCGCCTGGCTGGTGAACAGCGGCCTGGCCGCGGCCGGTACGGCGCTGCTTTCGCGGCCGGGCTGGGCAGCCCAGGCGCCCACGGCGCCGGTTGCGCTCGCGCGCTGCGACTCGTACGGTTCCCAGCCGGTGATCGCCACGCTCAGGAAGATGTTCGATCAGATTGGAGGGCTGGGCCGCCTGGTCAAGGGCAAGACCGTGGCCATCAAGCTCAATCTCACCGGCGATCCCGACAACCGGGCCGGATACCTGCCAATCGGGAACACTACCTGGGTTCACCCCGATGTCGTCGGCGCCACGGTGCATCTGCTTGGACTGGCGGGGGCGACGCGGATCCGCCTGCTCGAAAGTCCCTGGAGGTCCGCCGACCCGGTGGAGGAACTCATGATCTCGGCGGGCTGGGAGCCCCGGGATTTCGTCAGCGCCGCTGCCCGGGTGGAGTTCGAGAACACCAACTTCCTGGGCCGGGGCAAGCAGTATTACCGCTTCAAAGTCCCCCAGGGCGGCCTTCTGTTTCCGGCTTTCGATCTCAACCACTCCTACGCAGAGTGCGACGTCTTCGTCTCGATCGCCAAGCTGAAGGAACACCAGACCACCGGCGTCACCCTGTCCATGAAGAACTGCTTCGGCATCACTCCCTGCACGATTTACGGCGACGGCGCAGGCGAGGACGAGCCCGGTCTTCTTCCTCGCGGCGGCCGCAACCCCATACACAGTCGGGGACCGGCAGCCCTCCAGGAGTTCCCTGCCCGAGATCGATCCGGCCAGCCCCCGCAACCAAGGCTACCGGGTGCCGCGCTGCGTGGCCGACCTGGTGGCCGCCCGTCCCGTCCACCTGGCGATTGTGGACGGAATTGAGGCCATCACCGGCGGCGAGGTC
Organism: Bryobacterales bacterium; assembly: GCA_963744775.1. GTDB lineage: Bacteria > Acidobacteriota > Terriglobia > Bryobacterales > Bryobacteraceae > CAVUVG01. The sequence continues at coordinate 69,507 of CAVUVG010000002.1, forward strand.
GGCGGGACCCCGAAATTCCACGTCCGGCCCGGAGTTCTGCTGGCCGGGACCAATTGCGTCACCGTGGACGCCGTGGGCACGGCCGTGATGGGTTTGGATCCAATGGCCGAGCGGGGGTCGCCGCCCTTCGAGCGATGCGACAGCACGCTGCGCCTGGCTGAGCAGCTCGGCGTGGGCACCCGGGACCTCAAACGAATTGAAGTGCTGGGCGAGCGCATTGCCGATCTGATGTTCGACTACCGCAAGTCCCGCGGCGGCGGTTGGCCGAACGCACCTCGCCCCGCCTAGCCAGCTCAAGCCGGGTAGAAAAGGGAGTCCTTACTCCTGGGCGGGTATTTGTTGTTCACCCTCGCGCCAGGCACTGATCTTCAGCCGGCGGCACACCCAGCAGAGGCCTTCGCCCGAATTCGGGGCGCAAGGGGATCCGCACACGACGCACTTGCTGATCGTCTTCAACCGGTCGGTCTCGGAGGATTTCCGGGCGCGCTCCATAATTTCTCGTGGAACAACGCTTTCCGGATTCGCGGCGGGCTTGCGCTTCATGTGGTTCCCTTTTTCGGACCTTTGCCTACCACTATAGACCAAGTCCGCCGCCGGCGTGCAACTGTCTATTGTCAGGCAGCCTGGCTTCGGTAAACGACGCAAGCCGCGTCGAGTGTTGACGAGCAACGAGGGCACTTCTGCCCGGAGCGGATCCGCATCTTACGCCCAATGGGGATGATGTCCGCTTCCACAGTGTGCGTACAAATGAGACAGTACACCGAGCCCCTCGAGGCTTTGACGCTCCCAGCTAGCTGTTTCATCCCTGGCCTCCTCTCTCCTGCCCAGTTCTCACTGCATATGACGTCAACCAACGGGAAAACGATTTCAGAAAAATGACCGGGCACCTGCTACCCTGGACGTTTGACATTTCTAAACTTCCTATGAGCACCACAGCATTTTTGTTTCCAGGGCAAGGCTCCCAGTTCGTAGGGATGGGGCAGAGCCTGGCCGAAGCCTACCCCAGCGCCCGAAGGGTGTTCGGCGAAGCCGACGACGCCCTCGGTTTTCCCCTTTCGAAGCTGTGTTTCGAGGGACCCGAAGCGGACCTAAAGCTGACTGAGAACACGCAACCGGCGCTTCTTACGGTATCGATCGCCGCCCTATGCGTCTTACAGGACAAGGGGATACGGCCGGATTTCGTGGCCGGGCACAGCCTGGGCGAGTATTCCGCATTGGTGGCGGCAGGCAGCCTGCGCTTCCGTGATGCGGTCCGGCTGGTACGCCAGCGTGGGCGCTACATGCAGGCGGCCGTACCGGTGGGTGTGGGAGCCATGGCGGCTCTGCTGCGGCTGCCGGAAGGAAAACTTGGGGAAATTCTGCACGCCGCCGCGCAAGATGAGGTAGTTTCGGCCGCAAACTTCAATTCCCCGGACCAGGTCGTGATCGCCGGGCACGCCGGCGCGGTGGGGCGGGCCATGGAGCTGGCCAAGGCCGCGGGCGCCAAGCGCGCTATCCTCCTGCCAGTCAGCGCCCCCTTCCATTGCGCGCTGATGGAGCCGGCACAGGAGAAGCTGGCCGTGGACCTGGCGGCGACGGAATTTGCCGATCTCGGCTGCCCGCTGGTCAATAACTGGCAAGCGCGGGAAATCCGCTCCGGCGCTGAGGCGCGCCAGGGTCTCGTCGAGCAGGTGCCGAATCCGGTCCGCTGGGTCGAGACCATCCGCCACCTGGTTTCGCAGGGCGTGGAGAGATTCTTGGAGGTCGGCGCCGGCGGGGTGCTGACTGGCCTGTTGCGTGGCATCGAACCCGCGGCCCGGGGGCTGCGGTTCGGTGAAGCCGAGGATTGGGAGAAACTTTATGAAAACGTTGATTAGCCTGCTGCTTTTGAGCGTCGCCTGCGTGGCGCAGACACCGAGTGCGTTTGAGTCCGATCCCAAGGGTTGGATTGACATTTTGCCCGACGCCGCTTTCAAGGGATGGACCAGGGTCCAGTGGCCCGGCGTCGGCGCTCTGAACCCGGAATCGCAGTGGAAGGTGGACACCGCCAACCGCGTCCTCATCTGTGAGGGCAACAAAGGCCATGAGAGCATTCAATACAACAGGGAGCTCGGCGACCTCATCTTCCACGCCGAGTGGCGCCTCACGCCCATTCCGGGAGGACAGGGCTACAACAGCGGAGTCCTGGCGCGCTGCAGCGCCGACGGCACGCGCTGGCTGCAGGTGCAAATCGGCGACGCCAGCGGCGGATACCTGTTTGGAAACACGATGCTGAAGGGTGTCGTGCAGCGCGTCAACCTGCGCGACCAGCTGAAAGAGAACCGGGTGAAGCCGGCCGGCGAATGGAACATTTACGAGATCCGCGCCGTCGGCCCCAAGCTCTCTGCCTGGGTGAACGGAGCCGTCACCAGCGAACTGGACAACGTGGAAATCCTGAAAGGCCACGTGGCGCTCGAGGCGGAGGGCTATCACATCCAGTTCCGCAACCTGAAGTTGAAGGAGCTCCGGTAGGGGCACGCCGGCGGCGTGCCCTACCGATTAGCGGTTGTTATTTGTAGCGCTTGGCCATCTCTGCCAGCGGGGTGGGCTGGTAGTCGCCGGCGTGGCCGGCCTGGCCGAACTGAGTCATGCCGGGCGACGACCTTCTTCATGGCCTCGCGGGCGGGCTTCAGGTAGTCGCGGGGGTCGAACTTCTCGGGCGTCTCGGCGAAGACCTTGCGGATCGCGCCGGTGATGGCCAGGCGGTTGTCGGTGTCGACGTTGATCTTGCGCACGCCGTTCTTGATGCCGAGCTGGATTTCTTCGACCGGCACGCCCCAGGTCGGCTTCAGCTTGCCGCCGTACTGGTTGATGATGTCCTGCAAGTCCTTGCGGCACGCTGGATGAGCCGTGCATGACCAGGTGGGCGTTGGGCAGCTGCTTGTGGATCTCGATCGATGCCGGTCCATCTTCAGCATTTCGCCGGTCGGCTTGCTGGCTGAACTTGTAGGCGCCGTGGCTGGTGCCGATGGCGATGGCCAGCGCGTCCAGCCCGGTCTGCTTCACGAACTCGACGGCCTGGTCCGGATCGGTCAGGTGCTCCAGCCCGGTGCCGCCCGCGCCGTGGCCGTCCTCGATCCCGCCCAGAGTGCCGATTTCGCCTTCGACCGTCACGCCCTTGGCGTGCGCCATCTCGACGACTTCGCGCGTCACCTTCACGTTGTACTCGAAGCTGGAGGGGGTCTTGCCGTCGTCCATCAGCGAGCCGTCCATCATGACGCTGGTGAAGCCCTGCTCGATGGCCGACTTGCAGGTGGCGACGCTGTTGCCGTGGTCCAGGTGCATCGCCACCGGGATCTCGGGGTACAGTTCGACGGCGGCCAGCATCAGGTGACGCAGGAAGCGGTCCTTGGAGTACGACCGGGCGCCGCGGCTGGCCTGGATGATCACCGGCGACTTGGTTTCCCGGGCCGCCTCCATGATCGCCTGGATCTGCTCCATGTTGTTGACGTTGAAAGCGCCGACGCCGTAGCCGCCCTTCGCCGCCTCATCCAGAACTTGACGCATTGATACTAGTGCCATGAAAAATTCTCCTTATATTCTTATGATTCTGCGATTCTCTTTGAGTATATCAACCGTTCCGCCAGCCGGAAGTAGCGCTGCGCCCGCCCCACGTCACGAATAATCTGCGCCTTGAGGTCCTCGGCGCTGGGGAACTTACGCTCTGCCCGCACGCGCCGCAGAAACTCGACACGGATGCGGCGGGGCGCTCTCCGCCCGGCGAGACCAGCAGGTGCGACTCCACTGAAATTTCACCGCCGCCGAAGGTGGGCCGGGAACCGACGTTGGTCACCGAGGGCCAACTGCGGCCGCTGTCCAGGTCGCGGGTGCGCGTGATGTAGACGCCCGGGGGCATCACGACTTCGACCTGCGCGCTCAGGTTCAGCGTGGGAACGGTCTGGGTGGAACCGATGCCCCGCCCGCTCACGACTTCCCCGTCCAGAAAGTAGACCCGCCCCAGCAGCCGGGCCGCCCGTGAAACTTCACCGGCCTCGATCAGCCGCCGGATCTCGCTGCTGCTGATGACGCAGCCGCGCATCTTGATCGCCGGAATAACCTCTGTTATGAATCCGAAGATCTCGCCAAGTTCGGCCAGCCGTTTCGTATCGCCGGCCTGGTTGTGACCAAACCGGAAGTTGGAACCGACCAGCGCCGCCCGCACCCCCAGCCTGGCTTTCAGGATGGCGCTTACGAACTCCACGGGATTGAGGTTGGCGATGGCATGGTCGAAAGGCAGGATCAGGACCTGTTCGATTCCCTCTTCGGCCATCAGCCGGCAGCGCTCCTCCGGGGTGGTCAGCAGGCGCGGCGCGCGGTGCGGGGCGACGATCTTGGCGGGATGCGGGTGGAAGGTCAGGGCCGAGGGTTTCCAACCGCGCTCGCGGGCCAGCTCCGTCACGCGCCGGAAGATCTTCCGGTGGCCGGCATGGACGCCGTCAAAATTGCCGATGGTGAGGACGGAGGGGCCGAAGTCGTCGTCCAACTCCTCCAGGCTGCGTGTAGATGCGCGGGACGCCGGCCACTTATGCCGCCTCTCCCACGTCGATCTCCAGCGTGTCGTAGGCCAGCCGTACATGCGGCGGCAGCGCATCTTCAGTGGCCTGGTGCGCCAGATCGTGGCACATGTGGGTGAAAAAGGCGCGCGCCGGAGCGAGCTTTTCGACGTAGCCCAGCGCGTGCGCCACGGTGGAGTGCGTGGGGTGATGGCGGTGGCGCAAGGCGTCCAGGAAGAGCACGTCGAGGCCCCGCAGCATGTCCAGGGACGCTTCCGGAATCTCGCTCTGGTCGGTGATGTAGGCCGCGCCGCCGAAGCGGAAGCCATGGATCACCGGCTTGCCGTGCAGCACGGGGACCGGCGTAATCCGCAGGCCGAACAGTTCGAAGGGCTCGCCGCCGATGGTGTGGATCTCCAGCTGAGGGACGGAGGATTCCTTCTGCGCCACCGTCGAAAATGTAAGCGAAACAGCGCTTGATGGCGGCCACGGTTTCCGGCGAGCCATAGACGGGAATCGTCACTCCGTGCAGCATATTGAACGGCCGCACATCGTCCAATCCCATGACGTGGTCGGCGTGCGCGTGGGTGAAAAGGACGGCGTCGAGGTGATCGATCCCCGCGCGCAGGAGCTGGGTGCGGAAGTCCGGGGTGGTGTCGATCAGCACATTCCTGCCGCCGTACTGGAGCAGGACTGACGGCCGCAGGCGCTTATCCCGCGGGTCCTTCGAGTGGCAGACGGCGCAGCGGCATCCCACCATGGGGATGCCCACGCTGGTGCCGGAGCCCAGCACGACGATTCTCAGCGGCTGGCTGGAAAGGGCCATCTAGGACCGTTCTGGCCGACCCGCTGCCCTCAACCGCCTGGACATAGCGGAACCGCAGTTCGGTCAGGGAGTTTTCCAGCAGCCGCTGTTCGTCCAGGCTCAGGTTGCCTTTGGTTTTCTCCTGCAGCACGGCCATCAGGTCGATGGTATGGCGTGCAGCGTCCAGGTCCGGCGCGGGCTGGTCCTTCTCGTCCCCGAAATGCAGGAGGCCCAGGTGCATCTCCGCCTGTGCGCGCAAGGACAAAATCAGCAAATTAAAGGAAGCCGGGGGAAGGGCGGCAGTCTGTTCCGGCTGCCCGGCGGCAGCGTTCTCGGTTTGGCTCATGGATCTGTCCTATTTTACCCCGGCCCGGACCGGGCTGGCTCTCAGGCGCCCGGCAGGGGGGCTTTGCCTTTTATATCAGCACCTTGTAACCTTGAAGTCTGCCGCTGCGCCGTAAAGATTTGAGACAGATTTCAAGGGTGCCAGCCAAGCAGGCGTGGCATGCTGGTTGATGCGGGACTGATCGAACGCGCGAGGGGGAAAGATGACGCGGCGTTCAACGAAATTGTGCTGGCGTACCGGCGACGAGTTCTGGGTACCATTGCCAGGCTTATCGGCCACCGCGAGGACGTTGAAGACGTCGGGCAGCAGGTGTTTTTGCGCCTGTATCTCTCGCTGGACCAGCTCCGGACGCCTGAGGTATTCGAGCCGTGGCTGCACCGCTTGACGGTGAACGCAGCGTATGATTATCTTCGCCGGCAGCGAAGGCGCAGAGAGACGAGGATGGCCGACCTTCCGGAGCCGGTCATGCAATCGGCCGACGCGGCCGCCGGAGGCGAGAAGTTGCACGAGGAGGCCGACAAGGCTAGGACTCGGGAATTGGTGAACACCTTGCTAGCTTCGGTCTCGGAAGCGGATCGCCTGCTTCTCATTCTCAAAGAAGTTGAAGGGTTGTCGCTGAAGGAACTGGAGTCGATATATCATGTCAAGGAGAACGCCTTGAAGGTCAGGCTCTTTCGGGCCCGGCAAAGGGTTCTGAAGGCGTTCTCCGCGGGACGCGCCGGGAGTGCACAAAGTCAAGGATAAGGCGCCATGCAACCAGTACCGCCGAACAACAACGACGCGGAACGCCAGTTGGACGCGCTCTTCGCCTCCTACCGCGAGGCCTGCCCCGCTCCCGAGCCTAGCCCGGATTTCATGCCGCGGCTGTGGGAACAGATCGAGGCGCGCCGGTCGGTCACCTACACGTTTGGACGGTTGACGCGGGCTTTCGTCTCGGCCGCGGCGGCTATTTGCATCCTTCTGGGTCTGCTTCAGGCGTACTGGCCGTCTCAGCCGAATTTTTACACCCAAACTTACATCGAGGCTCTGGAGCAGGAAAGCCCGACGGATAACCCACAGTACGTGGAAGCGCAGTGGGTTGACGACGGAGGGGGCAGTTGACAAAGTGAAACCGCTAAAGTTGTCACTCATACTTCAACTGCTGCTGGTCTTTGCCAGCGGCATATTGGTCGGTGGTTTCGGCTATCGGTTTTACTCTTTCCGCGAACCACCACCACCACCAAGGCGAGGATCACCGCCACCCGACAGGCGCGCCTTCCGCCAGCGGTATTTGGATGAGATGCGCTCCCGTCTCAAACTGCGCGACGAGCAGGTTCAGAAGTTGAGAGAGATCATGGACGCCACCGGCCACAAGTTCAACGAGGAGCGGAAGCGATCCAGTGAACAGATGAAAGCGCTTCACGAGCAGCAGGTGGCCCAGATTCGAGCCATGCTGGACCCCTCGCAGATCTCCGAGTACGAGAAGATGCTCGCCGAGCGAGAGAAGTTGATGCGCGAGAGAGACAAGAACAAGCGCAACAACGAACGCAAAGACGATCGGGACCGGCCCCGTCCCTGAGCGCTCTTCCCGGGAGTCCCCAGGGACGCCCCTGGCCTTTCCTCCTCCCCTCACGCCGAGATTCGGCATCCAACGCATCCCCTTGCTCATCCTATAGGTAGCGATGGGAGATCCGGGACAACCAAACGACGGTGGTTGTTGGCCCGGGACAGTGCAACCGGCTGGCACGAAAATTGCACGTAGCCGAGTGGAAGCTGGAAAGAGCGTTGCTGAGGGGTGGTGACAAATGGTTAGGGTCAATGTTCCGCTGGATGCAACCAGAACAGGACGCGACGCCGCGGCGCTGGAGCGCGGGCTGCGCCAGTTGATTGTGGGCCAGGAGGAGGCGGTCCAGCAGATCGTCAACCTGTACCAGATGCACCTGGCTGGGATGAACAGTCCGGACCGCCCGGTGGGCAGCTTCCTGTTTCTCGGCCCGACAGGCTCCGGCAAGACCCGGATCGTGGAAGCCACGGCCCAGAGCCTGCTCGGTAACCCGAACTCTGTCATCAAGATAGACTGCGCTGAGTTCCAGCACAGCCACGAGATCGCCAAGCTGCTCGGCTCGCCTCCCGGATACTTGGGACACCGGGAGACACACCCCCTGTTGAGCCAGGAGGTTCTCAATCAGTACCACTCGACAAGGTCAAGCTGAGCTTTGTGCTTTTCGATGAAATCGAGAAGGCCAGCGACGCCCTGTGGAACCTGCTGTTGGGGATACTGGACAAGGCTACGTTGACGCTGGGGGACAACCGCAGGGTCGATTTCTCCAGGACCATGGTATTCCTCACCAGCAACCTGGGCGCGAACCAGATGAGTTCCATACTGAGACCCAATATGGGATTCAGCGCTGCCGAAGTGTGCCAGAGCACCGAGGCCGGCGTTCTGACCGAGGAGCATGTCCGGGAAGATTGCGCGCGCCGGCGTGGAAGCCGCGCGCCGCCGCTTCACTCCGGAGTTCATGAACCGGCTGGACAAGATCGTGGTGTTCCGCCCGCTGGGCCAGGCGGAACTGCGGAAGATCCTCGACATCGAACTGCATCTCTTGCAACAGCGGGTCTTCGATTCCGTGGGCCCCCACTACTTCGTCTTCACAGCCTCGGAGCAGGCCAAGGAACACCTTCTGGAGCAGGGCACGGACCTGAAGTACGGCGCACGCCACCTGCGGCGAGCCATAGACCGGCTGCTTGTGCAGCCCCTCTCCAACCTGATAGCCACCGATCAGCTGCACAGCGGAGATGTGGTTCAGGTGGACTACAGTCCGGACCTCAAGCAGCTTGCCTTCCTGCGGGAAGCCGAAGGGATGCCGGTGCAGGCCATGGCGGAAATGGCCGGCGTTTCGCTGATGCCTCCGCTGGCGGCCGTGAGCAGCGCTACCGCGGAATCTTCGCGGGCGGGCACGGCGCGCTCATCCCGCCGGGCCTAGTTGGCGGGCCGTGCAGGGATGTTCTGCACCGCCACGTCCAGCGTGCCAAAGCGGCCGGTGACCCGGTCGCGCACGATCAGACGGATGGTTGAGGCATGCGGGTTGACCTTCCAGCTTTTGCGGTAGCGGACCGATCCGGCCGGGTCCCCGCTTGCCGTGGCCTTCTCCTGCCACATGCCGAGCACGCCGGCCGCGGTCTTCTCCCCGATCCCTATTTCGAGGTCCGCCACCAATTGATCGCCCAATTTGCGAAAGTGCAGATCCTCGGCCGGGATGGACAGCGACACGCTCAATGTGCCGTCGCCCGGCGCTCGCTCACATCGCGCGTCCAGATGCAAAGCCGTCGAGCCGAGCGGATTGTACATGGCTGCGTTCCACTGCTCGGCCGGCCAATCCGGCTGCTGCGCCGCGGGCGTCTCCGACACATATCCCTGCCGGTGCACCAGCTTCACTCCGCGCCGTTTCACTCTGACGTTCAGCTTGTGCCACTTGCCGTCCGGCTCACCCGGCGTGTAAAAGCCCAAGGAGTAGGAACCCCGCAGGTCGTCCAGCGCCGCCTTCATCCCCTGTGAAAGGTCGTTGGTGTTCATCACCACGCGCCCGCCCGTGACTTCGGCCATCAACATCATCGCGGGCAATGGATCGCCGCTCTTGCGAGCGGCTTCCTGCTGCCGCTGGAAGGGGCCACCCCCCAGGCGCCAGATCTCACTATTCGGCGCGCGGCCGGTGTCGGCGGAAGTTCCGGGCCGCCCGTACAAGCCTCGTTTGTCCACCAGGTACATGGTGATGCCTTGGTTCGCCAGGCGCTCGGCTGCCCCCCGAACCAGAGGCTCGTAGGACTTGATGCCCAAGGCGGTCGTGATTGACAGCATCGAGATGCCACCGCTGATCCAGATCATGCTCTTGCGCCCGGGAATCCCCGCCAGATGGTTGCCCAGCGCCTCGAGCGCCGCCAGGCTGAGTCATGACCCGCCGCTCGCGCACGCGCGCGTTGTAGAGCATCTCGGTGTCAAGGTTGGCGGCCAGGGCCTCCGCCGTCAAGGCTCTCTTTGATGGAGGGATTGCCTCGAGCAAGGCCTCGGCGTCCCGAACAATCTGGTCAATGTCAGCGGTGACCTGCGCCTGCGACCCGAGGCCGCTCCTGGCGAGCCTCTCCCGCAAGGATTCTGTATCTTCGGTGAAATCGTGCAAGATCGCCATCTGTTCACCGAGGCTGTAAACGGCCACGCGGGTCTCCGGAGCCAGGACGCGGAGGTAACGCATCACCTGCGCGCGGACCCACAGCTGGTCTTGCGCCGGAGTGTTCAGCGTATCCAGCACGATGGCGGCAACGTTGCGCGGCGGACCTGGCGTGTATTCTGAGCGGTTGGTAAAGCTTCCGGCGGGTAGTGTCTTCGGCACTGCCGCCTTCTGCGCCCCGCCCTCGAAGCGGAAAAAAGCCAGACCCCGGCTCTGCCCGCTGTCGGAAACCGTAATCTCATCCGGTTTCAGGTCGGTGACGGGATTGCCATTTCCATCCAGGGCGACGATCGTAAAGTCGACCAGGTTGGTGGTGGCGCGAAAGGTGGGCTGTTCCTGTGGCTGCGCTGTGCACGCAAGTCCTGCCAGCGAAAGCAACCACGCGCCACCAGCGAGTCATGGTGGTAGTGTAGCGCGGAATGCCTATTTTACTGCCGGAGGTGAATCGGGCAATTGTACGATCCGCATGGGGCGGGGAGACTGGCTGCACTCGGCGAGCGGCGTCACGGAATAATAGTTCAGGCTGTACCTCCAGCTACGACCGATGTTGTCGACGCAAACTTCGGCCGATTCCTTGGAGACCTTCTGCCAGACTGGCCGCGCGGAGACCAAATCGTCGAGGAGCGGCAGGGTCTTGACCTTGACGTAGACCACGCTGAAGACAACCAGCGCCAAGAGGATGTGCATGGCGGCCGGGCGCTTGCCGATTTTCTCCAGCCAACTCACACCGACGGCAGCCAGGCAAATGCCGACCGCGAAGGCCCAGTGCCAACCGGTTACGCGGCTGCGGCTGAGGCCTTCCATGAGCGCGCCGCGGCAACGTGGCGCTGATCGTGGGAATCAAGAGCAACAGGAGGCAACAGGCGACCAACAGCCAGCGCGCGTTCTTTATTTCATCGAGGGCCAGTGCGGCTAGCGCCGTCACAGCGGGAAAGAGGGGGAGTAAGTATCCAGGGAGCTTCCCGGCGGACGCCGAAAAGAAGACCAAGCCAAACACGGCCCAGACCAGCAGGAACCTGCGGCGCGGGTCGGCATAAAGGCTCTTCCGGAACAAGGGCAATGCCAGGGGGATCCAGGGAAAGAGGCCGGCCAGCAGGACGGGCACATAGAACCAGAAGGGCTGCGGGTGGAGCGTTTCGCCACTGGTGAAACGCGCGAAGTGGTGCCTCCAGAAGAACTCCTGGAGAAACGCGTCACCGTTTCGCCAGTAGCAGAGCACGTACCAGGGTGTAACCGTGGCCAGGAAAACGGCCCATGGCAGCGGCCACAGCCAGTCCTTCAGCCGCCGGCGTCCGGCCCACAGGAGCGGAAGAAAGAGCACCAGCGGCACCAGGCCCTTGGCCAGCACGGCCAAGCCCAGCAGGAACGCGACGCCCAAAAGCCAGCGGCGGTCGCCCGAAGAGAGCCAGCGCAGTCCCAGCAGCATGGCAGAGGAGAACGCCACAGTCATCGGCAGGTCGGTAACAGCCACCTGGCTGAATGCCACCCAGGCCGCCGAAGTCCCTAGCATGGCCGCCGCAAACAATGCGGCACGCGCGCCGAACTCGGCTCGTAGAAGGAAGTAATAGAAGAGCAGGAAAACGATGCTCGCCAGCACCACTGGCAGGCGCGGAGCGAGTTCTTCCCCAAGACCCAGCATATTCGCCGCGGCGATCATCCAGTAGAGCAAGGGAGGTTTCTCGAACCACGGCTGGCCCCAGAGGTGGGGGGTCACCCAGTCGCCCGAGCGGGCCATCTCGCGCCCGATGGAGGCATAGCGCGGCTCGTCCGGCCCGATCAAGCCCGCATCGGTCAGCCCGAAGACGAACAGGAAATAGAGCGCGGCCAGCACCAGAAGCCACCTGCGTGTGACGGCAAGCACCTATCAAGTATAATGGCCGGAATGCGGGTGCCGGGTGTTTTGATTCTGCTGGCATGGGCGCCGCTGGCGCTCGCGGCGGTATCCGACTGCGTTTGCGATCCGGCCGATTCCGAGTCCCTAGCCGCGCGGCAGTGCAGCCTGACCCGCGAAGCGCTGGCACGCCCGGCCCCTCCGCCGGTCTTCTTCCTCAGGGACATCAACCCCATGAAGGTCAATCGCTGGCTGGCTCTGCCGGCCGCTGTCCGCAAAGGGGTGTACACACTGGCCGACATGACGCCGGAGGAGCGGCTCCAGTTGTGGACCGACGCCATCCGGAGAGCCAGGGAGCTGTGGAAGGATGAGTGGGGCCTGGCGGTCAACGGAGGCCAGTTCCGAACCCAGTGCCAGCCGCACATCCACATCGGCAGGCTGTTGGAGGGCGTGGAAACCAGGAAGTTCGTAGTCGTGGGAGGACCCGCGCAGATACCCGTGCCCCCGGTCGATGAAGGCCTGTGGGTTCATCCCGTGGGCGACAAGCTGCACGTGCACACCGGCGAGCAGCTCACGGAAACAGTATTATTTAGATAGCAGGCTTCTTTCATGGAAATCACAAACATCCTGGGGAGGGAGAATTGCGTCATTCTCCTCCACCCGAACGACGACGTGGCGATCGCCCGAGCACCGCTGGCGCAGGGCCAGAGAGTGGACGTCGCGGGCCGGCAACTGGTTCTCCGCGATCCCATCCCGGCCGGCCACAAGCTGGCGCTGCGCGCGATTGAGGCTGGGGAGGTGGTCAAGCGCTACGGCGAGGCCATCGGCCGCGCCAGCCGGCCCATTCAGCCCGGCGAGCACATCCATTCCCACAATCTAAGGTTCGAGGAGCCGTCGCTGGAATACCAGTTTCCGGCCGTCGAACTGCCGGCGCTTTCCGCTCCCGCGAGCGGTCCGATGTTCCTGGGGTACCGGCGGGCTAATGGCAGCGTGGGGACCCGGAACTACATCGCCATCGTCGCGGCGAGCAATTGCGCGGCTCACACGGTGGAACTGGTCGCACGCAGCTTCGAGGGCAGGCAGTTGCCGCCCAACGTGGATGGCGTGGTGGCATTCCCGCACGGCCACGGCTGCGGCGGGCTCATCGGACGCGACGGGGAACTGCTGCACAGAACCATCGCGGGCGTGATGGATCACCCCAATGTCTTCGCGGCCCTCATTGTCGGCCTGGGCTGCGAGTTGAACCAGATCGACCACTACCTGGGAGGCGAAGAGGCGAGCCGCGGCCGCCTGGCCGGGTTGACCCTCCAGTCATCCGGAGGAACCAGCGCCACGGTGGAGGAGGCGGGCCGCCAGGTGGCCCGGCTGATTGAGCAGGCGGCGGCCGAACAGCGGGTCGAGGCGCCTGCCTCCAAGATCGTACTGGGGCTCAACTGCGGAGGCTCGGACTCGTTCTCTGGGATAACGGCGAACCCGGCCCTGGGCGTCTGCTCCGATCTGCTGGCCGCCGCGGGCGGGACGGCGGTCCTGGCCGAGACACCGGAGATTTTCGGCGCCGAGCACCTGCTGGTGAAGAGAGCCGCCAGTCGCGAGGTGGCCGAAAGGCTTTTGGGTTTCATCGACGGATACAAGAAATACGTGAGCCTTTTCGGCGGGACGATGGACGACAATCCGGCCCACGGAAACAAGGAAGGCGGGCTCACCAATATCGTCGAGAAGTCGCTCGGCGCGGTGGCCAAAGGCGGCGCTTCTCCATTGCGGGACGCCGTCGATTACGCCGAACGGGTTCGCTCATCCGGCCTGGTTTTCATGAACACGCCGGGCTACGACCCGGTTTCGCTGACGGGGCTTGCGGCGGGCGGAGTGAACCTCATCGCGTTCACCACCGGGCGCGGCAGCGCCATCGGTTTTCCAACCATCCCCGTCGTGAAGATCGCCAGCAACACCGCGATCTTCCAGCGCATGCGGGAGAACATGGACATCAACGCGGGCGCGGTGGCCGATGGCCGGCGCTCCATCGATGAAGTGGGGCGCGAGATATTCGACACGGTGATGCGCGTCGCCTCCGGGGAGCGAACGGCCAGCGAACGGCTGGGGCACAAGGAGTTCGTCCCCTGGCGGGTGGGGCCGGTGCTCTGAGCCCGCCACCAGTAGAATAGTTAGCATGTGTCTCTTCATTCGCAGCGTTCTGCTTTGGGCGCTTGTGGCGTGCGCGATGTGCCCTCCCCTGGCCTGCCAGAAGAAGGCTTCGAGCGCTAAGCCGGCAGTATCGGCTCTGGACAAGACAACGCTGGAAGCCTATGTCCGGCACCTGTTCCTGTGGGGGCCCGAGGTCAAGGTGGTGATCGGGCAGCCCAAAGCCCTCGGCCGTCGCCGGGCCTCAGCGAAGTGACGGTTCAGGCCTCGGCCGGAGCGGCCAGCGTCGATCAGGTCTTCTACGTTTCTCCTGACGGAAAGAAGATCATCCAGGGCGCGGTGTACGACATCGCCGACAATCCCTTCCGTAATGAACTTTCGAAGATGAACACGGCCTCGAGCCCCAGCCTCGGCACCCCCGGAGCACCGGTTGTGCTGGTGTTGTTCACCGACTTCCAGTGCCCTTATTGCCGCGAGGAAGCCAACATGCTGCGGAAGAATCTTTTGAGCACTTTCCCCAAAGAGGTGCGCTTGTACCTGAAGGAGTTTCCGCTGGAGCAGATTCACCCCTGGGCCAAACCAGCCGCCATCGCCGGCCGCTGCGTCTTCCAGCAGAACCCGGCGGCCTTCTGGCTCTACCACGACTGGGTCTTCGAGCAGCAGGCGCAAATAACGCCTGAGAACCTGCGGGCGAAGGTGATGGACTTTGCCCAAGGCAAGGAGATCGACACGCTGCAGCTCGGCCGGTGCATCGACACCAAGGCCACCGAGGCCGAAGTGGACAGCTCGATCGCCGACGCCAAAGCCCTACAGGTAAACGCGACGCCTACTCTGTTCGTCAACGGCCGCCGCCTGGTCTCAGCTGCCTGGCCGCAACTGGAAAAGATCATCCGCAGCGAGATCGAGTACCAGAAGACGGCCAAGAACGCCGGCGACCAGGCCTGTTGCGAGGTGACGTTGTCCCCGCCGCTCGGGAAGTAACGGACAACGCGTGCGCCTGCGCCTTTCCATTCGGCTGCTGACGGCTCTGGGCGTTGCGCTGTGCCTTGACGGCGCCACCGGCATCGATCCGCGGCAGTACCTGGAGGACGTGAAGATTCTCTCCTCGGATGAAATGCAGGGGCGCGGCACCGGCTCGCCCGAACTGGACAAGGCGGCGGAGTTCATCGCGGGACAGTTTCGCGCGTTCGGGCTTCGCCCGCTCGGCGATGACACGTATGACCGGCCCTTCCCGGTAACGGTCAGCGCTACCGCCGGAGCAGGCAACCGGTTCGAGTACGCCACGGGAGCGGGCCCGATCACCCTCAAGCCGGGCGAGGAGTTCCAGCCGCTCAGTTTCTCTTCCAGCGGCAGCGCATCGGGCACAGTCGTCTTCGCCGGTTATGGGATTACGGCTCATGAGTACGGCTACGACGACTACGCCGCATCGACGTCAAGGGCAAGCTGGTCTTGATTCTGCTGCACGAACCGCAGGAGTTCGACGACAAGAGCATTTTCGGCGGCAGGGTCTAGACCAATCACGCCCAGCTCGAAACCAAGGCTTTTAATGCCAAGCTGCACGGCGCCCGCGCGGTCATCTTCGTCAGCGACACGCCGAACCACCCCGCCGGCGTGGATGAGCTCCCGGAGTTGCCGGCAGCCGTGGGCCCGGCCAGCCTGGGAATCCCGCTGGTTCAGGTGAAAGCCGAAACAGTTGAACAGTGGCTGCGCCTGGCCGGGCGCTCGCTGGCGGAGGCGGCCAGAGCGATCGACGGCAACCTTAGGCCTCAGTCGTTCGCGCTGCCCCGCTCGCTCCAGGTGCGACCTCTCCACCGATGTTCGTCAGAAGCAGCGCCTGGTCAACAACGTGGCCGGGTACCTGAAGCGGTCAGACCGGCGAGTACCTGATCATCGGCGCGCATTACGACCACGTCGGGCTCGGCGAACAGTACTCGATGGCCCGTGGATCACGAGGAACGGGTCCACCCCGGCGCCGACGACAACGCCTCGGGGACGGCCGGGGTCATCGAACTGGCGCGCTGGTTCGCCGGGCG
This sequence comes from Bryobacterales bacterium, assembly GCA_963744775.1. Classification (GTDB taxonomy): domain Bacteria; phylum Acidobacteriota; class Terriglobia; order Bryobacterales; family Bryobacteraceae; genus CAVUVG01. The sequence continues at coordinate 85,371 of CAVUVG010000002.1, forward strand.
GCCGACGGCAGCGGCGCGGAATCCTGTTCCTGTGCTTCGCGGGCGAGGAATCGGGCTGCTCGGCTCCAATGACTACGTTCGGGAACCCGGGAATGCCGCTGAAGAAGGCCATCGCCATGATCAACCTGGACATGATCGGCAGGCTGCGCGACGGACGAGGTGTTTGTCGGCGGCGCCGGACACCGGATCCACCTTCCCGGGATTCTGGATGACCTGAATCGGGAGGCCAGGTTCAAGATCGAGACTTCAGACACCGGTGGCTACGGATCGAGCGACCAGTACTCCTTCATGCCCAAAGGAGATCCCCTTTTTGTTCTTCTTCACGGGACTCCACCCCGACTACCACACGCCCGCCGACACCTGGGACAAGATCGAGCGCCCGCCAGCGCCAGATCTGGTCGATTTCATCGGCTCGGTGGCGGAGCGGCTGCTGGACGCGCCCGGGCGGCCGAAGTTAGTGAGGGGCACGCGCTAGAATTACGCCGTTTCCAGACGATAAGAAGTGAGGACGGAAAGGTGCCACACCGCGTTGAAAGAACCCCGAACACTTCCGCCGCTGATCCTGCATCCCTTCTCGGACGCCAGCGCGCCAGACAGGCTGACCATGAGCGCCCGGGTAAGCCTGGTTCTGAACGGGCTCGTGGCGGGAGACGAGGTGACGGCCGTGGAGCTCGACCGGCGGCTGGTGGAGTGCCGCTACTGTGAGCTGCGCATGCTTTTCTACCTGGGCAAGGATCTCTCGCGGTGGCTCGATCAGTGCATGGAAGTCGTGGCCCGCGATCGAGGAACTGAGGGCAGCGGCGTTGGACGGGGAAGTTTCGCCGCGCTGCTGGTGGAAGACACGCCGGGAACGGTCATGGAGAAGCTGCAAAGCTGGGGCGTCGTGGACTACCAGGCGATTTTCCGGCGGGCGCTGGGCCTTCACGCGTTGTTTGCCGCCATACCGGAACGCGACGTTTTCACCGATGAGTTTCTGCGGCAGCATCATCGCTACGCCGACGTCCTGTACCAGCACTGGATCGAGTCAGCACGATTCCGCAGGCTTCGCCGGACGGAATTTCAATTCGAGATGTACGCCTCCGGAGAGTACGCCAGGCTCCTGGAAAAGGAGTGGGGCGCACAGTAGAGCAGGCGCACATCCGCGGCCGGCTGATATAATCTGGAATGTGAAATTCCCTCGCATTTACATGGTCAGGCAGAGCTTGCCTGACCGCAGCATCGCTGACATTCCGGGCGAAGTCCGGAGACAGATGGAACAGGCGGACTTTGCGTCGCGGGTCAAGCCCGGCGCCAGGATCGCCATCGGCGCCGGCAGCCGGGGTATCGCCAATCTAGCGATGATCCTGCAGGCCATGGCCGGACTACTGGAAGGCGCACGGCTGTCAGCCCTTCGTGTTCCCGGCGATGGGGAGCCATGGAGCGGCCACCGCCGAGGGCCAGGCCGCCGTACTGGCCAACTACGGCGTCGTCGAGTCCGCGATGGGCTGCCCGGTGGTCAGCTCGCTGGAGGTAGTGTCCACGGGCCGCACCCCGGAAGGCATCGAGACCTTCATGGACCGGCAGGCCTTCGAGAGCGACGGCGTGATGCTGGTCGGTCGCGTGAAGTGGCACACCGACTTCACGGGCAAGATCGAGAGCGGTCTGTGCAAGATGTCCGCCATCGGCATCGGCAAGCTTACCGGCGCCCAGACATACCACGCCTTCAGCCTGAAACTGGGGATGGAACAGGTGGTCCGCAGCGTTTACCGGCAGGTCGCCAAGTCAGGAAAGATCCTCGGCGGGCTGGCGATTCTGGAGGACGCCAATCACGCCACGGCCCATGCTGGCTGCCGTTCACGCGGAGGAGTTGGAGCAGCGCGAGGAAGAACTGCTGGCGCTGACCAAGTCGTGGATGGGCCACATCCCTGTCGATCCTCTCGACCTTCTCATCGTGGACGAGATGGGCAAGGACATCAGCGGCACGGGCATGGACACCAAGGTGGTCAACCGCAGCATCGAGGGCGCACTACAACTGCTATCCCCGACGTGCCGGTGATCAACGGATCTTCGTGCGCGATCTGACCGATCTGACGCACGGCAATGCCGTGGGCATCGGGATGGCGGACATCGTCTCCACGCGCCTGGTGGAAGGGTGGACTGGGAGATGACCTACGTCAATTCCTTGACTTCATGTACTCCGGCGGGAGCGCGCCGCCCGGTTCACTACAAGTCCGATCGAGATTGCCTGGAGAAGATCGCGCCAACCGTGGGGAAGTTCGACATCGGACAACTCAGGATCGGCTGGATAGCGAACACCCTGAGCCTGGGCACGCTGGGCTTGAGCGAAAACCTGTTACCGGAAATCCGGAAGAATCCCATGCTGCAGGTGGTTTCGGAGCCGTTCGAGCTGGAGTTTGATGCGGAAGGGGATCTGCCCGATCTTGAACAGCTTGCGGGCCGGCTGAGCCCGGTGCAGGCTTAAGGAACAACCCCCGGCGGCCCCGTAGTACTCGGCCGCCGGTACCGTTGCAGGCAATGCCTAGCCTCCGCCGGCGACCAGGACACTTTGAATCTTGCTGAAGATGGTGCTAATGCTCGTGGACACACCGGGCATGACCGCCCCGGCGGCTACCGCCACGAACCCGACCATCAAGGCGTACTCGATCAGGTCCTGACCTCGCTTGTCGCGCCAGAAATTCCTGGATGAAACCCAGTAAATTAGATTTTTCATCGTCCGTTCTCCTCTCCTAGATTGCGCTTTGTCGCTTGTAACTCAAGGGTAGCATCCAGCATAGGTTTGACAAATAGACTGAAGGACTTAGTAGAAGGTAGATAGCTATGTAGGGGCACGCCGGCGGCGTGCCCGAGTTACCGTTGCCAGGTGAGGAAGCCGGCGATGGTTTTGCCGTCGCAGATGCGGCCGGAGCGGATCATGCGATCCAGTTCGCTCACAGTGAACCAGCGGCACCGTATGCGCTCATCGTCCATCGGCTTCGGTTTGCCCTTGGTGAGGCCGGTGGCAAGATAGACGTTCATCTTCTCGGCGACAAATCCGGGGCTGGCGTAGATAAGAAAGAAGCTTCTTCCACTTACGGGCTCGATAGCCGGTCTCTTCTTCCAGCTCGCGGCGCGCGGTTTGCAGAGGGCTCTCCGCCCGGATCGACACTGCCCGGCCGGGAACTCCCACAGCATGGCGCGGGCCGGCAACCGGTACTGCCGCACCAGCAGAACGCGGCCCTCGTCGTCCACCGCCATCATCACCGCCGAGCCGCGATGCTGAACAACCGAGCGGCGGATCTCGAAGCCGTCCGGGTCAACGGCACGCTCCTCGGTCACCCAGAAGAGGCCGCAGCGGTAGCGTTCGCGGGAGGAAACCAGCTTCATCATTCAGCTTTGCGAGCGGTGACCTCGCCGAGTTTCTCCAGCGTCTTGCCGATTTGGGAAGCGTCGCCCACCACCACGATGCCGGCCTCTTGCGGGGCCAGGTACTTGGCGGCAGCGGACTGGATCGCGGCGGGCTGCACCGCGCGCACCTTCGCCGTGTAGGTCTCCAGGTAGTTGTCAGGCAACCCCAGGAGCTTCATCGTGGCGAGTTGGTTGGCCAGCCCGCTCTGCGTCTCCAGGCCCATGACGAAGATGCCGCTCAGGTAGTTCTTGACGTCGGCAAGCTCCGCCGCGGGCACCGGTTGCTGGGCCAGCGTTTCCAGCTCGGCTCGAACAGCCTGCAAGGCCGGCTCGAGCACTTCGTTCCGCACCTGGGTCACCGCCATGAACAGGCCGGCGTTCTTGCGCGGCTGGAAGCTGCTGTGCGCGTCGTAGGCGAAGCCCTGCTTCTCACGGACGTTCGTGAACAGCCGGGAACTGGCGCCTCCGCCCAGGATGGTGTTGGCCACCAGCAGCGGGAAGTAATCGCTGCTGGTGCGGTCCACCGCCAGCCGTCCGACACGGATATCCGCCTGAACCGAACCGGGCCGGTCCATCAGCGTGATGGTGCGTTTGGCGCGGGGAAATTCGGGCGCGGGAGCGCGGCGGCCAGATCCTTCTTCTGCCCATGCGCCCGAGACGGGCCTTGATCAACGCGAGCGTCTGCTCGCGGGGCGGAATGGCGCCGAGCAGGATCAGGACGGCGTTGTTGGGAGCCAGGTGCGTGTCGCGGAACCGCATCAGCGTGTCGCGGTTCAGCTTGGCGATCGATTCGGGCGTGGGGTTGATCCGGGCGTAGGGATGCGAGCCGTAGACCACGGCCATGATCGTCTCGTCGGCCCAGAAGGCGGCGTCGGAACGCTCGCGCAACAGCTCTTGCGTGCGCCTGGTCTGGTAGAGCTTCACTTCGTCTTCCGGGAAACGCCGCGTTCAGGGTGACATCGGCCAGCAGGTCGAGCAGCTTCGGCAGGTTTTCGGCCAGCGCGTTCCCCTGAATGGTCAGCCCGTCCGGGCCGGAAGCAGCTCTGAGGGCAGCGCCGAGCTCGGCCAGCTCTTCGGCGATCTGCCGCGACGTGCGGGTCTTTGTGCCCTCGGTCAGCAGTGAGCTCACCGCCTCGGACAGGCCGGGCAGATCCTGCGGGTCGAACTTGGAGCCGGCCTCCAATCCCAGCCGCAGGGTCACCAGCGGGAAGCGGCGGTCTTCGACCAGGACTATGCGCAGGCCGTTCGGAAGCGCGGTCTCGAAGACAGGCGGCAGCTTGAAGGACGGAAGCGGCGCGGTCTCGGGCGGTTTGGTTCGGTCGATATTCTGGGCGGAGAGTGTCATGGCGGCCACCAATGCAATCAGTACGAGCTTCGCTCTTTTCATTTTTCCGGCTTCTCCGTTTTGGGCGCGGGAACAATCTCCAGGACAAACCGTCTTTCCGGAACGCAATATTTCTTGGCGGCCGCCTGAATCTGCTCGGGCGTTGCGGCCAGAAACGCCGCCAGTTCCGTGTTGACGAAATCGGGGTTGCCGTCGAGCAGTTCGTATTGGCCGAGCAACCTGGCGCGCTGCATGGAGCTCTGAAGCTGGGCGATCGTCCCGGCGCGCAGGTAGGTTCGCACGCGGTTCAGCTCCTTCAGGTCCACGCCTTCCTTCTGGATCTTCCCGATCTCGCCCTGCACCTGCTCGACGATCTCCGCGCCTTTGAACATCGGGTTGTGCAGCAGGAACATGGCGTAATGGCCGGGGGCCTTGTAGTCGCCGGCGCTGGCGAACGGCCAGCCCAGATTCGCCTCGTACTGGATCACCGACTGTTTGCCCTTTACCAGGTTCTGCTGGAAGCGCGAGCTCTCGCCGCCGGTCAGCATCACATCCAGCATGCCGAGCGCGTAGTAGTCGGGCGACCTGCGCGGCGGCCCGGGGTAGCCGATCACCACCGCCGGCACCTGCGCCAAAGGATCGCGAAAGACCTCGGCCCGCGGCTTGACGGCCGCCGGTTCGGCGAGGTCCGGGTGCTTGGGCTGCGGCTGCGCCGGAATGTCGCCGAAGTAGGTCTCGACCAGCTTCTTCGCCGCGGGGACATCCAAATCGCCGGAGAGCACCAGCACGGCGTTGTTCGGCGCGTAGAAGGTCTTAAAGAAGTTGGCCACATCGGCGACCGAGGCCGCGTTGAGATCCTCGAAGGAGCCGATCAGCGAATGCGAGTTCTGCCAGTTCTGGAAGGAGATCTGGGGCCAGAAGTCCACGATGGCGGTGGCGTAGGGTTGGTTGTCGAATGACAGCCGCCGCTCCTGCTTGACCGCCTCCTTCTGGTTGGTGAGGTTGGCCTCATTGATCGCCAGGGAGCGCATGCGATCGGCTTCGAGCCACAATCCGACGGCGAGCTTGTTGGAGGGGAGCACTTCGAAGTAGTCGGTGAAGTCCGGGTGCGTGGAACCGTTCAAGGTCCCGCCGTTGGACTCGACCAGCTTGAAGTGCTGGCCCTTGGGCGCATTGGCCGAGCCCTGAAACATCATGTGCTCGAACAGGTGCGCGAAGCCGGTGCGGCCCTTTTCTTCCGAGCGGGCGCCGACGCCGTAGATTACGTAGACGCTCACCACCGGCACGGACTTGTCGGGCGAGTAGATCACCCGCATGCCGTTCTTGAGCGTGTATTTTTCGAAGGGAATCTTGAAATCTGTGGATGCAAGCATGACACCGCCAGCACACAATGCCATCACAGCGTGCGCGATTGATTTCATGGAACTCCTGCTGTTACCAGTGGGGCCTAAAAATCCCGTCCCCCGTGCCACTTACTTCATGATAGCACCGCGCCGCAGGGACTTGACAAACTTATCCAGCGGAAGCGTGTTCAGCACGTCGGCGGCCTCCAGCCAGCCGCGGCGCGCCGTCAGCACCCCGTAGCGCATGTTCGGCAAGATGCTTGGGGTGGTGCGCGTCGGTGGAGATGATGAACTTCGCGCCCTCGCTCCTTGGCCGCGCGCAGCAGCGGTGGCGTCCAGGTCCAGCCGCTCGGGGCTGGCGTTGATCTCGAGACAGACGCCGCGCCGGGCGGCTTCGCGCGGCCACGCGCTCGAAATCGAAGGGGAAGCTGTCGCGCTGCAGCAGCAGGCGGCCCGTGGGGTGCCCCAGCACGCGGAGATGGGGGCATTCGAGCGCGCGCAGCAGCCGGTCGGTCATCGCGGCGGGCTCCAGGTTCATATAGCTGTGTACGCTGCCGACCACCAGATCCAGCGCGGCCAGCGCGTCATCGGCCAGATCCATCGAGCCGTCCTTGCGGATGTCGCACTCGATGCCGCTGAAGACGCGGATGCCCAGCCCGTCCTGGTCGATGCGCCGCACGCGCTCGGCGAACGCCATGACGCGCTTCTCATCGAGGCCGTTGGCCATGGCCAGCGCCTTGGAGTGGTCGGTGATGGCGATGTACTCGTAGCCCAGCGCTCTTGGCGGCCGCGGCCATTTCTTCCAGCGTGGCGCGGCCGTCGCTCTCGGTGGTGTGCATGTGCAGGTCGCCGCGGATGTGCGCCAGTTCCACCAGGTGCGGGAGACGGCCCTCGGCGGCGGCTTCGATCTCGCCCCAGTTCTCGCGCAGCTCCGGAGGAATCCAGGCCAGGCCGAGCGCCTCGTAGACATCCTCCTCGGTTTCGCCGGCGATGCGGGTCTCATCCGCGGCGCGGAACAGGCCGTACTCGCTGAGCTTCAGCCCCATCTTCACCGCAGCGCGTCCGCAGCGCGACGTTGTGCTCTTTGCTGCCGGTGAAGTACTGCAGGGCGGCGCCGAAGCTCTCCGCGGGCAGGGCGCGCACGTCCACCTGCAGACCTTCGACCCCCACCTTGGCGCTGGCCTTGTTGGCGCCCTTCCCCAGCACTTCGGTCACCTTGGGGTGAGACACGAAGCGGTCCAGCGCGCCGCGGCGCCTGGGGCCCGGTGACCAGCAGGTCCAGGTCGCCGACCGTCTCCTTGCCGCGCCGCAGGCTGCCCGCCGGCGTCACGCGGTCAATGCCCGGCCCCGCGGCCAGATACTCGACAAGTTCGCCGGCGGCCTCATCGGCGAAGCTCAGCAGGAAGCGGCCGGCGCTCTTGCGGTAGTGCGCGATCGAGCGCAGGACCTTCTCCTCCAGCTTGGCGCCCATGCGCGGCAGCTCGCGCAGCTTCTGCTCCAGGCACAGGCGCTCCAGGTCGTCGATGGTGCTGACCCGGTAGTGCTCCCAGATCAGCGCGATGCTCTTGGGGCCGAGCCCCTGAATCTTCAGAAACTCGAAGGCCGTGGGCGGGTACTTCTCCAGCAATTGGTCGCGCCGCTCGAAGGAACCGCGCTGGCGGCGATCTCGCCCAGAACGGCGGCGAGACCCTTGCCGATGCCGGGGATCTCGGTGACGCTGCGCTCGGGGTCCTTGAGGATGTCCGCGATGCGCTCGGGATGGCTCTCGATGGCGGAGGCTCCGTTGCGGTAGCTCCGGATGCGGAAGGGGTCCTCCGCCGGCGATCTCCATCAGGTCCGCTGTTTCAGCCAGAAGGCGGGCGATTTCCTTGTTTTCCATGGGCCCCCTCTTGCTTGGATTCCAGCAGCGGCGGGTAAGGTTCAACGTGCACCAGTACGTCGGCGACCCAGTCCAGCTCGTGGATGATCCTCACCCGCACCAGCGTGGCAAGGTCGTGGGAAGCCTGGACCGTCATGGCCGGATCCACTTCCAGGTGCAGGTCCACGTGGTGCTGGTAGCCGGTGTTCCGCGCGAAACACTTCTCGACGCCCATGACGCCGGGGACGCTCAGAGCGACCCGGCGAATGTCGGACACCATGGCGGCGTCCGGCATGGTGTCCATGAGCCGCATGGCCGTGTCCCAGATCACTCGCAGCCCGAGGAAGACAACGATCAAGCCGACGCCAAATCCGCCATAGTGGTCGGCGGCGAGGAACCTGCCGGGATCGTAGAGGGTCAATCCCACGGCCAGCAGCGCAGTCAGCCCGGACAGGACGTCCACAAGGTCGTTCCAGGCGTCCGCTACCAGGGCGGAGCTGCGCACCTTGCGTCCATAATGCAGCTTAACGGGAGAAAGAGCGCCCTTGAAGGCGATGGACACGAGCAGCGGCCAGATCGCATAGGCCGCGGGGGGCGCGTGGAGATCCGACAGGTGAGCCAGGGAGCGAACACAGATGACGATGCCCGTGCCGGCCAGCATCAGCCCGACCACTCCGCCAGTCAAGGTTTCCAGGCGGCCGTGCCCATAGGGATGATTGGCATCGGGCGGCCGGGCGGCGGCGAACAATCCGAACAGTACGACGCTGGAGGCGATGGCGTCGCTGGCCGACTCCACGCCGTCAGCCACCACCGAAGTCGAGCCAGCCACCAAGCCCACCAGGATCTTGATGATCGCCAGAAAGGCGCAGATGAACATGCTGAGGATGGCGATGCGCTTCCCGGCGCGCTGCGGACTGGCCATTTCAGCAGGATATCAGGTGTGGGGGAGAGGATTCCGGGCTTGATCGCGGCCATTTGGTGTTAGAATCCTAGAATGGTCGGACAACCACTGGCCGCGGGATCGACAGAAAAGGGTAGCGGGATGGAAAAGCTGGCGCAGAACATACAGGAAGCGTTTCTCAATAACGCGCGCAAGGATAAGACGTTCCTGACGATCTATTTGATGAGCGGCGTAAAGCTCTCAGGCCGGATCAGGAGTTTTGACAAATACTCCGTCGTGCTGGAAAGTAACAACCAGGAGCAGCTCATTTTCAAACACGCGATATCCACTGTTGTCGTGTCCAAGCCATCTCACACGTTCGCCGCGGCTTCTCACTCGCAAGCCGGCGCATCCTCCGCCGCGACGCACCCGGGACACGGAGTGCTGCCTTCCGAACCTTCGGAAGAGTAGCGGTACTTTCCGGCGAGGAACTTGCAGGAACGCGCCATACTTGTCGGGCTGGACCTCAAGCGCCGCAGGGCCGCCGGCGCAGAGCCTCAGCCGGATCAACCCCGATCGACTCCCGAAGATTCCCTGGCTGAACTGCAGGCTCTTGGCGCGCAGCGCCGGAGCCAGCGTCGTCGACCAGGTCATCCAGTCACGGACGTCTCCGGAAGCGGCCACTCTCATCGGCGCGGGTAAAGTGCGGGAACTGCGGCAACTGGTGGATGGGCTGGAAGCTGACGTCGTCCTTTTCGACCAGGAACTGACTCCCACCCAGCAAAGAAACCTGGAGAAGGAACTAGGTTGCAGGGTGCTCGACCGTACGCAACTCATCCTGGACATCTTTGCCCGGCGCGCACGGACCCGGGAAGGACAGCTTCAGGTCGAGTTAGCGCAACTGAATTACCTTCTCCCGCGCCTCTCGGGCCACGGCGTCGAAATGTCAAGACTGGGAGGCGGGATCGGTACCAGGGGGCCCGGCGAGACCCAGTTGGAGACGGACAGACGCCGGATCTTCCGCCGGACGCGCAAGCTCAAAGAAGAACTGGAGCGCGTACGGGGACACCGCGCCGTACAGCGCAAGCAACGCGAGGATGTGCCGCTGGCCACGGCCGTGCTGGCGGGCTACACCAATGCCGGCAAGTCCACCCTATTCAACCGGATGACCGGCGCGAGCGTGTTGGCCGACGCGCGGCTGTTCGCGACACTGGATCCGACCATCCGGGCCGTCAGCCTGCCCAGTAACCGGCGCGTGCTGCTGAGCGACACCGTGGGTTTCATTCGGAATCTTCCGACAACCCTGATCCAGGCCTTTCGCGCCACCCTTGAAGAAGTGACCGAAGCGGCTCTGTTGATTCATGTGGTGGACGCCTCCTCGCCACACGCGGCCCACGAGGCGGCGCATGTCCAGAAAGTGCTGGCGGAACTGGGTTGTGAAAAGACGCCCCAATTGCTGGTGCTGAACAAAGCCGACTTGTGCCGGGAGAGGAACCTGGACCTGGAGGTGCTCCAAAGCCGGATTTGCCCGGGCCAGGAGCGCGTGGTAGCGGTGTCCGCGCACACGGGAGAGGGCCTGGACCGCCTGATGGCCGCCGTTGACGACGCCGTGCCGGGCGACGCGGTCTCCAGCGCCAGATTCCGCTTCCCCGCGGGCGAAGGCGCCGGTCTTCACCTTCTGCACGAATGGGGACGCGTGCGCTCCGTCACCTATGCCGGGGAACAGTGCGAGGTGGAGGCGGAGGTTCCCGAGTCTCTGAAACGGCGGCTGGCCGGGTACCTTGTGGACGCCTGATATAATTGGCGAGTGATTTGTGTGGCCGCGGGCGGACTCCGCATGCTCGTTTCGGTGATTCTGCTGATCGCCATCGGAACCGGTGTGCCCGTGTTGTGCTTTTCATCCGCGGGCCACTCCGCGATGGAGAGCCCATACGCGTCTTGCTGTGGCGTGGCGCGTCCCGTCCGCACCCCAGTGCAGCACGGTCCGTTGCTGCTCTCCTCGTCTCTGTGCGGAAGCTGCACGGACATTCCGCTGCTCTGGGACAACCGGGCCGAAAGGGCGCCGAGAACGGTGGATTTGGAGTCGCTGCCGGGCTTGGCATTATCGCAACTAGACTTCCTTCCGGGCACGTCTTCACCCCTCACCTTCGATCCTGAGCACTGCGGATTCTCAATCGCCTTCGAATCCTGCTCCGTCCCGTTACGGTGCTAGTTTTCCCCTCCTGAAGCCCAGGCTCGTTGTCATTTCTCAAATGCAAGAGGTGAAAAGTGGGGAATTTTGTATCTGGACTCGTACTCGGTTTCTGCGCCGTTCTGGGTTGTTCTCGCCTGCAGGCGCAGGATTCCGCTATTCCGTCCCGGTTGACTCTGGAGGAGGCTATTCGCCTGGCCGTCGCCCGCAATCCATCGCTGGCAGCGGCGAGGAACGAGATTGAGGCGCTCGAAGGGGATTCGGTGGCCGCAAGCCAGCGGCTGAATCCCGCCGTAAGCCTCGAGGAGGAAGATCTTCCCGATCCGCGCCAATCCGGGACCGTTTTTCGGCACTCAGGAGATCACCCTCCGATTTGACTATGAAATCGAAAGGGGCGGGCGCCGGCAGTTGCGCACCGCAAGCGGCGCAGCAGGCCGTGGAGGCGCAGAAGCTGGCTTACCAGGACCAGGTCCGCCGAATCGAACTGGAGGTCAAGCGCGCCTTTTCCCGCATGGTTCTGGCAAAGTCCAACCTGGAAGCGTCGCGCTCGATACTGGAGCAGGCTGAACGAATGATCGAGCTCAATCGGGTGCGTCTCAAGCAAGGCGACATATCGGCCCTGGATCTGAACCGCATTGAAGTGGAGAAGCTCCGGTTCCAGGACGACGTTTTTCAGGCCGACCTCATGTTGCGCAATTCAAGAAGCTCCTTGTTGGCATTGCTGAATGCGCCCGACCTTTCGCAGGACGTGGACGTGGTCGGCGCGCTGCCGGTCACCGATCAGATTCCGGAAGCAGGGCTGCCTCCGCGAGCCCCTCTGGATGAACTGTTCCGAATCGCCTTGCAGAAGAGACCGGACATAGCCTCGGCGCTCCAGGCAGAAAGCTCGGGCCGACACGGAAACGAGACTGCAGCGCGCGATACGATCCCCAAATGTGACGGTTGGCGGAGGCTATAAGAGGAACGCTATCGACAACAGTTTCGTTCTCGGCGTCACGGTTCCATTGAAGATCTTCAATCGCAACGAGGGCGGAATTCTCCGGGCCGATGCCGAGCAGAAGCGGTCTGCCAACCTGGAGGCTGCCCTTCAAAAGCAGATTCAACTGGAGGTTCAGCAGGCTTACAACGCCGTGGAAATCAACCGGCAGAGGGTTGAGTACATCAGGACCCAGCACCTGAGGAAAGCCGAGGAAGCCAGCAGGGTCACTCTCGCATCCTATAATCTCGGCGGCGCCACCCTCATCGATTATCTGGACGCTCAAAGGACCTATCGAGACGCCCTGCGCATTTACAATCAGGCCCTCTTCGACGAGCGCATCAGCTTGTACGAACTGGCAAGTGCCATAGGATCAGGAGTCGAATAATGGAAACGAACCACGAAACGAAACCAACCTTTCATCCGCATTTCAGGAATCGCCCGGTTGCTCATCGCTCTGGCTCTGGGTGTGGGCATTGTCCTCGGCGCCTTCCTCTATTCCAGATTTGGCGGAACGACTCCTTCGCCGCATCCCTCGAATGCAGCCGCTGCCGAATCGGACAAGCCTGCCGACGCGGAAGCTCCCTCTGATGTCGTGCAGATCAGCCCTGAGTCCCAGAAGGAAGTCGGCATAGCCGTCGAACCGGCGGCCGTGCGCAGCTTGCAGGGATCGCTTTCGGCGACCGGCGTCGTCAGCGAGGATCCGGCCCGTGTCGCTCACATCCGGACCCTGGCGCGCGGGCTCATCGAGAAGATCTATGCGAGATTGGGCGACCGCGTTTCCGCCGGCGACCGCTTGGTTGAATACGACAACATCGAGCTGGGGCTCGCCATCGGCGAGTATCTGAGCGCCCAGGCCGAACTGCAGCGAAGCCTCACCGATCTCGAAGTCAAGACAAAGATACTGGAACGGAGCCGGGAGATGTTGCAGGTGGGCGCAGTTGCCCAAACCACGCACGATCTTCGCGAGGCCGAAGTCAAGGATGCCGAGGCGAAAGTCGCCGGCGCCCGGGCGACCGTGTCCAAGATCGCGGAGCAGATTCGCCGTTTCGGATGGACGGACGGGGATCTGGCCAAGCTTGCCGTCAGAGCAGGCGGCTTCCGGCCATACCGTGTCTCACAGCATATTGAAAGCGCCTTTTTCCGGCGTCGTCACGAGTCTACCACGCCGTTGGAAGCGAGGTCGTGGAGCAGGGAACGGAGTTGCTCGCGATCACCGACATGTCATCCCTTTGGGTTCTGGCGGATGTGTATGAGAAGGACCTCTCTCGAATTCGAACCGGCCAGGCAGTTCGGGTGCGAGTGGCGTCCTATCCGCGGGAAGACGTTCGCAGGGAAGAATCACCTATGTGGCTGACGTTATCGACCCGAAGACGCGGACCGCAAAAGTGCGCTGCCTGGTCGGAAACGAGAGCGGCTTGCTCAAGCTGGAAATGTTCGCGACCGTCGAGATCCCTGTCGGAGCAGACGAGCCCCGTCCTGGCGGTGCCGAGTTCGTCCATACAGCAGATCGACGGCCGGCCGGTTGTCTTTGTGCGGAATTCCGAAGCCGAGTTCCAAAAGCGCGAGGTTCAAACAGGCATCGAGAGCCAGGGATATACCGAGATACGGTCCGGGCTCAAGCAGGGAGAGCCGGTGGTAAGCCAGGGAAGCTTCGTTGTGAAGACCGCATTTCTCAGGCATCTCATCGGCGAGGAATAGAGATGGGCTTACCGAGATTGAAGCGAGGATACAGATGCTTGAGAACGATTATCGCGCAGACACTGAAATACAGGAGTTTCGTGCTTCTTGGCGTATTGGTCCTGATTGCCTTCGGCGTGTATTCCTACCTGAACCTCCCCATCGATGCATTTCCCGATGTGACGAACGTGCAAGTCGAAATTCTCAGCACGGCGCCGGGACTTTCGGCCCTGGAGATCGAGCGGTTTGTCACATACCCGATCGAAAACGCCATGAGGGGGCTGCCCGACGTCGTCCAGATGCGGTCCATCACAAAGTTCGGCCTCTCCGTGGTCACGATTGTCTTCAAGGACAATGTCGACATCTACTTTGCGCGCCAGCTGGTTTTCCAGCGGCTGGAGGAGGCCAACGGCCAACGTGCCCGAATCCGTCACGGTGAGCATGGGACCGATCGCAACGGCGATGGGCGAGATCTACCAGTACACGCTGCAGGGACCGCCAATGCCCGGCAGATCCGGACGCAAAGAAACGAGTACCTGACCGACCTGCGCACGCTTCAGGAGTGGGTGGTGACGCCGCTGCTGAAGAGCGTGGCCGGCGTCAACGAGATCAATTCCTTCGGCGGATATTTCAAGCAGTACCAGGTCATGGTCAATCCCGCGAAACTGGTCGCCTACAATCTGACGCTCGACGATGTCTATCGCGCGATCGAGAAGAACAACGAAAACGTCGGCGGCAACGTTCTGGACCGCTTCGACGAGCAGTACATCGTGCGCGGCGTCGGGCTGCTGAAGTCGGAAGATGATCTCAGGAACATCGTCCTGACCGCGCGCGCCGGCACGCCCGTTTTCGTCCGCGACGTTGCCGACGTGCAGGTCGGCGAGGCCGTCCGGCAGGGCGCCGCGCTCATGAACGGAGAAGGAGAAGCCGTCGGCGGCATCGTGATGATGCTGCGCGGGGAAAACGGCCGCGCCGTGGTCGAACGGTAAAGAGAAAGGTGCAGGAGATCAACGAAAACAACATCCTCCCCTCCGGAATCAAGATCGTCCCTTACTATGACCGTTCCGATATCGTCTCGAGCAGCGTGGGAACCGTTACCAGGGCGCTGTTGGAGGGATCGATCCTGGTCGTGATTGTTCTCTACTTCATGCTGCGGAGTCTGCGCGGCGCGGCTGTCGTTATCCTCGCGCTGCCTCTTTCGCTTTTTCTGACATTCATCGTGATGAAGAACGTCGGGCTGGATGCCAACCTCATGTCACTGGGCGGATTGGCGATCTCGATCGGGATGATCATCGACGCCACCATTATCCAGGTCGAGAATGTGCAGCGGCACCTGAGCGAGAAGGGGAGCTCCGAACACAAACTCTCGACGGTGCTGAAGGCGGTGCTCGAGGTCCGCAAACCCAGCATTTTCGGCGAGTTGATCATCGCGACGACATTTCTTCCCATTCTCTCCCTGGAAGGGCTGGAAGGGAAAATGTTCGGTCCGCTGGCGCTGACGGTTGCCATTGCGCTGCTTTCGTCGCTGGTGCTGTCGATCTTCGTCATCCCGGTGCTGTGCGCGCTGGTGCTGCGGCCCGGGCCCGGAAAAGGAGAGCATCGTCATGCGCGGCGGCCAGGGCGGTCTACCGGCCGCTTCTCGCCTGGGCCATGAAGAAGCGATTCCTGGTATTTCCGGCGCCTGCGTGGCGCTTGATTGCGGCGCTGTTTGTCGTGCCGCGGCTCGGAACGGAATTCATTCCGATCATGGATGAAGGCGCGTTCGATATGGACGTGCAGCTCTTGCCCGGAATTTCCCTGGACAAGGCGCTCGATATCACGAATCTCGTCGAGAAGAAGCTGAAGCAGTTCCCGGAACTGACAACCGTCATTTCGCGGACGGGACAGACGGGCATCGCGCTCGAGGCGAGGGGCGTCGACAAGACCGGATTTACCGGGATTCTTCATGCCGCGATCGGAGTGGAAAACGGCGGCGGATCGGGACGAAATGACCGAGAAGATGAGAGATGCGATCTCCACGATTCCCGGGATTGCGTTCAGCTTCAGCCAGCCCATTCAATGCCGCATCGACGAGCTTGTGGCCGGAACGCGCGCCCAGCTGATCGTGAAGCTGTTCGGCGATGATATGGAGGTCCTGGGTCGAAAGGCCGAGGAGATTGGCGCCGCGCTCCGCAAGATCCGGGGCACGGCGGACCTGGTGGTGGAACGGGTCGGCGGGCAGCCGTACCTTACCATCAACATCGACCGGACCAAGATCGCGCGCCATGGCGTGAATGTGAGCGACGTGCTGCGCATCATCGAGATATCCGTTGGCGGGAAGGCGGCGACGAAGTTCTATGAGGAGAATCGCGCGTTCGACGTTGCCGTCCGATACCCGGCTGAGTACCGCAGCTCGGTGGAGACGATCGGCAACACGCTGGTTCCGACGCGGGATGGATATAACATGCCGCTGAGCCAGCTTGCGCATATTGAGGTCGTCCAGGGTCCGGTGCAGGTGAGCCGGGAAAATGGACTGCGCCGCATCGGCATCGAGATCAACATCCACGACAGGGACATCGGCAGTTATGTCGCCGAAGCGCGAGAAGTGATCCGAAGGAAAGTCGAACCTGCCGCCGGGTTATTTCACCACGTGGGGAGGGCAGTTTGAAAACCAGCAGCGCGCGATGGCCAGGCTGATGATCATCGCCCCGATTGCCGTCGGCCTGATTCTGCTGCTGCTGTTCGTGACGTTCAGGTCGATGCGCCTGGCGATGCTGGTCATTTTCAATCTGCCCTTCGCTCTCATCGGCGGCGTGTTTGCGCTCTATCTTTCGGGGCTCTACCTTTCCGTCCCTGCCTCCGTGGGATTCGTCGTTCTCTTCGGAGTCGCTGTTCTCAACGGCGTCGTGCTTGTCTCGCGCATAGCCCAGCTCCGGGAGGAAGGCGCTTCTGTCGAGGAGGCGGTCGTCGAAAGGAAGCGAGGACAGGTTGCGGCCCGTGCTGATGACGGCCTCGATAGCGATTTTCAGCCTGATTCCGATGCTGTATGCCACGGGTCCCGGATCGGAAGTCCAGCGGCCGCTCGCCACTGTTGTTGTGGGGGGATTGCTGACATCGACATTCCTGACCTTGTCATCTTGCCGACGCTGTATCGCTGGTTCGAGCGACGGGAGGCGGAAGTCGAAATCTAAACCAGTGGAATCGGAAACGAATCGCCGTCCAGCTTGTCCCGAGCGGGCGGGCGGTTTATAGTTGGTGAGACCGGATGAATTTCCCGAACTTGCTCACCATCCTGCGGATTTTCTTCGTGCCGCTGCTGGTGGCCGTGGTAGTGCAGGAGCACCTCCACTTCGAGTGGTCGGGATCGCGGTCGCCAACGACCTGCTGGCCCTGGCGATCTTCCTGGCGGCGGCCGCCACCGACCTGCTGCGACGGCTACCTGGCCCGGCGCTGGGGCCAGGTCACGACGGTCGGCACGCTGCTCGATCCCATCGCGGACAAGCTGTTGATTTCAGCGGCGATGATCGCCCTGGTGCAGGTCCGGCTGGTGCCCGCCTGGATGGTGATCCTGATCGTGGGCCGGGAGTTCGCCGATCTCCGGACTGCGCAGCATCGCCGCCGCGGAAGGCTACACCATCAAGAGCCAGCGAACTGGGCAAGACCAAGATGGTGACGCAGGTGATCGCCATTGCCCTGCTTCTGCTGAGCCTGCGCTTCCCCGGCTTGGCCGGTTGGGCCATGCTTGGATGTGGGGCGTGCTGGTATTCGCGCTGGTCTCGGCGGCCGGCTACTTCCGCAAGTTCTGGCGAAAGGTGGATGGCCGCGTGAAGCTGCGGCGCCGGCGTGAAGCTCCTGATGCTCGCGAGGATCCAGCGAAAAAAGCTCAGAGCCGCAAAAGCCAGTCGCCGTGCTGCTGACTCCGTTCGCTGACCTGTCATGATCGCTTCCCTGAACGGGCAAGTCGGTGCGGAGATCACGGTGATCGTGGTCAACTGGAATCGCCGCGAGCTGCTGCGCCGCTGTCTGGAGTCGCTGGCGCGGCAGCAGGGCGCCGGCTTCGAGGTGATCGTGGTCGACAACGGCTCCGAGGACGGCTCCCCGGAGATGGTTGAGCGTGAGTTCGCGGCCGCGGGGCGCCTGCGGGCTGCGCTTGATCCGGAACCAGGTCAACCGCGGTTTCTGCGCGGCTAACAACCAGGGTTTTGCGGCCAGGAGGCCCAGTTCGTGGCCCTGCTCAACAACGACGCTGAAGCCGAGCCAGGCTGGCTGGCGGCGCTGCGGCGCTGCTTCGAAGGGCGGCCGGAAGTTGGGAATGGCCGCCTCCAAGGTATTGGTGTACGAAGACCCGCGGCCGGATCGACAAAGCCGGACACTTGATCTATCCGGACGGCCAGAATCGCGGGCGCGGCTCCGGGGAGGTGGATGCGGGCCAGTATGACCGCGTGGAGGAGACCCTCTGGCCCGACGGTTGCGCCGCCATGTATCGGAAGGAGATGCTGGACCAGATCGGCGGCTTCGACGAGGATTTCTTCGCCTACGGCGACGATGCGGAATTGGGCCTGCGGGCCCGGATTGCCGGCTGGGGCTGCCTGTACACGCCGGATCGCGGTGGTGCGCCACCATCGGGGCGCGACGCTCGGGGTCACTTCCAGCCGCCGGCTGGAACTGATCGAGCGGAACCGGGTACTGCTGGCGGTGAAGCTGTTTCCCTGGAGCCTGCTATGGCTGAACGGCGCCGTATTACCTGGCGAGGATTCTGCGCGGGGATGCTGGCCGCTGCGCGAGGGCAGGGGCGAGATCGGCAAGTTCCCGGGATGGCGTGGAGAAGGGCCGGGCGGCGCGTGGCCTTGCTGAAGGGGACATGGCAGGCGCTCCGGCTTCTGCCGAGGATGCTCGCGCAAGCGGCGCAGATGTCGAGAAGATTCCGGAAACTGTCGCCGCGTCAGGTGACGGGAGTTGATCCTGCGCTACGGATCCCATTACAGCAGCCTGACGGAGAGCGCCGTTAGACGGGCCAGGACGCGGTCGAGCCGTGCCCTGCCTGCGGCTCCTGGAGTCGCACCTTCTGTTCAAGGCCACCGACCGGCTCTACCGGACCACCGACAAGAGTTCCAGATCGTCGAATGCCGCCGCTGCCGCCTGATCCGGCTGTTTCCACAGCCCCACGCCGCGGGAATTGCACTGGCTACTACCCGCCACAATACTGGTTCGAACCCCGCGCGTCCAGCGCCGACCGGCTGGAGGAACGTATCGGCGGTTCGTGCTGCGGGACCACGTCCGTTTCGTCAAGCGGGCCATCGAGGCCTCCGGGAGAGACCGGGGTGGTTCTCGACGTGGGCTGCGGCGGCGGGCTGTTCCTGAGCATGCTGGCCGAGAGCGGCGTGCCGGTGGCGGGCCTGGATTTCTCGCTGGACGCCGCCAGCATGGCCTGGCGGCGACAGGCGTGCCGGCGGTCTGCGCCAGTCTCTCCCACGCGCCCTTCGCTGCCCGGGAAGCTGCGCCGCCATCACGATGTTCCACGTCCTGGAGCACCTCTACGAGCCGCACGCCTACATGGAGGCGGCGCACGAGTTGTTGCGTCCCGACGGCCGGCTGGTGATCCAGGTGCCCAACGCGGCTTCCTGGCAGTTCCTGCTGCTGGGCGAGAACTGGAGCGGCCTGGACGTCCCTCGGCACCTGCTGACATTCCGCGCCAGCGATCTGGAGGTTCTGCTGGACCGCTGCGGATTCGAAGCCGTGCGCTACAAGTACTTCTCCCTGCGCGACAACCCGGCCGGCCTGGCGACCAGCCTGGCGCCGTGGCTGGACCCCATGGCGCGCCGTGTGCGCGGCGTTCGCGGAAGGCCCGCGGGCCAAGCTGCTCAAGGACCTGCTGTACTTCTGCCTGGTGGCGGCCTCGGCGCCGCTCACGCTGCTCGAGGCCGCTTGCCGCGCGGGGTCCACGGTAATGGTGGAGGCGCGCAAGAAAACGTGAAGCCCAGGTTTCCCCGATGGCTGGCCGGAACCGCGCTGGGGCGCTACGTGCTCCACTTCGAGGCCGCCATCGAGCGGGCCGTCGCGGACTTCGCCGCCGGCTTGCCGGCCGGCTCGCGCGTGCTGGACGCCGGCGCGGGCGAGGCGTCAGTACGCGCACTACTTCGCCCGGCAGCGCTACACCGGGGTGGACCTGGCCGTCGGCGACGCAGCCTGGGACTACGGCCGGCTCGCAGGCCATCGCCGACCTGACGGCGCTGCCCTTCGCCGCGGCGAGCTTCGACGCCTGCATCAACATCGTCACGCTGGAGCACGTTCGCGAGCCGGGCCGCGCGCTGAAGGAGATGGGCGCGGCTCATCGAGCGCGGGGGGATCTCTGTTGCTGGTCGTTCCGCACGAGTGGGAAGTTCACCAGGCGCCGCACGACTACTTCCGTTTCACCCGGCACGGCATCCAGCACCTGCTGGAAGAAGCCGGGCTTCCAGCGAGATCCGGATCGACCCCGTGGGAGGCTTCTTCCGGCTGCTCTCGAGGCGGCTGCTGAACGGGCTGCAGTTCTTCCCCGCCCTGCTGGTTCCGGTGGCGGCGCTGTTTCTGGCTCCTCCGGCGCTGATTCTGCCGCTCTTCGACTTCCTGGACCGCGAGCGCAATTTCACACTTGGCTATATATGCACGGCAAGAAAATCCTTTTGATCTTTTGGGCGTCGCTGGCGCTGGCCGGCGATTTCAGCGGCGCATCGGCCCTGAAATTCACCGGCCAGGCCGTTTCGTTCGGGCCGCGGCCGCCCGGCTCGGCGGCCATCAAGAAGCTGCAGAGCTACCTGGTCGCCCAGCTCAAGCAGTACCGTTGCGAGGTGACCGAGGACGCATTCACCGCCCGCACGCCCCGCGGGGCCGGTGGCCATGAAGAACATCATCGCCCGGTTCCCGGGCAAGTCCGGCCGCGCCGTCGCCTTCACCGGGCACTACGACACCAAGCTCTTTCGCGGATTCCGCTTTGTCGGCGCCAACGACGGAGGCGCTTCGACGGGCTTCCTGCTGGAGATGGCGCGGGCGCTCGCCGGCAAACCCAGAAAGAATGATGTGTACCTGGTTTGGTTTGACGGTGAGGAGGCCTTCGGCGAATGGTCCTCGACCGACGGCATCTACGGCAGCCGCCATCTGGCGGGCAAGTGGGCCGCGGACGGCACCGCGAGGCGTCTGAAGGCGCTGATCAACGTGGACATGATCGGCGACAAGGACCTCGAGATCCCGCAGGAGATCGAATTCCTCGCGCCCGTGCGGCCGGCTGGTGTGGCAGGCCGCCGCGGACCTGGGTTACAGCGCCTACTTCACCAACGAGCAGATTGTACATCGAAGACGATCACATGCCTTTCGTGCGGATCGGCGTGCCCGCCATGGACCTGATCGACTTCAGTTACGGCCCCGACCACTCCTGGTGGCACACTGAGCAGGACACCATGGACAAGCTCAGCGCGCGGAGCCTCCAGATCGTGGGCGATGTGCTGCTCGAAGTCCTGCGGCGGCTGGAGAAGCAGTAGCAGCGCTCACTTCGCCGCCAGACCGTTTACGTCCCATCGGCGGCGTGAACGAGCGGCCTTTCCCGAAGGGAGCGCCGAGTTCCTTCACCGTGAAGCGGACCTCCGTGCCTTTCACCTCGGCCCAGATGTGCTGGTAGAAGAATCCCTGCGCTGAACGATCCTTTGAACCTGGCCCCAGAACTGCCCACTTCCATGTACGTAATTCCATCCCGCTCCATCCGCAGGAACTGGTGGCCGTGCCCGCTGAATGACGAAGCCCGCTCCGTATTCCTTCGCGATCCGGTGCAGCGGAAACTCGCCGCTCTGGAACTTCAGGAACACCAGCCAAAAGGGCTGGTGGAAGAAGACAAACTTAGGCTGGCGTTGCCGGTTCTGCTTGAGGTCCTCTTCCAGGAACGCAACTGGTCAAGTCCGAGTTCGAAGACGCCGCTGTTGTCCAACACCACGAAATGGGCGTTCTGATAGTCGAAGCTGTAGATGGCAGGCCTGCCGGTTTCCGCTCGAAGATCTGCCGCGAGAAGGCGCTCCGGATGTCGTGGTTGCCGGCGGCGAAGTAGAAAGGAAATTGCCTGTAGCGCTGCAGCAAGCCGCGGATCGGCCCCCACTCCGCTTCGACTGTTCCGTCGCTCGCCGCCCTGGATCGTGTCGCCGACATTGATCACGAAAGCCGGGTGGAGGCGGCTGACATCTCGCAAGACGCTCTCATAGACCCCGGGAACCGCGCCTCCCGTGCGGTCTCCCACGATGGAGAAGCGGAAGTCGTTGGGAGGTCCCGGCTGGCGGCGCAGCAGGCGAAATCAGCGCCAGGAACAGAGCGCGGCAGTCGCACGGCGCGGCACATGTGCACATTCTCCCGCATGGCCGAAAGTTAGCCTGCGATTATTGGCGCGCTCACGCCACTACTAGTCCTTAGATGACCAGCCTCGATGCCATTGTGGCCGCCTGCCTGGTTCCCCTGGCTGTTGCCGCGCTAGTCAGCGCACTGGACGACTTGGTGCTCGACGTGTTGATGGCCTGGGGCTGGCTCTGCCGGCGCTGTCGCGAGACGAGCCACGCCGCCGTCAGGGAGCGCCCTGAGCGAGGTCCCCGAGAAGCGCATCGCCATCTTTCGTGCCGCTGTGGCAGGAGCACGCCGTGATCGCCGCCATGCTGAGAGCACAACATCGCCGCGATCCGGTACGCGAACTATGACTTCTTCGTGGGCGTCTATCCCAACGACGGCCGCGACGCTGGATGCGGTCCGCGAGGCCGAGGCCCGCTTTGGGAACGTGCATCTGGCGGTGGTTCCGCATGACGGCCCCACCTCGAAGGCGGACTGCCTGAACTGGATCTTCCAGGGCATGCTGGCCCACGAAGAGGCCTGCGGGATCGGCTTCGAAGTGATCGTCACCCACGACGCCGAGGACGTGATCCATCCGCAATCCTTGCGCTGGATCAATGACTACTCGCGAACATACGATATGGTCCAGATTCCCGTGTTGCCGCTGCCGACCCCGGCCACCGGCTCACGCACGGCGTGTATTGCGACGAGTTCGCCGAGTTCCAGACCAAGGACGTTCCCGTCCGCCGGCTGCTGGGCGGTTTCCTGCCCTCCAACGGCGTGGGCACCGGATATACCCGCCGCGCTCTGGAGAAACTGGCGCAATCCGCGTCGAAACCGCGTCTTCGACCCTACGTGCCTGACGGAAGATTACGATTGCGGCCTCCGGCTGTCATCGTCTGGGCTTCCGGCAGATCTTCGTGCCTATCCAGTTCCTGGAAGGCCAGCCGGTCGCGACTCGCGAGTATTTTCCGCAGACGTTTCCGGCAGGCGGTGAAGCAGCGGACACGCTGGGTGATGGGGATCTCGCTGCAGGGTTGGGAGAGGCATGGATGGAGGGGCGGGCTGGCAGCGGCCTATTGGTTCTGGCGCGACCGCAAGGGTCTGCTGGGCAATCCGCTCAGCCTGTTCGGCAATCTCATCTGGTTATATGGTCTTGCCACCTGGATGTACAGCAGCCTGTCCGGCCACGCCTGGGGGTTGCAGCAGCAAGTCACCTTCAGCCCGGCGGCGCGCCTGCTGCTGGTGTTGGCGCTGGCGAGCCAGGCGCACCGGCTTCTGGTCAGGATGGGCTGCACCGCCCGCCTCTACGGTCTGGCCTTCGCCTTGGGGACGCCGTTCCGTGTCGTCTGGGCCAATTGGATGAACGCGGTCGCCACTTCCCTCGCGATCCTCCGCTATACGCGCACTCGCCTGGCGCGACAACCGCATGTCTGGCTGAAGACCGACCACGTCTATCCGGTGCTGGCAAGCTCCAGCCGGCCCGCTGTCCCGGCCATGCAGGGTGTGGATTCCTACCTGGTCTCCCGCCGTGCCGCGGGCGCCTGACCTGCGCCTTCAGGTCCGGTAGCTGGCGTTGATGCGGATGTAGTCCTCGGTGAGGTCGCAGGTCCAGAAGCAGGCCTCGCCTTTGCCGCGGCCGCGGATCACGAACCGGATGACGCACTCCGGTGAATCCAGCTCATGCTTCAGAATCCTTTCGGAGAAGTCCGTGGCCACGCCGCCCTGGCAAACCAGCATCCCCTGCAGGAAGATGTCTACCGCGGCAGGATCGAAGTTGACGCCGGCCGCGCCCGCCGCCGAAAGGATGCGGCCCCAATTGGGATCCGCGCCGGCAATGGCCGTCTTTACCAGAGGCGAGTTCGCGATGGCGCGGGCGATCTGGGTGGCCTTCTCGCCGTCGGACGCGCCCCGGACGTGAATCGTGATCTTCTTGCGGGCGCCTTCACCGTCACGGGCGATCATCTCCGCCAGATCCTGCAAGACCCAACTCAGAACCTCCTCGAAGACCAGCAGTTCCTTTTCGTTGAGCCGAGTCCCACCGACCGTTCGCCATCAAAACCAGCGTGTCGTTGGTCGAGGTGTCGCCATCGACGGTGAGGCGGTGAAAGGTGCGCTCCGTGGCCGAGACCAGTGACTTTCGAAGGTGAGGCGGAGAGATCACCGCGTCGGTCATGACGAAGCACAGCGTGGTCGCCATGCGGGGATGAATCATGCCGGAGCCCTTGGCCATGCCTGCAATCCGGATCACATCGTGATTCAGCGGCAGCTCCGCGAAGGCCATCTTGGGCATGGTGTCCGTGGTCATGATGGCGTGCGAAACATCCGAGAAGCGGGACTCATCCAGCCCGAAACCAGCTCGGGCAGGGCCCGTATGATGCGATGGGGGTCCAGCTCGACGCCGATCACGCCCGTCGAAGCCGGCAGTACCTGCCCGACCGGAACCTCCAGCCGCCCGGGCCGCCGCCTTGCAGCAGGCAACCGCCGTTTTCATGCCGTTGCGCGTGGCGCAGTTGGCGTTCCCGGCGTTGACGAGGATTGCGCTGGCCTTGCCGCGCGAGTCCCGAAGATGCTCCCTGGAAAGCTGCACGGGGGCAGCCTGAATCCGATTGGTCGTGAACATCGCCGCCGTGGAGGCCGGCAGATCGGAGAGGATCAAGGCCAAGTCGTCCTTCTCCGCCTTCCTGATGCCCGCGTAAATCGAGGAGTATCGATAACCAAGCGGCAGTTTCACGTCGTTATATCCCCAAGTATCTCACCCGGCTCGACGCGTTGGCCATTGACAAACGCCTCGGCCGCCACCCGTTTGCGGTCCGCCAGTTGAACTTCCAGCAACTCGAGTCTTTCGCCCTTCCCGCAGCAGGCAAGCAACTTCCGGCCTTGCACCGCGAGCGATCCGGGCGTGCATGGCGGCGCCGCCTCCGCGGGCCGCGCACACCAGACATGCAATCTCTGTCCCCTGAACCAAGTGTAAGCGCCGGGCCATGGCCCAAAACCGCGCACTCTATTGTAGACCTCACGGGCGGTCAGGTTCCAATCGATGAGACCGTCCTCTTTGCGCAGGATCGGAGCATGAGCTGGCGAGCGCGTCATCCTGCTTCACCGGCTGGATCGTTCCGGCGGCCAGGCCGGCCAGCGTTTCGACAAGCAGATCCGCCCCCATGGGAGCGAGGCGCGCGGACAGATCGCCGGCGGTTTCCTCACTGCCAATCTGAGTCTCCCGCGCGAGCAGGATATCCCCGGTATCCAGACCCGCGTCGATGCGCATCGTGGTGACGCCGGTTACGGATTCCCCGCGCGCGATGGCCCACTGAATCGGCGCCGCGCCGCGATACTTCGGCAGCAGCGAGGCGTGCACATTGATGATCCCCAACGGCGGGATGTCGATGATCGATCTGCGGGATGATTTGCCCGTAGCCCACAACCACCATGGCATCCGGCCGCACTGCGGCCAACTCGGCGACGACCTCGGGCCGCCGGATGCGCTCCGGTTGGCGGACCGCGATCCCATGCGCCAAGCGCGGCTTGCTTGACGGGAGAGGCCGCCAGTTCGCGCCCACGGCCCTTGGGCCGGTCCGGTTGCGTGTAGACGGCGGCAACTTCGTGCCCGGCTTCCAGAGGCGCTCCAGCGTGGGAACCGCGAAGGCCGGCGTACCCAGGAAGACCAGACGCATCAGCGAATCACTCCTGCCCTCGATCCAGCCTCTTCAGTCCCACTCGCCGGCCTTCTGCAGCCTGCGGATCCGGCGGCGAATCAAGTCGCGCTTCAGCGGGCTGAGGCGGCTCAAATAGAGGCGTCCGTTCAGGTGATCGATCTCGTGCTGCAACGCCCGCGCCAGCAGTTCCTCGCCCGTGATCTCGAACGGCTCGCCCTTCACGTTCTGCGCGCGCACGGTGACCTTGGCGCCGCGCCGGACGGGCTCGCGAAAGCCGGGCACACTGAGGCAGCCTTCCTCGGTGACCTGCTTGCCCTCGTTCGAGATGATCTCCGGGTTGATGAGGACGAGCTTCTGCGGGGGTCCCTCGCCGCCGGAGATGTCGATGCACCGCGATGCGGCGGGAAATCGCCGATCTGCGGCGCGGCCAGCCCCACGCCACGGGCCGCGTACATGGTCTCGAACATGTCCTCGATCAGCTTGTGCAGCTCTGGCGTGTCGAACTCCGGGATCGTTTCCGCCGGCTGCTCCAGAACGGGGTTGCCAAATTTCACGATCGGATAAATCATCAGAAGCTTCTCACTTGCTGCAATGTAGGCATCGAAATTCCGCTTGACCTCGGCCAGCGAGTCGCCGCCGAATTTCTCGATCATCGCCTGCGCCAGCACCAGCGCCACCATCGCCTCGCCGATGACGCCCGCCGCGGGCAGAACGCAGACATCACTGCGCTCGTAGGCCGCCAGCGACGTCTCGCGGGTCACAAAGTCCACCGACTCCAAGCGGGCGCCGCAGGGTTGAAATCGGCTTCAGGAAGCCGCGGACGACAATGTCCTCGCCGTTGCTGATGCCGCCCTCAACACCCCCGGCGCGGTTGGATCCCCGCGTGAAGCGGCAGTTTTCGGGGTCGTAATGAATCGTGTCCTGAACCGCGGAGCCCAGGGCCGCGGAGCTTTCCGCCGCGCTGCCGATCTCGACGCCCTTCACCGCCTGAATGGACACAATGGCCTGCGCCAGCCGCCCGTCCAGCCGGGAGTCCCAGGTGATATGCGAGCCGAGACCGGGCGGCACGTTGTGAGCCACCACCTCGAAAACGCCGCCCACCGTGTCGCCCGTCCGGTACGCCTCGTCGACCACGGCCTTCATTTGCTGCTCGGTCGGCTCGTCCACGCAGCCGAGCAAAACTTCCTGCCGCGCGCTCAGCGACAGCAGCTCTTCCCAGGACGCGCTCCGGGCCAGCCGCACCGGCCCAACCGCCACCACGTGGCTCAAAATCTCGATGCCGAACTCGCCGAGATAGGCCTTGGCGAGGGCGCCCGCTGCCACGCGCGCGGTCGTCTCCCGGGCGCTGGCGCGTTCCAGAATGTAGCGCGCATCGTGGAAGTTGTACTTGATCGCGCCCGCCAGGTCGGCGTGTCCCGGCCGCGGCCGCGTGACCGGCTTCTTCTTTCCCTCGGAGCCTTCGGAGTCCTCTACCGGCAGCGCCTCGGTCCAGTTCTCCAGTCCTTGTTGCGAATCAGCAGCGCAATCGGCGAGCCGATCGTCTGCGAATGCCGGACGCCGGCGACGATCCCGACCTCATCGGTTTCGATGCTGCATGCGCCCGCCGCGCCCGAAACCCTGCTGGCGGCGCCACAGCTCGCGGTTCACCGCATCCATGGAAACGGGGACGCCCGCGGGCAAACCCGTCAGCGTGGCGACCAGGCACTGGCCGTGTGACTCTCCGGCGGTTTCAAAGCGAAACATGGGAGACCTTCATCCTACAAGAACGCCCGCGGCCGGCTACTTGGCGGCTCTCATCTTCTCCACCAGGCTCGCCGCGTAGTGGTTGACGACCTTCGACTCGTTGCGCGCAATCTCGTAGTAGGCCGCCTTGAACAGTGTATCCTCGCGGTTCAACAGCGTCTCGCGGATGGTCTGCTGCACGCGGGGATCGTTCTGGTCCCGCTGTCCGGCCGGCTCCTTGGAAATGACCTTCAGGATCCGATAACCTTCCGGCGGTCCGGAGGACCGGCGAAGTCTGTCCCGGCTGGAGCTGCATCACCATCTTGCGCAACTCCACGTTGGCTTTCTCCAGCGCCGACTCCGGAATGAACCCGAGGTCGCCGCCGTTGGGCGCGCTGTCGGGATCTTCGGAGTAGTTTTGCGCCAGCATGGCGAAGTCTTCGCCCTTCTTCAGGCGAGCCTCCAGCATCTGGATCTTCTTCCTCGCCTGCTCTTCATTCTGTGCCTTGTCGCTCTTAAGGTTCCGGGTCGAGGGGTCGGGACGGGGAGTAACCAGCATCTGCGCCATATGGATCTGCGGCTCGGCCAGGTTGAAGCTGTCGCGGTTCTGATTGTAGAAGTCCGCCACATCTTTGTCGGAAATGCTAATGTGCGAAGTAATCTCGCGGTTGAACAGCTTCTGGACACTCAGGTCACGCCGGAGCTGCGCCCGCAGTTCCTCGACCGTCAACTTGCGGGTGGCGAGCTGCTTCTGAAACTCTTCCTGCGTGTAGGGCGCCTTCAGCTCGTTGAACTTGGCGGTCACGTCCGAGTCGACGGCCATCAAACCGAGCTTTTCCGCGCGCTGCAGCATGATCTCGTTGTCGATGAGGCTGCGCAGCACTTCCAGCTTCTGGACGGCCACCAGGTCCGGGCTGGCGCTGGTTTCTTCCGAGGCGAACTGCTTGGCGTACTGTTTATCGAGATCCGAGTAAGTGATGACGCGGTTATTGACCGTCGCGGCGACATTCGCCGGAGGCGCCTTCCTGCACGCACCGAGCAGAAGCAGGCCACAAACCAGAGCAGACACGATGGGATAGGTTCTTGACATACCTTGAACAGCCATTGTAGCGAAGCGCGCGCCTGCGGTGAAACCAAGCGCCGGACCGGGTTAGGCGGAGAGCTTCACGCCTTCCCAACGGGCGACGACGGCGGTGGCCAGGCAATTGCCCGACGACGTTCACCGAGGTGCGTGCCATGTCCAGCAGCGCGTCCACGCCCAGCAGCACGGCCACGCCTTCGAGCGGCAATCCGAATTGCGCCAGCGTGCCCGCCAGAATCACCAGGGACGCCCGGGGCACGCCGGCCACGCCCTTGCTGGTGACCATCAGGGTCAGCATCATGAGAAGCTGCTGGCCCACGGAAAGGTGGATCCCCGCGGCTTGTGCCACGAAAACCGAAGCCAGCGACAGGTACAGAGTGGATCCGTCCAGATTGAAGCTGTAGCCCGCGGGGATCACGAAGGAGACGATGTGCTGGGGCACGCCGAAGCGCTGCATGTTCTCCAGCGCGCGGGGCAACGCCGCTTCGCTGGAAGCCGTGGAGAACGCGATCAGAAACGGCTCGCGCGCCGCCCGCCAGAATCGCGCGCACGGGTATTCCCGCGACCAGCATGACCGCTCCCAGAACCAGCACCAGGAAAACGGCCTGTGCGGCATACATGGTCAATACGAGCTTGCCCAGGCTGGCCAGCACGCCCGCACCGCGGCCTCCCACCGTCACCGCGATGGCGGCGCAGACGCCTGCCGGCGCCAGCCACAGCACGTAGCCCGTGTACTTGAACATGACCTCGGCCAGCGCCCGCGCGAATTCCACCACCGGCTTGGCCTTGTCGCCGACGGCCGCGCAGGCGGCGCCAAATAGCAGCGAGAAGACCACCAGTTGCAGCACTTCGCCCCTGGCCATGGCGTCGATGACGCTGGCGGGGAAGACGTGTTCCAGGAAGGATGCAGCGCTCGGTGGAGCGGCCGGAAGGGCAGTTTCGGCGGCGGTCCTTTCCAGGGTCATGCCTTCGCCGGGGCGCACCAGGTTGACGGCGCCCAGGCCCAGGAACAGCGCAATCGTGGTCACGATCTCGAAATAGACGATGGCCTTGAGGCCGATCCTGCCCATGGCCTTCACGCTGCCCGTGCCGGCGATGCCATACACCAGGGTCCCGAACAGCAGGGGCGCAATGATAGAGCGGATCAAGCGCAGGAAGATGTTGCTGATGGGCGCCAGGTGGCGCGAGAAGTCCGGCGCCGCCAGGCCCAGCACAATGCCGGCGGCCATGCCCACGAAGATCCAGCCCGTGAGCGAGAGGCGTTTCACCGCTCGCCCCAGCTTCAATTTCTCGCGAAGCACGTCGAAGAACCTGCAGCTTCGGCGGCCGGACCAGCCGGATCGAGTGGGCGGAACTGCGGCACACACGACGTCGCCCCGCTTGAGAGGCTCGCCCGACCTGGCCGTCGATGGTCAGGAAGGTTTCGTCGTCGCCGCCGCAGACCCGGATGCGGATCACGCTGGAGTCGGGGACGATCACCGGCCGGTTGGTCAGCATGTGCGGGCAGATCGGCGTGATGCAGAGGCAGTCCACCGATGGAAAAATAATCGGGCCGCCGGCCGCCAGCGAGTAGGCCGTCGAGCCAGTGGGCGTGCTCACCACCAGGCCGTCGGCTTTGTAGCGGCAAACGAACTGCTGGTCCGCGTGCGTCTCCAGGTCGATCATCCGCGCGATGGAGGCCTTGGACAGAACCACGTCGTTCAGCGCTTCATAGTCTGAGACGGCTTCGCCGCCGCGCACCAGGTCGCAATGCAGCATGCGCCGTCTCCCGATGCGAAACTCCCCGCGCAGTGCCCCCTCCAACTTGGTGTGGAGGTCGCCGGCCGTGATGGTGGTGAGGAAGCCGAGTCCTCCCAGGTTGACGGCGAACAGCGGAACCTCCCGGCCGCCCACGGCCCGGGCCGCGGCCAGCAGCGTGCCGTCGCCGCCCAGCACGATGATGAAGTCGCAGCCGTCGGGGAGTTCGTCCCTGGAAAGCCAGCTCGTCCGGCCGGCGTACGCGGCGGTGACTTCATCCAGCCGCAGTTCCAGCCCGCGGGCAGTGAGCCAGCTCAATGAGCGCGGGCACCAACTCGGCCGCGCCTCGGTATTCGGCTTCGCGATCACTCCGATGGTCTTAATGTCGGGCATACAGGAGGAACTCCTTGTTTCCTTCGGCGCCCAGAACGGGGCTCTCCATCAGTTCCGCGCCAAAACCCAGTTTGCGGACAGCGTCTTCCACCCGCGTCGCAGGCCGCCTGGTGGAGCGCGGCGTCACGCACGATGCCGCCTTTGCCGACCTGGCCGCGCCCCACTTCGAACTGGGGCTTGACGAGTATAACCATTTCGCCATGTTCGCGCAGTAAGGCCGCCACCGGCGGCAGGATCAACGTTACCGAAATGAAACTGACGTCGCAAGCGGCGAATTCCACCGGCTCGCCGATCTCTTCCGGGCGAAGGTAGCGGGCGTTGATGCCCTCGCGAAGTACCACGCGGGGATCGTTCCGCAGCTTCCAATCCAACTGGCCGCGGCCCACGTCCACGGCATAGACGCGCGGCGCTCCGCGCTGCAGCAGGCAGTCGGTAAAGCCTCCGGTGGAGGCGCCCACATCCAGACAGATCTTGCCCGTGACGTCGATCCGGAAGGCGTCCAGCGCGGCCTCCAGCTTCTTTCCCGCGCGGCTCACATACGGCAGCCGCGCCGCCAGCTCGAGGCGGCACTCGACCGGGACCAGGTGGCCGGGCTTGTCCGCCCTTTGTCCGTCCACCGAGCACCTGGCCGGCCAGGATCAGGGCGCGGGCTTTCTCCCGGGATTCGACCAGGCCGCGCTCGACCAACAGCAGGTCCAGGCGTTGTTTGCCCGCGGGCTTCATGCGCGGCGGCGGACGATGAAGTCGGCCAGCTCTCTCAAGCGCTGCGCCCGCTCGCCGAAGCAGGCGGCCGCGGCATGCGCGCGCTCGCGTTCGCGCTCAGCCATGCGGCGCGACTCCTCGATGCCGTAGACCGCGGGGAAGGTGATCTTGTGCTGGGCCGCGTCCTTGCCCGCCGTCTTGCCAAGCGTTTCGGAGGATTCCTCGACGTCCAGCAGGTCGTCGACGATCTGGAAGGCGAGCCCGATATGCTCGCCGTAGCTGGAGAGCGCCGCCAGTTCCCGGTCGCATGCGCCCGCGTAGATGGCCCCGATTCGCACGCTGGCCCGCAGCAGGGCTCCGGTCTTGGCCCGGTGGATGGTCTCGAGCAGCAGCGGGTCGGGCGTCTTCCCTTCTCCCTCCAGGTCGCACACCTGTCCCGGCGATCATGCCTCCCGGCGTGCCGGCGGCCGTGGCCAGCTCGAGCACCATGCGGGCTCTGCGGCTGTCGTCCGCCTGCTCGACGGACGCCCAAAACCTGGAAGGCCAAGGTCAACAGGGCGTCTCCGGCCAGAATGGCCATGGCTTCGCCGAAGACTTTGTGGCAGGTGGGCCGGCCCCGGCGCAGGTCGTCGTTGTCCAGCGCGGGCAGGTCGTCATGGATCAGAGAGTAAGTGTGGACCAGTTCCAGCGCGCAGGCGGCCGACACAACACCACTCAGGCCTGACTGACACGGCCCGCGCGGCTTCCATGCAGAGAATGGGCCGGATTCGCTTGCCTCCCGCGAAGAGGCTGTAGCGCATGGCGCGGTGAATGCGTCTGCGGCGGAGTGTTCTCGGAGGGCGTCAGCCGGTCGAGTTCGGCATCCACCTGCTTGAGTTGTTCGCTCAAATAGTCGCGGAGGTTCATTCCTTGTCGGGGCGGAAGGGTTCGGCCTGGAGCTTGCCGTCTCTTTTCAGGAGAATCTCCACGCGGCTCTCGGCTTCCAGCAACTGCTTGCGGCACGCCTCGCCGAGCGCGACCCCCTTTTCAAAGAGCGCCAGCGCGCGCTCGAGCGGGATGTCGCCCGCCTCCAGTTCCTTGACGACCTTCTCCAGCTCGTCCAGACTGGCCTCGAAGCCCGCCAGCGGCCTGTCCTCGCCAGGCTGTTCAGACATCGCCCCATTCTAACCCAGGGCCGGGATCACATATCATAAGGTATTGGGAAGAGGAGCTATGGCAAAAAAAGCTTGCATTCTGACGGTTCTGCTGTGCCTGGCGGCGGCGGGGCTGTACGCGGACTTCAGTTACGAGCAGACGACCAAGATCACCGGTGGCGCGATGGCCGCCATGATGAAGGTGGCCAGCGTCTTCTCGAAAGGCGCCGGTCAGCCGGTGCACGCCACGGTGATGGTGCAGGGCGACCGGATGGCGCACGCCACCGCCGACAGCTCAACCATCATCGACCTCGGCAAGGAAACCATCACCACGGTCAACTTTCGCGAGAAAACCTACTCCGTGCTGACGTTCGCGCAGATGGCGCAGATCATGGAGCAGCTCTCCAAGAAGACCGCGCAGCAGAGCGGCGGCAAGGCGGAGATGAACTTCAAGGCCTCGGTGAAGGAGACGGGACAGACCCGGCAGATCTCCGGCCTGAACACGCGCGAGGTGGTCCTCACTCTGCAGATGGAGAGCACGGACAAGGAAAGTGGAAACAAGGGATCCATGACCGTGACCTCCGACATGTGGCTGGCCAATGACGTTCCGGGCTACGCCGAAGTGAGGAACTTCTACCAGCGGATGGCGCAGAAGGTAGCGTGGACGCCGGGCAGCAGCGCCTTCTCCCAAGGACGCGGCGACATGGCGAAGGCCTTCGCCGACCTGCAGAAGGAAGCGGCCAAGATGGAAGGCGTGCCCGTGCTTCAGGTCGTCTCCATGGGCGCGGCCGGGGAAGGACAGCCGGGGCAGGCGGCTCAGCAGACAGCCCCCAAGCAGGAAGAGCGCGCGGCGCCTTCCATCGGAGGCTCGCTAAGCCGTTTGGGCGGGCTCGGAGGCTTCGGCCGCCGCAAGAAGGAGGAACCCCAGCAGCAGGAACAGCCGGCCGCTGGCGGCTCTCCCGCCGCGGCTCCCGGCGTCCTGATGGAGACCACCACCGAGACCGCGAACTTTTCGACCGGCGCCGTGGACGCGAGTAAGTTTCAGACCCCCGCCGGCTTCCGTCAGGTCGAGAGCGACATGCTGAAAGCCGTACGCTAAAAATGCATTG
Source organism: Bryobacterales bacterium (assembly GCA_963744775.1). Lineage (GTDB taxonomy): Bacteria > Acidobacteriota > Terriglobia > Bryobacterales > Bryobacteraceae > CAVUVG01. Next base: position 118,853 of record CAVUVG010000002.1, read on the forward strand.
ACATGGAGCCTAGATCCGGATTTCGCCCCGAGTTCCTGGACTTCAAGCGCGGTATCCATGTCGGCAATCTGGAGGAGAACCAGCGCATTACGCGCATCCTCAAACTGGCCCTGGAGTCGCGCTACGGGCAGCCCCTCGTGACCGAGCGCTGGGGCCGCGGCGTTTACTGGCGCTGGATCGGCCTGCTGGCCAGGGCCAACCGCGAGGCTAAACCCATTTCTTCCAACGTCAGCTTCGGCTGCGCCAAGTACTTCATCTCGGTCGACCCGGAGGAACAGCTTTTCAAGTGCGGGATGCAGGTCGAGCGCGGCTATGTCAAAGCCCCCAGGGGATCCCACGACTGGCAACTTCAGCCGGACTGGGACTGGAACCGCCTGCTGGGCGCGCTGCGCCGCGGAAGTTTTCTGGACCAGGAGATCAGCCGGTTGTTGGGCGAGGGTTTTCAGGTGTACCCGGATGGCTGGGAAGGCAGGAGCAAGAAGCGGGACGTCACAAAGCTGAAGCAATTGCTGCAGGCCGCCCCCGGCAACGAATGGGCCTGGTTCCAACTCTTCTATCCGATGACGGAGAAGGAAGTACAGGCCGCCAATGGCGCAGACCTGGTTGATTCCATGCTGGCCGTCTTCGACGAGGTCACTCCGGTCATGAATCTGTGCATGCAGATCCAACTGCGGGCCGCCGCGGGGTGAGAGTCAACCACCGCCCGTATCCTTGGTAGGCAGGACTCTGTTAACCATCGCCAGTATTTACAGCCTCCCGGTTTCCTTTCAAAATTGGTGATAGGCCGCCGTAAGGTCTCAAGGGGGGCCAAGGCATATGGAGCCGGCGAAAAAAGGGTCTATGGCAGCGGTGGGATTGACGGTGGGTGTGGCAGCACTCCTCCTCGCTCCACTAGCCGTGTACTTGTTCCTGCGCTCCCAAGAACAGAACTCAGGGCTGCGTGAGAAACCCGCTGATGCCACCGGCCAGATTAGCGCCAAACAAGAGCCTCGTTTCAAGCGCTCGTCCCCGGTATTCGACACCTCTGATGACAGCGAGGTCCCGAAACCCAAGCCCAAACCGGCTCAAATAGCCTTGGCCCCCAAGCCGCAGCCCGCACGGGTCCCCGTTCGCGCATTCCCCTTCCCCTCGGACGTCCCGCCCGGCACGGAGAGGTCCCGTCTGATCGCCACCTTCGGACGGCCTAACATGATCACCACCGAGGTGACCGAAGGCCGCGCCTTGGAAAGATTCCAGTACCAGCGCCCCGACACCGGCGTGGAGACAGTGATCTTCCTCAGCAGCGGCCGAGTCGTCAGCGCCACCTCGGGAAATTACTGAGCCCCGCGCCGCCGTCCGGCGAAAACGAACGCCACGAAGCCCTAACGGCCGGTCGCACTAAACAGTCGCCTTTTGGCAGATGAAGGAGTGGGTCAATGGTGAGACGGATGCCGGAAGGCTACCGTCGTCGACGGCTACCATGACGTGAAGGTATTTCTCAGTGTTCTCTAAGAGCTCGACTTCTACCTGAAACCGCTTCGACTCGAATTCCACCTCATACCCCTGCACTTCGTGGAGTTCTGAAACCAACTGTCCGCAAGACATGGCCGACCAACGCTTCACTTCGGAATCGAGAACCTTCTGCCACTCCTTCCGTCGACTCATGTTCGTAGCGTAGCGCTCACGCGGAATTTAGATTCCTGATGACCGTTCTTGTAGGCAATGCGGGCGCGTCAATCCGGGCTGCGTCCGATCCAGACCGGCGAAGGCGCACGCCTAGCGAAGCTGCCAGCGCGCCGGAACTCCAAGTCGTTGACCAGGGCTGTAGGCGGATTCTTACTCGTTCCTAGGTATTTCTCGACATCCGCGGTCACGGTGGACCAACCCCTGCGCCTGGGTGCAGCGGCCATCGATCAGTTCCGTGTTTCGCTTTTGTATCTAGACGAGTTCGAGGAGTTAGACTGCGGAAGCCTTTTGTTAGGCGCTCGCCCGGTACCGCTGACCGCGGAGCGGGGAGAGCTGCTGACTTCCAGTCGTGCACAGATTGAGGAGGGAACGCGCATGCGGATCAGATTGATCGTTCTGGCTTTGGCGTTGGCGATGTCTGGGACGGTTTCGGGCCAGACGTACACAATCAATACTTTCGCGGGCGGGGGATTGCCCGAGAACATCCAGGCTGTATCGGCGGGCATTGGCGATGTTTCCGGGGTGGCGACGGATGCACTGGGCAACGTGTATCTTCGCGCTCCACGACTACAACGTTATCATGCGACGGGACAGCGCAGGCATGCTCACGCGGATAGCGGGGAACGGCACCTGTGGTTATAGCGGTGACAATGGCCCCGCCACCAATGCGCAGTTGCGTGTCCCCTGCAGGCGTCGCCGTCGATTCCGCCGGGAATCTGTACATCGCGGATATACGACAACAATCGCATTCGCAAGGTCTCGAACGGGGTGATCACCACCGTCGCGGGAAACGGGACTGATGGCTACAGCGGGGACAACGGCCCTGCCACCAGTGCGCAATTGTATACCCGACAGGCGTCGCCGTCGATTCCGCCGGGAATCTGTACATCGCGGATAGCGTCGAACAATCGCATTCGCAAGGTCTCGAACGGGGTGATCACCACCGTCGCGGGAAACGGGACTGACGGCTACAGCGGGGACAACGGCCCTGCCACCAGTGCGCAATTGAATTAGCCGAGAGGCGTCGCCGTCGATTCCGCCGGGAATCTGTACATCGCGGATACTGACAACCATCGCATTCGCAAGGTCTCGAACGGGGTGATCACCACCGTCGCGGGAAACGGGACTCAAGGCTACAGCGGGGACAACGGTCCTGCCACCAGTGCGCAATTGAATGATCCGGCTGGCGTCGCCGTCGATTCCGCCGGGAATCTGTACATTGCGGATGCGCAACTTTCGCGTTCGCAAGGTCTCGAACGGGGTGATCACGACCGTCGCGGGAAACGGGACTCAAGGGTACAGCGGGGACAACGGCCCTGCCACCAGCGCGCAATTGAGTTAGCCGGCAGGCGTCGCCGTCGATTCCGCCGGAAATCTGTACATCGCGGATACTGCGAACCGTCGCGTTCGCAAGGTCTCGAACGGGGTGATCACCACAGTCGCGGGAAACGGAACTGCTGGCTACAGCGGGGACAACGGCCCTGCCACCGAGCGCGCAATTGAATCGACCCAACAGGCGTCGCTGTCGATTCCGCCGGGAATCTGTACATCGCGGATACGCCGCAACAATCGCATTCGCAAGGTCTCGAACGGGGTGATCACCACAGTCGCGGGAAACGGGACTGCGGGCTACAGCGGGGACAACGGCCCTGCCACCAGCGCGCAATTGAGTTACTCCGGAGGCGTCGCCGTCGATTCCGCCGGGAATCTGTACATTGCGGATACCGGCGACAATCGCATTCGCAAGGTCTCGAACGGGGTGATCACCACAGTCGCGGGAAACGGGACTCAGGGCTACAGCGGGGACAACGGCCCGCCACCAGCGCGCAGTTGCATAATCCGAGCAGGCGTCGCCGTCGATTCCGCCGGGAATCTGTACATCGCGGATACGCAGCAACAATCGCATTCGCAAGGTCTCGAACGGGGTGATCACTACAGTCGCGGGAAACGGGACCCAAGGCTACAGCGGGGACAACGGCCCTGCCACTAGTGCGCAATTGCATCGGTCCGTCACGGCGTCGCCGTCGATTCCGCCGGGAATCTGTACATTGCGGATCCCAGCAACTATCGCATTCGCAAGGTCTCGAACGGGATGATCACCACAGTCGCGGGAAACGGGACTGCAGGCTACAGCGGGGACAACGGCCCTGCTACCAGTGCGCAATTGATTTACCCGCACGGCGTTGCCGTCGATTCCGCCGGGAATCTGTACATCGCGGATACCAACAACTATCGCATTCGCAAGGTCTCGAACGGTGTGATCACGACCATCGCGGGAAACGGGACTTCTGGCTTCAGCGGGGACAACGGCCCCGCCACCAGCGCGCAACTGAGTGATCCGGCGTAGGCGTTGCCCTGGATGCCTTGGGAAACGTTTACTTGACTGACGCTTCGAGCTAACCGAGTCCGCGTTCTGACCCCCGGCGCGCCCTCCTCCTGTAGCTTATGCCATCAGCACAACTGACCTGGGTGTGGCGGCTGCCGGGGGAACCCTGACGCTATCGATCCAGACCGGCAGCAATTGCTCCTGGTCGCTCACGGGCTTGCCCGCCTGGCTGACGGTTTCGGGGAGTTCCCAGGGGACCGGCCCGGCGACCGTGAGCCTGGTGGCGAGCAACAATTCGGGTGGATCTCGAACCGGTGTGTTCACGGTGGGGGGTGTTTCCGTGCCGATCCGGCAGCCCGACGCGGCTGCCTGCGGAGGGTCATCCTCCTGCATCGTGCGATCCCTGCCCCACCTGGCGTTTGGAGGGGAGTGGACCACGGGGCTGTCCGCGATCAGTTCCGGAACCGCGGCCGGCAGTTACTCCGTTAGTTTCTACGGCGACAACGGCGCCAGCGTGGCGCTGCCGTTCACGGGAGGATTGGGGAACCTCAGCACGCTGAGCGACAGTGTTCCGGCTCAGGGGCTGAAGTACTACGAGGCGGAGAATCCCAGCGCGCCAGTGCAGGCTGGCTGGGGGCTGGTGACCACGGATGCGTCGGTGACGGTGCAAGCCATTTTCCGCCGGCACACGGCGGGCGGCCGACTTCTATGAGGCCGCCGTGCCCGCGAGCGAAGGCTACTCTACTTTCGTTGTTCCGTTCGATGCCACGACCTTCGCTCCCGCGGGAGTTCCGATGTTCACGGGACTGGCGATCAATAACCTGAATCCGAGCGCGTCCGCGAACGTGACGTGCACGGCTCGCGACCAGTCGGGCCAGATCATACCGAACGCCATCTCCATACCGCCGTTGAGCCCCATGGGGCACTACTCGGGCTACGACTACCCGGCTCTGTCGGGCAAGCGAGGAACCCTGACCTGCTCGGCCGATACGCTGGTGTCGGCCATCGCACTGCGGTTCATTGGCTACGACGCCTTCTCCACGCTGCCGGTGATCGTGAAGTAGCGCGGCTAGGCCGCCCCGCGCCGCCGTCCGGCGAAGACGAACGCCACGAATGCCAGCGCGCCCGCGGCGAAAACTGTGTCCCCCGGAACCCGCAGCCAGCGGAAAGTCTGCATGATCGGCGTCCCTAGAAACTCGGTGCTGCGTGCGTACCAGTAGCCTTGGTCCACCGAGGCCCAGGTTTGCAGCATGCCCACCGGAAGCAGGCTGCCCACGCACATGGCCAGCAGACCGGCGTTCATACCCCAGAAGGCGAACTTGATCCAGCCCTCCTTCCACTGCGCCACCGGGTCCAGAGCGCGCAGGCACACCAGCATCAGCCCGGCCCCCAACATCCCGTAGACCCCGAACAGCGCGGCGTGCCCGTGCAACGGTGTGGTATTGAGACCCTGCATGAAGTACAGCGCGATCGGCGGGTTGATCATGAAGCCGAACAGTCCCGCGCCCACCATGTTCCAGAAGCCCACCGCGACAAAGAAATGGATCGGCCACTTGTAGCGTTCCGCCCACTTTGTCAGCTTTCCCCGGCGCAGGTCATCCAGGGCCGAAAACGCCACCAGCGTCAGAGGAACCACCTCCAGGGCGCTGAAAACCGCCCCCCAGGCCAGCGCCACCGTCGGCGTGCCGGACCAGTAGAGGTGGTGGCAGGTGCCGATGATGCCGCCGCTCAGGTAGATGGTCGCCGACAACAGCGCCGCCTTGGCCGCCAGCGAAGGATGGATCAAATTCAGACGGGCGAAGAAGAACGCGATGACGGTCGTCGCGAAGACTTCGAAGAATCCCTCCACCCAGAGGTGGACCACCCACCAGCGCCAGTATTCCACCATCGACAGGTGCGTGTGCTGTCCCCAGTTCAGTCCCGCGCCATACAGGAGTCCGATCGCTCCGGCCGAGATCGAGAACAGCCACACCAGCGGGCGCTGCTCTCCGCCCTCTTTCAGCGCGGGACGCACCGCGCGCACCACCAGGAACAGCCAGAGCAGCAGTCCGACAAACAGCAGCGCCTGCCACACCCGGCCCAGGTCTATGTATTCGTATCCCTGGTGACCCCACAGAAAGGCCGTGGCATCGGTGAACTTGTGGTGGATACTCAGCCACTCGCCGGCCATCGAGCCGCCCACCACCACGAACAAAGCCAGGAACAGCACGTTGACGCCCAGTTTTTGCCCCTTCGGCTCCACCCCGCTGATCAACGGGCCGATGAACAGGCCGGCGGCAAGCCAGGCTGTCGCAATCCAGAACAGGCCGGTCTGTATATGCCAGGTGCGGGTGACGCTATAGGGCAGCCAATCGGCCAGCTTCAAGCCAAAGAAGCCGCCCCCTTCGACGCCGTAGTGCGCCGTGATCACACCCGTCAGAATCTGCACCAGGATCAAAGCCGATACCACATAAAAGTACTTGACCGTGGCTTTTTGCGATCCGGTCGCCTCCCACGTCATGAGCGGGTCCGTCGCCGGGACACTGCCCGGTTCCGCGCTGTGCTTCTGAGAGGCGTACCACCAGACCATGGCGCTGATGCCCGCCAGCAGCATGATGATGCTGACACCGGTCCACATGACGCTTTCGCCGGTGGGACGGTTGCCGATCAGCGGCTCGTGCGGCCAGTTGCTGGTGTACGTGATACTCTCCGCGGGCCGGTTCGTCGAGGCCGCCCACGCCGACCAGAAGATGAAGGCCGCCAGTTGCTTCATCCGGGCTGGGTCGTTCACCGTTCCCGCCGGAATCGCATAGGCCGTCTCTCCCTTCATGAACACGCCCGAGAAGTGCTCCAGGCACGCCTCGAAGGCACGGGCGCGCACCGGCTCCATGCGGACCGCGCCGGTGGCCGGGTCGTACGTGTTGGTGCGGTACATCTGCTCCAGCCGCCCGCGAAGTTGCGCCTGCCGCTCGGCGGGCAGGGCTTCATAGGCCGCCTGGTGCTCGGCTTGCGCCCACTCGTTGAGCACGAACATGGCTTCCCGATGCAGCCAGTCGGCCGTCCAATCCGGAGCCACGTAGCTGCCGTGCCCCCAGATGGAGCCGACTTCCATCCCGCCCATGGATTGCCATACGTTCTGACCGGCGGCGATCTCACCGCTGGCGATGACCTCGGTCCCGTCTGTCGAAATCACCCGATCCGGTATCGGCGGCATCTGTTGATAAATGCGGGTTCCGATCCAGCCCAGTATTGCGAAGGAGCTGACCACTACAGCTACAGCAACCAACCAGAGCTTCTTCATCTTTCACACTTCCCCCGTTTATGGATTGTCATCCCCTGCCACTATGGCAGGCCCTGCCACAGGCATTCTATGACTTTAGTCACGTGGAAGGGAAACCCCAGGCTACTCGGTGGGCGGCTTCAAGACGGAAAGTTGATCGCGGTACTGGGAGCGCACGGCGATGAAGTCCCGGTGTTCCAACTGAAGTTCACGGCAGATTCCGCGGATTTCGTCGTCTTCCGCCGATGAAATCAACCCCTCGGCGGCGGCCACCGCGAACAGGCAGTCCAGGAGCGCAAGTTTCTGGTCCCGCGTGGCGAGCTTGTTGAACTCCCTGGTCACCAGGAAGTCTTCCGTTCCCCCGAAAAGGCGGTTCTGCGTCTTGGCAATCTGAACCACGATGATCGCCTGCTCCTCGGGCAGCTTGCCGTGTTCCACGACGATCCGTTCCATGGCGCGAGTCTCAGCATCGCTGATCTGCAGATCGGCCCGCGCCACGCGGCTGAGCACATAGGCGAACCCGGCGATGTAGCGGGCCGGCTCCAGTTCGAGCCGGTCCAGCGCCTCGGTGATCTTCCGCACCGTCTCGGTTTCCGGGGTGCCGGGGGGCGGCTGGCTGGGTTCGAATCCGAAGTATTTGAATAGAGACATTCTCTACTGACCTTAGCGCACGGCGGGCGTGACCGGTATGGCCCTGGTCTTGGGCACGCCGCCGGCGTGCCCCTACTTGCGCACGGAGAGGACGCTGGAGGAGGGATCGAGCAGAACTCTCACTGGGGCCTGTTTGAGCGCCACAGTGAAGCCGGCGGGGTCGCTGTCGGTCCGCACCCAGTGCACCACCGGCTTGCCGGTCTTGAATTGAACCTCGATGGGAACCCAGGCGCTGAACTCGGCGTCCACGCCGGATTGCGTGAGACTGCCTGTCAGCGTGTAGGCGGCCGCCTTGCCCCGAACCGAGTGACTGAGCTGCAGCGTCGGAATCCCCGTCGAATAAACCCAGTTCTCGAAGAAGGTCTCAAGCTTGGGGTCCGGGGAACCCGGCGGCAGAAACTTCACCGCCAGCGCCTGGAACTGCTCCGTCGTCAGCGTGGACAGGCGGTAACGCTTCACGATCTCGGCGAGCATGGCCAGAAACCGTTCGTCGCCCAGGCGGCGGCGCAACATGTGTATGATCCAGGATCCCTTTTCATAGGTGATGACGCGCCAGGCCGAAGGCGCTTGCGAAGAGATCAGGCGCGGACCCCAGGCGATCGGCCCCGTGGAGTCGATGGTGCGTCCCTCCGCCACGGCGGAGCGCAGATCCCGGCTGTAATCGGCCAGAATCGCGTCGAGCGCTTTGGTCCCCTTCCGCTTCTCCAGAAACAACAGCGCGGAGTAGTTCGCCAGCGCCTCCATCAACCAGGTGTCCTGGTTGCTGGCCGGAGCCACCACATTGCCCCACCACTGGTGGGCGACTTCGTGGGCCAGCAGGATCTCGGGAACAGCCTGCCGGTTTGGATTGGCGGGCAGGCCTGGCCCCTGCTGCAGGCGAATGTAGGATAGCGTGGGCAGGTACACCAGGCCCGGAAATCCCTGGCCGAAGTTGCCGGGGATGGGAGAGACGGTTAGGTTGCGAATCGGCGGCGGCCCGAACCGCGAAGCCATGAACTCAAAGGCCGCGCCGACTTCGGAGGCCAGTTCCTGCAGCCGTTCGGCCGGGTCGGGAGGCAGAATGGGCATGGGAAGCGTAACACTGCCTGGAACGACGACACTCCTCCGCGTAATGGGGTCGTAGACCCGCCGGGGCGGAAGCACCCCGGTCGCGCTGGGCAGTTCCTGGATGCGGGGCTCCAGTTGCTTGTTGGCGAAGACCTCAACACTGTACGGCCCTCGGGTCTGCGCGACGTGCTGGTAGACTCCCAGGTTGAAACCCAGGAAGCCGACGGGAGTAGCGATGCGGTGCCGCGTGGTGCGCCAGCCCTCCCCGGCCGCCTCCTCGATCAGTTCTCCCGCCACCACCAAATTCAGATCCGATGGGTATCGGAACGTCACGTCGTACTGTGCGAACTGAATGGGAAGCTTCGGGTACCAGTTTTCGCGAGCGCCTACAAAGTACACTTTGTTGCCCGCGTCCTGGACGACGTGACCTTCGTTGCGGAATTCGAGTTCGTAGCGTTTGCCTGGCTCCATGGGCGAACCGGGGAGCAAAAGAAAAACTGCGTCCGTGCCTCGAATGAGGTTTTCGCGCATGGCGTCGCGCTGGAAGAACTCCGCGGGTGCGCCGTTGATGGCCGCGGAAATCAAGCGCATCCGCGGCGACAAATTGAAGACCAGCACTCGCACTCCGGCGCGCGTGGGTGTGAGCGCGACACGCGTCGTCACGCTCAACCCCAAGTCCGGCTGCAAGGTTGCCTCCAGACGATAGTTACTCAGCTGGAACGCGTCGCCGGGAACGGAACGGATCTGGTTGCGGAAGGACCGGGCGGCGAAGCTGGTCCAGGTGTCGAAAGTGGAACCCGACCCGCTGGAGGACACCCGTCCGATACTGACCTGCTGGGCCGCAAGAGGGTCATAGACCAGGTCGAAGTTGCCCAGACTCGCGCCGCTGACCGCCGCGTGAAAAAAACCGCTGGCCGCCCCGTCCGCGGCCAGAGCGTCGTGCACCAAACGGGTCTCGAAGCTGGAGGTAAGGTTGCGCACGATCCCAGCCCAGGACTCTTCCAGCAGCACGCCCCTCTCCGGGCTTCGGCGCGGTTCTCCAGCCTCCTGGATCTGCCGGGACAACGTCTCATAGGTGTCATCCGAGAAGATCATCACCGCCAGCTTGAAATGCTCGCTGAGATTGGGTGAGCCGGCCGAGCGCGCCAGGGAGAGCCGTTCGCTGCGGCTGGGTGGAAAGACCAGCACTTCAGCGTCCCCCGCCTCGACCTCCGCTACGAACACCGCCGAGCGCCGCCGGCCGTCGACAGGATTGCCAAAAATGAGGAAGCCTTCGGTGAGGTAGAAACGAATATCCTCCTTGGTGAAGACCAGATTGCGGACCTGGTAACACTCATTTCTGTCAAGGCCCGCCGCGCGCATCTGGGCCCCCAGTTCGGCCGCGGTGCCATCCCAGGCGCGCAGACTCGCGGAGAGCAGCAGGAGGAGTATGCCAGACCGCCACATGCGCTACAGTCCCAGTCTACTGCGTACCTATCAAGCCCATACGCGCCACCACTTTTGAGATGGCGCGCGCGGAGCGGCCGGCTCGGACTCCGGCAGGGGTTCGCCGCGGAGGGCCGCCCCAGGGTTCGTCAGAAACAGCCGCTCCGCCGTCTCCCGGCCAAATGGCCCGGCCACTGCGCCATAGGCTTCGTCCAGCCGTGGCGGGCGCCGCTTGCAATCGTGCGCGTCACTGGCCACGAAATGCACAAGACCGCGCTCGAGAAGTTCCCGGGAGAACGCCCGCGCCTGGCGCCCGAAACGGCCCAGCAGGGATTGCGCCGTCACCTGGATGAGGCATCCAGCCGCCACCCAACGTTCGAGGCCATTCAACTGGTGTTGCAGAACGCTGTTTCGTTCCGGGTGCGTGATGATGGGGACCAGACCGATGGATAGCAGGCGCTCCAGAACCTGATCCGTGGTCTTGAGGATCAGCAGTTCGGAAGGCTCGACAAGCACGTAATTCTTGTGATTGATCGCGTATTTCCTGGGGTTTGCCAGCGCGTCCTGGACGTTCTCGTAGTGCAGGTGGAAATCGCATCCGTAGTGGATGCGGATGACGCCTTCGCTGGCCACGGTAAGCTCGGCGATCCTGCTCTCGACCACCTCCGGGTCGAAGGGGTACTGAAGATCGGCGTGGGGGGAGGCGACAATGTCCGTGGTGCCGGCCTCGACCGCCATCCGGACCATCGCCACGCTCTCCTCCAGGTCCGGCGATCCGTCATCCAGACCCGGCAAGATATGGCTGTGGATGTCAATCATCGAGCCGGCAGCCCTCTGGCCACAACGGCCAGTTAGATAAACATCTCTTCGTCGTGGGTGGCCTGCTCGACCGTCATGCGCTGGCTGCGGAACAGAAAGCTCAACGCCGCCTGGATGCCCGCGGCCACGCCGTTGATTTCGCGAACCGGGCGGAGAATGCCCTTTTGGAGGAGCGCAGTGGTTTCCTGAAGCTTGCCGATGCTGTCGTCCAGGATCAACTCGACCCGGTCCATCTGGATTCTGGCGCGCCCCACGGCATCGCCCAGCACGTCGTCGATCCGAATGAGCTGCTTTTGGGCCAGATCCAAGACTTCACCGGCCTTGGTGGCTACATCGGAGATCTGCTTGCGGGTCTGCTCCTGCGACCGCTGCAACGACTCAACCAGGGATTCCACCTGGCCGGCCGTCCGAGTCGCAGTCTCGCGAAGAGCTTTCGTGGACTTGTAGACGCCCACCAGCATGAGCGCCTGCAGAACCAAGGCCACCGCCGAGACCACCACAGCCCCGGCCATCACATACAGCAAAGCGTCTGTGCTCATGGAGAATAACGGTTTCGTGCGCCTTACGGCCGGTCCAACTAGCCCTCTGTCGCCGGAGCCTTGCCGGGGTTAGCGACGGCCTCCCGATAGGCCTGCTTGCCGGCCTCCACCGCGGCAGCCAGTTGCTCCTTCTGGCGGACGGCCGCGCCTTTGCCCTTTTCAACCAACTCGCCAGCCGATTCGTAGAGAGTTTCGCCGCGTTTCTTCAGGTAATCCTTGCTCTCGTCGGCCTTCGAACGGATCAACTGGCGCGTTTCCTCGCCCGATTGGGGCGCGAACAGAATTCCGACCGCGACACCTATGCCGAGGCCCAGACAGAAATATGTGAACTTGCCCTCATCAGCCATGGCTGGCCTCCCTCATTCGCACTGGAAGTCTACTACCTCAGCTTCCATCCGCATACTAACATAGAGAAGCTTGTCATGGCTCAACGAAAACCGAAACGGCTCGAAGCGGCGGCGCTTGCCGAGTACGCCCTGCGCGCGCTGAGCGGCCGCGCGCACTCGATCTCCGAGTTGCGGGAGAAGCTGCGCCGGCGCGCCGAGCGTGCCGGCGACGTGGAAGAGCTCCTCGCCCGCCTGAAGCGTCAGGGCTATCTCGACGACCGCAAGTTCGCCGAGTCGTTCGCCGCTTTCCGGCTCGGCAACGAAGGCTTCGGCCGGCTGCGGGTCCTTCGCGATCTGCGCCAGAAGCGCGTCGCGCCCGCGGTGGCGGAGCAGGCGGTGGGCGCAACTTACCTCGAGGTGGACGAATTACGGCTGATCGAGTCGTTTCTGGAACGCAAGTATCGCCGGATCGATCTGAAGACCTACCTGGCAGAGCCGCGCCACTTGGCCTCCGCCTATCGCAAGCTGCGCCTGGCGGGCTTCAGCTCCGGCAACGTGATCCGGGCGCTGAAGCGGCACTCCGATGAGGCGGAGTCACTCGAATCTCTTGAACCCGCCGATGAAGAGAGCCCAGAGCGCTAGAACGCCACCTTAGGCGCAGACGCGCGCGGCCGGTTCCGTCTTGAAATAGGCGTCGTTTCTGCTGGAAGCCGAAAATCGAGGCGAAGACGTTGTTGGGGAACAGGCCGATGTTCGTGTTGTAGCCCTGCACGCTCTCGTTGTACTTCCGCCGCTCCACCGCGATGCGGTTTTCCGTCCCCGCCAGTTCATCCTGAAGCCGCAGGAAGTTTTCGTTGGACTTCAGATTGGGATAGTTCTCCACCACCAGCAGCAGGCGCCCCAGAGCGCCGTCGAGCCGCCCGTTGGCTTCGATCTTTTCCTGCGGGCTGCGGGCATTCAGCAGGCCGGCGCGTGCGTTGGCGACCGCTTCCATGATCGCCTTCTCCTGCTTGGCGAATCCTTTCACGGATTCCACCAGGTTGGGGATCAGATCCGCGCGCCGTTGCAAGGCCACATCCACCTGCGCCCACTTGCCGTTGATGTCTTCCCTTTGGGCATAAAGGTTGTTGTAGGTACTTTTCGCCTGAAAGCCGGCCATCAGAAGGACCAGCAGCAGCACACCCAGCACAATCAGAAGAATTTTCATGTCCGCCTCATTTCTCCAAACGGTCGACTGCATCGACGATGACCTGGATTTCCTTCAAGTACTTCTCAAAAAGCGCGCCCGGCTGGATCTCTCGCGGCTTGACCTTCTGCTCCCGGAGGTCCAGCAGGGTCAGGAACGGGGATGGCTCAATTCCGAACTTCTCCGCCGCCTGGCCGATAATCGCCCTTTTTTCAAACGCCGCCTCGGCGCCGCTGAGCAACAAGGCATGGCGGAACAGAACACAGAAGGTCGAGAGGGAGTCCGCCATGAGTTGCAGCAGCAAATCCCGCTCGCCGATCACGCCGGCGGCCTTCTGGCGCAACCTGAGGAGCTTGGCGCGAAGCTCGTGTTCCACCTGGGCGCGATAGAAGGACATGTCCACGTCCAGATCCCGCACCACATCTTCCCCATGGAGCACCCGGTGCCGCTCACGAATGTCCTGGAACTCGATGGGGAAGCAATCCGTCGATGTCCGCACTTCGTCCAGGCTGAGCAATAGGGGCGAAGGGTTGCCCAACTTTCGCCACCAGTGGACGATGGGGGCCGAGTCGCGAAGCTCCACCGGAGTCACCGCGCGCAGCACGCAGAGAATGTTGATGTCGGAGAAACGGCCGTTGTGGTCGCCCACCGCTCCGGAGCCGTACAGCACGACTGAAACCAGCCGTTCCTGGTACGTCTTGCTCAACTTCTCAACCAATTGGTTCAATACGCGTTCCATGGTTCCACCAGGTCACCAACCGCCGGATGCGCCGCCGCCCCCGGAGTCCCCTCCGCCGAAGCCGCCAAAACCACCGCCGGAGTCGAATCCGCCGAAGCCGCCGCCGCCTCTGCCGGAGCCGAATGAGCGGCCCAAGACGTTGCCCAGGATCATCCCCGCCAGCAGATTCCCTCCAGAGCCGCCCATGCCACGCCCTCCGCCCTTGCCCAGGGCGCCCAACACCCAGGCCATCAAGATCAGTCCGAAAAGCATCTGAGGCAGCGGGAGCGATCGGGTGGCCGGACGCGAAGAGCGTGGCAGCGGCGCGTCGATGCTCACGCCCTTGGCCTCCGCGATCCGGGTTCCCAGCACGTTCAGCGCCTCCGCCAGCGCCTCTCCGTATCTTGACTCCTTCAGGGCGGGCCGCATCTGCCTCAGAATGCTGCCTGACAAACCGTCCGGCAGTACCGGCTCCAGGCCGTAGCCGACCTCCAGGCGCATGCGCCGGTCCTGCGTCACCAGCAGCAGCAGTACGCCTTCGTTGGTTTGCTTCTTTCCGATTCCCCACTTGCGAAAGAGGGCGTTGGCGACGTCCTCCAACGGCTCGCCCGCCAGCGTATCGAGCGTCACGACGGCGATCTGCGCTTCGGTCAGGGCCTCCACGCGGGCGCAATAGGCCTCCAGCGTGGTTTTCGTCGTCGGATCCAGTACGCGCGCGAAGTCGCTGACGTGTCCTTCGGGCTGGAGCGCCGCGAAGTCCACCGCCGGGGCGGCCGCCACCGCGCACAACAGCACACACAATACTCTGACCAGACGCATCATCACAGAGAACCCTAACAGTGTACCTTGACGGAGGCTGGGATCAGCAGACCAGATCTTCACGCGAGATTTGGACGCCTTCGAGGTTGCCTACGACCGCCAGCGCCACGTGCTTGGCGTCGAAGAAATCCTGGGCGCTTTGCTGCACCTCCGCGGCCGTGACGCGCTCGATGGATTGGGCCATTTCGTCCATGTCGAAGAAGCGGCCGAAATACAGATGCTGGCGGGCCAGGTTCGCCATGCGGCTGGAGGTCGATTCCAAACCGAGCAGCAGCGAACCCTTCAAATTGTCCTTGGCGCGGCGCAACTCTTCCTCGGGAACGGGTTCCTGCTTGATCCTGGTGAACTCCTCCAGGATCAGCCGGACCACCTCGCGCGCGGATTCGCGGGAGGTGCCGGCGTACACCGAAACACAACCCGTATCCCGAAACGCGGAGATCTCCGAGAAAACCGCGTAGGCCAACCCGCGCTTCTCCCGGATGTTCTGGAACAGGCGCGAGCTCATACCCCCGCCGAGAATCGTGTTGAGTATCGAAGCCGCGTACCGCTTCTCGTGCGGGATCGGGTAGCTGGGCACCCCCAGGCAAAGGTGGATCTGCTCCAGCGATTTCTTGTGGCGCAGGCTGAGACGCGCGTGCGTGGAGGGGCGCGGGCTGGGCATGACGCTCCCATTGGCGGGCAGCGACTCGAATCGCTCCCTGGCCAGCCCCAGGAGTTGCTCGTGGCTGAGGTTGCCGGCGGCCGTGATGACAATATTGGACGGCACATAAAACCGGCGGTAGTAGGCGTCGATCGTCTCGTGTGAAAACCGCTTCACCGTCTCACGAGTGCCCAGGATTGGCTTCCCCAGTGGATGGTCCTTCCAGAAGCTGTTCGTGAAGATCTCGTGGACCAGGTATTCGGGATTGTCCGCCTCCATCTTGAGTTCTTCCAAAACCACGCCCTTTTCCTTCTCAATGTCGTCGTCATTGAAGAGCGGGTGCAGGACCAGGTCCGAGAGGATGTCGAAAACCAGAGGAAGATGCTCGTCCAATACCTTGGCGTTGAAGCTGACCATCTCCTTGGCGGTGAAGGCGTCCAGGTTGCCGCCAATGGAGTCCACCGACCGGGCAATGTCCTCGGCCGACCGGCTGGCGGTGCCCTTGAACACCATGTGCTCGATGAAATGCGAGATGCCGTTTTCTTCGGAAGTTTCCTGGCGGGAGCCGGTGCCCATCCATACGCCGACCGCCACCGAACGAACGTGCGGAATGGTCTCGGTGATCAGACGGATGCCGTTGGCAGTCAAGGACGATTCGACATCTCGAACCATCGGCACGCTGGTGGACATACTTTATTTTGAGGGGACGCCCTTTAACTATATTGTCTCACAGCCGGATGCTAGACTGGTGGTATGGCGCAAGTCCTTCTAGGACTGGAACTTGCGGAGATCCGAGAACTCCTCGGAGCCTCCTAGCCCGCCTTTCGGGCTAAGCAGATCTATACGGCAATCTATGGCCAGAGGATCGCGGAAGTCGCGAAGATCTCGACACTTCCGGCCTCACTGCGCCGCGAAGTGGAGGCCACCTGCCGCGTGGGGATGCCCCTGCTCGACCGGCGGTACGAGTCCATCGACGGCACGCGCCGCTACTTGTTGCGGTCTGGACGACGGCCGGACGGTGGAAGCGGTCTTCATGCCGGAGGAGGCGCCGCGACACCATCTGCATCTCCACGCAGGTGGGATGCCCGGTCGACTGCAAGTTCTGTATGACGGCGCTGATGGGGCTGGAGCGCAACCTGACCGCCGGCGAAATCGTGGGCCAGGTGCTCTACGTGGCGGCGGACAACGGCCTGGACCCCGCCGGCCGCCGGGTCAACGTGGTCATGATGGGCATGGGCGAGCCGCTGCTGAACCTGCCCAACGTGGTCAAGGCCACACGCCTGCTCGCCGACCCTGCCGGAGCCGGGCTGTCGCCGCGCCGCATGACGCTTTCGACCTCGGGCATCATCCCGAAGATGGAGGAACTGGGCCGCGAGCCGGTGCGCCCCAAACTGGCGATCTCGCTGAACGCCTCCACCGAGGAGCAGCGCCGGGAGCTGATGCCGATCACCCGCAAGTATCACCTGAAGGATTTGCTGGAGGCCTGCCGCGCCTATCCGCTGCGCCCCTGGGAGCGGCTGACGTTCGAGTACGTGCTGCTCAAGGGCGTCAACGACAGCGACGCCGACGCCCGCCGCGTCGTCCGGCTGCTGGCCAACCTCAAGTGCAAGCTGAATCTGATCGCGCTCAACCCCGGGCCCGGCATCCCGTTTGAAAGCCCGGAACCGGAGCGGGTGCGCGTCGTTTCAAGCGATCGTGCGGCGGTCGCTGCCCTGCTTCATCCGCAAGCCGCGCGGCCGCGACATCTTCGCCGCCTGCGGCCAACTCAAGCAAGTGTCGATGGAACCGCCGGCCTAAGCTGACTGGCTTACTTCTGGCGCGCCCAAGGGGTAAGAGTAGTGTTCCTCATGGGCAGGGCCGGTATCGTCCCGTTCAGTGGCGCACGCTCACGAAAAGGCTGGAAGTGCTCACACCCGCAATAGTTTCCTGCCTTGTGGTGCGTGCAAGGGCCGGTCTTCTGCAGATGCATGGTGTCGGCGTGCTCGCAGGTACACATTGTAGAATTTGAGGGCATTGAATGTTAATTTTAACACATATCCCCTGCCGCTGGGGCCTTCCGCCAGGCTCATTTTTGCATGAGGCAAAACCTCCCCCCAAGCGGCGCTGCAGGTTGTGTTATGCTGTTAAGGTACGAAATCGAGATAAAGAGAAGACAAGGAGCGTCCACTCTAGATGGCACTGGCGGTAGACGTCAAAAGCCGGGTGATCGGTCAATACCGGGTCCACCAAAAGGACACGGGGTCCCCCGAGGTGCAGGTTGCGGTCCTGAGTCAGCGGATCGTGGAGTTGACTGAGCACTTCAAGACACACAAGAAGGACCATCACTCGCGTAGGGGTCTATTGTCCATGGTAGCCCGGCGCCGGCGGCTCCTGAAGTATCTGAAGGGCGCCAGCCCCGAAAGATATCAGACGCTGATTCTGAAGCTGGGCATTCGCCGCTAGGGTGCGAGGCGGGCGAGAGCCCATTGCCATCCATCCGCGATAGTGAAGTAGGGCATGCGCGAACCGTTGGTGTTCGGAGCCCGTTGAACGGAGCCCCCGTACGGGGCGCCGACCCCACCATTGTCAACTCCAGTCTCCTAGAAACTCGGCGGCTCATGATAGCTGTTGAAGTTGGAGAAAAGTTCCCATGATACATACTGTAGAAATCGACCTTGACGGTCGCAAAATCAGCCTGGAGACAGGCAAAGTCGCCAAACAGGCCAACGGCTCCGTTGTCGTTCGGCTGGGCGACACCGTGGTGCTGGTCACCGCATGCAGCGCGGAGGAGCCCAAGCCCAACGCGTCATTTTTCCCGCTCACTGTCGATTACCGTGAGTACACCTACGCCGCGGGAAGATTCCCGGGCGGCTTCATCAAACGCGAAGGCCGGCCGAGCGAGAGAGAGATTCTCACCTGCCGCATGATCGACCGGCCCCTCCGTCCGCTATTCCCGGAAGGCTTCTCCTGCGAGACGCAGATCATCGGCATGGTGCTTTCCGCGGACCCGGACGTGGAGCCGGCGCCGCTGGCCATGCTGGGCGCGGCAGCCGCGCTGGCGATTTCCGACATCCCCTTCGAGCACATCCTGGCGGCCGTGACCGTCGCGAACCGTGAACGGGAAGCTGATTGCCAACCCGTCCCACGCCGACCTGCGCGAGTCCAAGCTGAACATCATCGTGGCGGCCAGCGACGACGGCATCGTCATGGTCGAGGCGGGAGCCACGCAGGCTTCCGAAGCCGAGGTCCTGGCGGCCATCGAATTCGGCCACGAGAACTGCCGCAAGATCACCGCCGCGCATCCGCGAACTGGTGGCCAAGGCCGGCAAGCCGAAGCGCGTCCACACGCCGCCTGCCATCAATCAGGAAATGTTCGATAAGATCACGGCCGATTATCGCGCCGATCTGGTCGACGCGCTCAACACCGAAAAGTACACCAAGCTGGACAGCCACTACCGCGTCGCGGAGCTGAAGGCCAAGGCGTTGGAGGCGTTCCCCGAAGAGCAGAAGGCGGAGGTCAAGGACCTGTTCGAGCGGCTCAAGGAGCGGATCTTCCGCGACGAGATGCTCAAGGACCGGCGCCGCCCGGACGGCCGGGCCTTCGATCAGATCCGCCAGCTCGACTGCGAGGTTGGCGTCCTGCCCCGCACGCACGGCTCGGGCCTGTTCACGCGCGGCGAGACGCAGGCCATCGTCACCGTCACGCTGGGGACCAAGGACGACGAGCAGCGTCTGGAGTTGCTGGAGAGCGGCGCCACCTCCAAGCGATTCATGCTGCACTACAACTTCCCGCCGTTCAGCGTCGGCGAGGTCGGCTTCATGCGCGGCGCGGGCCGTCGTGAGATCGGACACGGCGCTCTGGCCGAGCGCGCGCTGGCTCCCGTCATTCCGGACGAGAAGGCATTTCCGTACACCATGCGCGTGGTCAGCGACATTCTGGAGTCGAACGGCTCCAGTTCTCAAGCCAGTATCTGCGGAGCCACGCTGGCGTTGATGGACGCCGGCGTGCCGATCACCGCTCCGGTGGCCGGCATCGCCATGGGTCTGGTGAAGGAAGGCAACGACTACGCCATCCTGACCGACATCGCGGGCGCCGAGGATCACTACGGCGACATGGACTTCAAGGTCGCCGGCACCAAGGACGGGATCACCGCCCTGCAGATGGACATCAAGGTCCCCAACATCACCGCGGCCATCATGAAAGAGGCCCTGGAGCAGGCTCGCCGGGCCCGCCTGTTCATCCTCGACAAGATCGTCGAGACCATCTCCGCGCCGCGCGACACGATGTCGCCGTTCGCGCCACGCATCTACACCCTGACCATCCCGACGGACAAGATCCGCGAGCTGATCGGACCGGGCGGCAAAGTCATCCGGGGCATCATCGAGCAGACTGGCGTCAAGATCGACGTCGAAGACGACGGCAGCGTCAACATCTTCGCCAGCCGACGGCGAGTCGGCCAAGAAGGCCATCCAGATGGTCACCGATATCGCGGCCGTGGCCGAGGTCGGCAAGACCTATCTCGGTAAGGTGGTCCGCATCGTGGAGTTCGGCGCGTTCGTCGAGATCTTCCCCGGCACCGACGGCTTGCTGCACATCAGCGAGATCTCGGAAAATCGCATCCGCAACGTGCGCGACGAGTTGAAGGAGGGCGACCAGATTCTGGTGAAGGTTCTGGCGCTCGAGGGCAACAAGATCAAGCTCAGCCGGAAAGCGATTCTGCGCGAACAGCGCGAGAAGCTCAGCACCGCCAAGCAGTAAAAGCATTCTGTTAGAATCGCTGGGATGCGCCAGCCCGCCGGGCAGGTGTATGAGTTCGGGTCGTTCCGCTACGATGCGGGGCAGCGATTGCTGTTCCGCGACGGCGAGGTGGTCCCCCTTGTTCCAAAGGCGGTCGACACCCTGCACGTGTTGCTGGAGCGCCGCGGTCGCGTGGTGGACAAGGACGAGCTGATGAAGCTCGTCTGGCCCGACACGGTGGTGGAAGAGGTCGGGCTGGCGCGCAACATCTCATTGCTGCGCAAGGCGCTGGGCGCGGACGCGGATAACTGCATCGAGACCATCCCCAAGCGGGGATACCGGTTTGTGGGAGTGGCCCAGGCGCGCCGGCGCTGGCTCTGGCCGGCAGCGCTGGCGACTGTGGCCGCGCTGGCGGGCCTCATCTACTGGCAGTTCTACGCGCCATCGAGGTTCCTGCCGGGCGGTGGACTCGCCAGCCTGGTTGTCCTTCCGCTTGAACCCCTGTCGATGGACTTGGCGAAGGCGGGCTTCCCTCGTGCCTTCAATGAGTTGCTGGTGGCCGAACTGTCAAGACTGGGCGGGGTCTCCGTCATTTCTCCCAGCACGGTTCAGCGCTACCGCTGGGTGGGCATTGGGCCACAGGTCATGGCACGGGTCTTGGCGGTCGACGTCATCCTTGAAGGGACGGCCCAGAGACAAGGCGACCAGCTGCGGATCACCACCCGGCTGGCCGATGTTCACTCGGGCAAGCTGATCTGGGCCGAGACCTACGACCAGCCTGCCGGGGACGTGGTTCTGGCCCAAACCATCGCCTCAGAAGTGGGAAAACGGCTGGCGAAGAAGTAAATCAGGAATTCCGAAGGTCTTTTCGCCCTCGACGCGCCCGATAATTGCTCATGACTAGAAGAAACCTCATCAGCGCAATCGGCAAATGGGGCGGGCGAGTGACCGCGGCGCTATTGGCCCTGTTTTGGGGTGGGTTTTTTGTCGAACACCTCTCGGAATGGTTCATGCGAGGCGGCGGTCAGTACCCACCTCCAAGGGTGTGGGCCGGTCAGGCCTTCCACCTCGCAATGTTGGTTGGCTTGGCGTTGATGGTCAGGTGGGACAGGCTTGGCGCGGTGGTGACGGCGGTTGGCAGCGTCGCGTTCTTCCTTTGGATCGGCTATCGCGGGCCTGTGACTCTGCCCCTGATGAACCTGCTGCCCATCGCCTGCTTTACGGTGTACTGGCTGGCTCGAAAAAGCTGAGCACGTTGTCGCCCTGCTTCAGGACGCGCGTGCGGCGGAGAGCGCCATAGGTTTCCTCCAGCCGCAGGCGGACCGGATGCTGGGCGACGACCAGGCTGGGCGGCTTCTCCCCCAGCAACTGCGAGCGCCTGGCTGTATTCCCGCTCCAGTTCGTAAGGCGGATCGAGGAACACAATGCCGGCCTGCAGGCGCTCAAGGTGGGCCAGGGCGCGGCCGCAGATGACCGAGCGCCCGCTCTGCGATGCCCAGCGATTGAGGTTCTCCTCGATCACCCGCGCGGCGGGGCGGTGCTTCTCGATGAAAATGGCGCGTGCCGCGCCGCGGCTCAGCGCCTCGATCCCCACGGCCCCGCAGCCGGCGTAGGCGTCCAGGAACGTGCAGCCGGCCAGGCGCGTAGCCAGCACATTGAACAGCGCCTCGCGCAGCCGGTCGGGCGTGGGCCGCAACGCCTGCCCCTGGAGGCTCTTCAGGCGGCGGCTCCGGAACTCTCCTCCGATGACGCGCATCAGCCCACCTCCACCAGGCCGTAACGGCGCTGCCAGTGGTCGCGGAGATAGGCAACGGCGCGGCTGAACTGTTCGGCGGAGGGCGGCGAGGTCACGAAGCTCATGGCCTCCGAGCGGGCCAGTTCCAGGATCTCGGCATCGCGCAAGATGTTGGCGATGCGCAGCGCGGGCAGGCCGCTCTGGCGCGTGCCGAAGAACTCGCCCGGCCCGCGCAGCTTCAAGTCCATCTCGGCGATGTAGAAGCCATCGGTCGATTCCACCAGCGTCCGGATGCGCTCCTGCGCGCGTCAGGCTGAGCTTCTCGGTGACCAGGATGCAGTAGCTCTGGTCGGCGCCGCGCCCGACGCGGCCGCGGAGCTGGTGGAGCTGCGCCAGGCCGAAGCGCTCGGCCTGCTCGATCACCATGACGCTGGCGTTCGGCACGTCCACGCCGACCTCGATGACGGTGGTCGAAACCAGGATCTTCACCTCGCCCCGCTTGAAGCGCTCCATCACGGCTTCTTTCTCGTCGGAGGGCAGCCGGCCATGCAGCAGGCCGACCGGCAGGCCCGGAAACACCACCTCCGAGAGGTGCTGGTGCATCTTCTGGGCGGCCTTCATCGCCTGCGTCTCCGACTCCTCAATGACCGGATAGACGACGTAAGCCTGGCGGCCGTGGTCGACCTGCTTCTTCAGGAAGCTGTAGACCAGTTCCACCTGATCGTCCTCGACGTGCTTGGTGATGATGGGCTTGCGCCCCGGAGGCAGTTCATCGATGACGGAGACGTCCAGGTCGCCGTAGAGCGTGAGGGCCAGCGTGCGCGGAATGGGCGTGGCGGTCATCACCAGCACGTCGGGATACGACGCCCTTGCGCATGAGCCGCAGACGCTGCATCACGCCGAAGCGGTGCTGCTCGTCCACGATCGCCAGCCCCAGCTTGCGGAACTCGACGTCCTCTTCCAGCAGCGCGTGCGTGCCGACCGCGATTTGGGCCAGCCCCCTCGGCGACCAGTTTCTTCAACTGCGTCTTCTCGCGCGGCTGTGGCCGATCCCGTGAGCAGCACGACGCTGTAGCCCAGGGGCGCGAACAGCTTCTTGCAGGTAGAGGTAGTGCTGGGTCGCCAGGATCTCGGTGGGCGCCAGCATGGCCACCTGGTAGCCGTTCTCGATGGCGATGATGGCGGCCTCGGCCGCCACCAGCGTCTTGCCGCTTCCCACGTCGCCTTGCAGCAGGCGGTTCATGGGATGCGGCGCGGCCATGTCGCGGGCGATCTCGCCCAGTACTCGCTTCTGCGCCCCGGTCGGCTTGAAGGGGAGCATGCGCTTGATCTGCTCGCGGACGCGATCCGGAAAGCCCGAAGGCGATCCCCGTCTGCTTGCGCGCAGCGCTGCGCTTGAGCGCCAGCCCGCACTCCAGCCAGAAGAACTCCTCGAAGATCATGCGGAACTGCGCCGGAGAGCGGAAGTCGTTGAGCAGCCGGAGGTCTTCCTCCTGCGGCGGGAAGTGAAGCGCGGTTCAGCGCCGTCCAGCGGTCCAGCAGCTTGAGGCGGCCGCGGACCGTCTCGGGAAGCGGGTCGGGAACCGGCGGGAGCGTCTGGAGGGCGGTGTGCAGCAGGCTTCGGAACACCCGGGTAGTGATCTTCGCGGCCGCCTCGTAGATGGGCACCACACGGCCCGACGTGCAGGGAGGCGTCGCCCTCGTCCTCCTCGCCGGAGAGGATCTCGAACTCGGGATGCAGCATGGCCAGACCGCCCGCGTAGCTGTCCCACTCCACCTTTCCGTAGAGGGCGATCCGCTGGCCGGGCTGCGATCATGTCCGCCAGATACCCGGCGTGGAACCATTTGCCCGCCAGCAGACCGCGCGGAGGAATCCGTGAAGGTGGCCTCGAACAAGCCCGAGAACTCGGCGCCGTTGAAGCCCGCCAGCCTGGCGCCGAGCGGACCGTGGCGATGACGGTGGCCATCTCGCCGGGGGCGAGCTGCGCGATGGGCTTCAGGTTGGTGCGGTCCTCGTAACGGAAGGGGGCGTAGGCGAGCAGATCCTCGACCGTGCGGATGCCCTTGGTTTCGAGCACGGCGCGCGCGCGCCGGCCCCACCCCTTTGACGTACTTGGCCGGCGTGGCGAGATTCACCGAGAAATCCAGTGTACACGGTACAATAGCCACTACATGCCATCAATGTTGGAGGGCAAGACCGCCCTCATCCTGGGAGTTGCGAACAAGTGGAGTTTGGCCAACGCGATTGCGGAGGCTTTCCGGCGCGAAGGCGCCCGCCTCATCCTGACTTATCAGGGGGAGCGACAGAGGAAGCCGCCGAGGAACTGGCCAAGGAATTTTCAGCGGCCCGCCTGATGGCCTGCGACGTGTCTCAGGACGAGGGGCTGAATTCACTGGTGGAGGAGCTGAAGGTTGAGGCCCCGCGGCTGGACGCGGTGGTGCATAGCATCGCCTTCGCCAATCGCGAGGATCTGGCCCGGCCTTTCATCGAGACCTCCAGAGGCGGCTTTCTGGTGGCGCACGACGTCAGCGCCTACTCGCTGGTGTCGGTGGCCCGCGCGGTTTCCCCTTTGATGAGCGAGGGCGGCTCGATCACCACGCTGACCTACATCGGCGCGCGCCGCGTGATCCCCAACTACAACGTGATGGGGGTGGCGAAGGCGGCGCTGGAGGCTTCGATGCGCTACCTGGCGAGCGACCTCGGGCCGCGCGGCATCCGCGTGAACGCCATCTCGGCGGGCCCCGTCAAGACCGTTTCAGCCCGGGCCGTCAAGGACTTCTCCTCCATGCTTGACTATCGTGGCAGCGCGCGCGCCTCTGCGCCGGAATACGGACCCGGCCGAGGTGGGCGACACGGCGGTGTTTCTCGCCAGCGATCTGGGCCGCGGCGTTACGGGCAACGTGCTGTTCGTGGACGCCGGCTTCCAGATCATGGGCATGTGAACGCCGCTCATTGACAGGGCTTCGGCGGTG
>CAVUVG010000003.1:0-124544 GCA_963744775.1 Bryobacterales bacterium
CAAGCCGACAGCAAATACAGTTGCGTAAAACCGGGCTCCACCGCAAGCCCAGCCCCAGCGCCGATGCCAGCGGCAGCAGTTCTTCCATGCTCAAGGCGAACTCGGCTCGCCCTATTTCTGCTTGGCGATGATCAAGTCTTTGATCTTTTCGTAGACGCCCTTGGGAAGGATGTCCTTCTGACAAGTTCGTTCTTGGCCCTGTAAGGACGACCCTTGATAATCCTGGCTGAGTAAGCGTCGCCGATGCCGGGGATGGCCTTGAGTTGATCGGCCGTGGCGGTGTTGATATCGATCAGGTCGCCGGCTTTTTGAGTGGCTGCCTGCTGCGCGACGGCCGCGCCCTTCTTGACATCGCCCTTATTGGGGGTTTGCGTGGCGCAGGTGAAGGTGAACACCAGCGGAATGGCTAGCGCGATCAGGATTCGCTTCATGGTTGCCTCATGCACCTCAGCCTCCGGCTACGGCCGAACGCCCCTTAAGCAGCCGGTAGACGGCAAGCAACAGGATAGCGCCGAGCACGGACATAATCAGGCCAGCCCCTTGGCCCGCCTCATACCAGCCCATGGTTGTCCCAGGAACCCAGCCAACAAGGATCCGGCGATGCCGAGCAGCATCGTGATGATGATGCCGCCGGGGGCCTTGCCGGGCATGATCAGTTTAGCGAGTGCCCCGGCCACCAGACCGATGAGGCACATCCACAGGAAATGCAGCATTTGAGCCTCCGTAGCAACGCATGTTCTCTTGAGCGCAGGCAAACCGGAGTTACCGCTTTCCGATCAGCTGCTTGGCCTGAGTATACTCCTCTCGCGATTGCACAGGTGGCCTTGGGGCTATCATGAGGGTGCGAGTGTACACGCTCATGCCCGACTATGAAAAACTAGGCGCATTTTACTTGGGCCGTCCCTACGATCCGGTCAGCGGCAAGGCCGAGGACGGTCTCATCCTCTATGATTCCAAGGACCTGGTCACCCACGCCGTGTGCTTCGGCATGACGGGCAGCGGGAAGACCGGCCTGTGCCTGGCGCTGCTGGAGGAGGCCGCCATCGACGGCATTCCGGCGCTCGTCATCGACCCCAAGGGCGACATCTCCAACCTGCTGCTAACATTCCCCGAACAGCGCCCGGAGGATTTCCTCCCTTGGATCAACGAAGACGACGCGCGGACCAAAGGCATCTCGCCCGAGGAGTACGCCCGCCAACAGGCGGAGCTCTGGAAGAACGGGCTCGCCGCCTGGGGGCAGGACGCGAGCCGCATCCGGCGGCTGCGCGACGCAGCGGACTTTGCCGTGTACACCCCGGGTAGCACCGCGGGATTGCCGGTCTCGATTCTCAAGTCGTTTGCCGCTCCGGGAGCAGCCATCGTCGAGGACCCGGAGTTGCTGCGCGAGCGCGTCAACGCGACCGCGACGGCGCTGTTGGGCTTGCTCGGCATCGAAGCGGATCCGGTCCAGAGCCGGGAGCACATCCTGCTTGCCACGATTCTGAGCAACGCCTGGAAGCAGGGGAAGGACCTGGACCTGGGGGCGTTAATCCAAGCCGTGCAATCCCCGCCTGTGTCGCGCATCGGCGTGCTGGACCTGGAGGCCTTCTACCCGGCCAAGGAGCGGTTTGGGTTGTCGATGTCGCTGAACAACCTGCTTGCTTCGCCGGGCTTTGAGGCGTGGCTGGAGGGCGAGCCTCTGGATATCGCCAGCCTGCTGCACACGCCGCAGGGAAAGCCGCGCGTCTCGATCTTCTCCATCGCGCACTTGGGAGACGCCGAGCGCATGTTCTTCGTCTCGCTGCTGCTCAACCAAACCTTGGGCTGGATGCGCATGCAGTCCGGGACGACGAGCCTGCGCGCGATCCTTTACATGGACGAGATCTTCGGCTACTTCCCGCCAGTGGCCAATCCGCCGTCCAAGCAGCCCCTCCTCACGCTCCTGAAGCAGGCCCGAGCCTTCGGCGTCGGCATCGTGCTGGCCACGCAGAACCCGGTGGACCTGGACTACAAGGGCTTGTCCAACGCAGGGACCTGGTTCATCGGCCGCCTCCAAACCGAGCGCGACCGCAACCGCGTGCTGGACGGATTGGAGAGCGCGGCCGGTGGCGGCGTGGACCGCCAGCGAATGGAGCGGATTCTTTCTCAGCTCAGCAACCGCGTGTTCCTGATGCACAACGTTCACGAGGACGCGCCGGTGGTGTTCGAGACGCGCTGGGTGATGTCCTACCTGCGCGGGCCGCTGACCCGGACGCAGATCAAGAAGCTGATGGGGCCGCGCAGCCAGGCCGTTGCGGCTTCGCCCGCGGAGCGCCACGCCGGCCGCAAAGCCGTCCGCCGCCGCGGCGCCGCGGCCGGTCCTGCCCCCCGAAGTGGCCCAATACTTTGTGCCGGTGCGAGGCGCGCGCCGGCGCTGGCGCGACCTTGTTGTATCAACCGATGATTCTCGGCTCCGCCCAGGTTCGCTTTGTCGAAGCCAAAGCGCAGGTGGACTGTCCCCGAGACTTGAATCTGCTGACCGCGGTCGCGGCGGGGGCCGTCGCCGTGGACTGGCAGAACAGCACGGAGGCGGCCTTCGGACCGGATGAACTGGAGCGGGAACCCACCGTGGACGCGCTGTTTGGGTCGCTGCCTACCGAAGCGTCCAAAGCCAAGAGCTACGCCGCCTGGAACCGTGACCTGGTTCAGTGGCTATATGGGAGTCAGACACTGGAACTGTTCAGGAGCCCGAGCTTGGGCGTGACATCGGAGCCGGGAGAGTCCGAGCGCGATTTCCGGGTGCGGCTTCAGCAGGCAGGTCGCGAAAAGCGCGACGAGAGCGTGGAGAAGTTGCGGAAAGCCTACGCGCCCAAGACGGCCGCGCTCGAGGAGAGGATCCGCCGCGCCGAACAGGCCACCGAACGGGAGAAGGAGCAGGCCGGCCAACAGAAGATTCAGGCTGCGATCTCGGTCGGGGCAACGCTGCTGGGTGCTTTTCTGGGCAGGAAGGCGGTCAGCACGGCAACCATGGGGCGGGCGGCCACCGCGGCCCGCGCGGGCAGCCGCACCTGGAAGGAAGCCCAGGACGTTGCCCGCGCAGCCGAGACGGTCGAGGCGCTGAAGCAGCAACTCGCGGAGCTGGAGTCTCAGTTTGCCGCGGAGACGCAAGCCCTGGAGTCGGCGGTGAGCCCGGCGACGGAGGTTTTCGACAAGGTGCCGGTCAAGCTCAAAAAGACCAACATCACGGTGCGCCTGGTGGCGCTCGCCTGGATGCCCCACTGGCAAGATTCCCAAGGCAACATTCAGCCGGCGTTTTGAGAGTTGGTATCTTGGTAACAGGGAGGATGTCGGAAATGCGTCCACTGTTGAAATGCGTACTTACTCTGGGCGTGTTTGCATGGGCCACCTTGCCAGCCCTGGCTCAGTTGCATCAATACAGGCCTGGATTCAACCTCTTCTCGCGGGATCAAGACGTCCAATTGGGCAAAGAGGCGGCGGGCGCGATCGAAAAGCAGGCAGAGATCGTCGACAATCGGGAACTGAACGCCTACATCAATTCGATCGGGAGCAAGCTCGCGGCGCAGCCGCAGGCCGACAAGTATCCGTACACGTTCAAGGTGGTCAACGACCCGAGCATCAACGCCTTTGCCCTGCCCGGAGGACCCGCATTCGTACACACCGGGCTGATTGCGGCCGTGGACAACGAGGCCCAGTTGGCGGGCGTGCTGGCACACGAGATCACCCATGTAGCTCTCCGGCACGGAACGAACCAGGCCAGCAGGGCGAACCTGATCCAGTTGCCGGCCATGCTCGCGAGCGCGGCCCTGGGTTCGGGCTCCATGCTGGGGCAGCTTAGCCGGTTGGGAATCGGACTGGGGGCAAACTCGGTTCTGATGAAGTTCTCGCGCACCGCAGAAACCCAGGCGGATCTCCTTGGCGTGCAGATTGCGGCGCAGGCCGGTTACAGCCCGATCGAGATGGCGCGCTTCTTTCAGAAGCTCGAGTCCGACGGCGGCTCCCGCGGACCCCAGTTCTTCTCCGATCACCCCAACCCAGGCAACCGAATGAAGGCGATTCAGGACGAGATTCGGTACATGCCGCAGCGGAACTACAACGCGGACACGGGGCAACTGGTGCGCATGAAGGCCATCGTCGCCAAACTTCCGGCGCCGAAGAAGAAGCCTGCGCAGCAGGCTGCCGCACAACAAACTGGATCATCTGCCTCTCTGTCGATTCCGAACAGCAGGCCCTCGAGCCGCATGCAGCAGTACCAAGGCAAGGACTTCAGCCTCTCCTATCCCGACAACTGGAAGCCGTTCACCAGCCAGAACTCGCCGGGCGTCACGATCGCCCCTCCCTCGGGCATTCAGGAGTCGGAGGAGGCGATCGTGGGCTATGGCGCCGTCCTCAACTACTACAAGCCTAAGGAGGCGAATGCCAGCCTGCGGCAGGCGACGGATGAATTCGTGTCGGTGCTGAAATCCGCGGATCCGCGCATGCGGACCGGCCAGGAGATGCCGAGAGAAGTCGCTTTGGGCGGCAAGAGCGCCATGGTGACGACACTGTACTCCGATTCGATCTTCCAAGGCCAAACAGAGGTGGACTTGCTGGTTACGCTGGCGCACCCCAACGGGATCCTCTTCATCGTGTTCGTGGCGCCGGAGAGCGAGAGGAATTACGCGAATGACGCCTTCGAGCAAATGATTCAGTCCATGCGTTTCCGTTTCTGAATCACGAGATCGGCGGTCTCAATGCGGCTTCTTCGTTCGCAGACCCTCGAAGAGCGCAGCGGCAATGCGCTTGCCACGGGCATAGGCGTTCTTGTACTCGGATTTCCGCTCGTTCCGCGACAGGCCGCGCCCGAAGCGATGGAGCCGGACAATGGACTCGCCGGCCACAAACGTTCCGGCGTAGGCCACGGCAGCTTTGGGAATTAGCCCGCCGCCGAGCGGGATCTTGCCCACCAGTTCCCGCGCCAGCGCACGCCATCCGAACGCCCCGGCGATGAGGGAGCCCATTTCGGTTTTCTGCGCAGTGTAGCCCACCTCGCGGTTGCTCGCCGCAGCCAGAAGGAACGCCATGCGGATTTGGTTGACTGTCAGGATCGTGGTGTCTGATGCGAATTCCCCAATCGCCCACGGCAGTTCGAGCACGGACGGCACAACGTTCGGCAGGGCGGTTGCCATCGAGAAAAGCGCGTTTTCCCTCGAGATGCGCCGAACGATCTGACGGCACACTTCCTCCCGGAACGGTGGGAACAGCCGGGCCAGGGGAAGACTCAGCTCTTCGCGATCCCGAAGTATCCGCTTCACGGTCAAAGCCGGGGCGCCGAACTGAAAGTCGAATACACCGCGACGTGGGGGCAGGGTCTCATCTTGAATCTCGATGTCGAATCCCACTGGCGCTCCAGGAATGTCCGTGTGATAGATGTGCCGCAGGGCATTCAGGCGCTGTTCCACAGGCAAGTCTGGCGGCGCCAGGAAGCTCTCCATGGCCCCGAAACGCTCGCCGTGGCTCGCGGTTAACCCGATGAAGACAATGCGTTCGGCGGAGGCTCGGACGTCGGCAGGATTCAGGTTCGCGAGTGCTTTGCGGATGTTCTTGATCATAACGGCCCGGCGACGAAGGCCCAGCCTCGAGACGAGGCCGGGCCTCCACCGGTCGCCGTCAGTCTTCCAACAGGAACGTTACCTTCAAGTTCACGCGATACTCGGCGATCTTGTTGTTGCTAACTATCACCTGCTGGTCTTTTATCCATGCGCCCGACACATTCTTGAGCCTCTTGCAGGCGCGGGCAATACCCACTTTCACGGCGTCGTCGAAACTCTTCTCCGAAGCCGCAATGACTTCCGTGACTCTAGCGACTTGCATGAGACAAAAACTCCTTTCAGCGAGGCTACCGGCCGCCCATGAGACGGCCCAGCAGCCCAGCGACATCGTCGGCCATTGACCCGCTGCGATTCTGGTCAAGCAGGGAGCTAAGAAATTTCCCGCCCCCGATCCCTGAGCCGGGGCCGCAGCGTCTTGCTTGCTCAGGCTGCCCATCACCATGGTGGCCACCACCGGCAACATCTTTTTCAAACGTGGCTCAGCGCTGCCGCGCTGGGCTCGATCAATCAGGGATGACCAGGACGTCGCCCGGATGGATAACGGTCTTGTCATCCTTCAACCGGCCCGGGTTCCCGGCAATGATCTTCGGGTATTGCGACCCATTCCCGTAAGACTGCTGGGCGATCTTCCACAGCGAGTCGCCTGCCTTGACGGTATAGGTCTTGACCTCCGGCGCGGGGGGCGCGAGGCTCGCGTCCACCGACAAATCGCAGGTGAGGTCAGCGAAGCCGGCGTCGACAAGCTTCACCTGATTCCACACTGCATTCTTGATGTCCTCCGACGGGCAGGCGCCCTGAAGGAAGAGCTTGTTGTTCTGCACGTGCAGGTGGGCAAGTCGTACGCCCTTCTGCTGGATCAGGTTCAAGACGGACTGGTATTTCAGCTTAAGTTCGTCCAAGCGGTCCATATGCATCCTCCTCTGGTCCTGATTGGCATCAGGAATCAACTAGCCAGGATTCTAGCAGAACCAATAGCTACCTGCTCAAGACTTAGAACGGGCGTTTGCCGCGCTGTTATCATGAAGCCAGGCGCGGCCTGCTGCATGGGCCGCCCACTGGGAGAGTGTCATGAAGAACAGGCTGAAATGGCTCACAGTTTTCACCGTGGTGCTTGCAGCGCAGGCACAAGTCTCCGACCAGGTTCGGCGCGCCACAGTTGGCGGGGTGGGCGGCGCCTCAGGAAAATGCACCATCGAGGTGCGAGTTGACATGATGGCTGAAGTCGATGTGTACGGAGATTCCGGGCGTCTGCGAACCCTCGCCGGGCAACCCGCAGCCTGGAGCCGCCTGGAATGCACCAACCCGCTGCCTTACCGCATGACGGATTTCCGATTCCGGGGAATCGAAGGACGTGGCACGCAACGACTCGTCCAGGATCCTCGCAGCAACAACTCTATTGCCGTGATCCGCATCGAGGACTCGAGAGGCGGCTCGGAACGGTACCTCTTTGAAATCGAATGGAGCGGCGGGTCCGGCGGCTCCGCCACCAACGGCTTCTCCACCGGCGCCTACCCTGCCGCGCAGGGCTCGACGGCTGGCGGCATGGGCGGCGTGATGGTTCTCGTCGGGGAGGGATGCGCGCCATCTCCGCCGAACGCGCATTGGATCTCTGCCGCGCCGAGGTCCATACCCGTGGCCAGCGCGATTACGGTTTAGGCAATATCGATATAACCGCGGTTGGCGTCGACACCAGCCAGGGCCGGCGCAACTGGGTCACGGGCACGTTCACCGATAGCGCGGGTGCTGTCATGCGCGGCGGCGGGTACCGATTCAACTGCCTGGTAGATTACAGTTCGGGGCAGGTGGGCTCAGTCGAATTCCTGCGGGCCGACGGGAGTACCATCCAACCCGGCAACGCGCCCGGCGCCTACAGTTCAGGCGCCCCATACGGCACAGGCAGTTACAACCAGGCCCAGGTTCATCGTGCTTGCCAGGACGCCGTGGTGGCCCGTGTCAACCAATCCGGTTACCAGAACGTGCAGTTCGGCTCCATGGGGATCGACGCGCAGCGATCGGGGATGGTGTCCGGCACCATTACTGCCAACCGCGTGCTGGTGACCGATACCTTCGACTTTAGTTGTTCCATGGACCTTGGCGCCGCCCGAGTTCTCAATGTGCAGGTGAATCGCCGGTGAGAAGCGCAGCCTTCCGGCCGCGCCTCGCGTAACGTCAGGTTTCGGCAGAGAGGCTGGCGCGGACGATCCGCCCAAACGAAGTGGGAGTGTATCTCTGGACGATGAGAGGGTTGTTGTGCCAACTCCACGCCGTCCAGCCCATTTGAAGGCTGTCGAAATAGTCGACGAGTCGCTTGCCCCATTTGAGATCACTGTCGGCGCCGCCCCATTCGCCCGCGAACACCGGCGCTTTGGCCGCAAGATGGCCGAAAGCCTCTGGCCAGCCGCTGCCTCTTGCGGGATAGACATGGGTGGAATAGACGAGGCGCGGAATGTCCATCGGCATGCCTCGCAGATCGTACCCCCAGTTGACACCGCTGACGAAAATCAGTGAGCCGGGATTGACATCGCGGATCGCAGCGATCAGCTTGCGCGCCCATGGCTGCCACTCCGCCATGGTCACGCGATAAAGATCGGCCGGGTACGCCGTTCCGTTCTCGCGGTTGAGCGGATACGGATCGTCGGGAAGCCGGTCGTGCGGCTCATTGAAGATGTCGTACAGCACTGCAGGCTCGCCACGGTAACGAGTGGCGAGCAGGTTCCAGACGTCAATGGACTGCATGTCGGGCAACGGAGCGACGAAGTTGCGCTCCCCGCCATAGGTACGATCCGCATCCAGCCACTGCAGATCCAGCAGCGTATAGGCGCCGAACCCGGAGGCCCAACAGATGGCCTGATCCAGCGCTTGGCGATATGCCTCCGCCGTCCAACTTCCCCGCCCACGCAAGACCCAGTCCTGGTTGAAAGGCAGGCGAATGATGTTCGCGCCCCATTCTTTGACGATGGTTAGGATCTCGGAGCGGGAGATTGCGGCAGCGGAAAGAAAGCCCTGTTCATCCGGTTCGGAGTATTCCAGTCCGGAGCGGTTCAAGCCGCGCAAAAGGACAGTGGCCCCCGAGCCGGCCGCGACGATGCGGTTGTCCAAGGCCGTCAGGGACGGCAATCCGTTGGAGAGTTCACCATCCATGCAGCGTCCCTCAACGGAACTGGCCGAGGAAGGGATGATAAACGTAGGTGGTCGAGAACGATTCCGGCAATTTCCAGTGGCGGCGGATGACCTCGGCGGGCTGGAGGAACCACTCGCCCAGCGGCCGGGTCCGGTCCTGTCCGTCGAACCAACCCCAGGGCGGCCGCGACATGTTGGCTGCGCCAACCACGCCATTCAAAGCCGAGCCCATCACGCCGAGCCGGATGTGGCGCAGGACGTCTTGATCGCCCTGGGCGAAATTGGCGGAGACGACGCCATAGTCATGCTCCTCGCCGAAGCTCTCGTTCTTGCCCGAGCGGGTGTGAGGCCAGAAGCTTTCGTAAGTCGGCAACAGTTCGTATCCGATGCCGCGATCAGGTTTGGTCTCCGGATCCTCGGCCGCGGCAGCGAACACGTAAACCAGAAAGCCGTTCTCCGCCATCTTGTGCTGGCCGGGATCGTCTCGCCAGGACTCAATCCCGTGCCCTTTAGACTCGACGAATAATCGGGGCCGGACGGTCTCCACCATGAGGGGATCGCCGGAGAGCGAGCTTCCGGGCGGCACGTACTTGAGGTAATTGTTGTGGGCCAGGGTTTCGACCAGAGTGAGCCGCGCTTTGGTGTAGTCCTCGCCATCCTTCTCAGCGACGACGAGGGCGCCCTCGAGGTCATTCTCGTGGGCCATCACCGCCTCGTTCGATCGGCCCGTGGGATCGTACTGGCCGCCGAGACGGACACCGGCCCGCATGGCCTCGCTCAGAAGGGCGCCGCGCTTGTCTCCGCCCTTGTAATCGCGAGGGTGGAAAGCGGCGTAGTGAATGAAGAAGTGGGTACGGGTCTCAAAGACCGAGTAGTAGACGTAAGCCTTCAAAGGGTAGCGGCGATCGTCGGCATTGTTCCAGTTGTTGTCGCCTCGCCAGTCGCCGTCGAAGTCGAAGTTAGTGATGTAGTCAAAGCGCGGGGAGGGTCCCAGGGCTTGGTGGAAAATTGGGGCGAAGCGGGCCGCGATGTCGCGGTCGCGGACCATGTTCCGGGAACGGACGCCGGCTTCCGGTTCGGCGGGTGGTCGAGCCGCGGCCGCAATGGCAGCCGCAGCCTTGGCCGCTTCAACTTCAGGGCGGGGCAGGGCGGCCAACTGCTTCTTGACGTCGCGGAAAGCCGGAGAATCGGCAACGACTTTGGGATTGGCAGGGAAGCCGGCAATCAGGGTGGAGACGTTGCTAGACCGCTCGACTGGGCTCGGGTGCGATGAGAAGAACTTCAGGACCGCGTTGGGCTGGCTCTTTTGGAGGCCAGCCAGCTTTTCGAAGAAGCTGACCATGGCCTGCGGCTGCAGGCTGGCGTCGTAAAGCATGCGCGCGCCGAGGCGGTCGGCCTCGCGCTCAGCCTGGCGGCTGAACCGCATGAAGACGCCATTGGCGGCCATCTCAGCGGCCATCTTGCCGATAGACGAGGATGTCCCACGCCCGAGCAGGCCTCCGAGTGCGCCGAGCCCGGTCTGGACCATTCCGGCACGCATGGCTTGGTCCGCGCCATGGCGCGCCACGACGTGTCCGATTTCGTGCGCCAGCACGCCGGCGAGCTCGTCCTGTGTCTCGGCCGCCTCAATCAACCCGCGGTTGACATAGATGAAGCCTCCCGGGAGCGCGAATGCATTGATCTCGGGGCTGTCCACGACTTTGAAAGTGTAGGTGATGCCCCTCCGAGTCGACTTCTGGACCAGGGATTGTCCAAGATCGTCGATGTAGTTGACGACGGCCGGATCTTCGATGAGGAGGATGCCCTTCTCGATCTCCCCGGCGGTCAGACGGCCCAGCTCGATCTCGTCTTTCTCGCTGAGGGTGAAGGGGTTTTGGGCCAAGCCTATGGCGGGAAGGGTAATCAGAGCCAATAGCAGAGTTCGCAGCACAGCACCTCCGAATATATTGCATTATATCGCGAGGGAGAATTCTGCACTCCAGCGGGGGGAAACTTCATCTAAATACTTAGGAAATGGGGTTGCAGATGGCGAACCTACCGATTTTCCGCCGGATGTCAGTCCTTGCTTTCACTCTCCTCGCTATGGGAGGCAATTTGATGCCCGCCACTAAGGGAGCGTTTCCCGATCCCGCCGTGGACGTCAAGCCCGCTGCGGGCAAACAGACTGCCGTCCTCGCCGGCGGCTGCTTCTGGTGCACGGAAGCCGTATTCAAGATCGTGGAAGGCGTCGACGAGGTTATCTCCGGCTATTGCGGCGGGCACCAAGGAGACGGCCAAGTACGACATCGTTTCCACCGGCGCACCGGCCACGCCGAAGCGGTTCTCATCACCTACGATCCCGCGAAGACCTCCTACGGCCAACTTCTCAAGATCTTCTTCAGCGTGGCCCACGACCCCACCACGCTCAACCGCCAGGGCCCCGACGTCGGCCCCCAATACCGCAGCGCCATCTTCTACGTCAATGAGGAGCAGAAGCGCGTCGCCGAGGCCTACATCAAGCAGATCAGCGATGCGCATGTGCTGCGAAGTCACGATCGTGACCCAGGTCGTCCCCCTCGACAAGTTCTACACGGCCGAGGGCTACCACCAGAACTACGCCGCCCTGAACCGCTCCAACCCGTACATCGTGAGCGTCTCTGATCCTAAGGTCGAGAAGCTCAAGAAGATGTACCCCGGCTGCGTCCGCAAGAGGAAATGACCCTGCTTCGAGTGCTACGCTGTACCTGCTCATGGAACCGATAAGAACTCTTATTGACCTAAAGGGCGCCTCGCCTGGACCATTGCTGCCCGATGAGCTTCGGCTACTGTATGGCGGCGATCTGAGCTTCCCAGCGTGTCTCGGGCGCGCGCCCTTACGTGGTCGGGAACTTCGTGTCGACCCTCGACGGAGTCATCAGCTTCGAGATCCCCGGCCAGTCGGGCGGGGGCACAATCAGCGGTTCTGACGAAGCGGACAGGTTCATCATGGGACTGCTCCGAGCCTCGGCGGATGCCGTCGTCGTCGCGGCCGGAACCGTTCACGAGGTAAGCCCGGCGCATCTTTGGATTGCAGAATCCATCTATCCCGAGGCCAAGGATCTCTATGCCGGATACCGGCGAGGAGTTCTCCAGAAAGCGGGGCATCCACTGCTCGTCATCGTCAGCGGGAGCGGCAGATTGGATTTGGATAGAGCTATCTTCCACACGCCCGGCACCCGAGTCCTGATCGTCACCACGGAGTCCGGCAAGCAGCAGTTGGCCAGTAGCGGCGTGAAGGCGCTGGATTCGACCGAAGTGGCGGTGCTCGAAGATACCGGTGGCCGGATCGACCCTTCCGCCATCCTTGCGCTTCTGCATGATGAATTCGGCGTGCGAAGCGTGCTCCATGAAGGGGGCGCGACTCTGTTCGGCCACTTCATGGCGCACGGACTGGTGGATGAGGTTTTCCTTACCCTGGCTCCGCAGATCGCCGGTCGCGCGACTGGGCGCCCGCGCCCGGGCATGGTGGCTGGCGTGGAGTTCCTTCCTGAACGGCGCCGTGGTTCCAATTGGGGAGCGCCAAGCAAAGCGGTGGGCACCTGTACTTGCGTTATCGAGTGAGGACGAGCGCTTCAAGCTTGGCTGCGGGGGTCGAGCAACCGCTCCAGTTCGGCTGAGGGGATGCCACTGCGCTCACGGGCGACCTCCCGGATCGTACGCCCGCTGGCGCTCGCTTCCTTAGCCAGCGCGGCGGCCTGCTCATAGCCGATGATCGGAGCCAGCGCGGTGACCATGGCCAAGGACTGCTCGACGAATGCCGCGGCGCGTTCCCGGTTGGCTTCCAGCCCTCGCACCAGGCGCGTCTCGAAATTCCGGGTACCCGCCGCCAGCAGTTCGATCGAATCCAGCAGATCCCAAGCCATGAGGGGCATCATGACGTTCAGTTCGAAATTGCCCGCCGCGGCGCACCAGGCAATGGCGGAATCGTGCCCAATCACCTGCGCACACACCATCAGCAGGCTCTCGGCAATGACCGGGTTGACCTTGCCGGGCATCATGCTCGAGCCGGGCTGCGTGGCGGGCAGTTGAAGTTCACCGATGCCGCAGCGCGGTCCGGAGCCGAGCCAGCGGATGTCATTGGCGATCTTGACGAGCGACAGCGCGTAGTTTCTCAGCGCGGCGGACAGGAAGGCCGCGGCGTCACGCGCGCCCTGGGCCTCGAAATGGTTGGAGGCTTCGCGAAGCGGCAGGCCGGTGCGGGCGGCCAGTTCGGCAATGACTGCGGACGCGAAGCCTTCGGGGGCGTTGAGCCCCGTGCCGATCGCGGTGCCGCCGAGGGCCAGTTCGCACATGCCCGGCAGTGCCGCCTCCACACGCTCGCGTGCCGCCTCCACCTGCCGTGCGTATCCCGAGAACTCCTGCCCCAGCCGCATGGGAACGGCGTCCTGAAGGTGCGTGCGGCCGATCTTGATCACGTCGTCGAATTCGCGGGCCTTCTGCCTCCAGCGCCGCCTGCAGGTCGCGCATGGCGGGCAGCAATTGGCCGCGAACCGTCTCAACGGCCGCCAGGTGCAGGGCCGTGGGGATCACGTCATTGCTGGACTGCCCGCGGTTGACCTCATCGTTCGGGTGCGCGCCCGCCAGGCGGCCAATCACCTCGTTGGCGTTCATGTTGGTTGAGGTGCCACTGCCGGTCTGAAAGACGTCCACAACGAAGGCGTCGTCGTGCCGGCCTTCGGCAACCTCATTGGCGGCAGCTTCGATGGCGGCGGCCTTGGCCCGCGGCAGGTGACCCATCCGGCCGTTCACTTGGGCGGCGGCGGCCTTAATCAACCCGAGGGCGCGCAACAACGGCCGCTGAAAGCGCATCCGGCTGATGGGGAAGTTCTCCACCGCCCGGGCGGTCTGCGCTCCGTAGAGTGCGTCTCGCGGTACACGCATCTCGCCCATGCTGTCGCGCTCAATTCTGTAATCCTGCTCCATGCGCTTCAAGAGTCGGCCCCTCTCTCGGCTCAGTAGCCGGCGAATTCTTCCAGCGGATGTCGTCGTCATCGACACCGGCCTGATTGAGCATGTCCCGCAACGCGGTGACCATGGCGGGTGGACCGGCAATGTAGTAGATGGGCGAAGTCGCGGCCTCAAGATACCGGGAGAGCATCTTGTGGTCGAGGAGACCGGTTTCGCCATCCCAGGAGCGGCTGGATTTAGCCATGTCTGTCATGGTTCCGACGAATGTGAAGTTGGGATTCCCCCGTTCAAGACCCTTTAGTTCTTCCAGAAAGGGAGCGTCTTCCGGCCGCCGGTTGGAGTAGAAGAGGAACAGGCGGTGGGGGAGTTGTTCCTTGGCTGCCCGCACGGCCATGCTCCGGAAGGGAGTGATCCCGATGCCCCCCGCCAGGAAGACGGCCGCCCGCGCCGGATTGTTATGCAGAACCAGGTCGCCGAACGGTCCCTCGACTTTGACTTGGGATTCCAAGGGCATGCTGCCGAGAACGCGCTTGAAGGCCGT
Organism: Bryobacterales bacterium; assembly: GCA_963744775.1. Classification (GTDB taxonomy): domain Bacteria; phylum Acidobacteriota; class Terriglobia; order Bryobacterales; family Bryobacteraceae; genus CAVUVG01. The sequence goes on from CAVUVG010000003.1 coordinate 14,155, forward strand.
GTCCCTCATCCGGGTCGCGATCATCAACATCTCTTCGTGTGGAGCGCTGGCGATGGAAAATGTCCGGCCGTCACCTTCCGAGTCCGTCTCCGGAGGACTCGTCAGGGTGAACTCCAGAAACTGGCCGGCCTTGAACACGAAATTCGCCGGCTTCTCGAAGGCGAATGCCGTGGTGCGTTCAGCAACTTCAGTGCGCCTCCTCAACTTCACCAAGTAATGTGCAGGACCGGATGTGGCGCCCATCATCTATCCCCTCTCATTCAAGTTTAGGCCAGACCCGGGGGTAACATTGTGGGTATGGAGCCTTTCCGGGGTGTGGATTACGCGTGCGTCGATTCTCTTCTCAGCCAGGAAGAGTTGTTGGTGCGTCAAACGGCGCGCCGGTTCGTCGAAGAGGAGGTCATCCCCACGATCCGGGATTGCTACCGCGAGGCGCGCTTCCCGGCCGGTCTGATGCCCAAGTTGGGCAGCCTCGGGCTTCTTCGGAGCCAATCTGGAAGGTTACGGGTGCGCCGGCCTGAGCAACGTCGAGTACGGCCTGATCATGCAGGAACTGGAGCGGGGTGACTCGGCCATTCGCAGTTGCGCGTCGGTCCAGGGCGCCCTGGTCATGTATCCGATCCTGACGTTCGGGTCCGAGGAGCAGAAGCAACGCTGGCTGCCGGGACTGCAGTCCGGGAGATGCCGTAGGCTGCTTCGGCCTGACCGAACCGGACTTCGGCTCCAATCCCGCGGGGATGCGAACGAGCGCGCGGCGCGACGGCGACGCCTGGGTCCTCAACGGCGAAAAGACCTGGATCACCAACGGTTCCATCGCGGACGTGGCGGTGGTCTGGGCCCGCACCGCGGAAGGAATTCAGGGCTTCCTGGTGGAGAAGGGAACGCCGGGATATGTCACCTCCGACATCCACGGCAAATGGTCCATGCGCGCCTCAGTGACTTCCAGCCTCTCCTTCTCCGAGTGCCGGCTGCCACGGGAGAACGCCCTGCCCGGAGCCAAGGGTCTGAAGGCCGCGCTCCTGTGCCTGACGCAGGCGCGGTACGGCATCGGCTGGGGCGCGCTGGGGGCGGCCATGGAGTGTTACGAAACCGCCCGGCGCTACACGCTTGTCCGCAAGCAATTCGACGGCAAGCCCATCGCGTCGCACCAGCTTGTGCAGGAGAAGCTGGCTTGGATGATCACCGAGATCACCAAGGCGCAACTGCTGGCCATCCATATCGGCAGGCTCAAAGACCAGGGCAAGGCGGACGCGGCGCACATTTCGATGCTGAAGCGCAACAACGTCGCCATCGCCCTGGAGTGCGCCCGCCTGAGCCGCGACCTGCTGGGCGCCAACGGCATCACGGACGAGTACCCCATCATGCGCCACATGTGCAATCTGGAAACCGTGAAAACCTACGAGGGCACGGACCACATTCACGCGCTGATCATCGGCGAACGCGTCACCGGGATCCCGGCGTTCTCGGCGTAGAACATCGGCCCGCCGCGCCAGACCGGGAAGCCGAATCCCGTCAGATAGACCACGTCGATGTCGGATGCGCGCAGCGCGATCCCTTCCTCCAGCAGCCGCGCGCCTTCGTTGACCAGGCCGTAGACGCAACGGTCCACGATCTCCTGCGCCGAAATGCGCCGGCGCTCGATCCCAGCCTCGCGCGCTACCTGTTCGATGAGCGCGGCGGTTTCCGGGTCCGGGGAAGGCTTTCGCGCCGCGTCATAGCTGGACCAGCCGCGTCCGGTCTTCTGCCCGAAGCGGCCCATCTTGTAGAGGAGATCGATGACCCGCGGCTGCCGTACACCGGGCTTCGCCACTTCCCGGAACACCTGCCGGATGCGCCAGGCAATATCGAGGCCCACCAGATCGGCCATCGCCAGCGGCCCCATGGCCATCCCGAAGTCATACAGCGCCTGGTTGACCTCTTCGACCGATGCCCCTTCCTCCACCAGGAACTCCGCTTCCCGCCAGTACGGCTCCATCATCCGGCTCCCGATGAAGCCGCGGCAATTCCGCGCCAGCACCCCGACTTTGCCGAGCCTTCGCGCGAGCGCCATCGACGTAGCGATCACTTCCTTGCTCGTCGCCCGGCCGCGTACGATCTCCAGCAGACGCATGACGTTCGCCGGGCTGAAGAAGTGAAGGCCGATGACCGCCTCGGGCCGCTTTGTCGCCGATGCCATCTGATCGATGTCCAGCGTGGACGTGTTGGAGGCCAGGACACAGGAGGGCTTGGCGATGCCGTCGATCTGGGCGAACACGTCTTTCTTGACGGCCATGTCCTCGAACACGGCTTCGATGATGAGGTCCGCCTTCTCGAAACCGGCATAGGTGAGCTGCGGGGTGATGAGCGCCAGCCGCTGGTCCATCACCGCTTGCGAAAGCGCCCCCTTCTTCACGGAACCCGCGTAGTTCCTGGTGATCGAGGCCATGCCACGATCCAGCGCCTCCTGGCTCGCGTCCTTCAACAACGCGGGGATGCCGGCGTTGGCGAAGGTCATGGCGATGCCGCCGCCCATGGTGCCGGCGCCGACGATCGCCACGCGCTGGATCTCGAAAGCCTGCGTTTCCGCGGGGACATCCGGCACCTTCGAAACGGCCCGCTCGGCGAAGAAAGCGTGGATCATCGCCTTGGATTGGGTCGAGCGGAGGCAGCCGTCGAAAAGCTCCGTTTCGCGCTTGCATCCGTCTTCGAAGGAATGCTTTGTCGCCGCCTCCACGGCGTCGATAGCGGCCAGCGGAGCCTGTTGCCCGCGCCTGGTCTTGCGGGCGCGTTCTCGCGCGGCCTCAAAAAGAGCCGGGTCCGCGCCGCGCAGTTTCTCGTCGCGCTCACGAGTACGGGGTATCGGTTTGCCGATCGCCTCGCGAGCAAAGGCGACGGCCCCCTCCAGAAGGTCGCCCGCGACGATTCGGTCGACCAGACCGAGCGCCAGAGCTTCCTGGGCGGAGATGGGCTCCCCGAAGGCGCACATCTCGACGGCCTTGGCCACGCCTACCAGGCGCGGCAGCAACTGGGTGCCCCCCGCGCCAGGGATCAGCCCGACTTTCACCTCCGTCTGTCCCATCCGCGCCGAAGGCGCGCTGACACGGTAGTGCGCGCTCATCGCCAGCTCAAGACCACCGCCGAGGGCCGTCCCGTGAATCGCCGCCACGACGGGTTTCGGACAGTCCTCGATCTCCCGCAGAAAAGCCAGAGGCAGCAGGCACGCCCGCGGCCTCTCGCCCGCAATGATCTGCTGGATCTCCCGCAGATCCGCGCCGCCGCAGAAGGTCGTGACCGGCCCCCAGGATGACCACGGCACGGACATGGGGATCGGCGCCGGCCGCGCGGATGCGCCGCTTGAATGCCCTGGTGGACTTCCTCGGTGAGGGCGTTCACGGGCGGGTTGGCGAGCGTGATGACAGCGACTTCTTCGTGCAATGTGAGATTCACTAGCGGGCTCATGAGTCTCCCTGTGTCTGCTTCCGGATCTCGTCGGCCAGTGCGGGAACCACCTCGAACAGGTCGCCGACGATACCGTAGTCGGCAATCTCGAAGATGGGAGCGGCGGCGTCCTTATTGACTGCCACGATGGTCTTGGATCCTTTCATGCCGACCAGGTGCTGAATGGCGCCCGACACCCCCACGGCGACGTACAACTTCGGCGCCACGGTCTGGCCGGAACTGCCCACCTGCCGCTCGGCCGGCAGCCAGCCGCTGTCGCAGACCGGACGCGAGGCGGCCAGTTCCGCTCCCAGCGCGTCGGCCAGCCGCTGCACCAACGGGATATTCTCCGCTCCCTGGATGCCTCGCCCGGCGCAAACGATGCGTTCGGCCGACGCCAGATCCACCGCGCGCTGGGCTTCTCGAAACGGCTGCGCGGGCCGCGTTCGAATCTGGTTCGGCGAGAGCTCGGGCGTGAAGGTCTCGACCTGGCAGAGGCCGGACTCAACCTGGTCCGCCCCGTGCGCACCCGCCTGGAGCGAGGCCAGGTAGGGGGGCGCGCCGGAGAAGCCGATGTCCACATTCAGCCTGCCCTGGAAGAGCTGCCGCGTCAGGATGAGTTGCCCGTTCTCCACCCGATGGGAAACCACGTCGCTGACCAGCACGCTCCCCAGCGCAGTCGCCAGCTTGGGGGCGAAGTCGCGCACCTGGTAGGTGTGCGGGAACAGAACGACCAGCGGCTTGACCTTCTCGATGAGTTGTCTCAACGCGATGGTGTAGCCATCAGCCGTGTAGTCCCGCAGCAGGGGATGATCCACGGCGTAGGCTCGCTCCAGCCGCTTGGAGGCGAGCTCGCGCGCCTCGCCGATGACCGCCGCCTGAGGCTGCGACGCCCATCTCCGCGGCGATCTGCTGTGCCGCGGCGAGCGTCTCCCACGACATCCGGTGCCATTCTCCGTGCTGCTGTTCGAGGATCGCCAGAACGCTCATAGCACGCGCGCCTCCCGCCTGAGCCGCTCGACGAGCTTCGCGGCGGCGTCCTTTGGGTCGCCGGAAAAGAGCTGGGCCTGCTTGGTCCGTTCGGGCGGATACACTCTGCGCACCTGAACGCGGCCGGCGCCCGGCGAGTTCCCGGTCACGCGCCGGATCTCCTTCGACTTCGCCTGCTTGATCCCCATGAGCGTGGCGTAGCGCAGCCGCTTGATGCCGGACTGGACGGTCACCAGCGCGGGCAGGGGCATCTCGACGTGCTGGAACCAGCCGTTCTCAAGTTCGCGCTTGACGCGGATGCCGGAGTCAATCTTTTCCACTCCCATGACAATGGTGGCGTGCGGAAGGCCCAAAAGTTCCGCCAGGATGACCCCGGTCTGCCCGTAGCCCAGGTCGTCGGATTGCAGGCCGGTCAGAATCAGGTCGGGCGCTTCCGGCCTGACCGCGTCGGCCAGCAAGCCCGCCACCTGGAGCGGGTCAAGCGCCGCCAGGCTGTCGTGCTCTACGTGGATGGCGCGGTCGGCGCCCTTGGCCAGCGCCTCGCGGATGGCCTGCGCGGCGCGCGCCGGACCGGCGCACAGCACCACGACTTCGCCGCCGTGCTTCGCCTTCAGCTCCAGGCCCTCTTCGAGCGCGTAAGCGTCCGGTTCATTGACTTCGAAGCTGAGGCCGTTTTCGTTGATCCAGTTTGCGGATTGGTCCACGTGCAAGACGGAATCGCGAGCAGGGACCTGCTTGAGCGCAATTACGATCTTCATGTCGTTGTCAGGAACCCAGGATTTCCAATTTGATTGTACGGCGATTATGATGGCCAGGGGATGACAATGACGACGTTCAACGCGTTTCTTGTAACAAAAGAAGGCGGCAAGTTCGCGGCTTCGTTCCAGCAGATCGACAAGGGCGCTCTCCCGCCGGGCGAGGTGCTGGTGCGCGTGGCCTACTCCAGCCTGAACTACAAGGACGGGCTGGCAGTGACGGGAAGGCCGGGCGTGATCCGCAAGTACCCGATGGTGCCGGGGATCGATCTGGCGGGAGTGGTGGAGGAATCCAGATCGTCCGAATTCAAGCCCGGCGACAAGGTGGTCGTCACCGGCTGCGGGACCTCGGAAACCATGTGGGGCGGCTACGCGGAGTTGGCGCGCCTGGACGCGGAGTTCCTCGTTCCCCTGCCTGAGTCCATGACGCTGAAGCAGGCGGCGGGCATCGGCACGGCGGGATTTGCGGCGATGCAGAGCATCATGGCGCTGGAGAGCCACGGCTTGAAACCGGGCGGGCTGGAAGTCCTGGTGACGGGAGCCTCGGGCGGCGTCGGCAGCATCGCGGTTGCGGCCTTGGCGAATCTGGGATACAAGGTGGCGGCGGCCACGGGCCGGGCGGAACTTCACCCCTACCTGAGAAGCCTCGGCGCCAGTGCGATCCTGGACCGCGCGGATGTTGCGGCGGCCTCCGACCGCCCCCTCGAAACACAGCGCTGGGGTGGGGCGATCGACAACGTCGGCGGCAGCACGCTGGCCGGGCTGCTGCGATCGGTCGGCGATCGGGGGAAGCGTCGCGTCGGTGGGACTGGCGGGCGGCGCGGAGTTCAGCGCGACCGTGTTTCCGTTCATTCTGCGCGGCGTCAATCTGCTGGGGATCGATTCCTCGCGCGTGAGCAACCGGCAGCGGCGCGAGGTATGGGCGCGGCTGGCGCGTGATCTTCCCCTGAACCTGCTGGACCGGATGATCACCGTGGAACCCTTGGAGAAGATCCGCGAACTGGGCGAACAGATCCTGGCGGGGAAGATCCGCGGCCGCACGGTCATCGAGGTGAGCAGGCCACGAAGTCCCTAGACGACGTAGCGTTCCCTCGCCAGCAAGCGGCCGGCGATGGCCCGGCGCAGCCGGACCGCGTCCACCGGATCGTACTCGGCCAGCCGGCGCAGCGCCGTCATCTGCGCGCGCAGCGCATCCCCCTGAAGGCAAGCGCCCAGAACGCTGCGTGCCGATATCTCCACCCGCGCCAGGGCGTCGCGCAGGAGAACGGTGCACATGCCGGCGGCATTCTCTCCTTTGCCCGGCGCGAACTTGCGGCTTCTCAGCAGGCTCGACTCCATCGCGAAGACTTCCATGACGATGTCCGCGATGCTCATGAGGACTTCCTGGTGCTTCTCCGCTCGTCCTGAAAGTCTGCCGCACCAGGCCGAGCGTCATGAGCGCGATCTGCTTGGCGCGCCGCACCAGAGATGCCTCTTCATCCTCCGACTCCGGCCTCAGCGGGGGAAGAGCTAGTGCCCTGCCGCGCGCTTCAGCAGCAGACGGGTATGATCAGGCGGTTGATCTCGTTGGTGCCTTCGTAGATGCGGTTGATCCGCGAGTCCCGATAGGCTCGTTCGACATCGTAGTCCTGGTGGTAGCCGTAGCCGCCATGGATCTGCACTCCTTCGTCGGCGACAAAATCGTACACTTCCGAGCAATAGACCTTCAGGATCGAGCACTCGACGGCGTACTCTTCCAGCGCCTTCAGCGCGGCCGAGCCGGCAGGGCTCTCGACCAGGCCGGCGACGCGCCAGAGCATCGACTCCGCGGCATAAATGCGGATCGCCATCTCGGCCAGCTTGTGCTGTATGGCTCCAAACTCCGCGATCGACGAGCCGAAAGCCTTGCGCTCCTTGGCGTACTTCAGCGAGACGCCGAGCACGTGCTTTGCTCCTCCCATGGTCAGCACACCGATCTTCAGCCGCCCGCTGTTGAGGATGTTGAAGGCGATCACATGACCGCGCCCGACCTCGCCGAGGACGTTCTCCACCGGCACCGGACGTTGTCCAGATACAGCGCCGTCGTGGAACTGCCCTTGATCCCCATCTTGCGCTCTTCCGCGCCGGTGGTGACCCCCGGAAAACCGCGCTCGACGAGAAACGCGGTGAACTTCTCCCCGCCCACTTTGGCAAAGACCGTGAACAGGTCGGCGATGCCTCCGTTGGTGATCCACATCTTCTGCCCGTTGAGGAAGTAATGCCTGCCGTCCGGGCTGAGGTCGGCGCGAGTTCGCACGGCCAGCGCATCGGAGCCTGACTGCGCCTCGCTCAGCGCATAGGCGGCCACCATTTCGGCGGCCGCCAGTTTCGGCAGATATCTGCTGCTTCTGCTCTTCGGTGCCGAAGTACAGGATGGGCAGCGTCCCGATGCCGGTGTGGACCTCGTGGCAGATGGCGTAGGATCCATCCCGCGCCAGGTGTTCGGCGACAACCATGGCCGACGCCAGGTCCATCCCCATCCCGCCGAACTTCTCCGGGATGGTGACGCCGGTGAGGCCCAGTTCCGCCGACTTTCGCAGCACCTCCCGCGCCACGCCCGGCTCCTGGCGGCGGATCGCCTCGAGCCGCGGCTCCACATCCCGCGCCCAGAACTCGTCCACAGTGCGGGCGATGGCCAGGTGCTCTTCGCCAAGGTCCTCCGCGGTGAAGATCCCGCCGGGCAATCCTCGATCAGAAACGCGCCGCCGCTACTCTTTGAAGCATGGTTTCTCCTGATGGATTCAGCCGCGATCTGAGCGATGTCGAGCAGCCTGGGCGGGGACGGCGACGCCGTGGCCAGCGCGTCCCGCAGCATCGAATGGCAGAACGGACAGGCCGCGCCGGCGACTTCCGCTCCGGTCGCGAGCAGTTCCTCGGCGCGCGCCGACGCTCACCCGCTTTCCGGTCTCTTCTCCCAGAAAGAACCGCCCGCCGCCCGCCCCGCAGCAGAAGCCGCGCTCGCGGGCTCGTGGCGGGTCGACCAGCGTGCCCAGCCTGGAAACCACCGCGCGCGGCTGGTCAAATATGCCTCGATAGCGGCCCAGGTAGCAGGCGTCATGAAAGACCACCCGGGACCGTTGCCCGCCGGGTTCCGGGAGCTGCGCGGCAAAGCGCGCCAGCAATTCGCTGTGGTGCTCGATCTCCAGATCCGCCCCGAACTCCTTCCAGTCTTCTTTCATCGTGCGCACGCAATGCGGGCAGATGGACAGCATTTTCCTGACCCCGCTGCGGCGGATCTCTTCCAGGTTCTCCTGCGCCAGCGTGCCGAAAAGCAGGTCGTTGCCGAGCCGCCGCGCAGGCTCCCCGTTGCATTTCTCCTTGCGCAGCACACCGAAGCTGATGCCCAGAAACCGCAACACCTCGACCAGCGCCAGCACGATCTCGCGCCCCTGGGGATCGTAGGAGCCCATGCATCCCAGCCACAGGCAGTAATCCTGCCCGCCATCGAAGATGGGCAGCGCATGCTTCTGGATGAACTGGTCCCGCTCGCTCTGTGGGAATCCAAGAGCGTTGCCGCTGCGTTCCAGGTTCAGGAACAGCTTGGTGCCGTACGTGTCGTCCCACTGGCCCGTGTTCACCGCGCCCCGCCGCAGCCCGATGATCAGCGGCAGGTGCTGGATTCCCACCGGGCACTGGTATTCACAGGCGCCGCAGGTGGTGCATTGAAACGCCGCCTCCATGGACAGGTGCTTGCCCAGGAGCGGCTGGCTGCCCTGAGGCCCGAATTCCTCCAAATAGCGGCGCGTGCCGAGGACGATTTCCTTCGGGTCGAGAATCTTGCCGGTCAGGTTCGCGGGACAGTGCTCGGTGCAGCGCCCGCATTCGACGCAGGTGTAGGCCTGCAGGCTGGTGATGCGGGTGACGTCTTTGCCGGTGATGAGGCCGAAGTCCTCGTCGCCCTCGAGCGGCGGGATCTGGCTGAAGCCACGCCGGCCCAGGAACACCGTGATCGGGCTCAGGACCAGGTGGAGGTGCTTGGTGCGCGGGATGACCGGCAGAAAGATCAACAGCGCCAGGGTGTGGAGCCACCAGTTGGCGCGCGCGGAGGCCGAACCTTCCGCCAGCCCGAACTGGGCCAGATAGGTCGCCATCAGCGCGAAGATCAGGAAGGCGATCAGGCCAGACTCATACGAGACTTCCCCCAGCCACTTGGGCCGCACGATGAACCGCCTGGCGGCCAGCCCCGCGATCGACACCGCCACGGCCACCGCGAAGACCGCCGCGAAGCCGAGGTAGAATCCGCCCAAGCCGTGTGGCGACAGCAACTGCCAGCCGAACGCTTCGGAAACATGGTTGACCGTGACCAGCGCGAACGCGCAGAAACCCCCAGAAGACGAAGGCGTGCGCCAGGCCGGGCCACGGCCGCTCGCGAATCACCTTCGCCTGGAGCAGAACTTCCCAGACGAACTTCCTCACCCGGGGCAGAAGCGGCCGCAGTTGGAAATCGGCATCCGGTTTGGAGCGGCGGACGCGGCGCAGCACGCGCAGCCGAGCCGCCAGCCAAACAGAAAACCGACACTGCCAGCAGGACCAGGAACACCCCAGTCTCCAGCCCGCTCAGCCGCATAGAAGATCCCGCCCAGAATATAGCACGGTCGACGGGCCTCGCTTTCGCTTGCTACGTCCGCGCGGACGGGCTTACCTTGGAATCAGGGGCATCTCATGCACCGGCCGATTCGGCTGCTCACCGCTGTTCCCATCTGTGATGGCCACGACAGCGCCATCAACACCCTGAACATCGAGTTCATTCACCACGGCATCGAGGTGGTGTATCTCGGCTTCCATCGCTCCGCCAGCGACATTGCGCGGGCCGCGGTTCAGGAGGACGTCGCGGCCGTGGGCATCTCCTCCTACAACGGCGGCCACGTCGAATTCTTCCGCGATGTGCGCAAGGACATGGACCGCCGCGGCGGCGCTCACATCGGCTTGTTTGGAGGAGGGGGCGGCACGATTTCGCAGGCCGACGCGCGCCGCATGCGGCGCCAGGGCACCGACGAAATCTTCTTCGCCGGCACGCCGCTTGAGACGATTGTCGGCTTCGTGTCGAAGACCTACGGCAGATCGCGGCGCTCGGCCGCAGGCGAAGCCATCGCGCCGGCGGGCTTCGGCCTCGGTCGTTGGTTTCACCGGGCCGGGAGGCTCAGGGAAGACAACCCTCATCGACGAACTCGTGCTGCGGTATCTCCACGCGAAGCCCCGCGGCCGCGTGGCTGTCTTGTCCCACGACCCCAGCATGATTGGCGAAGGGCGCGCTGCTGGGTGATCGCGCCATGATGATCCACTCGCAGCACGACCGGGTCTTCATGCGCAGCCTGGCGACACGGGGGCAGGCGGGCGGCCTTTCCGCCGAAACGGAGCGCTGCCTGGACCTCCTCCGTCATCAGGAGTTCGATCTCGTTCTGGTGGAGACGGTCGGGACGGGCCAGGAGGCCATGCCGTTTCGTGACGGCCTGTTCGACCGGAAGATTCTGGTGATGCATCCCGACTACGGTTCTCGGCTGCAACTTCAGAAGGTGGTCATGCTGGATGCCGCGGACATCGTAGTGGTCAACAAGTCGGATCAACCGCGGGCCAAAGCGGCGCAGATGGAGATCGGCCAGCGGCTCTCGGAGAACGGGCGCGGCCAGAAACTGGTTTGCACGGAAGCGCGGCGCCACCGCGACCGGGGCGTGGACGAGTTGTTTCAACTCCTGACGGAGGTGGGCCGATGACCTCCCTGTCGAGAGTGTGTGCGGCCGTCGAGAACTACAACGCTCTTGTGGCGCGGCAGGTGGAGCTCGCCCGCCAGGACGGCCAGACGCGTTCTGCTCTGCTGGAGCTCTGGGCCGAGATCCGCCGCTCCGTGCCCGAGGTCGAACTCCCCACCGGATTGAAGGTGCCGCGCTTCGCGCTGCCGGAGACGGACGAGCCCGGGGAGATTGCCCGATACCTGTTTGGGGAGGGGCTGCCAGGCGAGTTTCCCTACGTGAATTCCGCCTATCGCGAGATGTATCTGATCCGCTCGATCCCGAGCAAACCAAGTCCGAGGAGCCCACGCAGGTTGTTCGCGGGCCTGGGACTGGCCGAGGACACCAACGAGCGGTTTCGCTACCTGAGCCGCCACCAGCGCAGCTACCGTCTCTCCACGGCTTTCGACGGCCCCACGCTGTACGGCCTGGACAGCGACGCCGATGGCGTGTTCGGAAAAGTGGGCGAAGGCGGGGTGGCCATCGACACCGTCGAGGACATGGTCCGTCTCTACGACGGATTCCCGCTGGGCGAGCCCAACTGCTCGGTCTCGATGACGATCTCCGGGCCGGCGCCGATCCTCATGGCCATGTATGTCGCGGCGGCGAAGCGGCGCTTCGGAGCCCGGGTTGTTCCGAAGCTGCGCGGCACGGTGCAGGCCGACATCCTCAAGGAAGTGCAGGCGCAGAACGAGACGATCTTTCCCATCGAACCCTCCCTGCGTTTCCTGGCGGACATGATCGAGTGGACCAGCCGTGAGATGCCCCGTTGGTACCCGATCTCCATCTCCGGCTACCACATGGCGGAGGCGGGAGCCACGCCGGTCCAGCAGGCCGCTTACACGCTCTCCAACGCCTTCACCTACGTGGAGATCCTCATCGGCCGGGGGCTGGATGTGAACCAGTTCGGACCAAGGCTGTCGTTCTTTCTCGATTGCGGATTGGACCTGGAATACCTCGCGCTCACTCGCGTCTGCCGCAAGATCTTCGCCGTGGCCATGCGCGACGTGTTCGGCGCCGGCCCGAAAGCGCAACTGTTCAAGGTCCACACGCAGACCAGCGGGCGATCGCTTGATCGCGGCGGAGTTCCGGAACAACCTCACGCGCACCGCCATCGAGTTGTTGCTGGCTTATGCGAACGCCACCAACTCCAGCCACTCCAACAGCGCTGACGAGCCGTTCACTACACCCAGCGAGGAGTGGAGCGGGCTGGCTTCCCACGCGCAGTCGATTCTCCTCGAAGAGTCCGGGCTGTTCCGGCACATGATGAATGCGCTGGCCGGGTCGCCGGGGATGAAGGTGATGGAGCGCATTTTGGAGGAGGCAATTCTCCAGGAGTTCAGAACCATCGAGAGCCTGGGCGGCGTTCTGGGGGCCGTCGAGAATCGATATCAGCGAACGCAGATTCAAGCCAGCGCCCACCAGATGGAACGGCAGATCTACTCGGGCGTCCGTCCGCTGATCGGTCTCACGCGCTACGGCAGTGGGAAGAAGCCGGTGCATGAAGTTGCACCTGGTGCGGACGCCGGCCACGAAGAAGCGGCTTCAGTTGTCGCGTCTGAAGGAGTTCAAACGGCGCAATGCCGGCAAGGCCCAGCGCGCTTTGGATCGCCTCGGCGCAGTGGTGGACGGCGGCGGCAACGTGTTCGCGGAACTGTTGAAAACTGTCGAAGTGTGTTCACTGGGCCAGATCACCGAGCGGCTGCAGCAGCACGCCGGCAAGTTCCGGCCCTTGATGTAAAATAAAGAATAGATGGGGCTTAGCCGACCTGGGACGGTCGCTGGGGAAAATCACCTCAAAGCGCTTGTCGACGAGTTGCGGCGGCTCGAGTTGCGTCTCCGCCTCGGCGGAGGCCAGGCCAAGATCGACAAGCAGCATCAACGCCGGAAAACTGACCGCGCGGGAGCGCTTGGAGCATCTGCTGGATCCCGGCTCCCGATTCTTCGAGGTCGGGCTGCTGATTGCGTGGGACAGCTACGATGGCCAGGCGCCCTCGGCGGGCGTGGTCACGGGCGTGGGCAAGATCGAGGGGCGCCCCGCGGTGGTGGTGGCCAACGACGCCACGGTGAAAGCCGGCGCGTGGTGGCCCGAGACCATCGCCAAAATTCTGCGCGCGCAGGAGATCGCGATGCGCAACCGCATCCCGATCGTCTACCTCGTCGACTCAGCCGGCGTGAACCTGCCGCTTCAGGACGGGATCTTCCCCGGCCAGTACGGCGCGGGCCGCATCTTCTACTACAACTCCCTCATGCGGCGGAAGCTGCGCGTGCCGCAGATCGCCGCCGTCATGGGCCCCTGCATCGCCGGCGGCGCCTATCTGCCCGCGTTGAGCGACGTCATCGTCATGGTGAAAGGCACCAGCTTCATGGGGCTGGGAGGTCCCAACCTGGTGCGCGGGGCCACCGGTGAAGAGGCGGACGCCGAGACCCTGGGGGGAGCCGAGCTGCATACTCGTACCAGCGGAGTCGCGCACTACACGGCCGACGATGACGCCGCCTGCCTCAGTCTCATACGGCGCTTGTTCCGCGACTTTCCGCCACCAGCCCCGCATCGCTGGGGGAAGCGGTCCGGCGCGTCCGTCCGCGGATCTCTACTCCGTCCTGCCGCCGGACCACCGTCTGCCGTACGAAATGGAGAGCATCGCGGCCTCCATCTTCGATGCCGACGACTACCTGGAGTTCCAGCCGGAATACGCACGCGGAGATGCTCTGCGCCACACGCGCGCCTGGATGGAATTCCGGTGGCGGTGGTGGCCAACCGCCGCGGCTTCGTCAAGACGGCTCGGGGCGCCGCGAGTGGGCGGCATCATCTACACCGAATCGGCGCGGAAGGTGTCGTACTTCGTCGAGAACGCGGAACGTCACGGACTGCCGCTGATCTACCTGCAGGACACATCCGGTTTCATGGTCGGCACCACGGCTGAGAGCGAAGGCATCATTCGCGCCGGGGCGGAGATGGTGGAGAGCATGGCCTGCGCCACCGTGCCGAAGATCGTCCTCACCGTCAACCATGCCAGCGGAGCGGGTTATTACGCTTTGGCCGGACAGGGCTTCGATCCGGATTTCACTTTGGGCTGGCCGACGGCCCGCATCGGAGTCATGGAGAGCGATTCCGCCATCCAGGCGATGCACGGCCCCGAGATGGAGAGGCAGCGGGCCTCCGGTCAGCCGCTTTCGCCGGATCTGGAACGCTCCATCGATCAGACGAAAGCCGATTACGAGCGCTGGCTGGACGCCACCTACGCGGCGGCGCGCGGGCACGTGGATGCGATCATCGATCCGCTGGAGACACGCCCGATCCTGTCCTTTCTGCTCGAAGTCGTAACCACCAATCCGAAGCGCGGGCATCTGGCGCTGGATCTTATCCCATGATTCGAATCGCAAACGGCCAGGGCTTTTGGGGGGATTGGCTGGAAGCGCCGGTCCGGCTGGTGGAGCAAGGGCCGATTGACTTCCTGACGCTCGATTACCTGGCCGAAGTCACCATGGCGATTCTTCAGAAACAGCGGCGTCGGGATCCTGCTCTCGGCTATGCGCGTGACTTCCCCGTCCTGATGGCCCGCATCGCCCCGAAGCTGAGGGAAGGCCGGATCAAGGTGCTGGCCAATGCGGGCGGCCTGAATCCTCTGGCTTGCGCGCGGGAGGTCCGGCGCCTGGCGCCTGAACTGAAAGTGGCGGTGGTGCTGGGCGACGACGTCACGGAACGGATTGACGAGTTCCTCGACAAGGGCTATCCGATGACCAACATGGACACCGGCGAGCCGCTCGGTTCCATCCGTGAGCGAATCCTGAGCGCGAACGCTTACCTGGGGGCGTTTCCGCTCGCGGAAGCTCTGCGAACGGGCGCCGACGTGGTGCTGTCCGGAAGGTGCGCGGACGCCGCTCTGGCGCTGGCCCCGGCCATCTACAGCTACGGCTGGGGGCCCGAGGACTACAACTTGCTGGCCTCCGGCATGGTGGCTGGGCACATCATCGAGTGCGGCGCGCAGGTCACCGGCGGCAACTCGCTGGCGGATTGGCGAAGTCTCGCCAACCTCGAGGAGATCGGCTACCCCATCGTCGAGATGGAGCCGGACGGAAGTTTCGTGGTCACCAAGCATCCTGGGTCGGGCGGGCGCGTGGATTCCCACAGCGTCAAGGAGCAGTTGCTCTATGAGATTGGAGATCCCCGCGCCTACTACGGGCCGGACTGTGTGACGGATTTCACCAGTGTGAGGGTGGAAGACGAAGGGCCGGACCGAGTGCGCGTGACCCGCGCGAGCGGCTCGGCTCCAACCGATTTTCTGAAACTCTCGATTAACTATTCAGCCGGCTGGAAGGCCGTTGGAACCTTGGTCTACACCTGGCCCTGCGCGCGGGAGAAGGCCCGGGAGGCGGATCGCATCGTCCGCCGGCGGATCGAGCGGCTGGGGTTGGAGTTCGAGGAGATCTACACCGAGTTCCTCGGCGTCGACGCCTGCCACGGTGCGGCAGCGCCGCGAGTGGGGGAGGTTCCGGAGTTGCAGTTGCGTATCGGCGTTCGGGGGCAGGACCGCGACGCGGTGGAGAGATTCACACGGGAATTGATCCCGCTGGTGTTGAGCGGGCCGCCGGGCGCGACGGGTTACGGCGAGGGCCGTCCGCCGGTGCGGGAGATCGTGTCCTACTGGCCGGCGCTGATCCCGCGATCCGAGATCCGGCCGCGGGTGGAGGTGGTCGAATGACGGCGCCGCTCTCACGCCTGGCGCACGCCAGGTCCGGCGACAAGGGGGACATCGCCAACATCGGCGTGATCGCCTGGCGCCCCGAGCACTATCCGATTCTCGTCCGCGAAGTGACCGCGGAGCGGGTGCTGCACTTCTTCTCAGATCGGGTGAAGGGCCCGGTGGAGCGGTACGAGTTGCCCAATCTCGGGGCGTTGAATTTCGTCCTGCATCGAGCGCTCGGCGGCGGAGGCACGGTGTCGCTGCGGACCGATGCGCAGGGCAAGACGCTGGCCTCCGCACTGCTCGGCAATGGAGATCGAACTGGATGAACGAGAGCTTGCTGATTAGCAGCCAGGGGCGGCTCCGGCGGTTGACGCTCAATCGCCCCGACAAGCGCAACGCGCTCGACGTGGCCTTGTGCCGGAGTCTGCTCGAGGCCGTCCGCGAGGCGGCGTCAGACCGGGCGGTGGGCGCGATTCTCCTGGATGCCAACGGGAAGGATTTCTGCTCCGGCATGGACCTCACACGAGGCGCTCGAGACGGATCCCGACGAGATGCTGCCCCTGCACCAGGAGCTGTTCTCGATCGGCGCCCGGCTCCGGAAGCCCATGGTGGCGGCGGTGCAAGGGGCGGCGCTGGCGGGAGGATTGGGCCTGGCGCTGAACGCACACATCGTCGTCGCCTCGACCGGCGCGCGATTCGGGCTGACCGAGGTGCGCATGGGGTTGTGGCCCTACGTGATCTTCCCGGTGGTGGCGGCGGCGGTCGGGATCAGAAAGGCCACGGAACTGGCTTTGACGGCGCGCATCGTGGACGTGGAAGAGGCGTGCCGCATCGGGATTGTGGATGTAGTCGTGAGCCGAGCGCTGAGGAGGGCTGAGCGGATGGCACTGGAGCTGGCGGAGGGAAGCGCCACGGCGATCGAACAGGGGCTGACTTTCGTGCAGCAGGTGGCTGGAACGTGGCCTGCGGAAGTTCCGGCGGGAGGCGCACAACTCGGCGGATTTTCGGGAGGGTGTCCTGGCTTTTCGACGAGAAGCGCAAGCCGGAGTGGCCGTCGCACGAGATGACGAGGAGACTGTGAGCGCAGATCGGAGGGAGTACCCCTACTTCACCGAAGAACACGAACTGTTCCGTGAGACCATCAAGCGGTTCTGCCGGGATGAGATCGCCCGCTACGCCAAGGAGTGGGAGGACGCGCACGCCTACCCGCGGGAGCTTTTCAAGAAAGCCGCGGGGCTGGGCCTGTTCGGCATCCGCGTCGCGCCGGAGTGGGGCGGGGCGGACATGGACTGGTGGGCCAGCGCCGCCGCCTACGATGCTCTGCGCTACACGGACTTTCCCAGCCTCAACATCGGCCTCATGGTGCAGGCCGATCTCACGATCCCTCTGATCGAGAAGCTGGGCCGCACCGATCAGAAGCGCGAGTTCCTCGAGCCCGCGGTCCTGGGCGATCGCATCGCGGCGCTCGGGATCAGCGAGCCGGAGTGCGGCTCCGACGTGGCGGCCATGCGCACCTCCGCGCGAGAGGTGGGCGACGAACTGGTGATCAGCGGCCAGAAGCTCTGGATCACGAACGGCGCCATCGCCGATTTCATCGTGCTGGCGGTGCGCACCTCCAAGAGCCGGCACCGCGGCATCTCGCTCATCTTGTTTCCGACCGACGTGAAGGGCTTCTCCGTGGGCGGAAGGATCAGCAAGGTAGGACACGTCGCTTCCGACACCGCTCACCTCTTCTTCGACGAGTGCCGCATCCCCAAGCGCTACCTGCTGGGCCGGCGGAACCGCGGCTTCTACTACCTGATGGAGCACCTTCAGGGCGAGCGGCTGGCGACCTCGCTTCTGGTGCTGTCGTTCATGGACCGGGCGTCTGGAGTTGGCCATCGAATACGGCAAGCAACGGACGGTCTTCGGGCGGCGCATCCTCGACAACCAGGTCTGGAGGCACAAGATCGCCGAGCACCGCACCAGCGTCGAAGCCGCCCGCTGGCTGGTCTACCGCGCCACCGATCTCGTGAATCGCGGCAGCCGGCGGTGACGGAGGTAACCATGGCCAAGCTCTTCACCTCCGAACTGGCGCAGCGTGTCACCTACGACTGCATGCAGATCTTCGGAGGCTTCGGCTACACCACCGAGTATCCCATCGGGCGGATCTGGAGAGACCTTCGGCTCTACACCATCGGCGCCGGCACGTCGGAAATCATGAAGGAGATCCTCATGCCGACTTCCGAAAGTAGGGGACGCCGTCGCGGTATTCCGCGAAGGTGACGGCGTCCCCAATTTGCACGCGGTCTCCGAGGATGCGGGCCGTGACGCGTCCGCCCGCCGTCCAGCAGCACGATGGCCATCTGGTACGGCGCGTCCTTCACGTAGGCCTCGGGCGGCGGACCACACCACCGTTTCCGTGTAGATCTCTGCCCGAGCCGGGAGGTTCTCCGTCATCACACCGCCCTCAAGATCGTCACGACCGCCGTGGCGCCCGAGCCGCCCAAGTTCTGCGCCAGCCCCAGGTCGTGATTCTTCACCTGGCGCTCGCCCGCCGCCCCGCGGATCTGCTCGGCCACGTCGCAGATCTGCGCCACGCCGGTCGCGCCCACCGGGTGGCCCTTCGCCTTCAGCCCGCCGCTGGCGTTGACCGGCCGCTGCGCCCCCGAGCGCGGTGGCGCCCTGCTGCACGTAAGGCCCGCCCTCGCCCGGCTTGACGAAACCGACGTCCTCCATCGCCATGATCTCGGCGATGGTGAAGCAGTCGTGCAGTTCGGCAAATTGGATCTCCGCCGCGGTGACGCCCGCCATCCTGTACGCCTTCTCCGCGGCCTTCCTCACCGCCGCGAAGGTGGTGATGTCCTCCCGCTGATCCAGCGCCACGGGACCGGACGTTTGCGCGATGCCGGCGACCAGCACCGGCTTGCCGGCGAATTCCGCGGCGCGCTCCAGCGGCGCGAGCAGCACCGACGCGGCCCCGTCACTGATGAGCGAGCAGTCGTAGATGGTCAGCGGCTCGGCGATGGGCTTGCCGGCGAGCGCCTGCTCCAGCGTGATCAGCTTGCGCATGTGCGCATACGGGTTCTTGAAAGCGTTGGCGTGGTTCTTGACCGCCACGGCGGCCATCTGTTCCCTGCGTCGTCCCGTACTGGTGCATGTGGCGGCGCGCGATCATCGCGAACAGCGCGGCGAAGGTCGCGCCGGCCTTGATTTCGCCCGCCAGATCTCCGGCGCCCGCCAGAATCTCGGAGACTCGCGGCGTCGGCTGCGAGGTCATCTTCTCGACCCCGGTGACCAGCACGACGTCGTACAGACCGGCGGCGACGCTGGAATACGCGTGGAAGAAGGCGGAACCGCCCGAGGCGCAGGCGGCCTCGAACGCGCGTGGCGGGAACACCCTCGATTCCCATCGCGCCGGCGATGTACGGCGCGAGATGGTTCTGCCCCACGAACGACGGCCCGGCGAAGTTGCCCAGGTAGAATGCTTCCACCTGCGAGGGCTTGACGCCGGCGTTTTCCAGGCATTTCTGGCCTGCCTCCACGCCCAGGCTCCGCAGGTCGCGGTCCTGGAATGCGCCGAACGGCGTCTTTCCAATGCCCACGATGGCGACAGGCCGCATGGACGTGCCCCTCTCTTTTCAGCGTACCGCACGGGCCCGCCAAGCATATAATGAAGGCAGAATCTGGCCCTGGGCAGATGCCAGCGCAATCCCATTCAACTCAAGCCCCGGCGCCGCGCTCCAAGCCGCGATGGAGGCGGAACGGCCGCTGCAGTTGGCCGGGGCCATCAATGCCTATTGCGCCATGCTGGCCGAGCGCGCCGGTTTCCGGGCGCTGTACCTCTCCGGCGCGGGCGTAGCCAACGCTTCCTTCGGATTGCCGGATCTGGGCCTGACCACTCTGACCGACGTCTGCGAGGAGGTGCGGCGCATCACCGGCGCCACGCGACTGCCGCTGCTGGTCGATGCCGACACGGGCTGGGGGCCTGCCGCTCCCATGATCGCCCATGCCATTCGGGAACTGGAGCGCGCCGGCGCAGCCGGTTGCCATATTGAGGACCAGGCAGCAGGCGAAGCGCTGCGGCCATCGCCCTGGCAAGCAATTGGTCTCCGCCGAAGAGATGTCGGACCGCGTCAAAGCCGCGGTGCGACGGCCGGACCGACCCGTCGTTCGTCATCGTCGCCCGCACGGACGCTCTTGCCGCCGAGGGGCGTGGAGGCGACCCTTGAACGGGCGCACCGATACGTCCAGGCCGGCGCCGACGCCATCTTTCTGGAAGCCGCGACCAACCTCGACGACTATCGCCGGTTCGCCGCGGAGTTGAAGTGCCGGTTTTGGCGAACATCACCGAGTTCGGCGTGACGCCGCTGTTCACGGTGGATGAGCTCCGGGATGCCGGCGTGCGCATGGTGATCTACCCTCTCACCGCGTTTCGAGCCATGAGCGCAGCCGCGCGGCAAGTTTACGAGGCGCTCCGGGCCGAAGGCACGCAGAAGGGCCTGCTCGAACTCATGCAGACCCGCGCCGAACTTTACGAGGTATTGCGCTATCTCGACTACGAGCGCCAGTTCGAAACTGTCCGCCGGAAAGGAGCGGTCATGAGCGTGGAAGAACACGGCTGTCAAGACTTCGGGCGGCAAGGCCACGGGCGCGGGGCTGCGCGGCCAGGCGGCGGGCGAGACCGCGATTGCCACGGTCGGCAAAGCGGGCGTCGGGCTCACTTACCGCGGCTATCCCATCGAGACCCTCGCCGAGCAGCGCCCGGTTTGAAGAGGTCGCGTACCTGCTGATCTACGGCAAGCTGCCCAACCGGGTCGAACTCGGTGCCTACCTCCTGCGGCTCTCGCGGCTGCGCGGCCTGCCGCCGGCGCTCAAGGAGACGCTCGAACGGATTCCAAAGGACGCCCATCCAATGGATGTCCTGCGCACCGGCTGTTCCATGCTCGGCGCCCTGGAGCCGGAGGGGGATTTCAGCCGTGGGCGAGACGTGGCCGATCGCCTCCTGGCGGTCTTCCCGTCGATGCTCTGTTATTGGTACAGGTTCGTGACGGACGGCACAGCGCATTGAGACCGAAACGGACGACGACTCGGTCGGCGGCTCACTTTCTCCACCTGCTTCACGGCAGAAAGCCGTCCGAGCTTCACCGCCGGGCCATGAACGCGTCGCTCATCCTGTACGCCGAGCATGAGTTCAACGCTTCGACCTTCGCCTGCCGGGTCTGCGCCTCGACGCTGTCGGACTTCTACTCCGCCGTCTGTGCGGGGATCGGCACGCTTCGCGGGCCGCTTCACGGCGGCGCCAACGAAGCGGCCATGGAGCTGATCCAGCGCTTCAGCACGTCCGGACCAGGCGCGGACCGCCCTGAGGGAGATGCTCGCCCGAAAGGTGAAGATCATGGGCTTCGGCCACGCCGTCTACCGGGAGCGCGACCCGCGCAACGCGATCATCAAGGACTGGTCCAGGCGTCTCTCGGAGGCGGCCGGCGACACGCTGCTTTACGATGTCTCCGCGGCCATCGAAGCGCGTGATGTGGGAGGAGAAGCGGCTTTTCGCCAACCTGGATTTCTTCAGCGCCTCGGCCTATCACATGATGGGCATCCCCACGCCGCTGTTCACGCCCATCTTCGTCCTGAGCCGCATCACCGGCTGGTCCGCGCACATCCTGGAGCAGCGCGCCAACAACGTGCTGATC
Source organism: Bryobacterales bacterium (assembly GCA_963744775.1). GTDB lineage: Bacteria > Acidobacteriota > Terriglobia > Bryobacterales > Bryobacteraceae > CAVUVG01. Next base: position 35,424 of record CAVUVG010000003.1, read on the forward strand.
CGGCCGACCGCGGATTACACAGGGCCCGAGAAGCGCGAGTGGCAGCCGATCGAGACGCGGGCCTGACGCGATGACCGAAGACCGCGCGACGCCCGGCGTCCCGCGCCGGACCCGCTGCTGACCACGATTGCGGACTACGTGCTCACGTTCGATGCCGCCGACGGCAGCGAGGCGATGGAAACGGCGCGGCTCTGCCTCATGGATTCCCTGGGCTGCGCCATGCTGGCGCTTCAATTCCCGGCATGCACGAAGTTGCTCGGGCCGGTGGTGCCGGGCGCCGGCATGCCGGGAGGCGCGCGCGTGCCCGGCACGCGGTATGAACTCGACCCGGTGCGCGCCGCGTTCAACATCGGCGCGATGATCCGCTGGCTGGATTACAACGACACCTGGCTCGCGGCCGAGTGGGGCCATCCCTCGGACAACCTGGGCGGAATCCTGGCCGTGGCCGATTACCTGAGCCGCCAGGGACGCGACATCCGCGTCCGGGACGTTCTCAAGCGCATGGTTCAGGCCTACGAGATCCAGGGCGTGCTGGCGCTGGAGAACAGCTTCAATCGCGTGGGGCTGGATCACGTGTTGCTGGTGCGCGTCGCCACGGCGGCGGTCGCGGCCGCCATGCTCGGCGGAGGGCGCCGAGAGAACATCGTCAATGCGCTGTCCAACGCCTGGATCGACGGCGGCGCGCTGCGCACGTACCGCCACGCCCCCAACACGGGCCCGCGCAAGAGCTGGGCGGCCGGCGACGCCACCAGCCGCGGCGTCTGGCTGGCGCTCCACAGCCTGCGCGAAGAGACGGGCTATCCATCGGCACTGTCGGCCAGGCAGTGGGGGTTCCAGGAGGTTCTCTTTCGCGGCCGCGAGGTCACGCTGGCCCGGCCGCTGGGGAGCTACGTCATGGAGAACATCCTGTTCAAGGTTTCGTATCCTGCCGAGTTCCACGCTCAGACCGCCGTGGAAGCCGCCGTTCAATTGCATCCCGCCGTGAACGACCGGCTGGACGCGGTCGAGCGGATCGAGATCGAAACGCAGGAAGCAGGCGTGCGGATCATCGACAAGACCGGGCCCCTGTCCAACCCCGCCGACCGCGACCACTGCCTCCAGTACATGGTCGCAACGGCGCTCATCAAGGGCGACCTCACTGCAGGGGATTACGAAGATGCCGCCGCCGCTGACCCGCGCATCGACAGGCTCCGCGAGAAGATGCGCGTCGTTGAGAACGCGCGCTTCACCCGCGACTACCTCGATCCGGAGAAGCGCTCGATCGCCAACGCCGTGCGCGTCTTCTTCCGAGACGGCGCCTCCACCGGGCGGATCGAGGTTGAGTACCCCTTGGGCCACCGCCGCCGGCGCGCGGAAGAGCATTCCGCAGTTGCGCGCGAAGTTCGAGCGCGCCATCGCCACCCGGTTCGCCCCGCGCAAGGTGGAGCGAATTCTCGAGCCTGTTCGACGATCCCACAAAGCTCGCCGCAACGCCGGCCTGCGAGTTCATGGACCTGTGGATTGCGTGACATTCCAGGAACGCGCGGACGGCCGGCGACGCCGGTTGGAGGTAGAATGTAGGGCTGCAACAAGCCGAAACGAAAACTCCGGGAGGATACCCTATGCGAGAGAACACACGGCGGGATGAGCGGCGTGCCGCAAGGGGAATTTACTCGATTTCCTGGCAAGAGCAAGACGGGTTGACGAAGTCGGCCCAGGTAGAGGGCGTAAACATATCGGATGGGGGAATTGGATTCAAGTCTTCCGTGGAACTGAGCCCCGGCATAGCCGTGTTCATTCAAGGAGAGGGTGGCCATCCCAAAGGTTACGGCGTGGTTCGACGTTGCACTCGCCGCGACGAGGGCTATGTCATCAGCCTTGAGTTTAACGAGGAAGCAAGGAAGACGATCAGACCGGCGGCCGCCGGCGCCATCGATTACTATGAACTCCTCCAAATCAGCCCCAAAGCCGAGCTTGGGACGATTCACCGGGTCTACCGTTTCCTGGCAGCCAGGTATCACCCGGACAACCCGGAGACGGACGATCCCGAGAAGTTTCTCCTGCTGCAAAGTGCTTTCAACACGTTGGTTGACCCGCAGCGCCGCGCTGATTACGATTTGGCCCGGCAAAGCGCGGAGGCTCAACCCAGCCCGATGTCCTCGTCGATCGATTTCATGGACGGCATCCAGGGCGAGACGAATCGCCGGGTGGCACTTCTGTCTCTGCTCTACAGCAGGCGCCGCGTGAGTCCTGATGCTCCCGAGGTTTCACTGGCCGAGGCTGAAGAACGGATGGGATTCCCCCGCGATTATCTGGATTTCACGATCTGGTATCTGAAGAACAAGAAATACATCACCAAGGGAGACAACTCAGACTTGGCATTGACGGCGCTCGGCGTGGATTTCGTGGAATTGAACCGCTCGAAGATCCCGATTCTCAATAGATTGCTGGAGAGCGGCACGAGCGCTACAAGAGGTTCCGAAGCCGAAGACGTTGACACCTCCGATTCGATTCTCCTGCCGGGTCCCGGTGAGGACGCCGACTGAGGGGGGTTCTCAACACGCGCGTCCCATGACCACGGTGTGGGGGCTCATGGGAATGGGGTGCGCGGTGACGCCTTCGAAGCCCGCCGCGTTGTACATGGCCGTGAGTTCGCTCAGCGTATAGGCGTCGCCCGCTGCAGTGGAGGTCAACATGGTCATGCTGAAGGCCGCGGGGATGGGCGGAGAGACGCGGTCTTCATTGGGCACGAACTCGAGCGTGGCGGCGCGACCGCCGGGCCGTAGGGCGGCGTGGACCTTCTTCAACAGGCCCACGCAGGCCGGCTGATCGAAGTGGTGCAGGAAGTTGGTGAGCAGCACGGCGTCATAAGGCCCGCCGAAGTCGACCTCGAAGGCGCTGCCGGGCAGCATGTCGTAGCGATCCTGGACGCCGGCCTTGCGGGCATTGTCCAGAGCCACGCGCAGCACGGGCGCCCAGTCGAGACCCGTGACGCGGGCCTGCGGGTTCTGTTTGGCGATTTCGATGCCGAACAGGCCGTGGCCGGCGGCGATGTCAAGCACGCGCATCGGGCCGGTGTGTCCCTCCAGCACGACCGCGCCGAGCGGACCAACCATGGGGGCCATCATCGGCGCCATGGTTTCGGCGAACTGGACCCAAATCGGATTCTCCGGCTCCACGCTGCCCTCGCCCGGCAGGACGGTGCGGCCGGTGCGCACGATTTCCGCCAGATGCTCGTAAGGAGCTCGCATGGCCGGGTTGCTGAGGAATTGTGCGATGGAGGCCAACGACGAAGGCGAGCGCGGGTCAAGGAAGGCGGCGCTCGTCGGGGAGTGCCGGTAGCGCCCGTCCTGTTTGACCAGGACGCCGTAGATCGTGAGGAAATCGCACAGAATGCGGATGCCGCGTTCGGATGCCGAGCAGTGGCGGGCGATGGAGGCCACGTCTCCCGGCCCTTCACCCACGGCCCGGAAGACATCGAGATCGATCGCCGCCTTTAAAGCCGCCGTGCGCTGATGCGCCTGCAGCATTTCGAAAACCAGACCGGGAGTCAACGGACCTTCGGCATCATTCCCAGGGTGCATAACCAGCCTCCTCTTCTTTAATTAGACCAGGGTGAGGAGGGCCGTGCGTGACATCGATCCACGATGGACGATGCGGAACCGGGAGGTTCTGCGTGGCGTCTAACAATCCCGAAGAGCCTATCGTATAAAGGAGCTCCGCATGAGGCACAAAATCACGGTCCTATATTGCATCCTCACCTCCGCCTGTTTTTGAGCCGACCCGGCACTTACGATTTACAACCAACAGTTCGCCGTAGTTCGCGAAACCATTCCACTAGAATTGAAACCAGGCGTTAACCAAATTGAATTCACCGGCACGACGGCCCAATTGGAGGCCGCGTCCGTCATGCTGCGCGACCCGAGCGGCAAGCGGGTACTGCGGATCCTGGAGCAGAACTACCGCGCTGACCCGGTGTCGCTCGAGGCGCTATTGAAGCGCTACGAAGGACAGACCATCGAATTCCAGGTCCGCAACGGCGACCGAATCGAAACTGTGAGCGGCAAGATCGTGCGGGCGGGGAGTTCGCGACCGAATGCTGGCGTCATGATCTCGTACCCTCCGTCGCCGCCCTCCCCGGCCGCGCAACCAATCATCGAAGTCGCCGGCAAACTGCGATTCGATCTCCCGGGCGTGCCGCTGTTTCCCGGCTTGGGCGCCGGTATGATCTTGAAACCAACGCTCGACTGGGCCATCGAGACGGATGGCGCCGGGCGGCTGGATGCCGAACTGGGGTACGTCACGGGCGGGTTCAACTGGAACGCGGACTACAACCTTGTACAGGGCGATGCAAACGCGCTCGACATCATCGGCTGGGTGACCATCGAGAACCGCAGCGGCAAGGAGTTCGGGAACGCGCGCGTGAAACTCATGGCCGGCGACGTGAATAAAATCAGGCAAAGCGAAACGGTTATGTTCCGTGCCGGTGTTGCCTCTGGAGGAGGCATGGCTGGCGGAGTATTAGGCGGCCCGCCGGTGACGGAGAAAACCTTCGATGAATACCATCTCTATACGCTCCAGCGGCCGGTCACGCTGCACGACATGGAGTCCAAGCAGGTTGAATTCGTGCGAGCGGCGGGTGTAAAGTCCGACATCGTGTACGTCTATGACGGCATGAAAGTCGACACCGGCCGCTATCGGAGCTATCCTCCAGAAGCGTTGCGCAATGACTCGAGCTACGGAACGCTCGCTAACCCCAAGGTCTGGGTGATGCGCGAGTTCGTGAACTCCGAAGCCAATCACCTGGGGATGCCGCTGCCCAAAGGCCGGGTGCGTTTCTACCGCAGGGACACCGATGGGCGGCTGGAGTTCACGGGCGAAGATACGATCGACCATACGCCCAAAGACGAGAGAATCCGTGTGTTCACGGGCGCGGCGTTCGACCTCACAGGCGAGCGAAGGCGCACCATCTTCCGCAACGACATGGGGCGGTCCATGATGGATGAGGCTTTCGAGATCAAAGTGCGAAACCGCAAGAAGGAGCCAGTGGAAGTGAGAGTGGTGGAGCACCTCTATCGCTGGAGCACTTGGGAGATCTCGACCAATTCCATGCCGTACACGAAGACCGACGCGCAAACCATCGAGTTTCGTGTGCAGTTGCAGCCGGACGAAGAGAAAACGATCACCTACGCGGCGCACTACACCTGGTGAGCGGGCTAGGACCCGAACAGGCGGTTGAAGTACTCGCGGGTCTGGCGCTGGATTTGGGCGAGCTCGATGTCCAGGGGCTGATCGTGCAGGTGGTCGGGCGTCCAGCGGCACACCAGGTCCGTCAGGTTCTCCAGTTGGGCCGGCGCCACGGGGAGATCGCCTTCCGTGTGGCCGGAGCTGATGCGCAGGCCATGATCGACCGCGCGGTAGAAAGTCGCGGCGTCCCGCAGAAACTCCGCATCGGCCGGCTCCAGGTGGCCCATCTTCTCGATGACGTCGATGCGCGCGGGCGTGTTCAGCACTTTGAAGAAGATCCCCGCGCCTTTCAGGCGCAGGTACATGAGCGCGAAATCGATGTCGAAGTAGCCGCCGCTGCCGGCTTTGAGCGGATTCCCCGGGCCTTGTTCCTTCTCCAGCCGGGCGCGCATCTGAAAGAGAGCCTTCTTGGAGCGCCCGCCTTGCCCGTATCGCCGCCAGTCGACGTCCTGCAAGCTTTGAAGAAACGTGGTGGTGCTCTCGGCGTCACCCGCCACGCCGCGGGACTTCATGTAGGTGATGCCTTCCCAAGCCTCCGCGCCCCTGGCGAAGTAGTCCCGGTAGGCGCCCTCCAGTTGCACCAGGTCGCCTTCTCGGCCGTTGGGGCGCAGCCGCGTATCCACGGCGAACAAGATCCCCTGACCGGTGTAGGCACTGATCACTTCGATCATGCGCTCGGCGACTCTGGTCCAAAATGGCAGTTCCGCCGGCGTCGGCGTCGGGGAGCGCGAAGACCAGGTCCGCGTCGGAAGCCAGATCGAACTCGCGCATTCCCAGGCGGCCTAGCGCGATCGTCATCATCTGGCCGGCTGGAACATAAGTTGAGCTCGCGGGCGGATGGGAGGCCGCGACGTGCTCCACGGCCAGGCGATAGGCGGCGCGCACGGCCGCGTCGGCCAGCTCGGAAGTGCGCTCCAGGGTGGTGAAGATGGGCGTCCGCAAGCAGATGCTCTCACTCTGGATGCGGAACATTTCCCGAAGGAAGAATCGCCGCAACTCCTCGGCGCTGCCCGCGCGGCCGCAAGCCTCGGCGAACTGCGCTTCCGGCGCATCGCCGGCGCCCAGGGTGCGCAGCTCCTCCAACAACTCGGGCGCACGGATCAACTGCTCGGCTAAGTACGGGCTGTGCTCGAACAGGTCGATGACACGTGCCGCCAGCAACGGATCGGCGTCCAGATAACCCATGTACTCCGGCACGGGCAGGACTAGTTCCAGGAAGTGTTCGAAGTGACGCTGCCCGCGGTGGAGGCTCTGGTGAGAGAGCGTGTTCGGCGAGCCCCGGCGCTCTTTGATCCAGAAACCGGATCAGGTTGCTGGGGCTTGATTCGCTCACAAGGGGGGACGCTTCCAGCGGCGCCGGTCCTTCCAGACTCCCGGTTGGCGCCCCCTGGTAGTACATGGGCTGTTGGGCGTGGATGACGCGCTCGTAGATTTCCTGGACCTCTTCCAGATGCCGGTTCAATTCTGAACGGAGCGTCTCTCCCGACACGACGCCGCCGATTTCACCCGCGGGCATTTTCCGCGCGAGCACATCCAGTTCCTCGGGATCGCCAGGCAGCACGTGCGTCTGCTGGTCGTCGGCGAACTGGAGGCGATGCTCCAGGCTGCGCAGGAACTGGTAGGCCGAGGCGAGCCTGGAGTACTCGGCATCCGAGAGCAGGTTCTTGTCGCGCAGGCGGAACAAGGCGAGCAGGGTCCCGCCGTGCCGCACCCAGGGCTCGCGGCCGCCGTGCAGCCGCTGCAGGCATTGCACGAGAAACTCGACATCCCGGATGCCGCCGCGGGCCAGTTTCACGTCGAAGCCCGACTGCCAGCCCTTCCTGGCCGCCAGTTTCTCGCTGATCCGCTCGCGCGTCGCCGACATGGCTTCCACGGCGGAGAAGTCCAGTGTGCTGGAATAAATGCGCGGCTCGAGCGACTCCAGCAAGGCCCGGCCCAAGGCTGCATCGCCGGCCGAAATGCGGGCCTTGATCAGCATTTGCAGCTCCCAGTCCCTGGCCCTCTCCTGGTAGTACTTTCGCGCGCTGTTCAGGGCCAGGCACACCTCGCCCAGCCGCCCCTCCGGCCGGAGGCGGAGATCGACCCGGTAGCAGCGGCCTTCCGCGCTGTAGGCCGAGAGCAGTTCGACGCAGCGGCTGGCGAGCCGCTTGAAGAACTCGTCGCTGGCGATGGGGACTTCCCCGTCCGTCTCCCCAGCTCCTCCATAAAGAAACATCAGGTCGATGTCCGAGCTGTAGTTCAGCTCCCTGCCTCCCAGTTTCCCCAACGAGATGACCGCGAAGCCGATGCTGCCGGATTCCGCGCTTCCCTCCGCCGGGCGGGGAACTCCGTGCCGGCGCGCCAGCTCGCCGTAGATGCGGCGGCAAGTGACCTCGACAATGGCATCAGCCAGGTTGGAAAGCTCCTCGGTGGTCTCGGCCAACGTGCAGTAGCCTTGCACGTCACGCAGCAGGATGCGCAGCATCTGTCTGCGCCGGAATTGGGCCAGAGTGGCCGTCTGGGGAGCCTGTGAAGCGTCAGGGTCAAGGAAACTCTCCTGATCCAGCAGTTCCTCCAACCGCGCGGCGTACTCTTCGGCTGAAAGGACCCGGTCCAAATCATTGGACCGGACCAGATTCTCCAGCCATTCCGGACTCTTGAGAACTGCCTCCGAAAGAAAACCGCTGTAGGAGAAGACCGAGATCAGAAACGGGAGCCCGGCCACCGAAGCGGTGAGGCGGTCGAAGGCCTCCGGCCGTTCATCTTGCAGGCGGCCCAGCATGTGCAGAACCGCGTCGGGATCGGGGGAGGACGCCAGCAAGGATCGGATGCCGGCCTGCACCTCGGCGGAGACAGACTGGCTCAGCCGCGCCACGGCAGGGGAAGCGCGCAGGGGGTCGCGAAAACGGATTCTCTCCAGCAGACGCTTCATCGAGCGCTGAAAGGCTTATCTCCGAGTGAGATTATACCGTGCTCAGGGGCTGGTGCTGGTTCAAGAGGGCAGACCACCGACAGCGATGGTCTGCCCCACAAGGAACCTTTAGATGTCGTAGTACAGGGCGAACTCGTAGGGGTGCGGGCGCAGCCGAACGGCATCGGCTTCGTTCTTGCGCTTGTAGTTGATGAAGCTCTCGAGCAGTTCCTCGGTGAACACGTCGCCCTTGAGCAGGAAGGCGTGGTCGTTCTCCAGGCAGTCGAGCGCTTCCTCGAGCGAGCCCGGCATCGAAGGCACGTTCTTCATCTCCTCGGGGGACAGGTCGTAGATGTCCTTGTCCAGCGGCTCGCCCGGATCGATCTTGTTGAGCACGCCGTCCAGGCCGGCCATCATCATGGCGGCGAAAGCCAGGTACGGATTGGCGGACGGATCCGGCGGCCGGAACTCGACGCGCTTGGCCTTGGGGCTGGCCGAGTACATCGGGATGCGGCAGGCGGCCGAGCGGTTGCGGCGCGAGTAGGCCAGGTTCACCGGCGCTTCGTAGCCCGGCACCAGGCGCTTGTAGCTGTTGGTGGTCGGGGCGATGATGGCGGACAGCGCTCGGGCGTGCTTCAGCAGGCCGCCGATGTACCACAGCGCCATCTGGCTCAGGCCCGCATAGCCGTCGCCGGCAAACAGCGGCTTGCCGCCCTTCCACAGGCTCTGGTGGACGTGCATGCCGCTGCCGTTGTCGCCGAACAGCGGCTTGGGCATGAAGGTCACGGTCTTGCCGTACTGGTTGGCGACGTTGCGGACGCAGTACTTGTACAGCATCATGTTGTCGGCGGACTTCACCAGCGTGTCGAACTTCTGGTCGATCTCGGCCTGCCCGCCGGTGGCGACTTCGTGGTGGTGGCACTCGATGTCCAGGCCGCACTTCAGCATGGTCTGGACCATCTCGCTGCGCAGGTCCTGGTAGTGGTCGGTCGGCGGGACCGGGAAGTAGCCTTCCTTGTAGCGCGGGCGGTAGCCGAGGTTGTCTCCTCCCGGCCGGAATTCCAGCGGCCTTCCTCGGCGTCGATGAAGTAGAAGCCGCAGTGCTCGTTCTGGTCGAAGCGGACGTTGTCGAAGATGAAGAACTCGGCTTCGGCGCCGAAGTAGGCGGTGTCGGCCAGGCCGGTGCTCTTCAGGTACATCTCCGCCTTCTTGGCGATCCAGCGCGGGTCGCGCTCATAGTGCTGGCGGGTGATCGGGTCGACGACGTCGGCCAGCATCACCAGCGTGGGCGTTTCGGCGAACGGGTCCATGAAGACGGTGGTCGGGTCGGGCATCAGCAGCATGTCGCTCTCGTTGATGGCCGCCCAGCCGCGGATGCTGGAGCCGTCAAAGCCGAAGCCCTCTTCAAAGCACTCCTCCGTCAGCTCGTGGATCGGATAGGAAACGTGGTGGGACAGATCCCGGCAGATCGGTAAAGCGCAGGTCGATCTGCTTGGCGTCGTTTTTCTTTGCGAATTCCAATACTTCTTTCGGGTTCATCTATCCTCCGTGGTGAACGATTGCGACTACAATTAGGGTTGCTGCCGTCACAATGTGAATTTCAGAATAGCGAGAGCCCGCGGAAGCGGTCAAATAGAAAAAAGTGATGAGGCTGCAAACAATCGTGAATACGCGTAAGGCCTGAAGTTTCATGGAAGATGCAGCAGATCAGCCTGGACTTTGGGGCGGCCGGCCGGATCTTCACCGTCGGCGAGCTGAACTCCGCCATTCGGGCGCTGCTGGATGGCAGTTTTCACGATGTCTGGGTCGCCGGGGAGATTTCCGGCGTCAAGCTCGCCGCCAGCGGACATTACTACTTCACCCTGAAGGACGAACAGGCGCAGCTCCGCTGCGTCTGCTTCCGGACCTCGGCCCGCTACCTGCGCTTCAAGCCCCAGGACGGCATCGCCGTGCTGGCGCGCGGCCGCATCGACGTCTACGAGCCCCGCGGCGAGTATCAGCTGCTGGTGGAGGCTCTGGAGCCTCAGGGCTACGGCGCCCTGCAACTGGCCTTCGAGCAGTTGAAGAAGAAGCTGGCCGAGGAAGGCTTATTCGACGCTGCGCGGAAGCGGCCGCTCCCCAGGCTCCCCAGCCGCATCGGGATCGTCACCTCGCCCACGGGCGCCGTGATCCGCGACATGCTCCAGATTCTGGAGAGGCGCTTCCCCGGCCTGCACGTCCGCCTCTACCCGGCCCAGGTGCAGGGCGCGGCTGCGATCGAAGAGGTGACCGCGGGGATCGAATGGTTCAGCCAGTCGGGGTGGCCGGATGTAGTGATTGTGGCCCGCGGCGGCGGCTCGCTGGAAGACCTGTGGACCTTCAACGAGGAGGCTGTCGCCCGCGCCATCGCCGCCTCGGCCGTGCCCGTGGTTTCGGCCGTCGGCCACGAGACCGACGTGACCATCGCGGACTTCGTCGCCGACCTCCGCGCCCCCACGCCCTCGGCCGCGGCCGAGCTGGTGATTGGCACGCGGCAGGAGTTGTTCGACAGGATGGAGGCTCACGCCAGCCGGCTGGGGAAGGCGATGCGTTATCAGTTAACCGACGCTTCGCGCCGCTTCCATCAGCGGGGGATCGAGCGGGTGATCACCGTCATCCACCGGGCCATGGGCCGGCGGCTGCAGCGGGTCGACGAGCTGGATTTCCGGCTGCGGCGGCTGGACCCGCGACTGCGCTTCGCCAACGCCTGGCGCCGCCTGCAGTCGGCCGACACGCGCTGCGGAGCAGGATCAGGCTTAGTTTGGTGCGCGCGCGCGGGCAGGTGGATTCGTTCACCGCGCAGCTGACGGAGCTGAGCCCCCTCGGCATCCTGGAGCGGGGCTACGCCATCGTGCAGGACGAGCAGGGCAGGATCGTGAAAGAGGCCGAAGCCGCGCCGGCGAAATCCGTGCTCGATGTGCGCCTGGCCAAGGGGCGGCTGCGGGCCAAAGTGACGCGGTCTATTCCAGCGCCGAAGGAGTAAACTGTAGGAGAGGATGATGGAAAGCGGCATCCAGTACGTTTCGGATGAGAACGGTCAGCCCGTGAGCGTGATCGTACCCATCAGCCTGTGGCGCGAGATCGAGTCCGAGAAGGAGACAGAGCATCTTCTGAAGAGCCCGGAGATGCGGCGGCGCCTGCTGGCAGCTAAGGAGCGACAGGAAGGCGTCCCCTTCGAGGAAGCGATTGAGAAGCTTGGAATTTGATCCTGCGGCTTTCGAGGATCTCGCGTGGTGGGTGCAACAGGATCGTTCCCAGGCGGTGCGGCTTATCCATCTGATTCAAGAAACGCAGCGTGACCCGTTTTCGGGTCGCGGGAAGCCGGAGCGTCTGAAGCACGAGCTGAGCGGGTGCTGGTCGAGGCGAATTGACCAGGAGCATCGTCTGGTGTACCAAGTCCTCGAGAACAAGCTACGCATACTCGCCTGTCGCTATCACTACTGACGTGCATCAACAGCGGCTGGCGCTTGTTCGGCCATCTGACGCGGTCTATTCCAGCCGGTAGTTCGGCGCTTCCTTCGTGATGATCACGTCGTGGACGTGGCTCTCGCGCAGGCCCGCGGCGGTGATGCGCAGGAAGCGGGCCTTGTCCTGCAGCTCGGCGATGGTGCGGCAGCCGCAGTAGCCCATGCCGGCCTTGAGCCCGCCGACCAGCTGGTAGACCAGCTCGGAAAGCGGGCCCTTGTAGGGCACGCGGCCTTCGATGCCTTCGGGCACCAGCTTGGCGTTGGGGTCCTGCGCGTAGCGGTCGCTCGAGCCCTGGGCCATGGCGCCGATCGAACCCATGCCGCGATAGCTCTTGAACGTGCGGCCCTGGTACAGGATGGTCTCGCCGGGGCTCTCGTCGGTGCCGGCGAACAGGCTGCCGATCATGACGCAGTCGGCGCCGGCGGCGATCGCCTTGGTGATGTCGCCGGAGAACTTGATGCCGCCGTCGGAGATCACGGGCACGCCCGGTTCCGCGGGCCGCCCTGGCCGCTTCCGCGATCGCGGTGATCTGCGGCACGCCGGCGCCGGAGACGACGCGCGTGGTGCAGATGGAGCCGGGCCCGACGCCCACCTTGACGCCGTCCACGCCCAGCGCGATCAGGTCGCGCGCGCCTTCGTAGGTGGCCACGTTGCCGGCCATCAGCTCCACGTCCGGCAAGGCTTTCTTGACCGCGCGCGACGGCCTCCAGCACCCGCTCGCTGTGGCCGTGCGCCGTGTCGATCGCCAGCACGTCCACCTTCCTCGCCACCAGTTCCTGGGCGCGCTCCAGAAAGTCGCTGGCCGCGCCGATGGCCGCCCCCACGCGCAGGCGGCCCTGGTCGTCCTTGGCGGCATTGGGGTACTTCAACTTCTTCTGGATGTCCTTGACGGTGATCAGGCCCTTGAGCTTGTAGTGCTCGTCCACCACCAGCAGCTTCTCGACGCGGTGCCGGTGCAGGATCTCCTGGGCCTCTTCCAGGGTGGTGCCGACCGGAACCGTGATCAGGTTCTCCTTGGTCATCACCTCGGAGATGGGCAGATCGAAGCGGGTCTCGAAGCGCAGGTCGCGGTTGGTCAGGATGCCGACCAGCTTGCCGTCCTTGGTGACCGGCACGCCGGAGATCCGGAAGCGCTTCATCACCTCGAGCGCTTCGTAGATCTTGCTGGTCCGGCTCCATGGTGACCGGGTCGACGATCATGCCGCTCTCACTGCGCTTCACCCGGTCCACTTCTTCGGCCTGCCGCTCGATGGGCATGTTGCGGTGGATGATGCCGATGCCGCCCTGTTGCGCCAGGGCGATGGCCATGTGGCGATTCGGTGACCGTGTCCATGGCGGAGCTGACGATCGGGATGTTCAGGCCGATGTTGCGCGTCAGCCAGGTCCGGGTGTCGGCCTCGGCGGGAAGAACGGCGCTGCGCGCCGGCAGCAGCAGCACGTCATCGAAGGTGAGACCTTCGGGGATGCTGTCAGAGATCATAAGGGGTGACTTCATGATACGAGGACAGCGCCGTGGCCCGCAACACGACGGGGCATCCCCTTTTTGGCAACAATTGTGGAGAATAAGAGGATGATTCGCGCGACATCCTTCATGCTGCTCGGCCTGGGGCTGGTCCTGGCGACCGCCTGCGGCCCAAAGAAAGAGACAGGAGCGATCAGAACGGTGAAAAAGCAGGCAACCGGAGTCATGGTGGACGGTCAGGAAGTCCACCGCTATACACTGACCAACAAGAACGGCGTGGAAGCGTCGATCCTGAATTACGGCGGGGCTGTCGCCACCCTGAAGGTTCCCGATCGGAACGGGAACATGGGCGACGTGGTGCTGGGCTTCGACAACGCTGGATGGGTACGTCAAGGACCTCACCTACTTTGGCGCCATCATCGGCCGCTACGGCAACCGCATCGCGCAAGGCGCGGTTCAGCCTGAACGGCGTCGAGTACAAACTGGCCGCCAACAACGGCGCGAATAATCTGCACAGCGGCATCAAGGGATTCAACAAGGTGATGTGGAAAGCGCGGGAGACCTCCGACACCCAGACCGCCCGGCTCGAGTTGAGTACCTCAGCAAGGACGGGGAGGAGGACTATCCCCGGCAACCTGTCGGTCGAAAGTGGTCTACTACTCTGGGCGACGACAACGGGTTGACGCATGGACTACTCGGCCACCACCGACAAGGACACGGTGGTCAACATGACGAACCACTCCTATCTTCAATCTGGCCGGCGAGGGCCAGGGAGATGTGCTGGGTCACGAGCTGACCCTCAACGCCGACAAGTACACTCCGGTGGACAAGACGCTCATCCCGACCGGCGAACTTCGAAGCGTGGAAGGGACGCCGTTCGACTTCCGCAAGCCGACGGCGATCGGCGCGCGGATCAATGATAAAGACGAGCAGATGAAGATCGGGAATGGCTACGACCACAACTTTGTGCTGACCAGCGGGGGCGGCGCGCTGGCTCTGGCGGCGCGCGTGTACGAACCGAAAAGCGGGCGCGTCATGGAGGTGCTCACCACCGAGCCCGGCGTCCAGTTCTACACGGGCAATTTCCTGAACGGGAAGATCCCGGGCAAAGGCGGCAAGCCGTATCCTTTCCGCACGGCCTTCTGCCTGGAGACTCAGCACTACCCCGATTCGCCCAACAAGCCGCAGTTTCCTTCGACGGTGTTGAAGCCGGGCGTGAAGTACGAGACCACGACCGTCTACCGGTTCTCCGTCGCCAAGTGAAACGTGGATTTTGAGGGCGGCGGCCGCTTACGCCGCGAACGCGGCTCGAAGCTGCTCGACCATCCAGGAGAGATCCTCTCTGGAGATGACCAGCGGGGGCGCCAGGCGGATGACGTACTCGTGCGTCTCCTTGCAGAGCAGCCCCAGCTCCATCAATCGTTCGCAGTATGGACGGGCGGGCACGGAAAGCTCGATGCCGATCAGCAGCCCGCGCCCGCGAATCTGCCGGACATGCGGATGGCGAATCTGGCGCAGTTCGCCGACGAGCCAGTCGCCGAGCTCGGCCGAGCGCTCCGCCAGCCGCTCTTCCACAACGACGCGCAGCGCCTCCCTGGCCACGGCGCAGGCCAGCGGGTTCCCGCCATAGGTGCTCCCGTGGCTGCCTGGACGGAAGACGCCCAGGATCTCCGCGCTCGACACCACGGCTGAAATCGGATAGACGCCGCCGGAGAGCGCCTTGCCCAGGATCAGCACGTCGGGCCGGACGCCCTCGTGCTCGCAGGCCAGGAAACGTCCGGTTCTTCCCAGCCCGGTCTGGATCTCGTCCGCGACCATGAGGACCCGCTCGCGCCGGCAGATCTCGGAAGCGTCCTTCAGAAATCCGACGGGCGGAATCAGGATGCCGGCCTCGCACTGAATCGGCTCGAACAGAAAAGCGCAGGTGTACGGCGTGATCGCCTGCTCCAGTGCCGCCGCATCCCCGAACGGCACGGTCACGAAGCCCGGGGTGAAAGGTCCAAAACCATCCCGATAGTAAGGTTCGGAGGAGAAGCCGGTGATGGTGGTCGTCCGCCCGTGAAAATTGTTGTCGGCAGACGATGATTTCGGCGCGGTCCGCCGGGATGCCCTTGAGGGTATATCCCCAGCGGCGGACAGCCTTGATGGCCGTCTCCACCGCCTCGGCGCCGGTGTTCATGGGCAGCACCATCTCCATGCCGCAGAGCCGCGCCAGTTCCTCGGCGAACCGCGGCAGTTGGTCGTTGCGGAAGGCTCGCGAGGTCAGCGTGACCCGCCCGGCCTGCAACCGCAGCGCCTCGATGATCCGGGGATGGCAGTGTCCTTGATTCAACGCCGAGTAGGCGCTCAGGCAGTCCAGGTAGCGCTTTCCGTCCACGCTATGAACCCACACGCCCGCGGCGCGCTCGACCACCACGTCCAGCGGGTGGTAATTGTGCGCGCCAAAGCGGTCTTCGGTCTGGATCAGCTCATCCGCCAGACTGCGGAATTCGGAGTTGGTCATTGTGCGAGTGAATTACTCAGTGGCCGGCGCGCTGTGCGGTGGAGCTGTCCGCGGCCTTTCCGGCGGGCGCTCCCAGGTGAGCGGCGATCTTCGTGGCTTCCTCCACGGCGCGGGCCAGAACCGAGCGGATCCGCCCATCTTCCAGCATCAGCAGGCCGCCGATGGTGCAGCCCGCCGGCGTGGTGACATCGTCGCGCAGCGCGGCCGGATGCCGGCCTGTCGCCGCCACCATCTTGGCCGCGCCCAGCACGGTTTGCGCCACCAGAGTCAGAGCCAGTTGACGGGGCAGCCCGACGCGGACGCCGGCGTCGGCCAGCGCTTCCATGATCAGGTACTGGTAGGCGGGGCCGCTGCCGCTCAAGGCGGTGATCGCGTTGAAATGCGTTTCATCGACAGCCAGACACTTGCCCACACCCTCGAAGATGGCCCGCGCTCGCGCCAGGTCTCCGGGCGTGGCGTTGGTTCCACGGCAGATAACCGTCATGCCCTCGCCGACGATGGCCGGCGTGTTGGGCATGGCGCGGACGACGGGGTTGCGCGTGCCTAACAGCGACTCCAGGCGCTCGGTGGAAGTGCCGGCCAGGATGGAGATCAGCAGCGTCTCGCGCCTCAGTCCCGCGGCCTTGAGCTTGCCGAGCACCGCCGCGGCGTCGGCCGGCTTGACACAGATCAGAATCAGATCCGCGCCTGGCACACGCCCGCTGAAATCGAGTTCCACCGGGATCTCCAGCGCCTTGCCTGCGCTCTCGCAGGTGGCGGCGTTCTTGTCGCCCGCCCACAGCCGGTCGCGGGCGATCAGACCGCTGGCAAAAAGACCGCGGATGAGCGTCTGGCCCATGACCCCGGCCCCGATGACCCCGAGCGTCATGCCGCCGGCAATGACCGGCGACGGAAGATGCGAAGGTTGCTGTCTTTCTTTGGACATACGGTGAACCTGCTTCAGGCGAGCAAAAATCGATTCCGATTTTTGAAGATACCACAGGCGGCGAGCAGTTCTCCCGTGAGGCGGCTTGCTAGGATAGTTTGATAGCCCGCGTTGGAAACTTATGCCCCTCCGCTTCTACAACACCCTCACCCAACGCATCGAGGACTTCGCCCCCCTCGACGGCGATACCGTCCGCATGTACACCTGCGGCCCCACCGTCTGGAATTTCGCCCATATCGGCAACCTGCGCACCTTCACCTTCCAGGACATCCTCCGCCGCTGGCTGCGCTACCGCGGCTACCGTCTGGACCACGTCATGAACCTCACCGACGTCGACGACCGCATCATCCAGCAGTCCGCCGCCGCCGGCAAGTCGCATCGGCGAATTCACCGCGGTCTACGCCCAGGCCTTCCTCGACGACACCGCCGCCCTGCGCCTGGAGCGGCCCGAGCGCGTCGTCAAGCGCCACCGAGCACATCGACGACATGGTCGCGCTCATCCAGCGCCTCGCCGCCAGCGGCCACACCTACGCCAGCGAGGGCTCCGTCTACTTCCGCATCGCCACGTTCCCCGCCTACGGCAAGCTCTCGCGCACGCTCGATTTCAACGGCATCCTCGACGGCGCCCGCGTCGATACCGACAAGTACGACAAGGAAAACGCCCGCGACTTCGTCCTCTGGAAGGCCCGCAAGGAAGGCGAGCACTATTGGGACACCCCGCTCGGCCCCGGCCGCCCCGGCTGGCACATCGAGTGCTCCGCCATGTCCATGAAGTACCTCGGCGAAACCCTCGACATCCACGCCGGCGGCGTCGACCTCACCTTCCCGCACCACGAGAACGAAATCGCCCAGTCCGAGGCCGCCACCGGCAAGCCCTTCGTCCGCTTCTGGCTGCACTCCGAGCACCTCATGGTCGACGGGCAGACCATGTCCAAGTCGCTCGGCAACTTCTACACCTTGCGCGACCTCCTCGGAGCAGGGCTGGCAGCCCGAGGCCGTGCGCTACCTGCTCGCCTCCGTGCCCTACCGCAGGCAGCTCAACTTCACCTTCGATGGCCTGAAGTCCGCCGCCACCTCCATCGAGCGCCTGCGCAACTTCAAACTGCGCCTGGAGACCGATCGCTTCCCCGAGGGCCAGCGACGCCGCGCTCGACGCACGCGCCGCCGCTGCCCTGAAGCGCTTCGAGGACTCGCCTCGACGACGACCTCAACACCGCCGAGGCCCTGGCCGCCGTCTTCGAGTACGTCCGCGACGCCAACACCGCCATGGACGCGGGCGAGTTTCAGAGCCGGCAACGCCGCCGCGCCGCTGGATCTTGCTCGCCCGCTTCGACGGCGTCTTCGACGTGCTGCGCCCCACGGCGCAGCAGGACGCGCTCACCGATGCCGAGCCGTCGACGCCCTGATCGCCGAGCGCACCGCCGCCCGCAAGGCCCGCGATTTCGCCCGCGCCGATCAGATCCGCGCCGAACTGCTGGAGAAGGGCGTCGATTCTCGAGGACACCAAGGACGGCGTCCGCTGGAAGAGGAAGTAACGTGAAGATACACACCAGGGCAGTACATGCCGGCGACCGGAAGAAGCCGCCCGCCGAGATACCCGTAACTACGCCCATTTACACGCGGCCAGTTACATCAGCGAAAAGACCGAGGAGCTCGACCGCATCTTCGCGCACGAGCTGGAAGGCTACTCCTACGCGCGCTACGGCAACGCCCACCTGCTGCGGCGCTGGAGGAACTGGTCACCTCGCTCGAAAGCGGCCACGGCGCGCTGGCCTGCGCCTCCGGCATGGTCGGCGCTCGAGATCGCCGTCCTCACCGCCCTCCTCGGCCGCCCCAAGTCGGTGCTCGCCGCCGAGGCCATCTACGGCGCCACCATCAACCTCTTCCTGCGCGTCTTCGAGCCGCTCGGCGTCGCGGTCCGCTACGTCGACATCTACGACCTCGCCGCGGTGGAAAGCGCCATCGCCGAGTCCCGGCCCGGCTGCATGCTGATGGAGACGGTCTCCAATCCCGTGCTGCGCGTGGGCGACATCGACCGCATCGCCGCAGCTCGCCAAGGCCGCCGGCGCCGCGCTGGTGGTCGACAACACCTTCGCCACGCCGCTGCTGGTTCGCCCGCTGGAGCTGGGCGCGAACCTCGTGCGTGCACAGCCTGACCAAGTATCTGGCCGGCCACGGCGACGTGCTGGGCGGCATCGTCGTCTCCGATGAGCCGCAACTTCGAGACCATGCGCACGCTCGCCCGCACCTACGGCCCGCTGCTCGGGCGCCTTCGAAGCCTATCTGGCCATGCGCGGCATCAAGACCTTCCCGCTGCGCATGGAACGCCAGTGCGCCAACGCCGCGCGCGTCGCCGCCTGGCTCGGCCAGCACCCGCGCGTCGAGCGCGTGGTCTACCCCGGCGATCCCGCGCACCCCGACGCCGCCACCATCGCGCGGCTGTTTCCCGCGGCCTCTACGGCGCCATGGTCAGCTTCGCGGTCAAGGGCGCCGCCGCGAGCGAGATCTTCGCCTTCATGGACCGGCTGAAGCTCGTCGTGCGCGCCACCTCGCTCGGCGACGTGCACTCGCATGATGCTCTACCCCGTGATCAGCTCCCACCGCGAGATGCCGCCCGACCGAGCGCGAGCGCCTGGGGATCACCGAGAACCTGGTGCGCCTCTCCGTGGGCATCGAAGCCGTGGACGACATCATCGCCGACCTCGACCAGGCCCTCGCCTAGCCAGCTGATCTCAACTTGATCACTGGTTCGGCTCCCGGCGGCCGTGCCAGCTTCACCTTGAGGTAGTTGGTACGTCAGCGCCGCGCCGCCGTCCTCGATCGTCACGGCCGAGAGCCGCTTGCCCGGCCATGCTCCGGCGGAACTCCAGGTTCTTCGCCGCGGCCAGCTCCCGCAGCACGCGGTTGCGGCGCTTGCGCTCGCGAACCGGCACCGGGCCGGGCATGGCGGCCGCCGGCGTGCCTGGCCGCTCCGAGTAAGTGAAGACGTGCAGGTAGGTGAATGGCAGGCTCTCGATGAACGCGCGGGTCTCCTCGAACTCGGCCTCCGTCTCGCCGGGGAAGCCCACCATCACGTCGGCCCCGATGGCCGCATCCGGCATCCACTCGCGCGCCTTCCGGATGCGGTCCGCGTAGTGCCTGGCGCGGTACCAGCGCCGCATGCGCCGCAGCACCGCATCCGAGCCCGATTGCAGCGGCGCGTGAACGTGCTGGGCGATGCGCGGCGAGACGGCCATCAGCTCCAGCAGGCTCGTCGGTCAGGTCCATCGGCTCCACGGAACTGAGCCGCAGTCGCTCGATCCCGGTCTCCGCCAGCAGCCGCCGCAGCAGGTCCGCCAGGCGCATCCCGATGCGCCGGCTCGCGCCCCCAGCGGCCCAGGTTGACGCCGCTGAGCACCACCTCGCGGTAGCGCTCGGCCAGGTCGCGCACCTGCTCCACCACCTGGTCCGGCGGGGCGCTGCGGCTGCGGCCCGCGCACCGAGGGGATGATGCAGAACGTGCAGCGGTTGTTGCAGCCGTCCTGGATCTTGAGGTTGGGCCGAGTGCGGTCTTCGGCGGCTTCCAGCACGGGCGCTGGCGGCGAACTCCTGCTGCGCGAAGATGTCGCCCACGAAGATCCGCCCCGGCTCCGCTCTCAGGATCTCCGGCATCAGCCCCTTATGCGTGTTCCCCACCACCCAGCAAGACCCCGGGCAGGGCCGCGGCTTCTGCGGGCGCGCGCTGGGCGAAGCAGCCCGTCAGCAGGATCTGCGCCGAGGCGTTCTCGCGGCGCACGCGCCGCACGGCCTGCCGCACGTCCTCGTCGGCGCCTGAGGTCACAGTGCAGGTGTTGAGGATGACCAGGTCCGCCTCAGCGCACTCGCCCGCCGGCTCGAAGCCGCTCGCGTGCCAGCGCCGAGCGCAGCGCCGCGCCGTCGGCCTGCGTCGCCCTGCATCCGAAATTGCTGAATGAAGAACCGCATCTCCTCTTACCTATGGTAGTATCTCGGGGACACCCGATCGCGGAAGATCAAACACATGCTGAACCAGGTAAGTTTGGGTGCGCTTTTCGCAGTCGTCGGCGGAATGTCTCAAGGCGTCTCCGCTCTCCTCATGCAGCGTGCCGGAAGCCGGCGGCGCTGGGAGAACTGCTGGCTCATTTTCTCGATCGCCGGACTGTTGGTCTGCCCTGTTCTCGCGGTCTGGCTCAGTGTTCCTTCACTGGTGGATGTCGCCCAGACGACGCCCGTCCATGCGCTGGCACTGATCGTCCTATGCGGCTTCGCCTGGGGGCTGGGCATCATTCTGTTCCGGCTGGGGACCACCCGTGCCGGCTTGACTTTGGGCTGTGCCATCATTTTCGGGGTCAACCTTTCTTTTGGCGCGCTGCTGCCGCTGTTGGCGGTGGATTCCGCCGACGTGTCCACGTCGCGCATCACGTTTCTGCTGGCATCCGTGGTGCTGGGGCTCGCCGGTGTCATCCTGCTGGCTGTCGCCGCGACCCTTCGCGATGCGGAAAAGACGCGGAGGGCCGGCCTTATCGATCCGGCCGCATTCAAGGCCGGGGTGCTGCTGTGCCTGGCCTCGGGCGCCCTGTTAGCGGCGCTCAACTTCAGCTTTGTCTTGGGAAAACCTCTCCGCGAAGCCGCGCTGGTTTTCGGCGCCCGTGAAGATGTGGCATCTCTTGCCATTTGGGCTCCCGCACTGGCGGGCGCATTTCTGCCCAATGTTCTCTACGCGCTCTTCCAGGTCAACCGCAACAGGACCCGCGAGAATGCCGGCGTCGCCGGCGCGGCGATCCGTGGATGGCTCCCGGCTTTGGCGGCAGGCGTGCTTCTCTGCGGAGCCGTCAGCCTCTACGGCATGGGGGCGTCGGCCATGGGTCCCCTGGGCGCCCTGACCGGCTGGCCCATCTTCATCTCAGCGGGCATCATCACTGCCGGTGTTGCCGGATTCTTGGTGGGTGAGTGGGCCGGAGCCGCTGTGAGCCTCCGCGTCCTCTCCTGGGCCGCCATCGCATCGCTGGCGGTTGCCGCGGTCCTCGCCGCTCTGGCCGGCCAGCCGGGGCGCTAGCCCTTCCGGCTGGAATACTTGTTGAAAAGAGAGAGAAGAGGCTCGGCCGCTTTCGGCGGGGCCACTTCCTTGTCGACGATCTCCTGGTTCTCGATTGACTTTCCGTAGAGCGCCTTATTGTCGTCCATGTCCTGCCGCAGCGTGGCTCCTTGCAGGGAAATTCCCGCGAACACTCCGCGCTGACCGCGACCACGAGAGAATCTCTGCGGTCATGTAGGCGTCCGTCTGCGCGGTGGCCTGACGGCCCACCGGGCCGGCCGCCACCGAAGCGTCGCCACCCAGCGTGAACTTGCTGGAAAGCAACCGCTGCGCACCGCGTTCGTTCATCACCAGCATAATGACGTCGGTTTCAGTGCCGCCGATTTGCAGGCCAAAACTGCCTCCCTCGATGCGAACGGAACCCGGCGCAGGTCCATCCCTGCCCGCTCTTCTTCCGGCAGGAGAGGAAACCCTTGCCATACTTGGCGCCGATAATAAACGCGCCACCCTTCATCCCAGGGACGACAACGATGCACTGCGCCCTGTCCATAAGCTCTTGCGGGATCGCCTTGTCCGAGATTTGCATCACCTCTGAGAACACGGTGGCCGCCTCTTCCAACCTCTTGGCTTGGTCCGACTGGCCATGGAGCAGCGCCGCAGCCCAGCAGAAAAATCGTCGTAGCTGTGAGTCTCATGTTTATCTCCTTCCAAGAAACCTAAGCCGTACGTTCCAGGCTCTTTGTTGGCCTCTCCCGTATGTCAGGAAAAAAGGCGAGTCTATATTGTTGTTTACCACATTCGGGTTGCCGTGGTTGGTCAGGTTGTTCAAGCCGAAGCGCCAGGCCCACATGTAGTGCAGAAAGCGGAACTTCTTCTCGAAGTGCAGGTTGATGTTGAAATAGCTGGGCAGCCGGCGCTGGTTCGGCGGGCCCACCAGGAAGTTCTCCTGGTTGACCACGCTGAAGGGGAAACCGCTGCGCATCTCCAGCAGATAGGCCACGCTGATCTCGCGCAGCAGGGGACGGAGCCTGCGCGGCCCGAACGATGCCGGCACCGGCGCCCAACCCCAGGTGAGAAACCGATGGGGGGCATCCCAGGCCAGAGGCCCTCCGCTTTGATTGCCGAAGATGGGATTCTCCAGGCTATAGTCGACCAGCGCGTTGGATCTGGCCCGCGAGTAGGTATAGCTGGCGACCCACTCGTACTGGCCGGCGAAGGTGCGGCGCGCGGTAAACTCCAAGGCATCGTAGCGGTCGCGGCGCAGATTTTGCAGCGGAAACCAAAGCTGCGATTGCCGCATCCCGCCAGCGGGCGGCAAGAAGGCGAAGCCGTTCCAGTTCACTCGCCGAAGGTAGGAGGCCTTGGCGTAGAAACGATACGGCAGCATGCGCTCAAGGCTCAAAGTATACGTCCGGGCGCGGGGCGCCTTCAGCCTCCGCTCATCCGTCAGGAACCCCGACTGGACCGGGCCCATCGTCACCGAGCCGTCCGGAGCATAAAAGGTGGAAATGCTGGTCTGGTCCTGGTGCCGGGTCAGCACCTCCAGGCTGAGCGCATCGTTGAAGACGCCGAACCCGGCGGCAATCTTTGTCCCCTTCATCCACGAGGGCGTCCAGCCGGCCGAGACTCGCGGCGAAAGCAGGAGGTTCCGCACGATCTGGTCCCAGTCGCTGCGCAACCCCAGGTCCAGGACCAGCCCTTCGTGCGGTGTCCAGTGGTCTTGGACGTAGAAGGCCGATTCGAAATTCTTCCGCTGCGGAAGACCGTTGCCGGCGAAGGAGACGGATCTGGCCAGCGTGCCATCCTCGCGCATCACGCGGTAGTCGTGCCGCTGTGAACTCTGCCGGAAGCCGGAGCGTTGCAAGTCGGCGCCCAGCTTGAATTGGTGCGAGCCGCGCGCCTGGATACGTGGGAAGGAAAAAGTTGGCCACCCACTGCTCGCGATTCGAGTGGCGAGTGAGGTCCACGAAGTAGTTCCCCCGGCGGCCCTCGGGGGAGATCACGTAGGTTTCGAATCCGTGCGGGTTTTGCCGTATGACGCCACGGCTCACGGCAACGCCGATCTCCAAGAGCGCGCCGCCTGGCCGGTAAATCTGATGCTTAACCGTCGCCATGTTCAGGCTGCGCCGATTGTGCGCGGTGGTCTCAACAGGATCCAGGAACGAAAGGCCTTGATGGTCACGGTCCACGTAGTTGATGAGATAGCTGCCCGTCAGGATGTTGGATGGACTGATGTTCACCTGGACCCGGGAAAGGTTGCTGGTGGTCAGGCTGCGGCCGCGGTCCTGGCCGCGCGGCAGTTCCGGGACGATGTCCACGTCGTAGAAGGCGTCGGAGCCGTTCGAGAACCACGCCCGGCCCCGGACGAGCGGCCCGGACACGGTGAAGCGCGGCGTCCACCGGCTGAGCATCAACCCGCGCTGCGTGCTGATGCTGGGGATGAAATTGGTGCCGCCGAATCGCCAGCGGTCGTCTCCCATGCCGGTGTTGATCGCCAGGGAACCCGCCGAACCGCGGCCGGTGTCGGCCGAAAAGCGGCCGCTTTCCAGCTCCAGGCTGCGTACGGCTTCGATGCTTAGCGCGGGCGTCAAACAAACCGGTAACGGGATCGGAGATGTTGAAGCCATTCAGCGTGACGCTGGCTTGGTCGCTCGATCCGCCGTTGACATGGACCAGGCCGGTGGTGTCCTGGACCACGCCCGGGAACATGGGCAGCGCGTTATGGATGTCTTGCGATGCCGGGTAGGGGACGCCGAGGATCTCCAGGTTGTTGAGCTGTTTCTGGTCCGAAGTCTGGGCCGGGTCCACGACCGGCGGCGAGTAGACGACGTCAATCGACTCGACAAACTCCTGGAGGTGGTTCAGAGTGACGGTGACTTCGTTGGCGCCGCTGTTGAGCTGGACCCGCACGTTGTCCAGAACGAAGAAACCCTGCCGCTGCGCGCGAAGGGAGTATTCGCCCGGCTGGCTAAGTTCCAGACGGAAGCGCCCCTGCTCATCGGATGTGACCGCGGGAGCCTGCGCATAGGCGGGGTTGCGAAACTCGATGCGAGCTTCGGCGACGGCGGTGCGGTTCTCGTCGACGACTCTGCCCGCCACCGCCACCTGCGCGCGCAGCGAAGAGAGCCCGAGCCACAGCAGGATTCCCGCCCGCAGCACCCTCATGAGCACATTGTAACGTCCAGCTAGAATCAAACTATGGTGCGCGCCGTGTTCCTTTTCGTGGTTCTGTCCGCGGCCGGTCTTCGCGGCGGACTCGGCTCTGGAGAGGGCACAGCGGAAAATCACGCTGATCGAAGAGGATCGCGCGCTTCCCGGGTCGCGTATCTGGTTGAGCCTGGAAGAGCTGAACGCCTACGCCAGAGAGGTGACACGCGAGGCTGTGCCGCAGGGGCTGCGAAACCCGCGTCTGGAACTGGGCCCCGGTGCGGCGACGGGCTTCGCCCTGGTGGATTTCCTCAAGGTGCGGGAACTCAAAGGCCCGGCTCCAGGCGGGCTGTTGGCGTGGTTTCTCAGGGGCGAGAGGCCGGTGGCGGCGGCGGCGAGGATCCAGTCGGCTCAGGGACTGGCCACGGTCTACGTTCAACGGGTGACGGTGTCGGGTGTGACGGCCAGCGGTGCGGTCCTGGATTTTCTCATCGATAATTTCCTGCTACCGCTCTATCCGGAGGCGAAGATCGGCCAACCGTTTGCGCTGAAACATGGCGTGGAGCGGCTGGAGGTGGGACCGGCGGGCGTGAACGTCGTTATCGGTGCGAAGCTTCAGAGGCGATAATCTTTTCCGCCGCCTGCTTGCCCGTGCGGGCGCAGTCGGGCACCCCAATGCCCGAGTAGGCGTTGCCGGCCAGGTACAGGCCGGGGATCGAGCCCAGCCGCGCCTCGATCTGGTCGACGCGCTGGCGGTGGCCAACCGTATACTGCGCCATGGAGCGCGGCCAGCGGCTGACTCGGGTGAAGATCGGGGCGGCGGTGACTCCCATGATGTCTCGCAACTCGCTCAGGATCGCATGCACTAACTGGTCGTCCGTCTCCTCCGGCTCGCCGCCCAGGAAACAGCGCAGCATTACCTTGTCGTCCGGAACGCGATGCGCGAACTTAGTGCCCACCCAGGTGCAGGCCACCAGGCGCCGCCGTTCGGACTTAGGTATCAGGAAACCGAAGCCGTCAGTAGGTCCATCGAACTCGCTCTTCCGGTAGCCCAGCGCCACGGTGACGGAAGAATTGTAAGGGACCGAATCCAGCAAGCCGGCCAATTGCGCGTCGATGCTCCCCACCAGCGCGCCCGCCTCGTAAGCCTGGCATGCCAGCACCACTGAACTTGCCTCGAGCTGCGTGCCTCCCCAGCGCACCGTGAAGCCATCGGTACCGCGCTGGATGGTCTCGGCCTCACCGGTAATCACGCTCAGGTGCGAGGCTGTGGCCTTCTTCAAGGCCTGCACCAGCGAGCCGAGGCCCGCCTTCAAGGTTCGAAACAGAGGGACCGACGGACCACCCTGCCGCGCTCGCCGACGGCGCTGCGCCAGGACGCCACGCGTCAGGCTGCCGTACTGGCTCTCCATCTCTGCAAACAGGCCCAACACGCTGGACACGCTCAACTGCTCCGGGTCGCCCCCATAGACGCCCGAAAGCAGCGGTTCGGCGAGGTAATCCACGGCCTCTTGTCCGTAGTGGTCCCGGATGAAATCGGCCACGGAGCGGTCTTCCCGGGCGCCGGCCGCCGGCCGGCGCAGACACTCCAGCCCCATGCGGATTTTGGTGGGCCAGCTCAGCAGGCGCGTGGCAACCAGGGGCAGGATGCGCGTGGGAACCATCAGCATCAACCCGTCCGGAAGAGGCACCAGCCGGCCCCTCTTCATCACGTAGGTCACGCGCAGGTGATCGTTCGATCCGATGACTTCCGCGCCCAGTCCGAGCTCGCGGATGAGGTCCATGGCCCACGGCTTGGCGGAGAGGAAACTATCGGGGCCGGCTTCGATGACGCAGCCGTCCACCGACTCGGTCTGAATGACGCCGCCCAGCCGGCCTCGGCGTTCAAGGAGCGTCGAAGCTATGCCGGCCTTGGCCAGGTGGTACGCCGTGGACAGGCCCGAAATCCCGCCGCCAATGATGACGACCGTCTGCAATTCAGGCCGCCTCTAATTTTTCCCGGACCACCGCAGCCAGCGCGTCGATAAAGGCCGGCGAATCGTTCAGGGATTCCGGCCGCCGCAGGCGAATTCCACGCTGTTCCGCGTACCTCCGGAAGAGGATATCGACGTCGTAGAGGATCTCCACGTGGTCGCACACGAAGCCAATGGGCGCCAGGACCAGCTCGCGCACGCCACGCTGCTGATAGCTGTCGATCATGGATTCGACGGTGGGGCCCAGCCACTTGTCGTCGGTAAGCCCCTGGCTCTGGAACGCGAAATCCCAGCCAGCCAGGCCGGCGCGCTCGCGCCACGGCGCGGGCGGTGGCCTGGGCTTCCCCAGGGTAGCGGTCCGCGCTCTCCAGAATCTTCTCGGGCAGGCTGTGCGCCGTAAACAGCACCTGCTCTGAAGGCAGCAGCGGCGCCAGTCTCTCATGGAACGCCTGGATCAGCAGCGGGTGGTCGTGGAAGCTCTTGGCCCACACGATCGACGCCTGAAGACCCAATTCGTTCTTGGCCTCCTGCGTCCGGCGGAAGTAGAGACCCACGCTGAGCTTGGAGTACTGCGGAGCCAGGCACAGGGCGATGATGCGCTCCACGCCGTCCGCCTTCATCCGCGCCACGGCTTCCCGTATGGACGGAAACCAGTTCCGCATGCCGACGTAAACGCCGGCCTGGCAGCCCAGCGAGGCCAGCTTGCGCTCCAGGGCGGCCGCCTGCTCGTTAGTACGGGCGGTAAGGGGAGAGCCGCCGCCGATCTCGGCGTAGCGTTGCTTGATCTCCTCCACCAGATTAGGCGCCAAGGCCCGGCCGCCGCGAACCAGCGCCAGATAGGGCTCGATCTCCTCCAGGCGCTCGGGGGCGCCGTGGGCGAGCAGGAGTACTGCCTGTCTCATGGGCGGAATTCACGGACCATCTGCACCACGGCCTTGACGCTCTCCACCGGCGTCTCCGGCAGGATGCCATGGCCGACGTTGAAGATGTGGCCCGGGCGAGCTCCGGTTCGTTTCAGAAGCTCATTCACCTTCATCTTCAATTCGGGGAGAGGCGCGAACAAAGCCCCCGGATCGAGGTTCCCCTGGATGGCGGAGCGATAGCTGATGTCCATCCAGGCCTGGTCGATGTTGACCCTCCAATCGACCCCCATCACGTCGCCCCCGGCCGCGTGCAATTCCCTGAAGAACCCGGCGGCTCCGGTGCCGAAATGGATGACAGGGACGCCGCTGGAGCGTATACGCTCGATCAGGGCGCGCGAGTAAGGCGCGACGAAACGCACGTAGTCGTCGGGGCCCAGGGCGCCCGCCCAACTGTCGAACACCTGGATGGCCCTGGCGCCCGACGCCACCTGCATCAGGGCGAAGGATCCCAGCACGTCGACCAGCTTGCCCATCAGACGCCGCCACAAGATCTCGCCGCCGTACATCATGCGCTTCGTGCGCAGGAAGGTTTTTGACGCGCCGCCTTCGATGATGTAGCTGGCCACGGTAAACGGCGCTCCCACGAAGCCGATGACCGGAGCCTTCCCGGCCAGCGCTCTGGAGACCATTCCGATCGCCTCGCCGACATAGCCCAGCTCATCCGTGTTGGAGATGGACAGGCTGTCGACATCCGAGGAGGTCCGCACGGGGTTGTCTATGATGGGGCCCTCGCCCGCGGCATAGCGCAGCTTCAGCCCCATGACCTCGACGGGCAGCAGCAGGTCCGCAAAGATAATCGCCGCGTCAACGTCCAAAATCTCCACCGGCTGGAGAGTCACGGCGGCGGCCAGGTCGGGCCGCTTGCAGATGTCCAGAATGCCGTGTTTGGCGCGGATTTCGCGGTATTGCTTGAGATATCGTCCAGCCTGCCGCATGAACCACACGGGCCGCACATCGGTGGGCCGTCTGCGGCAGGCATCCAGAAATCGGCTGTTCATTGAAGCCACGCGCATGCCAATCTAGTTTGATCTTCGCAAAGAAAAACTCGAAGTCCTTCCGGTGGATTCTTGGCCGCCCAGCCGCGGCCGAGGATGAAAAACGGTTTTGCCCAGGCTTCACTGGTGAGCGTGCGGGGCGCGATCACCGAGACCGAAGCCACGCCACTGGCCGGGTAGCCGGTCCGCGGGTCCATGATATGGCTGTACATCTTACCTTCCGCCATGAAGAACTTTTCGTAGTCACCCGAGGTGGACAGCGACTCGTCCCGCAACTTGACCTCCGCCACGGTGTCGTCGTGCATTCGCGGATGCCGGATCTTGACGGACCAGCCCGAGTCGTTGGGAGGCGAGCCCAAGCCATAGATGCTGCTGCTGCCGGCTGAGACAAGCGCCGAACGAATTCCGTGCTGTTTCAGCTTCTCTGCCATCTGATCTACGGCGTAACCCTTTCCAATACCGCCGGGGTCGAGTTCCACACCCGGCTTGAGAAACCGGACGGTCCCGTTTTGGGCGTCCAGAACCACATTCTTAAATCCAACCTTCCCCAGCACGGCCGAAATCTCGCTTTTGGCCGGCAGCCGGCCGGAGTCCTTGTAGAACCCCCAGACCCGCATCAGCGGGCCGACGCTGATATCAAACGTCCCCTCGCTCTGCCGGTTAACCTCGGCGCAGGCCTGGAACAACCGAAAAAGCTCCGGAGAGACAGGCACCGGCCTCTGGGCGGCCTCCCGGTTCACCCTGCTCCACTCGCTCTCGGGACGGTAGTTCGACAACATCCGATCCAGGCGCCGTGCTTCGGTGAAGGCTGCCTCCAGCGCCTCCTCCAGCTCCTGCTGATCTTCGGCGTAGGCGACCACCGTGTAGGTGGTCCCCATGGCGTCGACGCTGTCCTCCAGCCGGAGCAGATCCCCGGCCTGGAGGAAGGTCGCTGCTACTAACAAAAATAGCACAAATCGGTTCATTCTAAAGAACTTTTTTGTTCGGCCGGGCTGAATTTTGCGCGGCCCTTCCGGGCGCGTTTCAGCAGCCGTTCCAGGCGCGCGCTGGATTCCGGATCCAGGTCGGCCTCAAAGTGCAGCTCGGGAATGCGGTACAACCGCAGCCGCTCGGCCAGTTCCCGCCGGAGGAAGTGGCGGGCGCCCTCCAAGGCCTGTAAGGTCGCCACGCGGGCCGTCTCGTCGCCCCCCAGGTGCAGCCGGACCCGGGCGTCCCGCATGTCCGGCGCCACCAGCACCTCGGTCATGTCCACCAAGCCGATACGGGGGTCGGAGAGCTCGTAGCCGATGATCTCGGACAGTTCCTCGCGGATGACTTCCGATATGCGTCCGGTGCGGTGTGGGTCCATGCCTAGTTATTCCAGCCACTCGATCGTAGCGGAGACCAGGTCGCCACCCAGCAGCAGGGCGGCCTCTTTCTCGACGGCTTCGAGCACCAGCCGCGCGTGCTCATGGTCGCCGGAGACCGTTACGGCCGCCGCCAGGGCCCGCTGCCACAGATTCCTGGCAATCGATCTCCGCCACCGCCACGTTGAACTTGCCCCGCAGGCGATCTTTGAGACCTTTGACGACATGGCGTTTGTCCTTGAGGGAATGTGAATGCTCCAGCCGCAACTCCAGGGTAAGAACGCCGACGTTGCCATGGGGATAGGCGCCCTCGAGGTCCAGCCGGACCTCCCGTTATGCCAGGACCTCGGCGGCCACCCGCTCCGAGACAAACGCCTCAAGGATGTCCCCGAGCTTGATAGTCGCCGAAGTTCTCCAGCACGATGCCGCACTCCATGCCGCTCTTGACCTCGCTGGCGTCGTTCTTGAACCGCCGCAGCGAGCCGATCTTGCCGGTGTGCACCACTACGTTGTCGCGCAGGACACGCACATCGCTGCTCCGCGTAATGGAGCCATCCTGTACGATGCAGCCCGCAACGTTGCCGACCTTGGTGATGCGGAAGACCTCTCGGACCTGCGCGCGGCCCCGGTAAACTTCCTTGAACACCGGCTCGAGCAGGCCGGTCATGGCGCGCTTCATCTCGTCCACCAGTTCGTAAATGATGGTGTGCAGCCGGATGTCGACCTTCTCGCGCTCGGCCAGCTGCGTGGCGGTCCTTTCGGGACGGACGTTGAAGCCGATGATGATGGCGTTGGAGGCGGACGCCAGCAGCACATCGGTTTCGGTGATGGCGCCCACGCTGGCGTGCAGCACGCGGATTCGAATCTTGTCGTTGGACAGCTTCTGCAGAGCGTCGGTCAGCACCTCGGCCGTGCCGCCCACGTCGGCCTTCAGGATGATCGGCAGTTCCTTGACCTCGCCGCTCTTCATCTGCTCGTGGAGCTGGTCCAGGGTCAGCCGGCCAGTGCGGGCCATCGCCTGCTCGCGGGCCTTGACCTCGCGGTAGATTACGATCTGCTTGGCTTTGGCGGTGTCGGTGACCACCTGGAAGGTGTCACCCACTTCGGGCATGGAATCCAGGCCCAGCACTTCGACCGGCGTGGACGGTCCGGCGCTAGCGGACCTGCGCGCCGCGGTCGTCATACATGGCGCGAACCTTGCCGAACACCGAGCCGCAGATGAAGTAGTCGCCCACCGAGAGGGTTCCGTTCTGGACGAGCACCGTGGCGACGGGGCCGCGTCCGCGGTCCAGTTCGGCTTCCAGCACATTGCCCACGCCGGGCGGGTCGGGATTGGCCTTCAGATCCTGCATGTCGGCCACCAGCAGAATCATCTCCAGGAGCAGATCCAGGTTCTGCTTGGTCTTGGCGGAGACGGGCACCATGACCGTGTCGCCGCCCCAGTCTTCGGGCAGCAGGCCGCGGTCCGACAATTGCTGCTTGATGCGTTCCGGCTGAGCGTCGGGCTTGTCGATCTTGTTGATGGCTACGACGATGGGGACTTCGGCCGCGCGTGGCGTGGTCGATGGCCTCCAGCGTTTGCGGCATCACTCCGTCGTCGGCCGCCACCACCAGGACCACGATATCGGTCACCTTGGCGCCCCGCGCCCGCATGCGGGTGAATGCTTCGTGGCCCGGCGTGTCGATGAAGACGATCTGCCGGCCATCCTTCTTACGCGGAAGCGCCGATGTGCTGGGTGATTCCGCCGGCCTCGCGCTCCGCCACGTTGCTCTCGCGGATGGCGTCGAGCAGCGATGTCTTGCCGTGGTCGACGTGCCCCATGACGGTGACAACCGGGGGCCGCTTGATGAGATCCTTCTCGGCTTCGGCCTGTTCTACTTCCTGAACCGCCTCCTGCTCGAAGCTCACCATGTTGGCGGCGGCGCCGAACCCGCGGGCGATATCCTCGGCCAGCTTCAAATCCAGGGTCTGGTTGATGGTCGCGAAAATCTTCCGGTCGAACAGTTTCTTAATGACCAGGCTGGCCTTCAGCCCGAGCTTTTCGGATAGCTCCTTGACGGTGACGCCCTCGGCGACCGTGATCTGCCGGTTCACCGCAACCACTGCCTCCTGCTCGCGCCGGAAGGCTGGTCTGAAGCGTCCTCTCGTCGCGATCCAGTTCACGCTCCCTGCCCGGTGGTCTGGCGGGGCGGCGATCACCGGGCCGCCGCTGCTGCTCGACAGGGGCCACGGCCGGGGCGTCCATGCGGCCCACCGAAGTGGGATGCATCGTCTTGCCCCTCACCATGCGGGCGCCGGGCCCGGCGGGCCGGATGGTCTGGCCGGGGCGGATCGGACCGCGGTAAATCGGCTGGCCCGGTATCGGCATGGTCGCGGGCCGGACGGCTCTGGGGGCGGGCTGACCGGGCATGGCCTTGGGCTGGGTCAAACGCGCCACAAGGTCGGGTCGCGGCGGCACAACGGGCCGCGCTGCTGGTTGGCCGGCCAGAGGCGTTCTGGCGTGCGGTCTGGGAGCCCCAGGAGCGGCGGCGGCGCGGGGCGGCTGCTGCGGGACGGTCTTCTCCAGCCGGTGTGGGGACGGCCATGGGGGGGGGCACCGCAACCACGGGTAAGGGCTGCCGGGGTCCCGATAGTATCTGTCCGGGCCGCGGGGCCGTGGGAACCGGCTTGGCCGGAACGCTGGCAGGCTTGGCCGGGGCTGCCGGGACAACCGGAACCGCCCGTTCGCCGGAGCGGGCGGGCTCCCGCCAAGCGGAGGCCGAAGTTTCTGAGCCGCTGACCGGCCGGCCAGGAATCCATCCGCCGCAGCCGGTGCTTCGGCATGTGTGCGAAGGAATCGCAAACGTGGCGCCCGCAGGGGAAGAGGCCGCCGATTCGGCCACCACGGAGGCCTCCGGCACGGCCTGAGGAGGGACCTCCGGCCGCTCGGCGACGGGTCCCGGCTCCGGCGGAGCCGCGGGAGCCGCCGTCTCGGGTTCCTCGACGTGGATGCCGAAATAACGCCGCGCTTTGACGGCGACGTCTTCGTCGATCGAGCTGGAATGGGTCTTCTTCTCGGTGACGCCCAACTCAGGCAGCAACTCCAAAAGCCGGTTGGGCTTTATTTCGAGTTCCCGCGCCAACTCGTTGATACGGATCTTACCCATAAATCCTGTCAAAAGCGCCTGTTCTCAAGCTGTGACGAGAGGCCCCGCTTGGCGCGGACCCCTCTGCGCAACCTGCTCTTCCAACCCAAACCTACAAACCAGTTCGCCCCGAAAGCTCAGTCTGAGTCCTTTATCGTATCAGATTCACTGGCTGGCTCCGGAGAATCACCTTCCGGCGGCGGCGCCGTTACTACTTCAGCGGGCGGCCCCTCCGGCGCCGGTGTTTGCGCTTCCGGCGTCTGCGGACCGTTCTCCAGGACCTCTTCGAATTGCTGGTAGTAGCTGATCACGGCGACCTGGATGCGCTCCACCATCTTGGGCCCGATTCCGGGAATCTCCTCCAACTCTTCGGGCGTCATCGAGCCGAGCTTCTCCACGGTTCCAATCCCCGCCTCGGAGAGCTTGCCCGCCAGATTCTCCGTCAGACCATGCTCGGTCAGCGCGGTCACGGGGGCTCCCGGAACGACCAGCGCGGACATGGCGGATTCCACCTCCTGCCGCTTCTCCTCTTCGCTCTTAATGTCGATCTTCCAGTTGATCAACTTGGCGCAGAGCCGGACGTTCTGTCCCTTCTTGCCGATGGCCAGAGAGAGCTGGGAGTCGTCCACAACCACTTCCATATGACGTTCGGCGGCGTCGAGGACGGTCACTCGCGAAATCTTGGCCGGACTCAGCGCATGGGTGGCGAAAACCACGGGGTCGTCGGAGAACTCGATGATGTCGATCTTCTCCCCCCTCAACTCGCGGATGATGGACTGCACGCGCATGCCCTTCATCCCCACGCAAGCGCCCACGCAGTCCACATCCCGATCCCGGCTGAGCACCGCGATCTTGGTGCGCTCCCCCGCCTCCCGCGCGCAGGCCTTGATCACGACCGTGTTGTCGTAGATCTCGGGCACTTCCTGTTCGAACAAGCGAACCACCAGCTCCGGCGCGCCGCGCGAAACGATAAGGCCCGCATTCTTGCCGGTCTTGTCGACGCTGCGGATGACGCAGCGAATGCGCTCGCCCACGCTGGCGCTCTCCAGCTTGGACTGTTCCTTGCGGGGCAGCTTGGCCTCGGTCTTGCCCAGGTCCACGATGATGTCGGATCCCTCGAAGCGCTTGACGGTGCAATGCACCAGCTCGCCCACTCTCCCCGAGTATTCCTGGAAAACGGTCTCGCGCTCCGCTTCCCGAACCTTCTGAAGGATCACCTGCTTGGCGGTCTGAGCCGAGACGCGGCCCAGAAGCTCGGTGGGCTTGGGAATACGAACCCGCGATCCAACCTCGGCCGCGGGATCCAGGCGCAGCGCCTGTTCCAGCGTCACCTCCGTGGCCGGGTCGGTCACGCTCTCCACGACGTTGCGCACGGCGTAAACCTGGATCGAGCCGGTTTGCGGATCCAGGTCCGCAACCATTTCCTCCTCGGTGTGGAAATGCTTGCGCGCCGCGGCCAGCATGGCGTCCTTGACCGCGTCGAGCACGATCTGGGGGTCGATGCCCTTTTCCTTGCTCAGGATCTCAATGGACTGATAGATCGTTCCCACACTCTTCCTTCTTTCCAGATTGCCCGGGGATCACCACTCGAACTTGAGATTTGCCTTTTGGATGTGCTGAAGGTCAAACGAGATTCGCTGGCCCGGGGACGGTTCCAAGGTGACCTGTCCTTCGGAAAAACCCGCCAGTACGCCTTCCCAGCTACGCCGATTCTCAAGCGGCTCGCGCAATACAATCTTCGCTTTCCTGCCTTGAAACCTCACGAAATCCTGGGGCCGGCTCAGTCTCCGCTCCAACCCGGGGGAGCTGACTTCCAGCGCGTAACTGCCCCCCGGCATCACGTCCTCGACGTCCAGGATGGTGCCAACCTGTTGAGAGATCAGCTCGCAATCGGCGTGAGTGACGCCCTGCGGTCTGTCGATGAAGATGCGCAATGCCCGGCTGTGGCCTCCGCCGACGAGCTCGATGTCGACAATTTCGATCCCCTCGGAACTCCCCACGCGCTCGGCGATCTCTCTCACTTTGGCCAGGATGGCTTCGTTCATCGTCCTAAAAATGCGAATGCCAACAAAAAAGTGGGCTTTCGCCCACTCCCGGCGTTCGACACCCAATCATCAGTATACAGGATTCCGCGGATTGGGTACTTACGGCTCACAATTATCAGCAGTTTCAGGCCGCTTGCGGCAGCCCGGCCGTCGCTGCTAGAATTGAACTTCCCACTGCGAAGAGGAGAATCCTTAGTCATGGCAAGAGTTTGCGATGTTTGCGGCCGCGGCCCCGTGTTCGGGCACCGAATCAGCCACGCTCACAACCTGACCAACCGGCGCTGGAACGTGAACCTTCAGTCCGTGCGCGCCCTGGTCAAGGGAGCGGCTAAGAGGATCCGCGTCTGCACGAGCTGCATCAAGAGCGGTAAGATCCAAAAAGCCGGACGGTAGTCGTTCGCCCGCTTCCTCCTATCTATGCGCTTCGTTACATTCCGCCGCGGGGATGCTTCTCCCGAACCTGGAGTCGTTAGCGGCAACGACGTGATCAGCCTGGCTGGTGCGGGCTTTCCCGGATCTGCTCTCCATCATTCAGGGCGGCGCTCCGGCCCGCGCCAAGATTGAATCCTGGATCGCGCAGCCGCCCGCCGGCGCCGCTTCGTCACTGGCGAGCGTCAGACTGCTGGCGCCCATCGCCCGCCCCACGAAGTTCATCTGCATCGGCCTGAACTACCGGGACCACGCCGAGGAATCCAAGATGCAGATCCCCGAGGTGCCGACGGTCTTCGTCAAGTTCGCCACCACCATCGTGGGTCCCGGCGACAAAGTCGTTCTCCCCAGCTCAACCACCAGGCCCGACTACGAGGCGGAGTTGGCCTTCGTCATCGGCAAGGGCGGGCGCCATATTCCCGCGGACCGCTGGCGGGAGCACGTCTTCGGCTACACCATCGTCAACGACGTCAGCGCGCGGGACTACCAACTGGCTACCACGCAGTGGACCATGGGCAAGAACTTCGACACCTTCGCCCCCATGGGACCTTACCTGGTGAGCGCCGACGAGGTGGCCGACCCGCATGCTCTGGACATCTCGCTGACCCTGAACGGAAACATGATGCAGAACTCGAGCACCCGGAATTTGATCTTCCAGGTGCCCGACCTGATCGCTTTCCTCTCCAGCGTCTTCACCCTGGAGGCCGGTGACGTGGTCTCGACCGGAACGCCCGGCGGCGTGGGCTTCGCGCGCAAGCCACCCGTTTACCTCCAGCCCGGCGACGAAATGGTCGTCCGCGTACAGGGACTGGGCGAGCTTCGCAATCCCGTCGTCGGGGAGTGAGCGGCATGGCGGCCCAGAACCGCAAGAGAAACGTCTGGGTCCAGGTTGGTGAGTATACTTCCCTCGCCTTCATGCTGCCTGCCGCTACTTTGGTCGGCTACGGCATCGGCTACCTGCTCGACCGCGCTTTTGGCACGACGTTCCTGAAGGTGGTATTCCTGATTCTCGGAATCGCGTCGGGATTCCTGCAAGTGATCCGGCAGGTTCAGAAGGACACCCGGAATCGTGACAATGGATGAGGCCCATTTCGACCGGGCGCTGGGCCGCATCCGCGCCGTCATGCTCTGGCTAAGCATCGGGGGAGCCGCGGCCCTTCTGCTGTGGGGATGGCAGTGGAGTTTGGGCTTCCTGGCCGGCGCCCTGGCGTCGCTTCTGAATTTCCGCTGGTTGCACCAGGTGACGGCATCCTTAGGGCCTGATGCTGCGCGTCCCCGCAAGCGTCTGCTGCTGTTTCTCCTGCTGCGCTACGCCCTGTTGGTGCTGTGCGGCTATGGTATAGTGGTGATCTTTGGATTGAACCTGGCGGCCGCGCTGCTGGGTTTGTTCGTGGCGGTAGCGGCGGTCATCCTCGAAATCTTATACGAGTTGATTTATGCCCGAGCATGAGCTGTGGATCACAGCACTTCTTAACCGATACTTTGCCAGGGGTAGCCAACGCGATCCTCTCGATGGCCGGCGTTCACGTCGAGAACGCCGACAAACCCTGGGCCAACTTTGTCGCCATGCAGGTGGTGGTGGCCATTATCGTGATCGTCGTGTTCGCCATTCTCCGGCCCCGTCTTTCGGTGGACCGGCCCGGCCGGATGCAGCACGTCTTCGAACTCATTTACGAGTTCATCGGCGGGCAGGCGGATGAGGTGGTGGGCTCGCACGGCAGACATTATCTGCATCTATTCACGACGCTCTTCCTTTTCGTTCTGCTGGCGAACCTGATCGGGGTCGTCCCCACCTTCGAGTCGCCGACCATGTTCCCGCCGGTGCCGCTGGGACTCGCGCTGGTCACGTTCGCTTATTACAATCTCATGGGCTTCAAGGCCCAAGGCGTGGGCGGGTATCTCAAGCACTTCGCCGGCCCCATGCCGCTGATGGCCCCCCTGATGATCCCCATCGAGCTCATCAGCCACGTCGGACGGCTGCTGTCGCTCACCGTTCGACTTTACGCCAACATGTTCGCCGGCGAGCAGGTAACCCTGGTCTTCATGGGACTGGTTCCCCTGTTCGTTCCCGCGGCTTTCATGGGACTTCACGTCTTCGTGGCGTTCCTTCAGGCACTTGTATTCGCGTTGCTCACCATGATCTACGTCAGCAGCGCGGTGTCGCACGAGCACTAATACCGGCTTTATACCGCTTCCAGCGTGAGCCCGGCTGCATCAGGATGACGGGAACCACCTCCTGGAGCGATTTATTAGGAAAAAGGGAGAGACACCAAAATGAAGGTTAAGTTCCTGCTGATGATGGTCGCGTTCCTGCTGCTGGCGAATCCGATTTTCGCCCAGACGCAGGGCGGTGGCGGCGTCAATTGGGTCGCCATCACTTCCGGCTTCGCCATGGCGATTGCCTCTGGCCTTTGCGGCCTGGCTCAAGGAAAGGCCGTGGCGGCCGCGGCTGAGGGCCTGGCGCGGAATCCCGGCTGCCGCGGGCGCGATCCGTTTTGCCTTGCTGCTCGGATTGGTCCTTATCGAATCGCTGGCGCTGTATACGCTGGTGATCATTTTCGTCAAAGTCGTGTAAGAGAATCGCGAATTGTGGGGCGTGGACGCTCGACGTCCGCGCTCCGCATTTCTCCCGCCATGAAACTCCAGGGCATCCTGCCGCCCATCGCCACTCCGTTCGACCATAACGGCGACCTTTACAAAGCCAAGCTCAAGCACAACGTCGAGAAGTGGAACATTGCCAGCCTCGCCGGCTACGTAGTCGGCGGCTCCACCGGCGAAAGCGTCATGCTGACCACCGAGGAGAAGCTCAACCTGTGGGGGTGGGTGGCGGAGTACGCGGCCTCCGGCAAGTTGCTTGTCGCCGGCACCGGCGTGGAGAGCGTGCGCGAGACCGTGTGGCTCACCAACCAGGCGGCCGGGATTGGCTACCAGGCCGCGCTGGTGGTAACTCCCCACTACTACAGGAACCTTCTGGAGCGTGGTGAAGCGCAGGCCCTGTACTTTCGTGCGGTGGCGGACCAGTCCAGGATTCCGATGGTGATCTACAACTTTCCGCAAGCCACGGGCGTCGATGTTCCCGCGGAAACCATCGTGGAGTTGTCCGAACACCCCAACATCATCGGGATCAAGGAAAGCTCCGGCAACGTTGACAAGGTTGCGCGAATGACCCGTGATGCGAAGCCCGGCTTCCAGGTGCTGGTGGGATCCGCGCCAGTCCTGCTGCCATCTCTCGCGGCGGGCGCGACGGGCGCCATCCTGGCCTACGCTAACGCGGCCCCTTACTCCACCATCATCATCTGGGAGGCGCACCGCGCCAGGGAGTCCGAAGCGGCGCTGGACTGGCAGGATCGCATCACGCCCGCGGCGCGCCTGGTCACCACCAAGTACGGCATCCCGGGCCTCAAGTACGCCATGGACCTCAACGGCTACTATGGCGGCCCCTGCCGCCTGCCGCTCGCCCCGCCCACGGCCGAAGCCAAGCGGGAGATCGAAGCGGCGTTCCAGGACCTCAAGGGCTGACGAAGACCATCAGCCTGCCGCCGTGGAAGTCACCCTAGCTGCCAGCGCGGGGGAGCAAATCGCACTAGCCATCGGCCAGGCGCTGAAACAGCGGCGCGATTGAGTTGCACCTTAATGACCTGGGCGATCACTTCTGTCCAGCCGTGCAGGAAGTACAGCCATCCATCCTCCACCGTCAATTGCCGGGTCGCGTGTTGAGCCAGCGCCTGGTGCAGGAAGAGGAGCTCGC
Organism: Bryobacterales bacterium; assembly: GCA_963744775.1. Lineage (GTDB taxonomy): Bacteria > Acidobacteriota > Terriglobia > Bryobacterales > Bryobacteraceae > CAVUVG01. The sequence goes on from CAVUVG010000003.1 coordinate 74,680, forward strand.
CACGGTAGTTGAGTTCCCACGCAATGCCCTGCAGTGGGAAGACGCCGTCATTGGTGATGGGCGAGCCGGGCAGGTCCTTGCCCATTCCGGTGGCGTTGACCACCAGGGAGCCGGGGGGCGACATGGCCATCACCTGGTCGTTGTACTGGGCTCGGCGTTCAGGTGATACTCGAACTCAATGTCGGTGCCGAGGCCGGCGACCATGGCCTTGAGGTGCGTCAGCCGCGCTTCCGAGCGATTGACGACAACCATGCGGCGCGGCCGGTCCGCGCGGTGCCGTTTCTGCGCGAAGTGCAGCACCATGGCGGTGGTGGATCCGCCGGCGCCGAAGCACAGCACCTGCCCGCTGGTCCGGCCGAAATAGTTCTTTCCGAGCAGGGAGTCCAGGCTCAGCCCGGACGTGATCGGGTCCTTGGCGTGGCCCTCCAGCGCCGGGCCGTTCTTTGAGATGCTCGACACCTCGCCGCAGGTGACGGCGTACGGGTCGAGGTAGTCGAACATGTCCCGCGAGGCCTCGAGCAGGTTGATCTTGTGCGTGGTCACCAGGGCGCCGAGTGAGAGCGGATCGTGCTTGATCTGCGCCACCGCCCGGCGGTAGCTCTCCGGGTCGCTGTGGAGCTTGAGGTCCATGCCCTCCAGCACGACCTCCGGCCGGCCGAATTCCTTCATCCACAGCGGGAAGACCTTCATGATGGAGGACTGCCCGGTGGTGACGCCGATGAAGTACATCGTGGGCCGGGTCTGGGTCTTGATTTCGTACATGGCTTGCCTGTCTCCTTCAGCGGTTGGAGGACGGTTCCGACCAGGCCGGATTGTCCGCGATGCGGTAGCCGCCGTCAGCCTTCAGAACCAGCTTGCGGAAGCCTCTGCGCTCGATCGTGCCGTAGTCATGCCCGGCATCGGCGGGGTAGACGAAGAAAGTAACCAGGTCCTCGTCAGCGCTGATGTTGACGGACCGGTGCGCCCAGCCCGGCGCGACGTGAACCGCGCATCCGGGCGCCATCTCCTCGACGGCCCACTCCCCAGCGGGGTTCTCCATCAGCATCAGGCCGCGGCCCTTGAGGCAATAGTAGACCTCCGCCGTGTCCAGGATCGAGTGGAAGTGCCCCTTGGTCATGAAGAACTCGTCGCCGACCCTGCCGGGATGCACCACCGAGAGGCCGCTGCGCAAGTCCCCGGCAACCTCAGGCCGCAGCATCTCGTAAACCTCGTACACCACGCGGTCGCCCGCATGGAGCAGCCGATCGAAGGCCAGCTTGTCCGCATACTGGCCCGTCAATGCCGACAACTTCCGTTCCAAATGGTTGTCGTAGCGTGCGAGCCGGCTCTCCTCAGCCAGGACCTGAAATGAAAAAGGCCGTGAATTCAATATGTTGACCCCGATGCTATAATGCTATGCTAACAGGATTAAACGGTAACACCCTTGACACCCGAGTGTCAACGGTGGGAGTGTGGAGGACCACGTGACGACAGCCGGTGACGTGCTCAAGATCATGGAAGCCATCCAGAAGTCGAGCCCTATCCCCTACTACTTCCAGCTCTGTACTTTTATCGAAGAGCGCATCAACTGCGGCGAGTGGCGTCCGGGCCAGTTCCTGCCCAGCGAGCAGGAGATCTGCAGCACGCTCGGCATCAGCCGCACCGTGGTGCGCCAGGCCTTGGCCCATCTCGAGCATAAGGGACTGGTCAGAAAACAGAACGGGAAACGAACCGTCGTCGCCTATCCGAAATACGAAGGCGGGTTGATGCAGGATTCCCGCGGATTCTACGAGGATACGGCCGCGCGCGGGCGTCTGACGGCCACCAAGGTTCTGAACCTGAAGGTTGTCCCGGCCGGCGCTGAAGTCGCTGAGGCCCTGAAGATACAGGAGGGCACTCCGGTGGTGATGCTGAACCGGCTCAGGCTCCTGGATGGGGAGCCGGAGGTGCTGGTGGTCACCTATTTGCCGGCCAGTTTGTGCGCTTCGCTGGTGGAGGAGGATTTCTCGAACCAGTCGCTGTACGAGACCCTGGCCCGCAAGCACGGTCTGAGAATCGCGCGCGCCTTCCGCACCATCGAAGCCATCGGCCTGGAGCGAGCGGACGCGAGGTTGCTGGGGGTCAACGCGGGCAGTCCCGCGCTGCTGTTGAAGAGTGTCGGAGTTCTGGCCGACGCCACTCCGCTGGAGTATTTCGTCGCCAAGCACCGCGGCGACCGCTGCAAGCTTTACGCGCGGCTTGTCCAGGGTGGAGAAGCCTCTTGAGGAGAATCCTATGAAGTCGCTGCTCATGTTGCTGGCATCCGTCATCGTCGTCGCGGCCGCGCCACAGCACCGATTCGTATGCACGGATTACACCCAAGGCAAGGTGTTCATCGTCAACCCCGAGGGCAAAGTCGAATGGTCATACGACGCCCCAAACTCCAACGATGTCTGGCTTCTCCCCAACGGCAACCTGCTGTTCAACACCGGGCGCGGCGTCAAGGAAGTCACCCGCGAGAAGAAGGTCGTGTTCTCCTACGAGTCCACCAGCGAGGTCTATGCCTGCCAGCGCCTGGCCAACGGCAACACCTTCATTGGGGAGTGCAACGCCGGGCGGCTGCTGGAGGTGGACCCGGCGGGGAAAATCGTCAAGGAGGTCCGCCTGCTCCCGGAGGGCAAGGACGGCGGCCATGGCTACATGCGCAATGCGCGGCGACTGGCCAATGGGAACTACCTCGTGGCCCACTACGGCCCGGCGTGGTGCGGGAATACGACCCGCAAGGCAAGACGGTTTGGGAAATGGCCGTGCCCGGCGGCCCGCATAGCGCAGTGCGTTTGCCAAACGGGAACACGCTGATTTCCGGCGCCGATACCAAGGGCGCCAAGGCCACGGTCTTAGAAGTGACGCGCGCGGGCAAAGTGGTCTGGCAGGTGAGCGGCGACGAGCTGCCGGGCATCAGCCTGAAGTTCATGTCCGGCCTGCACCGCCTGCCCAACGGCAACACGGTGATGTGCAACTGGCTCGGTCACAACAGCTTCGGGCAGGCGCCTCACCTGATCGAGGTCACGCGCGAACAAGAAGGTGGTTTGGACCTTCGCCGACCATCAGACGATGAGGACCATTTCCAGCGTTCAGATACTGGACGTCCGCGGCGACGCCATCAAAGGGACGGTCCTGCACTGATCAGTAGCGCAGCAGCACCTTCAGGGTCTGGCCGGTCTTGACCGCCGCGATGGCGTCATGGATCTTCTCCAGGGGGAACTCGTGCGTGAGGAACTCCTCATGCCGAAGCTTGCCCTGGCGAATCCAGTCGCACAGCGGTTCCATGGCGGCCCGCTCGCGCGCGCGCGTGGGCCACTGATGGACGAAGAGATTGAAGTTGTACGGCCCCTGGTGCTTCTGGATGGTGATGGCGGGTTCGGCGATAACGCCGTAGATGCAGATCGATCCGCCCATCTTGATCAGGCGGCAGGCCGGCATTGGCGATTGACGGGTTGCCCACCGCGTCGATGACGGCATCCAGCGGCTTTCCGCGCCGCCGCTTCAAGCTCGGCCAGTCTCCGGGCTTGAGGGAGAGAACGCCGCATCGGCGCCCATGGCCAGCGCCTTCGCCCGCTTGCTCGTCGACAGGATCCACGACGCCGATCCAGCCCAGCCCGAGCAGGCTCCCCGAATTTGACGAAGCTCAGCCCGACCGGTCCCGCGCCGAACACCAGGATGTCGTCGCCGGCCTTCAGATGGAAATCGCCAAAGCCGCCATACACTTCGCGCCAGGTGCACAGGAGCACCGCGGCCTCCGGCGGCACATCGGCCGGTCACCGGCCGCTGGATTTCGTAGCACTCGAACCAGCCGTGCTCGGCGTCGGCCACGCCGTCGGCGACCATCGCGTCGTGGTCGTTGACCAGCGTGTAGTCGCAGAAGCCGCCCCAGCCGCTGGCGTAGGCAGGATCGGCGAACTCGAAGACCAGACCGCCGATGGCGCGCTGGCCGGCATTGAAGTTGCGCACCTTGCTGCCGACCGCCTCGACGATGCCGGCCGCTTCGTGCCCCAGCACCAGCGGGTACTTGTCCACGCCCGGGAAATGGCCCGCGACCAGCTTGCCGTCGGTGGCATTGCACAGGCAGGCCGCCTCGGTTCGCACCAGGGCCTGATAAGGCCCGGCCTCGGGCTTGCCCAGCTCCACAATCTCCACTCTTCCCGGTTCGACGACGGCAACGGCTCTCATGACGCTTCGAACCTCGGCAAGATCTTCGTAGACGTCCACCAGCGAGCGATAGAGTTTTCTCAAGAACGGGCAGCAGTCTGGAGGTACACGCTTCTGGGTCTCCGCGATTCGGGCGTGGCCGTATGGTCCACGCGAATGAAGCGGTGGATCACGTCGAAGTCCTTGAACATGCCGGCCGCCACGCCGCCGATGACCGCCGCGCCCATCGAGGTGGCTTCCTCCAGGTAGTTTAGCGATTCGATGCGGCAGCCGTAGACGTCGGCCATCATCTGCCGCCACACAGCGCTGCGCGCCCCGCCGCCGATGACGGTGATGGCGTCGATCGGCACGTGCTGGCGGAAGATGTTCACGATGATGCCGAGGTTCATGGTGATGCCTTCCATCACCGCGCGCAGCATGTCCTCGCGGTGCGTGGCCAGGTTCAGGCCGACGAATGCGCCGCGCGCGTTCGGGTTCCACCACGGCGTGCGCTCGCCCAGCATGTAGGGCAGGAAAAGCACGCCGTTGGCGCCGGGCGGCGACGCGCGCATGGCCTGCGTTGATCAGGTCGTAAGGGCTGATGCCCTTGGCGGCCGCCTCCTGCACCTCCGGCTGGCACAAGGTGTTCTTCAGCCAGCTGATAGCTGGAGCCGGCGGTCTGCATGGTGCCCGAGGGATGCAGGTAGCCCGGCACGCAGTGCGCCCAGTTCATCGTGCGCATCTGCTCGTCCACGATCGGCTCGGTCACGGTCAGAGCGATCCAGCTGGACGAGCCGAGATAGTTGTAGGCCGTGCCGGGCTTGATGCAGCCCACGCCCACGCCGGCGCAACTGCCGTCGCCGCCGCCCACGGCCACGGGCGTGCCGTCCTTCAAGCCGGTTGCCTCGGCGGCCTCGGCTGGTGAGCGTCGCCGAGTATCGCGACCGAGTCCATGGCCTCCGGGAACATCGCGCCGTCCACGCCGGCCAGTCGATGATCTTCTCCGACCAGCTGAAGGTGTTCAGGTCGAAAGCGTTGGTGCCCGAGGCGTCGGAGAAGTCCGTGGCCATGCGGCCCGTCAGACGGAAATTGATGTAGTCCTTGGCGCAGAGCGTCTTGTGGGTCCGGGCGTAGATGTCCGGCTCGTTGTCGCGGATCCACATCAGCTTCTCCAGCGTGTAGGAGGGGCTGACGCGGTGGCCCACGATGCCGTAGAAACTCTTCATGTCGATCTTGCGACAAGACCTGCGCGGCCTGCTTTGGTGGCCCGCTGGTCGCAGTAGAGGATCGACGGGCGCAGCGCGTTGCCGTCCTTGTCCACCGGCGTGCAGCCCATCATCTGGCCGCTCAGGGCGACCACGGCGACATCGGCGGCATCGGCCTTGGCCTCGCGCAGCAGCTCCTGGGTGGAGTCGCAGATGGCCTGCCACCAGTCGTCGGGATTCTGCTCGGCCCAGTTGCCGTTGAAGAAGTGGGTGTCGTAGGGGCACGTTGCGGCTGGCCACAAGGCGGCCTTCCGGGGTGTAGAGCGTGGCCTTGTTGCCGCTGGTGCCGAGGTCGTGCGCGAGGAGGTATTGAGGCATGGGAGCGCCTACTGAATGGTGTTGCCGATGGAGACGATGACGATACCCACGATCAGCACGGTCAGCCCGCCGGCCAGCCATCGCTTGCTCTCACTGCTGGCGTCTTTCCATTCGCCGGTCATGAAGCCGAGGCCGTTGCCGATCAGCACCGATCCGCTTTGAAAGATGGCGAAGCCCACCGAGGTGCCGAGGGCGCCGAGTTTCCATCCGCCCACGCCGTAGAAGAACAGGCAGGCGAAGTGCCCCAAGGCCATCAACAGGGCCAGAAAGAGATTCAGCCCGGTGCCGGCGTTTCCGAAGTTCTTCCAGCTATGGTTCTGGAAAAGGCGGATGACGGAGTATCCGAAGCTGGAGATCAATCCACCTAGAAAGATCAGCGTCCAGACAGCCAGGCCGCCCAGCCAGGGAGCGTTCTGGTATTTCTCCACCGCGATGCTGTCGATGTGGCCGAGGTTGCCGCCGATGTGGTACGCGATATTGCAGCCGGAGGAAAACAGCCCCGCGAGCACGCAAATGATCACGCCCGTCAGCGTGCTCTGGTGCTCTCCGGCCGCCGCAGCCCGGGCTTGCGCGAGCTTTCTCCCGCTTCATCCCCGCGATGCCGTTGATGGCGACGCCCGCGATGCAGACCAGAATGCCGGCGATCACGATCATGCCGCCCGGAGTGGCAGCGCGGCTGGCATTCCCGAGGAAGAAGGGCAGCATGGAGCCGCACAGCGCCATGGTGCCCATGGTCAGCGCGTAACCCAGGGACAGGCCGAGTCTTGCCAGGCCCTGGCCCCACAGGCAGAAACCGCAGCCCCACAGGAAGCCCAGCGCCACGACGCCGAAGATGATTCCACCGGAAACCTCAGAGTAGGTTTGCCACAGGCCGTTCAGCAGCACCGCGGCGAATCCCAGCGGCACCACGAACATGGCGAAGAAGAAGAAAGCGCCCCAGGTGTTTTCCCAAGCGTAGTTCTTGACGTACTTGGCCGGCAGCGCGAATGTGCCCAAAAACGCCGAGGCCAACAGGATCCATGCCATGCCGATTAACATTAAGTGCCTCGATCACCACAAGATTTGATTAGGGGGATTCAGCCGGAACCGGCGTCACCGGTTCCAGGCCGACAATCAGTATACACCGGAGCTCGGTAGTGCCTCAGTTGGCGCAGGGGGAAAACCGCGGGTGAGTTCCAGGCAAGCTACGGCACCGGCGGCGAAGCCGGTACGGTATTCGACCTGGCTAAGCGCCACGGGATCAACGGGACCGGTCCAACCGTGTGCGCCGTAAGCGTAGTACTCGGCCAGGGTCAGTTCACAGCCGCTGAACTCCGCAAGTGCTTGTATCCGGCGCAGGTCGTATTGGACAAACCAGCCATGGTCTTCCAGGCGGCCGAAAGGCACCGTAATCAGCAGACGCCCTCCTGGCCGCAACAGAGAAGCAAGGCCGCGAGCCGCTTCAAGGTCGCCGAATTCCTCCGCCGGCTGTTCACGGACGCCATAGATGGAGTTGTCGCGCCCGATGTGCTCGATCACGGAAATTGCGAAGATCAGATCGAAAGTACCTGGCCGGAAGGGAAGCGCCAGTGCATCGCCGGCAACGCCAGAAATGCACGGTGACCGCCGAGGTCCAAACCCACGAGGAAGGGAATCACAGCGCGTCACGCGCCTGCAGATAGCGGGGCTCGGCATTGGCATAACCGATATCCAGCACCCTTGGTTCTCGGAACGGCGAAAGGACCCAGGGAATCTCGATGCAGCGTTCCGAATCGTCAGCCCGTACGCGGGGTATTCGATCGAGCACTATCGGCGGTCCCCAGCCGGTTCAGGACGTATCATCCGTAGACGGCGCATGACGAACAGCACGGAGCCGTCCGGCCTTCTTTCGGCTTCCAGTACAAGCGGCGTGAAGCCACGGTCCGAAGCCCAGAAGCGCAATTCCACGACTGGTTCAATCTGCAGGTGGTAGCGCCCAGGCTGAAGCGGAACAGTCAACGGCAGCACCGAAAGTCTGCCTTCAGGTCCGCGGCAGGGGACGGCACGTGGTCCGTCGAAGAGAATCACCCGGCCGTCCGCTGGGTCCAGAACATGAGACGAGAGATGAAGTTCAGTACCCTCGGCGTCCCGGCGAAGCGCCGAATCAGGAACCCACGACAGGACCGCTTCGACCCGGCCTGTTACCTCGCGCACCGTAAGCAGCCGGAGGTCTCTGGAGGTGGGCTTCATATTTTGCTCACGCCTCCTTACTGAGTCAGTGTAATATGAACGCGCCTCGGCTTACCTTCCAATGGTGGCGCTACTATGGGCGCAGACAATTGACGGCGGGAGTGGTCAGGCCTCGAGCCAGTTACGCCGCTCGATGATGGTGCGCGGTTCGTAGCTCTGGCCCTGGGCCAGGCGCTTCTCCTCCCGCAGGCTGGTCCACCACAGGACGGGGCCGAGCACGCGGGCCGCGGCGGCGGTCATCAGTCCGAATTCCCGCTCCAGATCCTGGCGCAGCGCGCGGATTTGCACGGATACCGAGCGGTTGGTCCGCTCGAGCCGGTGCTCCATCGCCCAGAGCATGCCGGCGTAAGCGCGCCGCAGGGAGCGCGCCTCCCGCTCGAAGCGCTCTCTCACGCGCAGGTCGGGGTGATTCTTGTAGCGCTTCCAGCCTTCGAAGGTGGTCCGGCAGATGCGGAACAGGCTCGGGCCGTTGCGCTCGAAATCCCGCCAGAAAGCCCAGTCGAGGAACTTCTTGGACTCCTCGCGCGAGATCGCCGCATGCTGGAAGTTGAAGCCGAGCTGGCCGTGAATGTCCGCCAGATCGACGTCGAGCAGCTTCCCCTGTTCGGCCATGTCGCGATAGAGCGGCGTGCCCGGCACCGGGGTGTAGAGCATGAACTGGTGCAGGTCGGTCTCGTGCGCGATGGCGTGCTCGATCTCCTGGGTGATGTTCTCCGGGGTGTGGTGCTCCAGGCCCAGAATCGTGGAGCCCAGCAGCATGATGCCGTGCTGGCGCAGTTCGCGCGCCATGCGGAGCGTGTCGGCGCCGTCGAGCTTGGAGTAGTTCGAGCGCGGCGATTCCAGGCCGACCCAAATCGAGGAGATGCCCAGCTCCACCAGTTCCTCGCAACTGTACTTGCGGATCGCATTGGCGGAGGAGAAGATGTTGAGCGTCCAGCTTTTCCCGGCCTGCTTTCATCCTGGCGAGCAGATCCATGGCGCGCTGCTTCTGCAGCAGGAAGTTCTCGTCCATGATGAAGAACGACTTCACCTTCCGCGAGGTCTCCGCCTCCTCCATCACCCGGAACAGTTCTTCGCCGGTCTCGTAGAAGTTGAGCATCTTGCCTTTGCCGCCGAAGAACGCCGAGGTGGTGCAGAAGTTGCAGCCCATGGGGCAGCCCACGGAAGCGATCACGGTGGCGGAACGGTCGACCATGTCGGGGACCTTGACGCCCATCACGCGCAGGTCGAACCCGGAGGAGAGCGCCGGATGACGGATGGGCGCTTCTACATCTTCGCCGAGGTAGCTGCGCATCCAGGCGATGCCGTCGCCCTTGACGATATGATCGGCGTCCAGAAGGTGCTCGACGCCGGGGATGGCCGCGACGTGCCCGCCGACGACGATGGTCGAATGCGGCGAGAGCTTCCGCACCATGCGGCACATCTCGCGCGCTTTGCCCACGTTCACGATGATCGAGGAGATGCCGACCACGTCGTAGTGGTTCCTGGTGAGCTCGCGCGCGAACGCCTCGCGGGTGGGGAAATCCAGAACCGTGCAGGGCGCCGAGATGTTCTTCTGGATCATCATGATGCCCCAGGAGCGGTGGAAGCGGCGCAGCGAAAACGAGCCCTGCGCCCGGGTCACCTGGTTGTGGTAAAGCTCCATCGGGTTGATGGTGCGGCTGCCGAAATCATCGTCCTGGGCGTACGGACCAAAGACGGAGCTGAGCAGTATACGAGTGCGGGTCCCTTTCGGGTGGGGATCAACCTTCTGGGCAGAGGCTCGGTTCTCCGCGCTCTGCATTGCCTATCTCCCCCTCGCTTTGCGGCGGCCGGAGGGGATTTCGAGCCGCATTCGGATCACTTCGGGGGCCGGTTTTGATTCGCGCGGAAGGTCCGCGGCGACTTCACGCGGCGTGAGGCGGACATTCAGGGTGCGCTCGATGTTGCGGATTTCGCCGCGTTCGCTGCGCGTGCTGAAGGTGGAGGCGGTGCCCCGGGCGCCGGCGCGGCCGGTGCGTCCCACGCGGTGAATGAAATCCTCGGGCACTTGCGGAAGATCGTAATTCACCACATGGGCGATGCCTTCGACGTGGATGCCGCGGGCGGCCACATCGGTGGCCACCAGGATGCGATACTCTCCGTCCTTGAATCCGTTCAGGGCCTGGTTGCGCTGGTTCTGCGTGCGGCCGCCGTGGATGCGTGCGGCCTTCACGCCGGTGCGGGCAAGTTTCTTCGCCAGACGGTCCGTGCCATGCTTGGTGCGCGCGAACACGAGAAAGGTTCCCGGCTCCCGCCCGATCAGGTCGGTCAGCAGGCTGAGCTTGCGGTCCGACTCGACTTCGTACACGTGCAGGGTGACCTGTTCGACGGGTTTGGTGGCCGGCCCGATGGCCACCCGGACCGGGTTGCGTACGTGCGCAGCGACCAGATGCGCCACCGACTTTTCAATGGTGGCCGAAAAGAGCAGAGTCTGGCGGGAAGCCGGCACGGCCTTCAAAATGATGCGAAGGGAGGGCAGGAAACCCATGTCGAGCATGCGGTCGGCTTCGTCCAGAACGAAGAACTGCACGCCGCCGAGGTTGACCAAGCGGCGGTCCAGGAAGTCGCACAGGCGGCCGGGCGTCGCAATCAGAACCTGAGCGCCTTGCCGGACAGCCCGCAGTTGTTGGCCTTCGCTCATGCCTCCCACCGCCACGGCGGCCTGGATGCCCATGCCGTCGGCGATCTGGGTGAACGATTCGTGGGTCTGGATGGCGAGTTCGCGCGTGGGGCTGAGGATGAGGGCTTGGATGCCGCCCTTGCCGCGTCCGCCCGACAGCGATTGGAGCAGCGGAAGCAGAAACGCCAGGGTCTTGCCCGTTCCGGTTTGCGCGGTGGCCACCAGATCTTGGCCGGCGAGCGCCGGCGGGATCGCCTGGGCCTGCACGGGGGTCGGCTGGACAAAGCCCTGCTTTGCCAGGTTGCTCTGCAAGCGAGAGCACAGAGAGAGTTCAGAAAAATGTTTCATTCAGGGTATATCGGAAGAAAAATCAGCTAGCCGGCTACGAGCAGAGGGTTTGCGGATTGGCTTCCCGTTTTCATTTAGAATAGCGCACTTCCGGCGCGCGCGTCAGGTAGGCTGTTCAGGCGCAGGCCCAGCCCCAGCATGCAGATTGCACTGAAACCAAAATAGGAGCCAAGCCAAAGAAGGTCTGAGTGTGACCCTGGTTCCATCTTGATCCAGCGAAACCCCAAAGCAAAAAGCGCCAGAGCAAAACCAACCGAGGCCACTCCGGCCAAGCCAAGAAACCATCCGTCCGCGACATGACGCTGACGCCGCAGGGTTCGCGCGGTTGCCAATTCGAGAATGCCGATGCTCATTGCCATCAGCGATGATCAGGAGCGCGACGGTAAGAAAGCTAATCCTTCTATTGGTCCAGAAGAATACAGATCAGTCCGAGCGCGCCAAGAGCAAGACCATTCAGCACCAGAAGCCAGCATTTACCCTTGGCGGATCTCCATATGCCGGCTGCGATGGTGCAAGCTCCTGCCGCGAGTATGAGCTTACCTAGAATCACAACCGTGCCATTCCACGCATGGAAACCTGTGTACTGCACGATACAGGGATGACCGAAACTATCGCCTCAAGAACGCCGCACACTGCCAGTAACCACCAGTTCTGAATCAGCGTTTGAATCATGCGCACCCTCAGTTCGTGATCCAGCTCCAGCTCTTTCTTGACGCTAGCACTGCGATCAGAAGCGGAATGGAATGAGGCTGAAAATGAGCTCCGTGCCCAGGTAGCTGAGTCTGGGACATCCAGCGGCCCAGCGGCGTGGCGGTCATGGCGACGCAGGAGGACGAGGAATCCGGCTCGAGCGAGTTCGTTGTAGATGAAACGCGGGGACGCGCAGGGCCAGCAGCAGCTTCGATCCGTCCAGAGGGGGGACCGGCAGCAGGTTGAAGAGGGCCAGGTAAAGGCTGAGGGTGACGCCGCGGGCGGCGAAGTCGGCGGCCGCGGGAAACGGGCGGGCGAGAAACACGGCAATCAAGGCCAGGACCACCGAGAAGACGATGTTGCTGGCCGGCCCGGCGAGTGCCACCAGGGCGAGCCCGTTGAGGCCTCCGCGCAGCTTGCAGGGATTCGTGTTGACCGCCCGGCCCCAACCGAGAAAACCGCCGCCCAACAGAGAGGTGAGGGCCGGAAGCAGGACGGTCCCGAGCCAGTCCACATGCGCCAGCGGATTCAGAGTGACGCGCCCGTCCAGCCGGGGCGTGTCGTCCCCGAGGCGGGTGGCGACCCAGGCGTGGGCGAACTCGTGGGGCACGGTGAGCAACCAAAGCAGGGAGACGTTGATGAGCGCGGCTTCCAGATGCAGCATTCCGTTCAACGGTAGCACGGCGCACAAAACGGCCTGGAATGTCATGCTGGTAAGACATGGCCGTTCTTCTGAGTTGCTCCGGTCTCGGCAAGTCGTTTGGCGCGCGCGTCCTGTTCGAGGATCTCTCGCTGAGTCTTTCCGACGGTGACCGGACCGGCCTGATCGGGCCCAACGGCAGCGGCAAGACCACCTTGCTCGAGATTCTGGCCGGAAACGAAACGCCGGATGCCGGAATACGGGCGCTGCGAAAGCAGGCCAAGAGTGGCCTATGTCCCCCAGGATTCGCTGTTCGAGCCGGACGACACTGTGGGTTCCGTGCTGGCAGCGGCCCTGGACGGTCTGCCCCTGGAAGAAGCGGAGAAGACGACTCGCCTCCAGGTGATGCTGGGGCGGGCCGGATTCGCGGATCCGAATGCGCCGGCGGCGGCGCTCTCCGGCGGATGGCGGAAGCGGCTGGCGATCGCCGCCGCGCTGGTGCAATCGCCGGACCTGCTGCTGCTGGACGAGCCGACCAATCAACTGGACCTGGATGGCATCCTGTGGCTCGAGCGCGCGCTGACCAGCGCGAACGCCTGCCTGGTGGTGACCCACGACCGGTACTTTCTGGAGAACATCGCTACGCATATGGCGGAGCTGAATCCGGCGTATCCGCAGAGTGCGTTCCAGGTGAAGGGGAACTACAGCGAATTCCTGGAGAGGCGGGAGGACTTCTTCGCGGCGCAGTCGAAGCAGCAGAGAGTCGCTGGCCACGAAGGTGCGGCGGGAAGTGGAGTGGCTGCGGCGAGGGCCGAAAGCCAGGACCGGCAAATCGCGGGCGCGCATCGACTCGGCGGGGCGGCTGATCGATCAATTGGCGGATGCCACGGCGCGCAGCCGCACGGCGAGGGCGAAGATCGACTTCACGGCGTCCGATCGGAAGACCAAGCGGCTGATTGAGGCGGAAGGCATCGGCAAGACACTGGGCGGGCGCAGGCTGTTTCGAGATCTGAACCTGACCCTTTCACCCGGTGTGAGAATCGGTCTGGTCGGGATCCAACGGGAGCGGAAAGACGACGCTGCTCAAGATCCTGGAAGGCACGCTGGAGCCGGACGAGGGAACCATCCGGCGCGCGGACGCGCTGCGCATCGTGAGCTTCGCCCAGGACCGGGCCGCGTATTTGGACCTTGAAGCCAGCTTGCGCCGGTCGCTGTGCCCGGAGGGCGACGCGGTGATCTACCGCGGACGCTCGATTCATGTCGCGGGATGGGCCAAGCGGTTCCTGTTTCGCGACGAGCAACTGGATATGCCGGTGGCGAGCCTCTCGGGCGGCGAGCGCGCGCGCGTGTTGATTGCGCGGCTGATGCTGGAGACGGCGGACGTGCTGTTGCTCGACGAACCCACCAACGATCTGGATATTCCGACGCTGGAGGTGCTCGAGGAGAGCCTGCTGGAGTTTCCGGGCGCACTGGTGCTGGTGAGTCATGACCGGCACTTACTGGACCGGGTGTCGACCGTGGTCATCGGCCTGGATGGAACGGGCGAAGCAGGCGTCTTCGCCGACTACTCGCAGTGGGAGGCGTGGCGGGACGAGCAGGCCCCGGAGAACATCCGTGGCGAAGGAGCGCCGCGTTCCGGCGCCCGCGACTGGGCCGCAGAAGAAGCTCTCCTACATCGAACAGCGCGAGTGGGACGGCATGGAAGAGAGGATTCTGGAAGCGGAACAGGAACTGGCCGCGTGGCAACGTGAAGTTCAGGCCGTCGCGTCGGATCCCAAACGGCTGCCGGAGGCTTACCAGAAGCTGCAGGAGGCCCAAGCGCGGGTGGAGGCATTGTACGCGCGCTGGGCGGAACTGGAGACAAAGGTCGCGCTATGGAACGTGTACAATTGATCCACAAAGCAGAGGCGCGTGTCCGATGCCCCGGCCAGGAGGGCGGCCATGGTTGGTAAGACCATCTCGCACTACGAAATCACTCGAGAAGCTCGGCGAGGGCGGGATGGGAGTGGTCTACATGGCCCGCGATACCCACCTCAACCGTTCGTTGCCCTCAAGGTCCTGCCGCCGGAGAAGGTTGCTGATCCCGAGCGCAAGCGACGGTTCATCCAGGAAGCCAAGGCGGCCTCTGCCCTGAATCACCCCAACATCGTTCACATCTACGACATCGACCAGCAGGACGGCGTCGACTATATCGCCATGGAGTACGTCCAGGGCAAGACGCTGGGCGAATTGATCGGGCGCAAGGGATTGAAGATAGGCGACGCGCTGAAGTACGGCGTACAGATCGCCGATGCGCTCAGCCGGGCGCACGCGGCGGGCATCATCCATCGGGACCTGAAGCCCGGCAACGTCATGGTGGACGAGCATGGGCTGGTGAAGGTGCTGGACTTCGGCGTGGCGAAACTGACGGAGCCGGCCGCAACCGCGGAAGATGCCTCCACCCGCACGATGAGGCCGGCGACGGAGGAGGGGAAGATCGTCGGCACGGTGGCCTACATGTCGCCGGAACAGGCGGAGGGGAAGAAGGTCGATGCCCGTTCGGACATCTTCAGCTTCGGCTCGGTGCTCTACGAGATGGTCACGGGGCGCAGGGCTTTCCAGGGGGATACCGGGGCCTCGACTCTGGCGGCGGTTCTGAAGGATGAGCCGAGGCCCGCCAGCCAGGTCACGCCGGATCTCCCGAAGGAAGTGGAACGCGTCATCCGCCGCTGCCTGCGCAAAGATCCAGGGCACCGCTTCCAGCACATGGATGACCTGAAGGTAGCGCTGGAGGAACTGAAGGAGGAATCCGATTCCGGCACGCTCCCGGCAGTGCCGCAAACGGCTGGCACGCGCAGGGTGAGACGAAGGCGTCTGGCAATCCTGTTGATTTTGCCGCTTTTGGTTGTGACTGCATGGCTGGTGTGGCGGCGAAGAGGGGGCGAGGAACAATCGCCCGTAGTGACGCAGTTGACCACCTACGCCGGCTCCGAGCTGTTTCCTTGCTTCTCGCCGGACGGCAGCCAGGTGGCTTTCACGTGGGGTGGCGAGAAGGGGGACAACTGGGACATCTACGTGAAGATCGTCGGTGAGGCGAACGCTCTCAGGCTCACCACGGATCCTGGGGCCGATGTTTTCCCGCGTGGTCTCCCGACGGCAAGCGGATCGCTTTCACGCGGTCTGCTCAGGGCGATAGCGGTGGAGTCTACCTTATCTCTCCGTTAGGCGGGGCAGAGCGTAAGCTCGCGAACTTCGAGCGAACCGGCAAGATGTCCTGGTCGCCGGATGGGAAGTATCTGGCAGTCGCCCGGGGCACGTCGCGGGCGTCCGCGCTGGTTCTGCTTCCGTTGGGGGGTGGCGAACCACGCCCGATCTCGAGCCCGAAGCCACCGGCATGGGACTGGTATCCAGCGTTCTCCCCGGACGGAAGCCAGTTGGCGTACGCAGGTTGCTCCGGGTTGAACACGTGCGATTTGTACATTCAGGAACTCGCTCCCGATTACGTTCCGCGCGGCAGTCCGCGCCGGATTACCCGACAGGAGTTTCTCATTTCTGGCCTCGACTGGAGCCGTGATGGCGAGTCGCTGATTTACGAGGCATCGGTTACCGCGGGCCTTGTGACCTATCTCTGGCGAGTCGACACCAAGGGAAGGCGTCCACCGGCGCGCATCGAGTTGGCGGGCCCCCGCGTGGACGATCCTGCCGTTGCCCCTGCGGGCAATCGTTTGGCCTTCACCCGGGAACAGGGGAATGTCGACATCTGGCGCTTCACGGCGGGCGGCGTAGCCGAGCCATTTCTTACGTCCTCAATGTTCGAGCAGAGCCCCCGGTTCTCCCCGGACGGGAAGAAAGTCGCATTCACTTCCAACCGGGGCGGCGAGATGTTGGAGATCTGGGTGGCGAACGCGGACGGCTCCAATCCCTTTCCGGTAACCAACCGCGTAGGCCGTTACCAGGGATCGCCGGACTGGTCCCCGGACGGCCGGTGGATCGCCTTTGATTCGCAGACGAAGGAGGGGCACTGGGATATCTGGGTCATGGAAGCGAGTGGAGCGGGTTTGCGGCAGTTGACGTCAGAACGATCTGACGATGTCATCCCGAGTTGGTCCCGCGACGGCAAGTCGATCTACTTTTGTTCAAACCGCACGGGCAGGGGCGAGATCTGGCGTGTCGCGTTCGCTGGCGGGCAACCCGAGCAGATCACTCCTGACGGCGGGCATACTGCGTTCGAATCCTTCGATGGCAAGACGCTGTACTACACCAAGACCGAGCATGCGCCCCTCTTCGCGATGCCGTTGGCGGAGAAGCGGGAACGGCAAGTCATCGATCTTGTCGTTGCTCGGGCCTTTAGTGTCGTGGAAGACGGAATTTATTACATCGGCCGGAGGAGCGAGAGCCAGCGTTATCCTCTATCGTTCTACCAATTCTCCGGCGGCACAACTCGAGAGATAGCCCAACTGGAGGGTGAGGTGGGCCTCGGTCTCACGGTGAGCCGGGATCGCAGGACTTTCCTATTCACGAAGAGTAGTGTCGTTGCCGGCCACGACATCATGCTCGTCGAGAATTTCAGATGAACGGCCACATCAGGAAGTGGTGGCGCTGATGCCGAGCCTGCTCATCCCCGCGCCGGACGGCAGCACGACGACGGTTCCGCTCGAAGGCGATACGCCTGCTTCTCGGGCGGAGCGGGGCCGGGCCGCTCACATTTCCGGAGGATCTCGGCCTGTCCCGGCAGCATCTCGTCTTTGAGCGGGAGGGCGGTCAGTGGACGGTGAGGGATCTGGGGAGCAAGAATGGCACGCTGCGTCAACGGCGTGCGAATCACCGGCAAACAGCAACTCCACCCCGGCGACCAGATTCGTGCCTCCCGCGTGGAGGTCGTCTTTGAGCCATCGCAGGCCACCCCGACAGTCGTTTTCGAGCCCGCTGCCCCCGAGACCACCGAGGCAAACGCCATCACCTCGCTCAAGGCGATCCGATCTGCTCCCGGCTCGACGAGTGAGCAGTGGCTGACGCCGATGCAGGCCTTGTTCCGCGCCGGGCGCGAACTGGTCGTTGGCCGCCCCCTGGCGGAGTTGTTCCCCGTCATTCTCAATCTCTCGATGGAGTCGGTGGGCGCGGAACGGGGCGTACTGCTGACGCTGGAAGGAGAGCGGCTGATTCCCCAAGCCTCAAGCGGCGGCGAGTTCCGGATCAGCGCCGCGGTGCGGGACAAAGTCCTCAAGGAGCGCGCATCGCTGTTGGTGCAGGATGTGCTCGACGATCAACTGCTGCGCGCCAGGGAGAGCATCGTGGTGGGAGGCGTGCGCTCGTTCCTCGCCGTCCCTCTGCAGACCGATGAGCGGGTTACCGGGCTGTTGTACTTGGATTCCCGCAGCATCGAGCGGCGTTTCAGCCGGGACGACTTGAACTTGTTGACCGTGATGGCAAACGTGGCGGCCATGCGGATCGAGCACGCGCGCCTGGCCGAGGTTGAGGCGGCCGAGAAGCAGATGGTGGGCGAACTGGCACAGGCAGCGGAGATCCAGCGCCAGCGCCTGCCCGGCTCTGCGCCCCTCGTTGCCGGCCTGGATCTGGCGGGGCACAATGTTCCCTCCCGCGCGGTCGGCGGGGACTACTACGATTTTCTGCCGCTCCCCGGTGGCAGGTTGGCCATCCTGGTGGCGGATGTTGCCGGCAAGGGCATGCCCGCGGCTCTGATGATGATGGATCTGCAAGCCAGACTGCGCATCATGACTTTCGATCCGGACGATGCAGCCGGGCTGGTCGACCGCCTCAACCGCAGCCTTGTTGGGACCTGCCCGAGCAATCGCTTCATCACGATGTTTCTCTCGGTTCTGGATCCTGGCACGGGGAAGTTCACCTACTGCAATGCCGGCCACAACCCGCCGTTGCTGCTGCGGGCGGACGGAAGCGTCGAGGAACTCTCGGAGGGCGGACCCGTCCTGGGACTTCCGCTGAGAATGCCGTACGGCCAGGGCCAGCGCGAGCTGCGGGCGGGCGACCTCGTGGCCCTGTTCAGCGATGGCGTGACTGAAGCGGAGAACGCCGCAGAGGAAGAGTTCGGGACCGGGCGGCTGGGGGCTGTCCTCATCCGGCATCGGGAGGAACCTGCGCAGGCGATTATTGATGCCGTCAACCTGGCCGTCGAGGAGTGGCGGGCCGGTGCGCCCGCCGCCGACGACGTCACCCTGGTGGTCGTCCGGCGGACCCCGTAGCGCAGAGTAAGGCTTATTTCACAACACTTTAAGGCCTGAAATGGGAGCTTTGACATGGGCCTTAAGTTTTTGGGAAGATGTAACCTGCACTGGAAACGTCAGAGTGGCCTCTGTTCGCCGGATGAATGCGCCCGCAAAACGGTCTGGTACCTGCCATTTCAGTGAGGGGCCCCTCGCGGATGCGAGGGCAAGGAGCAAGGAACGCAAATGAAACTTTACGTAGGGAATCTCCCCTATCAGGCGGCCGAGGCGGATCTCCAGGATTTGTTCTCGCAGGCCGGCGTCACTGTCGACAACGTCACAATGGTGCGCGACCGGTTCACAGGTGAAGCGCGCGGTTTCGGTTTTGTCGAGATACAAAACAACGAAGATGCGGAGTTGGCCATTCGAAGCTGCAACGGGAAGCAGTTGATGGGCAGGGCGATCGTGGTGAACGAAGCACGCCCACCGGCGCAGCAGGGCGGCGGTGGCGGCGGGCGGCCCCACGGCGGCGGCGGTGGTGGCGGCAGGCCGCGCAGCGGCGGCGGTGGTGGTGGCGGCGGCTCGCGGCGTCCACCGCGCTGGTAGTCCCGCTTTCCAAAGTATTCAAGGCTCGCTTCGGTTCCGACACCGGGGCGGGCCTTTACTATTCTGCGGCCGACCTTCAGCGGGGAGTGATCAACCCGCCTAGTTTGTCCTGCTCGGTCGCGGCAAAACGCGGAAACCGGGTGGAGTAGGCCTCGGTATACTTGAGCCCCGAAACGGGGTTGCAGATTACGATGCGCTGGTTGGGCCGGAGCAGGCCCTCCCCCAGTAACTTGCGTAGCGCGGGCAGGCAGGCCGCCCCCTCCGGCGCGGCGAAGATGCCTTCCGCGGAGGCCAGTTCAATTCCCGCGTCGAGCATCTCCTGGTCGCTGACGGCTACCGCCGCGCCCGCGCTTTGACGCAGTATTTTCAGGATGAGCGCGTCGCCGGGAGGTTTCGGCACACGGAGGCCGCCGGCTAAAGTGAAGCCGCCCTCCCAGGCCCGGCAGCGATCCTCGCCACGGCTGAAAGCTTCGACAACGGGCCGGCAGCCTTGGGCCTGAACCGCAATCATCTTCGGCCGCTGGCCGGTGACCCAGCCGATCGCCTCCAATTCCTCGAAGGCCTTCCACATGCCAATCAACGCCGCACCGCTCCCGGTGGGGCAGAGGATGGCATCCGGCAGTTCCCAACGGAGCTGCTCGGCCAGCTCGAACCCCACGGTTTTCTTGCCTTCAACGCGGTAGAACTCCCACGACGCATCCCGTGCCCAGGCGAGCCTCCCCCGCCAGCGTGGTCCGCGCCCCGGACGCCATGCAGGTGAGGAAATCCGCCTGGGGCGCATCGTCGGGCAGGGAAACCTCGGCCTGGATGCCCGCCGCGGCGGCGTAGGCGGCACAGGCCGCAGCGGCATCGCCGCTCGCCGCGATCGCAAATTTGCGGGTTCCCATCGCCGCCTCCAGCGAGACGGCGCAGGAGAAACTGCGAGCCTCACTGGAGCCCGTGGGGTTCACGCCCTCGTCCTTGATCCAAAGGTTCGTAACGCCCAGAGCCTCGCCCAGACGGCGCGCCCGGATCAGCGGCGTCATGCCTTCCCCCAGAGACACGATGGAAGCAGGCTCGGCCACCGGCAGCAGCGGCATGTAACGCCACATGCTGGTGGGCGAGTTGCCGAGCCATTCCCGGCTCCAGCCCAGGCGGGCGTTCTCCAGGTCGTAGCGGGCCAGCAGCACTCCACCGCATTCGCAGAGGCTCCGGATCTTGCCCGGTTCGAATGTTCGGCTGCACAGGCTGCACTCGAGATGCGTCAATGTAGTCATGAGGGGAACTGATTTATCATAGCGGACAGGAGCCTATGACCCGAACCGCACAAGCCGGATGGCTGGTATGCGCCGCGTTGCTGCTGGCGCTGCCCGCCGCGGCGGCCGAATTCGTCCTGCTCGACAACGGATTTCGTCATGCACGCGGATCGCCACGAGGTCGCCGGCTCCACTGTCCGTCTGTACGACGGCGATTGCGTCGCGGAGTTCCCGCTGGCCCGCGTGGCGGCCTTCGAGGCGGTGGAGAGCATCGTGGCGACAGCGCCGGAGTCCTCGCCCGTCCCCCCGCCGGAAGCCGTGCCGTTGGATCCCAAGGAACTGGTCACGCGGGCGGCGATCCGCAACGGCCTGGAGCCGGAGTTCCTGCACAGCATCGCCGCCGTCGAGTCCGGCTATCGCCAGGACGCGGTGTCGCAGTAAGGGCGCCATCGGCATCATGCAACTCATGCCGCGGACGGCGAGGGCGCTCCAAGCGGACCCGGCCGATCCGCGAGCAGAACGTGGACGCCGGCGCGCGATACCTGCGCGAATTGCTGATCAAGTACCTGGACGATCCCTATCAGGTACGCAAGGCGCTGGCCGCCTACAACGCCGGTCCCGGAGCCGTGGACCGGTTCGACGGGATACCTCCCTTCCCGGAAACGCAGCGAGTACGTGCGGAAAGTCCTCCAGCGCCACGCGGCGCTCACGCAGTAAGGGACTGCGGCCTCAGGACTTAGCTCTGCTATACTGGAAATGAAAAGAGGCGCGCGTCGCGCAAGCCTATGAATCCTCGTTTTAGGTTCCTTGTTGTGAGCACGTCAGTCTGCCTGCTGGTACTGCTGCTGGTTGGTGCGCACCTGGGCAGAAGCGCTTCCACTTCCGACGGCGCCTACCGGCACATGGCGGTCTTCACCGAGGTTCTGTCGCGCATCAAGAGCGACTACGTGGAAGAGCCGGACTTGAAGAACGTGACGCTGGGCGCGGTGAATGGTCTTGCTGGAAGCCGTGGACCCGTTCGCCAGCTACCTCAACGCGGATCAATACAAACAGTACCTGAAGGAAAAGGACGCCTCCAGAGGCGACGTGGGCATGGTGCTGGCCAAGCGCTACGGCTATGTTGCCGTGGTGAGCGCGTTACCGGGATCGCCGGCGGCCAACGCCGGGCATCGGCACGGGGGATCTGATCGAGAACATCAAGGGGGTTGCCACGCGGGACATGCCGTCTGGCCTATGCGGAGATCCTGCTGAAGGGCCAGCCGGGCTCCGAGGTTGAGATTTCGCTTCTCCACGTGCCCGACCCCGAGCCCCAGAAGGTCACCCTAACGCGGGCGGTGGTTCTGGTTCCTGCCCGTGACGGCCGATGCTGCCGGACCAAATCGGCTACATCCGGCCGGAAACCTGCTTACGGGCAAGGCGGCCGAGATCGCCGCCGCGGTGCGCAGCCTGGAGAGCCAAGGGGCCAAGGGGCTGATGCTGGACCTGCGGCAATGCGCCCTGGGGACATCGGAGGAGGGAATGGCGGTGGCCAATCTGTTTCTGGATAGAGGACTGATGACATATCTGCTGGGCCAGCACCTGCCGCGCAAGGATTTCCAGGCCGATCCGGCCAAAGCGATTACCCGGCTGCCCCTGGTGGTCACCACCAACCGCGGCACGGCGGATGGCGCCGAGATCGCGGCCATGGCGCTGCTGGAGAACAAGCGGGCGGAGGTGGTCGGGCGAGCGCACGTTCGGCGATGCCGCGGTGCGCCGTGCCATCAACTTGGAGGACGGAGGCGCCCTGATTCTCTCCGTCGCCAAGTATTACTCGCAGCAGGGCAAGGCGATTCAGGATACCGGGAGTCGTGCCTTCGGTGCCGTACGTGGAATCGGAGCCTGTCTTCGACGCAGAAGACGCAGACCCCGCGCAGCCCCTGGCCCCGCGCGCCGGCCACCAAGCCGGAGGATGACAACCTGTTGAAGAAGGCGATCGAGGTTCTGACCAAGGGACCGGGCGTGGCGGTGCCGCGCCAGCCCGGAATGGTCCCGCGTGAGAGGAATTCGCGCGAGCCGACGAGCCGTGCCGAAGTAGCCATGGATCGCCTCTGAACGTTCCGAGGAGCCGTTAGAATGCCGCTGTACGAGTATCAATGCAGCAAGTGTGGCGGATTCGTTGAAGTGCTGCAGAAGCTCTCCGATCCGCCGCTGACCATCCACGATGGTTGCGGCGGCGCGCTGCAGAAGCTGGTCTCTCCGTCCGCGCTCCATTTCAAGGGCAGCGGCTGGTACGTCACCGACTACGCGAAAGGCCGCAGAACAAGAGCGCCGCGCCGAAGCCGGAGGCCGAAGGAAGTGAGCAAGAGCCGAGGCTCCCAAACCCGCCGCCGAATCCAAGCCCTCTCACCCGCAAGACTTGACCGGCGCGGGTCTGGTCACCAGCAGCTGCCGCCAGAGCGAGCGCCAGGCCGGCCGCCGCGTCCGCCAGGTAGTGATACCTGCCGTAAACCGTGGCCGTGGCGATAGCACGGCCATCACCAGCAGGAAGCCGCCACGCCCACTTCTTCTCCGGCAGCGCGTGCCGCATGGCGAAGGCCGCCGAGAAGGCCCCGGACACATGGGCGCTCGGGAACACACTGGTGTGAATCCCATAGCTTCCCAGCAGGCCCCAATTGAAGCGCCGGAAGATCGTGATCCAGGCCGGAAAATCCTCGCCGGGGAAAACCGTGCGCGGCGGCTCGGACGGAAAAAAAGGGAAGAGCGCGCAGGCCGACAGCACCGCCAGAGCGAACGGGAAACAGGAAACGGTCCGCGCGCTCCCGGTGGCAATACGCGTACAGCAGCCCCAGCGAGAAATACGGGATCGCGTAAACCAGCGAGTAGGAGATCTCCAGCAGCGAGGGCAGCACAGGCCCCAGCGATTCGATTAGAGCCTTGACCCCCATCGAGTTCAGAAAGAACTTGTCCCACACCACCCAGGTGCGCTCCAGTTCGAAGGTATGCTCGGCCGGGGCGAACCACCCCATCTCGCGATATCCCAGAATCAGCAGCGGGGTGGGGAACCAGTCTCGAATGACGCCGAGGAGGCGGCGCCTTCGCAGGGAATCGGCGTAGGCCAGCAGGCCATAGCCGCCGATGATCATGAGGGTTAAGGCGAGGGTGACGGTGGGGACCGGCGGTTTCACCGGCAGCAGCCGCGCCAGGATGGCTACGTAGCTGAAATAGGCGACCAGGACCCACTCTGTGCGCCGTAGTGCGAGCCGCGCCACACTGCGAGTCTACTTCGACTTCAGCCGTTCATTCAACGACCCCTGTCGGTAACCCTGGAGGTCGAGCGTGACGTAGTTGAATCCCAGTTCCTTGAACAGCGCCGTGAACCGCTGCGCCATCTCGCGCGTGAGAGCCTTGTCCATCTCCTCCGGCGCGACCTCGATCCGCACCAGGTCGCCGTGGTATCGCACCCGGAACTGGCGGAAGCCCATGGCCTTCACGGCCTCTTCGCCGCGCTCCACCGTCTTCACGGTCTCGATCGTCACCGGCGTTCCGTAGGGGATGCGGGAACTGAGGCACGCGGCGGCCGGGCGGTCCCAGGTGGGGAGCCCCGCCAGTTTCGACAACTCGCGAATCTCGGCCTTGCGCAAGCCCGCCTCCACCAGCGGCGCTCTCACGTCGTGGAGCTCAGCGGCGTTCTGGCCGGGCCGGTAGTCGCCCAGGTCATCGACGTTCACGCCGTAGACGATGTTGGGGATGCCGCGCTCCTGTCCGACCTTTTCAAGGCGCTGAAAGAGTTCATTCTTGCAGTGGAAACAACGGTCCGGGTTGTTGGCGGCGTAGACCGGGTTGTCGAACTCGTAGGTCTTGACGTATTCGTGGCGCAGCCCGATGCGGCGGGCGAACTCCTCGGCGTCGCGCTTGTGCGAATCGGGCATGGATGCCGAGTCGGCGGTGAGTGCCAGGGCGTTTTCGCCCAGCGCGCGCTGGGCCGCCCAGCCCAGGTAAGCCGAATCGGTGCCCCCCGAGTAAGCTACGATCACCTGTCCCAAGTCCTGGAGGATTCGGAGCAGTTTCTGCTCCTTCTCGCGCAGAACTCCCGAATCGAGAGTAGTGACAACGTTTCCCAGACCCACGAAAGCGCTCATGACTTGAATTATAGCCGATGCCGGGCGATCACTTCAGCCCCAGACTGCCTTGCGCGTCCGAGCCGTTCTGATCTCCGTTCAGGACTTCGCTCGGGATGACCGAGGCCGCCGCCACGCGGTCGCCTTCCTCCAGCCGCACCAGCCGCACGCCCTGCGTGGAACGTCCCGCCTGGCGGATCTCGCTGGATTCGAGCCGGATGATCTTTCCGTCCTGCGTGATGATCATGAGATCGGAATCTTCCTCCACCGCCAGCACGCTCACGACGTCGCCGACGCGCGCCGTGGTCTTCATGTTGATCACGCCCTTGCCGCCGCGCCGCGTCAGGCGGTAGTGCTTGAGCGTAGTGCGCTTGCCGTAGCCGTTTTCGGAGATGGAAAGCATCACTCCCTCTTCCTTCACGACTTCCGCGGCTACCAGGTAATCGCCTTCGGCGAGGTCCATGGCACGCACGCCGCGCGCCGGCCGGCCCATGGCGCGCGCTTCCTTCTCCGGGAACCGGATGGCCTTGCCTTGGCGGGAGGCCAGGAAAAGGTAATCTTCGCCCGTCGACAGGCGGGCGGCGATCAGCTCGTCGGTGTCGTCCAATGAGAGCGCGATGATGCCGCGCGACATGGGGTTGTCGAACTCGGTGAGCTCGCACTTCTTGATCACGCCGTCGCGCGTGACCATGGCGATGAAGCTGCCGGGCTGGAATTCGCGGACCGGCAGGAACGCCTTCGCCGTCTCATCCGGCTGCAGATGAATCAGCCCGTTGATGTTCTTGCCCTTGCCGGAGGTGGCCGCGTCCGGAATTCCGTAGACCTTCAGCCAATAAACCCGGCCCCGGTTGGTGAAAATCAGAAGGTAGCTGTGCGTGGAGGCGATGATGAGATGGTCCACCACGTCCTCGGCCCGCGTGCCCATCCCGATCCGGCCTTTGCCTCCGCGCGACTGGCGCCGGTAGGTGTCCACGGCCGTGCGCTTCAGATAGCCGCCGCGGGTGACCGTGACCGCCACGTCCTCCATCTGGACCAGGTCTTCCAGGGAGATGTCGCCCGCGTCTTCGACGATCTGGGTGCGCCGCTCATCGCCGAACTCCTTCTGCACCTCCCGCAGTTCCTTGATGATGACGTTGCGCAGCAGCTTGTCGGAGGCGAGGATCTCGAGGTACTCGGCGATCTTGCGCTGGATCTCGCCGAGCTCCTCCATGATCTTCAACTGCTCCATGTTGGTGAGCCGCTGGAGTTGGAGCTCGATGATGGCCTGCGACTGGCGCTCGCTCAGATCGAAGCGGGCCACCAAACCGTCGCGGGCTTCCTTGGGCGTCTTGGAGGCGCGAATCAGTTGGATTACCGCGTCCAGGTTGTCGAGCGCCTTCTTGAAACCGAGCAGGATATGCTCCCGCTCGCGCGCTTTGCGCAGCAGGAATTCGGTGCGGCGGCGAACGACGTCGACACGGTGCTCGATGAAGCGCTTGAGGATCTCGGCCAGGCCCAGCTCGCGCGGCTGTCCGTTGACGATGGACAGCATGATGATCCCGAAGCCCACCTGCATCTGCGTGTGCTTGTACAGGTTGTTGAGGACCACCTCGGCCTGCTCGCCGCGCTTGAGATCGAAGACGATGCGCATGCCGTCGCGGTCGCTCTCGTCGCGGATCTCGGAAATGCCCTCGATCTTCTTCTCGTTGACCAGCGAAGCGGCGTGCTCGATAAGCCGCGACTTGTTTACCTGGTAGGGGATCTCCGTCACCACGATGCATTCGCGGTCCTTGCCGAAGCGCTCGATGGCCGCCTTGGCGCGGAGTTTCAACTGCCCGCGGCCGCGAGTGTAGGCGTCCAGGATGCCCTGCCGGCCCAGGATGAAGCCGCCCGTGGGGAAATCCGGGCCCGGCACCATCTCCAGAATCTTGGCCAGCGGCGTATGCGGGTTCTGAATCAGGGCGATGGCGGCGTTGATCACCTCCGTCAAGTTGTGAGGCGGGATGTTGGTCGCCATTCCCACCGCGATGCCGGAGGAGCCGTTGATCAGCAGGGTCGGCGCCCGCGTCGGGAGCACCTCGGGTTCCTGCTCGCTCTCGTCGTAGTTGGGCCGGAAATCGACGGTCTCCTTGTCGATGTCCTCCAGCAGCGTGGCCGCGATACGGGCCAGGCGCGCTTCGGTGTACCGCATCGCCGCCGGCGGATCGCCGTCCACGGAGCCAAAGTTGCCCTGGCCGTCAACCAGGGGATAGCGCATCGAAAACGGCTGGGCCATGCGGACCAGCGCGTCGTACAGGGCCACGTCCCCATGCGGGTGGTACTTGCCGAGCACTTCGCCGACGATCTTGGCGCACTTGCGCGTGGGGCGGCTGGCGGTGAGCCCCATCTCATGCATCCCAAATAGAATGCGGCGATGCACGGGCTTCAGCCCGTCGCGGACGTCGGGCAGGGCGCGGCCGATGATCACGCTCATGGCGTAATCCAGATACGACCGGCGCATCTCGTCTTCGATGTTGATCGGGATCAGATTCTTGCCGCCGTCGACGCCCAGCGGCAACTGGGCAGGCCCGGAATCCGGGGGCGGAGGCTGCGACGAATCAGGGCGTTCCGAATTGGCCAAAATCGCTCCTTATTATCGCGCCCCTATTCGCCTATTGTTCGCTATGGGGCGCACGTGCCGTGGATCGTTTTATTTTACCAGAACGCGATGAAAGATAGGGCCTTAGCCCAACTTCCGCGCCGGCCCTGACAAGTGCTTTCACTGCAACGCCTCGGGGCCGTGTATCATCGGTGTGAAGGCGGCAAAGGAAGGAGTGCGGAGTGAAGCGACCGAGTGACATGACGAGGCGAAATTTCCTGCCGGCAGGCGTGGCCGCGGCGGGCGCGGTGAAGACCGGGTGGGCGGCATCCAAGCAGCCGGTTCTCGACAACGTGGACGTGCTGGTGGTTGGCGGCGGCCCGGCGGGGATCGGGGCGGCGCTGGGAGCGGCGCGCGCGGGCGCTAAGACCATGCTGGTCGAAAACCACTCGTTCTTCGGCGGCGTGGCGGCCTGGGCGCTGGGGATGCAGATCAACCAGGTGCGCCCCTTCGGCAAGCCGCGTTCGGTGGTCCACGAAGCGCTGATCCAGAAGATCCTGGCCTACGGTGACCAGGCGGTGAGGCTGGGCACGCACGAGATCTGGTGCAACGTCGAGTACCTGAAGGTCGCGATTCTCGACGCGCTGGACGCGGCCGGCGCGGGTTACCTGGTACACGTGCGCGCGGTGGATGCGATCGTGGAACGCAATCGAGTGACGGGCGTGGTGATCGCCACCAAGCGCGGTTTGATGTCCATTCGGGCTAAGGCCGTGGTGGACTGCACCGGGGACGCCGACGTGGCCTACTATGCCGGGGCGGAAACCATGATCGAGCCCGGCACGCTCATGCCCATGACGCTGTCGCTGGCGCTGACCAATATCGACAGCCGCACGGACACGGCCGTCCGACCTCATGGCGGCCATGCGCGCCGCGCGGAAGAAATATCCGTTGATCACCTCCGGCTTCCTTGAAATTGAGCAACTCGCCAACAGCACCAGCTGGTGGGTCAACCATGCGGGCACGGCGGACATGGGCCGCGTGGACGCCACCGATCCGGTGGAGCGCACCAAGGCCGAGTGCACCAGCCGGCGTCAGGCGCTCCAAATGGTTCAGGCCGTGCGCGAGTCGGAGAACCCGGCGCTGCAGCGCATCGAGTGGGTGGCATCCGGGCCGCAGGTCAGCGTGCGCGAGACCCGCCGCGTCAAGGGTGTGTATGTCCTCACCGAGGAGGACGCCATGAAGGGGCGCGCGTTTGAGGACGCCATCGCCTGGCGCAGCGGATTCATGGACCCGGGCGGCGAGAAGGGCGTGACGCTCTCCGCGATGAGGGTCCACGACGTGCCGTATCGCTCCATCCTGCCGGAGAAGCTGGAGGGCCTGTTGATGGGCGGGCGCTGCATCTCCGCCACGCACGCGGGGGCCGCGGCGGGCAAGAGCATGGGCAACTGCATGGCGACGGGTCATGCCGCCGGCGTGGCGGCCGCCATGGCGGCCCAAAAGCGCATCCTGCCGCGTGAGCTGAAGGTAAGCGAACTTCAGGAGAGACTGCGCGCCGACGGCGTGAACTTCGACATCGGCGACCGGGACCAAAAGGGCCTGCGCGTGTGACAGGAAGCGGTTGCGAGGAAGGATCGGGCGGGTCGGCCAAAATCCAGCTTTCGCGGCCTTGCCTCGAGGGCTTGTAGTGAAGCGACCCAGTGACATGACGAGGCGAGATTTCCTGCCTGCTGGCGTGGCCGCGGCGGGAGCGGCGAAGGCCGGGTAGGCGGCCTCCAAGCGGCCTGTACCGGACAACGTGGATGTGCTGGTATTCGGCGGCGTACTCCGTGCACATGCTCGCACCCTACATGGCCAAATTGATCACAGGCCGTTGCTAACCGAACGCTGCGCTGCCAACCGAAGTCGAGGCGTGCCGCGACGAAACTGGACTGAAGCAGTCGATATGAGATACGGTCCGTCAGGCGGACATCTGCATTGACGCCACCGCAACTAGCGAATCCGGTCTGGATGGCAAC
Source organism: Bryobacterales bacterium (assembly GCA_963744775.1). Classification (GTDB taxonomy): domain Bacteria; phylum Acidobacteriota; class Terriglobia; order Bryobacterales; family Bryobacteraceae; genus CAVUVG01. Next base: position 103,604 of record CAVUVG010000003.1, read on the forward strand.
CCAGGTTTGGTGTCCCCGGAGGTCACGAAAAGAAATACTGGCCCGATCAGAGTGCGCGGGTCGCGCCGATTCGCAGCCATGAAGCTCACAGCTGGCCGTCGTTTGTGCAGAGCCGAAACTCCGGGCCAAATAGGAGGGATGCTTGACTACGCCTACGCGTGTTCTGCCAATCAACGGTTGGATCGCTGACAAGCGGAGGAACTCGCCATGGGTACGACACCAAATGTCCCCGAGATCACCGACGTGGCCGCCGTCTCGCCGCTGACGTTTGCGGCCACGCCAAGTCGGTGGGTCAGGTAAAGCACCAACCCAGTGGCCCAACGTTCAGCGCAACGGCATCGCCTGTGGTAGACCATGCATGTAGAGTACCAGCAAAGAGCGACAGCTTCGGAATGTCCTGGCCATTGGCTTGAATCGCGCAGATGCACAGCGCACCGGGAGCAACATTCGGACTTTCGATGCCCACTAGGCGATTCGAGCAACTTACACACTTCTGGTCTTGTGTTGAACTTCGACATTGGGATAGGGCGGCTGCGCGCGTCAGCGCTTGGCTGCGTTGCGGTTGTTGGCGGGGAGGAAGCGGTTGACGAAGGTGGTGTCGAAGCGGCCGGCGAGGAAGTCGGGGTCGGCCAGGATCCTCTGATGGAGCGGGATGGAGGTGTGGATGCCTTCCACCACGAACATCTCCAGCGCGCGGTTCATGCGCGCGATGGCTTCGGCGCGGTCGCGGCCATGGGTGATCAGCTTGGCGATCAGGGAGTCGTAGTAAGGCGAAATGACGCAGTCGGCGTAAGCGGCGGTGTCCACGCGGACGCCCGGGCCGCCGGGCAGGTTCAAGGCCGTGATGCGGCCGGGCGAGGGCGCGAAGGTGTCCGGATTCTCGGCGTTGATCCGGCACTCGATGGCGTGGCCGCGCGGCATCGAGCGGAGACTTGGGAATGTGCTCGAAAGAGGTTCGCCGGCGGCCACCAGGATCTGGCCCTTCACCAGGTCGATGCCGGTGACCGCTTCGGTGACGGGGTGCTCGACCTGGATGCGGGCGTTCACCTCGATGAAGTAGAGATTGCCGTTCTCGTCCATCAGGAACTCGACGGTGCCGGCGTTGGTGTAGCCGACCGCGCGCATGGCCTGGCGCAGCCTGGCGCTCATTTCCTGCCTGCAGGTCCGGGGCTGACGCACGGCGAGGGCGACTCCTCGACCAGCTTCTGATGGCGGCGCTGGATGGAGCATTCCCGCTCGCCGAAGACTTCCACATTGCCATGCTTGTCGGCCAGAACCTGAAACTCGATGTGCCGCGGCGCAGGGAGGTACTTCTCCAGGTAGACGTCGGCACAGGAGAAGCTGGCCAGCGGCCTCCTGCTGGGCCTGGGTGAACAGTGGCGGCAGTTCGGAGGCGTCGCGGACGATGCGCATGCCGCGGCCGCCGCCGCCGGCGGAGGCCTTCAGAATGACGGGGTAGCCGATCTCGCTCGGCGATCTCCAGCGCCTTCGTCCGCCGACGTCAGGACGCCGTCGGAGCCGGGCAGCGTGGGCACGCCCGGCTGCCGCCATCGCGGCCCGGGCCTTGTCCTTCACGCCCATCAGGCGGGTCACATCCGGCGGCGGCCCGATGAAGCGGATGTTGGAAAGCTCGCAGACCTCGGCGAAATCGGCGTTCTCGCTGAGAAAGCCGTAGCCGGGGTGGATGGCGTCCACGTTGGTGATTTCGGCCGCGCTGATGACGGACGGGATGTCCAGGTAGCTGCGGGCGCTCTTGGCCGGGCCGATGCAGACGGCCTCGTCGGCGAAGCGCACGTGCAGGCTGTGGCGGTCCGCCTCCGAGTAGACGGCGACGGTCTTGATGCCCAGCTCCTTGCAGGCGCAGATGACGCGCAGGGCGATTTCGCCGCGGTTGGCGATGAGGATCTTTCGAAACATAGGTCCGATCGGCTCTAGCGCGGATCAGGCGAGGCGGATGGTGAACAGCGCCTCGCCGTACTCGACGGGCTGTGCGTTGGCGACCAGCTTGCTGACGATGACGCCGGCGATTTCCGCCTCGATCTCGTTCATGAGCTTCATCGACTCGATGATGCAGAGCACCTGGCCCGACCTGCACCGTGTCGCCGACCTTGACGAACGGCGGCGCGCCGGGCGACGGGGCTTCATAAAAGGTGCCGACGATGGGGGACTTGACGGCCACCAGGGCGGGTCCATCGCGGGTGCGGGCGCGGGCGCCGGGGCTCGGCGGCGGCGGCGCTGCCCGCTGGTCTGGGCAGTGGGCCGACAGGCGGAGAGGTCACCGCCGGCACCACGACGTGCTGAACAGCCTGGCGAGGGCGCCCGCACGATGCGGACGCGGTTCTCGCCGCGCTGCACCTCCAGTTCCGCCACGCCGGTTTCCGTTACCACCTCGATCAGTTCGCGAATCTCTTCGATTGTCATGGATGATTGGACTGCCGATCTCGGCTCAGATTGTCAACAGTTCCTTGGAGGTCGGAGTGAGGATCTCGCACCCGTTCCGCGTGACCACCACGGTGTCTTCGATCCGGATTCCTCCGAACTCCTGCAAGTATACGCCAGGCTCGATGGTGATTGCCATTCCCGCCTGCAGCCGGGTCTTCTCGCCCGGCCCAGCCGCGGCGGCTCGTGGATCTCCAGGCCCAGCCCGTGGCCGGTGGAGTGGACGAAAGCCCGGTCCAGACCATGGGCTCTCAGCACCCGCCGCGCGGCGCGGTCAACCGCTTCGGCCGTGACGCCCTCCCGGACCGCGGCGAGGGCGGCGAGTTGGGCCTCCAGCACCGCCTGGTACATGCCGTTCGGACCTTGGCGCCGGGCCGCCCCAGGAAGACCATGCGGGTCATGTCGCTGGCGTAGCCGTCCCGCATGGCGCCCATATCTATCAAGAGTAACTCATTGCGGCCAGAGCTTTGGAGGTCGGGCTGGCGTGCGGAAAGGCGGAGCGGGGGCCGGAGGCGACGATGGTCTCGAAGGCCGGCTTCTCGGCGCCCAGCTTGCGCATGCGGTAGTCCAGTTCGGCCGCCAGGTCCAGCTTCGGTGATCCCGGGGCGGACCAGGCGCAGGGTCTGCGGCGAAGCCTCGGAAGTTGAGCATGACGGAGCGGCGGATCAGGTCGATCTCCGCCGGCGACTTGACCATGCGCAGGGTCTCGACCAGGCCCGCGGCGGGCGTCAGACGGACGCCGCGGGCAGGCGCTCTTCCAGGGCGAGGAACGCCTCGTGCGACAGGTGCGGTCTGTCTCGAAGCCGAGGCGGCGGATGGCTTCGCCGGCGAGCCACTTCGCGGCGGCCAGGAAAAGCGAGCCCCGCTCGACGCGCACCGTCGCAGTCGGTCTCGTCGGCGGCCTGGAGCTCGTAGCGCGGGTCGGTGAAGAGCACGGCTTGCTCGGCCGGAGCAGCAGCAGAAGAGCGTTGCTGCCCGTGAAGCCGGAGAGGTAGCGGATGTTGGCCGGCGAGGAGACGAGCAGCGCGTCGAGCTTGTGCCCGGCGAGCGCCGTGCCGCGCGGCCGCGGCGCTGGGCGTATTCGGCTTGCGGTCACAGGATCAGCAGGAGCTTGCCGGAAGTCGCGCGGCTCTCGAGGTCGCGGTGGGCCTGGGCGCCTCCGCCAGCCGGTAGGTCCGGTGGATGCGGATCTTCAGCTGGCCGGCGGCGATCCAGTTCAGCACGTCGCCGGCGCGCCAGTGCAGTTCCTCGCGAGTGGCGGTGTAGTTGGCCAGGGTCGGCCGCGTCAGGAAGAGCGAGCCTTTCTGGCTGAGCAGCAGCGGCTCGACGGCGGGGACGGGGCCGCTGGCGTTGCCGAAGGAGACCATCATGCCGCGCGGGCGCAGCGAGTTCAGGCTCTTCAGGAACGTGGACGCGCCCACCGAGTCGTAGACCACATCCACGCCGCGGCCGCCGGTGAGCCGCTTCGCCTCGGCCTCGAAATCCTGCTCGGTGTACAGGATGACCTCGTCCGCGCCGGCCTCGCGGGCCAGGGCGGCCTTGGCCTCGGTGGAGGCGGTGCCGATGACGCGCGCGCCGCGCATCTTGGCCATCTGGACGAGCAGCAGGCCGGTGCCGCCGGCGGCGGCGTGGACCAGGGCCGTGTCCGCGCGCTCAGCGGGAAGGTGGAGTGCGTCAGGTAGTGGGCCGTCATGCCCTGCAGCAGGGCGGCGGCGGCGGTCGGAAGTCCAGTCCCGCCGGGCATCTTGACCAGTTGCCAGGCGGGGACCACGGCGTACTCGGCGTAGGAGCCGCGCGCCATGCAGTAGGCCACCCGGTCGCCCGCGGCGACGTCCGTCACATCGGGGCCGACCGCCTCGACGACGCCGGCGGCCTCCATGCCTATGGCGATCGGGAGGTCGGACTTGTACAGGCCGGTCCGGAAGTAAATGTCGATGTAGTTGACGCCGATGGCCGCGATCTTAACCAGCACCTGGCCGGGGCCGGGCGCGGGGCAGGGATATCCACCAGCTGCAACTGCTCCGGGCCGCCGGGCGCGTGAACCTGAATTGCTTTCATCTGCGTACCTTTCTGCGGAGATGGATCACCGCCGCGTAGAGCAGAAGAAATGCCAGAGTGAGCGGGAAGACCAAAATGCGGCCGATGGTGCGCACGGCGTCGCCGCCCGACAGGCCGGCGCGAAACAGGACGAAGTGCCGGATGGTCCGCCAGTTGCTGCGGTCGAACCAGAAGAAGTCGCCATTCTCGTTGACGACGAGCACCTTGACGGGCAGGCGCAGAGCCAGCGCCCATTTCCACTTGGTCATGATGGGCTCGCCGGAGCAGATGATGACCAGGACCGAGGCGCGGCGAGCCAGAAGATCCCGATAGAGCCGCCGGCGGCCTTCGCGGCCGCGGTAATCGTGGATGTGGTAGACGGCCGGAGTCGTCCCGCAGACCCGCAGGCAGACCCGCGTAGCAGGTGACCAAATCGAAGGAACTTCGCTCCCGAAGTAGTCCCGGAGATGGGGGACCACGGCCTTCGAGCAGGTGGCGCGAGCCGCTCTCCACCAGAAGGACGCGGGAGACTCGGGGAACGCAGGCGCAAGAAGCGCATATCTTAGCGCAGGGTACTGTGGCGCCGGGAACCAGCAGCTCAGACGCCCCAGCAGTAGTCCTCGACCGCCTTCTCAATGGTCTCATCCTTCTCGACCAGGCGCATCAACTCCAGCCGGATGGCGTCCACCAGGGCATGCCAACTGGCTTCGATCACATTCTCCGAGACGCCGACCGTGGCCCAACTGCGGCGGTGGTCCGACCACTCGATGAGAACGCGCACCTTGGCGGCGGTCCCCTTCTTCGGCTCCAGGACGCGGACTTTGTAGTCGAGCAGGCGGACATTGAGATGGACGGGTAGAGCGAAGAAAGACACTGCCGCAGGCAGAGGTCCAGCGCATTGACGGGACCGTTACCGGTGGCGGTCGCCGAATGCACGCCGTCCTGCGCCTTGACGGTGACGGCGGCGGTGGTCTTGGAGCCCTTGGAGCCGGTCATCTTGGTGGATACATCGAAGTCGACCAAGTCGAAGAAGTGCAGGCCCGGGTGCAGGGCTTCGCGGACCAGCAGCTCGAAGGTGCCTTCGGCGGCCTCCAGCTCGTAGCCCAGGAATTCCAGGTGCTTGATCCGTTCGAGCAGTTCGCGGCGGGCTTCTTCGCTCAGCCGGTCGGCGATGCCGTGCTGCTTGAGCTTGTAGAGGATGTTGGCGCGGCCGGAGAGGTCGCTGAGCAAAACCCGCTGGCGGTTGCCGACGGTCTCGGGAGGAACGTGCTCGTAGGTCGCGGGATCCTTCAGGACCGCGCTGACGTGGACGCCGCCCTTGTGAGCGAACGCGCTGTGGCCGACGTAGGGCTGCTCGTTGCGCAGCGGCAGATTGGCGAGTTCGGCGACGAAGCGGGCCACGGTGGTCAGGTTCGGCAGGTTTTCCGGCCGATGATGGTGTGGCCGAGCTTCAGCTCGAGATTGGCGATGACGGAGCAGAGGTTGGCGTTTCCGCAGCGTTCCCCATAGCCGTTGATGCAGCCCTGGACGTGGGTGGCGCCATGCTCGACGGCGGCGATGGTGTTGGCGACGGCGACATCGGAGTCGTTGTGGCAGTGGATGCCGAGGACGCCGTCAAAACGCTTGCGGACCTCGGCGACGATTTCAGCGAGCTGGTTGGTGAGCGTGCCGCCGTTGGTGTCGCAGAGGCAAAGCACATCCGCGCCGGCGTTCTTGGCGGCCTCCAGCGCCCGGAGGGCGAAAGCCGGGCTGGAGCGGTAGCCGTCGAAGAAGTGCTCGGCGTCGAAGATGACCTCCTTGCCGTGATCCTTGAGCTGCTGGACGGTCTCGGAAATGAGCACGAGGTTCTCTTCCTCGGTGATGCCGAGGGCGCGCTGGGTGTGGAGGTCCCAGGTCTTGCCGAAGATGGAGATGACGGGCGTGCCCGCTTCGAGCAGCGCGCGCACGTTGGGGTCGCGATCGACGGGGTTCTTGGCGAAGCGGGTGGAGCCGAAGGCGGTCAGCCGGGCATGCTTGAGCTTGAGGTCCCGCGCGCGGGCGAAGAACTCTTTGTCCCTGGGATTGGAGCCCGGCCAGCCGCCTTCGACGTAGTCTATGCCCAGCTCATCCAGCTTCTGGGCGATGGCCAGCTTGTCATCCACCGTGAACGAGACGGCCTCGCCTTGCGTGCCGTCTCGTAGGGTCGTATCCAGGGTGAAGATCTTCATGCTGCGTACCGGCAGGCTGCTCTTCCGGTACGCCGGCTTCCTTCTTCTTCTTCAGAAACGGCATCATGTCGCGCAGCTCACGGCCGACTTCCTCGACAGGCTGGTGGCGCGCCGCTTCGCGCATGGCGAGGAAGTTCTTGCGGCCGCTCTTGTTCTCGTCGATCCATTCCTTGGCGAACTGGCCGGACTGGATTTCGGCGAGGATCTTGTTCATCTCCTGGCGGGTCTGCTCGTTGATGATGCGCGGGCCGCGGGTGTAGTCGCCGTACTCGGCGGTGTCGGAGACGGAGAAGCGCATGTAGCCCAGGCCGCCCTCCTGAATCAGGTCCACGATGAGCTTCAGCTCGTGCAGGCACTCGAAGTAGGCGATCTCGGGGGCGTAGCCGGCTTCGACGAGGGTCTCGAATCCGGCGCGGATCAACTCGCTGACGCCGCCGCACAGGACCGCCTGCTCGCCGAACAGGTCGCTTTCGGTCTCTTCCTTGAAGGTGGTTTCGATCACGCCGGCCTTGAGGCAGCCCAGGGCCAGCGCGTAGGCCAGGGCCGTCTCGAGCGCCTTTCCGGAGGCGTCCTGGTGGACGGCGACCAGCGCGGGGACTCCCACGCCTTCGGTGAACAGCTCGCGCACGCGGTGGCCGGGCGCCTTGGGGGCGATCATCGAGACGTCCACGTCCGGCGGGCGGGACGATCTGGCCGAAGTGGATATTGAAGCCGTGGGCGAACATCAGGGTCTTGCCCGGGCCCATGTGGGGGGCGATGGAGTTCTTGTAGAGGTCGGCCTGGTGATGATCGGCGACCAGGATCATGATGATGCTGGCGGCCTTGGCGGCCTCGGCAGCGTCCACGACGCGCAGGCCGGCGGCTTCCGCCTTGGCCCAGTTGGGCGTGCCCGGCAGTTCCGAAACGATCACCTCGACGCCGGAGTCGCGCAGGTTGAGAGCATGCGCGTGGCCCTGGCTGCCGTAGCCGATGATGGCCACGGTGCGGCCCTTCAGGTTGTACAGATCTCCATCTTTTTCGTAGTAGCGTTTAGCCATTGATGACTCCATTCTTCTGTTCAAGTTTTTCAGCTTCGTCGCGGGTGGGGACGGGAGGCGAAAGGCGGGGCTTCTTGCCCTCCAGCGACATGGCGACCCGGCCCGGAGCGGGTTACCTCAAATTCGCCGTAACTCCGCATGATATCGATGAATTCGTCGAGCTTCTCCGGATCGCCGGTGGCCTCCAGGGCGAAACCCTCGACCGAAGAGTCGATGACGCGGGCGCCGAAAATCTCCGCTTCTTTCAGGATAGCGGTGCGCTTGTCGATCGGCGCCGGATCCGGATCAGGACCATCTCGCGGACCACGGCGCGGCTGTCGGTGAGGTCGGTGGCCTGCAGCACGTTGATGAGCTTGTTCATCTGCTTGATGACCAGGCTGCGGAGGCTGGCATCGACGTCGACACGATGGTCATGTGGGAAAGGTCGGGATCGAGAGTACGGGCGACCGTCAGGCTCTCGATGTTGTAGCCCCGGGCGGTGAGCACGCCGGTGATGCGCATCAGCGCGCCGGGCTTGTTTTCAACCAGCAGTGAAATGACTTGTAGCATGCCGGTTCGATCCTCCTTCTACTTTGGCACCGGCACCGGCTGGGGCGGGCCGAGCACCATTTCATTGATGGCGCTGCCGGCCGGGCACCATGGGGTAGACGTTCTCCGGCGGGGAGACCTTGACGTTGAGCAGGTAGGGGCCGGGCTCGTCGACGGCCTGCCTGCAGCGCGGGGGCCAGTTCGTGCGGGCTGCTCGATGGTCCGGCCCTTGAAGCCGTAGGCGCCGGCGAGTTTCTCCGCGTCGGGGAAGGTGTCCAGTTCCACCGAGCAGAGCCGGTTGTTGTAGAAGAGCTCCTGCCACTGGCGCACCATCCCGAGGTAGCCGTTGTTCACGATCACGATCTTGACCGGGCAGACCGTAGTTGACCAGGGTGGCCAGCTCCGGGATGGACATCTGGAAACCGCCGTCGCCCACGACGGCGAAGACCAGCTTGTCGGGGCGGGCGAACTGCGCGCCAATGGCGGCGGGCAGGCCGAAGCCCATGGAGCCCAGCCCGCCGGAGTTGAGCCACAGGCGCGGCTCATTGAAGCGGATGAACTGGGCGGCCCACATCTGGTGCTGGCCGACGTCGGAGGCGACGATGGCCTGGCCGCCGGAGAGGCGGTCGATCTCGGCCATCACGCTGCTGCGGCTTGATCTCCGAAGACGGAGATGGCGGGGGCCAGAGGGTGCTCCTCCTGCCACTGCCGGACCTGCCGCCACCAGGCCTGGCGGGCGGCGGCGTTGGCTTCGGCCATGGCGGGGTTGGTCTCGAGCAGGAACTTGTTCAGCTTCTCGAGAACGCGCCGGGCGTCGCCGACGATGGGGAGGTCCGGGACGCGGTTCTTGCCGATTTCGGACGGATCGATATCGACGTGGATCACCTTGGCGTGCGGCGCGAAGATGGAGAGCCGGCCGGTGACCCGGTCGTCGAAGCGGACGCCGAGGGCGATGATGAGATCGCGTGTGCGTCAGGCCCATGTTGGCGGCGTAGCTGCCGTGCATGCCGGGCATGCTGATGAAGTTGGGGTGGTCGGCCGGCAGCGCGCCCAGGCCCATGAGGGTGCAGACGGCGGGCAGGTCGGCGGTCTCCACCAGCGTCCGCAATTCGGCGGAGGCTCCGGAGGCGACGATGCCGCCACCGGCGTAGACCATGGGCCGCTGCGCTTCCCAGATCATCTGCGCGGCGCGGCGGATCTGGCCGGTGTGCCCTTCGGTGTAAACCTTGTAGCCCGGCAGGTGGATCGAGGAGACCGGCGTGTAGCGCGCCTGGCCCTGGAAGACGTCCTTGGGAATGTCGACGAGCACGGGGCCGGGGCGGCCGGTGCCGGCGATGTAGAACGCCTCGTGCATGATCTGAGGCAGGTCCGCCAGGTTCTTGACCAGGTAGTTGTGCTTGGTGCAGGAACGGGTGATGCCGAAGGTGTCGGCCTCCTGGAAGGCATCGCTTCCGATCAGCTTGGTGGCAACCTGCCCGGTGATGGCGACGATGGGAGTGGAGTCCATCAGGGCGTTGACCAGACCGGTGACCAGGTTGGTGGCGCCCGGGACCCGAGGTGGCGCAGCAGACGCCCACCTTGCCCGTGGCCATGGCGTAGCCCTGGGCGGCGAAGCAGGCGTTCTCCTCGTGGCGTACCAGCACGTGCCGGATGGGATGCTCGTACATGGCGTCATAGAAAGGAAGTGTGACGCCGCCCGGGTATCCGAAGATGCACTCGGCGCCTTCCCGAGCCAAACACTCCAGCAACATTCTTGCGCCGCTCATCAAGTTCGGCATCATCGACATTCTCCTCAGTCATTGGCTTCGGGGCTGATGCGAATCCAGCTTGCCCCAATAGCAAAAAAGGCCACCGGCTGAGGCTGTCTGCCCCGCCAGTGGCCCTTGAAAATCTTCTTCAGGGCCTCTCAGGCGGGGCCGCCTACGGTGACCCCAATAATAACTACCGCTACCAGGACAACCAGGATGGTGGAGAGGTCAAACAGCCGCGAGATGAGCCGGTTGGTTGCACTACGAACTGTGTTGGCCGACATCTCCACGCCGCAAGATTAGCGCAAAACGAGCCGAAGTGCAAGCGAGGGCTTTAGACTAGATCAGGCCGCGCAGCGTTCCCCCGATGTCGAGGTTCGCGCCGGTGATGAACTTGGCGAGAGGCGAGGCGAGGAACACGACGGCGTGCGCGACATCCTCCGGCTGCCCGATCCCCAGCGGCATCTGCCGGTCTTCCAGGAATCGTTTCACGGCGGCGTCCCGGTCCAGTCCGTACTGCACGGCGAGCTGGTCGGCGATCCCGCCGGGGCGCGAGAAAAGCCTCGTCCAGATCGGCCCGGGCGTGACTGCGTTCACGCGGACGCGCGGAGCGTATTGCTTCGCCAATCCTTTGGTCAGATAGAGAACCCCGCTCTTGCAGAGCCCCGTAATCCATCGGCATCGCCTCGGGCTGTTTGGCAAGGTCGGAGGAGATGTTGACGACCGAACCCGACCCGGCGGCCGCCATCAGGGGCAGGAGCGCCCGGCAGGTTCGCACGCATCCCATGAGGTTGATCTGGAATGCGCGGGCCCACATCTCGTCGGAAAGATCCTCGAACGGCGCGGGGTCCGCCAGGCCCAGGTTATTGATCAGGATGTCGGGCGCTCTCCCAAACGTGCGCAGCACGTATGCGATCGCGGCATCCATTCCTGCCGCGGTGGCGAGGTCCGCGGTGAACGTCCCTTTCCAGGCCTTCCCCTTCTCCCGCAGAGCGGCTTCGTCCTGGTCCGCGACCAATACCTCCGCACCTTCTTGAGTCAGGAGGTTCGCAATGGCTTCCCCTATCCCGTGGGCGCCGGCGGTCACAAACGCATACTGGCCCTTGATCTGATAGTCCATGCGAACCTCCTGCCATCGATACTATCGAAGACTGCGCCCGACTACTTCATAATCCAGCCGCCTTCGACGTGGAGCGACTGGCCGGTCACGTAGCTGGCTTCCTCGGAGGCGAAGAAGGCAACCACCGTGCCGATCTCGCGAGGTTGCCCGGCCCTGCCCATCGAGATCTGAGCCAGGATGCCCGGCAACAGGTCCGGCCGCTTCATGACCCAGTCCACCATGTCGGTCTCGATCAAGCCGGGATGCACGCAGTTCACGCGGATGCCGTACGGCATCATCTCAGCGGAAATATTGCGCGTCAACGCCTCCATCCCTAATTTCGTGGGCGCGTAGTGCGTGCGCCCTGGCATGGACTTGGCAGCCTGAACCGAACCGATGTTGATGATGACTCCCTTGCGGCCTTCCGCCACCAGACGGCGGCAGAAAACCTGCGAGCAGAGCCAAACGCTCCGGAGATTCACGTCGACCAGACGCGTCCACTGCTCGTCAGTCAAATCGAGAAACGGCACGATGGTCTCGATCCCGGCGTTGTTTACGAGAATGTCGATGGGCCCGAGTTCCTTCCACGCCCGGTCGAACATGGCCTCGACCTCGGCCCGGTTCGGCACATCGGCCTTGACCGCAATCGCGCGACGGCCCTTGGCCCGGATCCCCTCGGCGACTTCTTCGGCCGCCTTCGCGCTGGCAACGTAGTTCACGACAACGTCGGCACCCTCCTCTGCGAATACTTCCGCGATTCCCCGTCCAATGCCACGGCTGGCTCCTGTGACAAGACCTACTTTGCCCTTCAGTTTCATAATTCCTCCTTCAATATCGTTATGGTCACTTCTTCAGGGTGAAAACGTAGTAGCCCTGGGCTTCGGGTTTGCCCGGTGTCCAGGCCGCCGACTCGCGTCCAATATTATCGAATATCCGGCCGGTCCTGGCCGCGAAGACGATGTACTGCCGTCCGCCGGCCTGATACACCGACGGGATGCCCTCGGGACCCGATTCTATCTCCTTCTCCCAAAGGATTTTCCCGTTGTCCTTGTCGTAGACGTGCAAGGTGCGGTCGGAGAACGTCCCCGCGATGAGCAAACCGCCGGCGGTCACCACCAACCCGTTTCTGGTCGGATGGTAGCTGCCCGTGTTCTTGATCCCCTTGGCCGCCAAAGATGGGACGACGCCGAAAGGAATTCGCCACTTAATCGTTCCTTCGCCGAGATTGTAGGCCACGATCTCGGACCATGGAGGTCCGATCACGGGGAGCCCGTTACTGGCATTCCAGGTGTTGTAACCCGTGTAGTAGCGGGTTTGACCGGGGGGCGGCGGGGGAGGAGGCGAGCCGCCTCGGCCCCGGGGCGGCGCACCGGCGGCCGGATTGAGGATGTAGATCATCAACGCGTCCATCTGCTGCGGCGTGATCGTGGTTTCCGAGTAGGCCGGCATTCGTGCTGTCCCGGTCCTCATGACCTCTTTGAAGCGGTCAGCGCCGAGCTCCTTGGGAGAAGTCACGCCGTTCAGGTCCACGCCGTGACAAGATTCGCAGTGCTGGGCGTATACCGAGCGGCCCACTTGCGCGGGAGTCGCGCCCTCCGGTGTCCGCACCCGGGCTCTCTGCGACATGACGGGCCGTGTCGGTGCGTCGATGGTCCGAACGTATAGCATCCCAGTCTCGGGATCTCCGGCCGTACCGCCCCAGTTGTTGCCCCCCAGTTCACCGGGCATGTCGATCGTGCCCCGTTCGCTCAGCGGGGTAAACAAGCCCTCGTTCCGGGCGTTCAGGACAATCTCGCGCAGCTTCGCTCTTTCTTCAGGATCGACGTAAGGATTAATATCTTCGGCCGTGAACTTCTGGCGCGCGAACGGCGGCGGCCAGGTTGGGAAAGGCTGGGTTGGATAAGTCTCTTCTCCGGGCACGTCGCTCTTGGGAACCGGACGTTCCTCGATCGGCCACAGCGGCTCGCCTGTCACCCGGTTGAACACATACAGGAAGCCGAATTTCGTGCCTTGCGCCACCACGTCTACCATCTTGCCCTTGTGGCGCACCGTCATGAGCTTGGGGCTGACGCACAGGTCGTAGTCCCAGATGTTGTGGTGTACCGCCTGGAAGTGCCAAAGCCGCTTCCCGGTGCGCGCATCAATCGCCAACAGGCAATCGGCGAACAGGTTGGCCCCGATGCGGTCGGCGCCGTAGAAATCGTAGGTTGCGGAACCGGTCGGAAAGTAGACAATGCCGCGCTTCTCGTCGATGGAGATTTCGCCCCAGGTATTGGCTCCGCCGACATACTTGTAAGCCTCTTTGGGCCAGGTCTCATACCCGTAGTCGCCCGGCACTGGGAGAGTGCGGAAAATCCAGGCCAGTTTGCCCGTAACCACGTTATACGCGCGAAGGTAGCCCAGGGATGAACCGTAACCCTCGCCTGTCACTGAGCCCAACAGGATCAGGTCCTCGAAGATGTGGCCGGGAGTGCCGGTCGGGTTGGCGCGTGGGACCGCATCTGTGAAAGGGACCAGGCCGTCCTTGCCAAACGACTTGATGGGAGCACCGGTACGCGCGTCAATGGCTTGCAGGAAACTACCGGCCACGAACAAGAGCCTCCGGTCGGAGCGGTCCTTGCTCTCCCAATAGTTGATTCCGCGGTCGGTGGGGCGTCCCTGTACGGGATGTGACCAGACTTCCTTTCCCGTCACCGCGTCGAGAGCCACAATCGCGCTCTCCTTCCCCATCACGTACATGAGGCTGTCGACGATTACGGGATTGAAGCCGAACCTGTTGGTCGGGCCGGGGACCTGGTAGAACCAGGCCAGCTCGAGCCGGTTCACATTCGACTTGTTGATCTGCTTTAGAGCGGAGTACTGCATGCCGTCCGCTCCTCCGCCGTAGTCGCTCCAGGTGGTGTAGGGCTGCTTCGGCGCGGGGGGCGCTCCATGCAGGATCACGAAACTGGCGAGCAGCACAGCCAACCCGGCCGCCGCAAACAGACGCATCCGTGAGCCTTGATGTCTTGATGCCATAAGAGTTCCCACCTCCCCTGACCATTCCCGGGCCGCAACGGCGTTGCGCATAGCGCAATGCACCATGCACCACTGCGATGGGCAATAATATCAACCTGTTGGGAGCAAGTCAAGACGAAGCGGCGCCATCACAGCCGCGACGCTTTGTCCAGCGCTTCCACGAAAAAATACTCGCCCCACATGACGGATTCGTCAACCCCCAGCCCCTTGTGGAGGTGATAAACGCCGCCCTTCAGAATTCCCTCCCAGTCCGGATCCGCCTGTGCCGCATGCTTCTCACACAGCGTTCTCAAGACGCGCAACGCGACCCAGCGGTAAAACTGCGCTTTGGCCGGGTCGGGCAGCATCCCCGACAGTTGCAGGAGCCCGCCCGCGGCGATGGCGGCGGCCGATGTGTCGAGCAGTTTCCGGCTCTCCGGCGGCGCGTCGTAATCCCATGGCGGAACTCCATCCGAGGGCGTGTGCGCGATGTAGAAGTCCGCGCAGGCCTCGGCGGTGCGCAGGAAACGGGCATCGCGGGTGTAGCCATAGCATGTGCCGAAGCCGTACAGCGCCCACGCCAGCCCGCGCGACCAGCAGGAGTCGCCGCGGTAACCCTGGAGCGTGGTCTGCTTCAGGAACTCTCCGGTCTCCAGATCGAAAAGTCCCTCGTGCGACGTGGAACCATCGCCGCGCACGATGACCCGGCGGGTGGTCAGGCAGTGCCGCATGGCGATGTCCATCAGCGCCGGGTCGCCGGTCTCGATGGCGGCGTAGAAAATGATGCCCACATTCATCATGATGTCGATGAACAAGGAGTCCTCCGAGACGAACGATCGCAGGTACTGGCCTTTCTCGCGAAAGCGGAGGGACATCGTCCGGCCGGCCTGGATCAGCACGTCGCGCAAGGCTGCTGTCGCCAGTGAGCTGGAGCCAGCGGTAGTAGGTCGACATGAAGATGAAACCGAGATCGTGAACCTCCCTGTCGAACTTGCCTTGGCTCCAGCGGCCGGCAGTAGCGGATGGCCTGGTCCAGCCAGTACTGGGCCTCGGCGCTGCCCTGGGCCTGCCGCGCCTGGAAGATCCACATCATGCCGGGCAGAAACCCGTCGCACCAACGCGTCCAGGCCGGCAGGTCGTGCTTCCAGCGCCCCTGGTGCGTGTACATCGGATAGAAATCGGGGTGGTGCTCGACCAGGCGCTTCACCTGGCCGTTGCGGCGAACTCGAGTGTGCTCTCAAACAGCGCGCTGGATCGGAGGCGGAATCAAATTGAATCACTGGTTCTCCTTGGCGCGAAGGATGGGGCTTCATGGCATGAGTGCAGCACGCAGATATCCCGCAGGTTGCGGTAGTCTTCGGCGTAGTCCAGCCCGTAGCCGACGACGAAAACGTCCGGGATCTGGAAGCCAACGTAGCGCAACTCGACCGGCTGGATGCGCCGCGCCGGCTTGTCGAGCAGGGCCGCCACGCGCAGCGTGCGCGGCTTGCGCTGCCGAGCACGATGCATCAGGTAGTTGAGCGTGACGCCGCTGTCGACGATGTCTTCGACCACCAGCACGTCGGCGCCTTCGATGGAGACGTCGAGGTCTTTGGTCAGCTTCACCTCGCCCGAAGTGGTCCGGCCCTGGCCGTAACTGGAAATGCCGATGAAGTCGATGCGCGACCGGACGCTTCAGCGCCCGCGCCAGGTCGGCCAGGAAGAAGCACGCGCCCTTCAGGATGGCGACCAGGCAGATGGGGCCTTCCGGATAGTCGGCGTCGATCTGCGCGGCCGAGCTCGCGAACGCGGGCCTGGATCTGGTCTTCCGAAATCAAGACGCGCAAGGCTGCTCCAAGGCTTCGATTGTAGTACGATACCAGTCAGGAGTTGACGCTGAGGAGAGCGAAGAGCCAGAACGAACAGACCAGTCTGAATCGCTGAAGCATGGGCCGTGGCCGTCCGTGCCGCCGAATCCAAGAAAGCCTGTCGACATTCGCGTCCTGGACCTGCAGGAAATCACCTCGTTTCACCGACTATTTCGTCATCTGCACCGGCTCGAACTCGCGCCAGATCCAGGCCATCAGCGACGAAGTGACGCCTGCCAGCTCAAGGCAGAGGGACGGGCGCCGCTGCAACACTGGAAGGCTACGACCACGCCGAGTGGATACTGGCGGACTACGGCGATTTCATGGTCCACATCTTCTCGGAGAAGGCCCGGGTCTACTACGACCTGGAACGCCTGTGGCGGCAGGCGAAGAGCGTGGATCCCCGCCGGCAGCGGGCACCCCGTAGCGATCACTTCTTCTTCGTGTCCGGCTTAGGCGTCTGGTACGCCTTCACCTCGGCCGCCGCCTTCTGAAGATCCTCCACGGCTTGGGCGTCCAGCTCGATAGACGGACGGCTCGTTCTCGCGCCTGGCGAAGCAGCTCGCGCCCTGCTTGGAGATGAGCACCTTCTCGACCCGCTTGCCTTCGTTGGAGGTGACGGTCGCCTCGAAGACGGGCGTGGTGAAGCCGCCGATCCACGAACTTGGTGGCCGTGAGGTCGCGCAGCTTGTCCACCACGGCGTTGACCGTGGTGGCGTCCATCTGCGTCGGACCCGGACATCCACTTGTCCGGCAGCTTCTGGTAGGCCGCCTGCTTGGCGCCGTCGCGGATCTCGACTTTGGCCGGATCGTTGAAGCCGAAGTCGAACAGCTTCTTGTTGCGGAAATCGTCGAGGCTCTTGTCCAGGCCTTCGCCGAGGTCGCTCGGCAACCTTGTGAACTCCCTCGACAACACTGCTGCGCGCGTAGTAGTTCTTGTCTTTGTCCTTGCGCACCTCGATCTGCTGCGTGCCGGCGGCATCGGTGGCTCTGCGCCGTCGCCGACCGGAGTCGCAGCCGGCGAAGGCCGCAGGCCGCCTTCTTCTCGTCCTCCGCCGTGACCGAGGTGTCCATCTTGGCTTCTTTCAGCTTGCGGACGAGTTCCTCGACCTGGCCGCCGTCGGCCCGGAGCGGCTGCGGCTTGATGATCTGCCACTCGTTCTGGCTGTTCTTGCCGAACTCGATGGTCTGGCCCTTGGCGACCAATTCCAAGCGCGGCCAGCTTCTCCGAATCGAAGGTCAGCAGCCGCTTGTCGCGGAGGTCCCTGGGCGTCTTGTCGAGGCTCGGACTTGTTGTAGCGAGGCGATGGTGAAGACCCGCGGGTCTCCGTCCAGCTTGGCGAAGCTGCCTCCGCCGGCCGGGCTCTCGTCGCCCACGAGCAGCTTCTGCGTCTTGCCGTCCTTGCGGCCGATGGTGACTTCGAGCGGCGGACGTGGCCAGGCCGAACTGGCCCAGGTCCGCGGCCTTCTCCTCGACCAGACGGCCGGAAGCTCAAGGAAGCCAGCGTCGTGACAACGCCGTTCGCCGCATCCTGGTCGACGGGCCAGTTGCGGGGGCGAGAGCATCTCCCAGGCGCCCGAAGTCGTTCTTCTGGAGCACCAGGGGGTCGCCGCCGGCCTTGCGGATCTCGATCCGCTGGAACTGGGCCTCCGGGATGGTGAGGATCTGCGGCGGGGCGTCCGGCAGCCGGCTTGCCTTCCTCCGCCTTCTTGACCTTGTTGGACCAATAGACACCGCCGCCCAGGGCGGCCAGCACCACCACGGCGATCAGCAGTCCGCGGAACCGCATCGCCTATCTCCTCCGCCACCACACGCCCAGGCCGGCGAGGATCACGAGCAGCGGCAGGCCGATCACGCTGGAGTAGAAGACCGTCGTCATCTGGCGGCGGTTGAGCGACAGGCGGCGGTCCTCCGGCTCCTTCGGCCGGATCGAGATCAGATCCTCGTCCGAAGAGAGCCAGTTCATCATGTTCAGGAACAGGTCGCGGTTGCCGTTGAACGGCAGGATGTTGTTGGCCGCCCAGCCGGAGGAGCCGACCACCACGAAGCGGCCCTGCGCGCCCTCCTTGCCGGTATTGTAGGTGCCGGCGGCGGCCAGCGCGAGCGGCCCCTTCTTGTCAGTGGCCGGATCGATGCTGATCGCGCGAGCTCAGGTTCGTCGGTCGCGAAGCTGTTGGCCGAAGTGGAGAACAGCTTCTCGGCGGTGGCCTTGTCGGCGGACTTGGCGTCCAGGCTGCGCGCGAGCGGGAAGGCCGTCGCGGCTTCCTTCATCTCGCGGACGATCGCGTGCGACTCGTAGGTCGTCACCAGCGGCATCTCGGGCCCAAACCGAAAATCTGGCCGATGCCGCTGGTATCGAGCACCAGGTCCTTGTTCAGCGTCACGCCCCAGCCTGCCAGCAGCTTGACGAGCGCGGCGTTGTCGCGATGTCTTCCTTGCCGAGCTTCAGCGGCGGATCGAGCATGAGCAGCGCGCGCCCGCCCGCTTCCACGTAGGACTTGATGGCGTTCACGCCGGCTCGACGTAGTCGAAGCGCGGGCCGCCCACCATCAGGACGGTGCAGTCCTTCGGCACTTCCGGCTTTCTCGAGCAGCGAGATGCTGCGCGTCTTGTAGTTGTTCTTTTCCAGCAGCTCCTTGATCGACGAGTAGCCGGTGCGCTCGGTGTCGTCCAGGCTGTGCTCGCCGCTGCCGGTGACCGCGCAGGCGGTCCGCTGGCCGCTCTTCAGCGCGCGGATCAGCGCGCCGGTGATTTCCTCTTCGCTCAGGCTCTTGGCCTCCTCCCGCTTGCCGTGGCCTCGCACGAAGATGGTGCCGTAGGTGCGGACGCCGTCCGCTTTGGCGATCTGCGGCTTCTTGTCCGGGTCCACGTAATCCACGCTCAGCTTCGTGGAGAGGTTGTCGTAGCGGTCCAGCAGGTCGCGCGCCGCGGCTGAACTCGCTGGTCCTGTCGAAGTAGCTGATCTTGACGTCCTGCTTGAGCCCCTTGACCACCTTCTCGGTCTGATCGGAGAGGCTGAACCGCTTGTTGGCGGTGGAGTCGAAGGACTTGTTATGCCGGTTGGCGAGCCAGTTGACCGCCGCCAGAATCGCCAGAATGACCACCAGATAAGCGATCACGTAGGCCGTGTACTTGGTTTGTCGTGCCTTCAGCCAGCCGAATTTCATCTCTTAAGCCCTCCACCGCAGCGATTCCATGGATCGCGCCGTCAGGAACAACCCGAAGAAGATCACGGAAAGGTAAAAGACGACGTCCTTGGTGTCCAGAACGCCCTTGGAGAACGGCTCGAAGTGCGTCACCACGGAGAGGTACGACAGCACCTTGCGCCCAGGCGGCCGTCTCGTATGAACTGACCCAATCGAGCACCCACAGCAGCAGGCAGGCCGCGAAGGTGCCGCCGCCGGCGATGATCTGGTTGCGCGTCATGGTCGAGATGAACGCGCCGATGGCCAGCAGCGCGCCTCCCTGCAGCAGCAGCCCCAGGTAGCCGACCAGGATCGGCCTCCAGTCGGGCTTGCCGTGGATGAACAGGAAGACCAGGTTGAACGCCGAGATGCGCCAGGATGCCGGCGTAGAGCGTCACCGCGGCGAACCACTTGCCGAGGATGATCTCGATGTCGCGCACCGGCGAGGTCATCAGCAGCTCGATGGTGCCGGAGCGCTTCTCCTCGGCGAACAGCCGCATGGTGATCATGGGGATCAGGAACAGCCCGATGACGCTGACGTTCATCAGCAGCGGCCGGATCACCCACTCGTTCATGTCCATCGGCATGCCGCGGCCCATCATCTGCGACTCCATGCCGCGGCTGCACGAAGATGGCCGTCGCCACGTAGAAGAAGTAGCCGAAGATGAGGGCGAACACCGCCATCAGCAGGTAGGCGATCGGGGAGGCGAAGTAACTCTTCAGTTCCTTGCGATAAATGGTCCAGATGTTTCTCATTGCGCACCTCCAGCGGCGGCCGTCTTGCTCGGTCGCCGTCAATTGCAGGAAGACCTCCTCCAGGCTGAACGCCACCGGCCGCAGTTCGTGCAGGTTCCAGCCGCCCTCCACCACCGCGCGCGCCAGGCTCGCTGCGGATGGTCCGCCCCTGCAGGCTCTCCACCTCGAAGGCGCCGCGCTTGCCGTCGCTCTCCTTGGGGACCACGCGGCTCACGCCCGGCACCTGCTCCAGGCGCTGCCGGACCAGGTCGGCATCGAGGCTGCGCGTCGCGGCCCTCCACTTCGACCGCGACGCTCTCGGAGCCCCGCAGCCGCCGCGTCAGGTTCTCGACCGAGTCGGTCGCCACCAGCTTGCCCTTGCTGATGATGATCACCTGCTCGCAGGTCTGCTCGACTTCGGGCAGGATGTGCGTGCTGAGGATGATGGTGTGGTCGCCCGCCAGCGTTCTTGATGAGCTCGCGCGTCTCGATGATCTGCTTGGGATCGAGGCCCGCGGTGGGCTCGTCGAGGATCAGCACATCGGGGTTGTGGATGATCGCCTGGGCCAGGCCGACGCGCTGCCGGTAGCCCTTGGAGAGCTTGCCCAGCAGCTTGTCGCGCACGTCGCCGATGGCGCAGCGCTCCAGGACTTGATCCACGCGCCCGCTGAGGTCGGACTTCGGGATGCCCTTGAGCCGCGCCACGAAGGTCAGGTACTCGATCGACTTCCATCTCCGGGTACAGCGGCGGGGTTTCGGGCAGGTAGCCGATGCGCTTCTTTACTTCCATGGGCTGCTCCAGGACGTCGAAACCGGCCACCTGCAGCCGACCCGCGCGTGGGCGGCAGGAAGCAGGTGAGGACCCGCATGGTGGTCGTCTTCCCGGCGCCGTTCGGCCCCAGGAAGCCGACGATCTGGCCCTTCTCGACTTCAAAGGAAATGTTGTCTACGGCGACGGTGCGGCCGTACCGCTTGGTCAGACCTTCTACCTTGATCATATGAGTTGTCTCGGAGAGTGGTCAGGCGGAGCGGAAGCAGACAACGCTTCCCGCGCCTGGAAACTGCCATTTCATGATAGAGA
>CAVUVG010000004.1:0-94388 GCA_963744775.1 Bryobacterales bacterium
AGAACCGCGCGTTCACCAGCCCTTCGGCGAAAACCTGCACTTGCCTGATCCGCCGGCTGAACGAGCGCGAGAAGAAATAGCCGGCCGCCAGCGCCAACAGAGCGGCGGCGAGGGAGACCTCCAGAATTCGCAGGCGCACCTCGGCGACGGCCGTCGTCCACCTGTTCCAGCGGCACCGCCAGCCTCAACACGCAGCCGTCCCTCCCCTGAACAGCACGCGGCAGCGCCAGGTACAGCAGTCGCGCTTCAACGTGGCGCTGCGCCGGACCGCCGAGCCCTGCCGCCCCTGCAGGGCCTCCGCGACCTCCGGCCGGCCCGCGTGGTTCTCCATCGTCGCCGGGTCGTGCTTCGGAGTCCGCCAGTACCCCGGAGGGGTCGATGACGGTGAGCGGCACCCCGTCCTGCCGCTGGCTTCCCTGACCCAGCCGGCCAGATCCGCGCCGCGGAGCGCGCCAGTTCTCCCGACAGAATCCGCGCCTGGGCCGCAAGCTGCCTTTCCGCGTTCAGCGTCTCGCGCTCCGCGGTGTAGCGCGGAAAGCAGGAAATCCAGGACGGCGACCGTGACCAGGATCAGCAAGCAGCGACCTGAGCAGAAGCTTGCGGAACATCGGGCTGCCGGCGGTCATGTCAGCGTTGCTCCTCGGCGTGGTGCCGCACGTCGATGCCCTTGAACCAGGAAGAGCACGTCCTCGGCGATATTGGTCGCGTGGTCGGCGATGCGCTCCAGGTTCCGCGCGACGAGGATCAGATCCAGCGCGCGGGCGATCGTGGACGGGTCGCGCTCCATGAAACCGACCAGTTCCTGGCAGATCGCGTCCCGCAGGTCGTCCACGGCGTCGTCGGCGAGCAGGACGCTGCGCGCCAGGTCGGCGTCGCGCTTGACGAAGGAGTCCAGCGTTCGCGCACCATGGATTCCGCCAGGCGCGCCATGCGCGGGATGTCGATCAGCGGCTTCACCGGCGGCTGCGCGATCAGCGAAAGGGCGCGCTCGGCGATGTTGACCGCCAGGTCGCCCATGCGCTCCAGGTCGTTGTTGATCTTGATGGCCGCGGTGAGGAACCGCAGGTCCGTCGCCATCGGCTGGTGCAGCGCCAGCAGCCGCGTGGCCAGCTCGTCGATCGCGGATCTCCATCTGGTTGATGCGCGCCTCGTTCACGCAGCACCTGCTGCGCCGCGCTCTGCGTCGCGCTCGGTCAGCGACAGCACGCTCTCGTGAACGGCGAGCTCCACCAGGCCCGCCATCTCGAGCAGTCGCTTCTGCAGGTCCTCGAGTTCTTCTACAAAGTGGCGCAAGTTCGCCCTGGCATCACACTCTACCCGAACCGCCCGGTGATGTAGTCCTCGGTCTCCTTCTGCGCCGGCTTGGTGAAGATCATCTCGGTCTGGTCGAACTCGATCAGCTTGCCCAGCAGGAAGAAGCCGGTGTACTCGGCCACGCGCGCCGCCTGCTGCATGTTGTGCGTCACGATGACGATCGTGCAGTTGTCCTTCAGCGTGAACATCAGCTCCTCGATCTTGGCGGTGGCGATCGGGTCGAGCGCCGAGCACGGCTCGTCCAGCAGCAGCACCTCCGGGTCCACCGCCAGCGCGCGCGCGATGCAGAGCCGCTGCTGCTGGCCGCCGGAGAGCGCGTAGGCCGGACTCGTGCAGCTTGTCCTTCACCTCGTCCCACAGCGCCGCGCGCCGCAGGCTGCGCTCGACGGCCTCCCGCAAGCTCGCCCTGCTCATGCCGCCGGTTGACCCGCAGGCCGTAGGCCACGTTGTCGAAGATCGACTTCGGGAACGGGTTGGACTTCTGGAACACCATGCCCACGCGGCGCCGCAGGCGCACCACGTCCATCGCCAGGATGTCCTCGCCGTCCAGCAGCACCTCGCCCTCGGCCCGCGCGTTGCGCACCGTCTCGTACATCCGGTTCAGCGTGCGCAGGAAGGTGGACTTGCCGCAGCCGGAGGGCCCGATCAGCGCGGTGACGCGCTTCTCGGGAATCTCCAGGCTGACGTCGTAGCAGCGCCTGCTTGGCGCCGTAGTAGAAGTTCAGGCCCGACACGCGCAGCTTGGTCGGCTCGGCAGACGGCGGTCGGCTTGAGCGGGATGGATCGGATCTCAGTGGTCACGTTCATGCGCTTCGGGCCGCCTTCGGCGGACAGGATCAGGCGGGCGGCGATGTTCGCCACCAGCATCAGCGCCAGCAGCACCAGCCCGGCCGCCCAGGCCTGCCGGTGCCAGTCCTCATACGGCGAGATGGCGTAGGTGAAGATCATCACCGGCAGCGAGGCCGTGGGCTGGTCCCAGCCCGTGGCTCCAGAACCGGTTGCTGAAGCTGGTGAACAGCAGCGGCGCCGTTTCGCCCGCCACGCGGGCCACGCCCAGCATCGTGCCGGTGAGGATGCCGCGGATGCGGCCGGGATCACCACCGTCGCCACCGTCCGCCACTTGCTCGCGCCCAGCGCCAGCGCGCCTTCGCGCAGCGATGTGCGGCACCGCGCGCAGAAACTGCTCCGTGGTGCGCACCGTGATCGGAATCATCATCAGGCTCGAGCGCCACGCCGCCGGCCAGCGTCGAGAAGCGCTTCATCGGCACCACCACCACGCGCATAGGCGAAGATGCCGATCACGATGGAGGCACGCCGTTCAGCAGGTCGGCTGTGTAGCGGACCACGAACGGGAATCGTCCTGCCCGCCGAACTCGGCCAGGTAGACGCCCGCCGAGGAATCCCACCGGCACGCCGATCAGCGCCGCCAGCAGCAGCAGCTTCGCGCTGCCGACGATGGCGTTCGCCATGCCGCCGCCGGCTTCGCCGACCGGCTTGGGCAACTGCGTGAAGAAATCCCAGTTGATCGCCCGCGCCGCCGTTCCAGACCAGGAAGCCCAGGATGAAGAACAGCACCGAGACCGTCACCAGGGCGCACAGCCCCGTCATGCCGAGCATGAACCGCGTTGACGGCCTTGCGCCACAGGTAGCGGCAGTTCATCCCTGCGCCGCTCCCCTTCCGCGTGGTCGCCACGATCAGCAGCCGCGCGACGCCGTTGATCACGATGGTCAAGCACGAACAGCACCAGCCCCAGTTCGATCAGCGCGCTGACGTGCAGCTCGCTGGTGGCCTCGGTGAACTCGTTGGCGATCACCGCGGCGATCGAGTAGCCCGGGCGCGAACAGCGAGGCGCTGATCTGCGGCGTGTTGCCGATCACCATGGTGACCGCCATGGTCTCGCCCAGCGCGCGGGCCAGCGCCAGGAAGACCGAGCCGACGATCCCCAGCCGCGCGTAGGGCACCACCACCTGCCAGGTCGCCTCCCAGCGCGTCGCGCCCAGCGCCAGCGCCGCCTCGCGCTGCTCGCGCGGCACGGCCAGCAGCGCCTCGCGCGAGATGGAGACGATGAACGGCAGGATCATGATCGCCAGAATCAGGCCCGCCGCCAGCATGCCCACGCCGTACATCGGGCCCTGGAAGAGCGGCAGGAACCCGAAGTGCTGCTGCAGGAACGGCTCGACGTGCTCGCGCAGCAGCGGCACCAGCACGAAGATCCCCAGCAGCCCGTAGATGACGCTGGGCACCGCCGCCAGCAGTTCCACGACGAACGTCAGCGCGTCCGAAATCCGCGGCGGCGCCAGCTCGGCCAGGAAGATGGCCGCGCCCACGCCCATCGGCACCGCGATCAGCAGCGCCAGCAGCGAGGTCACCAGGTGCCGTAGATGAACGGCAGCGCGCCGAACTGCTCGGCGACCGGGTCCCAGTCGCGCGATGAACAGGAACCCCAGCCGAACTTCTGGCGCGACAAGCGCGGAGCTGCCGTACAGCTCCACCACCAGCAGCACCGTGATCAGCAGGACGCTGGACGGCGACGACCAGCGTGACCAGGTGGGCGACCGCGTCGCCGCTGCGGAGCCTGCGCAATGCGCTCCGCCAGCGATCCATGCCTGATCACTGCCATCTACTGGATCTGGCGATCGCCTTCAACTCTTTGTCGACGACGGCCTGGGCAGCGGCGCGTAGCCCAGCGGCTCGGCCATCTTCTGGCCCGTCGGCCAGCATCCAGCGCAGGAAATCCGGTGATGATCTTGCGCTTCTGCGCGTCCTGGATCTTGGCCGGCACCAGCAGCCAGGTGAAGCTCGCGATCGGATAGGCGTCCTTGCCCGGCGGCGTTGGTGATCGAGACCCGGAAATCGTCCGGCATCGTGGCCGCGCCGGCCGCCGCCGCGGTCACGCTCTTCAGATCGGCCTTCACGAAGCTCCCGGCCGCGTTGCGGACCTTGCCGTAGGGCATCTTGTTCTGGATCGCGTAGACCAGCTCGACGTAGCCGATGCGAGTTCGGCGTCTGCTTCACCAGTCCCGCCACGCCTTCGTTGCCCTTCGCGCCCAGCCCGGCCGGCCACTTCACCGACGTTCCCGCGCCGACCTTGCTCTTCCACGCCGCGCTCGCCTTGGACAGGTAGTCGGTCCAGACGAAGGTGGTGCCGCTGCCGTCGGAGCGGTGCACCACGACGATGCCGCTCGCCGGAAGCTTAACTCCCGGGTTGGCGCGCGCCAGTTCGGGGTCGTTCCAGTTCTTGATCGTTCCCAGGAAGATGCCGGCCAGAGCCTCGGGCGTGAAGTTCAGCTCCTGCTTGACGCCGGGCACGTTGTAGGTCGGCACCACCGCGCCCAGCACGGTCGGGAAGTGCAGCACCTTGCCGTCGCGACTTGCGACATCTGCTCGTCCGTCATGGGGCTGTCGGAGGCGCCGAAATCGACCGTGCCGGCCTGCAACTGCCGGATGCCGCCGCCGGAGCCGATCGACTGGTAGTTGATCTGCGCCTTCGGGTTGATCTTGTGATACTCGTCGAACCACTTGGCGTAGATCGGGTAGGGGAACGTGGCGCCGGCGCCGTTGATCAGAAGTTGCGCGCTGGCGGGCACGACGGCCGCCACCAGCAGGGTCCACAAGCTCAGTGTTTTCACAGTGACTCTCCACCCCCATTGTGCGAACGCAATGTTACAACTGCGTTACAGCGGCGTGAATCATCGGTTAAGAATTCAGGCGAAGGGTTCACTCGAGAAGGAATATCCGAAGCCCCGGACGGAGTGGATGTACCTGGGATTGGCGGGGTCCTCCTCGATCTTCTGGCGCAGCCGGAGGATGTAGACGTCCACGGTGCGGTTCGTCACCGACCGCCCGGGGCCCCACACCGCATCCAGCAGCTGGTCCCGGCTGAAGACGGCGCCGGGCCGGCTCATCAGGTATTCCAGCAGCTTGAACTCGGTGGCCGTGAGAGTCACCGGCTTGCCGCCCAGCCGCACGTGGTAGCTGGTGCCGTCCAGTTCCAGCGAGCCCGCTTTCAGGACCTTCGGCGTGGCCGCCTTATCGCGAAACTGGATCTTGACCCTGGCGATCAATTCGCGGATGAAGAAGGGCTTGACGATATAGTCGTTGGCCCCCAGTTCCAGTCCCACGATGCGGTCGGTCTCGGAGCCCTTGGCGGTCAGAAAGATCACCGGAACGTGAGCCAGGTCCGGGTGCGCCCGTATCCCCGGCAGATCTCCAGCCCGTCGGTATCGGGAAGCATGATGTCGAGAATGATGAGGTCCGGCTTCTCGCGGCGGCAGAGGTCCAGCGCTCCCTTGCCGGTCTGCGCCCCCGCAAACGCATAGCCTTCTTTCTCGAAGTTGTACTTGCAGCAACGCGAACAGATCCGCGTCGTCTTCGATCAGCACGATCTTCTTCATGCGCCTGCCTCAGCGTGGATGAAAACCGTACAGTCCGTGCGTGCGAATGTACTGCATCACCGCCGGGGGCAGCTCGGGAGATTCCTTGCCCGCCTCCAGGTGCGCGCGGATCGCGGAGGAAGACACGGGCATCGCCAGCGTCTCCAGGCGGAAGACACTGGAGCCCGGCGGCGTCTGGTAGTGATGCCCCGGCCTGGTCACGACGATGAATGAGACTTCGCGTACCACCTCGCCCCAGCGGTGCCAGCTCTGGATGTCGGCGAAGGCATCGGCTCCGATCAGAAAGTAGACCAGCGCGTCGGGTCCGGCGGTAGTCTTCACCTTCTGAATGGTCTCGATGGAGTAGCTGATCTCGTCGTGCTCTTCGATGCGCGAGGGCGCGAATTCCGGTGTGCGCGCGCAGGCCAACTCCACCATCTGATAGCGGTCCTCGAAACTGGCGTTGATCGCGCCGGTCTTGTGAGGCGGGTTCGCCGCGACCACAAACATAACCGACGACAGGCCGTACTGCACCACCGCCTCCCTCGCCACCATCAGGTGAGCCGAGTGTATCGGATCGAAGGTGCCCCCGAAAATCGCGATCCGAGGCCGCCGCACCGTCTCCGGCTCCGTGGTGCGCCGCAATCGCCTTTTTTGCCAGAATGTCGCCATCTTCTGGAATTAGAACATGATCCCGAGCATGAAATCGGCCTGGTTCAACTGCGAAGCGAGCCCGCTGACGGCGGACTTGAAGCCCGAAGAGCCCCACCGAGTGTAGCGCAATTCGGCGGACAGCCGGACAAACGGGATTTTCACCTCCAGCCCACCGCCTATGGTCGGACCCACCGCGTTTCGCCGCGTCAGCTCCAGCGGATCATTCGTAACTTGTCCGGAACTCCGCTGCCGGAACCGCGCCAGCCGGCGGTAGGAAAACCCGCCCTCGATAAACGGAGTGATTGGCAGGCCGCCGGGAATCCGCCCTTTTGCCAGCAACGGGATCTCCCACGTCTGCCCCGTGGTCCTGGCCGTGGTCACGCTCGGCGGCGGCCCGCTAACTGTTGTCGTGGAGGTGTACTCCGCGCGCCGGTAAAGCAGATCGACTTCCGCCGACAATCCCAAGGGCAGGTGTACTTCCAGCGCCGGTCCGATGACATAGGGCGCCTTATTGGAGAAGTAGCGGGAACTGTCGGTGACCTTGAAGGCGTCAAACAACGGCACTCCCCCCTTCAGCCCATAGGAAAGAGATTGCCCCAGCGCCGCCGACGACGCCAGCAGAACAAGCGCGCAAAGCCTCTTCAACGTGGCCCTCCCACAAAACCATTCTATGCTGGCGCGACACCTTCACGTCAGGTTATCGCGCCCGCCTCTACATAAAGTCCGCCCACCAGCCGGGCCAGCACGTACGCCGCGCTGGCCGCCAGGCCGCCCACCAGGACCGTCTGCATCCCCGCCTTCGCCATCGGCACTCCGGTGAACCGCCCCTTCACGGCCCCGAAAGCCAGCAACGCCACCAGCGTGAGCCCGGCGCTCCAGCTCAGAGCGACCGGAACGGGGAGCCCCCAGGTGTATGGAACCAGGGGCAGGATCCCGCCGGCGGTGTAGGACAAGCCGATCGTCAGGCCGCTGCGGCGCGCCCGCTGCGGAAGTGGCTGCTCAAGGTTCAACTCGTTGCGCATCATGAAACCCAGCCACCGCTCGTCATCCGAGGTGATGGCCGCCACGGAGTTCTCCAGGACCTCGCCCTGCAATCCATAACTGGCGAAGACCTGGCGGACCTCGTCCCGCTCAACCTCGGGCACTGTCTGAATCTCTATTCGTTCGCGCGCCAGCTCGGCGTCGTAGTGCTCGCGCTCGCTGCGCGCGGCGAGGTACCCGCCCAGGCCCATGGCAATGGAACCGGCGGCCAATTCAGCCAGGCCCGCCACCAGCACCAGGAGGCTCGAGTTGACTACGCCGGACATGCCCGCCGCCAGCGCAAATGGCACCGTCATGCCATCGGACACTCCGAGAATGATGTCACGAACCAACTCGTTGCCGGTGAAATGCATCTCCGCGGCTGCCGTTGTGGGGGTCATGTTCAAATTATTGTATACTCCTCACATCCCGTGACTTCATCGAATTTCGGTTATTTCAACCCCGCGGGCAGGCCGTACCGATTCACCGTCCTCGCCTTCACCGCGCTGATGGCCTTCGGTAGCTACTTCGCCTACGACAGCGTCGGCGCCATTGAGACCACTCTCATCAAAGTTTTCAACACCGACCGCGCGGCCATCGGCGCCATGTACTCCATGTACAGCCTCGCCGCGGTCTTCGCGGTGCTCGCCGGCGGCTTCCTCATCGATCGCGTGGGCGTCCGCCGCGCCAGCCTCATCTTCTCGAGTCTTCGTGGTCGCGGGCGCGGCCATCGTCGCCAGCGCGCCCAGCCTCCAGGTCATGTATCTGGGCCGTATCCTGTTCGGCATCGGCTCGGAATCGATGATCGTGGCGCAGAGCACCATCACCGCGCGCTGGTTCAAAGGCAAGGAACTCGCGCTGGCTTTCGGCATCACGCTGACCGTCAGCCGCCTGGGCACCCTGTTCTCATTCAACACCGAGGAACTGCTGGCGACCCGCTACGGCTTTCGCGGCGCGCTCTGGGTCGCCGCCGCACTGTGCCTGGCGAGCTTGATCGCCAACTGGATCTATACGCTGATGGACCGCCACGCCGAGCCGGTGCTCCACCTGCCGGAAGCCGGTTCCGGCGACAAGATCACCTGGAGCGACATCGGAAAGTTCCGCGCGTCTTATTGGTACGCGGTCATGATCTGCGTGACGTTTTACTCCGCGATTTTCCCCTTCACCGCGCTCTCCACGGACTTCTTCCACGACAAGTGGGGCCTGCCGATGGCGTCGGGCGAAGGCCTGGGCTTTTTCGCGGGCATATTCTACAACTTCACGCACATGTTCAGCACCGCTCAGGGCACCACGTCGATCATCATCGCGGCGTCGATGTGCCTGGCGCCCTTCGCCGGCAGTCTGGTGGACCGCATCGGCCGGAGGGCGAGCCTGATGGTGTTGGGGTCGCTGCTCATGATTCCGGCTCACCTCACGCTGGGGCTCAGCTCCATTCCGCCGGTGATCCCGATGATCGTGCTGGGCGCCGCGTTCGTGCTGGTCCCCGCCTGCATCTGGCCGACAGTGCCGCTGATTGTGGACGAACGGCGTGTCGGGACGGCGTTCGGGTTGATGACCGCCATTCAAAACATCGGCCTGCTGGCGTTCCCCTACGCCAACGGATCCTTGCGCGACGCGACGCACGGCTACACCGCAAGCCAGGTCATGTTCGCCACGCTGGGCCTGTGCGGCCTGATCTTCTCTGTCCTGCTGCTGCGCGCCGACCGCCGCGAAGGCGGCCGCCTCGAACGCGCGCAGTAATCGGTTTCCCGCGCTAAGCTCGTTTATGGAGGATTGTATGGCGCGCACACCTTCCAACATGCTTCCGTTGGGGACACCCGCCCCCGCCTTTTCACTGCCGGACGTGGTGTCCGGGAAGACGGTCAGCCTGGACACGTTCGCCGGTAAGCAGGCACTGCTGGTCATGTTCATCTGCCGGCATTGTCCCTTCGTGAAGCATGTCCAGCACGAATTGGTGAAGCTGGCGAAAGACTACGCCGCCAGTTCGCTCGGAGTCGTCGCCATCTCTTCCAACGACGCCGGCGAATACCCCGGCGACGCCCCCCCTAGCCTGCGGGAGATGGCGATCGAGCTCGGATTCAACTTTCCGTTTTGCTACGACGAGTCGCAGGAGATCGCCAAAGCCTATGACGCCGCCTGCACGCCGGACCTTTACCTGTTCGACGAGAAGCGGCGGCTCGTCTACCGCGGCCAATTGGACGACAGCCGCCCCGGCAATCTGATCCCCGTCACGGGCCGCGACCTGCGCGCCGCCATCGATGCGGTCTTGTCCGGGAAGCCTGTCGATCCCGAGCAGAAGCCCAGCCTCGGGTGCAACATCAAGTGGCGCTAGCTCATGTACCAGCCGCCGTTGACGTGGATGGTCTGGCCCGTCATGTAGCCATTCCGGGCGAGCATCACGACCACGTCGGCGACCTCTTCCGGCTTTCCGAAGCGGCCGACCGGGATCAGATCCGCGCGCGCGTTCGGATTGCAGGTCACCATCTCGGTCTCGATCAGGGCCGGTGAGATGGTGTTGACGGTGATGCCTTCCTTCACCAGGGCGCGGGCGTAGAAGTGAGCCATGCCGATCATGCCCGCCTTGGAGGCGGCATAGTGCGGCCCGACGACTCCCCCCAGGTGCGCCGCTACCGACGAGATGTTAATGATGCGGCCCCACCGCTGGGCGCGCATTGTCTCCAGCGCCGCCTGTGTCACCAGAAAAGCGGACTTGAGATTGGCGCTGATGATTTCGTCCCAGTCCTGCTCGCTGATTTCGCCCAGCGGCTGCGGCCGAGTGATTCCAGCGTTGTTCACCAGAATCGCCAGCGGCCCTAACTCAGAGTTAGTAGTTGCGATCAGCCGCTGGACATCCTCGGAGCGGCGGACGTCCGCCTGGATGGCAATTCCCTGCCCTCCCCGGCGCCGGATCTCAGCGGCCACTTCCTCGGCTTCCCCGGCGCGGCTCAGATAATTCACGGCGACGCTGGCCCCGGCGCCCGCCAACGCCATGGCAATCGCCCGGCCAATGCCCCGCCCGCCCCCCGTAACCAGGGCTACCCTGCCTAAACCGGGACAGTCAGCAATTTCCCGTTTTTGCAAAGACTCCATCCGTCCTCTTCTTCGGCCGCCCTGCCCGCACCGGATTCAGCTCCACGTATTGCATGGCCCTCACCAGATGATCCCCGCTCAACGCACAACTGTAAAACCGATTCTGCCACAAGTGCCCCGTCGTCCGTCTCTTGGCCTGAAAATACTGCGAGTAGCGGTAGTGCGCCCGCCCAAACCCCGCCGCCAGCGAGTCTTCCCTGTGCGGCGTCACAATCCAGTGCACGTGGTTGGGCATCAACGAATACCCGAGGATGGACAGCCGGCATTGGGAGGCGTTCTCCTTCACCAAATCCAGGTAAATCTCTCGATCCTCATCACTGTCGAAGACCACCCCGCGGTGATTGCCTCTTTGCGTCACATGGTGGGCACAGTCCACCACACGATCTTTCGGTATCGCGGCATCCCAATGCTCAGTGCGGGCGCCGCTTCATTGCTCTCAGAAAAAGGTGAAATTGCTGACTGTCCCGGATATGCGCAGGTTCCTACTGCACCCGAATCACCACGTCCGCGCCATAAATCGTCAGCAGCGGGTGCCGGACTACGGCGCGGAACTCGTATTCGTCACTCGGCTTCCAGCCCTCCACCACCGCTGAGAAGGCGCCCGCCGCCTCCTTCCTCACCAGCGGCAGGGCGACCCAAGGGGCCGTGCGCTCGCTCCGGTCCATGCCTTTGATCGACCGGTACTCGAAGCCCACTTCAAGCGACGCGGCGTTGCCCATGCTCAACAGATTGCCTTCCAGCGCCGCGCTCTTCGCAGTGGCGTTCCAGCGCGCCTTGCCGGTCTCCACCCGGGGCGGGACCAGCGCCGGTTTCACGTTCGTGATCTTCAGCACCACCGGGTTCGGCCACCGGTAGTTGGTGTACTGCCGCTGCGCGCGCATGGCCCGGATGTGCAGCCCGTCTGCCTGCTGCCCGAAGGTGGTCTTGGGGACAACCTCGAGCTGGTACTCCAGCACCTTGTCGTTCTGGCTCAGCACGCTCACCTGCGTTTGCGGCGTGGCCTGAACCGAATGCAGCACGATGTCCTTCCAGGCGCCGAACTTCCAGGGCTCCTTCGACTTCACGATCGCATACAGCGTATCCGCGCCCTTGGCCTTGGTGAACCACACGTCGGCTTCGTTGGTGATGATCCACGGCCGCACGCCGTAAATGCACTCGCCGTTGATAAACATCCATTGCGCCACCTCGCGCAGCCGGTCCTCCTGCTCGATGGGCAGCTCGCCGTCCGGCTTCGGCCCCACGTTCAGCAGCAGGTTGCCGCCCTTGGCACGCGTCTCGATCAGGAGCGAAATCAGCTCTCCGCCGGACTTGTAGGTCTCGTTGGTGGGCTTGTAGGGCCACTCGGTTCCCATCGTGATGCAGCTCTCCCAGGCGCCTTCGATCGGCACGCCGGGGATGTACTGCTCGGGAGTCTGGATGGCGCCCCGCGTGACCACGATGTTGGGCTGCAACTTCCAGGCCAGCTCTTTCAACCCTTCGGGCTGGCCGTCGAAGAACATCACGTCGATGGGGCCGTACTTGGTCAGCAGCTCCTTGATCTGCGCCTGATCGTGAGCCATCAGGCCGGGGTTGTTCGACCGGCTGGACGTCTGCCGCCCGCCGCTGGATGGTCTTGCCGTTCTTGTAGAGCCACCAGAAGTCGTCCGGGGAAAAGTAGAAGCCGGGCGCGATGCCCTGCTCGCGGAAGGCCTTCACCACCTCCGCCGTGATGTCCCGCCGGAAGGGCGTGTTCATGACGCTGAAGTCCGTGGTGGCGCTGTCGAACATGGTGAAGCCGGCGTGGTGCTTGGTGGTGAAGACCACGTACTTCATGCCGGCGATCTTGGCCAGCGCCGCCCAATCCTGCGGGTGGAACTTGCGCGGATTAAAGGTTTTGGGCAGGTCCTCCACGAAGCGTTTCAGATACGCCTCGTCGGCGGCCACCATCGAGTGGCTGATCACGCCGCCGAGCTGGCCGTCGACGCTCCAGTGGATGAACATGCCGAAGCCCAGGTCGCGGAACCACTCCAGGCGGTCAGCCCGGTTGTCCGGTGTTTGAGCGGCTCCGATCAGGCAGACAGAGAGCAACAAGATGGGAAGGACTTTTGCATTCATGGCGATACCTCCGATAAGTATTCCACTCTACCAAGTAGCGCGGCGGAACCATCTGCCCCCCGATTGCGTTACAGGTAGAGTAGGCATGGGATTCATCGGATTCCTCTTCGGGCTCCTCAGCCAGACCTTCGCCAACGTCTGGCGGCACAAGCTGCGCAGCTTCCTCACCATGTTCGGCATCGCCTGGGGGATCGCCTCGCTGGTGCTGATGAGCGCCTTGTGCGACGGCTTCCGCCAGGGACAGCGGAAGAACCAGGGGCAACTGGGCGACAACATCGTGATGGTCTGGAACGGGCGGACCGAGAAGCAGGCCGGAGGCCAGCGGGCCGGCCGGCGGATCAACCTCGAGCAGCGCGACGTGGCGGCGATCCGCGAGCAGTGCCCCTCGGTCAGCGTGGTGGCGGGGGAGGAAAAGCGGGAAGCGCCCGTTTCCAGCGAGTTCAACTCCGGCCAGTTCCTCAACCTGGGCGTTACGCCTGAATACTTGCAATTGCGCAAGCTGCCGGCCACCATCGGACGCAACATCAGCGCCGAGGATCAGGCCGGCGGCCTCCGCGTGTGCGTGCTCGGGGACAAGGTCCGCAAGCAGCTGTTCGAAAACCGCCCCAATGTCCTGGGCCGGCGAATCACCATCAACGGCTATCCCTACACCGTCGTGGGCCTGATGAGCGAGAAGAATCAGAACAGCTCCTACGACGGCTGGGACAATGAAAAGATTCTGATCCCGCAGTCCAGCCTTCTGCGCGACTGCCCTCCCACCTATCCCGGCTGGTTCAAGGGCCGGCTCAGCGCCATCATCTACCGGCCGGCCTCGCTCAAGAATTGGGAAACCGCCCAGCACCAGGTGAGGACCGTGCTGGGACGCCTGCACGACTTTGACCCGGCCGATGAGAGCGCCGCCCCCATGTGGGACATGATCGAGAGCGCCGAGCTGTTCGACAAAGTCTTCGACGCCACGGAGATCTTCCTGGCGGTGCTCTCCCTCATCACGCTCAGCCTGGGCGGCGTGGGCGTGATGAACACCATGATGACCGCCGTGGCCGAGCGGACACACGAGATCGGACTGCGTAAGGCTCTGGGCGCCACCCGCCGGCGCATCCTGCTGGATTTCCTGCTGGAAGGGCTGCTGCTGGCCTTCGCCAGCGGGCTGGCCGGCATGGCGGTGGTGAGCCTGCTTGGCCGCGGGAGTCAACTCGCTGCCCATGCCGGAAATGTTCTCCGGCCTGCCCATCAGCTTCCGCACCGCCTGGCTGGCGATCGCGGCGTTGGGGACGGTGGCCGTCGCCTCGGCCATTCCTCCGGCCTGGCACGCCTGTCAACTGACACCCGTCGAAGCGCTGAGGGAAGAGAGGTGATGCAGTGAATTGGCGGCTGGCCTTCTCGGAGGCGTTGGCGTCGTTGAAATTCTACCGGCGGCGGACCCTGATCACGGTCACCAGCCTGGCTTGGGGCGTGGCTTCCTTCGTGATCCTCATGTCGTACGGCGACGGCTTCGACTACGCCCTGCGCACCGCCTTCCAGGCTGTGGGACAGGATCTCATCATCATGGGCGGGGGGCAGACCAGCAAGCAGGCCGGCGGCCTCCGCTCCGGACGCCAGGTTCGCATCGAGCTGGACGACGTCGAGGCCATCCGCAAGGCCGTGCCCCTGGTGCGCGCCGTCTCTCCGGAGAAGATGCGGAACAACGTGATGGTGACGCGCGGCACGCGCGAGAAGCAGTACGCCGTCCGCGCGGTGAAGCCCGAGTATCAGTACATCCGCAACATGAAGATCATCGACGGCCGCTGGATCAACGGGCAGGATGACCAGCAGCGCAACCGCGTGGCCGTGCTGGGCGCCACCGTGGCCCAGGAACTCTTCAGCGGCATCCCTCCGGTCGGAGAGGAGATCACCCTGGGCGGAATGCGGTTCACGGTCATCGGGGTGCTCGACACCAAAGCGCAACTGGCCAACTACAACCGCCGGGACAACGAGTGCATCTTCCTTCCTTACGACTCCATGGCTGTGTTCACCGACCTGCGCTACCCCACGTTCATCGTCTGGACACCGGTATCCGGCCTGGAGCGGGACCGGGCGATCCGGCAGGTTCGCGCCACGCTGGCTTCCCTCCACAAGTTCTCGCCGAACGACGAGCAGGCCGTGTTCATCCTCGCCTTCAACCAGTTCATGAGCATCATCGAGGGTATGTCGCTGGCCGTGAAGCTGCTGTTGGGCTTCGTGGGCGCCCTGACGCTGGGCATCGGCGGCGTGGGGCTGGCCAACATCATGCTGGTCACGGTGCTCGAGCGCACACGGGAGATTGGCGTGCGCAAGGCGCTGGGCGGCGGCAGGTTGGCGATTCTGGGACAGTTTCTGATCGAGGGACTGCTGGTAGTGGTAGCCGGTGGCGTGCTGGGCACCCTGGCGGGAGCGGGCGCCACACAACTGATCGGATCGATGCCGCTGCTGGGCGCGCTATTCAAGGATGCCCAGAGCAAGGGGAACATCGAGTTTCACGTCTCGGCGATGTCCGTTCTGGTTTCCACCGGCGTGCTCTTCGCCGTGGGCCTGATCGCGGGCCTGATCCCAGCCATCAAAGCCGCCCGGCTGGAACCGATTGAGGCGCTGCGGTACGAGTGATTGAGTGGACTTGGTCCGGGCTAACGTCCCGCAGGGTGCCGTTTTCGTAAGTCAGTATCACGTCATAGGCCTCAATCGCCGGCCCGTCGGGCTTTGGGTTCAGCTTGGAGAGGCGCGACTGCTGTATCACGACACCACACTCACAACCAGCGGGGCAGGCGAAGGGAGCGTAGCAGGGAAATCGGTTAACTAGGAGGCGGGGGACGGAAAAGTGTCGTTGGAATTAGGCAAGAGTACAGCAATTCTGGGCCTGGGAGTCTTCGGGAGGAGCAGGCCAAACTCCTCGGAACTGCAGGGCAGGCATTCACGAAAAAGGGTGAGCTTCAGCGGCTCCAAGAGAGGCCGATTGTGGTATGCTCATTTCGGCCGGAAGACCAAAAGGAAATCTCGGCTGTGATGTGATTATGCGCGCGCTCCGCAGGGCAATCCTGGCACTCTCGCTGGCCTCACCCCTCTTGTGCGCAGAGAGCAGCGTGTTGTTCAGACTGAGCCTGCCTTCCCGGTTCTCGGCCAGCGCCGTGGGTCCGGACGGCAGCGTCTACGTCGTGGGCTCAGTCGTGGAGGACGTGATCCCGGTGACAGCCGGGGCTTTCATGACCAGCTTGAGAGCCACGAGCTGTCCACAGAGTGGGATTGCCTACCCTTGCGCACACGGCTTCGTAGCACGGATCGACCCGGACGGCAGCCGGGTCCTTTGGGCCACGTACCTCGGCGGCAGCAGCGAGGACGAGATTTGGGGAGTGGCGGTGGATCGAGCCGGGAACGCGTATGTCTCCGGCACAACCACCTCTGTGGATTTCCCTATAACAACAAGTGCGTACCGCCCCCAGCCAGGGGAAGGATTCGTGGCGAAGTTAAGCGCCGATGGGCGCAGCTTGCTCTCGTCGACCTATGTGGGCGGCACGCCGACGGCGATTACGGTAGATGCTGCCGGCTTCGTATTTCTGGCGGGCTTTGTTCGGGGCACGGACTTCCCGACCACGGCAGGCGCGTTCCAGTTGGCGCGGTACGCGAACGACAGGGATGCCTTTGTGCTGAAACTGGATTCAGCTCTGAGCACCGCGGTCTACAGTACGCTGCTCGGAGGAAGTCTCGGGGATTCGGCCTACGGCATCGCCGTCGACCCGCAGGGAAATGCCGTTGTCACCGGAATAACGACGCCCCCTATAGACGCGTCCGGCGTGCCGTTCCCCGCCACCCCGGGTTCGTACCAGCACCCCTCGGCATCCAGCAGCGCTTTCGTCGCCAAACTGAACGTCTCAGGCTCGGCCCTCTTGTTTTCATCGATCGTCGGAGGAGATGGAACCAGCTACGGTGTGGGCATCGCTCTGGACTCCTCGGCGGACGCGTACATCTGCGGCAGGGCTGGCCCCGGTTTCCCGACCACCCCTCTCGCGTTCAGCTCCGGACAGGCGAACGGATTCGTCATGAAGCTCACCCCCGAGGGTTCGCGTGCGTGGTCCACCTACGTGCCCATCGAGCCGGCGTCGCTCGATGGCTCATTTCATTGCGTCGTAAGTCCCTCCGGCCGCGTATTCCTCAGCGGGGAGGTAGTAGGGCTTCTCCCTACGACGCACGATTCGCTGCAACCCTGCCGCTCGGGCGTCGACGCGCAGCGCAAAGGAGTGCTTGAGCTGAATGAGGATGGGACTGAGCGGGTTTACGGCGCCTGGCTGCGGCACGCCGCCGCCCTCGAAGGGAGTGGGAACCTATGGGCCCCGAGCGAGACGAAGATCATTGACCGCTTTGACCTCAAGGATCCTCTCCCAACTCAGGTTACCTGTGTGTCCAGTTCGGCCAGTTTTCTCATGACTCCCGTCGCGCCCGGGGAGGTAGTCGCATTGTTTGGTTCCATGATTGGCCCGGACGAGCCGGCTTATGCGAGACAGGACGCTGCAGGGCGAGTCGCTGAGGAAATCGGAGGTGTGATGGTCTCGGTGAACGGGATGCCGTCTCCGCTGTTGTACGCTGGCCGAAACCAGATCAACGCTGTCGTCCCGTTCGGCGTGGACGGGGAACAGAACGCGAATTTCGTGGTCCGCAAGGATGGTGCGGACCTCCCTGGGCTCACCCTCCCGGTTAGAGGGACTTCCCCTGCGGTGTTCGTTCCCGGCGTGTTGAACCAGGACAACACCCTGAACATGCCCTGGAGCCCAGCACCACTGGGCTCAGCTGTTCAAATCTGGGGGACCGGCGCCGGGCTGGTGCAGCCGCTTCCCACCGACGGCGAGCTGGGAAGAGGGGCAACTCGGATCAGTCAAACGGTTCGCGTTTGGGGCACTGTTTCGTGGGGTTTCATGCGTTTCGTCAAGTTTCCCCTGGAGGTGGAGTACGCCGGAGACGCGCCTACATTGGTGCAAGGCGTCTTCCAGATCAATGCCCGGCTGCCGCAGGGGATCCAAGTGGGTGCTGGGGTGGCCGCGAACCTGGTCGTAAGCATCGGCGAACTGGACTCGCCGGCGGTCACCGTCTGGGTCAAGGAGGCCGATCCCTGAGGTCGGTTCGTCACAGTTTCTTGTACCCGGGGAACTTCTGCTCTTGTTAGAAGCGATTGGTTGATCCAGCGCGCGACTCCCCGTCCGGTCCGGGCGCTGGGACTTTTCCGTGGGACTGGCCAGTACTTGGTACTTTCGGGGCGGCAGAGTTGTGCTCGTGTGAGAACCGTTTTGGTCGGTCGCCCCGCACGGCCACCAGACAGGCTGCCGGACTCAGGCAGGGTAGTGGCCGAACGGGAGAAGTCCTGTGGCGTTGAGGCCCACCCCCTCATTTCCGGTATCGCCACTTTCTTGGCACTAGTCTTTCCGGGTGGTCGGTCATTCACCTAGAGGGCATTTGGCAGCAGCAAGCAAACGGTGGAGAAACTGTGGGCGGCCAAAGGAGTCGGCACTTTCGGATCAGCCGACTGAGGCTCGTGCTGTGCGTGTTATCCGCTCGCCTACCCATCCGCTCACCAGCACAAGTCCGCACAGGACTTCCAGGTCAAATAACGCCGAGAAAATCAGGTAGTGGCGCGTTGTTTCCGCCGCATCCGCCAACGCCGCAATCAAGAGTGCAGTTAGACACATCCCGCACAATGCAACAACGCCTGAGAAGAGAGCGCGCCCCAATACCCTGCGCCGAGCGAGGGCGAGGCCGCCGACCAGCAAGGACAGGAACGCTGAACAATTCAGATATCGCACGCCATTTCCGTAAAACAGCCTGCGCTTCAGGTTGCTCCAAACTGCAAACGATTGACTCTCCGCAAACGCCGGCAAACCCGCGCTCCGGTCAAAGTTTCCCATGGCTGGCCGCTGACGCGCACCTTCGGCGAGAGAGCTTCTGAGGGCCAAGTAGGCGTCACGAGGATGAGTGAAGAAGTACCAACCCAGCCGCATGTATGACGTCCGCTTCATGAAGTCACGGACAAACGCAGGATCGCTCATGCCGCCCCCAGTCGAGAACGCGTGTGTGCCGATCCACTTCCTGTACGACTCGTCAAGGCCGAGGGCGGCAAGATCACCCGCAACGTCGCGGGAGTGCGGAAGCACCTGAGTGAAGATCACGGTGTAGCAGCCGTGAGCCGGGTAATCTGCCGGCCTTGTCTTCAACCCCAGGACGACTGCGCCAAAAACGGTGATAGCAGCAGCCCACGACAGAAGACGTCCCCAGCTTCCGGGCCACAGTTCGAGGCCGCAGTACACCAAGGCGGCAGCAACCCACAAGCCCAGCGCAGCATCCTTTGGCTTCGAAAGGACCATCAATACCACACAGATAAGGAACCACCCGTTGTCTTGCTTTCGATGCCAACGGGCCGCACGAAGGAACAACACGGTCGCGAGCAACAGGAGCAGAAAGGTCGCTACGTCCATATAGAACGAACTGAACCAGCTGACGTACATGACATCGCAGAAGATGAAAATGGAAAGGGCGGACAGTAGCAAGCGACGCCACAGAGACAGTTCTGCCAGAAGCGGTTGAAGGAGGCACACGCTTAGGATGAAGAGCAGGCTGTGCACCAAGCCGATCAAGCGCATGTCGAACGCGCCGTTCTTGGACAAGATCCCGTTCAAGCCGACGGCTACTGCCGCCAGCAGCATCTCTGAGGAGCGAAACGAGGAGTCAGAAGAGTACTGTGATCGGAAATAGTACTCGGAACGTGCGTACGCGTATTCGTCCTCAAAGGGAGCGCCCAAGCTGAACACGCCAACGACTTTGCCAAAGTCGCCGTTGTTGGCTAGGCCGACGGGCGGAGGCAAGACAATTTGATAGACGAGAATACCTGCCACGATCAAAACCGCTGCGTAGCCACACCAGCCTCGGCGAGTTCCCGAACCTTCGCGCGGTGTCATCAGGCTTCATGGGCAAACCGTTAGGCCACATTGAGGCTGCCATCGGAATGACCGCTCAATCAAAATCGATCAAGTACGATTATACTTGGCGAACTTTTGCAGAGTGAGGTGAGCGCGAGCCACGGTGCGGCGCAGACTTCAGTTCGAGTCAAGAAGCGACCTTCGCCAGGATGAATGAGGGCAAACCCTAGTCGGTGCGGGTAGATTGGGTGAGGGTGTGCCCTACAGCACCGCCGGGCGGACCACCGAAATGAAGTAATAGCAGGGATCTGATGACGAAGGCAAGAAAACGGCGATTCCGGAAACTAGCGTGCAGTTCAACCCCGCCCGCCGTCAGTTGCCGGCGTGGGTGGTAACCTCGTCATGTGATCTCCTCGGGTCCGCGGATGTTCTCAACGCTGCGGTTTATGAAGTCCAACGTGAGCACGATTGCAAGCCGGTATTTGCCCGCATCTCTCGTAGGTTATGAAACCGCATTTGGCAGCTCTTCGAATACAAGTCCAGGAAGCTCTCCACAGTTGCGATAGTGCCGGTGAAGTTGCCAGGGTTCTGGACGGGTTAAGAACTGCGGTCTGGAGCAGTTGCTGCGAAAACGATTCTCGCCGGTCGAGGCACAAGCGCTGACGCTGAGAGAGTGCTCAATCTATTTCTGACAAGGCATCATCTCCGCGCCCGAGAGACGGCATACTTTCGCACCTGTTCGGCCTGGTTGTTGACCCCTCGAACGTCTGTCAACTCGCCTGCCCAGGTTGCCTGCATTCGGCGCAGTCCGGAAGCTCTCGCAGCGGTTTCGACTGGCCCAATGGCAACGCTGACGGAAGCGCGTTTCGCGGCGCTGTTAAAACTGTACGGTCCATACCGCAATTGGGGTCTATTTCTGCAACTACGGCGAGCCGTTGCTGAACCTGGAACACGCCGCAACTGTCCGCATGGCCAAGAGCGTACCTGATGGGGGCCACCGCCCTTTCGACCAGCATTTCGGTGCGGCGGTTCGACGCAGAGGCATATGTCGCATCGGGCCTGGATATGATGGTCCTTTCCATTGATGGCGCGACGCAACGCGTGTATGAACGCTTCCGACGCAACGGTAACCTAGAACTCGTTTTCGAAAACGTTGCCCAACTGGTGGATGCGAAACGGAGGCAAGGTAGACGGACACCGCTGCTGTCGTGGAATTTCCTGGCATTCCATCACAACGCGCATGAAATACCGGCAGCGGAACGTATGGCCCGGAAACTGGGGGTGAACTATTTCCGGGTGGTGAAGCCCTTTAGCGTGAGCTGGGACGACCCAGAAATCCGTCCGGCGGCAGTGAACCCATATACAGACGGCTGGATTGGCACGTCCATGTCCAACACAACCGAGAACTGGAATCCCATTCCGGAAGCCGTAGCCGTCGAAACCATTGCGGCTGCTTTCGAGAAGCCCTTCGACGTCGGTACGTGTGGCGACCGCCCCGCTGGTTTCGGACACACGTGCCATTGGTTGTATAAGAACATCGTCATGGACGCGACCGGCAGAATCCTGCCCTGCTGCGGTGCGCCGCGTCCAGATGCAAAGCTGATCTTTGGCGCGCTGGATGGCCACAGCAACGATCTGTTCAATTCGGTGAGATACCGCCAGGCCAGAGCGTTTCTCGCTGGTGGATCGAGCGCTCCAGGCGAACAACCACACTGCTCTGAGTGTGAGTGCGACCAAGTTGCCGTGAACATCGGCGGCCCTGAAGTTCGGCGCTATTTTCGCGCAGCAGATCCGTGGTTTTTCGATCGGCGAAGCGTGGATCTATTAGCCGAGTCGTGAGACGTCATCATTGGCGTCCGCGCTTGTCGGAGGCTTCAGGGGAAGCGCTGGATTGAAGCTGGCGCCGATTTTGGACGAAAAACGGCGTTTCCGGAAGATGGCCGAGCCTGGGATTAGACGTTCGCACCCGGTACAAGTATTCCTCCTGCCTTGGGCCCGCGCCACCTCTCACCACTTCCCTGCGCTCACGCGATGTCGGGGTTTAGCGCGGGCCTGATTCCAGC
This sequence comes from Bryobacterales bacterium, assembly GCA_963744775.1. Taxonomy (GTDB): domain Bacteria; phylum Acidobacteriota; class Terriglobia; order Bryobacterales; family Bryobacteraceae; genus CAVUVG01. Next base: position 21,518 of record CAVUVG010000004.1, read on the forward strand.
CATTAAAGCTGCCCGGCTGGAACCGATTGAGGCGCTGCGGTACGAATGATTGACTGGACTTGGTCCGGGCTAACGTCCCGCAGGGTGCCGTTTTCGTAAGTCAGTATCACGTCATAGGCCTCAATGGCCGGCCCCTCGGGCTTCGGGTTCAGCTTGGAGAGGCTGTCAACCGTGAGTGTGGTGTCGTGATACAGCAGTCGCCCGACGAAGAGACTGGCCCAGTCGAACCGCCCGAAGGGGTCGTTGACCACCAGCACACGGCCGCTTTGGGGCATCCGGGGGTGAAGCTGATGCAGTTGTCCTCGCACGCTGCGGATTGGCCCATACTCGGCCTGCCATGCTGCCAAGTACCTTTCGGGCTGCTGAACGCGGTGCGCCCGCAACAGAAGCAGCGCCACGACAACGAACAGTGCAACTTGGCAAGCCACACCTCCCCGGCGCTGAATCAACCAGTCCCGCCCCAGGACCAGGACAGCCGCCACGTAGATGGCCAACCCTGCCACTGGAATGCTGGCGGCGTATAAGGCGCGGGGCTGAATGAAGGCGATGGGCAGCATCCCGAGAGCGAACAAGGCCCAACAGAACGCCAGCGGCTTGGAACGCAAGACCGCGGCGAGCGCCAGCAGCCCGGCCAGGACTAGAAGTGTCCTCCCATTGTCGAACCAGCCTTGGGTGTAGAACAAACCGTCGAGGCACAACCCTGCTTTCGTCAGGTACTCTCCCAGAGAAACAGTGATCTTGTAGCCGCTGACCTGCGAAAGGCTGCCGGGCCCGGTCATTCTGCCCCAACAAAAGACGGCCGCCATGGCTGCTGCAATGAACGCCGCGACTCCTCCTCTCAACGACCGCTGGAATAGCAGCTCATACGTCACGATGACCGCTGGCAGAGTCACCGCCATCTCCTTGGAGTCCAGCGCCAGAGCGTAAAGGACGGCGAAGGTCAACACTTGCAGAACGGTCAGCCGGCGGCCTTCCTGCCGAATGCGGAGGTAGTATACCAGGGCGGAAAAATAGAAAAACTCACACAGAACGTCGTACAAAGTTCCTGAGTTGTAGTAGAAATCGGAAAACCGGCCATGGTAGGCACAAATCAACGCGGCCAGGAATCCCGCTTCCCGCGATGCTGTCAGGCGGCGGGCGACAAGGTACAGCAGGACCAGGTTGGCGCCGATCAGCGCCAGTATGAAGGATCGCAGGGGAAGCAGGTTGAACCCGAAGAGGTCAAAGAAGCCCTTGTAAACCAGCGCCCCCAGCGGGCGATGAACCGGCGTGAATCGAAAAAAGACGACATTGTCCAACAGCAGTGCGTGATAAGAGCGCACCAGGGCTGCGTGGATATTCATCAGGTCGTCTTGGGTAATCTCGGCGAGAAGGCTCAGCCGGGAGAACCAGCAGAAGTAGACCGCGATGTAGAGGGCCGCCGCCAGCGGAAGCAGATGTCTAAGCCGAGGAGGAGACACTCTCACTGAACTTATGCCTCCCCCGCATCATAGGCACTGCCCCGGCGGCACGCAACCGTACTCTTATTGCAGGATCACCTTGTCGCCCGGCTTGAGCGCGGTCAGCAGCTCGGTTTTGACGCCGTCGGAGATGCCCAGTTTGACCGGCACCGTGCGCCGCCCCTTCTCCTGAGTCGGATCCGGGACCTCCAGCCATGGGCTGCGGTCTTTGCCGTAGCCGATGGCGCCCTCCGGCACCAGCAGAACGCCCCGCTTCTCTTCCATGATGATCTCGGCGTTGGCGGTCATGTTGGCCTTCAGGTCCCCGCCGTGGTTCTTGATCGAGACCCGGACCTCGAAAGTGGTCACGTTCTCCTTCTCCACGCCCAGCGGCGCAATCTTAGTGACCTGGCCTTCGAACTTCTTGTCCCGGAAGGATTCCACCACGATGCGCGCGCGCTGGCCCAGGTACACCTTGCCGATGTCGGCCTGGTCCACCTTGCCCAAAACGTAGACGTCGCCAACGTCTCCCAGGGTCATCACCAGGGTGGCGTTCGATCCCAGGACCAGTATGGAGCTGACGGCGTCGCCCACCTCGACATTGCGCGAGAGAACCAAACCGTCCATGGGGCTGACGATCGTGGAGTTGCGCAGATCCTCTTCGGCGCGCTCCAGCGCCGCCTGGGTCTGCGCCGTTTGCGCCTTGGCCCGCGCGATTTCGGCGCGCGTGACACCCACATTGCGCAGCGCGGAGGTCTGCCGGTTGATGCCCATCTGGTAGGCTTTCTCGGCATCCTCCAGCAGCGCCCTGGCAATCAGCCCCTGATCGTAAAGTTTCCGCGCTCTCTCCACGCCCGACTTCAGAAAAGGCAGATCCGGACCCTCGGCCTCCACCTTGTTTCTTTCGTGCGCGGCGGCGGCGGATTGTTCGGCGGCCTGGGCGGCCAGCAACGTCGCGCTGGCTTCGCGCACCCGCGCGCGCAGCTCCTCTTTGTCCAGTTCCACCAAAACTTGGCCCTGCTTCACCCAGTCGCCATAGTCGGCCAACAGCCTCAGTACAATCCCGCTGGCCTTGGACTTCACGTCCACCTTAGTCCGTGGCTGGATCTTGCCGGTAGCGACCACCGAGCGGGCGATGTCGCCCCGGGACACCTCGGAGAGCTTGGTGGGGTCGATTTTATTGTCGGGTTTCAAGGAGGCACGCACCCCGACGAACGCGCCAACCAGCAGCAGCGACACGATAAGCAGCCATATCCAGCGGCGGCGCCGCCGTCCGTTCTTGCCGTTTTTCCCGTTACCGGTCACAGTGATGCGGTCCCCCGTCTTCGGAAATCAATCTCCCCACAAGCATGATATACGCAGCCGCCGGGCATTGGTTCCGAGCGATCCGCCGCCGCCGGACACAGGTATTAACTCTAAAGACCCCAGGCAGGTCCTCCGATGGTAGGGGTGAGGGCGACGACGGATCCCGTAAGGGCCCCGGGGTGTCGCAGGTTTCAGGCGGAGCGGCCGATGGGACTCACGAAGCGTAAGCTCTGTCTGCAAAACACCCAATGACTACCGCGACCAGCGGCGCGCAATGGTACGCACTTACGGTGAAGCCCAACCACGAGAGAACCGCCGCTCAGTCCCTGGAGTCCAAGGAATTGGAAGCCTTTTTGCCTCTATACCGGGCGCGGCGGCGCTGGTCCGACCGGGTCAAGGATCTGGACCTGCCCTTATTCGCCGGTTACATTTTCTGCCGCTTCGAGGCCCACGAGCGAACCAAAGTGCTGGCCACACCGGGGGTCGCATCGGTGGTGGGATTCGGGCACGGGCCTGCTGCGGTTCCCGACAGCGAGATCCACGCCGTGCGCACGCTGGTTTCGTCGGGGCTGGCGGTGAAGCCCTGGCCGTTTCTGCGGGTTGGCGAACGGGTGCGTATCGAGGCCGGTCCGCTGGGGGGAGTCGAAGGCATTCTGACTCAGGTAAAGGATACGTGGCGGGTGGTGGTTAGCGTGGAACTGCTGCAACGCTCGGTGGCGGCCGAAGTGGATCGCGACGTGATCTCGGTAATGCGGTGAGGCGTGAGAAATGAAGAGTATGCTTGCCATGTTTCTGCTGTTGAGTCTGGGCCACGGTTGGGCGCAAACGCACCCGGAGGCGAGCGCCAACCTGCCGGCGCAAAGGATCGGGCCCAATGACCTGATCGCCGTTTCGGTCTACGACTCTCCGGAGCTGACCCGGACCGTCCGCGTGGGCGCCGACGGGTTGATCCGGCTGCCCATGCTGAAACAGCGCATCCAGGCGGAGGGACTGCTTCCCGCTGGAACTGGAGGCGGCCATCGCCGAGGCGTTGAGCGCCGAGCAGCTGCTGGTCGAGCCGGTGGTGACGCGTGACCATCGCCGAATACCACAGCCGGCCCATCAGCGTGGCGGGGGCGGTGAAGAACCCGATCACCTTCCAGGCGGTCGGGCCGGTGACCCTGCTGGATGCGCTCACACGGGCCGGGGGGTTGAGCCCGGAGGCGGGCCGCGAGATCCTGGTGAGCCGGACGCAGCCGGCCGAAGACGGCGCGCCCACGACGCTGGTGCAGCGCATCCCGGTCAAGGCCTTGATCGACGCCGCCGATCCCGAGATGAACCTGCGGCTGGCCGGCGGCGAGGAGATCCGGGTGCCCGAGGTGGGCAAGATCTACGTGGTCGGCACCGTGAGGAAGCCCGGGCGCCTTCCCCGTGCAAAACGCCTCGGAGACCACCGTGCTTCAGATGCTGGCCCTGGCCGAGGGACTGGCGCCCTTCGCCTCCAAGCGCGCCTACATCTACCGCCAGGAGAGCCGGCCGGCGCCAAGCGCGAGATCCCCATCGAACTCAGCAGGATCCTGCAGCGCAAGGCGCCCGACGTGCCGCTCGAAGCCAACGACATCCTCTACATCCCGGACAACAGCCGGACGCCGGATCACGATGAACGCGCTTGGAACGAATCGCCGGCTTCGGGGCCTCCACGGCCTCCGGCGTCCTGGTCTGGCGGCGTTAGCCGCAAAGGTTCATTACTAATGGCAGAACGAAGCTGGAGCGCAATCTTCCCGCCGTGGTGGAGCAGTATCCCGTCGCGCCTCCCTACGCGGTCACCCAGGTTTTGGAGGCCGAGCCGGAGGAGGCGGCCGTCCCCCTCTCGCACTACTTATGGATTCTGAAGCGTCACCGCTGGAAGATCCTGGCCTTCGTCGCGGGCTGCGTGCTCGCCGCGCTGGTCATCTCCAGCCGGCTGACGCCGGTTTACGAATCCACGGCCACGGTGGACATCGACCGCCAGACCCCCACCGGGGTGATCGGGCAGGAGGCGATGCGCTCCACCACCAACGACGCCGACCAGTTCCTGGCCACTCAGATCCGGCTGATCCAGTCCGACTCGGTGCTGCGGCCGGTGGTGGACAAGTTCAACCTGCGCCAGATCCCAGGGGAGATGCAGACCGTGGAGGCCGCTGCCGCGCCGGCCGAGGACGCGCCGGTGGTGCTGAAGAAGCTCAAGGTCACCCGCCCGCCCAACACCTATCTGCTGCTGATCAGCTACCGCTCGCCGGACCCGCAACTGGCGGCCGACGTGGCCAACGCCATCGGCCAGCTCCTACCTGGAGCACACCTACAACATCCGCTACCGCTCCTCGGCCAGCCTGTCGGCCTTCATGGAGAAGCAGCTGGAGGAGCTGAGGGCCAAGATGGAGCGCTCCAGCGCCGCGCTGGTGCAGTTCGAGCGGGAGCTGAACGTCATCAACCCCGAGGAGAAGACCAGCATCCTGTCGTCCCGCCTGCTGCAACTGAACACGGAGTACACCAACGCCCAGACCGACCGCGTGCGCAAGGAAGGCGCCTACCAGTCGGTGCGGACGGCTCGCTGGAGGCGGCGCAGGTGTCCACCCAGGGCGAGTCGCTGCGGAAGCTGACCGAGCGGCTGAACGAGGCGCAGGAGAAGTTCGCCGAGGTCAGGACGCACTTCGGCGCCAGCCATCCGGAGTACAAGAAGGCGGCCGCGCAGGTGGCCGAGGTGCAGCGGCTGCTGGAGACGACCACGCAGAACATCGCGCAGCGCGTCGAGATCGAGTACAGCGAGGCGGCGCGCCGCGAGAGCGATGCTGCAGAAGGCCGTGCAGGAGACCAAGGCCGAGTTCGACAGTCTGAACGCGCGCTCCTTCGAATACCAGGCGCTCAAGCGGGAAGCCGAAGCCGACAAGAAGCTCTACGAGGAACTGGTGCGCAAGATCAAGGAGGCGGGCATCAACGCCAGCTTCCAGAACAGCTCCATCCGCATCGCCGACCCGGCGCGGCCCGCCGTCAAGCCGGTGTTCCCCAACCTGAAGCTGAACGTGCTGCTGGCGTTTCTGTTCTCCAGCCTGCTGGCGGTCGGCATGGCGGTGCTGAGCGACGTGCTGGACAACACCGTGCGCGATCCCGAGCAGGTCACCCGCATGCTGAAGACCGAGGTGGTGGGCAGCCTGCCGGTGGTCAAGACCTGGAGAGGCCGCCTGGGGCCCGTCCCGGCGCAGGGCAACGGCCACGCGCCGGCGCCCGTCAACGGACACGGCGCTCCGACGGCGACCGCGGGCTGACGGCTTACGACGAAGCCATCCGCACGCTGCGCAACTCCATCCTGCTGGCCGATTTCGACCGCCGGCTGCGGTCGCTGCTGGTGACCAGCGCCTCTCCCGGGCGAGGGCAAGTCGACCATCGCCGCGCACCTGGCGGTGGCGCACGCCGAGCAGGGCCACCGGACCCTGCTGATCGACGGCGACCTGCGCCGTCCCAGCGTGCACCGGCGGTTCGAGGTGCCCAGCGCGCTGGGACTGTCGCAACGTGCTGGTGTCCGAGCTTCCCTGGCGCGAGGCCGTGGTCAAGCCGTCAGCCCCTGGCAGTCTGGACATCCTGCCCGCCGGCCCGCCCTCGCGCCGCGCGGCGGACCTGATCGGCAGAGGGCTGCAGCAGATTCTGGAGGAAGCCTCGCAGGAATACGACCTGGTCATCCTGGACGCCCCGCCGCTGCTGGGCTTCGCCGAGCCGCTGCAGATGGCCACGGCGGTGGACGGCGTGGTGGTGGTGACCCGGGCCGGGGAGACCAGCCGCAAGGCGGTGGCCAGCGTCATCGCGACTCTGAATCGCCTGCGCGCCAGCGTGGTCGGCGTGGTGCTCAACGAGGTCCACCGGGAGATGAGCGACAGCTACTACTACTACGGCCACTACGGGAAGTACTACAAGCCCAACGGCAAGTCGTAGCGTTTGCGCTCGCAGTTTCCGGCCCCGCGTCGGGGCCTCCCCCGCCGCCATTGCTCCGCACCATCGACTCGACTCAGGAGAATCCCATATGCTGCACAAGGCTTGTCTGGCGCTGCGAATCGGCTTTGCGATGTTGGCCTGCGCGGCCGCCCATGGCGGCTCCGGGCTGCCCCTCTTCTTCGTCCCCGCGCAGGGGCCGGCGGGAGCCGGGTCCAATATGCGCTGCGTGCGCCTGATTTCGCGGCCTACTTCGCCCCGGCGGAGGCCCGCTTCGAGTTCGGGCGGGAGCGGCTCACGGTGCATTTTTCCGGCGCCAGCCCGCGCGCCCGGATCGAGGCGCTGGAGCGCCTGCCGGGCCGGGTCAACTACTTGCTGGGTGAGCGTCAGGAGAACTGGAAAACAGACCTGCCCATCTACGCGGCGATCGCCTACCGCGATCTGTATCCGGGCATCGACCTGGTTTATCGCGTCGAGGGGACGCGGCTTAAATCGGAATTCCGGGTGGCGCCCGGGCGCCGATCCGGCCGCGATCCAATGGCGCTACCAGGGCGCGGGACCAGCGCGTCTGGACGCCGACGGCGGGCTGGCGGTCTCGGTCGCCGGCGGCCAGTGGCGGGAGCAGAAGCCGGTGCTGTACCAGGAAGCGGGCCGCCGTCGGGAGCCGGTCCAGGGAGCCTTCCGTCTGGCCGGCGGCGGCCAGGCCGGCTTCACCACCGGGGCCTATGACCGCGCGCGCACTCTGATCATCGATCCGGTTGTCTCCTACAGCAGTTATCTCGGCGGGAGCGGCGCGGACAGCGCCCGCGCCATCGCCGTGGATGCCGCGGGCAACGCCTATATCGCCGGATACACCGACTCGTCGAACTTTCCGATGGCCGGGCCCCTGCAATCCCGAAACGCGGGCGGGGTGGACGCCTTCGTGGCCAAGCTGAATGCCGCGGGCAGCGCGCTTATCTACTGCACGTATCTGGGCGGACGGTGGGATGACCGCGCCTTCGGGATCGGGGTCGACAGCGCGGGCAACGCCTACCTGTCCGGCTGGACGTACTCCGTGGATTTCCCCACCACCAGCGGTGCGCGGCAGCGCGCGCTGGGCGGAGGCCGCGACGGCTTCGTCGCCAAGCTGAACCCCTCAGGCAACGCGCTGCTCTACAGCACCTTGCTGGGAGGCAGCGGGTACGACAGCGCCAACGCCATCGCAGTCGACGCCGCGGGCAACGCCTATGTGGCCGGAGATACTTACTCCACGAATTTTCCGGTGCTGAATGCGTACCAGGGATCGAACCGTGGCCGGCAGGACGCCTTCGTATCCAAACTGAACCCGGCGGGAAGCGCTCTGCTCTGGAGCACCTACCTGGGCGGCTACGGGGATGAGGGCGCCAGCGCCCTGACGGTGGACGCTGCCGGCAACGTCTACCTGACCGGCGGCACGACGTCCACGAATTTCCCCACCTACCATGCCCTGCAAAGCGCCAACGCCGGCGGCCAGGACGCTTTCGTCAGCGCCATTTCCGCGGGCGGGCAGACGCTGGTCTTCAGCACCTATCTGGGGGGCAGCGGGGGCGTGGTGGGGGCCAACGAGACGGGCACGGCGATCCAGCGGGATGCCTCCGGCGCCGTCTACGTGGCGGGCCTCACCAGTTCGACCAACTTCCCCACGGCCGGCGCCTTTCAACCGGCTTACGGGGGAGGCCCCGTGGACGGCTTCGTGTCGAAACTGGACTCGACCGGCAGCGCGCTGGTGTACAGCACCTACCTGGGCGGGACCGGAGCCGACTACATCAACGGCCTGGCGGTGGCTGGGCCCCGCGCCGCGGCGGTGGCCGGCTATACCTCTTCCTCCAACTTTCCGCTGGTTGACGCCGTGCAATCGATCAAATCCGGGGCTTACGAAGGCTTTATCGCCCGGCTGAGTCCGTCGGGCGGCGCGCTGGAGATGGGGACGTATTGGGGGGAAGCGACAGCGAGGCCATCAACTCGTTGGCCACTGACCGCGCCGGCAACCTCTGGGTGGCCGGTCACACACTGTCGCTGAACTTCCCGTTGAAGAACGCTTTCCAGTCGCTCAACACCGGCGGCTACAGTGCCTTCGTCACCAGGATCGCCGACAACGTACCGATGGCCGGCTTCCGCTCCTCCGACGGCTCGGTGCGCCTGTTCTCATACGCGGACAGCTATATGCGGAGCGCCGGAGGTTTCGTGGCGAGCGATGTGGGAACAGCGCAACTGCGCACGGGTGACACTTACGTGGTGGTCCGGACTCCCATCAACCAGGTCTGGGTGAACCTCTTCCAAAACGATACGCAAAGCTGGACAGGCTGGGTCTGCGGTGCCGGCCTCCTGTCCGGGAATCCGGCGGTAGCGGCGATGGCGGATGGCGGCGCCTACGTGGTGGTCCGCGACACCGCCAATGCCTACTGGATCCAACGCTATCTGCCGGGCACCGGGTTCCAGGGATGGATCTTTCTCGGCGGGACGTTCGCCTCCGACCCGTCGGCCGCCGCGGCGGCCGACGGCACGCTGCACATCGCCGCCACCGACGCGGCAGGCGCGGTGTGGACCGGGCGATACGCGGCCGGCTCAGGCTTCCTGGGATGGGTCTCCGGCGGAAGGCCAGGGTCTGTCGCGGCCACGGGAAATCCGGCGCTCACCGTGGGCTCAGACCAGGCCGCCTACGTGGCCGCCAGGGCCAGCGACAATACGCTGTGGGTGGCCAGGGTACAAGGCGGCGCTTGGGGAGCATGGTCCAATGGCGGCATCAACCTACAGGCGGCTCCCAGCCTGGCGGCCAGCGCCGGGCTGATCTACGTGCTGGTGAACAGTTCGACCGGCCCCGTGGCGGTGCATCCGCTGGCCGAAGGCGCGGGCGGCGCATGGCAGAGCCCCATTTCCACGGGCGGCTATCTCTCGGACGGGGCCATCGCCGCCTCGCACGGGCGGTTCTTCATCGCCGGGCGGGATGCGGACGGCGCCGTCTGGTGGTACGAATCGGGCGGCGCAAACTGGACCTTTTACGGCTATAAGGGCTTCGTGGCGGGCGCGCTGACTGCGGCGCCGAGGTAGGCGATGCACAGTAAACCCTGCTGCCCGGGTTGCGGCAGCCAGGAATCCGCGGAACAGCCGAAGCGATTTGCCGGGGCGCGCCTGTTCCAGTGCGGAGTTTGCGCGCTGCAGTTTTGGGACTTGCGCGAGGCGCTGCCCAATCGCTCCTGGTACGACCATGCCGATGATTACGAGTCGCGGTACTGGAGCTTACACACCTCGTTAAGCGACTACTTACAATGGAATCACTTCGAGGCTCTACGCCGTTTGCCATCCGAGCCCCTGTCGATTCTGGACGTAGGCTGCGGGTTGGGGGCGTTTGTCGCGGCCTGTCAGAGCGCCGGACACGATGCCTACGGTGTGGACTGGTCGGAGCGAGCCATCGCTGCTGGCAGGGCCTATTTTAGCGTCGACAATCTATTCGCCGGGACGCTGGATGAATTTGTGCGCGCTGGCGCGAAGAAGCGCTGGGACGTGGTCACGCTCTTTGAGGTATTGGAGCACATAGAAGAAGCCGCGTCCCTTCCTGTCACAGATCCGGGAACTGCTGCGGCCGGGCGGCCGGTTGATATTGAGCGTCCCGAATCGCGAGAGACGCCCTAACTTGCATGACAGTATGGATTACCCGCCATTTCACCTCACTTGGTGGAACACTAAGGCGCTGCAGGCGTTTCTCGACAACAACGGGCTCCAGACCGTGACCGTGAGCGGATCCCCGGCATGGTTCTCCATTGCGGCCCACCTGCATCTGAAGGCGCGGAATCTGCCCCTGGTATCGTCGGCAAGACGGCGCCTCGCCCACAGGACTACCTCGTCGCCGGGATCGCCGATCATGGCGCCTTCCTACATTCGCGCCTTGGCCCGCGCCAAACGGGCCGGCATCGAGGGGGCGGCGCTGGCGCTGGCGCCGCTGTGGGGGCCGTTCACCAGGCCGGCCCGCCTGCTCGCGGTCGCGGTGCGGCCGTAGGCCGGCACCGTACATTTCCATAGAACGGGACACCATGCGTGCAAACAGTTACTGGAATCTGATGGTTCTATCGCTCGTGGCGCTGCCGGCGTATGGGTACACCGACCCGGGGTCAGGCTTGATGTTATGGCAGATTCTGGGGGCGGTGTTTGTCGGCGTGATGTTTTACGCCCGCAAAGTCATCACCTATCTCTGGCCGGGCAAAGGGAAGGACCGCAACCAGGACTCGGGCGCACTTTGAGAAAGAGATGGACAGTTGTCACAGAACTGGCCTTTTGGCTCTCGCTGGCGAACCTTCTGTTCGTGCGAGTGTGGGTGGAACTGCTGAGCTTCACTCCCTCCAACACCTTCTACATGCGGCAACTTCCGCAACCGGTGCACTACCTGGCGGCGATCCTCGGCGTGTTGTTGCTGGGCGGGAGTCTCGGCGGGCTTGCGTTGTGGGTGCGCTCCCGGCGCTCCCGGAGACTCACGCTGGCGATGGCCGGACTTAAGGTATTTCTGTTCATTCTGGTGGCCAACCAGTTGCGTCTGGCGGTTTCCACGATGATTCCGTCCCTCTACCCGTGGCTGCGTCAGCCCCTGCTGGGGCGCATTGGGTGGACAGGCGTAGCGCTAGCCGGAATCCTGGGGTGCGTGCTGCTGGGATGGATCGCCTGGCGCTATCGCGGCCGGTGGATCTCCGCGGTCACACTGGCTGTCTATCTCGCCTGGCCGCTGATCCCCCTCAATTTCGGGCAGGCGCTGTGGAAATACCGACACGCGCCGGCCTGGGCGCGGGACCAGCAGCCGCCCAGGCGAAGTGAACCGCGCGGGGAAAGCGGGAAGGCTGGGGCATACCGCGTGGTCTGGGTTCTTTTCGACGAATGGGATTACCGGCTGACCTTCGAAGACCGGCCGCCAGATTTGGCGATGCCGGAACTGGCGGCGCTCGCCGGCGAGTCTGTGGTGGCGCGACATGCCTATACGACGGGTTCCGACACGGGCGAGTCCATCCCCTCCCTGGTGACCGGACAACAGATCGCAACTCTGGCAGCTCGCGGCGAAGGCGATGCCGGAGGTCACGCTCGCGCCTGACTTCGTCACCAGGCGCTTGCGCGGCCTGGATAGCGTGTTCGGGGAGATGCACCGGCGGGGGATCACCACGGCCCTGGTGGGATGGTATCTGCCTTACTGCCGGATCTGGGGCGAAGCACTGGACTACTGCGAGTGGCAAGAGACGGACTCGGAGCGGGTGATGCGGGCCGCGACGCTGGGCCAGTCCGTGCTGGACTCTTTTCGGAGCTTCCTGGAAACCGGGGTTCTGTCGCCCCTGGGCGTTTCGCTGGCGGCCCAGAGGGCCGGCCGGACCAGCCTGAAACTGGTGGCGGCCTCCGAGTCTGTTTTGCGCGACCCGCGGTACCGCTTCGTCTTCCTGCACTTGCCCATTCCGCACCCGCCGTTCTATTACGACAGGCGTACTGGCGGCAGCCGCAAAGGCAACAATTACGCCTCGGGTTATATTGATCACCTGGCGCTTCTGGACAGGACGCTGGGGATGCTGGTGAACGCCCTGCGCGCCGGCGGGAGCTGGGAGAACACGGCTCTTCTCATCAGCTCCGACCACAGCTACCGCAACGCCAGAGCCCTGGACGGCCGATGGGATCGCAGAGTCCCTTTCCTGTTGCGCATTCCACAGGCCAAGGGGACGCGGCCGTTGAGTTCGCCTTCCCCACCCAGGTATCCCGCCGGCTGGTGACAGATCTGCTGTTGGGGAAAATCGAGACCGGGCAGGCGGCCGTCGCGCTCCTGGAAAGTCATGGCGGCCCGCCACAGCACGGGCCTTCGGATGTGGGTCAGGCGAGCCAGTGAAATCCCGACTCTTGCGACTGCGGCGAAGCCGGCTGCCGGGCACACTGGCTTCGCTCTACACGCTGTACGCAGTCAACTATCTTTGTCCCCTGATCCTGATCGCCTACCTGGCCCGCACGCTGGGCCCCCAGGCCTGGGGGCAGTATGTCTTTGCGGATGCCTGCGCACGAGTGGTGCAGGTGCTGGTGGAGTACGGATTTCACTTGTCGGGAACGCGTGAGGTGGCCGGCAACATCGACCGCCGCCAGGCACGGGCGCGGATCGTATCAGGTGTCATCGGAGCTCAATTGGCGCTGGCGGCGGGCGCCGTGGCGGCGCTCGGAATCCTCGCCACGTGCAGCACGCCGTTTCGCAATTCGGCGCCTTTGCTGCCGGGGGAGCTCTGTGGGCCGTCAGCGCGGCGATGAGCCCGATCTGGTACTTCCAAGGAGTGCAGCGGCTGGGGCGGATGGTGGCCATCGATCTCGCCACCAAGCTGGCAGGCCTGTGCGGCATCCTGTACCTGGTCCGGGGACCGGCCGACAACTGGAAGGTGCTGACAACGCAGGGCGGCTTCGCCTTGCTCAGCCTGGTGCTGGGATACTGGCTGGTCTTCCGCGATGTTCCACTGGTTATGCCGCGGGTCAAACTGATCCAGCAGAGCCTTCGATCCGGCCGGACCCTCTTCCTGAGCAAGGCGGGCGTCCTGCTCTACACCGTAGCCAACCCGGTGATCGCATCCTTCTTGGTGGGTTCGCGCGAACTAGGCTACTTCGCGGCGGCGGATCGAATCTGCCGTGCCGCCGTCAACAGCCTGCATCCCATGAACCAGACGTTTTATCCCAGAATCGTGCAATTGCATGCGATCAGCAGGAGCCTGGCCGCCCGCTTCGCCTGCCAGGCCGGCGCGGCCATGCTGGCCTACAATTCGGTGACCAGCGCCGTCCTGTTTTTCGGGGCCGATCCGTTGGTGCGGATCATCGTGGGACCGCAGTACGCGGCTTCCGTGGGGCTGCTTCGGATTCTGGCACTGATCCCCATCGCCAATGCCGTGAGTAACCTCTTGGGACTGCAGTGGATGATCGCGCTGCGCATGGATCGCGCTTACCTGGGAGTGTGTCTCGGCGCCGGGCTGGCGAATCTGGTGTTGATGCCACGGCTGGCCGACGCCTATGGGCTTCCGGGAATCAGTTGGGCGGTGGTCATGGCGGAAGCGCTCGCGGCGACGGCGATTTACGCCGTCCTGGCGCTGCGTGGCGCCGATCCTTTGCGGGAGTCGTTGAGGGCGCGCCGGCCCAGCGACTCGCCCCTGGACGGGTCTCAGCCATGTTGACGCACGCCAGACCGCTGCCGGCGCCGGCACTGACGTGGATGGCCGTAGACCGGCCGCGCGCGGCCGCCGTGGGGCCAGCAGCCATGAGCCGGCGGGATTCGGCCTACTACGTCAGCTTCCTCATGGCCCTGCTGTTGTGCTGGAGCCCATTCAAAGTGACGGCCTATGCCGCGCCGGCCTTGTGCATCTTGTGGGTGATCATCGCCGGCCGCTCCGCGCAGGTGTTCCGGCGCGTGCTGGTCTTGGGACTGGCCGCGGGGGGCCTCATCCTGGGACACACCCTGCTCAACGAGGCCTTTGTGCTGTCGAGCGCCATCCTGGCGGTAGTCACCTACAGCGGCATGGCGGTCCTTTGGGCCTTTCCGAGCAAGGATCTGCTCCATCCACGCCTGCTGCAGAGAATGACCAACGCCACCTGCGTCATGCTCATGCTGCAGTGTGCCGTCGGGTTTGTGCAGGGCGTATACGGGTACCTCGCCGCCGGCTCTTTCGACGGTTCCAATGGCGACATCGTCCAGGGGACCATCTATCCCTATCTGCGTGGCGACGGGGCCTTTGCCAATCCCATGTACGGCGCCAGCGTGACGCTGATGGCACTCAGCCTGATCCCCGGCGCCCGCGGGAAGAGAAGGTACGCACTGGCAATGTGCATGGCTGCGGTGGCCCTGGTTCTGGCTTCCGTTCTGCATCAACTCGCCTACTTGTCGCTGGCCGTGGCGCTGGCCTACCTCTGGGTGCGGCCGCGGCTGAGGCTCTCGCGCGCCGCCGTGGCGCTGATGTCGTTCTCGGGATTGACGCTGCTGCTGAGCCTGGCGCTGCTGCCTGGAAACCTGACGACGTTCCACGGCATTGTCACCGAGTTCCTTTACGGGCGGACTCCGCGGCGAGTGATTCTGGAGCGCGTCATGACCGACATGCCGGCGAAATACCCGCACATGCCGCTGGTCGGGCTGGGGCCCGGCCAATTCAGCAGCCGGGCCGCGCTGATGAACACCGGTTTCTATTTCGGCTCGCCGAGCGCGCCCAAGGATTTTTCACCCCTTCTGCGCAACGCCATCCCGGAACCGATGCGGGAATCCCTGCTTCCACTGTGGATCAATACCTCCGCGGTGAAGTACTACGGCTCGTCTCAAAAGCCGTACTTCGGCTGGCTGAGCGTCTATACGGAGTTCGGAATAGGAGGCACGCTTTTGGCGCTGGCCGCCATCGGCCTGGCGCTGTGGCGGCTTCCCCGGCGGGCGAAGGTTCTCTCGCTAGGACTGCTGTCGTTCGCCTGCGCCTCGATGATTCTCTTCATCGCACTGCTGGCCTTCCAAGAGAACTACTGGGAAGTGCCGCAGGCAATGTTGCCCGGCTTGCTGCTGATGCGAACGATGCATGCGCAGGCGACCCGCCGGTGATTCCCGGATGGGGGACGAGTGAGCATGCGAATGCGGCTGCATAAAGCGCTGTCTCTGGCGGCGGTGTTGGTCAGCAACCCGGCCGAGTTCCTGACCAGGGCCGCTTCCATATTGGAAGCTCGTCTGACAACCGGGCCCCCAAGACGCGGCCGGTATTCCGCGATCAGCCAGGATGAGGCCTGCCGCTGGCTGGGAGAGGCCCTGGGCTGTGAGGCCACTACCTTTTTCGGTGAGAGCGCGCTGGCGGAGTTGGAGGCTGAGATCGCGGGGCGAATGAGCGGCGTGGGCCGGGAAGCCGCCATTCCCCTGGCCTTCAGCGCCGATCGCGGATTGGCGCGATTCTGCTATGCCCTATGCCGGCTGAAGAGGCCCAAAGTCGTCATAGAGACCGGCGTATCGTATGGCGTCACCTCAGCCTACATTCTGCAGGCGCTGGAGGTGAACGGCCGCGGGAAGCTGGCCAGCATCGATCTGCCACCGCTGGCCGCCGATTCGCTGGTCGACGTCGGCCGCGCGGTTCCGGAGCGGCTCAGAGGGCGATGGCGGCTGGAGTTTGGGTCGAGCCGCCGCCTGCTCGGCCGGCTGGCCGCCGAGCTGGCGCCGGTGGACATTTTCATACACGACAGCCTGCATACCTACCGTACGGTGAAGTGGGAGCTGGCGGCGGTGGCTCCATTTCTGGCTGAGAATGCGATTGGAGTATGCGACGACATTGAGAGCAACTCCGCATTCCAGGAATGGCTCGACAGCCAGCGGGTGATCTCGGGATTCGCGATACGAGCCTCCCAGAAGGCGCACTCGTTGTTCGGCATCAGCCTTCTCGGCCGCGCGCGTGGTGCTCATGACTGAGGCCACCTGCCGTGTGGTGACCCGCGCCCTGCGGCGGAGTCCGCGCGAGATCATCGCCGCCGAACTGCCCGGTGGCGCGTTCCGGCACATCCTGATCAAGCCCAACTGGGTGATGCATCAGAGTAGTGCTCACTTTCCCATTGAAGCTCTGGTTACCTCGACCCGGCTCATCGAAGAGGCCATCGAGGCCTGCCTGGAGCGCTATCCCTCGGTTCAGGAAATTACGGTGGGAGACGCCGGACTGCAGACCTGCGAGTTTGATCTGATGAGCCGGCAGAGCGGCCTGGCGGAGCTCGCCGCCCGCTACGCAAAGCATCCCAAAGGGGTGCGCATCCAGTTTCTGGACTTGCGCCGGGATCGCTTCCGGACCAGAGCCGGATTCCAGGTGCGTGGAGATTGCCGCGACGGCGACCCCCGGGGCTATCGCGAGGTAGTGCTGGACCGGGGCAGCTACCTGGAAGAGATCAGCCGGGAGGCCAACTCGTTCCGGGTGTCCGACTACGATCCGGAGCAAACCGCCGGCAGCCACGCGCCGGGGGTGCACCGGTACCTGATCGCCGCCAGCGTGCTGGATGCGGACCTGATCATCAACATGCCCAAGGCCAAGACGCACCAGAAGGCGGGAATCACGGGAGCGCTCAAGAACCTGGTGGGCATCGTCGGCGACAAAGCCTGCCTGGTTCACTACCGTGCGGGGACGCCGCCGGAAGGTGGAGACGAATTCGCCCCTCATACGCCCGCTCTGGTGCGATTGCAGGTGCGCTGGAGAGAAAGACTGCAGAAGAAATCCAGGTGGGGGTTTTGTGCCGGCAGGGCGGCGTGGCAGGTTCTGAGGCGCCTGCGGGGAATCCAGACCCAAGGAACGCCCGCCAATCTGCAAAAGACGTACTTTCGAGCCGGCGGCGCCTGGCCTGGAAACGACACGATCTGGCGCATGATCTACGACCTCAACCAGATCATCCTGTACGCGCCCAAACAGGGCGGCTCCCTGGCGGCGACGCCGCAGCGGAGTTATCTGGCGGTGCTGGACGGACTGGTGGCGGGAGAGGGCGACGGGCCGCTGCAGCCTTTGCCGGTCGAAGCGCGAGACTCTGATGGTAGCCAACGACCCGTTTCTGGCTGACTGTGTTCTGGCACGCTGGATGGGATTCGACTACCGGCGCATTCCACAGCTCGCGCACCGCACCCGTTTTGCCGCCGCCGGGTTTGGCGGATTTTGACCCCCAGACTGTCCTGGTGCGGTGGGACGACAAACTGATCCAGGGCCTCGGGAACCTGCCGGCGGCGTGGTCATTCAGACCGGCGCCCGGCTGGGAAGCAATTCGAGAGGGTTAGAAAGCGATGACCAGCGAAATGCGGCAGCACATTTACTTGGGCCTCCAATCCATGCTGGGCTCCACGACCGGCGCCCGGCTGGAGGAGTTCCTGCGGCTGGAAACGGCGGCGCCGGAGGTACTGCGTGCGCTGCAACAGGAGAGAACCGGCCGGCTGTTGCGCTGCGCCGTGGAAAATGTCCCCTACTATCGGGCGCGGTGCGCGCACGACGGGCCACTCCGTCTGGAGGACTTCCCGGTCCTGACCAAGACGGCGGTCCGCGATCACTTCCGGGAGTTGATGTCACCGCAGTTGAGCGCCAGCTATGAAGGCCGGCGCGGAACCGGCTACTCCTGGATCGAGGTTAAGACCGGCGGCAGCACCGGCCAGCCCACCACCGTGATCCACGATGCCTGCCTGAGAGATTACGGACGCGCGGCGCGGCTCTACTCCCAGCGCCTTTGCGGCTTTCCCTTCGGGACGCCCTACTTCCGGCTGTGGGGATCCATGAGAGAGATCAGCCAGATGCGGGAGTCCGCCGCCTGCCGCCTCACACGGTGGCTGGCCGGGGAGCAGCTGCTCAACGCTTTCCGGATGAGCGAGGCGCGGATGCGCGAGTACCTTGCGGTCATGGGCCGGAGCCGGGTGCGGCACATGATGGCGTACGTGGACTGCGCCGCCGAACTGGCGCGTTTCGCCCGGAAGAACCACGTCCCGGTCCGGCCGATCGAGAGCCTCATGGCTTGCGCCGGCACTGTGACCCCGGCCTCGCGGGCGCTCATCGAGAACGTTTTTGGCTGCAAGTTGCACAACAAGTACGGCAGCCGCGACTGCGCCGAGATGGCCTGCGAATGCCGCCACGGCCGTATGCACATCTACGCCAACCACGTGCTGCTCGAAGTAGTGGATGAACAGGGCCGCGCCGTCCCACCGGGCACGGCCGGCCGCATCCTGGTGACGCTGCTGAACAACCTCTCCTTCCCGATGATCCGCTACGAGATCGGCGACGTGGGCGCCTTGGGAGAGGGAGGTTGTCCGTGCGGCAGCCCCTTTCCGATTCTGGACCGCGTGGAGGGACGCACCTCCGAATTTCTGCGCACGCCGGCCGGCGCCTACGTATCGCCGCTCTTCGTGATCCACCTGGTGGGCGTAGTCCACAATCCGGGGTTCGTGGACCGCTTCCAACTTGTGCAGCGCGCCTCAACCCAGTTCGATCTGAACCTGGAGCTGGCGGGCGGCACGCCGGACAGCCAGTTGAAATCGCTCGGCGGCCGCCTCGAACGCGACCTGGGGGCGGTGTTCGGCCAGGCTTGCTCGGTGCGCGCCCGCCGGGTAGCGCGCATCCCGGAATCCGCGAGCGGGAAATTCCTGTATGTCGTCAGTCAAGTGCGTGGATGACCATCCTTTTCGCCCATAACACTTCGGATCTGTACGGCGCCAGCCGGTCGCTGGCGAGGTTGACGTCCCGGCTGCGGGCCGACGGCCACACCGTGCTGGTGGTGCTTCCCTGCCCCGGTCCGCTGGGCGACGAACTGCAGCGCGCGGGCGTGGAGGTCGTGGTGCTCTCCAGCCTGGCCGTGGTGGACCGTGCCGGCTGCGGGGTGGCCGGCCTGCTCAAGCTGCTGTGGAGACTTCCCCTTTCGGTAGCGTGGTTGACGGGCCTGATCCGGCGGCGGCGTGTCGATCTGGTGCATACCAACACCGCTTTGATCCTGTCGTCCCCCATCGCGGCACGCCTGTGCGGGCGGCCGCACGTCTGGCACATCCGCGAGTTCTTCACCGAGTTTCCGGGATTGTGGCAGATCCACCGGCGCATCATGCTCCGCCTGGCGGCGCCGTGATCGCCGTGTCGGCGGCGGTGGGCGCGCAATTCGGTGAGCCCGACCGCTCGGGCCGGGTGCGCGTGATCCACAACGGGTTTCCCCGGCGGGAATTCGAGAGATGTCGGCGGCGAACGCGTCAGCGCCTTCCGCGCGTCGTTCGGGCTGAATGGCGGCCCCGTGGCGGGGGTGGTCGGACGCATCAAGTTGCGCCGCAAAGGCCAGGACGTGTTCGTGAAGGCGGTGGCGCAACTGGCGGGGCGCTTCCCCCAGGCGCAGTTCCTGATCATCGGCAGTCCGTTTCCGGGCAACGAAGCGCATCTGGCGGAATTGAAGCGGATGGTGTCGCAGTTTGGGCTCGATGGCCGCGTGATTTACACGGGAGAGGCCGCCGACATCAAGGCCGCTTTCGCCGCGCTCGACGTCACCGTCCTCCCCACCACGCTGCCGGAACCCTTCGGCGGAGTGGTGGTCGAATCCATGGCCATGGGCAAGCCGGTGATAGCCACCCGGCTGGGCGGGTCCCTCGAACAGATCGAGGATGGCGTGACGGGATTGCTGGTGGCCCCGGACGACCCGGCGGCGCTGGCCCAGGCCCTGGCGCGGCTGCTCTCGGACGCGCCGCTTCGCCGCGCCATGGGAATGCGGGCGCGGGAGCGGTTCTTGCAGCATTTCGAATTCGAGCCATTTTACGCCCAGATCACTCAACTTTATGCGGAGTTGCTCCGATCTTAGCTTCAGGAAGCCACGTGCCGAAAGTATTTCTAAGAGATTTGACGGACGGCTACCACCCCGCCATCGGCGACGCCATGGCGTTTCTGTCGGATGCCGCCGCTCTGCGGCCGGGGCTGCGCGTGGCCATCAAACCCAACCTGACGTTTCCGGTCTACCGCCCCGGGGTCATGACCAGCATCGAGGCCATCGAGGCCCTGCTGCGGCATCTGCGGGACCACGGCTGCCAGGTCACGATCTGCGAAGCGGACTCGGGCGGCTACAACCGCTTTTCGATGGACCAGGTCTTTCTGGCGACGGGCTCTGTGCGAACTGGCCGCCCGCTACGGCGCCCGCCTGGTCAACCTGTCGAACCAGGATTCGCGCGAAATCCAGGTGCGCGCCGGGTGGCGCGGAGTAAAGGTGCCGCTGCCCCGGCTGCTGACCGATGAGACGGATCTGCTGATCACCATGCCGGTGCCCAAGGTGCACGCCAACACCATGGTCAGCGGCGCCATCAAGAACCAATGGGGCGTCATTCAGGACCCGGCGCGCCGCCTGAAGCTGCATCCGTATTTCGCGCGGGTCATTCACGCGCTGCACCAGGCACTGCCGCCAACCATCGTGGTGATGGACGGCCGGCATGGCCTCAACCGCAACGGACCGATGCGCGGCGAGGCCACCCAGTTGAACTGGCTGCTGGCGAGCGACAGCGTCTTCCACGCCGACCGGGTGATGACCATGTTGATCGGAATCGACTGGCGAAGCGTGCCTCACCTGCGCTATTTCGGCCGCAGGGAGCCGGCCGCCGCGTTCGACCGCATCGAGTTCAACACCGACTGGCGTCCGTTTCATCGGGCGAATTTCCGGCTGGAAAGGCGCTGGACGGACGCGCCGGGCTGGTGCACCTTCCATTCCAGGTCTTTGGCCTGGTTGGGATACGAGTCGCCGCTGGCGGCGCCCATGCACCGCCTGCTTTACTGCTTCCGCGAACCTTTCTACTGATGGACATGGCTGAACCGGCACTACTCTCGAGGCATATCCTGGGCATGCGCGTGGACCGCACCAGCTACCGCGACGCGGTGGAACGCGTGCTGGCCTGGGGGCGCAACGGGCATTCCCGCTACATCTGCGTGGCTACCGTGAACAACGTCATGGAAGCCTACGATTCGGCCGAGTTCCAGGCCATCATGAACCAGGCCGACCTGGTGACTCCGGACGGCATGCCGCTGGTCTGGGGGCTCAGAATGCTGGGGGCGCGCGGCGCCACGCGCGTTTACGGCCCCGACCTCACGCCGGCGGTGCTGGAGGCGGCGGAGCGCGAAAGGCTGCCGGTGGGTTTCTATGGCGGCTCCCCGAGCGCTCTCGAGAAACTGCGGGCCGCCGTGCGCACACGCTATCCGGGATTGAGTATCGCCTACGCCCTCTCGCCGCCGTTCCGGCCGCTGTTGCCCGCCGAGGACGACGGCATCGTGCGCCAGATCCTCGACGCGGGAGTGCGCATCCTGTTCATCGGCCTCAGCACGCCCAAGCAGGAACGCTGGATGGCGGCGCATCGCGGACGCGTCCCGGCGGTCATGCTGGGCGTGGGCGCGGCCTTCGATTTCCTGTCGGGGTCCAAGCGGCAGGCGCCGGCGTGGATGCAGAGCCATGGCTTGGAGTGGCTGTTCCGGCTGGGCTCGGAACCGCGGCGGCTCGGGCCCCGCTACTTAAAGCAGAACCCCAGGTTCGCCGCGCTCTTCGCGGCCCAACTGCTGCACAGAGGCCCATGGGAACCACACTCGACACAGTTCTGAGCCGGAGCCGGACGCAGATCATCACCTGCGGCCGGACGGCGAATCCGTTCGCCACGGGGGCCCTGCTGCTCGCCGCCGACGCGCTGGCGGTGGCCGCATCCGGCTGGCTGGGGGCGCAGATATGGAGCCACGTCAACGATGCGGTGATCGCGGAGGCCTACCTGCGCCTGTGGCCGGCGTCGATCGCCTTCTTGGCCGCCTACGCCATGCTGGGCCTCTACCCCGGCGTGGGCCTCAGCCCGGTGGAGGAACTGCGGCGCACGGTGATTGGAACCACGATTGTGTATCTGATGGCCTCGGCGTCGATCTTCTTATCCAAAGAAATCAGTTTCTATTCGCGCGGTGTCTTCCTGGTTTGCTGGGTATCCACGGCGGTCGCCGTCCCGCTGTGCCGCGCCGCGCTGCGCCACTGCTGCGCGGCCAAATCATGGTGGGGCGTGCCGGTGGTGGTGGTGGGCGCGGGGCCGGCGGGACAACGTGTTGCCAGGAACCTGCAAGCGCAGCCCGAACTGGGGCTCAAGCCGGTGGCCTTTTTGGATGACGACGGCGAGGCGGCTGACGGCTGTCGCGGGTGGTTGCGGAGCAGCCACGCCGTGGTGGCCATGCCCGGGCTGTCACCCCAGGAACTCCTCAACGTGCTGGAACGGATGACGGCCGTCTTCAGCCACGTCATCGTCATCCCGGACCTGTTCGGGATGGCCAGCCTGTGGGTGTCGGCCCGCGACCTGGGCGGCGTGTTGGGCCTGGAGATCAGACAGAACCTGCTCAACCCCGTGAACCGCTGGCTGAAACGCGGCTTGGACCTTGCCGTGGCCGCTGTGGCAGGCGTGCTGGCTGCTCCCCTGGTGGCTGCGGCGGCTCTCTGGATCAAGTGGAGCAGCCCGGGACCGGCCTTCTTCCTGCAGGAACGCGGAGGCGCGGGAGAGCGGCGCATCCGTGTCTGGAAACTGAGAACCATGTACCGCGACGCCGCGCCCATGCTGGAGCGGCACCTGGAGCAGCACCCCGAAGACCGGCAGGAATGGCAGCAACACTTCAAGCTGAAGCAGGGACCCGCGCCTGCTGCCGGTCATCGGCGCCCTGCTGCGCAGGACCAGCCTGGACGAAGTTCCGCAGTTGTGGAATGTCATCCGCGGCGACATGAGCCTGGTGGGGCCCCGGCCGCTTCCCAGCTACCACCTGGAACAGTTCGACCAGGATTTTCGTCATCTGCGCGCCCGCGTGCTGCCAGGTCTCACCGGGCTGTGGCAGGTCTCGACACGCAGCGACGGCGACCTGGAGGTCCAGCAGGCACTCGACACCTACTACATCCGCAACTGGTCGTTGTGGCTCGACCTTCACATTCTGGCGCGCACGGTGCGAGCCGTTCTTCTGCGCCAGGGAGCCTACTAGCGTAGTGCGGCAGACGCTGGCCGTCCTGCTATCGTTCGGCGTTCTGACGCTGTGGGTCCGCGAGCGTTGGGCGGTCAGCCTGCTTCAGGCCGGCGTCTTTTTGCTGGGCATCGTTTGGGCCGCGCGCTGGGCGCTGCGCCCCTTCCCTCTCCGCCCGACCTTCCTCTATCTCCCGCTGACAGGAGCCGCCGTCTGGGGATTGCTGCAACTGCTCCTGGGCACTACCGTCTATCGTTTCGATACCTGGAACGCCGTGCTGTTCTGGGTCACCGGTCTGCTGCTGGCGTTCTTTGCGGTGCATGCCCTGGGAGACTCCGGCACGCGGCGCGCGTTTCTCCGCGCCCTGCTCTACTTCGGCTTCGCCATGAGCGTGCTGGCCACCACCCAGTACTTCACCTCGCAAGGCAAGATCTTTTGGCTTTTCCCTTCGGGCTACCCGGACGCGCTCGGTCCCTTTGTATACCGGAATAACTACGCGGCCTTCATCGAACTGCTCCTGCCGCTGGCCGTGCTGGAAGCCCTGCGGGACCGCCGCCACGCCACACTGCACGCCGTGATGGCCAGCGTGATGTACGCCTCGGTGATCGCCTCCGCCTCCCGCGCGGGATCGATCCTGGCCACGCTGGAAATTCCGGCGACCTTGCTGCTCGCCGAGCGCTGCGGCCTGGTTTCCTTCCGGCGCCTGGGCACGGCTTTGGTGAAGATCGGAGCGCTGGCCGCGATCTTCATCAGCGTGGTGGGCTTGGAGGCTCTGTCGGAGCGCTTTAGTCAGGCGGACCCTTTCGTGCACCGGCGGGAGATGCTGGCCTCCTCCATCGCCATGGCGCGCGAGCGGCCCTGGTTGGGCTTCGGGCTGGGGACCTTCGAAGAAGCCTACCCTGGCTTTGCCAGCTTCGACATCGGCCTGGTCGTCAACCATGCGCACAACGACTGGGCCGAATGGCTGGCCGAAGGTGGTGCGCCGTTCCTGTTGCTGCTGCTGTCGCTGGCCGCGTGGACGCTGCGGCCGGCGTTCCGCTCTATATGGGGGATCGGCCTGATTGCGGTCTTTCTCCACGCCCTGGTGGACTACCCGATGCAGCGGCTGGGCCTGGCGGCCTGGATCTTCGTCTTCCTGGGCGCCCTGGCAGCCGAGGAACTGGACCGCCGGGAGCCTACGGGCGAACCTCGGCGCCGGGGTGAAAGCGCTGCACGCGGATTTCCGTCTCGCGTTTGCGCGTTTGCGCAATATCGTAGGAGGCTTGCATCCGCATGAGCGTGTCCATCTTCACGCCAAAAGCTTTCTCGATGCGTAGCGCCATGCCGCCTGACAGGTCGGCCTTGCGGTTGAGCAAACTGGACAGGGCCGGGCGGGAAACCTGTAGCGCGGCGGCGGCTGCCGTAACGGATAGGCCTGCGGGTTCGAGGATCTCCGTCCGGATGAAATCTCCGGGATGAGGCGGGTTCTTCATGGGCATTGTTTCTTGCTCCTGTGGCCTAGTGGTAGTCTTCCAAATTCACATCGCAGACTTCGCCCTCAACTGTGTCGATACGGAACGTCAGACGGCGGTTCCGGGTGACACTCAGACTCCATGTTCCTTTGCGGTCGCCGGTGAGCATGTGTGCCTTCCAGACCGTGAGTGCTCGCAATTCTTCCGGGTCCTCCATGTTGTCGAGGTAGGCGAACATCTTCCGCAATTTGTCCACGGTATCGGGTGGCACGCCTCTTGCGGTGGCTTCCGTGTAGAGCCGCTTCAGACCCTTATGCGTGAAGTCCCGTATCTTCATCCGCAGACTGTAGCCTGTAGTTTAACACTTGTCAGGTAAAAACGGGTCACTTCTACAACACGCCGACGCTCCGTCCAGGGGAAGGGACCCTAGATCTCACGGCGTATCTAACGTCAAACGGCTGCGTGGTAGTCTTCTGGTATCACCCGTATGAAGAAAGCGAAGCCGGTGATCGCCGTTCTTCCGCGAAAGGCAACCTCGCTCCGAAGAACGTGGACGATTACCTCGCGGGCGTCCCGGAACCCGCCCGCAGCACCTTGAACAGGGTGCGCGCGGCGATTCGGACCGCCGTGCCACCGGAGGCCACGGAGACCATCAGCTATGGGATGCCCATGTTCAAGTACAAAGGGCTGCTGCTGGGGTTCGCCGCGTTTTCGAAGCATTGCAGCCTGTTCCCTGGTCCGTCCGTGATCGAAGCGTTCAAGAACGAACTCAAGGACTTCCAGACGTCCAAAGGCACCATCCGCTTCGCTGTGGACAAGCCGCTGCCGGCGGCTCTTGTGAAGAAACTGGTCAAGGCGAGAATCGCGGAGAACGAGCAAAGGAAGCGCCGCTGATCGGGCGATTTTAAACGGTGCCGCGTACCGCCCAGGCACGCGCGGGCAATGAAAAAGGCGCATCCTCGGCCCCTAAGGCCAACCGGCGCCTCACCTCACCACGCAGCGCCTGCCGGCGGTCGCCATCGACGCCCCGAAGGTAGGCGCCGGCGGGCCCCTGGCCCAGCAGGAATGGGTCCCAATAATCCGCAAAGGACTCAAACCGCATCGTAATGTCTAGCGGCCGCTCCTCAACCTGCGCCAGGCCACCCCGTTTCCAGAATTCTCCCAGCTCGCCGGCGCGGCATAGCGGCATGTGCAGCTCATCCAGCTTCCCAGCAGTTGGATCGACGGCAACGGCGGCATCCCAGAAGTCCCGGAGCATTCTCATCCCTGCGCCATAGTCCCAAACCGCCGCCGAGACGCAGCCTCCTGGTTTCGTCACGCGGCACACCTCGTGCAGCGCCCTCTCCCTGTCGGGAATGAAATTGAATACAAGCAACGAAAGACTGTTCTCAAACGTCGCGTCGGAAAACCGCAGATCCTGGGCGTCGCCTACCTGAAATCTTGCACGGTCCGGAAAGGGGTTTCTGCTGTCTGCATAGCCGACGTACTCT
Organism: Bryobacterales bacterium; assembly: GCA_963744775.1. GTDB lineage: Bacteria > Acidobacteriota > Terriglobia > Bryobacterales > Bryobacteraceae > CAVUVG01. Next base: position 47,578 of record CAVUVG010000004.1, read on the forward strand.
TTCGACGGATCGATCCCCACCACCTGGCAATGAACTCTCAGTTCGGCGATCGAGAACGCCAGGGCCCCGGTGCCTGAACCGACGTCAAGCACCCGTCCCGAGTCACGAAGATCGGCGAAATCCACGAGAAGAGGCGCAAGTAGCCTGCTCCAGCGCCCCATGAATCGTTCGTAGGCTTCGGCATCCGCGAACATCCCGGGCCTTCCACCCTGCCCGCCCAGCGCAGGCGCGACAAGCGCCGCGAGCACTCCTCTGCGCGACACCATGCCTTGAGTCTAGCTCGCCCGTGCACGTGGAATGTGGGAAGATGTGGCTGTCATGGCCACCATCGGTCTCATCGGCGCCGGGCACATCGGAAGCCAGGTCGCACGGCTTGCCGTCGCCAGCGGCTACCATGTCGTGATCAGTAATTCTCGCGGGCCGGAGACTTTGTCGGGGCTCATCGCGGAACTCGGACCCAACGCCCGCGCGGCAACTGTCGTCGAGGCGGCACAATCCGGCGACATCGTCGTGGTCACGATCCCGTTGAAGAACTACCGCACGGTGCCCGTCGCGCCGCTCGCGGGCAAGATCGTGATCGACACCAACAACTACTACCCTGAACGCGACGGCCACATTCCCGAGCTCGACAATGAATCGACCACGACGTCCGAGCTCTTGCAGGCACACCTGCCGGCCTCCAAGGTTGTGAAGGCCTTCAACCACATCTACGCGGCCACGCTCACCACCGACGGGCAACCGCCTGGGACGAAGAATCGTCGCGCGCTGGTGATCGCCGGTGATGACCAGGGGGCGAAGGCCACGGTCACCCGTCTGCTCGATCAGTTCGGCTTCGACACGGTGGACGCGGGCCCCCTAAAAGAAGGCTGGCGCATCCAGCGCGACACTCCCGGGTACGGTCCACGCCGCACGGCGGAGGAACTGCGCAGAGACCTGGCGGCGGCCAAGCGGTACGCGGATCGGTAAGCATCTCGCGTCGAGCGCGGACCTCAACCCCGGCTATCGAAGGGCGGCCAGCTTGGGCTGCATGACCTCCACGAGTTCCTTGACGGAGGAAGCGCTCTTGGCGAGTGCAGCCTGCTCGTCCTCGGCCGTGAGCTTGATCTCGAAGATCTTCTCGACACCCTTCGCGCCCAGCTTGACGGGCACGCCGACGAAGAGCTTGTCGATTCCGTATTCGCCTTCCAGGTAGGCCGAGCAAGGCAGCACGCGCTTCTTGTCCTTCAGGATCGATTCCACCATCTGGACCGCCGCGGCCGAAGGCGCGTAGTAGGCGCTGCCGGTCTTGAGATACTTCACGATCTCGGCCCCGCCGTCGCGCGTTCGCTTCACCAGCCGTTCGATGGTGGGAGCGTCCAGCAGCTCGGTGATCGGGATGCCGGCCACGCTGGAGCAGCGCACCAGCGGGACCATGGTGTCGCCGTGGCCGCCCATGACGAAGGCCACCACGTCCTCGACCGAGACCTTGAGCTCCTGCGCCAGGAACGTGCGGAAGCGCGCGGTGTCGAGCACGCCCGCCATCCCCACCACCCGGTGCTTCGGAAATCCGCTCACCTCGTAGGCCACGTGGCACATGGCATCCAGCGGGTTGGTGACGACGATCAAGATGCTGTCGGGGGAGTGCTTGACGGCCTGCTCCACCGTGGCTTTGACCACTTCGTAGTTGGCCCACAACAAGTCATCGCGGCTCATGCCCGGCTTGCGCGGGAAGCCGGCCGTGAAAATGATGATGTCGCTGCCGGCGCGTGGCTGAATAATCATTCGCCCCGGTGACGGTAATATCCACTCCTTCGACCGGCGCGGATTGCAGAATGTCCAAACCCTTGCCGGTGGGCACGCCCTCCAGAACATCCACGACCACGACGTCGGCCAGTTCCCGCTGCGCCAACGCGGACGGCGCAACTGGCCCCCACGTTTCCAGCGCCAACAACCGTAACTTTGCTTCGCATCTAGCCCTCCTGATTTTGGGCCGCCGCTAGCCCATGTTCTCCACGATGGCGGCGGCGAACTCACTGGTTTTCAACTTGACGGCGCCGTCCATCAGACGGTGCAAATCATAAGTGACGCGCTTCTGGCGAATGGTTTCGGTGATGCCCTTTTCGATCAGGGCGGAGACTTCCTTCCAGCCCATGAACTGGAACATGAGGGAGCCGGATAGGATCAGGCTGGACGGGTTGATGACGTCCAGGCCGGCGTACTTGGGCGCGGTGCCGTGGGTAGCCTCAAAAACGCCGTGCTCATCGCCGATATTGGCGCCCGGCGCCATGCCGAGCCCCCCACCTGGGCGGCGCAGGCGTCGGACAGGTAGTCCCCGTTGAGGTTCGGCGTGGCCAGGACGTCGTATTCGTCGGGCCGCAGAAGCACCTGCTGGAATATGGAATCGGCGATGCGGTCCTTGACCAGAATCTTCCCGTTGGGCGGATTGTTCCCGGCCTCGGCCTCGGTCACGCAAACATCCGAAAACTCCTCTTTGACCAGCTCGTAGCCCCAGTCGCGGAAGGCGCCTTCGGTGTACTTCATGATGTTGCCCTTGTGGACCAGGGTAACGCTGCGCAGGTGGTTCTCGATGGCGTACTGGATGGCCTTGCGAATCAATCGCTTAGAGCCGAAAACGCTCATCGGCTTGATGCCGATCCCGGAGTCCGGCCGGATCTTGGTGCCCATCTTGCCGTTTAAGAAGTCGATGACCTCTTTGGCCTCCGGCGTCCCCTCTTCCACTCGATCCCGGCGTAGACGTCCTCGGTGTTTTCCCTGAAAATGACCACGTTCAGCAAATCGGGCCGCTTCACCGGCGAGGGAACCCCGGCATAGTAGCGAACAGGGCGCATGCAGACGTACAGGCCCAGCAATTGGCGTAGGGAGACGTTAAGGCTGCGGATGCCGCCTCCCACGGGGGTGGTCAGGGGGCCTTTGATGGCAATATGGTAGCGGCTAATGGCGTCCAGGGTTTCCTGGGGAAGCCAGTTATTGCACGACTGGAAGGCTTTTTCACCCGCAAGCACTTCAAACCAGGCCACTTGGCGGCGGCCACCGTAAGCGCGGGCGACTGCCGCGTCAAATACTATGCGGGAGGCGCGCCAGATATCGGGCCCCGTCCCGTCGCCTTCGATGAACGGGATGATGGGCTTGTCGGGAACCAGGAACTCGTCCGTTGCGAACTTCAATAGGGGTTCCGTCCAGTGGCGCAGGCATGCTCATGTGTGCTCCTTCAGTCCCTCTCAACAGCAGGAATGTTCTAATGGTTGAAGACAATATAGCAGTTCAAGGCCCGATGGGCAAGGTTGCCGGTGCCGCATGGAAGACCGGATATTTAGGCCCGAATCTGCTCTTGACAGAGGGCGGCCAGGACTGGTAAAGTTACAACTCCGTTTCCAGTCGGTTATTTTCACGCCTCTGAGCCCCTCCCGGGGGAGGGAGACCGTCATCGAGGATTACAAAACGCCGGAGTTCTGGCGCGAGGATGCCTGATGAAGCAGCCCTATTTCGTTGTAGTGCTGGCGCACTCCATGCATGGCCGTTTGCGCCGCATCCATATCCCCCAACAGCTCCTCTACGTCGTTGCCCTGCTGGCTCTCTTTGGTTGTTTTTCGGTGCTCGGGTTCGTCTCCAGCTACGTCCGGATGGTCTGGAAGGTGGCCAACTACAACTCCCTCCGGCAGGAGACCGATTCGCTTCGAGTGCGTTACGGCACGCTGCAGAAGGAGTACAACCAGACCAACCAGCAGCTGGCGGCGCTGCAGTTGTTTGCCAGTGAGGTGTCCAACGCTTACGGGATCAAGCGCAAGCTGGAGGGCCCGGCGGACATTTCCATGGAGGGCAATCTGGTTCCGACTTTCACGGAAACCATCGAAGAGTACAACTTCCTGAAGAGCGCCAACATTTCGAGATTCCACCGCACTTTCCCAAGGCTGTACCAGACCAACGTGCGTCCGAGCCTGTGGCCCGTGGACGGGCGTTTGATCGGCGCCTTCGGCCGCCGCAGCGATCCATTCACCGGGGAGCAGGCGTTCCATAGGGGGGTGGACATTTCAGCGCCTACCGGCGCACCCATCCGGGCTACCGCGGACGGCGTGGTTTCGATGGCGGAGTTCAGCAGCGGCTTCGGGCGGCTGGTGGTCATCGATCATGGCGGGCGCGTCCAGACGTATTATGCGCATCTGTCCCGTATAGACGTGATCGCCGGGCAGGAAGTACGCAAAGGCGCGATCGTCGGCGCGCTGGGCAGTTCGGGCCGCGCCAAAGCCCCGCACCTGCATTATGAGGTCCGGCTGGGTGGAAACGCCGTAAATCCTTACAACTTCCTGTCTCGTTCGGTCGTCGCCCAGGCCACCACCAGCGCGACCTGCCCTTCTGATTTGAGACGCCCGGAAACAGGCCGGTTGCAGCTACTGGCTGCCGCACTTCTGTTTTCGACCGGCGGCGCCGCCATCAAAGCCGTATCATTCACCGGGTGGCAGGTGGCGTGTTTCCGCTCCGGCGTGGCGGCGCTCACGTTGTGGATACTGATTCCCGCCGTCCGCAAGAGCTTCAAGCCGCGTTTCCTGCTACCCGGTCTGGCCTACGCCGCGACACTGATCCTGTTCGTCCTGTCCAACAAACTCACCACGGCGGCGAACACCATCTTTCTGCAATCCACCGCGCCGCTCTATCTGCTCCTGCTCGGGCCGTGGCTGCTTAAGGAGCGGATTCGACGGTCGGACCTGCTGCTGATGCTGGCGGTCGCCGTGGGAATGTCGCTGTTCTTCGTCGGGAAACAGGCTGTTTTTCAGACCGCGCCCGACCCCGTCACGGGGAACGTGCTGGCATTGATTTCGGGGGTCGCGTGGGCGCTGACGCTGGCGGGGCTGCGCTGGCTGGGCAGCGGAGAGCAGGACGCCATTCAGGCTATAGCCACCGTGACGGTAGGCAACGCCATCGTGTTTCTCTTCTGCCTTCCCCAGGCCCTTCCCGTGGCCGGCTTCGCCTGGCGGGACGCGCTGGTGATCGGCTACTTGGGGGTGTTCCAGATCGGACTGGCTTACGTGTTACTGACGCGAGCAGTCCGCTACATCCCGGCGTTGGAGAGTTCCCTGCTGCTGCTGGCGGAGCCGGCTCTCAGCCCGGTCTGGGCCTGGCTGGTTCACGGAGAAAAGCCCACCCCCCCGGCCATGGCCGGAGGCATCCTGATTCTGTCCGCGAGCCTGGTGCAAGCGATGCGGCCGCGGCGCGACGCCTAGTGGCGATTCATTCGCCCTTTGACGCCTTCGCGCAGCATCGTATTGCCCGCGTCCTATGCCTGTCGTAATATAGGAGTCGTATGATCCGCTCCTGCCGTGACCGAGAGGTGCAGCGATTGCTGGATCGGCAGTTCAGCCACAAGTTCCAAGGGATCGAAAAGGCGGCCCGTGTCCGGCTTGCACTGCTGGACGCGGCAACTTCGCTCGCCGATCTCAAGCTGCCGGGACTCCGGTTGGAGAACCTCAAAGGGGATCGCAAGGGTCAGCACAGCATTCGCATAAACGACAAGTTCCGGATCTGCTTTGAATGGCGGGATGGAGACGCGCACAGCGTCGAAATTGTGGACTACCACTAGGAGTCACTGAGATGCTCAGAGTTACCGAGAAGCGTTTGCCGCCGGTTCATCCGGGCGACGTATTGCAGGATCTGCTCCGGGAAGCAGACCTTTCCGTGAATGCCCTGGCGCTGGCTCTTCGTGTACCCGCGAATCGAATCGGAGCTATTGTCAAGGGCCACCGAGGCATCACTCCAGACACCGCCTTGCGGCTTGCCCGCTACTTCGGCACATCACCCGCCCTTTGGATCAACCTGCAAGCCAAGTACGACCTCGCCGTCGCCGAGGACACTTTGAGCCGCCGCATCGAGCGTGAAGTTCTGCCGCGGCACGCAGCCTGAACCGCCGCCGTGGCGCGGAGTTCACTCATGCCGCAGGGCCTCCATGGGATCCACTGTAGCCGCACGCCGTGCTGGTATTGCGGTTGCGAACAGTCCTACGGCCAGCAGCACCACGGGCACGCCGATGAACGTGACCGGGTCGGTCGCGCTCACGCCATAGATGAGGCTCCCCGCCGCGCGGGCCAGCGCGAGGCCGCCAGCGACGCCGATGATGATGCCAACGAGCACCACCGCCGCCCCGTGCCACAACACCATCCCGACGACTTGGGAAACCCGCGCACCGAGCGCCACGCGGATTCCGATCTCGCGCCTCCGTCGCGCCACGGCAAAGCTGATCACGCCGTAGACGCCAATCGAAGCGATCAGCAGGCCCATGCCTCCGCACAGTCCGAACAATGACGCTGCCAGCCGCGACAGAAACAGGGACTCTTCCATGTGCGAATCCATGGTGCCTTCGACATTTACGACCAGCTCCGGATCGCGTCTGCAGCAGCCTTTGCCGCAGCAGTCCGCCCAGAGCCGGAAAATTCTGTGCGCTCCGGACAAGCAGCGTGAGGCCGGCGAATGAGCCTTCCGACGCGTAGGTGTCCAGAATCGGCATGTACAGAATGGGCGCCACTTCCGATTCCTGCATCATCCGGTATTTCGAGTTCCCCACCACGCCCACGATGCGCGCGCGCTGCCCGCCCCCCAGCACGCGCCGGCCGAGTGCGTTCTGACCGGGATAGAGTCTGCGCGCCAGTTCCTGGTTGACGATGGCCATTGGCTCGGTCGAAGGCGCCGGCCGGAAATCCGCGCCCGCCAGAAGAGGGATTCCCATCGTCTCGAAGTAGCGGGGCCCGACCGCCATTACGGCGGTTCGTTCGTCTGGCTGGCTCTCGCCGCGGCCTTCCGCTCCAACCCGCGTAGAATTGCCGCCGATGCTCAACGGAAGCCCGTTGGTCAGGCTCGCCGACTGCACGCCGGGGAGCGCCTCCGCGTCCCGAAGTACATCCAGCAGCATCCGGCTCGTGTCTGCTGCGCGTCGTACCGGCTCAAGGCAGGATCGAATCGTACCAGGAGCACGTTTCGCGCGTCCATGCCGCTGTCGATGGCGCGGGCCGCGCTGAGGCTCCGGAGGAACAGAGCCGGAACAGATGACGAGCACCGCCGAGATCGCCACTTGTGCCACCACCAGCGAATTGCGCAAACCGAAACGCCGCAGGCCCGCGATGTTGCCGCCGTCCGATCGAATCGAGGTGATCAGGTCCGGCCGAGTGGCGCGCAAGGCGGGAACCAGGCCGAATGCGATTCCAGTGACGACAGAGAGGGCAACGGAAAACAGAACCACACGATAATCCACGGGGATCGCCAGATCGACGGGGAGCGGCACAGGCAACCGGAACCCCGCGATGTGCCGGCCGGCCCACTCAGCCAGCCCCACGCCCAGGACGCCCCCGCCGAGGGCCAGCAGAAGACTCTCGGTCATCAACTGCCGGATCTAGCCGGCCGCGGCCGGCGCCGATGGCCAGACGCGTCGCGATCTCCTGGCTCCGCGCGGACGCCCGCGCGAGCATCAGGTTGGCGACATTGGCGCACGCGGTCAGAAGCACCAGGAACGTGACGGTGAGCAGCAGCAGGAACGCGGGGATCGCGATCTTTCGCAAGAACGGCAGTAACTGGCCGGCGCGTTCAATGTAGAATCCACGATCTCGATCGCTCTTCGGGACGGCGCTCGCGGATTCCGGCGGCGGCCGTATCCAATTCTGCGCGCGCTTGCCGCACGTCCACCCCGGGCCGCAGGCGGCCGAGGCCGGTCAGCCACTGCGCGGTGTAGTCGGTCAGCCGGCCTCGGTTGTCCTTGAGTACGTCCAACTCGGAGATCTGTGAAAAGGGCAGGAAGAAGTCAGACGCGATTCCGACCTCGGTGCCGCGAAACGCGGGGCCCGTCACGCCAACTACGGTCATGGCGCGCTTGTTCACCTGAATCGTTCGCCCTACGATCGCGGGATCCGCGCCAAACCGGCTTTGCCACAACGCATAGGCGAGTACGATCTTCGCGGGAGCGCCGGGCACATCATCCTCTCCATGGACAAACCCACGCCCCACCGCGAAAGCTGGTTTCACCACGTCGAAGTAGTTGGCCGTAACCAGAAAGCCCCAGTGACGCCGCGCCGCGTCGCCCGAACTGATGCCGGCGGGTAGAAAAGGAGTGAACGCCGCGACCCCTTCCCAGGAGCGCGTCCGATTCGCGAGATCCCGCACTTCCGGATACGACATTGAGCCGCCCGCAACTCCTCTCTTCAGGCCGGTGATCGTCATCAGCCGATCGGGTTCGGCCACCGGGAGAGGGCGGAAGACCGCGAAGTTCACAATGCTGAAGACGGTGGAGCACGCGCCGATGCCGAGCGCCGCCGACAGAATCGCAACCGCGGAGAAGCCAGGATTGCGTCTAAGGTTGCGGGCGCCATAGCGCAAGTCCTGCCAGAAGTCCGACCAGTAGCGCGCGATCCAGATGTCTCGCGATTCCTCCTGCTTCATGAGGAGGTTGCCGAACAGGCGTCGCGCTTCGGCCCGGGCGTCCGATTCGCTGAGCCCGCTGTCGCACAATTCGGCCGCCTTCTCCTCGATGTGCGACTCCATCTCCACCCGTAGCGCGCCTTCCCGCTTCGAGCTCCCGAGCCAATACCGCAGCCGTCTTATCAGCATGTCCGATCACCCCATCCCCATCACTCGCGCGATGGCGAGCGTGAGCTGCTGGTAGCGCCGCGTCTCTTGAGCCAGTTGCTTGCGGCCGCTGAGGGTGAGCCGGTAGATCCGCGCCCTCCGGTTATTGGGCGTGAGCCCCCACTCGCCGTCGATCCAGCCGTGCAGTTCCAGCCGCTGCAGGGCGGGATAAAGCGAGCCTTCCTCGATGAGAATCTCCTCGCCCGACGTTTGCCGGATGGTTTGCACGATGGCATAGCCGTGCAGATTGCCCCTGGTCAGGGTCTTCAGGATGAGCATGTCGAGCGACCCGGGGAGCGAGTCATTTTTCTGCGCCTTGCGTCCCATACCAAGAAATCTTAGCCTCCCATTTGGGCAGTACGCAACCGATCGGAGGGACGTTCAATAGAATTCTTACAGCCCGGGTTTCCCACCGTGAAGCGCAAGATCGGGACAGACGGATCTGTCCCGAGCCACGGGTTGCAGCCTGTTCGGCCGCTCCAGGGGTGGACAGATTCGTCTGTCCCTGATTTTGCAGCGTGGCCGTGACACAGGGCAGACGGGTACACAGGTCTGGTGAGAAATCCGGTGGGTGCGTTGCCTGCAAACGGACCGGAGGCTATCGGCTCAGCGCCCCTCACTGACTTGTGCGTCTTCCACCACGCGGCCGTCGAACAGGTGTACGGTGCGGTCGGCGAAGTCGGCGTAGCGGGGATCGTGGGTCACCATGCAGATCGTGGTGCCCTGCTGGTGCAGCTCGCTGAGAGATCCATGACCGCCTGGCCATTCACCGAATCCAGGTTGCCGGTGGGCTCGTCGGCGAGCAGGATCGAGGGATCTCCCCCCAGCCCGCGGGCCACCGCCACGCGCTGCTGCTGGCCGCCGGAGAGCTGCGACGGGTAGTGCTTCATGCGGTGCGACATGCCCACCTTCTCCAGCGCCTCCTGCACGCGCTTCTTGCGCTCCGCCGCGCGCATTCCCCGGTAGGTCAGCGGCAGCTCCACGTTCTCATAGACCGTCAGGTCGCCGATCAGGTTGAAGGCCTGGAAGATGAAGCCGATCTCGCGGTTGCGGATGCGCGCCCGCTCGGACGGCTTCAGGCTCTCCACCGGACGGCCCTTCAGCACATACCTGCCCTCGGTCGGCGAGTCCAGCAGGCCCAGGATGGAAAGCAGCGTCGATTTGCCGCACCCCGAAGGGCCCGCGATCGAGACGTATTCGCCTCGCCGGATTTCGAGATGAATGCCGGCCAGCGCGTGCGTTTCCACCTCGTCGGTATAGAAAACCTTCTTGACGCCTTGCAGCTCATCAAGGCTTCTTGCGATGTTGTCATGGCCAGTCTCACTTGATTCGAATTCGGTCGACGGAATCCTATTGCGACATGTCGGAAAGGATGACCTGGTCGCCCGGCTTCAACCCTTCCACAACTTCAATCGTGCTCACCGAGGCGCGGCCCAGCTTCACCGACACGCGCAAGGCTTCCTTGCCGCCGGGATCGAGCCGGAACAGGCCGACCGTGCTCGACGGCTGCCCGAAGGCCGGCCGGCCCACGTAGACGACGTCGTCCAGATGCTCCAGTTCGATGGTGCCGTCCACGCTCAGATCGGGCCGCGCCCCCAGCGGCAGCGCGCCCTCCAGCTTCACGTCCACCGTGACGTTGCCTTCGCGGACGGAAGGATCGATGCGCGATACGCGCCCGGGATCACGCCGTTGCGCGTGTCGATCGCCGCCTTTTGCCCGATCTGCACGTCCTTGGCCTGCGTCTCGGGGATCTTCAGCTCGGCTTTGAGCCTCTCGGGCTGGACCACCTTGGCCAGGATCGTACCGGGCCCCACGCGCTGCCCCACCTGCACGGAGATTTCCTGAAGCACGCCGTTGGCGCCGGCGAGCACACGGAGGGCGGCCACCTGTTCCCGCTTCAACTGGGCCAGCGCGCGCAGCTTGTCGATGTCGGCTCTCTGCACCGCCAGCTGCGCATCCGTCGAGCGCGACGGACATATCGAGGCGTTTCTTTTCCACCTGCTGGCGGTTGTCCAACTGTTCGGCGGCCGCCACCGAGATCTGCCGGTCCAGCTCGACCATCAACCCCGCCTCGGCCATTTGGTTGTCCCGGTCCGCCCGCAGCTTCGCCTGGCGGTAATCGGACTGGAGCTTGACCAGATCCGCCTCCTGGGTCAGGCGCTGGCTCTCGAGTTGCACCTGCAAGTCCTTGTAACCTGGCTTCGGCGCCTTTCACCGCGTACTCGGCGTCCAGCGCCGCCAGTTCCAGCTCCGGGTTGCTAAGCACCACCAGAACCGTATCGGCCTTCACCACCGCGCCCGCCAGCATCGGAGTCTTCTCCACGCGCCCGTCGGAGGCGGCGGGGATCCAAAGGATCTGCTCGGGCACCAGCGAGCCTAGGCCGCGCACCTCGCGGACCATCGGGCCGCGCTTGACGGTGTCGAGCCAAACCACAGAGCGCTCCACCTCCGGCGCGGCGGGCTTGAGACGGGACAGCCCCAGGCTAACCCCCACGACCACCGCGAGAGCAACGCCGCCCAGCACGATCCTCCTGATCAATCGCCTTCGAGCGGCGCCTGTGCGTTGGACGTCCATCAGCTTCTCCCGTCCACGATCCATCCGTCCTGCAAGTTGATGATCCGGTGGCCGTAAGCGGCGTTGGCTTCCGAATGAGTGACTTGAATGATGGTGGTGCCTTGTTCGTTCAGCTTTTTGAACAGTTCCATGACCTCCCGCCCCTGGCTGCTATGGAGGTTCCCTGTGGGCTCGTCCGCGAGGATGAGTTTGGGGCTGGCGATCATGGCCCTGGCGACGGCCACAAGCTGCTGCTGGCCGCCGGAGAGCTGTTGCGGGAAGAGATCCTTCTTGCCGACAATCTGAAACCTGTCCAGGGTGTCGCAGACAATGGCGGCCCGCTCGGAAGACCTCATGTTCCGGTAGGAAAGCGGCAGGTCGAGGTTTTCGTACACGGTCATGTTGTCGATCAAGTGGTAACTCTGGAATACGAAACCGATGTACCTCTTGTTCAACTCCATCCGGTCCTTCGGTTTGAGCTTGTGTACCGGGTGATCCAGGAAGAAGTACTCGCCGGACCAATTGCTGTCGAGCATGCCCAAAATGCTCAACAGCGTCGACTTGCCCGCCCCGGAGGGCCCCATGATGGTGATGAAGTCACCCTCCTTGACCTCCAGGCTGATCCGGCGCAGGACGAAGAACTTGCTGCTGCCGATGTCGTAATGCTTTTCAAGCTTGTTGAGCTGAATCATGACGCTGTCCACCCGCATTTAGCCCTCCGCCGGCTGGATCACGCGCGTGATCGCGCCCACGACCCGGGTGAACTCGGAGATCTCGGCGTGCAGCCGCTTGCGGCCGGCGGGGGTCAGCCGGTAGAAGCGCGCGCGGCGGTTGGTGCTGGTCTGGTCCCACTGCGCGTCAACCCAGCCCTTGATCAGCATGCGCTGCAAAGCCGGGTAGAGCGAGCCTTCCTCAACCTGGAGCACGTCCTCCGAGGTCCGCTTGATGTGCTGCGCAATCCCGTAGCCGTGCAAGCGGCCGTGGAGGGCCAGCGTTTTCAGGATCAGCATGTCCAGCGTCCCCGGCGGGATGTCCGGACGGTTCAGTTCAGCATGTCTATCCATAGACGTTCTATGGATACATTAATGCCGAACGGGGACGTGTCAAGTGGAATAATGCCGGCAAACTCCGGTTACTGCAGCGCTGCCGCTCGGAAGGTCCGCCTGGCGCAAGGCCCGGCGCAACACCCGGAAAACCTGATCGAAGGGCGGCAACGCGGCCATCTGGTTCGCAAGTCGAGCGGACCACAGCGCCTTCAGCCGTGCCTCCTTTCTAAGAATCGCCTCCTGAATTCCCACGGCGGTCATCGTCCTGAAAGCAAGTTTCGCGCTGATGGCCGGGAGAAGGGACGCCAGGTCAATCTCTAATGTTTTGTGTGCCAAACGTGCAATCGCATGGCACGTTCTGAGCGATCGGCATAAAGGCGCGCGATCCACCTAGCGGCAGATACCGAGGATCCGCTCCAGAATCCCGGGGATTTCGAACACGGCCTGGTTTTCGAAAGCTGCCGCGTTGGCCCGGTAGCGGGCGAACGTGGCCGGCTCGATCAGGCGGGAGACGGCGTCTTCGATCTGCCGGAAGCTGCGGACCACTGAACCGGCCTGCGTTTGGAGCAGCCACTCGGCGTTGTAGCGTTCCTGTGGGAGCGTCCACGAATTGCACGCAACGATGACCGGCAGCTTCATGATCAGGGCTTCGCTCATGCTGCCGGGTCCGGGTTTGCCGATGAGAAAATCGGCGAGCTGCATGTAGTATGGGATCTCGGTCGTGAAGCCCTCGACGAACCTGAGTATGCCGCCGGAGTACTCGCGGAGGCGCCGTTCCAGCTTCGCGTTGTTGCCGCAGATGAGGATCAACTGGACTTCCAGCCCTGAACGGTCCAGGCGGCGCATGATCTCCAGCATGGCCTTCGATCCCTCGCCCCCGAAAAGCACCAGGGCGGTGGGACGATCCGGATCGAGGCCGAGGCGGGCGCGCTCGGCGGCGCGGTCCACGGGCGCCGTCCGGTAGAACCGGGGATGGAGGATCATCCCGGAGGTGCGGAATATCCGCTGCTCGGGGTGGCCCAGCGCGCGGGCCTGCTCGACGGCTTTGTGGGAGCCACAAATCAGGAACTGCTCCTGGCGCTCTATCCAGAAGTGCGGCGGGTAATCGGCCAGATCCGTCAGGACCGTGACGAAGCGTGCTTGCAGGGCAAGCGTGGCGCAGGCTCTCGCAAAGCGCGCGATTGAAGTGGGGGACCAGCGAGACCACCATGTCCGGGGCGCGGGCGCGCCAATACGGTTCGAGGACGGATACTTCCCGGGCATGAAAGGCACGGATCACCGCTTGCAGTACGCGGAGAAGCTGCGGGGATCCCAGGGTCCAGCCTTTCTTCAGGAAGGAGTTGTACACGTCCTGGAGACGGACGCCACCGAACTTGCGGAATACATCAATAGGGTCGAGGAGTTCCTGGAGATGGACCAGGCGCGTGTCCCAGAGCGGCTGGCGTTCGCGGATAGCGATTTCCAGCGCGGTTGCGGCCGCGCGGTGCCCGCCGCCGGCGTCGAAATAGATCAGGTCGATCCGGGCCACCGACCCATTGTTCCACACACCCGTGTGGCGTCGGCCGGGTCCTTTCTCGTAAACTGGAGCTTAGCAAAGAGCATGTGGAAGTTTATCTCCGTGCGTGACCACCGCCTGATGCGCCGGGTAAACCGGTGGCGTCCGCCACGATGGTTCCGTTTGTGGATGATCTATGCCACGCGCGGCGGCGACGGCTGGCTGTGGTGCCTGCTGGGCCTGGCCGTTCTGACGTTCGGCGGGGCCGAAGCATTGGCGGCGGTAGCGGCTGCGGGTCTGGCCACGGTAGCGGGCACGGCCCTGTTCATGGCCATCAAGCGCGCCTCTGGCCGGCGACGGCCTTGCGCCATCGAACCGCATGGCTGGGCGCAGTTGCTTCCGCCGGACAAGTTCTCCTTCCCGTCCGGCCATTCCATCACGGCCTTCGCCTTTACGCTTCCCCTGGGTCTCTTCTTCCCCATTTTGATGGCCGCGCTGTTGTTCTGTGCCGTTAGCGTGGCCGTCTCACGAATCCTTCTCGGTATGCATTTTCTGAGCGACGTGGTGGCCGGCTCGGCGATCGGGTCGATGCTGGGCTACGCGGCGTTTCGGATCTTCAGTTAGAGCGAGCAAAGCCATGGATAATTGGGTGCTCTTCGCCGCCGGAGCAGCGCTCGGCGCGGCAGTAGGTGGATTGGTGGTGGCGCTGTGGATGCGCGCCAGGCAGTCCCGCGTGGAAGCGGATAAGAAATTGGCGGAAGCCCGGCTGGCCTATTCAGAGGCAACCACCGCCAGAATTGGCGAGACGTTTCAAGCTCTGGCCGATGCGGCCTTGCGATCCAGCCAGGGCGCCTTTCTGGCGGCGGCCAAAGGCACTCTGGAGACCGTTCGCGCCGAGATCACCGGCGATCTGGCACAACGTCACACCGCGGTCGAGGGAGTCATCCAACCCCTGGCCACGGCGGTTGGAAAACTCGAGAGCCAGGTTCGGGAACTGGAACTGGCCCGCCAGCAGATGTTCGGCTCGTTGCAGGAGCAGTTGCAGAGCCTGGCGAAGGAGACGGTCTCGCTGGCCAACGCGCTGCGCGCCCCGCAGGTTCGCGGCCGCTGGGGAGAGATCACGCTCAGACGGGTCGCGGAACTGGCGGGGATGGTGAACAACTGCGACTTCGTGGAGCAGGAGACGCATGAGGGGGACAACGGCAAAATCCGCCCCGACATGGTCGTCAAGCTGCCGGGCAGTCGCACGATTGTCGTGGACGCCAAGGTGCCGCTCACGGCTTACATGGAGGCGCTGGCGTCTCCGGACGATTCCAGGCGCCGGGAGGCGCTGATGCGCCACGGCCAGCAAGTGCTCAGCCATGTGACGCAGTTGAGCAGCAAGCAGTATTGGAGCCAGTTTCAACCCGCGCCGGAAATGGTGGTGCTCTTCATCCCGGGCGACCAGTTCTTCAGCGCCGCGCTGGAGTACAGCCCCACGCTGATCGAAGATGCGCTGGACCGCAAAGTCCTGCTGGCGACCCCGACGACATTGATCTCGGTGCTGAAAGGCATCAGCTACGGGTGGCGGCAGCAGCAACTGGCGGAGAACGCCGAGATGATTCGCAAGGTGGCGGCCGAGTTCTACGAGCGGCTGCAAGTGCTGCACGCGCACTATGAGGACGCCGGGCGCTATCTGGAGAAAGCCGTCGAGGCCTACAACCGGTCCGTGGCGTCCTGGGAGTCGCGGCTGCTTCCCTCGCTGCGCAAAGTGCGGGAACTGGGCGCGGTCAGCGGGGAAGAGCCTTGCGCGCCGGAACCCATCGACGTGCTTCCGCGGAGCCCGAAAGTGATCGAGCCGGCCTGATATCTCCTCGATGCTGCGAAGCGTGCTGCTGTTTCTCTCCGAGCAGGCCCGTTTGCGACGCTGGATGGAGACGTCCCCCCTGGCCGGCAGGCTGACGGGCCGCTTTGTCGCGGGTCAGACTCTGGAGCAGGAACTGGAAGTCTGCCGCCGTCTGAATCAGCAGGGCATCCTGGTGACGGTGGACCACTTGGGGGAGAAGGTGACCTCACTGGAGGAAGCCCGTTCGTCCCGCGATACCTACCTGCAAACGCTCTCGCGCATCGCGCAAGAGAAGCTTGAGGCGAGTGTCTCCATCAAGTTGAGCCAATTCGGACTGGGTCTGTCCGAGGAGGTCTGCCGCCAGAGTGCGCAGTGTTTGGTGGCCCGCGCCACGGAAGTTGGCGGGTTCGTCGAAATCGACATGGAGTCGCACGAAACGGTGGACTCCAATCTGGCGATTGTCACCGGGCTGCATGAGCGTTTCGGGCGGGTGAGGAGCGTAATCCAGGCGTACCTCTACCGCAGCGCTGGGGACATCGCCATGCTTTGCCGCAACAGAGTGCCGGTCCGTCTCTGCAAAGGCGCTTACCAGGAACCGCCGGCGGTGGCGTTTCCGCGAAAAGCGGAGGTGAACGAGAACTACAAGCGCCTGAGTGAAGTGCTGCTGGAACAGGGGGTCTATCCGGCGCTGGCGACGCACGACCCGGAGATGATCGATCACGCGCTGGCGTTCGTGGAGCGCAAGGGCATCCCGAAAGACGGGTTCGAATTTCAGATGCTCTACGGCATCCGGCGCGATCTCCAGGACCGGCTGATTGCCTCGGGCTACCGGTTGCGCCTGTATGTTCCATACGGCGGCGCCTGGTACCCTTACTTCATGCGAAGGCTGGCCGAACGTCCCGCCAACCTTTTGTTTCTGGCGAGGAACCTGCTGCGCAGGTAGATATAGCGGAATGAAGCTGGAGAGATGGAGAATGGCCGCGGGAGTGGCGGTGCTGGCCGCCCTGGCGCTGACCGCCGCTCGGCTGCTGCCTGCATACCTGGAGAACCTGAAGTTTCAGCAGGCGCTGGAGAGGATCGTGCAGCGCGAGGCCGGCTCCTCGAAGCCGGACGACGCGGTGCGAGCCGAAGTCGTCAACGCGGCCGCCGGCTTGGGGCTGCCCGTGGGCTTCGAACAAGTGCGGGTGAAGCGGGCCGAGCGGCGGCTGGAGGTCCAGGCGCTGTACGTGGTGCCGGTCGGTCTGCCACATGTACACGGTGGACTCTGCATTTCCGGCCCGCGCGCGCGCGTGCCTTGAAGCGTCGCGTCGCCCGTTGCCTGGTTCTGAGACAATAAGGTGTTCGAGGCGTCCTTTAGTGGCCCGTAAAGCTTCGCATACCCAAAAAAGATCGACTGACGCGCTTCGTTGTTCACCCGGCGGGGAAAGCCGTTCTGGCGCTTCATGCTTCTGTTGGTGACCGGCGGCCTGCTCACCTTCACGTACTACTACCGCCAAGTACTCCAGGCTGATCGACGCCAAGCTTCGTCGCGGGCCTTCCAGAGCACGGCCATGATCTTCGCCGCGCCGCAGACCGTGTCGGTCGGCGACCTGATGAGCGCGGAGGAAGTCATCGAGCAGCTTCGCCGCAGCGGATACACGGAGTCCCGCAGCAACCGCTTGGGCTGGTACCACGTGCGGCAGGACGCGGTGGAGATCTTCCCCGGGCCGGACTCCTACTTCGACCAGGAAGGCGGAGTCATCAACTTCTCGGGCGGACGCGTGTCGCGCATCATCTCGACGCGGGACAACACCGAGCGCACGCAGTACATGCTCGAGCCGGAGCTGCTGACCAACCTGTTCGACAAGAACCGCGAGAAGCGGCGGCTGGTGAAGTTCGCCGATCTTCCCAAGGTGCTGGTCCACGCGGTGATCTCGGCCGAGGACAAGCGCTTCTTCCAGCACTCCGGCTTCGATCCGTTCCGCGTCATCAAGGCGGCCTACGTGGACTTGAAGGAGCGCCGGATCGCCGAGGGCGCATCCACGCTCAGCATGCAGCTGGCCGCGCATGTTCTGGCTGAACCGCAGCGAGAGGACCTGGAAGCGCAAGGCGGCCGAAGTCCTGATCACGCTCCAGCTCGAGCAGAAGCTCACCAAGGAAGAGATCTTCGAGTACTACGCCAACCAGATCGACCTGGGACGGCGGGGCAGCTTCGCCATCCGCGGCTTTGGGGAGGCCGCGCAGGCCTACTTCGGCAAGGACGTGCGGGAGCTGACGCTGGCCGAGGCGGCCACGCTGGCGGGCTTGATCCAGCGGCCCAGCTACACCAACCCGATCCGCTGGCCGGAGCGCGCGCGCGCCCGCCGCAACGTCGTGCTGGCGCTGATGCGGGAGAACGGCTACATCACGAAGCAGCAGTACGCGGAGGCCGCTGCCTCGCCCCTGACAGTGCGCGAAGGCGGCGCCGAGTCGGCCGACGCTCCCTACTTCGTCGACCTGGTCAACGACGAACTTCAGGACGAATTTCAGGACCACGATTTCCAGGGCCGCTCCTACCGCGTCTACACCACGCTGGACATGGACCTGCAGCGGGACGCCTCCGAGGCGGTGCGCATCGGCATGAAGGAGGTGGACGACCAGGTCCGGCAGCAGCGCCGGTTCCGCAAGCAGAAGCCCCCGGATGCCCAGGTGGCGCTGGTGGCGCTGGACCCGCAGACCGGCGAGGTCAAGGCGCTGGTGGGCGGGCCGCAATTACGGCGTCAGCCAGTTGAACCACGTTCTGGCCAAGCGCCAGCCCGGCTCGTCTTTCAAGCCCTTCGTGTACGCGGCCGCGCTCTCCACGGCGCTGGATGGAGAACCGCAAGCCCGATCACCTCGCTGACCACGCTGGTGGACGAGCCGACCACGTTCATGGTTCGACGAAAAGCCGTACACGCCCGCGAATTTCAAGGATGAATACCACGGCACGGTGACTCTGCGCCAGGCGATCGCGAAGTCGATGAACATCCCGACCGTCAAGCTGGCCGAGATGATCGGCTACGACAAGGTGGTGGACGCTGGCACGCAGCGCCGGGATGAACCTGAACATCCAGCCGACGCCGGCGGTGGCGCTGGGCGCCTACGAGGTGACGCCCATCGAGATCGCCGGCGCCTACACCGTCTTCGCCAATCAGGGGCGTCTATGCCAAGCCCAACTGGATCAAGCTGATCCGCGACGACCAGGGCAAGGTCCTCCACTCCTACACGCCGGTACACCGCCAGGTGCTGGATCCCCGGGTCGCCTACCTCATGGTGGACCTGCTGCAGGAAGTGATGCGCAGCGGCACGGCCGCCGGCGTGCGCGCCCGGGGTTTCGCGCTGCCCGCGGCGAGGCAAGACCGGCACATCGCACGACGGCTGGTTCGCCGGGTTCACATCGCGGCTCATCTGCATCGTCTGGGTGGGCTTCGACGACAACCAGCGAACTGGACTTGGAGGGCGCGCGGTCCGCCCTGCCCATCTGGACCGAGTTCATGAAGCGGGCGCACAAGCACCGGCAGTACCGCAACGTGAGCGAATTCGAGCCGCCGGACGGGATTGTCGATTGTCGCGAGTGGATCCCGCCACGGGCGCGCTGGCCGCCACCGGCTGCCCGGGCGCGCAACTGCAGGCATTCATCGCCGGCACTCAGCCTGTGGAAGTCTGCCGGCTGCACGGCGGCGTCCTGGCCAGGGACACCCAAGTGACGGACTGGGAGAGCGCCGCGCCGGGGGCCGGAACGATGGTCGCCAGCACCGACCGCTCGAAGTCCGGAGCCGGGCGCGCGGCCCGCGCGCGGGACGCGCGTAAGACCGACAACAGCGCCCAGCCGGCCGCCCAGAATACCCCGCCGGCGCCGAAGAAAAGGTTGGTTCCGCCGCTTCCTGGATGTGTTCAAATAAGGGCAGGAGGGCGGTCATGAGATCCGGCGTACGTCACCTTCTCGGTGTTACGACGCTTTTGTCGCTCTTGTGTTTCTTCGGTCGTCCAGTCAGCGCCCAGGTTAGGTGCCCGGCGCCTCGGGCCAGCCGGAGGGCCTGGCAGCTCCGCCTGCGGCCGAAGCCCGCCGGTGCTCACCTTGGAGCAGCGCGGCGACCTGATGATGGCGCGGAAGATGTTCCGCGAGGCCATCGAAGTCTATCGCAAGGCGCTGCCGGAAGGACGAGCGTTTGTCCTCCATAACAAGATCGGCATCGCCTACCACCACCTGCAGGACTTCAACGCCGCCAGGCGGAACTACGATCAGGCCCTGAAACTCAACCCCAAGTACGCCGAGGCGCAGAACAATCTTGGGCGCCCTGTATTACGCGCAGAAGAATTACCGCCGCGCCATCTCGGAGTATCAGAAGGCGCTGAAACTAAGTCCCGACTCGGCCACGGTCTACAGCAATCTCGGAACGGCTTACTTCGCCCGAAAGAGATACGAGGACGCGATGAAAGCCTACCAGCAGGCGCTGGCGCTCGAATTCCGAGGTGTTCGAGCAGCGCGGGACGGCGGGAACGATCCTGCAGGAGCGGAGCGTCGAGGAGCGGGCCAAGTTCCACTACTACCTGGCCAAGACCTACGCCCAGGCGGGCATGTCGGACCGCGCGCTGCAGCTACATCCGAAAGTCCCTGGAGGAGGGCTTCAAGGAGCGCAAGAGGTATTCTGGAGGAGCCCGAATTCGCGGGCCTTAAAGAATTGCCTGAGTTCAAGGAATTGATGGCGATGGAATTTCGTGTTTTGTAGGCCCCCCCGCGCCAGCCTTCTTGTTGTAGCCGCGCTGGTCTGCCTTGCCGTTCTCCTCGCCGCGAGCTGTTCCCGTGAGGTCCGGCGCCCGGTGGAGCGCTTGGCCCTGCCTCCTCTGGAAAACCTCAGTGATGACCCCTCGCTGGATTGGGTGGGCTGGGGAATCAGTGAAGTGCTGGCCGCGCAACTCACCGGATCGGCGAAGCTTCACCCCTTGCGTGTAAGATCCGCGCGCGATGCGGCCCTCTCGGGGGCCACGGCGATTCTGCGGGGTTACTTCACGATGGAGGGCGGCCGCATCCATCTGGTGGTCTCCCACGAGGACGTGCCGAGCATGCGTCTGGACTGGAGCCTCACACTTCAGGAAGCATTTCCGGACGGCATCCTAAGGGCGGCGGCGGCGCTGTCCCGGCGGCTCGATCCGGCGGCCCATCCCTCCGACACACAGAGCGTGGCTGCCCTGAAGGCATTCGCCGAGGCACGGTCCTCCCAGGACCCGCAGGCCGCGGTCTCTGCATTCGGACGCGCCGTGGGAGCGGACCCGGACCTGGGTGCGGCGTACGTCGGGTGGGCCCAAACGCTATTTGCTCGCGGCGACCGGGCCGGAGCGGCAGAAGTCATCGGCAAGGCGCGCGCCAGGGGTGGCCGCATTGCCGCCGCGCCCCGCGCTGAGCTGGATCTGATTTCCGCGGCGCTGAGTGGCGACGCCGAGAGCCGCCGTCAGGCTCTGGCCGCGCTGAACCGGGCGACGCCGGCGGATGTCGAGGTAGTCCGCCGACTGGCCAGCGAGGAGACAGCGGCGCACCACTACGAGGCCGCGGCCGGGTACTACAGGAAAGCCGTGGCTCTGGACCCCGCCGACGGCGCAACCTGGAATCAACTGGGCTATGCGGAGGCCCTGCGCGGGAAACTGGATGCCGCGCGCGCGGCGCTGTTGGAGTACCAGCGCCTCACACCCCAAGGCGCGAATCCGCTGGACTCGCTGGGCGATGTGCACTACTACTTCGGCTCCTTCCCTGATGCCGAAAAATTCTACCTGCAGGCCTACGACAAAGACAATTCGTTCCTGGGGGGCGCGGAGCTCTGCAAGGCGGCGTACGCTCGCCTGATGGCGGGCGATCCCGGCGGAGCGGACGAACTCTTCCGGCGGTATGCAGCGGTGCGAAGAGCCGCGCGCGATCCGGTCATTGGTTTCCGCCAGCTTCAGTGGACCTACATCCTCGGGCGCAGGTCCGAGGCGATCTCGGGGATGAAGCAGCTTGCCCTGGCTCCCTCCCCAGCGCCCGATGCGGTTTCCCTTGCCGCCTCTCAGCTCGCCATCTGGAGCCTGGCGGCGGGCGATCAGGCGGATGCTCTCCAATGGAGCGCCAAGGCGGCATCCGTCGCGCGTTCATCCGCGGCCGGCAATCTGGCGCTCCTGTGCCGCTTCCTGGCGGAGCCCTCCACGCCGCCGGCCGCGCTTCCTGCTGCTCTCCAGCGCCGTGCCCTGGCGTACCGCTTCTTGTTGGCGAAACAGTTCGCCGAAGCGATCCCGCAGCTCCGTGCGCTAGTCACGGAGGCCGACCCCTTAGGAGGGGGAGAGTCGAATGTCCTGCTGGCCTGGGCGCTGGTTGAGACCGGCAGCGTCGAAGAAGCAGCGCGCTTGCTCCAAACCTATGGCATTCCGCAGCCCGGCGGCGAGGAACCGTTCGCCTGTTTTGCCTTCCCCAGAGCGTTTCAGCTCCGCATCGTGGTTCTGGAGAAACAAGGCCGCGCCAGGGAAGCAGGCCGGCTGCGCGAGGTCTTCAAGAAATTATCCGGCCACTAAGCCGAAACGGGTTCAGGCGCGTCCGCGGAGCCGGTCGTAGGAATGCCGGTCGCAGACGGTTCCCAGCGATTCGTTGTAGAGGCTGGTGAGGCCCAGTGCCTGGCGCAGTTCTTCCTGAAAATCGTGCAGCGCCTTCAGGTCCGGGGCCAGCGCCGGCCGTGGAGCGCCACCTGTTACATCGAAGAACTTCTGATAGCCCCCGTCCACGAGTTCGGCAATCTGGTCGCCGGCCACAACTCCCAGGCGGCGCACCAGGGGGACGCCCTCGGGCGAATGCTCGACCACGGCCGCACAGCAGTCCCGCCGCACCTTCACTTGCTGCGGGCTTACAGGCTCGACCTGAAAGCCGGCGGCGCGCAGACTCTCCAGGCGTTCCTCGAAGGAGATCACATGCGGTGGGTGGCGGCGGAAGAACATGCCTTGATTATATGGGGGCCGGGCATGGAGTGCGCCAGGCCTGCTAAAATGGAGGGTCAATCAGTCCGTATCAGGAGAACAATATGGCATACGTAATCGTGGATACCTGCACGAAGGATATGGAGTGCATCGCGGCTTGCCCGGTGGACTGCATTCACCCCAAGGACGACGAGAAGGGTTTTCAGGAAGCAGCGCACCTTTACATTCATCCGACCGAATGTATCGACTGTGGTGCTTGCGTTCCGGTTTGCCCGACCAATTCCATCTATATCAAGGAAGAGCTCCCGGCCGAGCTAGCCGCCTTCGCGGAAAAGAATTCAGCCTACTTCGGAGTCTGACTCCCGGCCCAGCGCAGCTCGCAGATAATTGAGCCATGGAACTCAGACTCCCCGTAGCTGCCATCACAGACGAATTCACGCCGGACCTCGAAGCTGCCGCCGAAGCCATGGCCGCTATCGGCATGACGGGTGCGGAACTGCGCGTGCTCTGGGGCAAGAACATCATGGACCTCAGCGACGCCGAACTGGACCAGGCTAAGGCCATTCTCGGGCACCACGGGCTCAAGGTCATCTCCATCGCGTCGCCCCTGTTGAAGTGTGTTCTGCCCGATTCCCCGCCCTTGGACAGCCGCTTCGAGCACGATGTGTTCGCCTCGGCGCATACCTTTGAGGATCAGCCGCGCCTGTTGCGGCGCGCCTGCGAGATCGCGCACAAGATGGGCGCGCCGATCATCCGCGTCTTCTCCTTCTGGCGCGCAGTCGATCCGGCCAAGTGTTCCGGCCCTTTGGCCGAGGCGCTGCGGGCTTTCGTCGAAAAAGCGGCCGCCGAGGATCTCATCCTCGGGCTGGAGAACGAGCACGCCTGCAATGCGGCGACCGGGGCGGAAACCGCGGCAATCCTCAAGGCCGTCGGCCATCCCAATCTGAAAGTCATCTGGGATCCGGCAACGCCTACGTCGCGGGCGAAAATCCCTTTCCCGACGGCTACCGAGCCCTCGCCAAGGGGAGCATCGCCCACGTGCATGCCAAGGACTGCCGCTTGGAGAACCACAAGCCGCAGTGGATGCCGCTGGCGACCGGCTAGTCGACTGGAAAGGCCAGTTCGCCGCCCTGCTCGAGGACGGCTACCGCGGCTCGGTGAGTCTGGAAACGCACTGGGCCGGCCCCGGCGGCGACAAGTTCCAAGCCAGCGTCATCTGCGGCTGGAATTTGCGCGGCCTGCTCACCTGGTAACATCAAACAGCCAGGCGTTTGCCGGCGAGTCACAATGAAGCCCCCTGAGAAAGAGGCTGAAGTCGAGCTGGTGCGGGCCCTGCAGGCGGGCGACCTGGCCGCCTTCGACCGCTTCGTGGAGGGCTTCCGCTCCAAGTTGCTGCACTACAGCCTGCTGGTGTGCGGACAGCGTGAGGACGCCGAGGAGGTCGCCCAGGACGCCCTGCTCAAGGTTTTCGAAAACTTCGAAAAGCTGCGTGAGCCGGAGCGCGTTCGAAGCTGGGTATTCCGCATCGCGCGTAACGCCTGCCTCATGAAGCGCCGCAAAAGCGTCTTCGCCCCGGCGCATGAGCTTTCACTGGACGAGCTGATCCCGGTCGGAGGAAAGCCGGGCGAAGGGCGAAAACGAGAGATAGCGGACTCATCTAACCTTCCTGATTCCAGTGTTTTGCGGGACGAATTGAAAGATGAACTTAAGGCCGCTATCGGGGGTTTGCCCGCCATCTACAAGACCGTCCTGTTGTTGCGGGACGTGGAGGATCTCTCCACTGAAGAGACGGCACGGATCCTGCATGTCTCGACGGACGTGGTAAAGACCCGGCTGCATCGGGCGCGCACGGCGGTGCGCCAGAAACTGGAAGTTTACCTCCAAGCCCGCGTGCCGTCGGCGTGACACTGGTCACTGCCTCGCGTCTGCCCCTCGTCTACAGTTAGGGAAGGTAGACATGCGCAACAAGCCCGTAAAGCGCAGGACGCCGGATCGCTCGCAACCTCTGCGCTGGGGCGTGCAGTGCGCTTTCCTGTTGCTGAACGTCTGGATCGGGGTCGAGTTCTACCTGTTCGTCCGGCACTACGAAACCGGCGGCGCAGCGCGTCTGGGCCCAGCGCCCGCCAGGGGTGGAGGGCTGGCTGCCGATCGCCTCGCTGATGAACCTGAAGGTCTGGCTGGCTCACCGGCCACCTGCCCGCGCTGCATCCCGGCCGGGCATGTTCCTGCTGATCGCGTTCCTGGCGATTTCGTTGCTGTCTGCGCAAGGCGTTTTGCAGCTGGCTGTGCCCGGTCGGAACGATCTCGGAGTGGCTTTGGCGCATCGGCCGCCGGACGTTCCGCAGGAATTTCTACCTGCCGCGCTGGGCCGACATCGGCCTGAGGAGCTTGAAGTACATCCTGCTCGGGCTGTTCCTGTACGCGGTGGCGTCCATGAGCGTGGCGGCCATCCGAGCCTTTCTGGAAGGCCCCTACGGCGTGATCGCCGACGTGAAGATGCTCAACTTCTTCCGCTTTCTGAGCGTGACGGGGGCGGTGATCGCTGGGCGTGCTGTGCGTTGCTGTCGGTCTTCATCCAGAACTTCTGGTGCCGTTACCTGTGCCCCTACGGCGCGCTGCTGGGGCTGGTGGCCCGCTTCAGCCCGGCTGCGCATCCGCCGCGCGCCGGACGTCTGCATCGACTGCGCCAAGTGCGCCAAGGCCTGCCCGTCGCTGCTGCCCGGTGGACAAGCTGATCACCGTCCGTCGCCCGAGTGTACGGGCTGCCTGGAGTGCGTCGCGGTGTGTCCGGCCGAGGGCGCGCTTTGGATGTCGGCGGGAAAGCGCAGCCGGGTTCCGGCCTGGGCACTGGCAGTCGCGCTGGCGGCGATCTTTATGGGCGTGGCCGGCTGGGCGCGCCTCTCGGGCCACTGGAGCACAAATATACCCAGCCAGGTCTATGACGACCTGATTCCTCGCGCCGGCGAGTTTTCGCATCCATGATGCCCTACCCATTTTCCAGCTACCTTTCTCCGGCGGCGGCATCCAATAGCTAGAGCCATGGCTGCAAGCCTGGGGTGCATCGGACGACATGGAAACCATCCTGGTAGTCGACGAAGAAGCTGGGTTTCGGACACATCTGGAGAAAATTCTAGTCGCGGAAGGCTACTCTGTCGAAACGACAGCGTCAGCCACTGAGGCGCAGAAGCTCGGCTCCCAGAGCCAGTTTCACCTGGTGCTGGCCAGCCTGGAACTCAAAGACGGCGGCGGCCTCGGCATTCTGCGCTGGTTCGGCCAGTCTTCTCCCGGAACGCCAGTGGTAATGCTCAAAGCCGCTGGAAGCGGCGACAAGGCCGTGCAGGCCATGAAGCTGGGCGCGGTGGGTTACGTGGACAAACCCTTGGGCAGCCCGGATGAGTTGAGATTCCGGGTTCGCCACGCCTTGGATGACCGTCTGGCCGAATACGAGCGTGCGGTTCTGCGGGAAGAGGGGCGCGCTCGCCTGGCCTGCGGCACGCTGATTGCCCAGGATCCGGCAATGTCGGAAGCCGTCGAGCTGGCTGGAAAGATAGCGCGGCTGGAGGGTTCGATTCTGATCACCGGCCCCAGCGGCACGGGGAGAGAGACGCTGGCACGTTACATACACGGCCAGAGCCGCAGAGCAGGCGGCGCCTTCGTCTCGGTGAACTGCGCGGCAACGCTTCCCGCGCAACTCGAGAGCCAGCTCTTCGGCAGTCTGCATCCGGGGCACATCGAGAGAGCCGAGAAGGGCACTTTGTTCCTGCGCGAGGTGGGCGAACTGGACGGGAATTTACAGTCGATGTTGCTGCGCGTGCTTCAGGAACGGGTCTTCGAGAGACCTCCCGACGGCCGCAAGATCCCGGTGGACGCCAGGCTGATGGTCTGCACCCGCTTGGATTTGGCGAAAATGGCCTCCAGCGGCGCATTTCGCGAGGACCTCTATGATGTTCTCAGCACGTTCCGCGTGACGGTGCCGCCTCTCAAGGAACGGCCCGCGGACATCCCGGTCCTGGCTCGCTGTTTTCTGGCGCGCGCCGCTCAGCGGCTGGGGAAACGTAATTTAGAGCTGACGCAGGGCGCCCTGGAGGCGCCTGGCTGGTCATGGCTGGCCGGGAAATGTGAGGGAGCTGGAGAACGTGATGGAGAGAGCGGCGATGGTCTGCGATTCACAGGTCAGAGCAGAAGATCTGCTGCTTCGCCAGACCAACGGCAGCCGAGCCGGTACGCTGGCGCGAAATCGAGCGCCAGGCCATCGAGCACGCCCTCCACGCCAACGCCGGCAACCGGACCCACACCGCCCGCCAGCTCGGCATCAGCCTGCGCAAACTCCAATACCGCCTGAAGGAGTACGGGCTCGCCG
The DNA here is from genome assembly GCA_963744775.1 of Bryobacterales bacterium. Classification (GTDB taxonomy): domain Bacteria; phylum Acidobacteriota; class Terriglobia; order Bryobacterales; family Bryobacteraceae; genus CAVUVG01. The sequence continues at coordinate 74,386 of CAVUVG010000004.1, forward strand.
AGATCCTCCCTGCCGCGGGCGGCCGGCGCTAAGGAGTCAGCCGCGTGGACTGCCGCGCCACCAACTGCCAGCCGCCGGGGCCTTTGAGCCAGACGTGCAGCACATTGAGATGAGCCGTAGTCTTGTTGCCGCCGGCGTTGTTGCGAAAGTCCACCACGCCCTTCACCAGCGCGGTCGTGCCGTAAACGCGGACGGTGGTTTCGCCGAAATCGATTCCCTCGACGATCGTCTTGCCGGCAGTAGCCACCTTCAGCACGTCGGCCTTGGTTTCGGTCCGCCCGTCGGAGTGACTGTAAGTCAGATCCTCGTGCAGCAGTTTCTGTAAGGCGGCGCCGTCCCTGTTCATCGTCGCCTGCTTCCAGGCATCCATGGCAGCCAGTACTTCCTGGCGGGCCTTGGAGCTGGGCTGAGCCGCCCACAGGGCGACACAGGAAAAGAGAGCTACAATCCACTTGGTCATCGCCTCTCAGCTTAAAGCAAATTGCGCGCGGACGGGGAGCCCTTCGGATGATGGTGGTGTACCATAGGGGCTTGGTTTCATGAAAGCTCTGCTGGAGGCGCTCAAGCATGGCAGCAAGGATTGGGCCCTCGCCAATGAAATCGACGCTCTTCGCGTGCCCGCGCACATCGCCATCATCATGGATGGCAACGGACGCTGGGCCAAGCGGAGGAACCTTCCCCGGGTAGCCGGACACAGGGCCGGAGCGGAGGCCGTGCGGGTGACGGTCGAGACCTGCGCCCGGATGGGGATACAGGCTCTCACGCTCTACGCCTTCTCGGCGGAAAACTGGAAACGGCCCCGCACGGAAGTGGATACTCTCTGGCGGTTGCTGCGACTCTACATCCGCAAGGAGCTTCCTACCCTGCATCGTTTCCATGTCCGGCTGGCGGCGATCGGCAGGCTGGATGCCTTGCCCGCCGCGGTGCGCGCCGAAGTGGATGCCGCGGTCCAGGCCACGGCCTCGAACCATGGCCTTCAGGTGAACCTGGCGCTGAACTACGGCGGCCGGGGCGAACTGGTGGACGCTGTCAACGCAATTCTGGATGAGGCGCGGGCCGGCGGGCGGTTGCAGGACCTGAAGGTGGATGAGACGGCGATCGCGGCCCGGCTCTACACGCGCGACCTCCCTGACCCCGACCTTCTGATTCGCACCTCCGGCGAAATGCGCGTCAGTAATTTTCTCCTGTGGCAGATCGCCTACGCCGAACTCTACGTAACCGATGTGCTGTGGCCGGACTTCAAGCGCGCCGACCTGCTGAAAGCTATCCTCGATTACCAGAAGCGGGATCGCCGCTTCGGAGGGCTGAGCGCATCCTCGCCCGCCGCCGCCCAGGATGAGGCGGCCGCGGTGGATGCCTTCCACCGATGAAGCGGATCGTCACCGCATTAATCCTCATCCCGCTGGTCTCTTACGTGGCTCTGTGGGGGCCCCAGTGGCTGTTTCTGCTGGTGACGGCCGCGGTGGCGCTGCTGTGCTTCCACGAGTATGCCGCGATCGTCGCGGCGTACGGGATGGGGCGTCTCGGACCGATGGGTTACGCGGCCGGCCTGCTGGTGCTGACCGTCCCCGGTAATGAGCTGCTCCTGGTGACCCTGCTGGCGCTGGTGGCGCTGTCCCTGATGCTGCGTGCCCCCGAGCTGGCCAAAGGCTTGCCGGCGGCGGCCGCCCTTCTCATGGGAATCATCTATGTCTTCGGGACATGGCGATGCGCCGTCGGCCTGCGGCTGGCGAGCCCGTACTGGTTGTTCTTCGCGCTGGTGCTGAACTGGCTGGGGGATACGGCGGCCTACTACGTCGGCAGCGCCATCGGACGGCATAAGCTGGCGCCGAGGCTGAGCCCGGGGAAGTCCTGGGAAGGCAGCGCGGCTTCCATGGCCGCTTCGCTCCTGTTCGGTTTCTTCTACATCGGCTGGTTGATTCCGGAGGTGTCTCCGGCGATGCGGCTGGCGATTTCGGCTGCGGGTAACGCGGCGGGCCAGCTGGGCGACCTCGTGGAGTCCATGCTGAAGCGCGGCGCGGGGATCAAGGACAGCGGCCATCTGCTGCCCGGCCACGGCGGCTGGCTGGATCGCGTGGACAGCACCCTGTTCGCCATGCCGGTCGTCTATCTCCTGCTGCTGGTGATGGATAGGATCGGTTAGGCCGAACTGGCGCCGCCCCTGCCCAGCGGGCGCTAACGTCCTCGGCCAAATCTGCCGATATAACTCATTAGTCGTCTCAGGCCCAGCACCAGCGGTCCCGTTCGTGGAGCCATGCATCCAGGCATACAAGTCGAAGAGCCGGCCGCCCACAGGGAGCGGCTCATCCTGGAGAGCCTGCCACAGGTCCGGCTCATCGCCCGGCGCATCCACGTGCGGCTGCCCGGCTCGGTCAGCCTGGAGGACCTGGTGTCGACGGGCATCGTGGGGCTGATCAAAGCGGTGGACAAGTTCGACCCCACGCATAACGTCAAGCTGCGGCGCCCACAGGGAGCGGCTCATCCTGGAGAGCCTGCCTCAGGTCCGGCTCATCGCCCGGCGCATCCACGTGCGGCTGCCGGGTTCGGTCAGCCTGGAGGACCTGGTGTCGACGGGTATCGTGGGGCTGATCAAAGCAGTGGACAAGTTCGATCCCACACATAACGTCAAGCTGCGAACCTATGCGGAATACAAGATTCGCGGCGCCATTTTGGACAGCCTGCGGGGATTGGACTGGGCCAGCCGGGACATCCGGCGCAAGGCCAAGCAGATAGCGGTGGCGATCTCGGCCGTCGAACAACTGGTGCTACGCCAGCCCACTGAGGAGGAGGTTGCCGGGCAACTGGCCCTGGACCTGGTGACGTATCGCGGCTGGCTGCTCGATGTCCGCGGTCTCACGCCCAGCAATCTGGAGCGCAGCTCGGATAACGAGGACAACGGACGGCCGTTGGAGAGGGTGGCCGATAGGGTGGAGCACTGGCCCTCGCGGTTGCTGGAAGCCAGCGAGTTGGACAGGATGCTGGATGAGGCCATGGGAAGGATGCCTCCGGTCGAACGCATCGTGTTGAAGCTCCACTACAGACAAGAAATGAACCTACGGGAGATAGCGCAAAGGCTAAACCTTCACATCTCCCGGATCTCCCAACTGAAGTCGCAGGCCATCCACCGCATGCGGACCTATTTGGAGACGCGCTGGCCTGTTCCGCGAGGCAGGTAGCGTTACGCTGCTTCGAGCACGGCCGACATCGACCCTTTGCAGTTCGGCATCCGCCAATCAGCGCCGTAAGCGTGGATCTGATCGCGTGCGAATTCGGCCTGCGGCAGCTCGCAGGTGATGACGATGGTCCGCCCCGTCCTATCTACCTCCACGGCGTGCTGGAAGGCCTCGGTGCGGGAGAACAGGAACAGCTTCTCGAGCATCTCGATCACGTAGTCGTAGGTGTGCTGGTCGTCATCCAGTAGGACTACGTGGTACTGCGGTGTAAGCCGCTCCTGCTCGCGCGTTTCGACGCCTGTGGTGACGGAAGGTTTCGCCATCGAACCATTCAGCGTACCGGAATTCGCGCGCGCTTGGGTAGCGGGCGGCGATAGGCTACAATATTTTCAGGGGGCGTAACGGATTCGACGGGATTGAATTGTGGTGAAGAGGCGTGCCGGGTTCCGAGCTCCCGTTAAACGATCGGAAAACTAGAACTGCCAATACGCAGTTTGCATACGCTGCCTAATTAATTAGGCAGCCGCTCCGGCTGTTGAGCCCGCGCGGTAGCCGGCCGGCGTCATTTTGCGGGATAGGTTGAGGGCTTCGGTCCGGAGCCGCAGACCGAGATCAATCGGGCTAGGTCGTCGCCGCGCTTGCCGGTTCTAAGGTGGCGGCCGAAAAAACCGAATCGGCTACGCACGTAGGCTCTTCACGATAAGCTTTCTCGGACGCGGGTTCGACTCCCGCCGCCTCCACCACAAGTTTGCCCGCATGGGCGTGTTCAGCCAAGGCGCTGCGCTTCGATTCGGACGAAAGCGAACGAAGTCCCGGCCGCCAATTCGTCCGCGAGCTTGAGCAATTCAGTGGGTATCGGCCACTCAGTGAGTGGCGGGCAGCCCAACGACGATGAGAACCGTGTAGTCCTGCTTGTGGCAGCCGTTCACGGCAGGCATGGCCGCCCCCGGATTCACAGGAAAACCCTTGGTGGGAGCGTTCGCAGGCGAGCACGCGTTGGCAGCCTTCGCCGGCGTGTAGCGTGCGGAGCGGCATCCGAGATGGGTGACATCGTAGAGGGTCGCGCCGTCGGCGAGTTCCCACCGCTGATTGCCGTCTTTGTCCTTGGGGTGAACTGTCAGCACGGTCGTCACCTTGCGGTCACCCGTGACGAGGTATTTCCCAGCAGGCAGCGGAAAGGTCGGCTTCTCCATGATCAAGCCGTGTTCTTCCAGCCACCAATCCGAAGCGTCGAATTTCCACTGCGCCGGCGCCACGCCGGTCGCCTTCAATTGAGGGTAGTGGTCCAGCTTGCAAGCGCGCGGGCCCGGGTCCTGGTTCCAGAAGCCCCATGATTGCGCGCCGTTGCCGGAGGTGGCCCCGGGGTCTCCCAGCGCCGCGATGAACTGCGGCTCGATGCGCTTGAACTTCGAGAGGTCTTCGCCTGACGCGTAATGCAGGCCGGCCGCCAACATTAGGGATCCCATGGACAGGAGCCGGCGGCTCACGGACGGAACGAGGTGGCGGACATTCATGCGATTGCTCCGGTTGGACGATCTGATGACATCCTACACCATTTTCTCCACGAAGGGTGACTCGGTTGCTTCTTTCCTGGGCGGGTGTTCGCGTCCGCCCTTTCTTTAGTTGTCCGATCAGGCTGGCGGGAAGGACCGTTCTCAGAGTGTGGCGGAATCGCTTTGGGCGGCATAGGATGAATTGCATGACGGCCATGAAGCACTTGCACACATTATCAGTTGCGTCCTCTGGCGTTCGAGCGGCCGGCATGCAGATCTATTTCCCGACGATCCCGCAGTCCCCAACCGTTCACGCGATAATGCGGGTCGCGTGTGGCGTTGCGTTGCCCCCGAATCGCTGCGATACTGCCGCCTGCGTTGTTTCGGAGTCGTATATCTGTTATTCTCTGGACGCCTGCGCAGCTTTTGGTCGAGGGAAGTCCGACAGCTACGAGGCGTCGTTTTCCAGCAACATCATGTTACAGGAGAATCGCGCCAGCGCCTGCTGGTTGAGCCTCCAGTGCCTGCACGGATGTGTGTGGGGGACTGCGAAAACGGAAAAATTAGCTCCAAATTCGAGATGGAAGGAAGAATCGCTAAGATGAAGCCTGAATTTACACGTCGCACGTCCTCGCAGCGCGGTTCGTTGCTATTGCCCATCGCTTTGCTGACCATGGCGGCGCTGACGCCGTTGAGCTTCGCCCAGCAGACACGGCCCGCCACGGTACAGCTTAGGAACTGGGCGGTGCCCCGGCTGAGTACTAGCGAACCAGGGAATCAGATCGCAGCCGCTGAGGCTAGGCCTACGGGATTGGTCTTCATTTCTATTACTCCCTGCCGCGTCATGGATACGCGTGGCGAAGGCGGTTCGGGGAAAACCGGACCGTTCGGCCCCCCTCTCTCCTGGGCGGTCAGCCGCGCGTCGTGCCCGTTCCCTCGTCTACGTGCGGAGTGCCAGCGGCTGCGGCGTACTCGATGAACTTCGTTTCCATCACTTCACCGGGCAAAGGCGTCGGTTGGTTGGCTGCTTGGCAGGATGATGCGGCGTGGCCCGGCACGGTGGTGCTGAATGCCCCGGATGGCGGTATTGTGGCCAACTCGGCGATCGTGTCGGCCGGCCCCGAAGGGGCAATTCAGGTGCTGGCCACCGACAACACTCGACCTGGTGATTGACATTAACGGGTACTACGTTCACGCGACCACCATCGCAGGTCCCGCCGGCCCAGAGGGGCCCATGGGACCTGAGGGGCCCGCCGGGCCCACGGGGGCGCGAGGTTTGACGGGGCCCACGGGGCCGCAGGGGCCAGCGGGACCAATCGGGGTCACAGGACCTGCCGGGCCGCCCGTAACTTCTCGGGGAGTATGGAGCCCAACTACGGCGTATGCCATCGGCGACTCCGTTTCGTTTACGCCCGCTGGCGGCGGCGCTTCAAGCTACGTTGCACTGGCCTCCAACACCGCCATTGACCCGGCCGCCGATGTCGCAGGAAGCGGCGGGAACTGGGCGCTGCTGGCTGCGGCGGGCGCAACGGGGCCCATAGGGGCAACCGGCGCCACAGGAGCAACTGGCGCCACCGGACCTCAAGGGGTGACGGGAGCAACCGGGGCCACGGGGCCGCAAGGACCACGGGAGCAACCGGGGCCACGGGACCCACTGGACCGCCGGTCAATTTCCGCGGCGCATGGAACTCAGCCACGGTCTATTCGATCGGCGACGTGGTTTCGTTAGGCGCCACGGCCTCAAGCTACATCGCACTACCGCGAACACTGCCATTGACCCGGCCACCGACGTCGCCGGCAGTGGCGGGAACTGGGCGCTGCTGGCGGCGGCCGGCGCGACAGGAGCAACTGGCGCCACCGGATCTCAAGGGCCAACGGGCCCAACCGGGGCAACAGGCGCTACTGGAGCCACGGGAGCAACCGGGGCCACCGGGCCGCAGGGGCCAACCGGAGCAACCGGGGCTACGGGACCGACCGGACCGCCGGTAAGTTTCCGGCGGCGCGTGGAGTTCAAGCACGACCTATGCAATAGGCGACGCAGTTTCACTTACGCCCGCTGGCGGCGTCGCCTCAAGCTACATCGCGCTGACCGCGAACACCGCCATTGACCCGGCCACCGACGTCGCCGGCAGTGGCGGGAACTGGGCGCTGCTGGCGGCGGCCGGCGCGACAGGAGCAACTGGTGCCAGCGGACCTCAAGGGCCAGCGGGAGCAACGGGAGCAACCGGGGCAACCGGGCGCAAGCCGGCGGCTACCGGAGCCGCGGGAGCAACCGGGCCACAGGGTCCAGGGCAGGTCCGTCGGCATCCATCATCGGAGACGGTTCCGACGGCGCGGGCAGCATCAGCGCCGCGACCAACTGGATATCGAGTCCACCCAACAGCACCCTTCAATTCACCACGTTCAGCGTGACTGGAACACTGACTGTACCGAGCGGGACGATCATTCGCGCCACGGGCAACGTGACGATCTCCGGACAGATCATTGTGCAGCCGAATCCGAACGCGGGCCAGGGTATTGCTACTACGGCAGCGGGAACGGCTGGGGCCTCCGTCGCTATCGCCGGCGGCGCGGGAATGACTAAGTTGTTCGCCAGTGTGCTGGTAAATCCGGGCGCCAAGGGGCGGCGGCTCGGGGGCCGGGTCCGGCCCCACAGGCATGCTAGGCGGATCCGGTGGAGGCACCGTGGTAATCCTCGCCGGAGGATCGATCACCATCAACGGCGGTGGAGCCATACGCGCCGACGGCGGAAACGGAATTACCGGCGCCCCTCCCGTCAACCAGTGGCGGCGGTGGAGGCGGCGGAATCATTGTCCTCGCGTCTAGACGTCCATCACCAATAGCGGAAACCTCAGCGCACAGGGAGGAGCAGGGGCCGACGGAACGACCGGCGATGTCAGTGCGGCGGGCGGCGGTGGCGGCGGACTCATCAATCTGATCGCGCCCGCAATCACTGCCGGAGCTGCCAGCGTCAACGGCGGCGCCGCCGGAGGGAACGACGACCCCCTTGGCTACGCGAGTTCCGGCGGGGGATCCTATGGGGACGGAGGAAAGTCCGGCCCTTCCCCGAGCGCCGGAACCGTCGGAAGCATCTTTACGAAGATCGCCAGCGATCCTTCGACGCTGTTCGTCCCATCGGTGCGTCCGTTCTAAGAACGGACGGATGATTGGCACTGCGGATATTGCACTGCGGAATTCTTGCGCACTAGGCGCCTAAAGCATTGGAGCGGTGGGGCAGTTTGCGCAGGTAAATTTTCCCATGTGGAGTGTAAATTCGACCCACACGCTTGATCGACGCCGGATCGATGCACAGTGTTTCCACGGTTGTTCCCCCCAACCGAGATGGCCCCCCAAGTGCCATAGGGTCTGCTCGCGATATTAGGACCTGAAGATCCGAGTACGCATCTTTTGCTTAGGTGTTGACTTTGGATATCAGTATCCTAATATCGATAAACCGTATTGAGTTCCTGTAATCACGAGATTAGACTTAGGCGATCTTACTGTTAGTGCGTCTGTCGCCGATGAATCATGATGTATTGCCCTGCCAATCCTCGAGTACAATCGCATTCCCCAAGGGTTCCGACTCCGCTGCTCCACGCTCTGAACGTCTCTACTTCCGAAAAGCAATCACCAATTCCTCGGTTTCGTCCATCCCTCGAGGGCATCGCCCGCGGACTTAACGACGATTTACGTTAGTCCATCTCTGTTTGGGTCGGCTCAAAGTCCGTGGTCATGATCGAAATTAGGAGTAAAGAATGCGAACTTCTGAAACATCATCCTGTTCCCAAGGCGTAATGCCCCGAGGGAGTTTGTGGGTGGCCATCTTATTCCTGGCCCTGTCCGTCTTCGCGCCGGCCGGCCAGGCCCAGAGCGGACCCCTGGTGTGGGTCGCGCGGAGCCTCCAGAGGATTGGCCCTGATGACGCCCCCGGCAGCAATCTACAGGCGCAGTTGTCCGCGGCGCGGGGTGAGTACGAGTCGTTCCAGATCGTCGTGCGCGCGCCCGGGTCCGCCGCTCTGAGCAACGTGAACGTGTCCGTCTCAGACCTGACAGGGCCGGGAGGGGCGGTGATCCCGCGAAGAAACCTGAGCCTGTTCCGCGAGCAGTACGTGTACGTCGGCACCAGCAGCCCCAACTGGAGCGGTTCAAACCGGCCTCTCCCCAAGGGCTGGTATCCGGACGGATTGATCCCCTTCACGGATCCTCAAACCGGGAACCCCTTGTCCGGCGCTCAACTCAGGGCGGTCCCGTTCAGCCTGAATGCTTCCAAGAACCAGCCCATCTGGGTAGATGTTCTGGTGCCGCGCGACGCTACTCCGGGCGCCTACAGCGGCACGTTTTCCGTCACCAGCAACCAGGGCAATGTGTCCGGGCAGATCGCTCTCACCGTCTGGAGTTTTACCCTGCCCCTGAAACCAGCCCTCGAGTCCAGTTTCCTCACCTGGACGACGGGCAGCATGGCTACTCACCAGGAACTGCTTCGCAACAGACTCAACCCTCAAAAAGCCGCCGTTGCCGACCAACGCTCCCTGATGGACAACTTCGGGCTGACTTCGCGGGACGTGGGCTTTTGGAGCGGAGCCGACATCAGCAGTTGCACGATGTCCGCGTCGCCCACGGTCAGTCAATTCAAAGCCGCGGCTGCCACGCACCAGTCGGGCCTGAAGCTCTACGACTACTCGGCGGATGAAATCTGGAAGTGTACGAACCTCTATCCAACCATCAAGCAGTGGGCCGCCAACATGCACCAGGCCGGCATCGACAACCTGATCACCATGGCTCCGGTCCCGGAACTCTACGACGACGGAACCGGCAGCGGCCGGTCGGCCGTCGACATCTGGGTCCTGCTGCCGCTGCTGTACGACAAGAATCCCAACAACGTACAGCATGTGATCTCCAAAGGTGACCGGGTCTGGTCGTACAGCTGTCTGGTCCAGGATGCCTATTCCCCGAAGTGGTTGATCGATTTTGACCCCATGAATTTCAGGGTACAGCCGGGCTTCATCAACCAAAGCCTGAACTTGACGGGAATTCTCTACTGGCGAGTGGACCTTTGGTCCAGCGACCCCTGGAACAACGTGTACTCTTCCAGCTTTCCGACCTACCCGGGCGAGGGCATGCTGGTCTATCCGGGCTCCACGGTTGGCATCCAAGGGGTGGCTCCGTCGATGCGCCTGAAGTGGCTCCGCGATGGCGCCGATGACTATGACTACATCGAACTCCTCAAGCAAGCCGGCCAGGGCGCCTGGGCCCTGCAGGTTGCGGCCGGCGTGGGCGCCAACTGGTCTCAGTGGTCGCATGACGGCAATGTGGCGGAGGCGGCGCGCCTGCAACTGGGGCAGCAGCTTGACGCCTTGAACGGGGGCAGTCTCAACCCTCCTGCCTCACCTGTCAACCCGAGCCCGCAGCAGGCCGCCACGGGCGTGCCACTCGCGCCAACGCTAGCCTGGACCCCCGCCGACAAGGCCACAAGTTACGACGTCTACTTCGGTACCTCTTCGTCCCCTTCGATGGCCGGCACCACCGCCACGGCGAACTACAGCCCTGGAACGCTGAGCGCGAATACGACTTACTACTGGCGAGTGGTGGCAAAGAACTCCGCCGGCTCGACCTCCTCCGCTACATGGTCATTCACAACCCTGCAATCGGCGCCTCCAGGCGGAGGTGGAGGAGCGATAGCCCTGGCGCAGTCGAATGCACTGCGGGGAACCGGAGCGCGAACGCTATCCGTGCCGTTCGTGTCGGCCAATACAACGGGGAACCTGATCATCGCAGCGGTGCGCATGTCCACAACCTCACAGACCGTTACGGTGACTGATAGCGCCGGCAATATCTACACGGATGCCGTCGCACAGTCGCAATCCACGGACGGTCATCAGGTGCATGTCTTCTATGCAAAGAACATTGCGGGCCGCGCCAACACGGTGACCGCAACGTTTTCCGCGACCAACAGTCATCCGTGGCTGGCGGTGTACGAGTACAGCGGATTGAGCGCGACGAGCCCGCTGGACCGGACGGCGCGCGCCCAGGGCAGCGGCTCGGCTCCTGGCAGCGGAGCAACGGCAACGACGGTGAACGCCAACGAACTGGTGTTCGCAGCGCTAGGGTTGCCGGCCAGCTACACGGGCACGGTGGCGGCGAGCAGCGGTTGCGCGATGCAGCTACAGGATACGGGCTCATCCCGAGCGGCCAATGCAGCTCACATGGCGACGTCGACGGGCTCCTACACGGGCACGTTCGGTCTCAGCGCCGGGACAAACTGGTCAGCGGTAGTGGCCACGTTCGCGGCTGCGGCAGCAGCACCACCCCCGAGCCTGCCGGCGGTCACGACGACTGCGTTGCCCGGCGGCACACAGGGTGCAGCCTACACGGCCACACTGACAGCCACGGGCGGCAAGACGCCCTATGGTTGGTCCATCGTGTCAGGCAGCCTTCCGGCTGGTCTGACCCTGGGATCGAGCACTGGGGTGATCTCGGGCACACCGAGTGGATCGGGCACAAGCACCTTCAGCGTGCAGGTGAAGGACGCCAATACCCAGACGGCCGTCAAGGCGCTCAGCCTCACGATCGCCGTTAGCGGGGGAGGCGGCGGGATCGCGCTCGTGCAGTCACGCGCAGCCCGGGGATCCGGCGTGTCATCGATATCCGTGCCGTTCGCGTCGGCCAACACGACGGGGAACCTGATCATCGCAGCGGTGCGCATGTCCACAACCTCGCAGACCGTTACGGTGACGGACAGCGCCGGCAATATCTACACGGACGCCGTGGCTCAATCGCAAACCATGGACGGGCACCAGGTGCATGTCTTCTATGCGAAGAATGTCGCAGGCCGCGCCAACACCGTGACCGCGAGGTTTTCCGCGGCCAATGGTCATCCGTGGCTGGCGGTGTACGAGTACAGAGGGTTGAGCGCGACCAGCCCGCTGGACCGGACGGCGCGCGCCCAGGGCAGCGGTTCCACTCCCACCAGCGGAGCAACGCCGGCGACGGTGAGCGCCAACGAACTGGTGTTCGCAGCGCTGGGGTTGCCGGCCAGCTACACGGGCACGGTGGCGGCGAGCAGCGGTTGCGCGATGCAGCTTCAGGATACGGGGTCTTCCCGGTCGGCCAATGAGGCGGTGGTGGTAACGTCGACGGGCTCTTACGCCGGCACGTTCGGCCTGAGTGCCGGCACAAACTGGTCCGCCGTGGTGGCCACGTTCAAGCCATGAACCGAATTAGGAGTAAAGAATGCGAACTTCTGAAAGAACATCATGTTCCCAAGGCGTAATGCCCCGAGGGAGTTTGTTGGTGGCCATCTTATTCCTGGCCCTGTCCGTCTTCGCGCCGGCCGGCCAGGCACAGAGCGGACCCGTTGTGTGGGTCGCGCCGAGCCTCCAGAGGATTGGTCCTGATGACGCCCCGGGCAGCACTCAACAGGCACAGTTGTCCGCGGCGCGGGGCGAGTACGAGTCGTTCCAGATCGTCGTGCGCGCGCCCGGGTCCGCCGCTCTGAGCAATGTGAACGTGTCCGTCTCAGACCTGACAGGGCCGGGAGGGGCGGTGATCCCGCGAAGAAACCTGAGCCTGTTCCGCGAGCAGTACGTGTACGTCGGCACCAGCAGCCCCAACTGGAGCGGTTCAAACCGGCCTCTCCCCAAGGGCTGGTATCCGGACGGATTGATCCCCTTCACGGATCCTCAAACCGGGAACCCCTTGTCCGGCGCTCAACTCAAGGCGGTCCCGTTCAGCCTGAATGCTTCCAAGAACCAGCCCATCTGGGTAGATGTTCTGGTGCCGCGCGACGCCACTCCGGGCGCCTACAGCGGCACGTTTTCCGTCACCAGCAACCAGGGCAATGTGACCGGGCAAATCTCTCTCACCGTCTGGAATTTCACGCTGCCGCTGAAGCCGGCTCTCGATTCCAGTTTCCTCACCTGGACGACGGGCAGCATGGCTACTCACCAGGAATTGCTTCGCAACAGACTCAATCCTCAAAAGGCCGCCGTTGCCGACGAACGCTCCCTGATGGACAACTTCGGGCTGGCTTCGCGGGACGTGGGCTTTTGGAGCGGAGCCGACATCGGCAATTGCACGATGTCCGCGGCGCCCACGGTCAGTCAATTCCAATCCGCCGCAGCCACGCACCAGTCGGGCCTGATGCTCTACGACTACTCGGCGGATGAAATCTGGGAGTGTCCAAATCTCTACCCGACAATCAAGCAGTGGGCCGCGAATATGCACCAAGCCGGCATCAACAACCTGGTCACCATGGCTCCGGTCCCGGAACTCTACGACGACGGAACTGGCAGCGGCCGGTCGGCCGTTGACATCTGGGTCCTGCTGCCGCTGCTGTACGACAAGAATCCCAACAACGTACAGTATGTAATCTCCAAGGGTGACCGAGCGTGGTCATACAGCTGTCTGGTCCAGGATGCCTATTCCCCGAAGTGGTTGATCGACTTTGCCCCGATGAATTTCAGGGTGCAGCCGGGCTTCATCAACCAAAGCCTGAACTTGACGGGAATCCTGTACTGGCGAGTGGACCTTTGGTCCAGCGACCCGTGGAACAACGTCTACACTTCCAGCTTTCCGAACTTTCCAGGCGAGGGCATGCTCGTGTATCCGGGTTCGACGGTTGGCATCCAAGGGGTGGCTCCGTCGATGCGGCTGAAGTGGCTCCGCGATGGCGCCGACGACTACGACTACATCGAACTCCTCAAGCAAGCCGGCCAGGGTACGTGGGCACTGCAGGTTGCGGCCGGCGTGGGCGCCAACTGGTCTCAGTGGTCCCAAGACGGCAACGCTGCGGAGGCGGCGCGTCTGCAGTTGGGACAACAGCTCGACGCTCTGGGCGGGGGCAGTCTCAACCCTCCTGCCTCACCTGTCAACCCGAGCCCGCAGCAGGCCGCCACGGGCGTGTCACTCGCGCCGACGCTAGCTTGGACCCCCGCCGACAAGGCCACAAGTTACGACGTCTACTTCGGTACCTCTTCGTCCCCCTCGATGGCCGGCACCACCGCCACGGCGAACTACAACCCTGGAACGCTGAGCGCGAATACGACTTATTACTGGCGAGTGGTGGCAAAGAACTCCGCCGGCTCGACCTCCTCCGCCACATGGTCATTCACAACCCTGCAACCCGCGCAGCCGCCGGGCACGCCAGGTAATCTGGCTCCAGCCAACGGCGTGACCGGTGTTCCCCTGACTCCTTCTCTGACGTGGTCGGCGGCGAGCAACGCTACGTCCTATGACGTGTACTTCGGAACTTCATCGTCCCCTGCGATGGTGGGCACGGCAACGGCCACGAGCTTCAACCCGGGCACGCTGAGCGCGAGTAAAACCTACTACTGGCGAGTGGTGGCAAGAAACTCCGCCGGCTCGACCTCCTCTTACACCTGCTCGTTCACAACCACCGCATCCGGTTCACCTCCGCCGGCGACACCAAGCTCCGTCACGCCGTCTTCCGGCAGCGGGTACTCTCAGAACTTCACCTTCGTCCTCTCCGCAGCGAACGGCCTGACGAACGCCAACGTCCTCTTCAACACCTCCCCGGATGGAAAGAACGCGTGCTGGTTCAACTACAACGTGTCGAGCAAGGCGTTCTCCCTGGCCCGTAACGACACTTTGGCGTGGGACTACGCCACTGCCGGCTCCTCGACGACCCTCCAGAATTCGCAGTGCGCCTTGCTGGTGCAAGCGGCCTCCGCCATAATGTCGGCGTCCAATCTCACCCTTACCGTTCCAATCACATTCACGTCCACATTTGGGGGCCGGAAGAAAACTTACTTGCGCGTGCAGGACGGCGCCGGCCTGACGGGTAACTTCGTGGCATTGGGAACGTGGGATGTGCCGGTCAGCCAGGACTGCAAGCCCAAGCGACTGTGCCCTGCCCCGGTTGCCCCTAGCAGTAATTTCTAGAAGCGCTGGTGTCCACCTGATCCCCTTCAGTTCGGTATAATTGAAGCATTGGGGCTTGGGATCAAGTGGTGCACTATCGTGGCATCTATATCGCGACCGCATTGGTGGGACTGCTGCTGGTCTGCGCCACGACTGTCGCGGACGGTTTTTCCGTTTGGGTCGTGCCCAGTCTGCGGCGAGTAGTGCCCGATGATCCGGCGGGTCCGGAATCCTTCGCCTCGCTGCAGGCCGCCCGTGGCGAATACGAATCGTTTCAAATCGCGATCAAGGCTCCCGCGGGTGGGGGGCTCAGCAACGTCAATGTTACCGTCTCCGACCTCGTGGGCCCTGGCGGCTTTGTCATCGGACAGTCGCACATCACTTTGTATAGAGAGAAGTACGTATACGTCCGCAGGGGGAGTCCGGATAAGGGTGGCGCCAACCGTCCCTCGGGCGCGGGGTGGTATCCGGACGCACTGATCCCGTTCGCGGATCCAAAGACCGGCCAGTCATTGAGTGGGGCGGCGCTAACAGCCGCGCCATTCGATGTCGAAAGCGGCAAGAACCAACCGATCTGGGTGGACGTCTTCGTGCCGCGTGACGCTGCGGCCGGGATGTACGAGGGCACCTACACGGTCACATGCGATGAGGGGATCTTCACGGGGCGCGTCACACTCGAAGTCTGGAATTTCACGTTGCCCCTAAGGCCGTCTCTGAAATCCAGCTTCCTGCTGTGGAAAGCCACTGACACCTCTTCCATTGAAGAACTGCTGCGCAACAAACTGAGTCCCGCCAAGACCCCGCCTTCCCAGCAGCGTGGTTTGATCGACCGCTTCGGGCTGAGCTCAGCCGATCTCGGCTTTTGGAGCGGCGCCGACATCAGCCACTGTTCGATGCAACCCGCGCCCACCTTGGACCGGTTGAAAAAGGCTCTGGCTGCCCACGCCCCTGACTTGTTCTTATACAACTACACGGCTGATGAGATCGACCGCTGCCCCGCGTTGTTGGCCCAGGTGAAACACTGGGCGCGTATCCTTCACCAAGCCGGGGTAAGGAACCTGGTGACCATGGCCCCGAAGGCGGACCTGTTGGACGACGACTCCGGGAGCGGACGTTCCGCGGTGGACATCTGGGTGCTCCTTCCAGTGCTGTACGACCGGAACGTGTCGGCTGTACTCGCCGCACAGGGAAAAGGCGATGACGTGTGGTCGTACAACTCCCTGGTACAGGACTCGTACTCTCCGAAATGGCTGATCGACTTCAGCCCGATCAACTTCCGGATCCAGCCCGGCTTCATTAGTCAGAGCCTGGGCCTGAAGGGTCTTCTGTACTGGAGGGTGGATCTGTGGTCCGCGGATCCGTGGAACGAGGTGAATTCGAGAGAGTTCCCACAATACCCTGGGGAGGGAATGCTCGTGTATCCGGGGACGACGGTTGGTATTGAGGGTGTCGCGCCGTCGATGCGGCTGAAGTGGCTCAGAGATGGAGTGGAGGACTACGAGTACATCGAACTACTAAAGGAGGCGGGCGCCGGCGCCTGGGCTTTGCAGGTCGCAGGCGAGGTCGGAGGCTCCTGGGACCGTTGGACTCGTGACCCCCAGCAATTGGAGACCTCACGCCGCCAGCTCGGGATAGCACTCAGTCGAGCGGACCGGCGCCGGCGGGACCCCACACCCCAGCCCCGATATCCGGCGCGTCCGACACGCCCAGCGGGAATCAGCGAAGCGGGTTCAGCTCCGGCACGCCCCGCTTTGCCGTAGCTCGGCCGGTTGAAGGACGCTTCGCCCTCAGCCGCAGGCGCCCAAACAGCTCCCGGAAATCCTGCATGAAGATTGCCAGCATGGGGAGCAGGTCATCCGAGGCGAAGCAAGTGGTTTCCTGCACACCCCGAAAGGACCTGATCCACCCGGCCGGGGTAAGCTCGCCATCCATCAGGTATCGAACGCTGGAAACCAGGTCGTACTCCTCCACAATCCACTTCCGGCCTTCCACCACCTGCGCTTCGGGTACGGGTTGGCCCGTCATGTCCAAGTAGAGTGCGCGCACGACGTCGAGACCGTTTCCGGCCGTGAACAGGCGGAAGGTGCTGCCGATGCGCGGGTTGACGTCCAGAACCTTATACTGCCCATCGCGCGCGTCGAAGCGGTAGCCGATGTCCAGGATTCCCCGGTAGCCGACAGCCTTCATGAACAGCTTGGTGAGGCGTGCCACCGTCTGGTTGGTCTCGCAGATCCCCAGGCACGTGGGTCCCGTGTAAGCTGGAAACTGCCGGAGTTTCTTGCCGGTAAACCCAACCAGACACTCCGAGTTGTTGTCGAAGTATCCGTTGAACATCACGATCGTGTCCGCACCGCCCGGAATGTACTCTTGCAGCAACATGTTCGGCTGCCGCGGGTCCTCGATCCGGTCATAGAGGTCGAGCAATTCCTGCCGGCTGTGAACCACGCGCTTCGTTGTCCCCGCGCGTTCCCTGGAAAGGCGGTCTTCAATTGGTTTGACCATGACCGGAAACGCTGAGTGCTCGGTGAACTGAACCACCTCCGCACGCGATTGCGGGAAGAAGGCGTCAGGCGTGGGAATTCCGCACCGCTTGGCCAGGAAGTGCATCCCCTTTGCTGTACAGCGAATTGACCAGCGAGGGATCCTGCTCCGGGAACCGGAAACCGCTCCTGAGGCGCTCCGCGTTTTCGGCGACGAAAATGGCGGTCGTGTCAAATGTGGGCACCAGAAGAGGGGTCGCCTCCGATTCGCTTGGCGACGCTCGAGCAGGTACTCCACAGATTCCGCCGCCGGCGCTTGATCCAGATCCCAGGTGAGACGCCCTGCGCAGTAGCGACTGCTCACGGCGGGAGCGAAACGGCGGCTATCGACAACGTAGACTGGCACACCCAGCCGACCCAGACTTCGGGCGATGCACAGGCCGCTGTGATGTTGCGATTTCAGCACAACAACAGGAACAGAGTGATCCGGGATTCTCATCACGCCACCAGAGCTCGCTCTCTCTCCGCGCGCGTCCAATTATGCAGGACTGCGTCGTAGCCGGCGGATGAAACCATCACGATTTCCTCGCCCTCGAGCATGAACGCGGCGTCGAGATCGTTAATGTGAGTGAGGGTGAAGTCCAGGTCGTTGGATTGGCCCGACCTTCGAAGATAGGCGGCACTGTTGCCCCGCGCACAGGCGTTGGGAGGTTTGCCTCTCCACCGTTCGACGATTTCGACCGTCCGCTTATCTTGGGCGCTGTAGCCCTTCTCCATGAGCCCTTGCGCAACCCACGCGCAGCACATCTGATCCTCCTCGCGAAACTCGCCCCGGCTTCCGGCCCCAATCACTGCCACACGCGGGTAGTAACCCGCCAGGTAGCGCGCCATCGAGCCGTGGTTTCTGAAGCAGGCCAGGTAGAGCGCCGCGCAAGACTTGGCGTTGTCGATCAACTGGGTGCCGGAGGTGGAAACCAGAACGAGCGGACGCTCCACGTCAGTGCGCGCCGCCACTTCAGAAGGGCTATTGCTTATGTGAAAGCCTTCGGGTCTGACTCCACCCAACTCGCCGCCGAGCAGCGGGTTCTCCAGCCGGCGTGCCGTGCTCATTGCGGCTTTGATGGAGGGAACGGGGAAACACCGCCTCCCCGATGCGACCGCGGTTATGGCGACCGTGGTCGCTCGAATCACGTCAATGGCGACCACGGCCCAGCCGTCCGCATAGCGCTCGACGGATTCCGGAAAGCAATCAATGACCACAGTTTGGCTGATCGGCATCATCTTCCCCCATTCCTCCCGGCGGGGACCGCCCGCCGCGCCGGGCGCAGGTTCTCTTTTCAAAAGCATCGGAGTGAAGGCCGCGGCGATAGATCTCCACCCGCAACAGTTCCTCCAATCGGACGTTGCACAGGTGTACTAGCTGGCCGAAGTGGTCCAGCAATCGAAACTGGCTGGGCTTCGTGGGCGCCTCAAACAACACCGTCTCCAGCCCGAAGGCGTCCGCGAACTGGTCGGCATAGGCAGGGTTGAAGCGCCCGGCATCATCGAAAAGCCCGACACCGGCCGCGCTTTCCCGGGCCTCGACTACCAATTGGAGGGCCCCGGCGTCCAACCATCTCCGGCCCTGCTCGATCAACTCAAGCACGGTATTCTCATTGAACGCTCCGGTATGTTTCTTACCAAGCTCGAACTGAACTTCGAGGCCGCGGCTGTGCGCCAGAGCGATAACATCCTCCGGCTTTAGAGGCATGTCGGTAAACCCTTCCCCGCATTCGATCCGCGTAACCCCAATGTCCGCGCAAAGGTCCAGGTACTCGGGCAACCGTCCCTGTGCGACCGCGACCTCAAAGGGGCCGCCACCCGTCACAGTGGGCACCCGATAAGCCTTAGCGGCCGCGACCTTGCGGCGCGTAGCCCGTTCGTTGGCGATGATCCAGCAAGCCATCGAGATCTTGAGGGTGGCCATGAGGTGCGAACTCTGATCGAGGTGGCTCTCGAACGTTACGGGATCATAGCCCGGGTCGAAGGGGCTTGTCCGGGGCTGTAACTTAGGCACCCCGATCAAATCAAGATACTCGCTTGTACTAACATTTCGTGTAGTTCTCATGCCATTCCTCCCAGTTCCCCGGTTCGCCTCGAAAGCACGACGTAGTGGGAGCCGGAGGACCGGATGAGGGGTAGTCCCGAGTCGGCGGCTCCCTGCAATGACTTGTGAAACGCGACTTCTACCGGACCCGGGAAGCGGCCTGAAACCGAGCGCGGTGAAAGGCCCGAAGCCCAGCGTCAGCCCCTGCACCTTCCGAAATCCGCAGGCCGAGAGCATGCGGTCGATTTCCGGGGGAGAATCCATCCTCACCAGAGCGGCCTTGCGGAGACGCCGGCGCGCCGCAACACCCGGCCAACCAAGCGCCTGGCAGCGCCGAGCGGGTCTAAGAAACGCTGGAGCCGCCAGCGATTGTCCGCTGTCACGATGAGCGGTGCATTAGATCGAAGCACCCTGGCCATCTCGAGCAGCGCCTCGCCCGGCAGCCGCAGCCAGGGAAGCAGCCCGACGGCGAGCACCAGATCAAAAACCCGATTCGGATAAGGCAGGCGCTCCGCGGCTGCCGGAAGTTCGCAACCGGTGGCTCACTCCGGAATCAGTGGCACTTGTAGTCTCGTCATTTCAATCATGGAAGGGACCACATCCACGGCCTCTACCCAGTGCCCTCGCCGGGCCAGTTCCACGGCCGTCGAGCCCGCGCCGCACCCGATCTCCAGAATGCGGGAACCGGTGGGAAGCGCCAGTCTGTCCACGAGTTCGAGGACTGCCTCTCGCCGCAGGCGGTAGATGAGAGACTGCACGTCGGCTTCCTCGTAGATACTCTTCCAGTAGCGGGCATTGGCCAGGAAATATTCGGCCACCAGGCTCTGGTGCCCGGGCTCAGGAAGCGTCGATCCTCAAGGCCCACGCTAGTTGTCGATCTGGAGAGAGTCAT
>CAVUVG010000005.1:0-25078 GCA_963744775.1 Bryobacterales bacterium
GCGCACCGGCGACGTGCCCCTATTGGCCCACTACTTCATCCGGAAATACAACCAGCGCTACGCACAGCAGACACGGATCACCGAATCCGGCCTGAAAGTGTTGCAGGACTACTTGTGGCCGGGCAACGTTCGCCAGCTCCAGCACATGATCGAGCGGCTGTCGCTCCTGGCCCCCAACGGGCGGATCGACGAACAGGCCGCGCAGGACGCGATTCGCGCGGCCGAGCCTCGCGAGCGCGCGAGCGAGACCCTGGCCGGGGCCCAAATGGACCAGATCCGCAAGGTTCTGGCGGCAACCGGCGGAAACAAGAGCCGCGCGGCCAGGATCCTGGGGATCGAGCGCAAGACATTGTATCGAAAGTTGGAAAAACCGGATTCAGCCGCCAGCGCCGAGTAACAATGCGCCAAACACGTTAATTTTTGGTGAATTTTCTGCAACTGGGATTACAATTGGGGTGACTTCATACGGCCTCATAGCGATTGGCTTTCGACAAGGGAGGGGTGCAAACCATGTTCGATAGTCTCGATGAGCAGATGAAGCATGATGATCGCCAGGAGAAGACCCAGAAAGAGCGGGTACTTGAAGCTCTGGCGATCGTGGTAGTCTCCATCATCGTTTTTGCCGGGCTTTTCTTTGGCGTGCGAATGGTGCAGTAGCCTAGCGGCAGGAATAGTCGGTAGGGAGCCGGCCCGGCGGGCTGGGAGATTCCAGGCGCTCCATCAGGGATGTAACCTGTAAGGGGTAGGCGGGATGTAGGGTTGTAGACCGCGAGCTTCTGGGGTAAGCTCTTGTTTTTGTAAAAGTTGGAAGTAGAGAGCCGGCGCGCTACCGTGTGAATTCCGGTGGCTACCGTCGGAAAGCGCACCCGGCACGAATCCCACCCCAGGATGTTGTTGTTCAAGTAGGCTTTTCCGCCCCCCGACTCCACGATGGAGATGCTGGGAAGCAGCCGCCAGTCGAGACCGTGGAGGTCTGCCGCGACCAGGAATTCCTCAGCCAGAGAATACGCCGGGGAGTCTAGTTCCTTGAAGAAGGCCCGCAGTTTCAACAGCCGGGGATCTTTCCCATAATCCCGCTGGGGAAACTGCTGCTTCGGCGTGATCGCGGAGGGCAAGACCACAATCCCCGCCAGCACCACCACGAATCTAAGCGCAGTTCTCATTGATCCTTTGATATGCTTGCCGACCGGCTGACGCCGATCATCCCAGGCGGTGAACGACCGCTATGCCAGAAAGTGTACCATATGACCACCTTCGGATGCAGGCAGGCAAGGGACAGCTGTGCAGCACCCGCCCCGGCGGGAGGCCGGGACGGGTGGTGGCCGCTTGACGAAGGGGGAGGGAACCCTCAGCGGCTGATCGTGGATTTGTTCTCGTCGCCAGTCAGTCCGGCGGCGGTGCCGCCTACCGCCGCGGCGATGACCACCCCGGCTATGACCGCCTTGGTTGTGCCACTCATCCCGGCAGCCCGGGCGCCGCTCTGGGCGGACGCCGCCGGGGCAGGACAGGTGCCGGACAGGGGTGTGATCTGCGTAACTTTAATCATCTGAAGTATTTCGCCCTGGGCTGCCCTCAGGATGGTAGCCGTGATCGACACCCGCTGGCCGGCAAACCGGGCCAAGTCGGATCCCCTGACCTCGAAGCTGACATTGGCCGTTTCATCGTTGAGGATGAAATGGTTGCCTGCGGCTAAACCCAGGCAGCCGGACACCGTAATGGGATCCGTGGCGTCAGCCCCTCGGGGTTCGAAATTCAGCGCCATGCCCGGCTCCAGTCTGGCCAACAGAGTCCCTCGGGCCGTGGTGACATGCACCGGCCCGCGCAGCGCAGCCACGGTGATCTGTCCTGGCTCGCGAACCGCCACGTGCGCCCTGGCACTTGCGGAATCCACTATGACATACAGGTCTTTCGCCTCGATCCGATAGCGGGCTGCGCCTTCCAGCAACCCATTCCCTTTTTCCAGCACCAGGTGGTCGCTGTAAACCCTGCCCCTGGAAGCGGCTCCCAACTGCATCCGTTGGCCGCCCTGGAGACGAACCACGGAAGGCGCCGACGAAGTCTCGACAACCGCCCCCTCCAAAAGGGTCGCGCGGCCTTGCACTGGGGCGTTGTCCATGCGGAAGCCCCCCTCAGCCGTGGCCACCCCGATCACTCCGGGGGCGGCGAATCCAATGACAAGTGCTCCGGCCAGGAATGCCAGGAGCAGTGAACGAACCATAACGCTACCCACAGTATTGCCTCCGTGTTGTGCATGTATGCCGTGGCTGCTGCCACTGCGCATGGTTCTTGATCGGATGATTTGCGCCAACACTTGAGGTGCTAAGGTATAGACCCTGGAGGTAGTGGTGGCAGCCACCGAGGCTGGTTCCAGTGCTAACGGAACAGCGCCGCCCGTCCGATTCTAAGTTGTGCGTCTTCTGCTGGCTGGCGCGGTCGCTGGGCTCCTCGGCTTGGCAGCCTGCTGGACGCTGCGCTTCGGCCTGGCGGACCGCTGGTTCCATTCCGGCTCCTCCACCGCCATCGCGCGGGCCCGGCAACTGAGCCCCGGCAATGCCGGCTACTTCGCCGATCCGGGTGATCGCGCCGCCTTGGAGCAAGCCAGAACTCTCAATCCGCGCTCCTCGTTCGCCTGGATTCGATTGGGGCTGTTGGCTGAGCTTGACGGCGATACTCCGCGGGCCGAGCAGTTGCTGCTCGAGGCGGCCAGGGTCGACCGGACCTACGAACCTCGCTGGAGGCTGGCCAATTTCTACTTTCGGAGGGCTGACCGGGAGAAGTTCTGGTTCTGGGCGCGCCAGGCTCTCCAGATGGCCTACACTGACCAGTCGCCGTTGTTCCTGCTGTGCTGGCAGGTGACGCAGGATTCCGGAGTCATTCTGGACCGCGCCATTCCGGGCCGGGCGCTGGTTCTGGCCGAGTATCTCAACTTCCTGATTCTTCAAGGCAAGCTGGATGCCGCCGCGCCGGTCGGGGAGCGCTTCGCCGCCCTGGCCGGCGCCCAATCGCTGCCGTTGTTGCTTTCCTACTGCGACCGCCTGCTCCAGGACAGGCGGACCTCGGAAGCGCTGCGGATCTGGAACACCCTGTGTGCCCGCCGGATCATGGCCACCCGCCCTTTGGCCCCGCCACAGGGCCGCTCGCTGACTAACGGGGATTTCGCCAGTACGCCGGTCTCGGCCGGTTTCGATTGGCGGCTCACGCCGGCAGAGGGAGTGTCAGTGGTCCGCGGAGGCGCGCCGCCCGAACTTCGGATCACCTTTTCCGGTAGCCAGCCGGAAAGCTGCCAGGCCATGGAGCAGATCGTCCCCCTGGCGCCTTCCCGTAACTACCGTCTGCGCTATACCTACCGGTCCGCGGGTGTGCGGCCCCAATCGGGCCTGCTTTGGCGGGTCACAAACTTCAACGGGGATAAGCTTTGGGCCAGCTCGCCGGCTGCCCTGGCCGGCGAGTCATGGACCGAGGGTACACTTACATTTACTACCCCAGCGGATGGCGACCTGGGGCGCGTCATCCTGCGTTGTGACCGGGCCTTGGGAAGCACCCGGATCGAAGGATCCCTCTGGCTGCGGCAAGTCTCTCTGGGCTTCGAGTAGGCTGCCCGACAGCTGGGGAAGCTACTGGGCCTTCTTCGCCACGAATTCCACCGGCGGTCTTCCGCCTTGGCCGCCCTGCATCTCCCGGACGAACTTGATCTCGCTGCCGGCGACGGTGCCCTTGTAGAGCATCTTCATCTCGTTTCCGCCGAAGCTCATCACTGTCACGAAAGAGATGGCATCGCCGCTCACCTTGCCGTCCGTAATCGCCTGCTCTCCCCTCGCGTTGGTGACCGCGCCGGTCAAGGCCGCGCCGTCCACCTTGAAGGTGAAGGTGGTTTCCTGGGCAGCACCTTGCCGGCCGGGAACCTGAGCGACCCACTTGCCATTGATATCAGCCGCGACAGCCAGAACGGCGCAAAGCGCCAGAAGGGCCACTGCCATAACCACTACACTGCGTTTCACAGATGTTTCCTCCTTAAGGATGGGACTTGCTGGGTCCTATGACGACAACGGACACACCAAGATTACAGGAGCTTCCGGGAAAAGGCGAGCGATGCCGCGGCCGCCGCCTAGTTGGCCTTCTTTGCGACGAACTCCGCCGGACCTCCCCGGCCGCCGCCACCAGCTCCGCCTTCTCTGGTGCGGGTGAATTTGATCTCGCTGCCTGCGAGCGTACCTTTGTAGAGCTCCTTCACCTGGCCCTGACCGCCCTGGCGCACCACTACAAACGAGATGTCCTCGCCGCTGACCTTTCCTTCGGAGATCGCCTGCTCTCCCCTCGGGCTGGTGACTGCCCCGGTCAAGGCCGCGCCGTCCACCTTGAAGGTGAAGGTGGTTTCCTGAGCAGCGCCTTGCCGGCCGGGAACCTGAGCCACCCATTTGCCGCTGAAGTCAGCCGCGACAGCCGTAACGGCGCACAGCGCCAGAAGGGCCACCGCCAGAACTACAAAACTGCGTTTCACAGATGTTTCCTCCTCTACTGATGGTACTTGCTGGCTACTATGACGCCCCGCCATGTGAGGAGATTACAGGAACCGGCTCGATTCTGGCATCCGGCTGTGCTAGTGTGAAGAATCTACAGCAGGTCAACACTGCCCAGGAGGCAAGATGGAAGCCCTCGGAATGATTGAAACAAAGGGACTGATCGGGGCGATCGAGGCGGCGGACGCCATGGTAAAAACGGCCAATGTGGTCTTGACCGGTAAAGAGTACGTCGGGGCCGGCTACGTCATGGTTTCGGTGCGTGGCGACGTCGGAGCCGTCAAGGCGGCGACCGATGCCGGAGCGGCCGCGGCGCGCCGCGTGGGCGAACTGGTTTCGGTCCACGTCATCCCCAATCCCCACGACGAAATCGAGAAGATTCTTCAAGGCGGGCGGGGAGCCAAGAAGTCCGCCTGACAGGGGAGAGGAGAGGCTTTTTGTGAGGTCGCCGCGCTTTCCCGAGCGTGGCTTTGCCCGCCATGGCACACGAAACTGATCCCGCCGTTCTGGAAGAAGTTCGCCTGAAGGTCGAGAAAGCCTACGGGGCGTGGGAGAAGTATCGCCACTTCCCGCAGGAAAAAATCGACGCCGTTGTCGAGAGAATGGCCGCTGCCGGCCGCGAACACGCCCGCCGCCTGGCGGAGATGGCGGTCGCCGAAACCGGCTACGGAAACGTCGAAGACAAGGTCGGCAAGAATTATCTCACCGCCGAATGGCTGCCGCGCAAGCTCCGTGGCATGAAGACCGTCGGCCTGCTGCGGGAGATCCCCGATCAGAAGATCGTGGAATACGGCGTCCCGCTGGGGGTGGTGGCGGCGGTGGTGCCCACCACCAATCCGACTTCCACGGTGATCTTCAAGTCCATCATCTCGCTCAAGGCCGGCAACGGGATCGTCATCAGCCCCCATCCGCACGCCAAGGGGAGCACGTACGAGACCGCCGAGGTGCTGCATCGCGCCGCCGTGGAAGCCGGAGCGCCCGAGGGCATCATCCAGTGCCTCACCAAGCCAACGCTCGAAGGCACGCAGGCTCTGATGCGGCACGACCGGGTGGCCGTGATCCTGGCGACAGGCGGTTCCGGCATGGTGCGGGCGGCCTATTCCAGCGGTACGCCGGCTTTCGGCGTCGGCCCGGGCAACGTCCCGGTGCTGCTGGACCGCAGCGCCGACGTGGCGGGCGCGGTGGCCAAGGTGATCCAGGGGAAATCGTTCGACTACGGCACCGTGTGCTCCAGCGAACAATCGTTGGTGGCGGAGGCCGGCTTGCGCGACGCCATCCTTTCGGAGCTGAAAAAAGGCAAGGCCTACGTCTGCAATGAGCAGGAGAAGCAGGCCCTCGAAAAGCTGCTGATCTCGCCCACCGGCGGCATCAACGCCAAGTGCGTGGGCCAGGCGCCGACCCGCATTGCGGAGATGGCGGGCTTCCATGTGCCGCCGGACACCTCCATCATCACCGTCGAGATTCAGGGCGTCGGCCGGAATCATCCTCTGTCGGCGGAGAAGTTGTCGCCGGTTCTGTCGCTGCTGTTCGTTCCGGACTTCAACGCGGCGCTCGACACTTGCGAGGCGGTCTTGCGATTTGGCGGGCTCGGCCACACTTGCGTGATCCACGCCCAGGATGACGGGCACATCCGCCAGTTCGCCGAGCGCATGCCGGCCTACCGCGTGCTTGTCAACACACCCTCGCCTCAAGGCTCGGTGGGAATTACCACCAATGTGCTGCCCTCGATGACCCTGGGTTGCGGCGCCGTGGGCGGCAACAGCACCAGCGACAACGTGGGGCCGCTGCACTTGATCAACATCAAGCGGCTGGCCTACGCCGTTCGTACTCCCGACGAGGCCTACCAGGTTCCTCCCGCGGGCGGCGTGGCGCAGGCGCACCCGGAGCGCGAGCAGATCGCCGCCGCCGTCGAGCGCTATCTTGCCGAGCGCGGCATCCGGCTGCCTGCCCCCGCGCCGACCGTTACGGTAGCAGCCAGCTCGTTGGGCAACGTGACAGCCGAGATTGTGGACCGCTTCCTCGCTTCCAAGCGCGTGCCGGCCCCTGCTGCCGTTCCGCCGCCGTGCAGTTGCTCCGCTCCGCAGCCCGCGCCCGCTGCCAAGCCCGCGCCGGAGATCATGCTCGCCGAGTTCGTCTGCGAAAACGATGTGCGCGAGGCCATGCGCGATTCCCGCAAGATCTACGTTGGTCCGAAAACCATCGTGACGCCGGCCGCCCGCGAATTAGGGGACCAGAACAACATCCTGGTCTTGGCGCAGCGCTGATGAAGCTGAACCTTGAGGTTCTCAAAGACGAGATCCTGTCGCAGCTCAAGGCTCAGGGTCTGGTCGTATTCCATGGGGTCCGCCGCCGGGGTGACTCGCGCCCCGCGGCCTACTGGGATGCGGAACGCACCCCTGAGTTTTCGGAATTCCTGGTGACCGCCAAGCAGGCCGGCGCCAAGATGGTCGTCTTCAGCCATCTTCAATTCGCGGCCGAAATGCTGGAAGACGCCCTGGATCAGCTCGACGAGTACGAATTGCCCTCCGGAGGAGCGGCGGGGGTTCGAACGGCGGCTGCGCGAGACCGGCGCCTATCAGGGCTTCACCTGTGCGCTGGAAGTTTCCTACGATTTCCAGGGCCGGACTTACATTTACGAGCTGCAGGCCGGCTGGTACTCGGAGTTCCTGCACATCCTCGACGAGATCGACAGCTTCGCGCCCGATGATGAGGAGGGGGAGCAAGAGGGCCCGGTGGGCGGATACTTTTCCCGCAATTGACGCTCCTTCCGGATGTCCACGCGCGTGCGCTGGTTGTTGCCCCAGATCGACCCCAGTCAGGCGCAGTCTCTGGCCGCGGCGCTGGGCGTGCATGCGCCGGTGGCGCGCGTCCTGGTCCGGCGAGGACTCGCCGATCCGCAAGCCGCTGCCCTTTTCCTGAACCCTTCCCTGGACGCTCTGCACGATCCCTTCCTGCTGGCGGGCATGCGGGAGGCGGTGGCGCGGTTGCTGGAAGCCATCCGCCGGGACCAGCCCATTCTGTTGTACGGTGACTACGACGCCGACGGCATCACTTCTGTCGTCATCCTCCACAAGGCCATCGAGCGGGCGGGCGGCCGGGTCTCATTCCATGTGCCGCACCGTCTGAAGGAAGGCTACGGCCTGCACGCCGAAGCGGTCCAACAGGCCGCGGCCTCCGGGGTGAAGTTATTGATCAGCGTGGACACCGGTATCCGTGCCGCGCAGGCTGTGGCCGAGGCCAACCGGCTGGGTATCGACGTGATTGTCACCGATCACCACCTGCCGGAGGCGGAACTGCCGGCCGCCTGTGCCGTTCTCAACCCGAGGCGGCCGGACTGCCCGTACCCGGAGAAGAATCTTTCCGGAGTGGGAGTGACCTTCAAGCTGGTGGAAGCCATGCTCCGGGAGCTAGGATGGCCCAGCCAGCGCCAGCGGCGGATGCTGGACTCGCTGCTGAAGCTGGTGGCCATCGGCACCATCGCCGACGTTGTTCCACTGACGGGGGAGAACCGCGTTCTGGTGAAGCTTGGCCTCCAGGGATTGGACTCGGTACGCAACCCCGGGCTGCGCGCGTTGCTGGACGTGGCGGGCTTCGGAGAAGGCGACGGGCCCACGGCCACGCAGGTGGCTTTCCGCGTTGCTCCGCGCATGAACGCCGCGGGCCGCATGGGCAGCGCCAGCGAAGTCATTGAGCTATTCCTGACGGGCGATGCGGAGCGTGCGCGCACCCTGGCCGCCCGCTTCCATCAGCTCAACCAGGAGCGGCAGGCGGAGGAGGCGGAGATTGTCCGGACCATCCTCGAGGAGTGTGAACGGTCTCCAGTGACTGACGGCCAGAAGGCGCTGGTCTTCTCCGGCCGCAACTGGCATCGTGGCGTGGTGGGCATCGCGGCCAGCCGCCTGGTGGATCGTTTTCACCGGCCCGCTGTGGTGCTCTCGGAGGACACGGAGACGGGGCTGGCGCAGGGCTCCGGCCGCAGCATTCCGGCGTTCCATCTGCTGGAGGCGCTGGAATCCATGCCCGATCTCTTCGTGCGATTCGGCGGCCACCGCCAGGCGGCCGGCTTGACGCTCTCGACGGAACGCGTCGCGGAATTTCGCCAGCGTCTCAACGCTGTCGCAGGGTCCATGCTCACGGATGACGACCTGACACCCGCTCTCGCTGTCGATGCCGGTCTGGAGTTGTCCGAAGTCGATGACGCGGCGGTGGCAGAAATCCTGTCGCTGGCGCCCTTCGGTTGCGGCAACCCGGCCCCCGTGTTTGCCGTCGTCAACGCCGAACTCGTCTCCGCGCCGGTCGTATGGAAAGACAAACACCTGCTGATCCGCCTCACCCAGGGTGGCCGGACTTGACCGCCAAAGGCTGGAACATGGCCCCCCGCGCCAGTGAACTTGGGGCCCGCAGCCATGCCGATTTCGCTCTTTGTTTTGAAGAAGATAGATACTCACTCCGGCGCGGGTATGCAGGCTGGAGCGCGGTAGTTCGAGACCTTCGCCCTGTGCCATAATCGAGGTAGTCAGAGGGCGGATCAAAGGAGTTGCCTGCTATGCGAACCGAATGGATTGCCAAGCGCGCGAAAGATAGTGTGAAGACGCAATTGCACTATGCGCGCAAGGGGATCACGACCGAGGAGATGCTGCACGTGGCCCGGCGGGAGAGCCTCTCGCCGGAAGTGGTCCGCTCCGAAGTAGCGCGCGGCCGCATGATCATCCCCGCCAACGTCCGGCACGCCAACCTGGAGCCCATGGCCATCGGTGTCGCCTCCACGTGCAAGATCAACTCCAACATCGGAAATTCCGCGGTGACTTCCAACATCGAGGAAGAGCTGGGCAAGCTGCGCGACTCGATCCAGTACGGGGCCGACACGGTGATGGACCTGTCCACGGGCGGCGATCTGGCGAGCATCCGCCGGGCCATCATCGCCCACTCCCCCATTCCCGTGGGTACCGTGCCGATTTATGAAGCCGTGGCGCGGGTGCGGCGGGTGGAGGACATCACCCCCGAGTTGATGCTCGAAGTGATCGAGGAGCAGGCCGAGCAGGGCGTGGACTACATGACCATCCACGCCGGCGTGCTGGTGCAGTACATTCCCCTCACCACGCGGCGCATCACCGGCATCGTCAGCCGCGGGGGCGCGATCCTGGCTCAGTGGATGGTCAAGAACCATCGTCAGAACATGCTCTACGAGCGCTTCGACGACATCTGCAAGATCTTCCAGAAGTACGACGTGTGCTTCTCCCTGGGCGACGGCCTGCGGCCCGGAAGCCTGGCGGACGCCAGCGACGAGGCCCAGTTCGCCGAGTTGAAGACGCTGGGTGAGTTGACCAAGAAAGCCTGGGAGTACGATGTCCAGGTGATGATCGAAGGCCCGGGACACGTTCCCATGGACCAGATCCAGATGCAGGTGGACAAGGAGGTCGAGCTTTGCTCGGAAGCTCCCTTCTACACGCTGGGACCGCTGGTGACCGACATCGCTCCCGGCTACGACCACATCACCTCGGCCATTGGCGCGGCCATGATCGGATGGTACGGGGCTTCGATGTTGTGCTACGTGACTCCTAAGGAGCACCTGGGACTGCCCAACCGCGAGGACGTCAGGGCCGGCATCATCGCTTACAAGATCGCTGCGCACGCCGCCGATGTGGCGCGCCACCGCCCGGGAGCGCGCGACCGCGATGACGAGTTGTCGCGCGCCCGATACACTTTCGACTGGAACCGGCAGTTCGAGTTGTCACTCGATCCCGCTGCCGCGCGGGCCATGCACGACGAAACGCTGCCGGAGGCGGGCTTCAAGGAAGCCCATTACTGCTCCATGTGCGGCCCCAAGTTCTGCTCCATGAACATCTCGGCGCACGTGGCGGATTTGGCGGAGACCCCATCGGCCTCCGCCGGGGACGATTGATCGTAGTTACTGCACCTCGATCGAGTCGACTTTGATTTGATCCCTCGCCATGGTGCCGTTCACCGTGGCTGTGACCCCTTGGTCTGGCGCGTCAGGGTCCTTGGCCCGCTCGGCGCCGCTCCTGCTCTTCTCCAACGCTGTCCGCGGCCTTCTTGTTGCCCTCGGCGTCAAACTTGTACATCTTTTCGCCGGAGTGGAGCGCGAAGGAAGTGGTGGAATTCGACGGCGTACACGCTTCGATCTTTTGCGGATCCGCGCAGTTCGCGTCCACAAGCCGGCCGGTCCACGTCTCCGCCCACGCCAGGGCTGAAACGAAAACGAACAGCGTTCCCAGTTTGTAACTAAGTCTCATCTGTCTCTCTCCCTCTGTTACATGCCACCACGGTTGACCGCAATGGTTCGATGACGGGAACGGGAGCACTCGAGAGGCCAACCGCGCACCTGACGGCAACACTATGGAAGCCCATCCATGCAAAGCATGCATGGCAGTAAGAACTACCTACGACGGATAGAAATTGCCCGGCGGATATGGTATTTTGATAAGGATGTTCGGGTCGTTTTTCCGCAGTTGTTTCACCTCTCTTTCTCTTCTGGTCCTCCTCATTGCTCTGCCTGGAGGCGCTTTCGCGCAGCAACATTTTACAGACGTTGCGGGGCGCAGGCTTGCAGCCGAGGAGTTCGTCAAGGCGAGGCTCGTCATCTGGCAGCAACGCTTGAAGCTCGACGACTGGAAGATCTCGATCGTCATGTCGCGTTCCAGCGATTTGAAGCCCCACTCGCTAGGCAACATTCGTTGGGATAAGAGCAAGATGTCGGCCGTGATTCGGGTGCTGGACGTTTCCGAATATAAGATGGGGCCTCACGAAATGCTGAACGACATGGAGTTCACGGTGCTCCACGAGTTGATCCACCTGCAGTTGTCATCGCTGCCACGCAGCGAAGCCAGCCGCAGCGACGAGGAGCACGCGGTCAACCGCATTGCGGACGCTCTGCTGAAGCTCGACCGGCGAAACTAGCTACCAGCCCATGCCCTTGGTGCTGGTCCTGATCCGGCAGATGTACATGTCGGATGTCAGGTAGAGGACCGAGCCGTCATCTCCCCACGCGCAATTGGCGATGCGCTCGCCGGTTTCGATGCGGCCAAGGCTCACGCCGTCGGGCGTCATGATGTGAATGCCTCCGGGGCCGGTAGCGAAGAGATTGCCGCTCCTGTCCACTTTCATTCCGTCGGGGGAACCTGGCATCTTTCCAGCCATGGCAGTGACGTCCCGGAAAACGCGGCCGACACCGACAGTGCCATCGGGCTTCAAGGGGAAGGCCATCCAGACGGCGCGGGCTGGATCCGAGTTCGCGACGTAGAGGGTCTTCTCGTCGTGGGAAAGGGCGATGCCATTGGGCCGCGACATCTCCCTGGTGAGCAGCGTGAGTTTGCCATCCGCGGAAAGCAGGTAGACGCCGCAGAAATCCAGTTCGCGGCTGGGATCTTCCCAGCGCTTGGGCAGCCCGTAGGGCGGGTCGGTGAAGTAGAGATCGCCGTTCGAGCTGAAGACGCCGTCGTTGGGGCTGTTGAGGCGCTTGCCCATATAGTTGTCGGCCAGTGTCCTCTTGCCGCCGCCGGGTTCCAGGCGCGACATGCGGCGGTCGCCGTGCTCGCAGAAGACGAGCCGTCCTTTGGGATCGATCAGGATGCCGTTGCAGCCCGGCTCGCGGCCGTAGTCCGCCACGCCGGTGTAGCCGGAGGGCTTCATGAACAGGCTGACGCCCTCCAGTTCCTTCCACTTCATGACCGAGTTGCGTGGGATGTCGGAGAACAGGAGGTAGCCTCCGTCCTTGATCCACACCGGGCCTTCGGTCCATTCGAAGCCGCTGGCGAGGATCTCGATTTTGGCGTCCTTCGGGATCAGCTTGTCGATCCGCGGGTCTTCGCGAACGATCCGGCCGATGGCCGGGAAGTTCTTCGTGCGCTGCGCCATCAAGGGAGCCGCCAACAGGCAAAGAGCAATCACGCCCAGTCGCATTTTCATGGTGGATCTATTCTAACGCCTGGCCCGCCGGGGCTCCAGCGCCAGCCTAGCCGCGGAACAGGAACACCGCGACCTCGGCCATGAGGTTGGGGAGGAGGCTGCCCATGTGGTGGCCGGAGACAAAGATCTTGCGCTCGACGGTCCAGTTCTCGCGTCTGGCCAGCTCCTCGAAGTCCTTCACGGTGAGGAAGTGGATGTTGGGCGAGTCGTACCAGTCGTGGGGAAACAAGTCGGTTTTCGGCGCACGCCCGCTCACCAGGTGAGCCAGCCGGACGGACCAGTGGCCGAAGTTGGGGAAGGCCACGATGGCGTTGCGCCCCACCCGCAGCATCTCCCGCAGCACGCTCAACGGGTGGCGTGTCTCCTGCAACGTCTGGCTCAGAATGACGTAATCGAAAGCGGCGCTGGGGTAATCGGCGAGCCCTTCGTCGATGTCGCCCTGGTAGACCGAGACGCCGCGGCTGATGGCGCGCTGCACCCTGGCGCTGCTGATCTCGATGCCGCGCCCCTCGACGCCCTTGTGCTCGGCCAGCCACTGCAACAGCTCGCCGTCGCCGCATCCCAGGTCCAGCACCTTGGTGTTGGGCTCGACCAGATCGCTGATGATGGCGAAGTCGCTGCGCCCCAGCACGTCCCGCACGAAAGGACTACGGCGCAGCTCGGCCCGCAAAGGCATCCTCAGCACCTCTCCTTGAACGTGCTGGCCAGAAAGCCCCGCAGGATTTCAGTCTGCTCTCCGATGTCCACCAGGAACGCGTCGTGGCCGTAGTTGGAGGTGAGCTCGCAGTAAGCCACGTCGCGGTTGCGGCTGCGCAGGGCCTTGACCACTTCCAGCGACTGGTAGCTCGGATAGAGCCAGTCCGAGGTGAAGCTGATCACCAGGAAGCGCGCGGTCGCCTGGCTGAGCGCCTCGGCCATGCGAGCCGTGCCCGTTGGCCAGGTCGAAGTAGTCCATGGCCTTGGTGATGTAGAGGTAGGAATTGGCGTCGAAGCGGTCGACGAACTGCGCGCCGCGGTAGCGCAGGTAGCTCTCCACCTCGAAGTCGATGGAGAAATCGAAGCCGTACTTGTCCTTGTCGCGCAGGCGGCGCCCGAACTTCTCGCGCATCGACTCGTCGCTCATGTAGGTGATGTGGCCGACCATGCGCGCCACGGCCAGTCCGCGGGCCGGAGGTTTGCCGCCGTAGTAGTTGCCTTCATTCCAATCCGGGTCGGCCATGATGGCCTGCCGGCCGACTTCGTTGA
The DNA here is from genome assembly GCA_963744775.1 of Bryobacterales bacterium. Taxonomy (GTDB): domain Bacteria; phylum Acidobacteriota; class Terriglobia; order Bryobacterales; family Bryobacteraceae; genus CAVUVG01. Next base: position 13,689 of record CAVUVG010000005.1, read on the forward strand.
AGGCGATCTGCTGCGCGCTGTGCCGCGCCGTGGTGGCGATGGGAATCGCCGCGGCGACCGAATCCGGGTAGGCGACGGCCCACTCCAGCGTTTGCATGCCGCCCATCGAGCCGCCGGACACCGCCAGCAGACGCTGGATGCCGAGATGGTCGATGAGTTTCTTCTGAAGGCGCACCATGTCGGGGATGGTGATGCCCGGAAACGTGAGTGGCATAGGGCGCGCCCGTTGCGGGGTTGATCGAGGCCGGCCCCGTGGTTCCCCGGCAGCCGCCCAGAACGTTCGAGCAGATTACGAAATACTTCTCCGTGTCGAACGCCTTCCCGGGGCCGATGGAGTTGTCCCACCAGCCGGGCTTGCCGGCCTCCTGGCTGATGCCGGCGGCGTGCGCGTCTCCGGTCAGGGCGTGCAGAATCAGGATGGCATTGGACCGGGCCTCGTTCAACCGGCCGTAGGTTTCGTAGGCCACATCGACGTGCGCCAGCGTCGCGCCGCAGTCGAGAGACAACGAATCGAACCGGGCAAATTGCGTGTTGACGGTCATCGGACGCGGGAGAATCCATGATACCAGAACGCGCCGGTTGAACCGCCGCGCGCGGCATGTTCCAATAGGAGTTACACCTTCCCTGGAGGACAATCGGATTTGAGCAGAGCGATCCTCGCCCTGGAAGACGGCACGGTCTTCGAGGGCAGAGCTTTTGGTGCGCCCACCGAACGCACCGGCGAGGTCGTCTTCAACACCGCCATCACCGGCTACCAGGAGATCTTCACCGACCCCTCCTACGCCGGCCAGATCGTCATCCTGACCTATCCCGCAGATCGGCAACTACGGCACCACACCCGACGACAGCGAAGCCGTGCAAGCCCTACATCGAGGGCCTGGTGGTGCGCGAGTTCTCCTCGATCGCCAGCAACTGGCGCTCGAAGGAGCACGCCGACGAGTTCCTCGGCGCGCACAACATCCCGGTCATCGCCGAAATCGACACCCGCCGCCTGGTGCGGCATCTGCGCACGCGGGGCGTCATGCGCGGCGTGCTTTCCACCGCCGGCGGCGACCCGCGGGAGCTGGTCGAGAAGGCGCGAAGCAGTCCCATCCATGGCCGGGCTGGACCTGGCCACGCGCGTCTCCACGCGCGAGCGCTACGAGTGGACCGCGGGCGTCGACGCCTGCTCGCCCTCCGAGCGCGTCGGCGCCGCCGGCCGAGCCGCGGTTCCACGTGGTGGCCTACGACTTCGGCATCAAGCGCAACATTCTCCGCCGGCTGGTGCACGTGGGCTGCCGCGTGACGCGTGGTCCCGGCCGTCACCACGGCCGAGGACGTGCTGGCGCTGAAGCCCGACGGCGTGTTTCTCTCCAACGGCCCCGGCGATCCCGAGCCGCTCGCAGTTCCAGGCGGCGCAGGTGCGCAAGCTGCTCGGGCAAGATCCCGGTCTTCGGCATCTGCCTGGGGCACCAGATCCTGGGCCTGGCGCTCGGCGGCAAGACCTACAAGCTGAAGTTCGGCCACCGCGGCGCCAATCATCCGGTGCTGAACCAGGTCACCAACAAGGTCGAGATCACCTCGCACAACCACGGCTTCGCGGTGGACCCGGATTCGCTCAACGCCAACGACGTCGAACTGACGCACGTGAACCTGAACGACCAGACGCTGGAAGGCTTCCGCCACCGCAATCGTGCCCGCCTTCTGCGTGCAGTACCATCCCGAGGCCGCGCCCGGGCCGCACGATTCGCAGTACCTGTTCGACGATTTCGTCAAGCTCATGACCGAATTCCAGGGAGGCCGCTAAAGCCGGATGCCCAGACGAAACGACCTCCACCGCATCCTGATCGTCGGCTCCGGCCCGATCGTCATCGGCCAGGCCTGCGAGTTCGACTACTCCGGCACGCAGGCCTGCAAGGCGCTCAGGGCCGACGGCTACCAGGTGGTGCTGGTCAACTCCAACCCGGCCACCATCATGACCGATCCGGATCTGGCCGACCGCACCTACGTCGAGCCGCTGACGCTGCGAGTTCGCTCGAGGAGGTCATCCGCAAGGAGCGGCCCGACGCGCTGCTGTCCACCGTGGGCGGCCAGACCGGCCTGAACCTGTCGGTGGAGCTGGCCGAGGCGCGGCGTGCTGGACAAGTACGGCGTCGAGCTGATCGGCGCCAAGCTGGACGCCATCAAGAAGGCCGAAGACCGGCTGCTGTTCAAGGACGCCATGCGGAAGATCGGCCTGGAGGTGCCCGAATCGCAAGCTGGTCAACAACGTCGAAGGACGGCCTGGCCTTCGCCGGCCGCATCGGCTACCCGGTCATCCTGCGGCCCAGCTTCACGCTGGGCGGCACCGGCGGCGGCATCGCCTACAACCGCGAGGAACTGGATCGAGATTCTGGAGCGCGGGCTGGACCTCTCGCCGGTGCACGAGGTGCTCATCGAAGAGAGCGCGCTGGGCTGGAAGGAGTTCGAGCTGGAGGTGATGCGCGACCTGGCCGACAACGCCATCATCATCTGCTCGATCGAGAACTTCGACCCCATGGGCGTGCACACCGGCGACTCGATCACCGTGGCGCCGGCGCAGACCCTGACCGACCGCGAGTACCAGATGATGCGCGACGGCGCGCTGCGCTGCCTGCGCGAGATCGGCGTGGACACCGGCGGATCGAACGTGCAGTTCGCCATCCACCCCGAAAACGGGCGCATGGTGATCATCGAGATGAACCCGCGCGTGTCGCGCAGCTCGGCGCTGGCCTCCAAGGCCACCGGCTTCCCCATCGCCAAGATCGCCGCCAAGCTGGCCGTGGGCTACCGGCTGGACGAGATCCCCAACGACATCACCCGCAAGACGCCGGCCTGCTTCGAGCCCACCATCGACTACGTGGTGGTGAAGATCCCGCGCTGGCAGTTCGAGAAGTTCCCCGGCGCGGACCCGGTGCTGGGCACGCAGATGAAGTCGGTGGGCGAGGTGATGGCCATCGGGCGCACCTTCAAGCAGGCGCTGGCCAAGGGCATGCGCAGCCTGGAGACGGGCAAGGCCGCCACGCGCCGAAGTCTACGACGAAGCGCTGATCCCGCAGAGGCTGATCACGCCCAACCCGGAGCGGCTCGGCTACATCTGCTTCGCCTTGCGCCGCGGCTACAGCGTGGAGCAGATCCGCGAGATGACCGCCATCGATCCCTGGTTCCTGCAGCAGATCAAGGAGACCATCGACCTCGGAGAAGGAACTGGAGGCGGAGAGCGCTGGAGATCGGTCACGCCGCGAGCTGCTGCGCGCGCGCCAAGCGCGACGGCTTCTCCGACGCCTGCCTGGCCCGCACCTGGAGCGCGGACGCGCTGGCCGTGCGCGAGCAGCCGCAAGGAGCTGGGCATCCGCGCCGTGTTCAACCGCGTGGACACCTGCGCCGCCGAGTTCGAGAGCTTCACGCCGTACCTCTACTCGAGCTACGAGTCGGAGTGCGAGGCCGAGCCCGTCGGATCGCAAGAAGGTCATGATCCTGGGCAGCGGCCCCAACCGCATCGGGCAGGGAATCGAGTTCGACTACTGCTGCTGCCACGCCTCCTTCGCGCTGCAGGAGTTCGGCGTCGAGTCGATCATGGTCAACTGCAACCCGGAGACGGTCTCCACCGACTACGACACCAGCGACCGCCTGTACTTCGAGCCGCTGACGCTCGAAGACGTCCTGAACATCTGCGACACGGAGAAGCCCGACGGCGTCATCGTGCAGTTCGGCGGGCAGACGCCGCTGAATCTGGCGCTGCCGCTGAAGCGGCAGGGCGTGCCCATCATCGGCACCGATCCCGGCCAACATCGACCTGGCCGAGGACCGCAAGCTGTTCGGCAAGCTGCTGGACGAGCTGGGCATTCCCTCGCCCGCCGAACGGCACGGCCACCAGCGTGGAAGAGGCCTGCGACGTGGCGCGGCGCATCGGCTTCCCGGTGCTGGTGCGGCCGAGCTACGTGCTGGGCGGGCGCGCCATGGTGATCGCCTACGACGAGGAGACGGTGCGCCGCTACATGCGCGAAGCGGTGGTCGTTCTCGCAGGAGCGGCCGGTGCTGATCGACCGGTTCCTGGAAGACGCCACCGAGATCGACGTGGACGCGCTGTCGGACTCCGAGGACGTGCTGATCGCCGGCATCATGGAGCACATCGAGGAGGCGGGCATGCACTCGGGCGACAGCTCCTGCGTGCTGCCGGCCGATCGTCGCTGAGCGCCGAGGAGCGGGCGACCATCGAGAGCTACACGGTGCGGCTGGCGCGCGCGCTGCACGTGATCGGCCTGATGAACGTGCAGTACGCCATCCAGGACGGCAAGGTGTACGTGCTGGAGGTGAACCCGCGGGCCTCGCGCACCGTGCCCTACGTCAGCAAGGCCACCGGCGTGCCGCTGCCGAAGGTCGCCGTGGGCCTGATGCTCGGCAAGAAGCTGGAGGAGCTGGCGCACCTGACCGGCGGCATGACGGCGGGCTGCCTGCCGGTGCCGCAGTTCTTCGTGAAGTCGCCGGTGTTCCCGTTCAACAAGTTCCCGGGCGTGGATCCGGCGCTGGGTCCCGAGATGCGCTCCACCGGCGAGGTGATGGGCGTGGGCGAGAACTTCGGCGAGGCGTTCGCCAAGGCGCAGTTGAGCGCCGGCACGCCGCTGCCGGACAAGGGCTGCGTGTTCCTCAGCGTGAACGACCACGACAAGCCCGCGGCGGTGGAGGTGGCGCGGCGCCTGGCGGAATTCGGCTTCAGTCTGGTGGCGACGCGCGGCACGGCCGCGGCGCTGAACGCCGCGGGCCTGCGCGTGCAAGACGGTCTTCAAGGTGAACGAGGGCCGGCCCAACGCCGTGGATCTGATGAAGGGCGGCTCGATGCAACTGGTCATCTACACGCCGGCCGGCGCGCACTCCTTCAGCGACGAGAAGGCCATCCGGCGCACCGCCATCGCCTACCGCGTCCCCTGCATCACGACGATGAGCGCGGCCAAGGCCGCCGCCGAAGCCGTGGCCTCCCGCCGCCGCGACCCCATCCGCGTCTGGAGCCTGCAGGAGATCCACGGCAGCAAGGCCGCCACCCCGGCGGGGTGACAATGGCTTCGTTTCGTGCTTGCAAGCCGCTGATTCCAAGCGGCTTGCGTCGATAATGGGTTTGTTTCGCAAAAATGCTTCTCGCGTGCTGGCGGAGTGTGCCCCGGCGGAGCCGGGGGCGGCGGGGCACCGATTCCATGGTAAGGGGCAGCGGGCGAGCTGGCGGGAAGCGTGGTTCGGAAGTGGTTGAGGGGGAAGGGGAAGGGCGGAGGAGGGGGAGGTGAACGGCGGCTCTTGCTCGGGCTGACCTATAGCGCTGAGGGCTCACGTCTACGAGTAGGGGTGATTATGTTACGTTACTTTGACACCCCAGAAACTGTTTGGCGACGGGTTTCGACTACATTAGGATGCTGCTTACAACGAGGCTTTGTTCTCTTCGAAGATATGGCACCAACTCGTGGGGGAAGACGTACTTCGATCCGCCGATCGCGGAGGGATCACCAGACCGGCCGGGAAAGCCATTGTCGGGGTCCATGAAAACGATCTCAGCCGGTGTTTATGACCGACCAGGTCTTACCAGTTGGAAGTGCCCCCGCAACCCCCAGTGGGTATTGAGAAAACTTGCCGATCGTTTGGCAAGGATAGCGACATGAGGAGGTGCAGGCAGGATGAAGTATACGCGTACGGATACCCGGCGGAATACGAATGCCCAGGCTTCCTCGAAACCGAGGGAGCGCAGCATCTTGAACTTCAAAGGGAGGGTTGCCGCCAAGCCTCCCTTTTCGCGCGTCTGATGATGATATAGCACGAGGCTTTGTCTCTTTGAAGATAGGCCCAAGTGGGGGAAGACGTATTCCAGCGCCCGAACATTCCATTCTGCTCGCCGCCTCGAACGACTCGCAGGATCTTCCGCATCCCGAGACGAGAGCGGGAGTGAGTAGAACACTGTCCCACCGGGCAAGATGCTCGCTGACTCCACTGCCGAAATGCACCGCCGACCACTGCATACGATGTCATTCAGCGCGTCATGCAACAGCGGGTCGCACTCACGGAGACGCGGATAGTCCGTGAATTTTCCGTCTCTGTTTGCTTCTTCGTCAGAGTTGCGGTACCAGTGCACGCCGAGCCGCAGGTCGTCTCCAGCGAGGGCGTTGAGCAGCGCATATTTTCCAAAGTCGCCAATGTCGGCGACGTATCGGTCTTGCACGCCGTGCATTTTACCTCAATGGGGCTGAATGTCGGCATCCCGGCGATGTGCATCGGCCAATCCGTGTCCCCTTGCCATCCTCCGGCCACATCAACAGGATGGGCGGGATGCTGCCAAGTGGCCGGTTGGCTCAGTCACAGGATGGAACCGCGGCAGTCTGGCCGGGCTGAATCGTCTCCAGCGCTTGCATGATCGCGTCGACGAGGGGCAATAAGTCTTCGAGCTGATTGGTTCGAGAACGGATCAGAATGATCGAGAGCTTCCGGCCAGCGGATCGCTGTTGGTGCGGTATTCCCTGGTCGACCGTCAGCAGGACGTCGTACCCCGCAATCTCGGCAGCCCGAAGCAACTCGCCGTTCTTCTTACCTTTTAGACCAGCCCATTGAGCGGTGTGGGCCTCATGCTTGGCAAAGCTGCGCCGGAAATCGAGTGGGAGGCACTCGTCGAGCAGAATTTTCATGCGATTTTGGCGAGTAGAGAATCCTTCGCTTCCTCAAGCGCCAGGACTGCCATCTCTCGCGTGACGGTGGGAAACTGCCGCAAAAACTCACCCAGAGATTGGCCGCCCTCGAGGTAGTCGATCAGGTTCTTGAACGGAACTCGCGTGCCGCGAAAGCAGGGCGTTCCGTTCATGACATCGGGGTCGATTACTATCACGGGCTGTACCATCGCTACTCCTCATTCTACCGCCCACAACGGGAGTTTCGGCTTGGGCCGGTTTGCGGAGATCCTCCCGGCGAGAACCGGGGAGGAGTCAGCAGAGGCCGTAGTAGCGAGGAAGCCGGGTAACGCCGGTGGAGCGAAGGGCCGAAGAACGAAAGGACAGAGCTAGAGAGGCGACTGGAGCGCTCCGCGCAGAGAGCCATGTGCGAGCATCTGATGGAAGAAGTCGTCAGGGAAGAGAACTGCCGGGCGGCGCTGGAAGCGGTGAAACGCAACCGGGGCGCGGCAGGGATCGACCGGATGAAGACGGCGGAGTTAGTGTCACACCTGAAAGCGCACTGGGAGAAGATCCGGGTGAAGCTGCTGGGCGGGAACCTATGTGCCGGTCTGGTGAGGCGGGTAGAGATACCGGCGGGACGAGGATGCTGGGGATTCCGACGGTGCTGGATCGGTTCATCCAGCAGTTGCTGTCACAGGCGATGACGCCGATCTGGGAGCCGATGTTCAGCCAGCAAAAGGCGGAGGCGGATTCGCTCAGGGCGCGGCCGGTCGAAGAAGAACGCCGCGGTCGCTTCAGTCACGTTCTTGCGCAAATCGTCCCACGTATCCCCCTCCGTGAAGATGTTCTCGGTAAGGCATTCGGCGCAATACCCACCGTCGGAGTCTTGGACAACCTCGAATACCAACTCGGGCATACATCCATGATACGGGGGCCGGACGCGGACGGGGCGTTCCGCCCCAGTATGCCTCTAATGGAACTGGACTTCCTTCATTCGGTGGTCCGAACCTAACTGGCTTTGCGGATCTCCTCCCGAACTACGCGGCGCAGAGTGTCCTCCAGAGGCTCTCTGACGCGCGTTATGTGCTGGCGCAGGGCGTCATTGATCAGAGTCTGGTAGTTCCCGCCGCCGGCTTGATCGACTTGACTCCGGAACCAAGCGATCACGTCCTCATCCACCCGAATCGTGATTCTGGTCTTTCCCTTTGGGACCGGGATGACCGGGCCCCGTTTGGCCTTCGAGAAATCGTACTGATGTTTCATCGGTTTCCTCATAGCGGCGACGCTCCCTCGCGGTCGCCTTTCTTGCCGAGATCAGGCGTACGCGCTCGCCGGGATCCCATTCCACAGGCGTGTCTGGACAAATTACACCGACCTGCGTCGAGAAGAGTATCGACGCGGCACGCTAAGGCGTACGCCACGAAGAGGAGGGCTTGTGAAGTGCGTGGGTAATCTAGGCCCGCTGGAAAGCGGGCTTGCGGGCTCGAAAGCCCGCCCCACGTCATGCTGCTAACCACCGGCATTTGGCCAAGCACTGTATTGGCCCCTGGCCACCACGTAGCGATCCACGGCCGCAATCCTTTCGCGCTCGCAATTCACTGATTCCTTGCCCATACTTCCATTCGCTAACATGGATGTAACGGCTCGGTGGAGGGTGCTATCTAGACGCCGATGACGCCAACGGACCTCGTCGATCTCCTGGCGCAGCACAAGACCCTTGGCCCGGCGCCTCGCGAGGAACTGGCGTGGCTGGCCTCGCACGGGTCTCTGCGACAACTGCAGCCCGGCGACCTGCTGACCAAGAAGGGTTCGCGGGTGGAAGGCTTGTTCGTCGTACTGTCGGGGCGCGTCGCCATATTCGTCGACCGCGGCGCCGGGCAGCACAAGATCATGGAATGGCGGGAAGGCGACGTTACGGGCCTGCTTCCGTACTCCCGCCTAGTCACCCCACCGGGCGATACGGTCGCCCAGGAACCCACAGTGATCCTGGCCGTGGATCGCGACCATCTCCGCAGCATGATCAGCGAGTGTTATGAGGTCACGGCGATCCTCGTCCACACCATGCTCGATCGCGCCCGCGTCTTCACCTCGAGCGACCTGCACGACGAGAAGATGGTCTCCCTCGGGAAATTGTCCGCGGGACTGGCCCACGAGCTGAACAACCCGGCATCCGCGATCGAACGCAGCGCCGCGGCTGCTCCAGGACCGGCTGGCGGACTCCGAGCGGGCGTCGCGCGCGCTCGGCGCCTCCCGGCTGACCGATTCCCAACTCGCGGCCGTCGATGACATTCGTGAGGCCTGCACGGCCACGAAGGTGCGCGGCGTGCGGTCGCCGATCGAGGCAGGCCGAACGCGAGGAGGCCATCGCCGACTGGCTCGCCGATCACGGCCTCGACCTCGACATCGCCGAAGCGCTTGCGGATATCGGCTGTGACGTTCGAGGCGCTCGACCTGCTGGCCGGAGCCGTCGATGGACCGGCGTTGAACGCCGTGCTGCGGTGGGCCGCGGCCGGATGTTCGGTTCGGGGTCTCGCCTCGGAGATACAGGACGCCGCCACTGCGCATCTCCGGCCTGGTCACCGCGATCAAGGGCTTCACCCACATGGATCAGGCAACGGTTGCCGAGCCGGTGGACCTGATAGCAGAGTCTGAGCAACACGGTCGCCGTGCTCAAGTCCAAAGCGCGGGCGAAATCGGCCGCCGTGGCCGTTGACGTGGAACCCGGTCTCCCGCGCGTCCGCGGCTTCGCCGGCGAACTCAACCAGATCTGGGCGAATCTGATCGACAACGCCCTCGACGCCGTCCCCGACTCGGGCCGCGTCGAGGTGCTGGCGAACCGCGAGCATCAGCGCGTGGTGGTGCGCGTCGTCGACAACGGGACCGGCATCCCCGCAGAGATCCGCGAGCGCATCTTCGACCCGTTCTTCACCACCAAGCCGGTGGGGCAGGGCACCGGCCTGGGCCTCGACATCGTCCGGCGCCTCGTCCGCCACAACGACGGCGAAATCGACGTCGAGTCGCAGCCGGGCCGGACGGAGTTTCGGGTCGTGCTGCCGCTCGCCGAGAGCGACGTCGCCGGAGGCAACGCCTTGAACAAGCCCGTCCTCCTCGTCGTGGACGACGATCCGCAGGTGCTCGCCGCCGTGCGCCGCGACCTCCGCTCCCGGTACCGGGAGCACTACACGGTCATGAGCGCGGCATCGGGGGAGGAGGCGCTGGCGACCGCCCGCGAACTGAAGACCCGCGGGGATTCGCTGGCAATGGTGATCAGCGATCAGCGCATGCCCGGCATGCTGGGGAGCGAAGTGCTCGCCAGAATCGCGCGAGGTGTACCCGCTGGCGCGGCGCGTCCTGCTCACGGCCTACTCGGACATCGAAGCGGCCGTCAAGGCCATCAACGAGGCGCATCTCGATCACTATCTGTCGAAGCCGTGGGATCCGCCCGAGGAACGTCTCTTCCCGGTGATCGACGACCTCCTCGACGCCTGGCAGGCCGAGTATCTGCCCGAGGCGAAGGGTCTGAGGCTGGTCGGACATCAGTGGTCGCCCCGATCGCACGCGATCAAGGACTTCCTGGCCGGCAATCTCATCCCCTATCGCTGGCTCGACGTCACGCGGGACCCGGACGCGCGCGCGCTGCTGGATGCGGCCGGGGTGGGCGCGGACGAGCTGCCGGCGCTGTTCTTCGAAGACGGATCCTCCGTGCTGCGCAACCCGGAGCCCCGCCAGGTGGCCGAGCGCCTGGGCCGATCGCTCTCGGCCGCCTTCGATGTGTACGACCTCGTGATCGTCGGCGCCGGTCCGGCCGGCCTCGCGGCAGCGGTGTACGGCGCATCGGAAGGACTGCGGACCCTGCTGCTCGACCGGCACGCGCCGGGCGGGCAGGCGGGCACCAGTTCCCGAATCGAGAACTATCTCGGGTTCCCGGCCGGCGTCAGCGGCAGCGATCTGACACGCCGCGCCCTGATGCAGGCGCAGAGGCTCGGCGCCGAGTTTCTCGTGCCGCTCGAAGTGACCGGAGTCTCGATCGAAGCGGGATACAAGCGTCTCACACTCGCCGACGGCCGTGAGCTCGTCACGCGAACCATGCTGGCCGCCACGGGCATGCTCTATCGCGAGCATCCCGCGCCCGGCGTGGCGGAGCACACGGGCGCGGGGGTGTACTACGGCGCCGCGACCACGGAAGCGCCCGCGTTCAGCGGCCGGCGCGTGCTCGTCGTCGGCGGCGGGAACTCGGCGGGCCAGGGCGCCATGTATCTGGCGCGCTACGCGAAAGAGGTGCAGATCGTGGTGCGCCGCGATAGCTTGCGCGACACCATGTCGCAGTACCTCATCGATCAGATCGAGAAGACGCCTAACATTCGTCTGCGGCCTCGGACGGAAATCGAACGAGTCGAGGGCGACGGTCACGTGGAACGGGTGGCGCTCACTTCGCTCGACGATGGAGTCGTGCCGGGTGGAGGAAGCCGATGCGCTGTTCGTGTTCATCGGGACCCGTCCGCGAAGCGACTGGCTCCCGCCCGACGTGCTGCGCGACGCCAAGGGATTCGTGCTCACCGGCCGGGACCTGATGGCGGCCGACGGGTACGCGCGCATCTGGAAGGAAACGCGCGAGCCGCTGCCGCTCGAGACCAGCGTGCCCGGGGTGTTCGCCGCCGGCGACCTCCGCGCCGGCGCGATGAACCGAGTGGCGTCAGCGGTGGGCGAGGGATCGATGGTGGTGCGACTCGCGCACGAATACCTGGCGCTGAC
>CAVUVG010000006.1:0-120597 GCA_963744775.1 Bryobacterales bacterium
AAATAATGCGGTACCTCGAGGTCTTCGACAGGGTGAAAGTGGTGGCGCGGGTGAAGGATGTCACTGAGGCTTCCGTTAATTGGAAGCGCGCCGACGGTGACCGGGTAACGTTTGCGCCAGTGCCCTACTACCTCGGACCCTGGCAGTACCTGCTGAAGATGCGGCAGGTGGACCGGGCCGTCCGCGCAGCCGTCGGCTCCGAGGACGCGCTGATTCTGCGCCTCGACTCTCAACTTGCGGCTTCCGTCGATCGCGAGTTTTGGAAAGCCAATCGCCCCTACGGCGCGGAAATAGTGGTGGATCCTTACGACGTGTTCGCGCCCGGCTCTGTAACCCATCCGCTGCGCCCTTTTTTCCGTTGGTGGTTCCCGCGTGAGTTGCGCCGGCAATGCCGCTCTGCGGTGGCTGTAGCGTACGTCACCAAGGAAGCGCTGCAGAAGCGATATCCGCCCGCCTCCGGACGGTTCACTACCAACTATTCGAGTGTGGAACTTCCCGATCGAGCATTTGCGCTCGCACCACGCAGGTTCGAGAGCACTGGAAGCGAACTCACACTGATTACGGTGGCGCTGCTCGACCAATTGCGCAAGGCCCCCAATACGTTGATCGAAGCGGTCGCCGCGTTGCGGGGCGAGGAACTGAATCTGCGGCTTATTGTAGTCGGCGATGGCAAGTTCCGGCCCGATCTCGAATCGCTCGCAGCGCGTCTTGGAGTCTCCGATGCGGTCGAGTTTGTCGGTCAACTGCCATCTGGCGAATCGGTGTGGCAGCAACTCGATCGCGCCGATCTCTTTGTGTTGGCATCCCACGGTGAAGGACTTCCTCGCGCGGCGATCGAGGCCATGGCCCGCGCGTTGCCGTGCATCGGCTCCACGATCGCGGGCTTCTACGAACTACTCCCTCCGGAGGACCTGATTCCCCCTGGCGATCCGACGGCGATGATCGCAAAGATCAAGGAAATGGTCACGTCGCCGCAGCGGTTGAGCCGCGCATCGGAGCGCAATCTCGAAAAGGCCAGAGAGTACCGGGAAGACATCCTACATTCTCGCCGCGCGTCGATGTACAGCGAGGTCCGGCGCCGGACCGAAGACTGGCTGCACCGCCGCGATCGCGTCCAGTTGGCACTGGTCAACACCGAGCCCCGATCCTGGGATTTCTGGAAAGGTCAAGGAGCGTTCATGCAGGCGCGCGGCATCGAGTCACACTGCATTTCGTCGGACGGCGAACTACTCGATCTTTTCGGGCGCTCCGAAGAGGTCACGGTGCATCCGCTGGAGATCACGCGCACGATCACACCCTGGCGGGACCTCCGCTCCGTCTTGCGGCTGGCTGCGAAATTCCGCGAGATCCGCGCTGACGTGGTCCAAGGGGATACCAGCAAGTCCGGTCTGTTGGCGATGGTTGCCGCCTGGCTGGCACGGGCACCTGTGCGTATCTACCGCAACCACGGCATGGCGCTGTCCTCCGCGCGCGGTGTGCGACGTACCCTCCTTTGGTGGTGCGAGAGAATCTCTTGCCTGCTGGCGCACGAAGTGCTGTATGTTGCGCCATCGGTGAGAGACGCGGCCATCCAGGAGGGGGTCTGCGACCCCAGTAAGGCCAAGGTTGTGCTGAGCGCCAACGGACTGGATACCGAGGGACGCTTCAATCCAGCCAATCTTGAGCCTGGTGCGGGGGACAAGACGAGGGAGCGTTATGGAATCCCCACAGAAGCCTTGGTGCTTGGCTTTGTCGGAAGGCTGTTTCGGGTGAAGGGGATTTGCGAACTGGTTCAGGCCTGGGAAACGCTGGCGGAGGCCTACCCCAGCCTCCATCTTCTTGTGGCTGGAGAATTTGACACGCGAGACCCTGTTCCCAAGCCCGTTGAGAAGCAATTGCGAAATCACCAGAGGATCCACCTCGCCGGCTACGTAGACGAGATGCCACCAGTGTATGCGGCCATGGATGTGCTGATCCTGCCGTCGTTCCACGAGGGTTTAGGGTACGTGCTGATCGAGGCCTCGGCCATGGAGGTGCCGGTCATCGGTACTCGGATTCCGGGCATCGTAGACGCTATCTGCGACAGGGTGACGGGCACAATCATCGAGCCGGGGAGCGTAACCGCCATCGTCGAGACGGTGCGCCGGTACCTGGACGACCCGGGTTTGCGCAAATGCCATGGCCAAGCTGGCCGGCGCTACGTCCTTAGAACCTTCCAGCAGCAAAGGGTATGGGGCGAACTGTACACGCACTATGAGAACCTGGCCCGCATCAAGGGACTACCGGCACCGAAAGGCCCAGGAGCAACCCAAGCCGGCGCCGCTGCATCGGAACAGGCTCGGCGTTCCGATCATACATCGTGAATAGCGTACGCCCAAAGGACGAAATGAACAGAAGCATGGAAGCCAGAAAGCGGGAAGAGATCGAATTTCACGACATCCTCCGCGAGGTAGCGCCGCAACAGCGTTGGAGTCCCGAGAACGAGGAGCGGTTGAAGTCCGATCCACTTTGGACGAACTTCAAGTACTACTCGATCGAGCGAGCGAGCTTGGAATTCGTGGACGTTTTTGTTCGGGATCGATGCAGGGGGAGACGGGTTCTCGATTATTGCTGCGGAAGCGGGGACGACACCGTCAAGATGGCGAAGATGGGCGCTACGGAAGCTGTTGGTATCGACCTGTCTGAAGCCGGCCTGAAGCACGGGAGACAACAAGCCATAGCCGAACGCGTCGATGACAAGACCAAATTCGTAGTCATGGATGCGGAGGCGCTGGATTTCGCGGACAGCTCATTCGATCTCGTCAAGGTCTATGGATGCCTGCATCACCTCAATCTCCGCAAGGCCTACTCGGAACTTGCGCGTGTCCTCACGCCAGATGGTTGCATCATCTGTACCGAAGCACTCGGCCATAATGCGATTATCCACGCATACCGGAGGTTGACTCCGAAGCTGCGGACGGCATATGAGGCCGAACACCTCATTAAACGTAGGGACCTGTCGCTCGCCAGAGAATATTTCTCCGAAGTTCACACGAGATTCTTTCATCTCACCACGCTAGCCGCGGTGCCATTCCGGCACTCCCGTTTCTTCGAAAAGCTGCTTTCCGGTTTGGAGGCTGTCGACTCTACCCTGCTGCGGCTCCCGCTTGTGAAGTGGCAGGCGTGGCAAGTGGTCTTCACCCTCTCAAAGCCCCGCAAAGGGCCACCGAGGCGACCATCGACGTGAGATCGTTACCCCCTCGGGATTACTAACGTTTCGGACATGAGAGCAATTCCTTAATGACATTCACTAAACGAGTACGGCAAGAACCGAACTTCAATACTGTCACGGAGATTCCGGGAGGCAGGGCGACAGCGGACCAGATGGGGATTCTATCGACTCGCTATGAGCTTGCCCGGAAACACGCGCAAGGCAAGGACGTTCTCGAGGTCGCCTGCGGCGCCGGCATGGGCCTCGGGCTGCTTGCGCGCACCGCGCGAAGGCTCGTCGGCGGCGACATCGACGAGCGCAACTTAGCCATCGCCCGGCAGACATACGGCAGCCGCCACAACGTCGAAATCAAGCAGTTTGACGCGCAGGACTTGCCCTTCCCGGACGCGTCGTTCGATGTGGTCATCCTCTATGAGGCGCTCTATTACATCCCTTCGGCTGACGCCTTCTTCCGCGAGGCTCGCCGCGTCCTGCGCCCCGGAGGCACCCTGCTGATCTCGACCGTCAACTGCCGCTGGGGCGAGTTCAACCCCAGCCCGTTCTCGGTGAAATACCTCGACGCTGCCGAATTGGCTGAAAGCCTTGCCCGGCACGGCTTCGAGGTTGAGATCCGCGGCGGTTTCCCGCAAAGCACCGGAGGGTTGGCGCACGTCACGATCGGTTTGATTCGGAAGGTTGCTGTCTCACTCCATCTGGTTCCAAAGACGATGAAAGGCAAGGAGTGGTTGAAGCGCGTGTTCTACGGCAACCTCAGGCCTATTCCCCCCGAACTTGCCCCGGACACTTCCACGCCTGCGCCCCTCGACGAGCTCACGCGGCCCTACTCGGCAGACCAGTACCGGTTCATCTATGCGATTGCAGTATTGCCCTGAGGTTCCCATGTTCCAGCGGTCCGTGCCGTTCTTCAACTACCAGCACACATTTCTCTCAGAACGCGAGGGTCTCATCCGCCTAATCGACGATGTAGCGTCTCGCGGCGCGTTCATCATGCAGCGGGAGGTCGTCGAGTTCGAGGCCAACCTAGCCCGATTCGTGGGCGCAAGGTATGCTCTCGGCGTCGCCAACGCCACCGACGGCCTGCACATCGCTCTTCGAGCTGCGGGCCTCCGGTCCGGCGATGAAGTGATTCTGTCTTCCCACACCATGATCGCGACGGCGGCGGCGATTCATTTCGCAGGCGGCATTCCTGTGCCGGTCGAGTGCGGGAAGGACCACCTCATCGACCCCGATGCGGTGGAGCGGGCCATCACGCCCCGGACGAAGGCCATCATGCCCACCCAACTCAACGGGCGCACCTGCAACATGGACGCTTTACAATCGATTGCCGGCCGGCATGGGCTATTCATTGTGGAGGACGCCGCACAAGCCCTTGGATCCAAGTTCAAGGGCAAGTGTGCCTCGACGTTTGGCGTCGCTGCGGCGATCAGCTTCTATCCCGCGAAGGTCTTAGGATGTCTCGGCGATGGCGGGGCGGTGATCGCGAACGACCCCGAGGTCTACGATCGCCTCTATCAGTTGCGGGATCATGGCCGCGGTCAGGATGGGGAGATTGTGTCCTGGGGATTGAACTCGCGTCTGGATAACATTCAGGCGGCCATCCTGGATTTTCGGCTGAAGACCTACGACTCCGTGATGGCGCGGCGCCGCGCCGTGGCGAGCCTCTATCAGGAGCGGCTCGGAGACGTTTCCGAACTGGTGTTGCCTCCGGCTCCGGATAGCGATCCCGATCACTTCGATATCTATCAGAATTACGAGATTGAAGCTGAGCGACGAGATGAGCTCCAGGCGCACCTCAAACAGTGCGGCATTGGCACGCTTGTGCAATGGAGCGGCAAGGCAGTCCACCAGTGGCCCAAGCTGGGTTTCAAGCAGCACCTGCCGTATACGGACTATCTCTTTACTCGCATGCTCATGATCCCGATGAATATGTCGCTTACCGACGAGGATGTCCACTACGTTTGTGACTGCATTCGGACGTTTTACCGCAAGTGAACAGATCGCCCCAACAACAGATGCCCGAAACTAAAGACGTTTCCGCGCCCAACGGCGCTGGTACGCTGCTCTCCATGTATCACGCCATGGTCCGTATCCGCGCCTTCGAGGAGCGCGCCGGGGATCTGGTCGAGGCCGGTGAGATCAAAACCCCTTGCCATCTCTATATCGGCCAGGAAGCCGTCGCCGCGGGAGTCTGCGCGAGCCTTGGCTCCCGTGACACCGTCTGGGGGGGCCATCGCTCCCATGGCCACTATCTAGCCAAAGGCGGCGATCTCCGGGCCGTCATGGCCGAGATCTTCGGCCGAGCTACCGGCTGCTCGGGCGGCCGGGGCGGCTCTATGCACCTGGTCGCACCAGAGCACGGCATCCTCGGCACCGTTCCCATTGTCGCGGCAACCGTTCCCCTCGCTGTGGGCGCGGCACTGGCTGCAAAGTTCCAGCGCAGCGGCGCGGTTGCTGTGGCGTTTTTCGGCGACGGTACTCTCGAAGAAGGCCACGTTCACGAGTCGATGAACCTGGCGGCGTTGTACCGGTTGCCGGTGATCTTCGTGTGTGAGAACAACCTGTACGCCAGCCACATGCACTTGTCGGAACGGCGCGTTCGGGACAGGTTGGAGACGGCCGGAGAGTTCCACGGCATTCCGGGAGTGCGGTTGGACGGGAATGACGTTTTGGCGGTCCATGAGGCGGCAGGCGGGGCGGTGGAGCGCGCCCGGGCCGGCAAAGGGCCGAGTTTTCTGGAGTGCGTGACGTTCCGGTGGCGTGGGCACGTAGGGCCGTCCTGGGATATCGATGTCGGGGTCAAGCGCAAGGGAGAGTTGACGGATTGGTTGCCAATGGACCCGGTTGCACAAGCGCGCAAACGCCTGGTGGAGAGAGGTATTGCCCAGGAATCGCTCGACGCAATCGTGCGAGCGGCGACGGTGGAAGTGGAAAACGCCGTGAAGTTCGCGCGGGGGTCGCCGCACCCTCCGGAAGAGGACCTGTTGAAGCACATCTACGTTGAGCGGGGGCAGCGCGCCCATGCGTGAACTCAGCTACGCGCAGGCCATCCGCGAGGCACACGCGCAGTTGCTGCGAAACGATCCAAGGGTTTTCGTCATTGGGCAGGGTTTGTGGAGCCCGTGGTACGCCGGTGCGAGCTTAAAGGACATCGACAAGGAATTTGGACGGGACCGGGTGCTGGATTCGCCGGTGTCGGAGAACGCAGTGACGGGAACGGCGGTGGGCGCGGCGATTGCGGGCATGCGGCCGATCGTGTTTCACCCGCGGATGGATTTCATGCTGCTGGCGGTAGATCCGATCGTGAATCAAGCGGCTAACTGGTCGTACATGTTCTCCGGGCGGGTGCAGGCGCCGGTGGTGATCCGCGCGACGATCAACCGCGGAGGGGAGCAGGGGGCGCAGCACTCGCAGGCCGTTCACGCCATGTTCATGCACGTGCCGGGCTTGAAGGTGGTGATGCCCAGCACGGCGGCCGATGCCAAGGGGCTGCTGATGGCGGCGGTGGCCGACGGCAATCCGGTGATGTACATCGACGACCGGTGGCTGTACGGCGAGGTCGGTGACGTGCCGGAGGAGCCTTACGAGACACCCATCGGAAAAGCGGCGGTCCGGCGGCGTGGCAGTATGGTGACAATCGTTGGGATCTCCTTCATGGCGCACGAGGCGGGACGAGCGGGTGAGATGTTGGCCGACGAGGGGATCGATTCGGAAGTCATCGACTTGCGGAGTTTGAAGCCATGGGACCAAGAAACGGTGATTGCCTCGGTGCAAAAGACCGGACGGGCCGTGGTCGCGGATTCGGGCTGGCACACTTGCGGCGCGGCGGCTGAGGTGGCCGCAACGATCTCGACAGAAGCCTTCCGATTCTTGAAAGCCCCAGTGCAGCGGGTGGCGCTGCCGGACGCTCCGGCGCCGACATCGCGTGAACAAGAGAAGGCTTACTATCGCGACGCCAGCCACATTGTCGAAGCGGTGAAGAAAACGTTGATTCTATGAAGCGATTGCTTGATGTTGCGGCTTCTTTCTTAGGGTTGTTGTTCCTTTCGCCCGTTCTGGTTGCGGTGGCCATTGCCATCTGGCTGCAGGACTTCCGCTCGCCGTTTTACGTGGCGCCGCGGGTGGCGCGGGGCGGCGGAAAGTTCCGGATGGTGAAATTCAGGTCGATGGTTGTGAGCGCTGACAAGACGGGAGTGAATTCCACGGCCGGTTCGGACCGCAGGATTACGCCGGTGGGGCGGTTTGTCCGGAAGTACAAGTTCGATGAGATTGTGCAGTTATGGAATGTGCTGAAAGGTGACATGAGCTTGGTGGGCCCGAGACCTCAGGTCCTGACGGATGCCAGCATGTACACGGAACAAGAGAAGCGAATGCTGAGCGTCCGGCCGGGGATTACCGACCCCGCTTCCATCGTCTTTTCCGACGAGGGGGACATCCTCCAAGGAAGTGCCGACCCGGACCTTCTCTACAACCAGATCATTCGGCCATGGAAGAGCCGCCTGGCTCTGCTCTATATCGACAAGCGGAGTCTTCTCATCGACGTTTGGCTGATCCTGCTGACAGCCGCTGCCATCGTCTCCCGCAAGAGAGCCCTTAAGGGAGTCCAGCGGCTCCTTCAGCGTTGGGGAGCCGATCCTCTGCTCCTGCGCATGGCTCGCCGTGAGGAACCCCTGCGCCTCTACCCGCCCCCAGGCGCCACCGAAGTTGTCGCGCAGTACCGCTAACCGCTTCCTGCCAACACGATGTCCAGATCCAAAGCTTGTCTTCATCCGCCTATTGAACCGCGTTCAGGCGATGGAACGCGTTCCCCGCTTGGTTGTGCGGGCCGTGCAACTAAGCATCTTCGTCTTCTCGGGCCTCGCCGCCTTCCTCATCCGCTTTGACTTCACCATACCGACCGTTCACGTCCAGCACCTGGCATGGGCCCTCCCAATCTGGCTGATGGCTAAGACCATCGTCTTCCGCCTGTGCGGTCTTGACCGCGGTTGGTGGCGCTTCGTCTCCATTCACGACGTCTTCCGCATCGGCGCCGGCAACTTCATCGGCTCTCTGGTCAGCGCAGGCCTCATCCTGATGCTCGCGCCCCCAGGTTTCCCTCGTTCCATTTACCTCCTCGACCTGCTGATTTGTCTTCTGGCCACCACCAGCGTGCGCGTCTTCACCCGAATTGTTCAAGACTCGCTTTACCACGGCCGCGCAACCGCCGGTGAAAAGGCCGTGCTCATCTACGGGGCCGGCGCCGCAGGCGTTACCCTCCTGCGCGAGATCCGGTCCAACGCCGCCCTCCACTACAGGGTTCTAGGCTTCGTGGACGACAATCCCGAGAAGCGGGGCATCGTAATCCAGGGGTTGAAGGTGCTCGGCTCTGGCAATGCATTGGCTGCGCTCATCTTGAAGCACGAGATTGAGGAGGTCCTCATCGCCCTGCCCTCTGCCACCGGTCACGGAGATGACCACCATCCTCACGCGATGCCACGCAGGCCGGCGTTCGTTGCAAGACCATCCCCGGCTCTGGCTGAGATGATCGAAGGCCGCACTCTCGCCAATCAGATCCGCGACGTCGCGGTGGAGGATCTGCTGGGCCGCAACCCGGTGCGACTGGAAGAAAACCTGATCCGCGGCACGCTCGAAGGCAAAGTCGTCCTCGTCACTGGCGCCGCCGGCTCTATCGGCTCCGAACTCTGCCGCCAGATCGCCCGCTTCGGCCCCGCCGGCATCGTCGGATTCGAAATCGCCGAGTCCCCTCTGTTCGAAATCGACCGCGAAATGCGCCAGGCCTTCCCCAGATCCCCTTCCACCCCGAAATCGGGAGCATACAGAATCGCGCTCGCCTGGACGACGTCCTTCGTCAGTACTCGCCGTCGGTCGTCTATCACGCCGCGGCCTACAAGCACGTCCCCATGATGGAGGCGCACGTCTTCGAGGCGATCGAGAACAACGTCTTCGGGACGTACAACGTGGCTATGGCGGCGGCGGAGCACGGAGTCGACGACTTCGTCATGATCTCCTCCGATAAGGCCGTGCGGCCCACCAACGTCATGGGCGCCACCAAGCGAGTGGCCGAACTGCTGCTATCTGGCCCTACAGAACGGCCGGACCAAGTACGTGGCCGTGCGCTTCGGCAACGTGCTCGGCTCCAACGGCAGCGTCATCCCCATCTTCAAGAAGCAGATCGCGGCTGGCGGGCCGGTCACCGTCACCCATCCGGAAATGCGGCGCTTCTTCATGACCATTCCCGAAGCCTGCCAACTCGTGCTGCAGGCCTCGGCCATCGGAGCGGGCGGCCAGATCTGCGTTCTGGACATGGGCGAGCCAGTCAAGATCGTCGAACTCGCCCGCGACCTGATTCTGCTGTCGGGACTGAGGCCCGATGAGGACATCAAGATCGAATTCACCGGCATGCGCCCCGGCGAGAAGCTCTACGAAGAGCTGAGCACGCTACTCGAGGACACGGCACCCACCGCGCATGAAAAGATCCGCATCTATGTAGGCAACGGAATACCTGAAGGCGACATGCGGAGCTGGTTGGATTGCCTGCGAGACATCTGCGAGACGCGCGATGCCGGCCGTTTGGTTGTCGCCCTGAAAGAGATCGTGCTCGACTACAGCCCCAGCGCGCATTTGCTGAAGCGCGTCTTAGAGGCGCGCGGCCACCGCGCCGTCTCCGCCGCAGCGCATTGACGCCGCGTAATCCCGTCCTGCGCAGCCTCGCCTCACCGGCAATCTGAAACCCACACCGTGACCCGCCCGGCTGGAGGTGTGCCTAAAGACGGCCCAAAGGCCCCAACAGACGCGCTTGGAGGTACAATCGACGGTAGCCAGGAGGGCAGAACGAAATTTTAGCTGAGGGGAAGCAGGTCTGCTTCTATGACTTCAAGCCCGAAGGTGGCATACTGGCACTGGCCGGAAGGCCAAGAAGGAGATTCTGGCTCATGGATCGCTTGGCGGTTGCGTTGTGCGCTCTTCTCATTGTCCTCGCAGGCCCATCTCTGGCGGCCGCCACAGATGTCGCCGTAGTCGACGGCTCTTTTCGCATCGACAGCCAGCAGGTCGCCGACCTGCAGGCGCCTTTCGATATGAGCGGGTGTGTGGAGCGGCGACAGGATCGGTTTGTGCTGCGGGACCTAGTCTCCGGCGTGTTGGAGGAGGTTCGGGGGAACCGCATAGAACGGGAAGTCGGTAACACGGTGCAAGTGACAGCCAGGGTGGTTCCGGGAGTCACACCCGTGGAAGGCGCCACGGAAGTAGTGGAAATCAGTCGGCTTAGGCGCATTTCGAAGGGCTGCGCTGCCCCGGCGCCTGGAGCGGAGGCGCCGATGCAGGGAATGTCGCACAAGTGGAACGCTAACGGCTTCTATGAAGTGGGTGGTAGTCTTGCGGAGATCGGAGCGGGCTTCAAGGGCGCCGGTGGCGGGGCTGAAGCGTTTATCTGGAGAGGCCTCTCCGCAGGCGCCGAGGTGTCGGCGTATCGGGATACGTACAGTGGCGCAAACAGGGACCTTCGCCACGTCGGCGCAAACGTGTCCTATCACTTCAACGCCCGTGAGAGGACCAGCAGGATGGCCCCATTCGTCGTGTTCGGCGTCGGCCGTTACTTCCCCGAGAAGTCCAGGGCCGTTGTCCACGGCGGCGCTGGCTTCACTTACTGGTTCAAGCAGCACGTCGGAGCCCGGTTCGAGTTTCGGGTCGGCGAATGGCAGTATGCTGAATATACTGTCGCCGCATTCCGGCTTGGAATCGCCTTCCGCTAGTGGCCTAAGCCTTCTTCAGGCACCTGTTCCTATGAACAGAACGGAGATGTACCGCCGCTACCACGCGCAGGGAGAGCGGTGGGACATGATCGTAATCGGAGGCGGCGCGACCGGTGTAGGGGTAGCCATTGACGCCGCGTCGCGCGGCTACCGGGTGCTACTGCTTGAGCAGAGCGATTTTGGCAAGGGCACCTCCAGCCGCAGCACCAAACTGGTGCACGGTGGCGTGCGCTACCTGGAGCATGGCAACGTTGCTCTGGTAATGGAGGCGCTCAAGGAGCGAGGGTTGCTGTTGCAGAACGCCCCTCACCACGTGCTCAACCTGGGTTTTGTCGTGCCGAACTACGACTGGTGGGAGGCGCCGTTCTACGGCATCGGGTTGAAGCTCTACGACCTGCTCGCGGGGAAGTACAAGTTCGGGCCGTCGCGAGTACTTTCGCGGGAGGAGACCCTGCAACAGTTGCCCAGCATCAGGACCGAGGGTCTGCGGGGCGGTGTGATCTACTACGACGGCCAGTTTGATGATTCGAGGCTGCTGGTCGACCTGGTGGCGACCGCGTTCGAGCAGGGAGCCACTCTGCTGAATTACGCGCCGGTCACGGCACTGCTGAAGGACGCTGAAGGCTTCGTGGACGGGGTGCGGTTCCGTGATGCGGAGAGCGGGGAGGAACTCGAGGCCCGGGGGCAGGTGGTGATCAACGCCACCGGACCGTTCGTCGACGGCGTGCGCCGGATGGCGGACGAGGGCCTTGAGCCTATGGTTGCCGCGAGCCAGGGGGTCCACCTGGTGTTTGACTCGTCCTTTCTGCCGGGCGGCAACGCCATCATGGTGCCGCATACCAGCGACGGGAGGGTGATGTTCGCCGTCCCGTGGCACTCCCATACGCTGGTGGGCACGACGGACACGCCCGTCGCGGTGGCGACTCTGGAGCCCGTGGCGCTGGAGCAGGAGGTGGATTTCATCTTGCAGACCGCGGGGCTCTACCTGGAGAAGAAACCGTCGCGTGACGACGTGTTAAGCGTGTTTGCGGGAATCCGTCCGTTGGTGCGCTCTGGGCATGCGGAGAGCACGGCCGCACTGTCGCGCGATCATGTCGTTCGCATCGAGAAATCCGGGCTGGTGACAATCTGCGGGGGGAAATGGACCACCTACCGCCGTATGGCCGAAGACGTCGTGGACCTGGCGGCCACGCTGGCGCGGCTCCCGGAGAAGCCGTGCGTAACCAGCAGCCTTCGCATCCATGGCTTCCACGCCGAGGCAGAGAAGTTCGGGCGCTTGCGGGTTTACGGAGCGGACGCTCCGGCCATGCTGGAACTTGAGAAGGACGAGCCGGTTCTGGCTGAACCTCTGGTTGAGGCGCTCCCCTACACCGGGGCGGAGATTGTCTGGGCGGCCCGGCACGAGATGGCTCGTACGCTGGAAGACGTTCTAGCGCGGCGCACACGAGCGCTCTTCCTCAACGCCAAAGCGGCCATGGCCATGGCGCCACGGGCGGCAGAACTGCTGGCCCGCGAGATGGGCCGGGACGCCGGGTGGCAGACCCGCCAGGTGGAGGAATTCTGCCGGACGGCCCGGCACTACGCACTGACTTGAGCGCGCCCGGGCTATGCTGCCTCGTCGGCGTCGTCCTGAACCGGCGTCGCGGAGGGTTGGCCGCTTCCGGCTCGTAGTGCTCCTGGTACCAGTTGTGGTAATGATGCCTGGCCCAGTGGCGGTCGACGAAACCGGAAATCATTCCTTGGAGTCCGGGGCGGCCGCCGCGGCTGAGCATGGCCATGTACATGTGGCCCAGGACAAGCGGCGTCGCGATCACCGCCATGAGGAAATGAAGCACCCAAGCCAGGAACGCGCCGCGGGTGATCCAGATGATGAGCCCCGTAAGGATGTAAAGCGGATAGGTCCCCATCAGGACCATGAAGTTCACCTTCTCGGCGGCATTGAACTTGCCCTGCTTGGGTAACTCGACTTTACTGCTCACGGCGGAGAGCAGAAGCAGCACCAGCCACTTGAGGTCGTCGAATGCCCACGTCCACGCCTGCGTGATGTTGTAGAAATGGAGGCGGACGTCGCCGCGGCCCCGATATGCCGCCAGCATCGGAAGGACGATCAAGCAGATTCCCGAAATGCGGTGCGTCCAAGCGAAGAGCATACGGTACGCGCGATGGGGGTCCGGATTGTAGTGCACCACCAGCACCAGCGCCGTGGTGTAGCAGAGCAGGAAAGGCACCGCGATCGCCCAGTGCAGCAGGCGCTCCGATCGATGAAACCTCAGAATCTTCGACGTCACTTTGGCGCCTCCATCTTGGTTGTCGTATTCACGGTGAAGTGTTTGTAGTCGGCGAAGTGGTGGAAGTTCTTCCAGTGCTGATGAGGCGTCACCACCTCGATGGTGGCTCCCGAGGGCAGCCACTGCGCCGCGGCCACGTCCCCGAACTTCACGGGCGCGTACCGGACATCCGCGTCGAGCAGCTTCAGGCCCAAATCTTCCATGCCGGAGCCGAGCGTCGCGGTGATGCGCAGGACCGAACCGCTCTGGGGTTCAATCCACGCCGTGCCGCTCCACTCCAAGGGGTAGTCGCGCCCCCCCAGACGCAGGCAGGAGAGCGCGCGAGCGCCGCGAACCTGCCGGAAACCCACGCGCAGCGCGGCCGCCCCATCCACCTGATCCGGCACCGGCTGGGAGTATTCAAAGCTGCTCTGATAGTAAGGGTGAAACACAAAGAGCAGGGTTGAAAAACCGCTGGTCACCAGGAGCGGCCCGCTCTGTTGATTCCCGGGCGGGCGGGAGCTGACACGGGACTCTTCGACGGCGATGCCGTCGTCCGCCATGCGCATCAGGACCAGGTAATCGAAGCTTGCCTCTCTCCGGGAGATGACCTTTCCTTCCTTGCCCAGCCTGCTCTGCGACACTGTCTCCGTGCAGTTGATCGCCGAGAACTGCTTCCAGAACTGCTCCACGGCCTGGCCGGTGTTCAGCAGCACTCCCGAAAGAGTGGGCGGCCCGGCGGCCAGGCAAGGCATGCAAATCAATAGGCACAACAGACCTTTTCTCATCGTCAAAACCTGTATCCAAGGCTGAAATAGAGCTGGTTGTAGTTCTGCAGGCGGCCCCGGTAAAGGGTGTAGCCGCCGCTTAGGAAATAGTGCCTGGCCAGGCTCCAATCCGCGTTGGCGCTTACGAAGCGCGAGCGATTCTGGCCGGTCAAAGCCGAGATGAAGTCCTGATCGCCCGCTTGGATCTCGATTCGAACGGCCTGGCCGACTTCTCTGGTCAGCGAGAAGGCGCGGTAGGTTCCGCTGCCGAACGCACTGTCGAATCGCGAATACCGGGCGTCGGCGCGGATACCGGTGCGGAAGAGATCGCTCTTGGTGACGCCGTACATTTGGTTCAGAGAGCGTCTTGCATCTCCGGTTCGATCGCTGCGTCCCAAGCTGGAGTACACCGTCCATTGCATCGGGAGCTCCAGCCGGAAGCCGGCGCTGGCGCCCTGGAACAAGAGTTGATCCACCAGGCCCGTTCCGATCAACCGGGGATCGAAGGTGGGCAGCATCCGAAAGTAGTTGTGGCTGAAATCCAGCGAGAGGAACGGGAGGGGCTGCAAGCGCAGAGTCAGGAAACTGCGGCTCACGCGGATTCCGTTGCCCCCGGGCTGCTGTCCTTTGATCTGGTCGGCTTGCAGGTTGTGGTAGATGGACAGGTATCGTTTGAAGAACAGCGCATTCTCGAAGAAAGCGAACTGGCGCTCCGGCCTCCAGCCGACGCGGCTTACGGCCACACCCTCCGTGCTGGTGAGGCGGACCGATTCGAAGGTGCCCTGCGTGTAGTTCACGAAGGAGCCGGCGAGCTGGCGGTCGGGATTGTAGTTCCAGGAGGTTGGGTCCGGCGTGGTGCCCGCGAACATGCCGGCGGTGAAGCTGCGGCTGATCCGGCCCGCAACGTAGCCCCCGTCGATGGTGTCCAGGCTGCTGGCCCAGGGCAGGTAGAGCCGCCCAAAGCCGGCCGACCAGCGGCTCTGCGGGTTGGCGTAGGACAGCGTCAGGTGATAGGTGCGGTTGATCAGGTCCGTGATGGTCTCGGTTTGCGGTGACCCGCCTCGCGTGCTGAGGCGGCCGCGCCAGTAGCCGCTGAGATTCCAGTAGCTGCCGCCGATCCTGGTCATGTCCGTCCGGAACGCAAGTCCGAGCTGCGAGGAAGCGCCACCGCCGGCTTGGCGAATGCTGTTGTATTCAAAACCGATGCGTCCGCGGGCCCGGTTCACCGCGGGAGAGGGCCGGTGAGGCACGGCGGCACGCGCCTCCTCGTCCAGAGGATCGCCCTCGGTGAAGGTGACCACTTGCGGGTAATTCCGGCTGCGCTGGGTGGCCTTCATGGCCTGGATGATCTGTGCATCCTCGGCCGACAGTTCGGCCAGGTCGTCAGGCTTCAGTCCGGTCTGCGGTTTCGTCACGCTGCACACCGCGGAGGTCGCCGCCACTGCCGTGATTTCGAGCTCGGCGATTACTCCCGCCTGCGTTCCGTCACCTCTCGTGACAGACAGCTTCATCCCCTCCGACAGGCCCGCCTCGCGGCCTCCGTCCAAGTAGACCGCATCTTCGGTGATGTACTTCACGCGAAAGGTCGTCCGTGGTGCAGGCGACTGTGCACCCAAAGTACAACCGAGCAGGAAGAGGAAACAGGCGGCCTTCATGGTCTAGCCCCTCCCCGCGGATGGCATTGATAGCAGTTGCTGCTGTTGTACACGTAATCCGCTCCTGCCCGAGTGATGCGAGTCCGTCTGGGTCTTGGTGTGGCAACCCGTGCAGAGGAACACGGTGTAATTCGAAGGGTTGGTGTGGCAGTCGCTGCACAGCCGCGCCGAGTTGTGCGGCACGGGGAACCAGGTGTGATTGAAAGTCGCCCCTGCCCAGGTGGTGGTGGTGTGGCAGGTCTGGCAGGTGGTCGGGAAGCCGGCTGCCGTATGGTTCGGATTCGTTGTCGAGTCATACATGGCTTTGTGGCACGAGTAGCAGGCGGTAGGGGTTCCAACGTACTTTCCGCCGATATGGCAACTGGCGCACGCCACCGAAGTGTGCGCGCCGGTGAGCGGGAACGGGGTCGAAGCGTGATTGAAGGAGGCAGGGACCCAGCCGGCCGGCGTGTGGCAGAGTTCGCACTGCTGGGGGAAGCCGGCCGAGGCGTGGTTCGGGTTCGTCGTTCTCTGATAGTTCGGCAGATGGCACGAGACGCAGGTGGTGGCGAGCCCCGCGTACACGCCGCTCGCGTGGCAGCTGGCACAGGGCACCGAGGCATGCCGTCCGACCAGCGGGAAGCGCGCCTTCGAGTGATCGAACACAGCGCCGGCCCAGGTGGTCGTGGAGTGGCAGACAGAGCAGTCCTGCGGGAAACCGGCCGCGGCGTGGTTCGGATTGGTGGTCTTCTGATAATTCGTCAGATGGCACGAGACACAGGTTGTCGCCAGGCCCGCATATACGCCCGCCGAGTGGCACTGGGCGCAGGCGACTTGCACATGCGCTCCGGTGAGCGGGAACCGCGTCCCCGTGTTGTGGTTGAACGACGCCGGTGACCACGCCGTGGTGGCGTGGCAGACAGAGCATGTCTGCGGGAATCCCGCCGAGGCGTGGTTGGGATTGGTGGTCTTCTGATAATTCGCGAGATGGCAGCCCTGGCACTGGCGTGGAGGTCCCGGCAAACTTGCCCCCGGCGTGGCACTGGGTGCAGGTTGCCTGGAGGTGCGCGCCGGTCAGCGGGAATTGCGTGGCTGCATTGTGGTTGAAGGTGGATGGCGCCCAGGCAGTCGTGTTGTGGCAGACCGTGCAATCCTGCGGGAATCCCGCCGCGGTGTGGTTGGGATTGGTCGTCTTCTGATAGTTCGGCAGGTGACAGGTAACACAGGTGGTGGCAAGGCCCGTGTAGACGCCCGACGAATGACACTGAGTGCATGCGGTTTGCGTGTGCGCCCCGGTCAGCGCGAAGCGGGTCCGGTTGTGATCGAACGCGGCTCCCTTCCACTGCGTCGTCGTGTGGCATGCGGTGCAGTCCTGCGGGAAGCCGGCGGCCGCGTGATTGGGATTGGCCGTCTTCTGATAATTGGGCAGGTGGCAGGAAACACAGGTGGTGGCAAGGCCCCTGTAGAGGCCCGACGAATGACACTGAGTGCATGCAGTCTGCGTGTGCGCGCCGGTCAGCGCGAAGCGGGTCCGGTTGTGATCGAACGAGGCCCCTTTCCACTGCGCCGTGGTGTGGCACGCGGTGCAGTCCTGCGGAAAGCCGGCGGCCGCGTGATTGGGACTGGCCGTCTTCTGATAATCGGCCAGGTGGCAGGCCGAGCATTGAGTGGAAGTGGAGGAGTATGCGCCCGACGAATGGCACTGAGTGCATGCGGTCTGCGTGTGCGCGCCGGTCAGCGCGAAGCGGGTCCGGTTGTGATCGAACGCGGCTCCCTTCCACTGCGCCGTCGTGTGGCATGCGGTGCAGTCCTGCGGGAAGCCGGCGGCCGCGTGATTGGGATTGGCCGTCTTCTGATAATCGGCCAGGTGGCAAGCCGAGCATTGGGTTGCGGTCCCGGTGTATGTGCCCGACGAGTGGCACTGGGTGCAGGCAGGCCTGAATGTGCGCGCCGGTCAGCGCGAAGCGGGTCCGGTTGTGATCGAACGCGGCTCCCTTCCACTGCGTCGTCGTGTGGCACGCGGTGCAATCCTGCGGAAAGCCGGCGGCCGCGTGATTGGGATTGGCCGTCTTCTTATAGTCGGCCAGGTGGCAAGCCGAGCATTGGGTTGCGGTCCCGGTGTATTGTCCGTTCACGTGGCACTGGGAGCAGGAGGCCTGAACGTGCGCGCCGGTCAACTGGAACCGCGCCAGACTGTGATCGAACTTCGCCCCTTGCCAGTTCGACGTGTTGTGGCAACTGGTGCAATCCGTCGGGAATTTGCCGGCGACATGGTTCGGATTCTTCGCTGCCTCGTAATTGGAGACGTGGCAGCCGTAACAGTCCCCACGCGTCGCCGAGAACACCCCGCTGCGGTGGCAGGCGTTGCAGTCGAGACGCGCGTGCGCCCCCGTGAGCTGAAACGCCGTCGTGCTGCTATGGTTGAATGCGGCGCCCGCCCACGTGACGGGCGTGTGGCAACTGGAGCAGTCCTTGGGGAAGCCCGCCTTGGCATGGTCGGGATCCCGGGTGGCGGAGTACTGCGGCGCGTGGCAACTGAAACAATCCTTGGGCGTTCCGGTGAATACGCCGGCCTTGTGGCAGGCGCTGCACTCAACGCGGGCATGGGCGCCCTCCAGGGTGAAACCCGCGAACTGGTTGTGATCGAAGCGCAGCGCGCGCCAGTCGTCCACACCGTGGCACTGCGCGCAACGCAGCGGAATAGCCGCCGCCTGATGGTTGAAGGCCTTGGCCTGCCGGTAGTTCTTCAAGTGGCAGGAGACGCAATCCGTGCTCAGACCCGTGTACTGTGCGCTGGCTGCGTCCCGGTGACAGGATTCGCACTCCGCGGCCGCGTGCGCGCCCAGCAACGGAAACCGGTTTTGATGCGTTCGGACCTGCTGGACCGCGCCCTGCCAGCCCTTCACCGTATGGCATTGTTCGCACTGGGCGCCGAACTTGCGTCGATGGATGTCGGCGTGACAGTCCGCGCATTTCGTCCCGACATTGGAGAACACGAGCCTGGTGTGACACAACCGGCAGTCTACATTCGCATGGAGGCCGCGCAAGGCGAAGCCCGTGCGGCCGTGGCTGAATTCCAGAACGCCGCGCAGGGGAGTCCAGCTCGTCGAGGTGTGGCAACTGGTGCAAGGCGCGTTTAGCGGCCCATGCGGGCTGCTCGCGGGGCCCCGCTCGAAGTCTCTGGGCCGTCAGCGGCACAGCGGCCAGCAGGACGACGATCATGGCCGCTTGTGCGAGCTTCGACATGGCGTTAGTCGGCCGTCTTCGGTCCATGGCACCCATCACATTCTCTCGGCGCAGGCTTGAAAATCACCACCAGCTTTCCGTTGATCCGGTTGCTGGCCTTGTGGCAGAGAGCGCACTTCACTTCCTGGTGCGCTCCCGCCAGCCTGAAACTCGTGTCCTTGTTGTGATCGAACACGGCGGGCTTCCAGTGAAGCGACGCATGGCACCGGCCGCAGTCCGTGGCGCCGGAGCGGGAAGCGAACTGGCCCGCGTGGCTGTCCTCATGGCATCCGGAGCACTGCGCGGGCGCCGACCGAAAGACGACGCCTTTCACCGGGAACTTCGGATCCGCCGGGCGGTGGCACTGCTCGCATGTCACCCCGCGATGCGTTCCGGTAAGCCGGAAGGTCGTGTCCGAATGATCGAACTTGGGGACGTCGCTCCAGGAGCGAAGGCTGTGGCAGGCCCCGCAGCCGGCCGCGGAACCGTCGACTCGAAGCGCCGACATCCGCTCCTGGAACTGGCCCTGGTGCGTGTCCTCGTGGCAGCCCCCGCAGGACGTGTCCTGGAAGCGGAAACGTCCTGCCGTTCCGTCCTCATCCTGATTCGAGTGACACTTCTGGCACGGAACCGCGAGGTGCGCTCCGCCCAGGGGCATGCGGGTCTGGGCGTGCCTCGCCTGCGAGAAGACCGCGGGACGGAAACCGTTCACTGTATGGCAAGACTCGCAGCGGTTCTGGTTCGGCGGTCCGGCAAACTGATCGTTGTGCTGGTCCCGGTGGCAGTCCGTGCAGGCCCCGAAGCGGACGCGATACAGCGTGTCCTGCCCAGCCTGCGCGTGGCACTTGACGCAGGCGACAGCGGCGTGGCGGCCATCGAGCGGATACCTAGTTTTGCGGTGTGCCTCGACACCGAAGGTGGCCCGCTTCCATCCGTCCACGACGTGGCACGCCGAGCACTCGCCGCCGTCCGAGCGCGCCGTGAATTGGCCTCCATGAGCCGGAGTTGTGTGACAGTCCAGGCAGCGAGTGTGCGCCACGGGATCCTTGAAATTGCTGCTGTGGTGGCACTTGCTGCAGGCCACAGCGGAATGCTTGCCCGCCAGCGGGAACTCCGTCCTGGAGTGGTCAAACTGCGAAGCGACGCGCGTGGGCTTCCAGGCATCGTCGGAATGGCAGGATTGGCAAGGGGTAGAGAATGCGGCCCGATGCGGATCCTTGTGGCAGGCGTCGCAGGTGGAGAACTGCAAGCCCGCGAACCGGACTACGGGATGAGGGTCCGCCGTCTTGGCGTGGCATTTCTCGCACGTCACTTTCAGGTGGGCCGCGCTGAGCTGGAACTTCGCCTTCGCGTGGTCGAAGCCTGAGGCTGGCTTCCACTTTGAGGGGTTGTGGCACTGAAGGCAGTCGCTGGATAGCTGGGCGCGATGCTGGTCCGGGTGGCAATTCAGGCACTCGCGCGTCAGCCCCAAATAGGTTCGCGTCATGTCCTTCACGACGATCTTGCGCCGCGCGGCATCGCTCACATTCTTGGGAGTGTGGCAGCGCCGGCACTCAAGCCCGCGGTGGCTGCCTTCCAGGTTGTAGCCAGTCTTGGCGTGATCGAAATCCGAGAGATCGACATCCCAGAGGATCGGCACGAACTTTTCGCCGTTGTGTTCCGAATGGCAGCGGATGCATTCCAGACGGCCTCCGCTTTCTTTCGCCAGAGTTGCGTGCAGTCCGCGCTGCTCGCTTATCCGTTGGCGAATGTCGGAATGGCAGCCCAGGCACTTGAACCTGCCGGCTCCCGTAGTGAGCGCGTGGCAGGCGGTGCAGTGCGCCGGCCCGACGAGGCTTTTGTGCGCCTTCGACAGGGGACCGGGCGAGAGCTGCGCCTGCGCCGCGGCCGCGGCGAGCAGCACCAAAGCCCATCCGAACTGGTAGAACCGTACCGGCAAGATAGATTTCGTTTACCGAAGTAAACGCCTCTGATTCGTAACCCGTGTATTTTCTTCCGGTAATTCTTACCGCTCGATTGCGGCCGTCTGTTGATTTTTTTCGACTGGCGCACGCGTCGCCGGCAGTCGAGCCAGCATCACCTTGGCGCGCTGAGCGCTCTCGGATTGAGGGTTCGTGAGTAGCAGCCGTTCCCAATAGCGGCGGGCGTAATCCGCGTTGCCTAAATTCGCGTAGATCGCCCCGAGATTATAAAGCGCGTCTGCATGTTCGGGATGGCGGTCCAGAATCCATTGGGTCTGTTCAATCGCGCCGGGCACGTCTCCCGTCTGGAAAAGCACCCGGCCCAGCTCAAGGTGAGCGTCTGTGTTGGCCGGCTCGTAGCCCAGAACCTCGCGTAGCTGAGCGGCAGCTTCCGAGTGCTTCCCCGATGCTTCCGAGAGCTGCGCCATGCGTAGCAGAACGGGGGTGTGATTCGGCTTCTTTTTCAATGCCTCAGCCAGGATCAGAGCTTCGTGCTGATCCGGCGCTGGCTGCTGGCCGGTGGTGGCCACATTCGTCACTGGAGGGCCGGCCCCGGGGCTGCGACTGAGCCTGAAACCGAAATAGCAGACCAAAAGGCCTGAAGATAATGCACCCACAATCCCCGTAACTCTGAGTCGTCGATTGCCCATATGGGCGAGAATGGGAGCAATTCTTGGGCCAAGGGAGGCGAGGCGGGCGGTGACTCTGCGAGAGTTTACAAGGAAAATCACGCGAATGGACACGCCGCTAAAGCAGTGGCCGCCGGTGGTATACTGGCACAGGCCGGAAGGCCAAAAGAGGAATTTTAGTTTCCATCGTTATTCGGCCAGGGGGACAGAGATTTTATGCGCAAGATACGGACAGCTGTGATCGGTGCTGGCTTCATGGGCCGGGTGCATACCGAGGGCATCCGGAGGCTGGGAAATGTGGAAGTGGCCGCGGTGGCGGCCATCTCAGAGCAGGAGGCGCTCGCGTTTGCGCAGAGCATGGGGATCGAGACGGCCACCGGTGACTACCGCAAGGTTCTCGCAGACCCATCCATCGACGCCGTACACATTCTCACGCCCAACGCGCTGCATCACCCGGTGGCGATGGCGGCGATGCAGGCCGGCAAGCACGTGCTGTGCGAGAAGCCCATGGCCAT
This sequence comes from Bryobacterales bacterium, assembly GCA_963744775.1. GTDB lineage: Bacteria > Acidobacteriota > Terriglobia > Bryobacterales > Bryobacteraceae > CAVUVG01. The sequence continues at coordinate 21,937 of CAVUVG010000006.1, forward strand.
CTCCGTGGCGCAAGCCCGCGAGATGGTGGAGCTCGCCAAGAAAACGGGCCTCATCACTTGCCTCAACCACAATTTGCGCTACCACCCCGTCGTGCAGCATATCCGCCGCATGATCGAGAACGGCGATCTGGGAGAAATCCTGGTCGTGCAGGGCACTTATTCGCAGGACTGGCTGCTTTACGATACCGATTACAACTGGCGCGTCGACTCCAAGGACAACGGTCGCCTGCGCACCATGGGCGACATCGGTTCGCACTGGATGGACATGGTCCAGCACTTGACAGGCCAGAAGATCACGGCTCTGTGCGCCGACCTCGCTACCTTCCACGCCACCCGCAAGAGGCCCAAGTTTGCGATCCAGACTTTCGCCGGCAAGACGCTTCAGCCCGGCGATTATGACGAGGTTCCCATTGATACCGAGGACTTCGGCGCGGTCCTGTTGCGTCTGGGCAAACGGGCGCGCGGGGCGTTTACCGTAAGCCAGGTGTCGGCCGGGTGCAAGAACCGTCTCCAAATCGAGATCTTCGGCACGAAGTCCGGCGCGATCTGGAACCAGGAGAGGCCCGACGAGCTATGGATCGGGCATCGCAACTCGCCTAATCAGGTAATCATCAAGGACCCGGCTCTGCTGGATCCGAAGGCGGCCGCATTCGCGGACCTGCCGGGCGGTCACGGCGAAGGTTACGACGACGCTCACAAGCAGGTCTTCCGGATGTTCTACCGCAAGATCGCCGATCCGTCGGCCCCCGCTGACTACCCGACATTCGAGGACGGGCTTTGGATGATGCAGCTTCTGGAGAAGGTTCAGGAGAGCGTCGCCAAGCGAGGCTGGGTCGAGACGCCGTAAGGCCCTGTTTGCGGCCCTGCCGTGCGACCCGGGCGCCGTGCGCCTAACAGGCGTCCGCGCCCAACAAGACTCTGGGAACCGTCTTCAGCAGAAGCCCAAAGTAGAGCCGCAAGGACCAGTTTCGCACCAGGAACAGATCGAGCCGCCGCCGCTGATGGTAGCTCAACCGGCTCCTGCCCCTGACTTGCCAAAGACCGGTCAAACCGGGCTTGAGCCGAAGCACCTCACGAGCCGCGCGGCCATAGTGCTGGGACAGTTCGTCCTGCGTTAGGGGCCGGGGCCCCACCAGCGACATCTCACCGCGGAGCACGTGGTAGAGCTGCGGCAACTCGTCGATCGAGTACTTACGGCAAAACGCGGCGAAGGCGCTGGTGACTCTCGGGTCGCTGGGATTCTTGATTTCGGGGACCGCTGCCGCTCGCAGCCGTTCGACAAACCACGCGCTGGAAAACCTGTTCTCCGCCGCTCCACCCCACATGGTCCGCAATTTCACGACCCAGAATTCCTCGCCATGATGGCCAACCCTCCGGTGAGCCACCAGCGGCGATCGGTGGGAGAGCAGCAATATGACCAGTCCGGCCAGAGCAAGGAACGGAGAAAGTAGCAACAGCAATCCAAACGCGACCACTCGCTCCCCGGCCGCAACCAGCGGCCACGGCGAAACAGGTTCACGCGTTGCGAACCGCCTCACCGCGGCTTCCCGGTTGGCCACAGGGGAAAGGTTCAACGTCAGTTCGCGGTAACCAGTGTCAGCGGCAAAATAGTCGCTCAAGATGACTAGACTCCCGTTCCGCCGGCGACAGTGCCCTGCGCCTGCGGATTCTCACCACGGATCTCGTACTTGTCCAGGACATCCTGCCAAAAGCCCCGGCCCGTGAGGATCAATTGCACCGCCTCACGGACGGCGCCCCTTCCCCCGGCGGCGTGCGTGACGTAATGCGCCTCACGCTTTACCTCGGGCACGGCGTTGGCCGTGGCGATCGCCAAACCCACGCGATGCATCACTACCACGTCGGTCAAATCGTCACCGATGTAGGCGATGTTCGAGCGATCGAGCCCAGTCTTGCTGAGGATTTCCTCGAGGATGGGGATTTTCTCGAGATGACCCTGATATACAAACTCAAATTTGCCGGTTGTGGCCCGATAGACCGTCGCTGGTGAGACACGCCCGCTGATAAGGCCGGCCTTAATGCCTTTCCAAGCCAGCCATTGCAGGGCCATCCCGTCCTGCGTATCGAAAGCCTTGGTCTCGACCAGTTCGCCATTGGCGCCCGGTATCATGTAAAATCTGCCGTCGGTCAGGACACCATCCACGTCCATGAGGAGCAGTCGCACGTTGGCGGCGAGCTTGATTACGTCGGAATTCACTCTTATCCGTCCTCCTGATTCAACAATATGGGACCGCGTCGCCGGGCTCATTCCAGCCACGTCCGCCTGCCCGGCGCGCACGTATCCACGGGGTGGGGGAGCCTTACTTTACACTTGGATCGGAGACCAGGATTTCCCTTTGAACCTTCCGGATACTACCAGTATACCACCGGCTGGCCGTGGTTCTACTTCGCCGCCGCCAGTTTCACCGCGCGGCCCGTGCGGATTGACTCCTTGGCTGCGTCGATGATCTCCATCACTCCGACGTTGATTTCCAGCGCCGTAATGCCCTCGATCGGCTTGTGGCTCCTGCAGGCGCTCACCATCAAAGCGATGGGGTCGGCCTGGTCGGACGGCAGCCGTGTGAGCGGCACCTCCGTGGCCTGGCCGGCCGCCTTGCGCAGCTCCACTTTCTGCTGCGTCATATAAATGCTGCCTCGCACGAGCGTGCCGTCGGGAGCGGTGGAAGAACCGAACACCTCCAAATCCTGGAAGCTGCGCGGGAGGTCCCAGCTAGCCTCGAAGATGTTGATGCCCTTCGGGTAACGCAGCACCAGGGTGGCGGAATCTTCGACCTTGGGGAACCTCTCGGGCCGCAGGTGAATCACCTCGGCGTAAACGCTCTCTGGGCGCCCCATGTACCACAGCGACCAGAGTGCGTTGTAGCAGCCGAAATCGACAAGCGCGCCACCCCCGTTCTTCACGGGGTCGGTCAGCCAATCGAAGAAATGCTTGCTTGCGCCGCTGGAACCCGGCCCGCCGTGCCCGACGGTGCCGCGCAGGCGCCAAGGCTTGCCGATCACGCCCGAGTCCACCTGCTTCTTGGCCTCCGTGTTCGCCGGCCACCAGGCCATCTGGTAGTTACACAGGACCTGGATGTCGTACTTCTTCGCCAGGGCGGCGATGGCGAGGGCGTCCTTGTGATTGAGCGCCAGCGGCTTCTCATACATGAGGTTGATCTTGCGCGGCGCGCACTCTTTGGCGATCTCCAGGTGGCGGTTGTTCTCGACGAATGCCCAGACGATATCGGGCTTGGTCTGTTCGAGCATCTGGCGGTAATCGCCGAAGAACGGAACATTGGTCGCGCCCATCTGTTTCGCCTCGGCCACCAGGTCCGGGATGGTCTCCGCGATCCCCACCAATTTGACGTCGGAGCTCTTCAGGATTCTGGGCAGGTGGCTCCCGTAGTGGGCATGTACCAACCCTATGATGGCGATCTTGTATTGCTGTGCCATGGCCGGGAGCACAGCCACCGTGAAAAACGCCGCCAGCAACCGCTTTGATTTCAGCATGGTTCTATCCTTTCAAACGCACTTCCGCCGGAAGCCGGGATACGGGCGCGCGGTTGGCGTTCAACATCAAGCCCTCATCGAGAGTCAGGCCGGCATTGGCGCCTTCGCGCACGGCCGAAAGCAGGTTGCGCGGCCGTTTCAAATCGCCGATTTGGATGGCCGTCACACCGGCCCGGATCAGCTCCTCGTAAAAGGAGCTATCCGACACCACGGACGCCAGCACGACATTGTCGACCGTGAGGCTGGACTGGTTGAAACTGTGGTCCAGAAGTTTCACCTGGCCATCCTCGCCGATAGCGGTGACGGTAGTCCCGGCGATGATGCTGACCGGCTGATCGAACCGCTTGCCTTTCAGCCCTTCACCGTTGCCGCAGGCAAAGCGCTTCAGCATGACATCCCGGTGACACGGTTCCATCCACTGGGCGAACTCGCGATTCTCGGTAACGACGTAGACCTTCTTCCCCTCCGCGGCCAGCTTTTCCGCCGCATCGCGGCGCCAAAATGATCTCCCCAAATCAGCACCCGTTCTCCGCACTTCACCGGCAGGCCCCTGCCTTGGGGGAAACACTCGCAGGCTTCCACGCCACAGCGCAGCACGTCCTCGAAGGTACACACCAGCGGCAATTCGATCCCGGGGATGGCCGGCCGGGCCACGCTCGCTCCCGTGGCCAGGATGACTGCCGCAAAGCTCTTGAGTTCCTCAAGACCGGGCGTGCAATGGTAACGCAGCGCGACGCCAAGATCCTGCATCTGGCCGCGCAGCCAGTCCGCATACCAGCGCATCTTCTGTTTGCCGGGGACCGTGCAGCAGTACAGAATGGCGCCGCCCAGTTCGCCGGTGCGTTCAAACAGGGTCACGCGGTGGCCGCGAAGGGTGGCGATACGGGCCGCCTCCATGCCTCCAGGGCCGCCGCCGACTACCGCCACACTCAGGCTGGTCCGGGCCGGTTCGAGCGCCCAGAACCTCTCATCTCCGACCGCGGGATTGATGGTGCAGCGCATGTGCCGCTTGACCATCAGCGATTCCTGCCAGCACCCCACCAGGCAGGAAATGCACTTGCGGATCTGTTCCGGCTTGCGCGCCAGGGACTTGTTGGCCCAATAGGGATCAGCGATCATCTGCCGCGACATACCTACCAGGTCGGACTTGCCCGCAGCCAGAATCTTCTCGCAGTAAGCCGGGTCGCGCAGCGTGTGGCTGGTAATCACCGGGACGGAGACGTGCTTCTTGATCTCTTCGGCCGCATAGGTGTTCCAGCCCTGCGGGTAATACATGGGGTCCATCACCGAGGCCGGCGCCTCGAATGTACCCGCGCTGATGTCCAGGAAGGCCACGCCGTGCTGCTCCAGCAGGCACGCAATCCTGACGCTTTCCTCCAGCGTCCTGGCGCCCTCCACCCACTCTTCTCCGGAGTAGCGGACTCCGATCGGGAAGTCGCGGCCGCACTTGTGCCGGATCCGGCTGACGATCTCCAGCACAAAACGCATCCGGTTGATGAAGCTGCCGCCGAAACGGTCGTTGCGGCGATTCACGAAGGGGCTCATGAACTGCGCGATCAGGTAGCCGTGCGCGCCGTGCAGCTCCACGGCGTCGAACCCGGCCTGCTGCACCCGCCAGGCGCCTTCCGCGAATTTCTCGATCAGCTCGTAGATCTCCTCCACGGTCATGGCCCGGATGGCCTTTCCCTTAGCGGTCGCCTCGGCGTATACGACCTCATGGCCGGCCGAACCGGGAAGCTCGACCACCTGATCGGTCGCCGAAATCAGGTCCTTGCGCGGCCACGCCGCCTGCCGCCCGGGATGCTGGATCTGCACCGCGCACGCGGCGCCGTGGCGGTGCATTGCTTCCGCCAGTTCCGCCAGTCCGGGGATCATGGGATCCTCATCCACGGATATGCACGTCACCGTGGGACGGCCGGTGGCGCGGTCGGGAGTGGACGCGCCCACAATGATGAACCCGCAGCCGCCCTTGGCGACCTGCTCGTGGTAGGCGATCACGCGCTGGTTCACCGAACCATCGGCATTGGCGGAACTGATGTCGGTGGGGACGTGGCAGATCCGATTGGCGATCTCGAAGTTGCCGATTCGGATGGGGCTGAACAAATGCGGATAATCGGGGTGGCTCATAAATGGCCCGGTTGCCATAATATCATCCGGTGTGGCCGCCCCGGCGCTGGCCGCAGCCTAAGTCTTCCGCCCGAGGATCCAATCCAGCGCGTCCGAGGTCTGGTAGATGAGAGCTTCCGGATAATGCTGGAAGGGGTGGAAGTACTCGAACGTCAGATGGCCACGATACCCCACTCGATCCAGTTCCGTTATGACGGCCGGCCAGTTGGTGGTGCCATCCAGCAGGGTGCGGAACGAATTCAAGCCGAAGCCTGCTGATCGCCTGTCCCATTCCTTCAGATGCACGTTCTGAATTCGCTCACCCAGTATCGGAATCCAGTGCTCGGGGAACTGGTACTCCGCGATATTGCCGGTGTCGAAGTGGACTCTCACATTCTTGCTGCCGAAACTGTCGACGAACTCCCTCATTTCCTGCGGGCTGAAAAGGAAGCCGTTCATGAAGATGTTCTCGATGTTGAGATACACGCCGGCCGCCTCGGCCTTTGGCAGCAGCCTGCGCACAGCCTCGCGGGCGCGGCGATCGCAGATTTCAGGGGGCACCGGTTCCGCCTTCTCGACCCAGGACGCAAAAGTCGCGCCGGGCACCACCAGCAAATTCTGGGTTCCCAACTGCTGCGCCGCCTCGATCATCGACTCCGCCATTTCGATGCCCTTGGTACGCTGATCGGAATCATTTGAAGTCATCGAGTACGGCCAGAACAGGAATGAGCAGACGCCGCTGATCTCGATCCCCGCCTTCTCAGCCTGGCGCCTGATCTCCAATAGCTGGGCGGGCTTCGACTGCACGGACAGCTCCCCTTCCAAGTCGATATTCAGCTCGATGCCCTCAAAACCGGCGTCTTTGGCGATCTCCAAGCACTCTTTGAGCGTCCACTGGGCGGGGTAGGGAAACGCCCAAAGATTGATGGATTTCTTCATTTCGTAGCCCGAATTGGCTCCGTTTAGATTTTTCATGGACACCCCCTCAGAGATTCGGCTTGGGATCTGAATCAAATGACCAATATAACTGGTTGCGCCGTGATATTCTGAAGTCATCTGGGGGGCACTGCCGTGCGGCGTATTCTGGGCTGGGCGAGTTTGGCTGTTTTGCTGGTTTGCTGCTCGCTTCTCGCCTTCCAGGTCGGGTTTCGCACGTATCCTGACGAAGCCGACGACGAGGCTCCCGTCCCACAAGGAGCTAACAACAAGACGGAGTGGGCGTTCGCGCGCCTGCGCTACCCATCGGTCAGCATGGGCTGGCACCGGGGAAAGTACTCCAGTTGGGGAACTGACTATCCCAAAGCCGACCGGCAGTTCGCTCTGGGCGTGAAGCGCCTGACACGGATTGACGCCGGCTCCGCAGAACGTGTCATCGATCTGGACACGGATGAGATCTTCTACTGGCCTTGGGTCTACGCGGTTGAAGTCGGGCATTGGGAACTTACGGACGCGCAGTGCAAGCGGATCAGAGAATACCTCCTGCGAGGCGGGTTTCTCTTGGTGGACGATTTTCACGGCACTGTGGAATGGGACGTTTTCATGGCGAGCATGGGCCGCATCTTTCCCGACAGGCCCGTCGTGGACATCGACAGCAAAGACCCCATCTTTCACGTCGTCTACGATCTGGACGACCGGGTCCAAGTGCCGGGCCTCCAGTTCCTGTATTCCAAGTTGAAGTACGAGAAGGATGGGGTAGAGCCGAAGTGGCGGGCAATCTACGATGACCAGCACCGCATCATGGTGGCCATCTGCCACAACCAGGACTACGGCGACGCCTGGGAATGGGCGGATTTACCTGCCTACCCGGAACACTATGCCTCGCAAGCCTACCGGCTGGGCGTGAACTACATCATTTATGCGATGACGCACTGAGTGAGGTAGTTTGCTGTAGAATGCCAGTTGGTGCATTACCCAAAATCCCAGCTAAGAGGTTGAACGACTGCCCATGACCCGACGAAACCTGTTTGCCGCATCCGCGGCAGCCGCTTTGGGGGCGCCCGCGGCGGAGCCGGCCCAGAGATCGTTATTCGAAATGCGCACATTCAAGCTGCGCAATGGCCCGGAGAACCAGCGCCAGAGGGCCGTGGCTTTTTTGAAGACTTACGTGTCGTTAGCGAAGCTGGCCGGTGCGGGGCCGGTCGGCGTGTTCTCGAGCTCGATCGGGGACGACGCCCCTTACCTGCTCGCCATAACGAGTTTCAAGGGTTATGCCGACATGGAGGCCTGCCAGACGAAGCTCAAGGCCAATCCCGACTACGTGAAAGCTTTGAGCGAATACGACGCCGGAGGGATGCCTTATGAGCGGCAAGAGGTGGTGCTGCTGCGTGCCTTCGGAGGGTTTCCGGTCATGACGCCGCCACCCACGGAGGGCCGTACATCCTCGCGCATCTTCGAAATGCGCACCTACGAGCTGGAAACTTTTGCGGGGCTGGAACGCAAGATCAAGATGTTCGAAGAGGGTGAAACCGCGATCTTCGTCAGGGCGGGGATGCTGCCGGTCTTTTTTGGCGAAACCGTATTCGGGAAGAACATGCCGAGCCTGTTCTACATGCTCGCCTTCGACGATCTGGCGGCGCGAGAGAGCGCCGGACGCGCCTCCGGCAAAGACCCGGAGTGGAAGAGACTGGGTGCGCTGTACGCGGACGTGGCGACCGTTCCCAAGCTCAGCATCTGGTTCCTGAGCCCGCTGGCGTTCTCCGACGTGCGGTAGGCAGGATCGAGAAACCGCGCAGGTGGCGGCTGCCCTCTCTCGAGGGGGCTACTTCAGCCGCACACCTGCGCAAACAATTTCCCCGGATTTCGGGGCGACTGCTCCACGGGCTACTTGAGTGGCTGCATGGTCCTCGGGTCGACGGGTCGCTTTAGCTCAGCGGAGAGCTGGCCCGCAAAGTACATCCGCAGGGACATCAGGTTGTCCCGCCCGTTGGTCAATGCAGGACGCTTCTCGTGCAACGACTGCATGAATTCACCCATCGAGCCGATGAAGCCGCCGATGGAAGCGCACATGTCGTAGCTGGGCTTGATGAAAACGTCGCGGTTGGTGAGATCGTCGGGAAGGGCACAACTGATCCAGCCGATTTGCTTGGGCCAATCATAGCCGCGCACCTCGACCAGATCACTCACCCACCGTGAGCCCGGGTTCCACCTGTGATTGGCGCGGATGGCGCCTTTCTCCGCCCATACGCGCAACGGCGTCTCGCTCCGGAAAGTGTCCTCGTTGTGATACTCCACGTAATTGCAGACCGCCCCGCTGGAGAACTCGATTTGATACATGGAGGCGTTATTCCGGTTCGTGCCGTAAATCGAGACCGGCTCGCCGCCCGACAGCCAACGCACGGAGTCGAGCCCGTGAATCTGCCATGCCTGCACGATACCGTCGGGGCCAAAGCCGAACTTGGGACCCTCGATCGAGAGATTCGCGAACTGTATAAAGCCGGGCTTGCCGAAGCGCTCCGATGCGAGGAACTGCTTGGTGAGGTAGATGGCCGGATCGAATCTGAGATTCTGATTGACCGCGTAGGGAATCCCGGCATCTTCGGCGATCTTGACCATCTCTTCGGCAGTCTTGAGGTCCGTGGCCATCGGCTTCTGCATCAATACTGCCTTACCGGCCTTGGCCGCGTCCTTGAGAATGGCGACGCGCACGTCCATCATGGAATGATCCACGGCGCAGTCGATGATATCGACGTCGTCGCGGCGCAACAATTCGCGGTAATCCTCGTAGACGTGAGGGATTCCATCCAGTTTCGCCAGCTCCCTGCGATCCGCCTTGATGTCGGCTGCGGCGGCCACACGGTAACCAGCCAGGCGATAGGCGGGAAGGTGTTGTGCGCGAACAATACCGGCGTAACCCACGATGCCGATACCATAGTCGAGCTTATACTTTTCAAGCGGTGGCCGGAACGAAGGCCACTCGAACCCACTAATACCTTTATCTGCCATAGATCTATCCTTTCTTACGTTCGATTAGGGTAGCGCGAGCCTCCGCTTGCATTCATCCAGCATTTTGGCTGTCTGCGATGCGCCGACCCTGGCGACGCCGAGGGAGCGAACTTCCAGCAGCCCGTCTAGCGTGCGGATCCCGCCCGCCGCCTTGACCTGGACGCTCGCCGGCAAATGCGCCCGCATCAATTTCAGGTCCTCGATGGTCGCGCCCCCGGTTCCGTATCCCGTGGAGGTCTTGGCGAAGTCCGCGCCCAGCTCGGCGCAAACCTCGCACAGGCGGATCTTGTGCTTGTCCTGCAAGTAGCAATTCTCAAAAATTACCTTAACGATCGCGCCCGCCTGATGGGCCGCCTCCACCACCGCTTCAATGTCCTGGCGGACATAGGCCCAGTCTTCGCCGAGCACTTTCCCAACGTTCACGACCATGTCCAATTCCGTACCGCCGTCCCGCAGCGCCTGCTCAGCCTCGGCCAGCTTAATGGCGGTCATATTCCCTCCGTGGGGGAATCCGATCACGGTGCTGGCGGCAACCGAACTCCCCGCGAGCAACTCAGAACAGCGCTTCAGGAAATAGGGTTTGATACAGACCGAAGCTACATCGTAGTCCCGAGCCAGGCGGCAACCCGCTTCCAACTCCGCATCGGTCAGCAGCGGGTTGAGCAAAGAGTGATCGATCATCTTCGCGATTTGCGGGTAAGTGTAGCTCATTGAACCTTGCGTGACACGCACGACGGCTGCGCCGCGTGTCACACCGGAGGCTAGCATGGCAGTCATTGACTGTCAACAAGCCTGCGTTCCCCTGTTTCCCGGATTCCGCCGGATCTCCCGTTTGACACGCTGACACCGTTTGGGCGATAAGGAAAAGGGCATGCAGTAGCGGCCCGTGGATTGGGAGGTCTTTATGAAGATTCATCAGCGGCCGGTTTCGCGCCGCGATTTGCTGAGGTCGGCCGGGGCCGGGGCGGCTGTGTTCTCGATTGTGCCTCCCGCGGTTGTGAAAGGCACACAAGCCAATTCCAAGATTTCGGTTGGGTTGGTCGGCGCGGGTAACCGCGGCACCTACGATGCTTCCATCGTTCACGCGGATCCCCGGGCGCAGATCACCGCGGTCTGCGACCTATTCGAAGATCGCATCCAACCCGCCGTAGAGAAGATCAAGGCACAGAATCCCGCCATCTACAAGGATTTTGAGAAGCTCCTGGCCTCCAATGTCGACGCGGTAATCATCGCGACGCCCCCTTACGAGCATCCGCGAATGCTCGCCGCCGCAGTCCAAGCCGGCAAACACGTGTACTGCGAGAAACCGGCGGGCGTCAATTTGGAAGGCTGCAAGAAGGTCATGGCGACCGGACGCAAGGCCGACCCGGCGAAGGTGCTCTTCTTCGGCTTTCAGCAGCGATACGGTCCGGTCTACCTGGAAGCGTACAAGCGGCTCCAGGCGGGGGAGATTGGCGAACTGATCAACGCGCGCGGTTTCTGGATCGACAGGGACCCGTTCACGCGTGGCACCTACGCGGATCCCAAGGTGGAGAAACTGCGCAACTGGTTCGCTTACCGCGACCTCTCCGGCGACTTCCTGATTGAGCAGGACTGCCACATTCTGGATGACCTGCATTGGTTCATCGGCGCCCCCCCGCTCCGCGCTATGGGTTATGGCGGGCGGAAGGTGCGCACGACATTTGAGATTTACGACCACCTGACGCTGTCTTTCGAGTTCCCCAATGGCCTCCACGTAAACTTCGAGGCGAATCAGCTCAGCCCCACGGGCTTCCGGCGCGTCGGCGAGGAATTCACGGGGACAAAAGGCCTGCTCGAAACGTCCCGCCTGAGATTGGTCCACCACCGAGGTCCCGGCAAGATCGAAACCATCCCGGTCAAGCGTGACATCACGATAGACGCCATCGAAGCGTTCCTGTCGAGGATCGCGAGCGGGAAGCCGGAAAACATGGCCAACCTGGCGGCCCGCAGCACGATGATTGGCCTGCTGGGGAGGGCCGCGATGGACAAGCGCCGCGAGGTCACTTGGAAAGGGGAGTTCGGCTCCCTCTAACGCTGCTCGAGCTGCTGAAGCGCCTGGGTCGCCGCCTGGGCGAGCGCCGGGTCGCTGGCCTTGGCTGCCTCACGAAGATGTTGCACGGCGCCTTGGATGTCTTTCTGCGCCGCCAGGATCGTTGCCAGGTCCCAATGCGCCCGGCTGAAGTCCGGCCGCAATCTGAGCGCCTGTTGATACTCGCGCACTGCCTCCACCAACTGCTGCTTTCTCACCAGAAGCCCGCCCAGTAATACGTGCGCTTCCGCTAGATCCGGGGCGGCGCGAAGCGCGGCTTGAACGGAATCCTGCGCTTCGTTAAATCTACCCAGTTGGGTCAGAGCCAGCGCGTAGTCGTAGAGATGTGGTCCGAAGCCCGGACGGAGCTGAATTGCTCTTTCGAAATCCTTGAGAGCCTCGGCCATCTCGCCTTTTCCGGCCCGCGCTCTTCCCATGAAATCGTAAACGGTCGCGACATCAAAGTCGCTGGCGTCCTTGGGCCTGAGATCCAGGCCCTTCTGGTAGTGCGCGAGGGCTTCGTCAAACTTCCCTGTATCGGCCAGCGCCATCCCCAGGCGGTTGTGAACCTCGACGGAGTTCGGGTTGATCTCCAGGGCCTTCTGATACTCAGCGATTGCTTCGCCCGGCTTTCCTGCCCTGGCCAGGGCGACCCCCAGGTTCGAGTGGATGCTGGCTTCACCGGGACTGAGTTCCAGGGCCTTCCTCCACTCGCCGATCGCCGCCTCATACTGACCCTTCTGCGCCGATTCCCAAGCGACATTGTAGCGGCGGTAAAACTCGGTGGCCGGAACATCGATCTTCAGCATTCCATCCGGCGGGATGTTCACGAACTCCGGGATATTCACGGCGCGGTTCGCTGCCGTGGCGTCTTCGATCAGGATCGCCGGCGTGGAATTGCCCTCTTCGTCCAGATGCGTCAGAAACATCTTCGTATAGGGACCGCGGCTCTTGGAGGAAAACACCAGCCACCGGCCATTGGGCGAGAAGCTGTGCCAGGAATTCATCAGCGGGGTGTTGGCCCTAAGCCGCCGCGCCTCCCCGCCCGTCACCGGGACGATGTAAAGCTGGCCGTCAGGACGCATCAGTTCCCCGTTCTTGCATTGGACGAAGATGATCCAGCGGCCGTCCGGCGAGACCTTGGGAAAGCCGTTGCTCATCCCGTTCTGCGAAGCGCCCACAATGCGTTCCGGCTGCCCTCCCTTGCCTCCGTCGAAGGGAATCCGGTAGAGATCGTACTGGATCCGGGTCTCATTCGGATCGTTGGAGCGCGCAGCCAGCTTGCTGCCCGGCGGATAGGCGTCGCGCGCTTCCGCTCTGGCGAACACCAGGTATTTCCCGTCGGGACTCCAGACGGCGTTCGTGTGCACATAGCGCTGATCATCGGCGCCAGGCAAGGGCTGCAGTATCCCTGTCTCCCGGCTGTACCAGGCCAGGATCCCGCGGGTCGGATAGAACACCTGCAGGAATCGATAGTCTTTGAAATTGGCGGTGTAGAAGTTCTGCAGTGAGCTTTTTTGCGCGGCGCCCGGCCCGTAGATCATGGTCACGACATATTGCCCATCCGGGGAAACCTGCGACATGAAACCAAGCCGGATCTCGCCCGTCAGCTTCCCTGTGGAAGTACGCCACTCAATCACGTCCTTGGTCCCGATCGACATCTGCTGCCTGGATGGGAACCAGCGTGTACATGCCCTTGTCGTTCTTCGGCCCGTCCAGATCCATCCCCAATGTCTTGCCGTCGAGCGAGAAAGAGTGGCAATTGGCGCACGTGTACATGCCCGTCAGGAGCAGCCGGCTGCGGGATTCACCCACGTTGCGCAGCCGCCAACCGATCAGCGGCAGTTTCGCCTGATCGATGGGCTTGATGATCCCTTTTTCCGTCTCCGCGGGCATCAACGGGACGTCCCGGTAGAAGATGGGCGCGCCCACCGGATCTTTCGACGTCTGGATGGTGACCGAGCCGCGCGAAAGGGGCTGTTTCGCCTGCTCATTCGGGAAGCCGGTAATTGTCACCGTTGCCGGACGGCTCACGGAACGCTTCTTGATCGCCGCCCAGGTCGCGGCGTCCGGCTTCCAGATCCAGGAAGCGGCTTCGCGCGGCGTCAGCTTCGGGAGTTCATTGTTGGGCGCAATGCAACGCTTGTCGATTTCGCCGATGCGCAGACGTTCTCCTTTGGATAGGGCGCGGATGGCGGGCAACCCGTCGCCGAATGTGACATCGATCCGCCACAATTTGGCGCTCGCGGAGGCGTCACGCCACATGAAAGTCGGGGCGACAAATTCAGGCGGGAAGATCGACCCACTCTCCGGATAATCAATGGTGATCGGCGCCGGCCCATTCGCCCGCCAGGGCAAAGAGCGCAACTACAGCGCCTAACGTGAAAATATGCCATCGCCCCATGTTCATCCTGACTGCGGACACAGATTGTCTACTATCATCTTACATGAGGTCTTTGGACCGAGGCAGGTGGAGAAGAACCGGGCCGGCAGATCTTGAATCTGCCGGCCCGGACAAATGGAAGCGACTACCAGTTGAGCCGCAAGCCGAAACGGAAATACCTCTGATCGAGCACACGGCCGACCGGCGCCGCGGAGGTGATCTGGCTGAATCCGCCCAGATGCCTTCAGCGTGCCATCGGAATTCAACGACATGTGCGACACGTTGCCGTTGGGGTTCGCCATGTGCGGCGAGTTACTGACGTTGAGCGCCTCGGCGCGGAACTGGAGCCTGAAGCGTTCCGTCATCGTGAACGTGCGGAAGACACTCATGTCCAGGTTGCTGATACCCGGGCCACGAAGCTGGTTAAAGCCCCCGGTCCCGAAACGAGCGCCGGTGACCGCCCTGTAAGCCAGCGGATCGAAGTACGCATTGGCGAGATTGGCCGAGGTGACTGTGCCGCCCACGCCCCTGCCGACAACCTTCACATTCGGGTTGATCAGGTCCGCGGTCTGCGAATTGCCGGGGCAATTGCAGGAAGAAGCGGAGGAACTGACCGTGAAGGGCGCCCCGGACCAGCGATTGAAGATCCCGTTCACGCTCCACCCGCCCAGGATGGCGGCCGCGACGGGCTGCTGCCCAATTGCCTTGCCCCTGCCGAACGGCAGCTCATAGGAGCCGCTGACGATCAGATGGTGGGTGCGGTCCCCTCCCGCTGTGTACATGTTCCTGAAATTATACTCGGGGATCCGGATGGAACTGGCCAGCGAAATGTACTTCGAGTAAGTGTAGGCGGCATTCAATGACAAACCCTGGCTAAGCCGTTTGGTAAGCGTGGCTTGGAGCGAGTTGTATTTAGCGGTCCCGTCAAAGAACAGAGTTGAACCGCTGGACGTGTTGTTGAACTTGAACAGAGGCTGGCTGGCAGTTCCGCCGCCGACTTGGCCGTAGTTGATGTTCAACGACCTCTGCAGGTGGACGGAGTGCGTCCCGACATAACCCACTTGGCCGAGAAGTCCCCAAGCGAACTCCCTTTGAATCGTGAAGTTGTACGACTGGTAATAGCCGCGCACATAGTTCTTGTTGGAGTTGATGGAGCTCAGATTACCCGTACTCGGGGGAATCACATACGCGCCATTGGTCCCGACTGGGTAGGGAATGAGCGGGAAACCCCCGATCAGCGCGCCGGCCGAGCCATACGAGGAGTTGGCGGGATTCATGTCCAGCCGGACCTCGCCCGGGAACGCTTGCATCTGCCCTCTCCCCATGCTGTCCTGCGCCGGAGAAAGGGAGTAGCCCGCGCGGATCACGAACTTCTCAGTTGGCCGGTAGGCGACACCAAAGCTGGGGGCGAATATCTTGTTCGAAACCTTGATCCCGCAGTCCCTGGGAGTCCCGCCCTCGCCGCAAACCTGCACCGTGTTGTTGGGAATGTCCCACAAGTAGATGCCTGTCGTATCCCTGTTGGGCACAGGATACTTCTCCCAGCGAACGCCGAAGTTCAGCGTCAGTTTACGGCTCACCTGCCACTGATCGCGCACGTACATCGCGAAATTCTTAGTGGGCATTAACAGATAGGGCTGCAGAATCTGTTTCCACTGATACGCGCTATTGAACCTGCCCAGCAGGAAGTCGGACAGATTGTTATAGGAATTTGCGCCGGGACCGCCGTTCAGAATAGTCGAGGCCCCGTTGAAAATAAACCTGTTCTCCCTGAGTTCAATGTGCTGCGGCTTCATGGTCATGTAGTCGGCGCCAGCTCGAATCGTGTGCGCCCCTGCGATTTTGCTCACGTTGCCCGTGTACTCGTACAGCGGCTGGAAGTATTCCAGCGCCGGATACGACATGCCCATGGTTACAAAATCGTTCGATTTGGAAATTCGGAACGCCGCCGGCCCAAGGCAGTGGGCCCTGGTTTGCGCCTTTAATGCCCAGCACGTCGGCGCCATACCTCTCATCAACTTTGTTCGGGAACAGGAGCTGATGCGATTTGACGAAGCCCCAGGTCGCATCGATCACCAGCGACGCGCTCGCCACATAAGTTCCAGAGCCGGAAACCGTCACACCGTGGCCGTGCTGAAGGTAGTTTCCAGCGCCCGACTGCGGGAATCCGGCATTGCCGCCCAGCACTTCACCGTAAATGGGCTGCTGGAAGTTGTAATACGGCTGTTTCCCATAGCGCGCATACAGCCTCAGCTTGGATGTGGCGTTGAAATCGAACTTGGTGTCGAGCTTGTGCAGGTTATAGATCGTCTTCCGGTTCATGTAGTAGTTGTTTGTGACCGCCGAACCTCCTGTGTTCGTTGCGGGGATGTCCGGAATGATCTTCTTTGTAACCGGGTCGATGCGGTCCGCCGGAATGAAATTGTTCGCGAATGGCGTCCGGCCCTTGCCATCGGCTGTTCCCCGTGAGGGGATCGTAAATGGGGTTGGCCGAGCCGCTCATGTCGCCCCCGAGCTGCGCTCTATTGGGGATGGAAAGCAGCGCCGAATCCGCCGTGTGCGCGAAATCTCCTTCATAACTGCCGAAGTAGAACAGTCTGTCCCTGATAATGCGGCCGCCCATATTGCCGCCCGCATTGTTGTTGTTGAGGGGGGGAGGCTTGGGTCCCGCGGACGCGGGCGCGAAGAAGTTTCTCGCCTCGAATGCCGAGTTGCTGTTATACCAGAACGCCGTCCCGTGGATGTCATTGCTGCCGCTCTTGAGACGCACGCTCACGGAAGCGCCGCCGGCCATGGCCTGCTCGGCATCGCTGGCGTTGGTTGAGACGTTGACGTTCTCGATGGCTTCAATGGAAGGCACGTAGGACTGGGCGCTCCCGTTCCAGAAATTCGCCGCGTTGACGCCCTCGATCCGGATCGTATTGGAAGAGGTTCCCGTGCCATTGAACCCAAACGTCATGCCCTTGGAAGGATTGTTGGTCCCACCACTGAGCTGCCCGGCGGGCAACTCCGTGCCGGGGATCATCTCCATCAACCCCGTGAAGGCCCGGTTGGGCTGTGGCAGATCTATCAAGTGCTGAGTGGTGACCTCGCCACTGATAGTCGCGCGGTCCGTCTGGAGCACGGCGGTGGTGGCGGTGACCTCAACCGTCTCCGTCAGTGCGCCGACCTGGAGCTGCGCGTCAACACGAACAATGTTGTTCTGGTTGACAAGGACACTCGGTGCGGCAAAGGCGCGAAATCCCGCTTTGCTGACTTCGACCCGGTAGGTGCCGGGTGTCACCGAGGAGATTGTGTATGCCCCCGCGTCGTTCGTCTGGACGGTACGGGAATCATTCGTTGATGTCAGAGTGATCTTGACACTCGCAGCCTGTACGGCCGCGCCGCTTGCGTCGGTCACGCTGCCGACCATCGAGCCGAAAACCGCCTGAGCATTAGCCGGCTGGCTGCAAAGCGCCAGAAGGCAAACGAGCGTCAGCACCCCAAGAAATGGAGCGCGCGCAAATTGGTTGTTCATAGCACCTCCTTCATAGGTTGGGCGTCATTGAAGCAAAAGGTGGACTGATCCGGCCGCGCCGGGTATCCCGGTGATCAGGCTGCATCAAGCCCCCGACCGGTATCCCTCTCCCCTGTCTTCCCGTTTCGACTTCCCGACTGGGAAGAAGTATACATCCAACTTTGGACTTTTGGAAGCTTTTTCTCGCTCTTTAGATGTAAAATGTTTAATTTAAACGAGAAGGGGGCTGCTGCGGCGGATGCCAAGGGGGGATTGGAGGGGAACAGAAAGACCGGGCCGGCAGACTCAAGATCTGCCGGCCCGGAGAAATGGAAGCGATTACCAGCCCAGCCGCAAGCCGAACCGGAAATACCTCTGATCGATCACACGGCCGAGCGGAGCCCCGGAGGTGATCTGACTGAATCCGCCCAGGGCCTTCAGCGTGCCATCGGAATTCAAGGACATGTTCGACACGTTCAAACCCGAAGGGTTGGCGAAGTGCGGCGAGTTGCTGACGTTGAGTGCTTCGGCGCGGAACTGGAGTCCTGAAGCGTTCCGTTATCGAGAAGGTGCGGAAGACACTCATGTCCAGGTTGCTGATGACCCGGGCCGCGAAGCTGGTTAAAGCCCCCGGTCCCGAAACGGGCGCCGGTGACCGCCCTGTAGGCCAGGGGATCGAAGTAGGCATTGGCGAGATTGGCCGAGGTGCTCGTGCCGCCCACGCCCCTGCCGACGACCGCCACATCCGGGTTGATCAGGTCCGCGGTCTGCGAATTGCCGGGGCAATTGCAGGAAGAAGCGGAAGAGCTGACCGTGAAGGGCGCGCCGGACCAGCGATTGAAGATCCCGTTCACGCTCCACCCGCCCAAGATGGCGGCCGCTATGGGCTGCTGCCCAAGCGACTTGCCCTTGCCGAACGGCAGCTCATAGGAGCCGCTGAGGATCAAATGGTGCGTACGGTCTCCTCCCGCTGTGTAGTAGTTCCGCGCATCATACCCCGGGATCCGAATGGAGCTGGCGAGCGAGATGTACTTCGAGTAGGTGTAGGCGGAATTCAGTGACAGACCGTGGCTAAGCCGTTTGGTGACCGTGGCTTGGAGTGAATTGTATTTCGCGGTCCCGTCAAAGAAGAAGGTTGTCAGGTTGGTAGAGAGCTGGCTGAACTTGGCCAGAGGCAGGCTGGCATTGCCGCCGCCGATTGTGGCGTAGTTGACGTTCAAGGCCCTTTGGAGGTGGACGGAGTGCGTCCCCACATAACCCACCTGGCCCAGAATTCCTCCGGCGAACTCCCTTTGAATCATGAAGTTGTACGACTGGAAATAGCCGCGGGTGTAGTTCTTGTTGGAGTTGATCGCGGTGATATTGCCAGTGTTCGGGGGAATGACATAGACGCCGTTATTCCCCACTGGGGCGGGAATGATCGGGAAACCCGTGCTCAGCGTGCCGCCCGAGCCATACGAGGAGTTGAGGGCGTTGAGGTCCAGCCGGACCTCGCCCGGGAAGGCTTGCATCTGCCCTCTCGCCATGCTGGTCTGCTCGGGACTAAGGGAGTATCCCGCGCGGATCACGAACTTCTGGGTTGGCCGGTAGGCGATCCCCGAAGCTGGGAGCGAATATCTTGTTCGAAACTTTGATCCCGCAGTCCCTGGGAGTCCCGCCCTCGCCGCACACCTGCACCGTGTTGTTGTTGATGTCCCAGAAGTAGATGCCTGTCTCATCTCTGTTAGGCACAGGATACTTCTCCCAGCGCAGGCCATAGTTCAGCGTCAGTTTACGGTTCACCTGCCACTGATCGCGCACGTACATCGCGAAATTCTTACTGGGCATCTTCAGATAGGGCTGCAGAATCTGCTTCCACTGAAACGCGCTATTGAACCGGCCCAGCAGGAAGTCGGACAGCGTATTGTAGGGATTCGCGCCGGGACCGCCGTTCAGAATGGTCGAGGCTCCGTTGAAAATATACCTGTTCTCCCGGAGTTCGATGTGCTTCGGCTTCATGGTCATGAAGTCGGCGCCGGCTCGAATCGTGTGCGATCCCGCGATCTTGCTGATGTTGCCCGTGTACTCGTACAGGGGCTGGATGTATTCCAGCGCCGGGTACGACATGCCCATGGTGACAAAACCGCCGTCGATCTGGAAATTCGGAACACCGCCGGCCCAGGGGAGAGGGCCCTGGTTCGCGCCGGGGATCTTCAGCACGTCAGCGCCATACCTCTCGTTGAACTTGTTCGGGAAAAGCTGCTGGTGCGATTTGACGAAGCCCCAGGTGGCGTCGATCACCAGCGTAGAGCTCGCCACATAAGTTCCAGATCCGGAAACCGTCACACCGTGGCCGTGCTGAAGGTAGTTTCCAGCGCCCGACTGCGGGAAGCCGGCGTTGCCGCCCAGCACTTCACCGTAAATGGGCTGCTGGAAGTTGTAATACGGCTGTTTGCCATAGCGCGCATACAGCCTCAGCTTGTCGGTGGCGTTGAAATCGAACTTGGTGTCAACCTTGTGCAGGTTATAGATCGTCTTCCGGTTCATGTAGTAGTTGTTGATGACCGCCGAACCTCCATTGTTCGTCGCGGGAATGTCCGGAATGATCCTACTTGTAACCGGGTCGATGCGGTTTGCCGGAATGAAATTGTTCGCGAATGGCGTCCGGCCCTTGCCATCGGCGTTCCCCGTGAGGGGATCGTAAATGGGGTTGGCCGAGCCGCTCATGTCGCCCCCGAGCTGCGCTTTATTGGGGATGGAGAGCAGCGCCGAATCCGCCGTGTGCGCAAAATCTCCTTCATAGCTGCCGAAGTAGAACAGCTTGTCCTTGATCAGGTAGCCGCCCATGTTGCCGCCCGCATTGTTGTTGTTGAGGGGGGGAGGCTTGGGTCCGGCGGAAGCGGGAGCGAAGAAGTTTCTCGCCTCAAACCTGGAGTTGCTGTTGTACCAGAACAGCGCCCCGTGGAGGTCATTGCTGCCGCTCTTGAGCCTCACGCTCACCGATGCGCCGCCGGCCATGGCCTGCTCGGCATCGCTGGCGTTGGTCGAGACGTTGACGTTCTCGATGGCTTCAATGGAAGGCACGTAGGACTGGTTGCTCGTGCTCCAGAAATTCGCCGCGTTGACGCCCTCGATCCGGACCGTATTGGAACTGGTTCCGGTGCCGTTGAACCCAAACGTCATGCCCTTGGACGGATTGTTGGTCCCGCCACTGAGCTGCCCGGCGGGCATCTCCGTGCCGGGAACCATCTCCATCAACCCCAGGTACGTCCGGTTGGGCTGTGGCAGGTCAATCAAGTGCTGGGTGGTGACCTCGCCAGATGATCGTCGCGCGGTCCGTCTGGAGCACGGCGGTGGTGGCGGTGACTTCAACCGTCTCCGTCAGTGCGCCGACCTGGAGCTGCGCGTCGACACGAACGATGTTGTTCTGGTTGACCAGGACACTCGGGGCGGCAAAGGAGCGAAAACCGGCTTTGCTGACTTCGACCCGGTAGGTGCCCGGTGTCACCGAAGAGACCGTGTAGGCGCCCGTGTCGTTCGTCAGGACGGTGCGGGCATCATTCGTTGACGTCAGGATGACCCTGACACTCGCGCCTTGAACGGCCGCGCCGCTCGCGTCGGTCACACTACCGACCAGCGAGCCGAAAACTGCTTGAGCATTGGCCGACTGGCTGCAAAACGCCAGAAGGCATATCAGCGCCAACGCCCCAAAAAGCGAGAGGCGATGGCTAAGCAGACCCCGTTTAGGGGCAAGACCTTTGTTCATGGAAACTCCTTCCGCAGGTTATGCGTTATTGAGACTATTGACGGACGAAGTGGGGCCGCTGCCGGGTTGACCGGTGCTCTGACGTCGATAGACCCCCGACGGTATCCCTACCCCCCCGTTTCCGTTCTAGCTTACTGACCCTCGGCTGAGTATACCTCCGAGTCGTGAATTTGGGAAGTCCTATTTAGCTTTACCTCTGCGTTTTTTTCGTTCGCGCCGACTCCAGCGGCCCAGGAAAGTGTTTGCCCCACTAAGGAGGCGTTTGGATCTATAATCGAACGGAGGCCAGGGGCCAAACCAGACAAGGAATTCCAAAAAGCATATGGAAAATCGACTCAGTCGCCGCATTTTCGCCAAGACCATGGCGCTCGGCATGGGCGCAGCCACGTTGCCGCCAGTCTCGGCCCAGAAACCGAGGAAGCTCTTGATCGGCCACACCGGCATCACCTGGATGAAGTTCGGAGGAGGCGCTCCTCGTGCCCGCAGCGCCCCACCGGCCGGGGCTGGAGTGGGGGGGGACCGGCGGTCGATGTTGAGCAGGTCGAAACCATCATTAGGGACATCTCCGGCCTGGGCTATCACGGAGTGGAACTGTTCGGCAACGCCGTTGCGGGCATGGATGCGGACGGAAGCATGGGCCGTCTGTTGCAGAAGTACACAATCTTCCGCTGATCGCCATCGTCGCCAGCCCCGACTGTGCGGTGCCCGCCAGGCTCAAGGACGTCGATCCAGACCATGGTGCAGCAGGGCACGGCGGCAAGAAAGCTGGGAGCCCGAATCGTCCTGATGAACGCCAGCGGCAGGCGCGGCGCAGACTACAATTTCAACGAGCATAAGGCCAACATCGCGAACGCGCTGAATGAGGCAGCCAAGGCCATGGCCGATCTCGGGCTGCAGGCGGTGCTGCACCAGCACACGGGCACGATGGTGGAGAAGCGCGACGAGGTGTACGGCATCATGGACGCGATCGATACGCGGGTCGTGAAAGCCGGCTTCGATGTCGGGCAACTCCTCAAGGGAGGAGTCGACCCGGTGCAGATCGTAAAGGATTTTCTGCCCGTAATCGAACACCTGCACCTGAAGGACTACAATGGCGGCGAACACTATGCAGGCTACTGCCCGCTGGGCCAGGGAAAGGTGGACCTCGCCGGCGATTCTGGACCTGATGGAGAGCAAGGGGGCCCTCAAAGGCATGGTTATGGTCGAACTGGATCCCTCAACCGGCATGCCGGTGCCGGCCATGGAGACCGCCAGGATTGCCAAGGCTTTTCTGCAAAAGCAGGGCTATACGCCTTTAGGACGTAAGGCGCCGGCGCCACGACTCAGCGCTAAATATTGGCGAGCAGAAGGTCCACAACGGTTTGCACCCCCACGTAGGGATCGGGACTATTAAAGCCTCTTTCTTCGATCGTAAGAGCCCTTGTACCCAGCGTCTTTCGACATTTTGATGGCCTCAGTGGTGTCGAACTTCTCGGGGAAGTGCTTGACGTGGCTGCCACCCGATGTGAGGCGATACATGACGGGCAACGCGGCGTCACGTGACGCTTTGTCCGGGAAGTTTCCGCAATCGGGGTTTGCATAGCTCCCGGAGGCCTTGATCACCTCCACCAGAATGTCCCAAGGCACATTGGGGAGCCGCCGCGCCAAGTCGCCCAGCGGTGTTCAAAGGTCACGGAGACCTTCCGCGAACTTGCGTAGGCGTTGATCGTCTTCAGCGTCTCGATCGCGGATTGCCTTACCTTGGGCGCAAGAGTGTCCTGGTTCATCATGACCCGTGGACAGCCAAGCGCCACAGCGTGGTCGATCCATCTCTTGGCGAGGTCGATGGTTTCCAGCCGGAGCAGCGGATCCGGGGTCGAAATGTGCCGATTTGCGAACTCCAGGTTGATTTGATTGATCCGCGACTTCGCCCTTTTCACCCGGCCCACGGAACTCCTGGAAGTATTTGGGCTCGGTCGAATCAAAATCGGTGTGCTGAAATTCCACCCAATGGATGCCGTAGCGATCGGCGACCATGTCGGCGAAGTCCAGGATGTCAACCGTTTGTTTCGGATCACTCGGACGCGCGGCGCTCTTTAGAAACGGATCGAAACAGAGGCTCATGACCCCGATGCGACTCAATTTGGCTGGATCCGCGCGCTGTCCCCGCGCGCTGCCAGCGGCCATCGCCATGGCGGAACCAATCAAAAACTCTCGCCGTTTCATCACCCCACCCCCCTTATCGATTTTGCCACTGCGGGCTTTCGAAATCCAGCGCGCCGGCCGGTTTACATCGCGAACTACTTCTTTGCCGCTGGCTTGGCTTGCGCTAGCGCGCAACCTGTTGAAGAAGATGAACGTGCCCCTGTTTCCCGAGGTAATGATGTCAGGCGCGCCGTCTTTGTTCAGGTCCACAGCCGCAAAATGCGAACCCACGCCCGAGCGGTTGTGGATCAGCTCCGGAACAAACTCGGCTCCGCCAGCAGCCTTGGGATTGCGAACCGTCCGGTACCAGTAGAGCACCGCCGGGCCATAGGGATCGGGGTCGAGGTAGCTCTCGGTATGCGAGAAGTGGCGCTTGCCCACGAGGAAATCCGGAACTCCATCTCCGTCGAGATCGGAGATGATCGTGGCGTGCGGCTCCGAGAAGACCACGTTGCCCGCGCTCTTCGTCGACAAGTCGCCCATGATCGGGTGCTGCACAAAGGAGATGCCGCCGCCGACGGCCCGCTTCTGTTCAAACCAGGCGATCCCGTACAGGTGCGCCGAAAGCGCGGTCACCACATCATTCAGACCATCGCCATTGACGTCATACACGCAAATCTCGGCGCTGCCGTGGCCGAAGTCTTGCGCATGGAACTTCCACGGCCCCGGCGGGGTGCCCTTGGGCGGCTGCTCATACCAGCCGGAAGGGACCAAAACGTCCTTGCGCCCGTCACCGTTAATGTCGCCGGCGCCGATGCCGTGTATGTTAATGCTGGTTTCACCGGAGACGTTGGTCACCTTCCACGTGGCAGTCGGATTGGCGCGATCGGGGCTGGCGAACTCGATGCCGTTGCGGCCCCCGTAAAGGAGATCGGGCATGCCGTCGCCGTCCACGTCATGCAGCACCACGATTTCCGTCGAGACGTTGGGGACCGCCAGGTAGCTGTCCCAGCGGCGCGATTCGCCCTTCGGGTTGACGTATAACCACAGGGGCCTTCCGCGGGTGACCAAGATGTCGGGCCAGCCATCCCCGGTGAAGTCGTGCGCAAAATCGACCATATCGGACGCGTACTCCGTGCTCACGTTGTACGTACGGGAAGCCATAAACTCACGTCTCTGGGTGAAATCGGGGCCGAGATAATAGAACGGGACCCGCCACCACATCCATGACGCCATCATGATTGATGTCGGCAGAGGTGGCGCACCAGGCGTAGTAGAAGTCGCTGAGGCGCTGCATCCGGAAGTGGCTCGAAACCCTTTCCAAGGGCTCCGACTTGTGAACAGGTCCTTAAAGGCAACGTCTTTGAATCGCACCTCCCCTGATCCGCCGATGTAGAGCGCCACCGGGCCGTAGCCCGCCATGTCCTCCGTGGCGCCCCCGGGGAGGCCGCCGCCGAAGGGAGGTACCACGCCGGCCAATCCCAGCATAGGTCTCAGGAGATCAACGTCGAGGATGAGTTGAATGGTGTTCCATTCCTCGGGGTTAAACACAGGTCCGCGGTCGCCCGGGACCCTGCCGGGAGCGGCAGAGGGTACGGCGGGCTTGGCGGTTTTGGGATCCGGGGCATATCGAAGCTGGCCCCCGGCGGGCCGCAGCGGCTCGCGGCTGAGTTCTTGGCCTTGGGCGTCCAGGGTCACGCGGTATGAGGCCAGGTCTCCCTGAGTGAGCGAGACGTAGATGCCCTTCATGCCCGTCTCGGTCTTCTGGGCGCGCAGCAGCACGCCGGTCCTGCAACTGCCGGCGCAGCGGAACGAAGCAAAGAAACCGATGTCCTGATAAGACCTATCCAGCACGAGCCAGCCGCCGCTGGCGCTCTTGGGCGTGCCGATGAGCTCGCCCTTCTCCGCGCGCCAGTCGGCTTGACCTAACACGTGCCAGCCTTTCAGGCTGGAACCTTGGAAGGTCCATTCGGGGACAAAATTCGACGGAACCGCGGCGAACAGAGCCGCCATCAGGAGCGCGGCAACCGCCGTCATCCCAAAAGCAAGTTTCTTAGACATCGAGTCTCCTTCCCTCGTGACACTGCATGTGACCGGCAGGCGGGAGTCTTCGATCTCGTAGGCCGCGGCTCTGGCCTATGTCGCGACCTGACCGAAACGCCGCACGTACTCCGCGTTAAGGCCGTACTGGTCCTCGTGTTTGGTGTAGTGCCCGACCACCACCGCATCGGTCGGCTTGATGTTCGCAAAGACGTGCTTGAAAGTCGCCTCCACGAATTCCGGCTTTTCGCAAAGACGCCCGGAGGCCAGGAGTTTATACACCCAGCAAGGCTTCTTGCTCTGCTTGACGATCTTGAGCATTTCCGCGGGATCGCCGCGCGTGAAGGCTGTTTCCCCGCCGTAAATGGGCCAATCCGCCTCCCTAGAGTAGCCAAGTTCCGCGGGCGCCAAGCCGGGGTTGAAGGCGAACGCCTGCTCCCACTCCGCCTTGGTGCGGCCGTACTTGTACAGGCAGGGCATGTAGTAGTCCACGTCCCAGTCCTGGGATTCGATGATGTCGAACACTTCGGGCCGGTGGCTGGTGATCGCGACCAACACGCCCGTATCGCGCACCATTTTGCACCAATCCCGGACTTTGTCGAGCTTGCCCGCTCTCCAGAAGATATCGGTGGCGCCTCCTCCGTGGTGAATCCCGATACATCCGTTCGTGGCGATCTCTTTGGGATGACGCCAGCCGCGACCTTGCCACGTCCAAGAAGCGCCTTCCCACCTTGCCTCGCCCCGGCTGGCAAACAGCATGGTGCCGACGCCCAACTTGTTGACCTGCTCGACCAAATTCAGCCGTCCGGATTCCTGGCAGTTGATGCCCACCTCCAGGGCATGCTTGAAGTCCGCCAGCAGCTGCTCGGGCGTGTTCCACTTCCGCATTTCCAAGTCGATGAATCTCGACAGATGCGACAAGCCGCCCAACGTATTGCTTCCGATAATCAGGCGGGAAATCATATGCTTGCCGTAACGAACCATCGGCATCGGTGGCGTAGTGGCGGCGTTGGCCGCAACTGGCGCGACGGCGTTGGCCGCGACCGGCGCGGCGGCAGCTATAGCCCCGATCTTCTGCAGGAAGTCCCGCCGGGAGTTCTCGCCCACCGGCTTCGCTTTAGATTCTGAATTCATTCCTGTCTGCCTCCTTAGCAAACACGGGGCCACGCCCCTTCCTGATAAACATACACCTAAATTTCCCTAGACCGGCGCGGGCCTAGGTCGCGACCTGGCCGAAACGCCGCACGTACTCCGCGTTGATGGCGTACTGGTCTTCGTGCTTGTCGTAGTGCCCGACCACCACCACGTCGGTCGGCTTGATGTTCGCGAAATAGTACTTAAATGTTGCCTCCACGAATTCCTGCTTCTCGCAGAGGCGGCCGGAAGCCAGGATCTTATACACCCAGCACGGCTTCTTCGTCTGTTTCACCACCTTGAGCATCTCCGCCGGATCGCCGCGCGTGAACGCCGTCTCCCCGCCGTAATGCTCCGAAGTGCCTTCCCTCGA
Organism: Bryobacterales bacterium; assembly: GCA_963744775.1. Lineage (GTDB taxonomy): Bacteria > Acidobacteriota > Terriglobia > Bryobacterales > Bryobacteraceae > CAVUVG01. The sequence continues at coordinate 48,837 of CAVUVG010000006.1, forward strand.
ATGGTAAAGCTCAGCCGGCGCCATGCCCGGGTTGGCGGCGAATGACTTTTCCCATTCCGCCGGCGTGCGGCCATACTTGTACATGCAGGTCATGTAGTAGTCCACGTCCCAGTTCTGGGACTCGATTTCCATGAACACTTCCGGCCTGTGGCTGGTGATGGCTACCAGCAGGCCCGAATCCCGCACACTCTTGCACCACTCCCGAACCCTGTCGAGCTGGCCTTTTCTCCACCAGGCATCCGTGCCGGTCTCGCCCGCGCCTCCATGGTGAAGGCCGAAGCATCCGCTCTGGGCGATCTCCTTGGCTCCGCGCCCGGCCGGATCGATTCGTCCAGAGGCGCCTGGTTGCGAAGGGTGAACAGCATCTTGCCGCCCATTTCTTCGTTGTACTTGGGGATGCGCCTTCCGGATTCCATGCAGTTGATGCCCAGCTCTTCACAGTGCTTGAAGGTCTGGTTCAGCCGCTCGGGGGTGTGCCATGCGCTCATCTCCAAGTCGATCATTCTCGACAGATGGGACAAGCCGCCCAGTGTGTTGCCTCCGATAATCAGGCGGGAAACCATATGCTTGCCGAAGCGGACCTGCGGCATTGGCGGCAGCGCGGCGGCGTTGGCCGCAACCGGCGCGACGGCGGCCATGGCCCCAAGTTTTTGCAGAAAGTCCCGCCGGGAGTTCTGTTCCGCCGGGCTCGATTTAGGATCTAAATTCATTCCTGTGTGCCTCCTTTGCAGACATGGTATCGCCCCTCACAGCAGCCCCTGGTATTCCTGGAAGTTTTCGACAGCGGAGAATGGCACCCGTAAGTACGATAGTCAATTGTAGTCCAGAATTCCCTTCTCCTGCGTGAGCGCACCGGGGAGACCCCTCCTGGTTCGAGGCCTCCCCGTGGAACCGCAGATTACTTCTTGGCCGCCGGCTTCGCTGCGCCGGCGCGCAATCGGTTATAGAAGATGTGAGTGCCTTTGTTGGTCGAGGTGATGACGTCGGGTGCGCCGTCCTTATTCACGTCCACAGCCACAAAATGGGAACCCACACCCGAGCGGTTATGGATCAGCTCGGGAACAAACTCAGCTCCCCCGGGAGCCTTCGGATTGCGAACCGTCCGGTACCAATAGAGCACGGAATGGCCGTAGGGATCCGGATCGCTGTAGCCTTCTTCATGGGAGAAGTGGCGCTTGCCCACGATGAAGTCCGGAATTCCATCGCCATCAAGATCGGTGGCGATCGAGGCATGCGGTTCCGAGAAGACCACATTGCCCACGTTCTTGGTCGAGAAGTCGCCCATGATCGGGTGCTCGACGAAGGAGATGCTGCCACCACTGTCCCGCTTCTGCTCAAACCAGGAAATCCCCCACTGGTGCGCCGTGAGAGGGGTCACTACATCATTCAGACCATCGCCGTTGATGTCGTACACAGACATCTCGCCGGAGCCCCTGCCGAGGTTTGCCGCATGGAACTTCCACGGCCCCGCCGGTGTGCCCTTGGGTGGCTGCTCCCACCAACCGGAGGGCGCCAGCACGTCCAAGCGCCCGTCGCCGTTAATATCGCCTACTCCAACCCCGTGGGCGTTAAAGTTCTCAACTGGACCGGAGACTTCGGTTATCTTCCACAGTCCGGTCGGATTGGCGGGATCCGGGGTGGCAAACACGATACCGCGATCCCGGTTCGCAAATACAGCATCGGGCATCCCGTTCGCGTCGACATCATACATGACACCAATTTCTGTCCCAAAGCTTGAGATTACTTCGTGCTTGTCCCACCGCCGCGATTCGCCTTTAGGGTTCACATACAGGTACATGGCCCTTCCATTGGTATAGGTGCTCACGACGTCCGGCCAGCCATCCCCAGTGAAGTCGTGTGCAAAGACGATCATGTGCTCGGTGTACTGCGTACTCGGGTTATAGGTGTGGGCCGGCAGGATCTCCCGCCTCACGGTGAAGTTGGGGCCGAGGTAGTAAAACGGAGGAGCTACCACGTCCAGGATGCCATCGCGATTGAAATCGGCAACCGCGGTGCACCAGGCGTAGTAGAAGTCGCTGATGCGCTGCATGCGGAAGCGGCTCGAAACCCTCTCCACGGGCTCTGTCTTGGGCATCAGGTCTTTGAGCGCGACGTCCTTGAAGCGCACCTCCCCTGATCCGCCGACGTACAGCGCCACCGGGCCGAAGCCCGCCATGTCGTCGTCGGTGGCCCCGCCAGAGATCATGCCCCCACGCCCGCCCGCGCCAGCGGCGGCGCTAGCCGAGCTCAGCGCTGGCCGGAGAATGTCGGCATCCATAACGAATTGAATCGTGTTCCATTCCTCGGGGTTAAAGGCCGGTGCGGAACGACCGCCCGGGCCACCTCTGCCGCCACCGGGGGCGCCTGCCCCGGGCTGGGGCGGCTTTTGATCCGAGGCAAACCGAATCTGGCCCGAGGCGGGGCGCAGCCTCTCGCGGCTGAGTTCCTGGCCCTGGGCATCCAGAGTTACACGATAAGAAGCCAGATCCCCCCGAGTCAGGGAGACGTAGATACCCTTCATGCCGCTCGCGGTCTTTTGAGCGCGGAGCAGCACGCCGGTCTTGCAACTGCCGGTGCAACGGAATGAAGCAAAGAATTGGATGTCCTGATAAGAATTGTCAAGCACGAGCCAACCGCCGCTGGCGCTCTTGGGCGTCCCGATGAGTTCGCCCTTCTCGGCGCGCCAGTCGGCTTGGCCCAAAACGTGCCAGCCCTTGAGGGTTGAACCCTGGAACGTCCAATCCGGAGCAAAATTCTGGGGAACCGCGGCGAAGAGGGCAGCCGCCAGCAACGCGGCAACCACCGCAGTTCCATATACGATTTTCTTAGACATTTAGTCTCTCTCCCCTTCTGGCACTTCATGTGACTCAGCGAGCTCGCCGGCCGCTGCGCTGGCCTACGTCGCGACCTGGCCTAACTGCCCCATGCCGAGCAGTTCCTGAAAGTTCGCCCAAGGGATATTAGCATTTCAATGCCAATTGGTCAACAACGGATTGACGCTGCCGCGGCAACATCGGGAGGATCAGCGCGAAGAGAAATCCGGCGAAGTAAACTGGAATGGTAGGGATAACCATGCGACATTTCGTCCTCCTCTTGGCCCTGGCTGTGACAGCGGCCGCCCAGATTCAGGAGATCTCAGGAGACCGGATTCGGGCTCACGTCAAATTCCTGGCCAGCGACCTGCTGGAAGGGCGCGGCGTCGGCACGCGCGGCGGCCTGCTCGCCACCGAGTACCTGGCCACGCAATTTGCGCTCGCGGGCGCCAAGCCCGCGGGTGACGGCGGAACGTATTTCCAAAGTGTGCCGCTAGTGGGCGTGGAGCCGCAGTCCGGCTCGCAACTGTCCGTCGTGGGCAAAGGCAAGACTCTACCTTTGCGCTGGACCGCGGATTTCGTGGGCGCCAACGAGCGGCAGACCGCCTCGGAGGAAATTGACGCGGAGGCTGTGTTCGCCGGCCATGGCATCGTGGCTCCCGAGTATCAGTGGGACGACTTCAAAGGCGCCGACGTCCGCGGCAAGATGCTGGTGCTGTTCACCAACGAACCTGCCTCCAGCGATCCGAAGCTGTTCGGGGGCAAGGCGCTCACCTACTACGGCCGCTGGACCTACAAGTTCGAACAGGCCGCGCGCATGGGCGCGGTGGGAGCGATCCTTATTCATACCACTCCCACGGCGGGCTACGGCTGGGATGTGGTGAAGAATTCCTGGGGCCGGGAAAATCCCTACGTCAAGATCGAGCCCGGGGAAGCGGCGCTGGCCCTGGCGGGGTGGGTCACGCAAGACGCCGGGGAGAAGCTTCTGGCCATGTCCGGCCGGACCGTCGCCGAACTGCTGAAGTTGTCCGATGCGCGGAGCTTCAAACCGATTCCCTTAGGACTCCGCATCCGCGGACGCATGCTGAGCAAGATCCGCGACATCAACACGGCCAACGTGGCGGCCATCGTGCCCGGGAGCGATCCGGCTCTAGCCTCAGAAACGGTCATCTTCAGCGCGCACTGGGACCACCTGGGAATCGGCCCTGCGGTGAATGGCGACACGATCTACAACGGGGCGGTGGACAACGCCACTGGGTGCGCGATGCTGCTGGAAATTGCCCGTCTGTGGGCTTCGCTCGAGCAGAAGCCGCGGCGCTCGGCGCTCTTTCTGGCCGTCACGGCGGAAGAGGGCGGACTGCGGGGTTCCGAGTATTACGCCGAGCATCCCATTGTCCCTCCCGGTAAGACGGCGGCGGCCCTCAACGTGGATGCGATCTTTCCATTCGGGCGCACAAAGGACGTCGTGGTGGCCGGCGCGGAGCGGACCACTTTCTGGCCTCAGGTTCAGGAAGCAGCCCAGCGAGTGAATCTGGCCATAAGGCCCGACCCGCGGCCCGAGCAGGGGGGATTCTACCGCTCGGATCATTTCCCCTTCGCCCAAGCCGGCGTCCCGGCGTTCTCCGTCAAACAGGGCGAAGACTTCGCCGGCAAGCCGGAGGGGTACGGCGCCAAGGTCTTCGAGGAGTACAACGAGAAGCACTATCACCAGCCGTCGGATGAATACCAGGACGATTGGGATTTCTCCGGGATGGAACAGATGGCCCGTTTCGTGTTCCTGTTGGGCCAGAGCGCCGCGAACCTGGACAAACTCCCCACCTGGAACCCCGGAGACGAATTCCTGGCGGCGCGCGTCAAAAGCGGGGTGAAACAGTAGTCCGAGGGAGGCGAATGTGTGTATACTATTGACGGCCGCCAGGCCATAAGGGATATCCCGGCTCATCGGGTTCCTTTCATTGAATAATGAGGTATCTAAATATGCGGGCTCACACTCTGCTGTCATTCCTGTTGCTTTCGGTAGTCGCCACCTCCACATGGACACCCTGCGCGTTTGGTCAGGGGTCACAGTCCCTCCGCTCGATCAAGAAAAGTCTACATTGAAAAGATGCCCAACGACTTGGATCAATATCTGCGCGCTGAAATCGCCAAACAATTCAAGGGCAGCCTCACTGTGGTGCTGGATAAGAATGATGCCGACGGAATTCTCACGGGAATTGGTGACGAGAAGAAAGGGACCGGAGCACAGATTACGGGTCGGTATCTTGGTCTCCATGACAACGCTACCGGAACCATTTCCATGCTGGATAAGCAAGAGAAGAGTATTCTGTGGACCGATGAAGCTGGGGACCGCAGTCTCCTGTTCGGCGCAATGAAACGAGGCGGACAACGCAAGGTCGCCGATCGGCTGATAAAGAAGCTGAAAAAGGCGATGGAATAGGGCGCGACAATCCCCGGCGTCAGGTAGAGCGCAGGGCTTCGATCGTGGCGATCGCCTGGGCTTCCGCGGCGCGGCCTTCGCCGACGGCGCCCAGCCCTTCCGCAGTCTTGAACTTCACCGAAACGCGGGCAGGGTCGAGTTCCAAGGCCCGGGCCAGCGACTCCCGAATGGCGGCTCTGTGATCCTTCAGCTTGGGGCGCTCGAGGAGCACCGTGGCATCGACGTTCACGATGGCATAGCCTGCCGCACGCAGCAAATCGCGCGCCTGGCGGATGAACTGCAGACTGTCAGCGCCGGCCCAGCGAGGGTCGGAGTCGGGGAAGTGCTGGCCGATGTCGCCTAGTGCGGCGGCGCCCAGAAGAGCGTCCGTGATCGCATGGGCCAGCACGTCGGCGTCGGAGTGCCCGTCAAGGCCCAGTTCGGAGGGAATGCTCACACCACCCAGAATCAGCGGCCGCCCGGGGACAAGCCGGTGCACGTCCCAGCCGATGCCGGTGCGATGCTCGCTCACGAGGCTTTCTTCTGCTCGACCTCTTCCGCCAGAAAGAGCCTGGCCAGGTCCATGTCGGAAGGCTTGGTGATCTTGATGTTCCGGTCGCTGCCCGCCACGACGCTCACCTCCACCTGCTCCAGACGTTCCACCAGACTGGATTCGTCGGTCCCGGTGAAGCCGTCCTCGCGGGCCTTTTCGAAGGCGCGTTTCAGCAGCTCGAGGCGAAACACCTGCGGGGTTTGCGCCAGCACCAGGCGGTCCCTGGGAATGGTTCCGTGAATCTTGTTCCGTTTGACCTGCTTCACGGTGTCCACGGGAACGATGCCCACGATCGCGGCGCCGCACTCGCTGGCCTCCTGAATGGCGTGCTCGATCGTGGCCGGCTCGATGAAAGGCCTTACGGCGTCGTGAACCGCGGCGAAGTCGATGTCGGGAGACAGCCTTGCCAGCGCATTCTCCACGGATTGCTGCCGCGTGTCCCCGCCCTCCACCAGAAGCACCGGCTTAGCCGGGCCCTCGCTGGCCAGCATCTCGCCGACCCAGGCGAAATCCTCTCTGCGCAGCGCCACCACAATCTCGCTCACCGAAGAGCACGAGACGAACTTGCGAATCGTATGGAGCAGGATCGGCGCGCCGTTCAGCAACATGAACTGCTTCCGGCTCGTCCCGGCCTTCTCCGGGGCCTGGCGGCCCATTCTGGTGCCCAACCCGGCGGCGGGAAGAATCACGGCTACTTTCATCTTGGCTACCTTTTGGCTACTTAGCAGGTGGGGAGACCGTCGAATTGGCCGGCTCCTTCTGATTGCGTTCCTGAGGCTTGTCGTTGTGCGCCTTGTCGTGTACCGCGTGCACCCTCTCGTCGTAGCGGCCGAAGATCATCTTGCCCGCGGTCGTCTGCAGGACGCTGGTCACGGAGATGTCGATGGTTTTCGCGATCATCTTCTTGGCGTTGTCCACGACCACCATGGTGCCGTCGTCCAGGTAGGCCACGCCCTGGTTATACTCCTTGCCTTCCTTCAGGATGAACACACGCATGGTCTCGCCCGGCAGCACGATGGGCTTCAAGGCGTTGGCCAGCTCGTTGATGTTGAGCACATCCACGCCGTGAAGCTGGGCCACCTTGTTCAAGTTGAAGTCGTTGGTGACGATCTTGCAGTCGTAGGTCTTGGCCAGTTCGATCAACTTCATGTCGACGTCGCGGATGTGGGGAAAGTCGTCCTCCAGAATCTGGACGTTCAGTTCCACCATCTTCTGAATGCGCTGAAGTATGTCCAGGCCGCGCCGTCCGCGGTTGCGTTTCATCGAATCGGCGGAATCCGCCACCAGTTGCAGCTCGCGCAAGACGAACTGCGGAATCACGATAGTGCCGTCGAGAAATCCGGTCTCGGCGATATCGGCGATGCGCCCATCGATGATGACACTGGTGTCCAGGATCTTGAACGTGCTCTTACTGGTCTTTTCTTTGCCGAAGACGCCGCCCAGGGCAGCCAGGTTGAGCATGTCCCCCTTACTGGCGCCGACGACCAGTCCCACATAGGTCATCCACAGCATCAACCCGATTTGCACGAAGGGGGCTGTGGTTGAGTTGCCAGGCAGGGCCCCGCCAACCACGATTGACATGAGGAAGGCGCCCAGAATCCCGAGCACGGATCCTACGGCAGCCCCGATGAGCCGTTTCAGGCTCACTTCCTTGACCCGGATCTCGAACGCGATGATTCCGAGACCCAGCACCAGCCCGGCCAGAGCAGCGAAAGGCCGCTCAATTTGAAAAGGCTGTAGGAAATAGCTTGCGCACGTCAGGAGCAGTACAAAAAGAATGCGTATTGCTAGTAAGTCGCCCACGTTTTTCACCCTCCCATTGGAGGCCCGTTAGGTATAGGGGCTTATATTGCACGCCTGCCGCTTGAGTATACCACTGGCGGAAGAAGGGCGATTCAGAGTGCTTTGGCCAGCTCTTCAGCGAAGGCGCTTTGGGGGCTGTCGGCTTCCGTCTTGCCGTGCCTGGGCTTCCTGACAGCTCGGTTGATGGTGGTAGCGGCGGGCCTTGCCTCCGGTCTGGTGGGGAGGGGTCCTCTGGGTCGCGGCGGCTGGGCGGGGTTCGCCCTCAATAGCCGGTCCTCGAGAGGCGCGCGATCGAAGCGGCGGATAATCGACTGCATTTCCTCCGCGTTCGGTGCCTCTATGAAAGCGAAGCCCTTGGATTCCTGTGTTTCAGGACTTCGGATGACCTTGATGGAATCGGCCACCAGGGCATCAGCGTTGAGCCAGGAATGGATGTCGTCTGCGGTCACCCAGGCTGGAAGATTGCCAAGAAAAACAGTGAAACTCATTCGTTGGTGTTGTTCACTCCGTGTATTGAATTGCCGGGGAAATACAAGTGGGATGCGGCGCCATGCGAGCTATTTCCAGTTTAGCAGGCGCAGTCCAGGTTTGCAAACTGAAGAATTGTCAGCAATCACATTAAGCCTTGACTCTTCGCGCTGCGATCCTGCACAATGAGAGAGCCTGGCTGGCCCCGGGCAATCGCAGGCTCTGGCAGACCTGACAGCACGCGCACAGACGAGAGAAGGATGCGTATAAACAGAATTGTAGGGATTACCGTCCTCTTCCTTGCCTCCATTTTCCTGATCGCTTCTGGTTCGGCGCTGGCAGCCCATGCGAAGACCCCAAAGGCCGCGGCGAAGAAGAGCGCGACCGCCAGGACTACAGCGGCACCTGTGGCCCGCCGGACCACCCGGCCCGTGGCGAAGAAGAGGGTGCGCAGCCGGTACAGCCCCTGGAGCGAGCCAACCTTTGCCGACTCCACGGTGGGCGACGACGTCAGCGGCGAAGATCTGGTTGTGCGCAGGGCGGCGGTGGAAGCTCTCGGCCGCTACAACGGATCGGTAGTCGCCGTGGATCCGATGACCGGCCGCGTGCTGACGATGGTCAACCAGCGACGGGCACTGCAAAGCGGTTTCCAGCCCTGCTCCACCGTCAAGTTGCCCGTGGCGATGGCGGGCCTCATAGAAGGACTGATCGATCGGGACACGGCGGTCAGGATTTATGGCCGCACGCGGTTGACCCTGACGGAAGCTTTGGCTCACTCGAACAATCCCTTCTTCGCCATCCTGGGAACGAAGCTCGGCTTCTCGCGTTTCAGCTATTATGCCCGGCTGTTCGGGCTCGGCGAGAAGGCGGGGCTGAACATCCAGGGCGAACAGCCAGGGGTATTCCCCGCCGAGCCCCCCGCGGTTCACCGTTGGGCATCATGACCAGCTTTGGCGAAGGCATCTCATTGACGCCGCTGCAACTGGCCGCCATGCTCTCCGCGTTCGCCAACGGCGGTAACCTTTACTACTTGCAATGTCCTCGAACCCTCGAGGAGGTCCGCGACTTTATCCCCAGGATGAAGAGGCGCCTCGACATCGAGCAGTGGCTGCCCGACATCAAGCCAGGAATGATGGCGGCCGTCGAGCGCGGCACGGCGCGCCGCGCCAACTTCGACCCCAACGAGCCGGTGCTCGGAAAGACCGGGACATGCACGGAGAATCGCACCCACCTCGGCTGGTTCGGTTCCTTCAACATCGCGGGACGCCAAAAGCTGGTTCTGGTGGTTCTGCTGACAGGAGGCAGCGGGGTCAGCGGACCCACCGCCGCCCAGATCGCGGGCAACATCTACAAGCAGCTTTCCCAGGAGAGCTTCTTCGCGAAGGATTGGCACTTCTCGCCGTCGGCGTTGGTCTCCACGCAGTCCTGCTGCAGCCAATAGCTCAGGCCGGTGCCGAAGCGCGGAAGACGGCATCTGCCATGGCGTGCTTCAGGCGGTCAATCCCTTCCCCCGTCACGCTGGAGATGGTGCAGAATTCCAACTGGCGTTCTTCGGCCAGTTTGCGTAACGCCTCCACGCGAGAGTCGTCCTGAGCCGCGTCCATCTTCGTCGCGACCACCAGCATGGGCTTGGCGGCGAGGGCCTCACTGAAGCTCGCCAGTTCCTTCATCACCACGTGGAAGTCCTCGACCGGATCCCTCCCGCTGGCCTCCGAGACATCGACGAGATGCGCCAGAAGCCGGGTTCTCTCGACGTGCCGCAGGAACTGTATCCCCAGTCCGTGTCCCAGGTGCGCGCCTTCGATCAGCCCGGGGATATCCGCCACCACGAATGTGCGCTGGCCTCCCGAGTCCACGACGCCGAGATGCGGCTCCAGTGTGGTGAAGGGGTAGTTGGCAATCTTGGGACGGGCCGCGGAAATCCTCGAAATCAAGGTGGACTTGCCGGAGTTTGGAAACCCCACCAGGCCGACGTCGGCTAGCAGCTTCAACTCGAGGCGCAGGCGCAGTTCGTCGCCCGGCTTGCCGGGTTCATGCTCACGGGGAGCCTGATGCGTGGAAGTCGCGAAACGCGCGTTGCCTCGCCCGCCACGGCCTCCCTTGGCAACCACGAACCTCTCGCCGGGATGCGTGAAATCGTGGAGGACCTCACCGCTGGCGGCGTCGTGCACCACCGTGCCCACCGGAACGGGAACTTCCACCGAGACGCCGTCACGGCCGGTGCAGTTACTTCCTTCGCCGTGCCGCCCCCTTTCACCGCGGTGCTCGGGGTTGAAGCGGAAATGGAGGAGAGTGTTGTAGTGTTCGCTGGAGACCAGTACGACGTCGCCGCCGCGGCCCCCATCCCCGCCGCTCGGACCCCCGCGCGGGACGAACTTCTCGCGCCGAAAGGCCATGCAGCCATTGCCGCCATCGCCAGCCTTCACGAGGATCGTGACTTCGTCGATGAACATTCAGCGTGGTCCGCGGCCGCCGGCCACGAACCCTTGCGGACGCTACTCAGCCGGAAGGACGCTGACGAACTTGCCCAGCCGGCCCCGGTCGCGGTACGCCACCGTGCCCGTCACCCTGGCGTAGAGAGTGTCGTCTTTGCCGATACCGACATTGTCGCCGGGCTTGATGCGCGAGCCGCGCTGCCTGACCAGAATGGAGCCTCCCGGCACTACCTGGCCGCCGAAAATCTTGATGCCCAGCCGCTGAGCGTTGGAATCTCGGCCGTTTCTGGAGCTCCCCAAACCCTTTTTATGCGCCATATCGTACTCCTATGCCAGAATCTCGCTGACCTTTACGCTGGTGTAGGCCTGACGGTGCCCGATGGTCCTCTTGACCTGCTTCTTGCGCTTGAACTTGAAGGCCAATACCTTCGCGCTGCGGTCTTGGGCGGTAATCTGCCCCTTGACCCGCGCTTGGCCCGCGTCGGTTCCGGACAGCAACTGGTCCGAATCCTTGAAAACCGCCACCACACGGTCGAACTCGACCTCGGCGCCGACCTCGCCAGGCAGCTTTTCAACTTTAATCGTGTCGCCCGGGGCAACGCGGTACTGTTTTCCGCCGGTCTCAATCACTGCGTACATGACAATCCTCACCTGCTCAGACTTTTGGGAAGCTACCTACGGGGACAACCCTCCTATAGGGTTTACACCAGGACCCGCAACTTCCTATGCTACAACAGATCGGGGTCTTGCGCCAAGGGTGTATACTACTCCTTCCCCGCCATAAAGAGAGGATTGCGGCAATGAAAGGCAGATTGGACAGGCGAAGTTTCTCCAAAGCGATCGCGCTGGGACTCGGCGCGGCGGCGGTTCCAGCGCTGCGGGCTGCCGAGGGAAAGCTGAAAATTGGACATACGTGCATCACCTGGGGCACATCCCCAAGCAACCCGGAGAGGATTGCCACTCTGGAGGCGGCGCTGAAAGATATCGCCGCGGTGGGCTACTGGGGATTTGAAACCTACCCCGAGGTCCTGGAAGCCTGGGATGCCAAAGGCGCGCTGAAAGGGCTCATCGACCGCTACGGTGTGCCGCTGACCTCCGCCTACTTCAGAATCAACGTGGCCGAGCCGTCCGCACAGAAAGAGAACCTGACCCAGGTCATCCGGTTGGGGAAGGTCGTGAAGGCGTTCGGAGGCAACTTCGGCGCGATACAGGTCAGCGGCATCAAGCGTCAGGATTACAACTTCGCGGCGCACCGCTCTAATATCGCCGCCAGCCTGAACGAGTGCGCCATGGCGCTCAATGACCTGGGGCTGGGGGCGGGTCTGCATCAGCATACAGGCACGGCCATCGAGACGCAGGAAGAGGTGTACGCCATCATGGAGACGGTGAACACCAAGTACGTGAAGTTCGCCCCTGACGTGGCGCAACTCCAGCGGGGAGGCGCCGATGCCGCCAAAGTGGTCAAGGACTTCCTGCCCCTGGTTCTGCACATGCATGTGAAGGACTGGGACGGCAAGAGGTATTGCCCACTGGGCCAAGGGCAGGTCCAAATCGCGGCGATCCTCGACATGGTGGAGGCCGCCAACAAGCAGCCCAACCTGATGGTCGAACTCGATTCGCCCAAGCCGCTGACCGCTCTGGAGTCCGCCCAGGTCACCCGGGCCTTTCTGGAAAAACTCGGCTACAAATTCAAGTCATGAAGCGCCTGAGCTTCGACATCGAGATCTCGGACGAGTTCGAGATGCAGCCGGGAGAGGACTTGCTCGACCATGCGCCGTTTCACATCTCGGTGGCGGCCGCCGTGGACTCGGAGGGAAACAGCCGGCTCTGGCACTCATCTGGCGCGGATGGCAGGCCCGCTCAGGAGATGGATCAGGCCAAGGCGCGGGAACTGCTCGAGTACTTGCTCGCCATGCAGCAGGCGGGGTGGAGCCTGTTTGCCTGGAACGGTTTGAGTTTCGATCTGCGGTGGATTGGCCACAACGCCGGTGACATGGACACCGCGGCCCGGGTGGCTCTGGGCCTATACGATCCAATGCTCCAGTTCTTCAACCAGCGGGGCTTCCCGGTCGGCCTGGCCGCCGTGGGGGACGCGATGGGCGTGCGCCAGACCAAGCTCATGAATTCCGCCGACGCCCCGAAGGAGTGGCGAAGGGGCAACTACCAAAGGGTGATGGACTACGTCGTGGGAGACTGTCAGATCACCAGCGCCATCGTCAGTGCCATCGCCGAGCAGCGCTGCCTCTGCTGGCGCGCTCAGAACGGGAAGGTGCGGTCCGAACCGATGCCGCGGTTCAAGACCGTAGCGGAGATTTTGTGCGAGCCGGAGCCGGATCAATCCTGGATGAAGGGCCCGGGCCTGAAGCGCAGCAAGTTCACCGAGTGGCTGCCGGCGCACATCTTGTCGGGGCAGGAAGTTATGCTCTGAGCAAGTCCGCGAGATCTTCGGACAGCGCTCCCAGGAATGCTTCCCGGGCCGTCTCCAGGAAGAAGTGGCCGCCGGGCATCATGTGCAGGGCAAAAGACGCTGTGGTCTGCTCTCTCCAGCCTTCCAGGTGCTCCCGGCGCACGTTCGGATCATCCTGTCCTCCGTAAGCGCGGATAGGACACTCGAGCGGCGGTTCCTCGGAATACACGTAGCTTCTGTAGAGGGCCGTGTCCGCCTGGAGTGCCGGCAGGACGATTCGCAGCAGCGCCTCATTCTCGCGAACGGACGCCGGGAGACCTTCCAGCCGGTCAAGATCCTTGAGGAACTCTTCTTCCGATGGTTCCGGGGGCGGCACATGGCCGAGGCGGAATCGCGGGGCGCGCGCACCCGAAACGAGAAGCGCCGCCGGCAAGGGGCGATTCTCCCTGCGCAACAGGCGCACAAGCTCGAAGGCGATGGCGGCGCCCATGCTGTGACCGAAAAAGGCGAAGGGCCGGTCCAGGTAGGGCAGAATGGCTTGGGCGAGCGCGTTCACCAGCGGCTCCATACGGCGGAAGGGCGCTTCGGCCAGGCGGCTCTCGCGTCCCGGAAATCGCGCCGGGCAAACCGTGACCTCGGAAGGGAGCACGCCTGTCCAACTGCGGAAGGCCGACGTTCCCGCCCCGGCGTAGGGGAAGCAAAACAGACGCCTTCCGATCTCCGTCCTCGACCCGGCGGCGGGGAACCACAAATCGCCGGGAGGAGGCGGCGCGCTCTTCTTGCGGAGGCGTAAGGCCAACAGGCGGCGTTTCTCGGGCGGCAGGCTCTCCACCAGCGATGCCGCCGGCTCCGGGTCTGAGGCGCGTGCCACGGCGGCCTTTCTCGGAGCTCTCAGGATCTGCTCGAGGTAAGCCTCGAAGGGAGCCACGCTGAGGTTCTCCGCATACGCCAGCGCGCGCTGGCGCGAAAGGAGGGAGAGCTGCTCGTAGTGAGAACGTACGGTCAGGAGCTTGTTCAAGAGCGCTGCGCCACGGATCGATGTCCTGCTCGGGGACCTCGGCCACCGGGACCATCTGTTCGTCCACTTCGTGGCGGTAGGCGGCGATCGGCCGCACGGGCAGCAGGTAATCCACCCCCAGCATGGCTTCCGGGATGCCGCCGATGTCGCTGGCAAGAACCGGCACGCCCCGCAGCATCGCCTCCGGGATGATCCGGGACCGCGCTTCGGCCCACAGCGACGGCACCAGCAACACTCGTGTTTGCGCGAAGAGCCTGTTGATGTCATCGACAGGCTCTAACAGCCGCACGTTGCTGATTCTCTTCAGCGCTTCGGCAGTCATCGCTGTTCGTGCCCCAGGTGGGGACGGCTGCGAACTCGCACATCGGGCATGCAGCGGGCCAGCGCCACAAAGATCGAAATGCCCTTGACGGCGCACGGATTGACCAGGGTGACGAACTGGTTCTCAGGCCGGCCCAGCAAGGGATAGGGACCTGGCTCAATCAGCGAGATTGGGACGTGCACCGCGTCGATTTCGCCCCACTGGCGCATGTAGCCGGCGACGTACCGGCTCACTCCCACGACTCCGTCCACGCGCCGCAGCATCTCCGTCTTCATGGCACTGGGGAAGGCGCAATCGGGCCCGAAGGGGACGGCGAGGGTGGCCCGCGACAAGTACACAACCTTGGGGCCCGCGGCGCGCAGGGCGGCTTCCAGCAGCAATTGCGCCGGATCGTCGGTGGAGGTGAGGATGACGGAGGGCGCGAATTCGGCGATCTGGCCGGCGAAGCAGGCGCGGAGATTGGGGTGCTGGGTCACGACCTGGACATCGACACCGCCGCAGTGAAAGGCGACCACGCCCGAGCTCGCGGAAAGCACCGGCACGTTGCGGGCCGCCAGTTCGGCGAGGAAGCGTTCGTGCGCCTCAGCGCCGAAGCCGCTCAGTCGCGCCACCACGCGGCACTGGTGGCCTCGCGCCGCAAGCGCTTCCATCAGAAGCCGGTTCGACTTGTCGCCCCCACCGTGCGACGGATAGTAGAGCGAGTTCTGGGCGAGGAGGATCTTCATCGAGAGACCATCACTGAGGCTCCGGACGACTCCTCTTGCGGAGCCGCTCCAACAGCAGGGCCCGCTTCTCGGGGGAGAGTGCAGCCAGCTCACCGGCGGGGCCAGGGGCGGCTTCAGCGGAGGGAGCAGTCTCCGCTACAGGCGATAGCGACGCGAGAAACTCCTCCATCCGCGCCGGCCGGATCCGGCTCACGAACTGCAGGGCTTGCCGGCGCGAGGTCTCAGACTCCTCTTCGTACAGCTCGCGCTCGGTCACAAGAGCATAGAGCGCCTCCGCCCACGGCTCGATGTCCTGCTCCGGGGTGACGGGATTGGGCAAGCCGTGCTCGTCGAAAACCGGCTCATAACGCTCGATGGGGCGGACGGGCAGCACGAAACGCGTGCCCATCTTGGCCTCCAGCAGGCCACCGGAATCGCTGGAGATGACCGGGATGCCCCTCAACATGGCTTCCATGACGCTGAGGCCGAAGCCTTCGTACCACAGCGAAGGCATGAGCAGCACGCGCGTGGCTTGCAGTACCTGGGCTATGTTCTTGACGTTCGCCAGCAGTGTGACATTGGCGAGATCCTCGATGGCCCTCCGGTCGGCGGCCGTGGTGCCCCAGCCCGGAAGCGCCGCGAAAGAGAATTCGGGGAACTTCCGCGCCAGCGCCAGGAAAATCGAGATGCCCTTCACGGCGCAAGGGTTGACCATAGTGACGAACCCTTTGTCGAATGAGCCGTACTTCTCAAACGGGCCTTCGCCGTAAATCGGTGGATGGATCACCACGGGGCGGCGGCCGGTGTGCCGCTCGATGTAACCGCCGGTGTGCGTTCCGATGGCCACGATGGCGGCGCAGGCGCGCACCAGCTCCGTGCCTTCCGGGTTCGGGTTCCAACTCGCCGGGCCGAACGGGAAAAGCTGCGGCGTGTGGGCCAGGTAGATGACGCGGCCCGGAGCCGCTTGAGAAGCCTCGCGCAGCAGCACCTGGCCAAGGTCCTCGGAGGATACCAACACCCAATCGGGCCGGAAGCCGGCGATCTGTTCGCGCAGCAGTTGAGTCCGGCGGTGCGGTTCCGCGGCGGAATAGACCAGGATGGCGCCCCGGCGAACCACCTCCACGCCATCCTTTCGGTCCCGTTCGCTGGCTACGGCCTGAATCTCTTCGTCCCGGATCTGCTCCAGCTTGCCTCGCGGGTCGTGGGCCAGATCGGACGCCACGATCCGGCATTCGTGCCCCGCGGCGGCCGAGCAGATCCAGCCAGACGATGTTGCTGCGCGTGGCGCCTCCCCGCGGCGGGACATACGACGCGTTGGCAGCCAATAGGATGCGCATGGCTCAGCGCCCTCCCTCGCTCTCGGAGGCCTCCATTTCCTGATCCAGCAGCGCCCGGACTTCCTCGTCGGAGAGCCCCTCCAAATCCGCCAGGATCGCGGCATACTGGTCCGCGCCCGCCTGTTCGATCATGCGGACTTCAATCGCTTTGGCCAATTCGGCCACAGTGAAAGCACTGCTGTAGACGACATCCAGAGACAAATCGACCTGATAGGCCTGGCGCACGCGAGAGAGCAATTGCACGGCCAGCAGGGAATGTCCACCCAGGTCGAAGAAATTGTCGTGAATCCCGACGGACGGGAACGCCCAGAAGCTCAGCCCACATGGCGGCGAGCTGCTGTTCGAGTTCGGTGCGGGGTGCTGGCGGCGGCGGTCGGCACGGGCCGCTCCGTTGCCGGTTGCCGGCCCGCATGTGCTCCTGAATCTGGTCCGACGCGTGCGGAGGTTGGCGGCGATATAGACGAAGTCGACCGGCTCCCGCGCGCCTCGTGCCGGAGGCGGCCGGGGCTCGGCCGCGAACTGGGTACCGCGCTGGCAGGCTGGTAGCTGATCGCGCGCGCATGGCTGGCGGGGAAACGGAACAGAAATCCGCCTTCGGCAGGCTCCTTGTACTGGGCTCCGACGCTCTCCAGGAACAGCAGCGCCGGATGGTTGCGCTGGGTGGGAAGGAACGGGAATCGACCACATCGGCGGAGGCCCGTCTGACGGCGATTCGCCGAGACGGGCGAGCAGGCGGTGCTCGACGCCGCGGCCCAGCACGCGGCAACTCAGCAGGAACGTATCCACGCGCAGAGCATCGGCCGTCGGCATTGAACGATCGCCACTCCGGTCAGGCCGTAGCTCGCCGAAGCGGTCGCTCACTTCGACGGTCAGGCACTCGGCGTGCCCGAGCGCAGCAGGGCCTGGAGATCGGCTTCGGTCCGCCGGACGGTCGTGAAGTTCATCTGGTTGGTGCGCTGGGTCAATTGCGCCACCCGGGGCAGCTGGTCGGGCAGACATCGGTGCGATGCGGACCTCGAGTTGCAGCGAGGCGATGAACTCCTCCAGGGTCTTGCGCCTGCTGTCTCCAGCCGCGTGCGCTCGACCCGCTGGGCGTAGAGCGCGGTCCGGTGCTTGTCCTCTTCGGTGACCTGCATGCGGTCGAAAGCCCAGACGTGCTTCAGGAAAGTCCGGGATCTCGCCGGGTCGGCGGGCAGCGGGAGGGTGAGGACTTCGGGACGGCGCGGCCTGCACCTCGGCGCACTCCTGGGGGTTGTCGTCGACGAAGATGAAGCTGTCCAGCCCAAGCTGCAGCTCCTCGGCCAGTGACGCGAGATTGGCCGATTTTGCCGTCCAATTGATGCGCTGGGCGACGAAGTGCTCCAGCCGCAGGGGCATGTCCGGGATGGCCGCGGAAGGTCTCCAGCACGTCCTCTTCGTTGTTCTTGCTGCACAGGCACAGCAGCATGCCGGCGTCGTGCTGGGCCACCATGAATTCCTGGAGCGCCTGGCGCGGCGGGTCGATGCGACGCCTTCCGGGCCGTCCTCGCCGCAGATGCCTTGCCAGAGCGTGTCGTCGCAATCGAGCGCGATGACCTTGTAGGGAGTCATCCGCAAGGCGTGGATCTTGCGGGCGAGGAGGGTGCCCAGCGCGGTGAAGTACTCGGGCGTGTAGGGGACGTGGCCGAGCACGTCGCCGTGCGGGTCGTGCGGCTCGGCCACCGGATAGAGAGCGTCGACTTCTCGGGCGCGATGAAGTGCACGTGCCCCCACGCCGCGCAGGCTGGACTCGATCTCCTCCGCCTGCGCGGGCGGAGGCGACCCGGTCCGAGTCCTCGAGGAAGCCGGGGAAGAGGGGCAGACAGAAACCAGCAGCGGGGAGGAGAAAGACTCCGCCGCGGCGCGCAGGCAAGAGACCAGATAGCGGACGTTCTCCTCGAGGCTCTCCAGGCTTACCGGAGAGGCCTCCTGGAAGCGCACCCAGTCTTCGAGGCGCACCAGCACGATGTTGATGCCCGCCGCGGTTCTGCGCCAGCAGGCTGGCGGGGTCGAGCAACTGCTGGAAGACCTGGTTGTAGGGAGCGAAACGGACGGGGAGATCCAGGCCGAGCCTGCCCAGCCAGAAAGACAGCGGTTCCTTCAGCAGATCCGCCGTGAAGGTGGCGCTGATGGCGGCCAGTGCCGCCGCTGCTGGTTCTGGCCTGGGGCCTGATTGCATCGGGGTCATTTGGGAACTTGAAACTCCGAGACGCAGGGAGCATGACTGGGTTTCGCACCCGGGCTCCCGATTTCATTATGATCGCGCCGGTCGCGCCGGCACAACTCGCCTCGAAGATCTCCGGCGTCCACTGCTAAGATGGGGTTATTCCTGAAATGGCGGACTTCACCGACTTGCTCCGGCGGAACGCCAACTACCGCCGCCTGTGGCTGGGCCAGGTGGTGAGCGAAGCGGGCGACTATTTCAACAACGTCGCCGTATTCAGCCTGGCGATGCAGACCACCGGGTCGGGGTTGGTGGTGAGCGCCGTCATGATTTCCCGCGCCATCCCCGCCGTATGGCGGGCCCGCTCGGCCGGCGTGCTCTGGACCGGCTTGACCGCAAGCGGATCATGATTGCCAGCGACCTCATCCGCGCGTCGTGGCGCTGGCGTTCATCCTGGCCATCCGGCAGCCCAGCGCGTGGCTGCTGTGTTTGCTCAGCGCGCTGCTCATGTTCGCTTCCCCGTTCTTCACCAGCGGCCGGGCCTCGATCCTGCCCACCATCGCCGGCGAAGAAGAACTGCACACCGCCAATTCGCTGACGCAGAACACGCAGTGGGCCAGCCTGACCGTGGGGACATTGCTGGGCGGTCTCACCGCGGCGCGGCTGGGGTACGAGTGGGCGTTCGTCCTCAACGCGCTGTCGTTCCTGTTTTCGGCCGCCGCGGTGTCGCGGCTGCGGTAGAGAAGGCGGTTTCAGAGCCCCGCGCACTGAGCTCTCGCCGGATCAGGCCGTTCGCCCCTGGCACGAGTACAAAGAAGGGCTCGGCTACATGCGATCCGTTCCGCTGGTCATGGGCATCGGACTGCTCACAGTGGGCTGGGCTATAGGCGGCGGCGCGGCCCAGATTCTGTTCGCGCTGTTCGGCGAGCAGGTGTTTCACCGGGGCGCCGAGGGGATCGGGACGATCTGGGGCTTTGCCGGGCATCGGCCTGTTGATCGGCGGGGCCATTGGCGCACCGGGCTGGCCGGACTGCCAGTTTCTCGAAATACAAGCACGCCGTGACGTTCTCCTACCTGGTCCACGGTGTGGCCTACATCGCCTTCAGCAAGATGGAATCGTACGGGGCGGCCCTGTTCTTCATCATGCTGTCCCGGGTAGGGATGGCGATTGCCACCGTGCTCAACACTTCTCAGTTGCTGCGCTACACGCCGGACCAGTACCGGGGGCGCGTTTTCGCCACGCTGGAATCCCTGCGCTGGTCCACGATGATGTTCTCCATGGCGCTGGCGGGCATTGCATCGCAGCACTTCAGCGCCCGCGCCATTGGGGTGGTGGCGGGACTTCTGGGCGCAGCCACGGCTGTCGCCTGGGCCTGGCAGGACTGGCGGGGGCGTCTGCCGCAACCGGCGGCGGAGCGCAACACAGTCTAACGATTAACTTGCGGCGCTGAGCTGGCCACTCTTTCGATCTCGGCCAGTTGCTTTTTCACCTGTGCGACATCGCCAGCGGCGGGGGCAAGCTTAAGGTAGGTCTTGAGGTAATCCGCCGCCGCCGCGAACTCCCCTTTCCTCGCCATGATCACTCCCAGGATGTGGTTGGCCGCGGGATAACGCTTCTGCGTGTCGAGCTTCAGAGATTCGCGGGCGCTCTTCTCGGCAGCCTCGACATGTTGCAGGTTATACTCGGCCACGGCGTTGAGAAAGAATATGCCCGGATAGTTGAAAGAGTCCAGGCTCACGACACGATTGGTGGTATCGAGGAGTTCCTGCCATTTCCGTTCTCTGGCCGCGATGCCCGCCATTTGCAGATAGGGATTGACGAACTTGGCGTCTGCCGCCATCGCTTTCCCATAGGCCGTCCGCGCCCCGCTGGCGTCGTTCAGCTTGTCCAGCGCCGTGCCGAGCTCACACCAGGCGTGCGCGTACTGGGGGTAGATCTCGACCGCCTGCTCGAACTGCTTGCGCGCGTCGGCCCACTTCTCCTTGCGCATGGCGTCGCGTCCCTTGTCGAAGGCTTTCTTCGCCTGCTTCGGCGCCTGAAGGCTGGTCAGGCTGACGACGGTCCCGTCGACCTTGGCGTAGCGGCGCAGCACGATCGTGCCCACGTCCGGGTTGTCCAATGAGCGCCTTCCGTCGAGCCGCACGACCTCGGAGCTGTAGCCCGCCAAGGAAGCTCGAACTTCACAACCCCACAACTCGCGTTCGCTGACCCCCGAGCCGCCGTCCAGGCCACCCGGGAGGCCGGACCGGCTGTTCATCCTGCCGAAACTGGAGTCTGAACCGACGCTGGCGTCGGCCATCATAAACTTGTTTTGCCCCAACTGGAAGCTGAAGCGCCCCTTGGAGTCGGTGTAGCCCTCGGGCCGTGCATCCCGTTGCAGACTCGCTCGATGACCACGGAGTCGGGAGGCGGCGTCCCGTCTTCCAGCATGACTTTCCCCGAAAGGAAAATCGGCCTCGGAATGTCGGGCGTGGTGGGCTGCTGGCTGGGCGACGGCCGGCTGCCGGGCATGGGCGAGGGCGTCGTCGGGACATTCGGTGAGGGAGTGGTAGGCGTTGGCGCACTGGGAGCCGGAGCGGCGCCGCCTCCCCCCGGTGAAGTTTGACCCGGCTGCTGCGCCGCGACCGGCGCGACAACCAACGAGGCGGCCAAGGCCACGGAGAACAAGCCTACTAGAATCAAGCGAAGCATCCCAGTTCCTCCTTCGCTGCGACACATTCATTATAGGCCACAAGCGGAACGTGGAGGCTGGCGGCAACTGTAAACATCCTCAATCCGAGCCAAGGTAACATGGTAGTATGAGTACTCATCGAATTCTCCTTCTTACCGCTTCACTCTTCTTTCTGGCCGCGTGTAGTGAGAGCCCGCAATCCACGGCAAACAAGAAAGCGGAGCCTGTAAAGCCTCCGGAGCCGGTCACCGGTCAGTTTGCCCTCTACCAGATGTACAACTTCGCCCGCAGCTGGGCGCCCGATCTTCAGGCCTTGGGTGTCCGTAGCGTCCGTCTGCCGCAGGTCCCGGGGACGGCCGGAAAGTCCGGGGCTTGGGAGGCCACATTTGTGTCGCCGGGAAAAGCCCTTGGCCGCCTCTACACTTACTCCGTGGTGGAAGCCGAGGGAAATCTGCACCAGGGTGTTTTTGGAGGTATCGAGGAGAGCTACAGCGGGCCTCGCGGGCAGGACAAGCCGTTTCCTGTAACCGTGGTCAGGGTCGATACGGACAAAGCGTACGAAGTGGCCCTGAAACACGGTGCGGAATACGTCAAGGCTCACCCGGACATGCCCATCACCTTCATGCTCGAACTCACGCCTCGGAATCCCAACCCGGCGTGGCGCGTTTTGTGGGGAGAGTCGGTCGCCAAGAGCAGCTTCTCCGTGCTGGTGGACTCCGTGACGGGCGACTACGTGGGGACTCTGAGGTAGCGACTGGCCGGGAGCCGCGCAACTTCCTTACCGGACTTCGGAGTCGCGGAAAGACTTCCTTCGCGCCGGCTTCTGAGGAGCGACGGAAGCGAGGCGAACCACGCGAATCAGGGAAGTCTGCTCGCGGGGTCGCCGAAGGCCGGAGACGGGCCACCATCTCGCGATTCAGGGTGGCCACGAACTCCTGGATCTGCGTCTGCATCGCCGCCATCTTCTCGCGCATGTTGAGGATGATCTCGACGCCGGCCAGGTTCACCCCCAGTTCGCGCGTCAATTGAAGGATGACCTCCAGCCGCTCCAGGTCCTCGTCCGTGTATAGCCGGGTGTTGCCCTCGCTGCGGGAGGGCTTGAGCAGCCCTTCCCGCTCATAGAGCCGCAGGGTCTGGGGATGAACCTCGTAGCGCTCGGCGACCGCGGAGATCATGTAGGCGGCTTTGGATCGTTTCTTGGGCATGGATCAGACCTTCGCCCAGAGTTCGGCGCGCGGGTCGTCGGGGTTCAGCGAAGCCAGTTCCCGCAGCAGTTCCTTGGTGCGTTCGTCGCGGACCTGTGGCGCCTGGACGGCGACCTCCACGATCTGGTCGCCTCTAAGCCCCTTGCGGGAGTTGAGCACGCCCTTTTCCCGGAGACGAAACTTCTGGCCGTTCTGCGTGCCCATGGGGATCTTGAGAAGCGCCCGGCCGTCGATGGTCGGCACCTCGATCTTCGCCCCCAGGCCGGCTTCGGTCACGGTGACCGGCACCTGGATCATGATGTTGTCGCCCTCGCGCTGGAAGAATGGATGCGGCTCCACGCGGATCGTGATGTACAGGTCGCCCGGCGGCGCGCCCTGCGTGCCGGCATTGCCCTTTGCCGGCACGCGCAGCCGGGCCCCGGTCTGCACGCCGGCGGGGATGCGGACCTCGACGGTCTCCACTCTGGATGTGCGGCCCTCGCCATGGCACTTGGGGCAAATGTTCCGCAGGTGGCCCTCTCCGCCGCAGCGCGGGCAGCTCAGGCTGAAGCGCATGGCGCCGGCCATCTGCGTGACGTGCCCGCTGCCGTTGCACTCCGGGCAGATGGACGTCTGCCCGCCCTGCTTGCCGGAGCCCCCGCACGCCGCGCAACTCTCCAGATGCGCAATGCCGAGAGGCACTTGCGCGCCGCGGATCGACTGCCAGAAGTCGATGCTGACGGCGTACTCCAGATCCGCGCCCGGCTCGGCCCTCGGAGTCCGACTCGGCCCGCGAGCCTTGGCCGAAAAACTGGCTGAAGATGTCGCGGAAGCCGCCGCCGGCGCCCCCCGCCGCGCGGCCTCCGGAGGCCTGATTGAAGAAGTCCGTGAAGTCAAATCCGCCAAATCCCATCTCGGGGCCCTGGCCGGGCGCTCTCCCCGCCGGGTGGAAAGCCGGTGGCCGAGTAGAAGCCGTACTGGTCGTACATCTGCTTCTTCTTGGGATCGCTCAGAACATCGTAGGCTTCCTGGATCTTCTTGAAGCGTTCCTCGGCGGCCTTGTCGCCGGGATTGACGTCCGGATGATGCTTGCGGGCAAGACGACGGTAGGCCTTTGCGGATCTCCTCGGCCTTGGCGCCGCGCGGAACCCCGAGGGCCTCGTAGTAGTCTTGGGCTCGACATGGCAGATACTTTACGGCCGGTGGCCCGTGATTGCCGTCAGTCACGGGCCCCAGCCGGCAAGCCGTTGATTATTTCTTCTTGTCGTCCACGTCCACGAACTCGGCGTCCACGACGTTATCCTTGGGCGCCTCTTGCTTGGTCTCCCCGGCGGCGTCAGCGCCCGGCCTCTCCGGGTTGCTGCGCCGTCGTCTTGTACATGGCCTCGGCCAGCTTGTGGCTGGCCTGGGTCAGCTTGTCCGTAGCCGCGTTGATCTGCTCCGCGTTGCCCGTCGAAATGGCGCTCTTGGTCTCGGCGACGGCCGCTTCGACGTCCTTGGCGTCGCTGTCGCTGATCTTGTCGCGGTGCTCCTTGAGCATCTTCTCCACGTTGTAGACCATGGAGTCGGCGCGGTTGCGGGCCTCGACCTCGTCTTTGCGCTTGCGGTCTTCGGCGCCATGGGATTCGGCGTCCTTGGCCATCTTCTCCACTTCCTCCTTGCTCAGGCCGGAGGAGGAGGTGATGGTGATCTTCTGTTCGTTGTTGGTGGCGCGATCCTTGGCGCTGACGTTCAGGATGCCGTTGGCGTCGATGTCGAAGGTGACCTCGACCTGCGGGATGCCGCGCGGCGCCGGCGGAATTCCCACCAGTTGGAACACGCCCAGCAGGCGGTTGTCCCCCGCCATGGCGCGCTCGCCCTGGAAGACCTTGATCTCGACCGAGGTCTGGCTGTCGGAGGCGGTGGAGAAGACCTCGCTCTTGCGCGTCGGGATGGTGGTGTTGCGCTCGATCAGCTTGGTGAAAACGCCGCCCAGCGTCTCGATGCCGAGCGACAAGCGGCGTCACGTCGAGCAGCACCACGTCCTTGACCTCGCCGCCCAGCACGCCACCTTGAACCGCGGCGCCGACGGCGACCACTTCGTCCGGGTTCACGCCCTTGTGCGGCTCCCGGTCGAACAGGTCACGCACAATCTGCTGCACCCTGGGAATGCGGGTGGAGCCGCCCACCAGCACCACCTCGTCGATCTGCGACGGATTCAGGCCGGCGTCGGTAAGAGCCTGCTTGCAGGGGCCCGCGCTGCGCATCAGAAGGTCCTCGACCATCTGCTCGAAGCGCGCCCGCGTGAGCTTCATCACCAGGTGCTTCGGGCCGCTGGCGTCGGCGGTGATGAAGGGCAGGTTGATCTCGGTCTCGAGCAGCGTGGACAGCTCGATCTTGGCCTTCTCGGCGGCTTCCTTCAGCCGCTGCAGCGCCATCTGGTCCTTGGAAAGATCGATGCCGTTCTCGTTCTTGAATTCGCCGACAATCCAGTCGATGATGCGCTGATCGATGTTGTCGCCGCCCAGATGCGTGTCGCCGTTGGTCGACTTGACCTCGACCACGCCCTCGCCGACCTCCAGAATGGAAATGTCGAAGGTTCCGCCGCCAAAGTCATAGACCGCAATGGTCTCGTCCTTCTTCTTGTCCAGCCCGTAGGCCAGCGCCGCGGCGGTCGGCTCGTTGATGATGCGCATCACCTCCAGGCCGGCGATCTTGCCCGCGTCCTTGGTGGCCTGGCGCTGGGAGTCGTTGAAGTAGGCGGGCACGGTGATGACCGCCTGGGTCACCTTCTGCCCCAGGTAGGCTTCGGCGGCTTCCTTCAGCTTGGTCAGAATCATCGCCGAGATTTCGGGCGGCGAATACTGCTTTCCGGTGATGTCAATGCGGACGTCGTCTCCCGGAGCCTGCACCACCCGGTAAGGGACCATCTTCATCTCTTCGTTGACTTCGTTGATCCGGCGGCCCATGAAGCGCTTGATGGAGTAGACCGTGTTCTCCGGATTGGTGACCGACTGCCGCTTGGCAACCTGGCCGACCAGCCGCTCGCCGCTGCGGGCGAAGCCTACCACCGAGGGCGTCGTGCGGGCGCCCTCCTGGTTGGGGATCACTACCGGCTGGCCGCCTTCCATGACGGCCACAACCGAGTTGGTCGTTCCCAGGTCGATCCCGATGATCTTACTCATGACCTTGACATCCTCCTCAATAAGAAGTGCGGGTGCTGCCATGAGCACAATTCAATTATCAAACTTTAGTGTGTCGTTGTCAAGTATGCCTATGCCTTGGGGTGTGAGCGGTCGTAGACAGCCATCAGGTCGGCCAGCGAAACCTTGGTGTATTTCTGCGTCGTGGAGAGCCGGGCATGCCCCAGAAGTTCTTGAATCGAACGGAGATCCGCGCCGTCGCTCAGCAGGTGGGTGGCGTAGGCGTGGCGGAAACTGTGGGGATGGATGGAGGCGTCGCCAGCCAGCAGCGTGGCGTAGAACTTGACGATGTTGCGGACCGAACGATCCGTCAGGCGGGCGCCCCTCCGGTTCAGAAAGACCGCCTTCTCCTGAGGCGCTGGCCGCCGTTCAGCCAGGTAGCGCTCCAGCGCGGCGGAGGCCTTGGAGGGGCAGGGAACCTGGCGCTCCTTTCGCCCCTTGCCCCTGACCCGCAGCCAGCGTCCCGCGAAGTCGATGTCATCCAGGTTGAGGCCGGCCAGTTCGCTGACCCTCAGCCCGCAGCCGTAGAGCATTTCCAGGATCGCCACGTCGCGCGCAAGCTGCTTGCGTCCCTCGGTCGCCGCGGTGGAATCGAGCAGGTTGCTGGTCTGCTCGGCGGTCATCACGCGCGGCACGGTCTGGGGAGCTTTCGGGGTGCCGAGGAGCCGGGCGGTGTTGATGGGCACCACGCTCTCCCGCACCAGGAACCGGTAGAACGAGCGCAAGGCCGCCACTTTGCGCCGCAGCGAAACGGGGCTCAGGTTCTGGTGATACAGATCGGCCAGCCAGCGGCGCAGGGTCAGCAGGTCGATCTTCTCAGGAGCCGGCGGCGTCGCATCCAAGGCGGCGATGTAGTCGTGAAATTGCCGCAAGTCGGAGGCGTAGGCGCGCAGCGTGTGTTCGGAGACGTTCTCCCGCCGGCGGGACTCGAGGAAGCGCGAGATCTGTGCCTGCAGCGGCGATGGGCGGCGCGCTCCTGCATCGCTGTCAGGCATGGACCTCCAGATACTCCTCGAGTTTCTGAAGCGCCCGCCGGCACACCTCGCCGTGACGCGCCCGCTTGTCGCGGCGCGAGTTCTGCGCGGTCGCCTCGTCCAGCGGCGGCAGCAGGTCGAAGGTGATGTTGGCGGGCTGGATAGTGCTCGCGTTCCGCTCCCGAGACGTAGGCGCAAAGGGAGCCCAGGGCCGTTTCCCGCGGGAAGGGCCTGGGCCGCTCGCCACAGGCCACGGCCGCGGCGTGCCTGCCGGCGGCCAGGCCGGTGGCGATGGATTCCACGTAGCCCTCCACGCCGGAAATCTGGCCCGCGAAGAAGATGCGCGGCTCCTGCCTCAGTTGCAGCGTGGGGGCGAGCAACGCCGGCGCGTTGATATATGTGTTGCGGTGGATCTGCCCGAAGCGCAGGAACTCCGCCCGCTCCAGGCCGGGGATCAGCCGAAAGACGCGAGCCTGCTCGGGATACTTCAGCGAGTTCTGGAAGCCCACCAGGTTGTAGCTGGCGGCGCGCAGGTTCTCCTGGCGCAGTTGCACGACGGCGTAGGGCCTGCGGCCGGTGCGCGGGTCGCTGAGGCCCACGGGCTTCATGGGGCCAAATCGCAGCGTGTCGCGGCCGCGGCGCGCCAGTTCCTCGATGGGCAGGCAGGCTTCGAAGTACGGAACATCGCCGGAGATGTGCGGCTTCGTGGCGCTGAGCTTCGAGCAGCGCGTCCACGAACCGTTCGTACTGCTGCCGGTCGAAGGGGCAGTTGAGGTAGTCCGCGCTGCA
This sequence comes from Bryobacterales bacterium, assembly GCA_963744775.1. Classification (GTDB taxonomy): domain Bacteria; phylum Acidobacteriota; class Terriglobia; order Bryobacterales; family Bryobacteraceae; genus CAVUVG01. The sequence continues at coordinate 76,096 of CAVUVG010000006.1, forward strand.
GTCCAGTGACTTGCCGTAGCGGGAGGCGCGGAACGCGATCGACAGTGTCGATGGACTCGGCATCCACGATGGGGCTGATGCTGTCGTAGAAGTAGAGCCGCTCCGAGCCGGTGAGACGCGCGATGTCACCGGCCAGCGCGTCGCTGGTCAGGGGGCCCGTGGCGATGATCGTGATCCCGTCGCCCGGCACGCTGGCGATTTCTTCGCGGCGGACTTGAATGCGGGGATTGGCGGTAATCGCGCGAGTCACCTCCGCGGCGAACACGCTCGCGATCCACGGTGAGCGCATGGCCGCCCGGCACTCTGGCCTTGGCGGCTGCCTCGAGCAGCAGAGAGTCCAGCCGGCGAAGCTCCTGTTTCAGCAGCCACGGCGCGCTGGATTCCTGCTCGCTCTTCAGCGAATTGCTGCACACCAGTTCGGCCAGCAGATCGGTCTTGATGGGCAGGCGTGGTGCGGGCTGGGCGCATTTCGTGGAGGAGCACGTTCAGGCCTGAGCTGGCGGCCTGCCAGGCGGCTTCGGCCCCGGCGAGGCCGCCGCCGAGAACGTGAACGACTTCTTCTGCCACGGGTTTCTACTCGATTCTAGCCGCGCCGTCGAGGTCCGGCTAAGACCGGGAGATCTTGCGCGCGCGAAAAAAGGAATGAATTCCAAAACCCGCCATCAGGGTGATGAAAAACAGCGACAGCGCCAGCCGAAAGATGCCCGCTCCGGTTTCGCTATATTCCTGCCAGTGACGAAACGTGCGGGGAATCGGAACCACTGCCAGCGAAAGGAATAGAAAGCCGATCACCTCATTCCACAGGGCGCGGATGGGCCTGATGATCTGTGGAAGAACGTGGCGAACGAATTCTCGGCCAAGCCTCTGCATGGGTTTCGCTCTCCCATCCTAACAAACGCAGCGGCTCTTGCCGATGAGTAAGCTGTACGCGATGCGGATCGCTTCATCCGGTTTCGGGGCCGGCCTGCCGGAAGGATGATATCCTGAAGGAGGGCTCAAAGTGGAAGATCAACTCAAGCAAATGATGCAGGAGCTGGGAAACGCCATCAACGAATCCCTCTCCGAGTCGGATCGGATCGCAGCAGCGATCGGCGAGATCAAGCACGCCGGCTACGAGGTCTTCCTGGTCCTGGAAGCGACCATCGGTTTCAATAAGTGCGATGGAGAAGAAGGCGACACCGAGGAAGCGTCCATGGCGGGCGACCACGCTCCCGGAACACCCCGGCGGGAGTTCAAAGCCGCGGGCCGCATCAAGTGGACCTCGCAGGATCAGAAGTTTCTGAGAGCACTCAAGATCGCTGTCGATAACGAACCGCGCCCCTGAATCGCGCCTCTCAACCGCTCAGATTGTACTCCTTCAATTTCCGGTAGAGTGTCGTTCTGCCGATTCCCAGCAGGTGCGCCGCCATCGCCCGGTCTCCCTTGGTATATTCGAGCACCCGGACAATGGCGCTTCTTTCCATATCCAGCAGCGAAAATGCCGGCGTGGCGAAGCCGCATGCCCGGCGCGGCCGCGGCGGCCAGCGGAAGGACGCGCGGCCTTGCGTGCGCCCATGTCGTTCTGCAGCGCCGAGGGCAGGTCCGCGGTGTGCAGGAGAGGTCCGGAGTTGATTGCCACCATGCGTTGGATGCAGTTTTCCAGTTCGCGGACGTTGCCGGGCCAGTCGTAAGCCAGCATGGCGTCCAGGCACTCGCGCGTCACCAGGTGTCCGTTTCCGTACTTCTTCAGGAACTCGTCGGCCAGCGCCGGAATATCCTCCTTCCTGTCTCGCAACGGTGGAAGGCGCAGCGTGACCACGTTGAGACGGTAGTAGAGGTCGCGGCGAAATGCGCCGCGCTCGACCTCCCTCAGCAGGTCGCGGTTGGTCGCCGCGATGAGCCGGAAGTCAACCTTGCGCCGCTCCACCGACCCGACAGGCCTGAATTCCTTCTCCTGCAGCAGGCGCAGCAGCTTGGCCTGGAGATCCAGGCTGAGTTCGCCGATCTCGTCGAAGAAGGCGGTGCCGCCGTTGGCGCCCTCGATCAAACCGGTCTTGGGGCCGACCGCGCCGGTGAAGGCGCCGCGCGTGTGCCCGAACAGTTCGCTCTCCATGAGCGGTCCCACCAGCGCGGAGCAGTCGATGGGCACGAAAGGTCCGCCGGGGCCCCCGGCGTGGACGGCGCGGGCCACCAGTTCCTTGCCGGTTCCGGTCTCCCCGAGGATCAGCACGGGCGATCCCGATCTTCCGAGCTTGTCGATGAGATGGAGGACCTGGCGGATCCGGGAGGACTGGCCCACCAGGACGGGTGGGGAGTCCACGCGGTCTAGAAGCATCCCTGATGAGGATTATAGACTACCGGCGGGCGCGTCATCCAAGCGCACGACAAAAGCGGAGCCGAATTCCACGCGAAGTTCGCGCGCCAGTGCAGCGGCCGCTTCCGCGGTCGGCTCTTCGCCCACCAGCACGCGCCACGGGGGAGAGGAACTCTCGCGGCGCACAAGGCGGCAGGAAGGATAGCTGTTCCCGCAGCGATTTCTCCAGCCGCTCCGCGTTCGACCGGTTCTCGAACGCGCCGACCTGAACGGCGTACAGTTCCCGGGCGGGCTGCGTCTCCGGCGGGGCGATCACCTCAACCCGCACCTTCACGATGCCCGGACCGATCATCTCGATCTGCCGCGCGGCCGCGCGCGAAAGGTCGATGATGCGTCCCTCCGACGAACGGGCCGCGGTCCGTGATGCGAACCTGCACCTTCTTGCCGTTGACGAGATTTTCGACTTCCACCCAGCAACCGAACGGCAGCGTGCGATGGGCGGCGGTGAGCTTCTCCATGTCGTAGATCTCGCCGTTGGCCGCGCGCCTTCCGTGATACGGATGGCCGTACCAGCTCGCGACGCCGGTTTCAGCGGCTCCCACGACGGGCGCGGCCGGACGCGCACTCGTCGCTTCTTCCTTCGCGCACGCAGAGAGCAGCACGGCGCCAGCCATGCATTGCCAGCAGCGCGGCGGTCCGGATCCATGCTTTCTATTAAAACAATTTTTCGCGGCCGCGTTTTTTCCCCGGCAGCCGCGGCCGGCGTCTTGCCCAAAAGCGGACGACCCTTCATTTTTCTCTTGACTTTCGTCGCGAACCACCTTATATATGAATCACGTTGCGATCTTTTACGAGATCGCACAATTTTGATGTTTGGGAGAATCAATCGATGAAGAACGCAACCAAGAAAGCTGCAAAGCCCGCGAAGAAAGAAGGCTGCTCCGAAGAAAAAGAAGTAGCAGCGGCGTCCCGAACAGGGATTGCAGCAAAAAAGTTTCAACCAGAGGCCCCGACTTTTCGGGGCCTTTTTTATTGCCCTTCCGTCTTCCGCTGGATCAGCGTGCGGAAGGTCTCCCCCATCCCGAACAGCAGCGTCTTGAGCTGGAGCCGCCGCCGGAGCGCGCCCTCGCGCGTCGACGCGACGCGAGCGCCGCGGCGAAGCCGTCCGGCTCGCCGGCGCCGGCCAGCGTCCGCGCCAGGTTCTCGAAACGCACCGTCTCCAGGCCGAGACGCGCGCCGCGATCCTGGAGCGCGGTGAACGGGACGTGCGCGGTGATGTCGCGCTCTCCCGGATCGGCGAGCACGTCGTCGCCGGCCGTGTGACGCCGGTAGCTCATGAGCGTGCCGCGCGGGAAGCGAATCGAGCTCGCGCGTCGTGTAGCCGTAGTCGATGGTGAAGACATAACCGCGCTCCAGGCGCGCGGCGATTTCGTCGATCCACCGCAGGGCGTCGAGGTTGATCTCGATCCAGCAGCCGTCTTCGAGTTCCCCGGCGTACCGCGCGGCATATTCGGCCTGCTCGCCGGACAAGGGATCGCCATCCACCCAGCCGAACCGGTTCTCGCGCCAGCCGACCAGCATGCTCGCGGAACGTTCCTTCGCGACGCGCACGGCGACGTGAACCGGCAGCGCATCGAAGAACTCATTGGTGAAGACCACGCCCGTGAACCGCGCGGGCCATTCGCCGCGCGTCGAGCTCCACCGGGCAGTAGCGGAAGCCGGAAAACGCCTCGGCCATCTCTCCCCTTCCCGCGCCCAGTTCCACCACCGTGAACTCCGGCGGGTTTCCAAGTTCCTCGCGGAGGCGGCGGATGCAGGCGGCGATCAGCATGCCGAAGACGGGCTGGATCTGCTCGGCGGTGTAGAAGTCGCCCTCGCGGCCGAAGGGATCGCGGCTCCGCCGGTAGTACCCGCACTCGGGATGGTACAGCGCCACCTCCATGAAGCGGTGAAACGAGACGGGGCCCGAGCGGGAGATCTCGTCTCGCAGAATCGATGCGGCGGGAGTCATGGCAAGAACGCTGACCGTCGGCTGCATTTGCCATACTAGCTTAGCGTGCGTGCCCCACTGCCGGAGACAATCCGCGTCAAGCTCAGCTCGGAGGAGGCCGGCGCCGTTTCCATCACGCCGGTCGTGGTGCGCGAGATGCCGCTGGGCGAGCTGGTTGGCCTGATGCTGGATCTCACCGGCAAGGACGCGGCGCGCATCCGCGAATTGCTCTTGCGTGGCACGCTGGTGAGCGGGGCTTCGCGCTATCGCTGGCCGGGCTGGGACGCTGGCCTGGAGAACATTCAAGAGCTGCTGGCCGGCTTCCCCGATCCCGATCCAGCGCGCCCGTTCGCGGCGGACAGGTGCATTCGTGTCATCCTCCGCGGGCCGGGACTCCGCGTCGAGATCGCGCGCGAGGCGCTGCTCAAGAAGCGCATCTTCCGGCGGCGCAGTTTCTGGGACGCGCTGCTGGAGGTCGCCGCCGGGGCGGAGCTGCAATACGCCGGCTACCTGTACAGTGAGGGGGAGGATCGTTACCGTCTGGACATTCCACCGCCGGGGCTGATGCAGCTGCGGGAAAATGCCGGACTCCTTTGCTATTCGTCCCTGGAAGCGCAGGTCCGAACAGCAGCGCTGACCAGCGTCGAGTTCTTCGTGCTAAGGTCTCCCGCCCCCCAGGTCAGTGGCCGCGCCACTTTGTCTTGACGGCGATCGGCGTCCCGCGGAATCCGAAGCGTTTCCGCAACTTGTTGACGAAGAACCTTTCGGTGGAAAAGTGCAGTTTTCCGCGGTGGTCCGTGAACAGGATGAAAGAAGGCGGCCGTATCGAATGCTGCGTGACGTAGAGCACCTTCAGATCCGGTTCGAAGCGCATACCCGCCAGAAACCGGTTGAGCTCCCCCGTGGAGACTCGTTTCGATGCCGACTCGTAGACCTCGCGGATCAGCGGCAGCAACTGCTTTATACCGGCTCCGTTCTTGGCGGAAAGGAAGGCCACCGGAGCGTAGTCGAGAAACTTCAGCGCATCGCGGACCTTCTCCACGACGGCCTTGCGGTCCTTGTCCGGCGCGGCATCCCACTTGTTGACGCACACGATGAGGGCGCGGCCCTCTTCATGGGCGTAGCCCGCGATGGTAGCGTCCAGGCCGACCAAGCCCTCGGCGGCGTCCAGCACCAGGAGCACGACATTCGCCATCCGGATGTGCCGCCGCGCCATGACCACGCTCAGCTTCTCGGCCATCAACTTCGTTTTGCCCTTGTGGCGGATGCCCGCCGTGTCCACGAAGATGTACTCGTTCCCGTCCACGATCACGCTCTCATCCACGGCATCGCGCGTGGTGCCGGGCAGCGGAGAGACGATGGCGCGGTCCTCCCCCACCAGGGCGTTCAGCAGAGTGGACTTGCCGACGTTCGGCCGCCCGATAATGGCGATCTTGACCGGCCCCTGCTCTGGGCTGGGTACTTCGGCGGCGCCGGCCTCAAATCCGGCGGTGACATGGTCCAGGAGTTCTTCGATGCCGAGACGATGCTCGGAGGAGACCGGGAACAAGTTCGCAACGCCGAGTGAGTAGAACTCGTAAGCCAGGTTTTCACGGGACTGGCTGTCGATCTTGTTCACCACCAGCGAGACAGGCTTTCCGAGGCGGCGCAGCAACTGGGACAGGTCGCGGTCGGCGGCGGTGATCTCGGCTCGCCCGTCAATCAGGAGAATGATGTGGGCCGCGCGCTCCAGCGCCACGCGCGCCTGGCGGAAGATCTCGCTCGGGATCAGCTCGTCCTCGTGCAGCAGAATGCCGCCGGTGTCGATCAGTTCGAAGCGCCGCCCGCGGTGCGAGGCTAGGCCGTGTATGCGGTCCCGCGTGATCCCCGGCTCGTCGCCTACGATGGCGCGGCGCTGACCCAGGATGCAGTTAAACAGTGTGGACTTGCCTACGTTGGGCCTGCCCACGATGGCCACCACGGGCAGGCTCGAGGACTGCTTCATGTGCCTTCATGATAGCATCGGGCCCGCCGCCGGTTAGTGAGTTCCACAAGGGCGTGTTCTCCGATAGAATAGAATGGCTATGCTGACTGGACTGTGTCGTTCGGCTGTTTGTGCAGGTCTCTTACTGATTTCGAGCGGCGCCCTCAATGCCGCCGACAAGAAGCTGATGCACTGCTTCTACTTCACCTCCATGGAATCCGCCACCCAGGCGGATTGGGATGCGTTCTACAAGGCGACCGACGCTCTTCCGGGCAAGATCCCTGGCCTTACCCGGGTCTGGTATGGGAAACTGCGCTCGCCCTTCCCTATCCTTAGCGCTGACCAGGCGACGGCCAAGAAGCTGAGGGGCGGCGAGAAGACCGCCACCGGAGAGGTCACTCTGGCTATGCGCCAATATGGCGTCTGCATGGAGATGGACAGTGCAGAGACGCTGAAAGTTTACGCCGCCCACCCGGCTCACAAGGATTGGGACGCTGTCTACCAGAAGGTCAGGCAGTACGGGACGACGACTTTCGACATTCTCGGACAGTAGCCCGGTTCGATCTGCTCGCGACGCCAGCCCTGGGCGTATGATCGAGTGGTATGGGCTACTACGAGCAGAATCACGACGCCTTCCTGGAAGGGCTCAAGAACTTCCTGCGGATACCCAGTATCAGCACACTCCCTGAGAACCAGCCGGACATTCGCCGCGCGGCGGAATTCGTCCTGGGTGAATTGCAAGGGGCCGGCCTCCAGAATGCCGGGCTGATCGAGGGACAGGGAAACCCTCTGGTTTATGCGGAGTGGCTGGGAGCGCCGGGCAAACCGACGCTGCTTTTCTACGGCCACTACGATGTGCAGCCTCCCGATCCGCTGGAAGAGTGGAAATCGCCGCCCTTCGAGCCTGCCATTCGCGGCGAGGACCTGTTCGCCCGCGGCGCCTCCGACGACAAGGGACAGACCTATATCCTCATTAAGGCCGTCGAGGGATTCCTGAAGACCTCCGGCCGCCTTCCGGTCAACGTGAAGTTCCTGATCGAGGGCGAGGAGGAGATGGGAGGCGAACATATCGAAGCTTACGTCTCCACCAAGCCCGCGCGCATCAAGGCCGATGCAGCCGTGGTCTGCGATACGGAGATGTTCGCGCCCAACCTGCCAACTCTTTGCGTGGGACTGCGCGGCATCGTTTATCTGGATCTGGAAGTGCAGGGCGCGGGCCACGATCTGCATTCGGGCGTCTACGGCGGCGCGGCGCCGAATCCGATTCAGGCCATCGCCGAGATTCTGTGCGCGCTGAAGGACCGCGAAGGCCACATCCTCATCCCGGGCTTCTACGACCGCGTGCGCCCGCCCAGCCCCGAGGAGCGTGCCGCCTGGGCGCGGCTGCCCTTCGACGAAGAGGATTACAAGCGCAAGGAGATGGAGGTCCGTGAACTGGTAGGCGAGCCGGAGATCCCGCTGTTCGAAAGGCTTTGGGCGCGGCCGACTCTGGAGGTCCATGGCATTCGCGGCGGCTTCACGGGTGAAGGCGCCAAGACCGTGATCCCCGCCCGCGCCACCGCCAAGATCAGCATGCGGCTGGTAGCGGATCAGAAGCCGGACGAAGCGCTGGCCCAGTTCCGCGAAGCGGTTACGGAAGGCTTGTCCCAAAGGTGTGACGGCCGAGGTCAAGCCCATTCACGGCGCCGCGCCGTCGCTGGTGGACCCCACCAACCCATTCATCCGCGCTTCCGCCGAGGCCATGCGGCAGGTGTTCGGGAAGGAGACGGTATACATCCGGTCGGGCGGTTCGATTCCAATTGTGGGCCTGTTCGATAAATATCTAGGCATCCCGAGCGTGCTGATGGGCTTCGGCCTTCCCGACGACAACCTGCACGCCCCCAACGAGAAGTTTCATCTGCCGAACTTCTACCGCGGCATCGAAGCCGTGGCGCAGTACCTGGAGCTGTTGGGAAAGTCGTGAGGCGCTTCGTTCCTTTGTTTTGCCTGGTGTTGATGGCCACGGCCCATGCGCGGGCGCAGGCGGTGAAGAACCGCGCGCCATTGGCGCCGAATGCCTTCGCGCCGTTGCCGTTGACGTCGGTGAAGCCGCGCGGCTGGCTGCGCCGGCAACTGGAGATCCAGGCTGCGGGCCTCAGCGGTCATCTCGACGAATTCTGGCCATCGCTGGTGGACAGCGGCTGGCTCGGCGGCCAAGGAGAAAGCTGGGAACGCGGGCCGTATTTCATGGACGGCTTCGTGCCGCTCGCCTTCCTGCTGGACGACCCCAAACTGATCGCCAAGGCCCACAAGTGGGTGGCGTGGACCTTGGACAACCAACGCCCCGATGGAGGCATCGGCCCTGCCGGGAACGACGACTGGTGGCCCAACATGGTCATGCTCAAGGTGCTCACGCAGTACCAGGAGGCGACCGGCGACCCGCGCGTGATTCCCCTGATGCAACGCTACGTGAAGCATCAGCTCCAGCAGATCGACCAGCGCCCTTTACGGGAATGGGCCACACTGCGTTGGGGTGACGAGGTGGTGAGCTTGATCTGGCTCTACAACCGCACGGGTGATCCGAGCGCGCTCGATCTCGCCCGCAAACTGCGCGAACAGGGCTACAACTGGAGAGATCACTTCGCCAACTTCCAGTTCCCGGGCAAGGTGACCAGAAGGAAGCTTCGCTCAGGTCGCACGTCGTCAACAACGCCATGGCGCTCAAGACGTCTGCGATATGGGGTGTGGTCTCCGGCGACCGTTCGGATCGGGAGGCGATCTACTCGCTTCTGAAAGTCATGGACCAGCACCACCTGTTGCCCAACGGCGTCCATAGCGGCGACGAACACTACGCGGGACGCGACCCCTCACAGGGCACCGAGTTGTGCGCGGTCGTCGAAGGCATGTTCTCCTATGAGCATCTGATCGCGATTCTCGGCGACGCCGCCCTCGGCGACAGGCTGGAGAAGGTGGCCTACAATCCGCTGCCCGGGACCTTCACCGCCGACATGTGGGCACACCAGTACGATCAGCAGCCCAACCAGGTGCTCTGCACCTACCATCAGCGCGATTGGACCACCAACGGGCCGGAGTCCAACCTGTTTGGTCTCGAGCCGAACTTCGGCTGTTGCACCTCGAACATGCACCAAGGCTGGCCCAAGTTCGTGGCGAGCCTCTGGATGTCTACGCCCGAGGACGGACTGGCGGCTGTGGCGTACGGTCCCAGCGAGGTCAGCGCCATGGTCAAGCCGGGTGTTCGGGTGCGCATCACCGAGGAAACCGAGTATCCGTTCCGCGACAGCATCAAGCTGAAAGTCGAACCGGCAAAGAATGTTACTTTCCCACTGATGCTGCGCATCCCGCAGTGGGCTGAGGGCGCCGAGGTCCGCGTCAACGGCAAGCTCGTCGCCGGAACCCGTCCAGGCTCTTTCCTGACGGTGCGCCGCGGCTGGAAGAAGGGCGACGTGGTAGATCTCCGGTTTCCCATGAGGGTTCGCGCTTCACACTGGTTCAACGAGTCGGTGGCGCTCGAGCGTGGTCCGCTGGTGTTCTCCCTCAAGATCGGCGAGGACTGGGTGAAGCTGCACGAAAAGGCTCCTGCCGCCGACTGGGAGGTCTACCCGGCGACTCCCTGGAACTACGGCCTGCTGATCGACGAGCAAGACCCGGGCCGTTCGGCCGAAGTCAGCGAAAAGCCCGTTGGCGACTTTCCCTTCAGCCCTGCCGGCGCGCCCGTCGAGATGAAAGTTAAAGGGCGCCGGCTGATTCAGTGGGAGATGAAAAACCAATCGGCGGCGCCACCGCCCGCCAGTCCGGTCACCAGCGCGGAAGAACTGGAGACGCTGACGCTCATTCCATATGGGGCGGCGAAGCTGCGCATTACCGCGTTTCCCCAATTGCGCAAGTAAGGGACAATAGGATCATGGCCGTGGAGGTTGAAGGGGTCAAGCTGCATCTGGCGCACCCGGATGAGCTGCCCGCCCGCTGGGTGGGGCAGGAGGAGCCGCTGCGGCAACTGCTGGCCGCGTGGCTCATGGTCGATCCGCAGGACGTGCCCATGAACCCGCGCCTGGTGGGAAAGCCCGGCGTGGGCAAGACCACGCTGGCCTACGCCGCCGCCAAGCGACTCGGGCGGGACGTCTACATCATGCAGGCCACCGTGGACACGCGCCCGGAAGACCTGCTGGTCACCCCCGTCATTGAAGGCGAAGGCAGGCTGCGCTACGTGGCCTCCCCTCTGGTTACGGCCATGATCCGCGGCGGCGTGGCCATCCTCGACGAAGGCAACCGGATGAGCGAGAAGAGCTGGGCGAGCCTGGCGCCGCTGCTCGACGCCCGCCGCTACGTGGAGTCCATCGTGGCCGGCATCAAGATCAAGGCGAACCCGGACTTCCGCTTTGTCGCCACGCTGAACGACGACGCCTCCACGTTCGACCTGCCCGAGTACATCCACTCCCGCCTGCAGCCGCAGATCCTCATCGATTTTCCCGAGCGCGACGAAGAGTACCAGATCCTCAAGGAGAACCTGCCCTTCGGCGACGAGCGGATCCTGCAATACGTGACCGATTTTCTCCAGCAGGCCCACTCGGCCGACGAGCGCTACACGGTCCGGGACGGCATCAACATCGCGCGCTTTGCCATGAAGCTCCAGAGCGAGCTGAGCCACCTCGACGAGCGGCTGGCGCTGGAGGTCGCGATCCTCAACACCCTGGGCGAAGAGGCCAGGCGGTATGTCTCTCGAGTCCGCGCCTGACGCCGGCTCCCTGCGCCGCGGCCGCTTCACTTACTTCCCCGTCGCTCCGGGCCGGCTGGAGTTCGCCATTGAATTGCGCCGGGCGCTGCTTCGGGAAAAGCCGCAAGTAGTGGCGGTGGAGCTGCCCACGACGCTCGAAGGCGCGTATCTGGGAGCCGTGGAGCGGTTGCCTGAGATTTCCGTCATCCTCTACCCCGAGGAGAGTGGGGAAGAGGATCGCGCCATCTACGTCCCGGTGGAGCCCGCCGATCCCTTCACCGAAGCGCTGCGGACAGCCCGGGAGATCGGCGCCGAGATCGTCTTCGCGGAGCCGGACATTGGGGAGCGGCCGCACGTCCCCGATCTATACCCCGACCCGTACGCATTGCGGCATGTCCCGTTGGATAAGTATGTCGAGGCCTATCGCGTGTACCCGCAGCCGCGCTCGGAGGCGATCGCCGCGCACGCTGCCGGCATAGCCTGGAAGTTGCAGGGCACGGACCCGCTGGCCGGAGTCTTTGTCGTGGTCTCGTTGAACTTGCTGGACCCGTTGCTCGACGCGATGGAGGAGCCGCAATTCGAGCCCGCGGCCCGTGCCAACCGCAAGGATGTCGAGCTGTTGAACCCGCACCCGGACTGCCTGGCCGAAATCACCTTCGAGTATCCATACCTTCAATACCGCTACGAGCAGTTCCGCGTCTCCATGGAGGACGAGAAGCTCGCTGACCGGAGGCGGGCGCAACTGGCCCTTCTGTACGACGCGGAGAAGGCTTACGAGAAGGCCACCGGCGAGCGCCTGGCGCACTGGCAGCGGCGCCTGCTGGCGCGCTACACGCGAAACCTGGCGCTTTCGTCCGGAGGCCTGGCGGCGAGCCTGTTTGACATCACGGTAGCCGCGCGCTCCATCGTGGACGACAACTACGGGTGGGACGTCTGGGAGACCGCCGGCCGGTATCCGCCGCAGAAGACTGAGAGCCGCCTTCTGACGGTGAATCTGTCGGGAGAGGAGGTCTGGCTCAACACCCGGCGGGTGCGGTTGCGCCGCCGGCTGCCCAGGCCCAAGCAGCGGCTGCGGCCCGCGGGCATGAAGTCCAGGAAGAAGGAGAAGTTCCCCGGCGAGTGGGCCCAGCAGATCGATGGCAGCTCCATTTGTTCCTATCCGCCCGAGGACATCGTGGTCGAAAACTACGGGCGGCTCCTGCAGCAGCGGGCCAAAGGCATCCTCTCGCAAGAGCGCGTGCGAACCGAGCCGTTTACCACTTCGGTTCTGGACGGCATCGACTTCCGGGAGACGATCCGGCATTGGTACGAGAACAAGATCTACGTGCGGCAGTTCGACAAGATCGCCGGCGAGGTGGGTTCGGTCGTGGTCATTTTCGACGAAGATCGTGATGACCGGTATCCCTGGCTCACCACCTGGCTGGGTGAGCACGCCAACGAGTCCGACATGGCGTTCTATTCCACGGACCCCTTCGAGAAACTGGTGGGGCCGGGGATCGGACGGGCCGAATACGGCGGCTTTCTGCTGAGCCTGCCTCCACGCCGCATGATCGACGTCTGGACCGACCCGGATTACGAGCTGGCGGCGACCAAGCCGGAGCGGCTGCTGCTGGCCGGGCTGGATTACTCCATCCACCGTCACGTGGTTTACGTGGCGGCCAAGCCTCCCCGCTCGGTCTTTCGAACCATCGCCGGGCGGCTGGGCCGCTCGATTCTGTACGTGCCCATAGGCCAGCTATCGCCTGCCACGCTGAAGAAGATCCGCGTGGTCCACGTGCTGGATAGCCACCAGCGCCGAGAGACGGCCAAGGAATACCTGTGGTAGGCGCCAGCGGCGTTTCAAGCAGTTTCCTCAATAAGCTCTTAGAATAAGGGCATGGCCTCTGATCTTTTGCTCCGCGGGATCGTACCCGCCGTGATCACCCCCTTCAAGGAAGATGAATCGATCGATTACTCGGCGTGGCAGAACGTTTTGGAATCCATGATCGCCAGCGGAGTCCATGGCCTGTTCGTCATTGGCGGCCAGGGCGAGTTCTTCACGCTCTCGGAAGAAGAACGGACCGTCGCGGCGCGTTTCTGCGCCCAGACCGCCGGCCGGCGCGTGCCGTTGTTTGCCAACGTCGGATCCGTCACCACAGCCGAGACTCTGCGTCTGGCACAGAAGGCGGAGGCGGACGGCGTGGATGCGGTGGTGGTGATCACGCCCTACTACCTCAAGCCCTCGACTGACGAGCTGTTCGATCACTATTCGGAGATCTGCCGCGGCGTGCGTCTGCCGGTGCTGGCCTACAACATCCCGGAACGGACGGGCGTGGAGCTTTCCCCCGCGCTTTTGACGCGCGTGGCGCAAGCCCATGAGAACTTCGTGGGGATCAAGGATTCCAGCGGGAAGCTGGAGCTGATTCCCGAGTGGAAGCGCGCCGGCCTGGCGGTCTTCATCGGGCGCGACCACATGATCCTGGACGGATTGCGGATGGGTTGCGTGGGAGCCGTGACGGCCTGCGCCAATGTGGTCCCGCGCGCTTTTGTCGATCTGTACAACGCTTACCAGGCTGGGAACCTGGAAGAGGCGGCGCGCCTGCAGGCGCTGGTAGAGCCGCTGCGCCGCGCGTTTTCGCTGGCAACCTTCCCCTCGGTGGTGAAGGAAGCCATGAATATGTCGGGAATGCATGCAGGGCGCTGCCGGCGGCCCGTCGGGCCGATGCCCGAAGAGGCGCGGGTCAAGCTGGCAGCCGTCCTCGAGAAGCTCAGAGAGGCGCACTATCTCCCCGGTTCAACGTTCCAGGCGAGCCGCGGGGATTAGTGTTGGGAGACACATACGAACCGACTAGCGGGAGAGAAGAGTCCCTACCTGCTCCAGCACGCCGGCAATCCGGTTGACTGGTACCCCTGGGGGCCGGAAGCCTTCGAGAAAGCCAAACTGGAAGGCAAACCGATTTTCCTGTCGATCGGCTACTCCACCTGCCACTGGTGCCATGTCATGGAACGCGAATCGTTCGAGAACGAACGGATCGCCGCCCTGCTCAACCGGCACTTCGTTTCCGTGAAGGTGGACCGCGAGGAGCGGCCCGACGTCGACCGGATCTACATGCTGTTCGTGCAGGCCACGACCGGCAGCGGAGGGTGGCCCATGTCCGTGTGGCTCACACCGGAACTGAAGCCGTTCTTCGGCGGCACCTACTTTCCTCCGGACAGCCGTTACGGCCGTCCCGGCTTCACACAAGTGCTGGAAAAGGTTGTGGAGGCCTGGAGCCGCCAGCGCGACGCCATTGTTCAATCCAGCGTGGATGTCCTCCGCGAGCTGAATGAGCGGATCGAGGGCCGCGCCGCTACGGCGCTGCTGGACGCCAATCTGCTGGAGGGCGGTTTTCTCTACTTCCGCCGCACGTTCGACACGCAATACGGCGGCTTCGGCGGCGCGCCCAAATTTCCGCAACCCGCCGTCCTCAACTTCCTGCTGCGGGAGCACGCCCGCACGGGCAATCGAGAAGCCTTGGATATGGTGCTGCAAACCCTCCGCGCCATGGCCCGGGGCGGCATCCACGACCGGCTCGGGGGCGGCTTCCACCGCTATTCGGTGGACGAGCGCTGGTCCGTGCCGCACTTCGAGAAGATGCTCTACGACCAGGCGCAGCTGGCCGCCGTCTACCTGGACGCGTTCCAATTCACCGGAGAGAGCTTCTTTGCGGCCGTGGCCCGCGGCATTCTCGACTATGTCCTGGGTGACATGACCAGCCCCGAGGGCGGGTTTTATTCGGCCGAGGACGCCGACAGCGCGGTGGACGCCGCCCACCCCGAGGTAAAGGAAGAAGGCGCTTTCTATCGTTTGCCCGAGGGGGACATTGAGGCGCTGCTCGCCGATCCGAACACCCGGGCGGCGCTGCTGGCCGAGCGGAGCAAGCGCCCCCGGCCTCACCGGGATGACAAGATCCTGACCGCCTGGAACGGTCTGATGATCTCAGCCTTTGCCATCGCCGGCCGCGTGCTCGAAGAGCCGCGGTACGTCGCGGCAGCCTACCGTGCCGCGGCATTCGTCCTCATGCGGCTCTACGACCGCCAAACCGGCACTCTTTTTCGCCGCTACCGCGACGGTGAGCCGGCCGTCCCTGGCTTTCTGGATGATTATGCGTTCTTCACGCAGGCTTTGCTGGATCTATGCGAGGCGAGTCTCGACCCCGCCTACCTGGCGACGGCGGAACGGCTGACCGGCCAGCAGAGCGAGCTGTTTGAAGATCGCGAGCATGGCGGCTTCTACTCCACCTCGGAACGGGATCCGAGCCTCGTCTTGCGTTTGAAGGACGCCCACGACGGCGCCGAGCCTTCGGGCAACTCCGTAGCGGCGCTGAATTTGCTCCGGCTGGCCCAGATCACCGGCCGCCCTGAATACCGTGACAGCATGGAAAGGACATTGCAGGCCTTCGCGGCTCAACTGAACGACACGCCGGCCGCGATGCCGGGGATGCTGGCCGTGCTGGGCTACGGTCTGGGCGTGCCGATGGTTGCTAGAATGGGCGTTAGTCACCACTTAGGAGGGACGATGGAAAGACCAGGAGCAGCAACTCTGAAGGGGAACCCGTTGACGCTGATCGGACCGGAGCTGAAGGTGGGCGACAAGGCGCCGGACTTTGAGGCAGTGGACACCGGCTTGACCGCCGTGAACCTCGAGAAGACCGGCAAGGCTATCCGGATTTTTAGCGTTGTGCCGTCGCTGGACACGCCCGTTTGCGATGCGCAGACCAAGCGGTTCAACGACGAGACCGCCAAGCTGCCGGGCGTCGAGATCGTCACCATGAGCATGGACCTGCCCTTCGCCCAGAAGCGCTGGTGCGGGGCCTTCGGCGTGGACAAGGTGAAGATGCTCTCCGACCATAAGAACGGTTCGTTCGGGGAGCACTACGGCACCCTGATCAAGGAGTTGCGCATCGAGAGCCGGGCTATCTTCGTGGTGGATAGGGACAACATCATCCGCCACGTGGAATACGTGAAGGAAGTCACCGATCATCCCGACTACGAGCCGGCCCTGAAAGTGGCCAAGTCTCTGGCCGGTTAGCGACGGTGCGGCACCGCACGCTGGCCGGCGCTGCTTGACAAGGAGTAAACCTAACCATATCATTAGGTTTGCCAGACGGACGGGCCTGCTGAATTGGGGCTGAGCGTGGAGTGCTGACCCATAGGAGGATGTCTTGATCAAGCTGGATATCATCAACGAGGTCGTCAACAAGACAGGAATTACCAAGACCAAGGCCGAGATGGCAGTCGAGACCGTGTTCGAGAGCATGAAACGAGCGCTTGGTCAGGGTGAGCGGATCGAGCTCAGAGGATTCGGTATTTTCAACGTGCGGCCGCGCAAGACCGGCATCGGCCGCAATCCGCGCACCGGCGCTGAAGTCGCGATCCCTCCAGGGAAAGCAGTGCGCTTCAAGCCGGGCAAAGAATTGCAATCTTTGTAGTCCGCCGGCAGCCTCAATGAGTTTCAGGCGTCACCGCTATTGGCTGCACGTCCTGCTGTTGCTCCTCACTCTGGTATCCACCACCATCGTCGGCGCGCGGCTGGCTGAGAATTTCCGCACAAACCAGGCAGCCGTTTATCTGGTCGAGGACCTTGCCGCGTACCGCGTGCTGCTGGCAGATCCGGACAAGTGGCTCAACGGGCTGGCATTCTCGCTGACCCTGATCGTCATTCTCCTGGCGCATGAGATGGGCCACTTCATGGCCTGCGCACATTACGGCCTGGATGCCAGCCTGCCGTACTTTCTGCCTTCCCCCACCATCATCGGAACCTTCGGCGCCTTCATACGCATCCGCTCGCCGATCTACTCCCGGCGGGCCCTGTTCGACGTAGGCATTGCTGGGCCGCTGGCGGGCTTCGCGCTGGTGCTGCCCGCGGCAGTGGCCGGGATTGCGGCTTCCCGGGTGGTGCCCGGCATCGGTGGCCACAGCGATATCAGCTTCGCCACTCCCCCGCTCTTTTGGATACTGGAGCGTCTCCTTTATCCTGGCGTAGGGGCCGCGGACATCTCGCTGCATCCCGTGGCTCGAGCCGCCTGGGTCGGGGTCTTCGCCACGGCCCTGAACCTGTTGCCGATCGGCCAGCTTGACGGAGGCCATATTCTCTACGCGTTCTTCGGCGAGAAACACAGGCTGCTGTCCCGGCTCTTTACCCTGGCCCTGGTGCCGCTGGGACTCTTCTACTGGCCTTGGCTGATCTGGGCGGCTATTCTATTCTTTTTCGGGTTGAAGCACCCGGCGATTTACGATATGACCGGCTTGGACGGGCGGCGCAGGATGCTGGGGGTTGCCGCGCTGGTCATCTTCGCGCTCTGTTTCATGCTGGCGCCTATCGAGACTTCCAGCGGACGGTGATCGTATGCAGATCTCGGCCACCATCATCACGCTCAACGAGCAGGGCAATATCGCACGGGCGATTGAGAGCCTGCGTTGCTGCGACGAAGTGCTGGTGGTGGACAGCGGTTCCGCTGACCGGACCATGGAGATCGCGGCCAAGTTAGGCGCGCGCGTGGTCGAATCGCCCTGGCGCGGTTATGCGGAGCAAAAGAACTTCGCCGCTGGTAAGGCGACGCACGACTGGATTCTTTCCATCGACGCCGACGAAGCCCTCAGTGAGGCGCTGGAGGCCGAGATCTGGGGCATCAAGAAGCACGGCCCGCGATTCGATGCCTACACCATGCCGCGCATGGCGCAGTACCTCGGGCGCTGGATTTTGCACTCGGGCTGGTATCCGGACCGCAAAGTACGCCTGTACGACCGCCGCAAGGCGAATTGGGAGGGAGTTTTCGTCCACGAGTCGGTTCAGGTGAAGGGCCATATCGGCCACCTCCAGTGCAACCTGCTGCACTACACCTTCGACTCGCTCTCCGAGCACCTGAAATCCATGGACCACTACACCACGCTGGCGGCCCAGGAGATTGTGGCGCAAGGGCGGGTCATCGGGTGGACGGACATGGTGCTTGACCCGGTCGCCACGTTCTTCCGGACGTACTTCTTGCGGGCTGGTTTCCTGGACGGCATGGAAGGATTGACCATAGCCTTCATGGCGGCCTTCTACAATTTTTTGAAGAACGCGAAAGCTCGGAACATGTCATGTTAGAGGCGATTGCCGCTTTCCTGATTGGTTTGCTGATCGGAAGTTTCCTCAACGTCTGCATCTACAGGTGGCCGCGCGACATGTCGGTGGTGCGCCCGCGGTCCTTTTGCCCCGCCTGCGATGCGCCCATCGTCTGGCACGACAACATCCCCGTCATCAGTTATCTGCTCTTGGGCGGCCGCTGCCGGCAGTGCCGCGCGCGCATCCCCTTGCGCTACCCGGTCGTGGAGCTGCTCACGGCCGTCTCGTTCTTTGTGACCGTGCTGACACTGGGACCCGGCCTGGTGGCGCTGAAATGGTGCCTCTTCGAGGCTCTGGCGCTCGGCCTGCTGTTCTCCGACCTGGAACAGCGGATCCTGCCCGACGAAATGACCCTCGGCGGCGCGGTGGCCGGCATTTTGCTTTCGTTGGTGGTCCCCATGGAGTGGGGCTATGCGCACCTGCTGAGCGCCACCGGCATGAGTGACCGCTCGGTTTCGGTGCATCGAATCGCTTCTGGGTGCGATTTTGGGCAGCGGGCTGTTGTGGCTGATCGGGTTTCTCTACAACGCCGTGCGGCACAAGGAGGGGCTCGGCCTCGGCGACGTGAAGATGATGGCCATGGTCGGTTCGTTCATGGGCTTGCAGGGGGCCTTGCAGACGCTGATTCTGGCCTCGCTGGTGGGCTCGGTGATCGGGCTTCATATACATCCGGCTGGCGAAAAAGGACTACTCCACCTACGAACTCCCCTTCGGCACCTTCCTGGGAGCGATCGCCTTCCTGCTGGCCCTGCTCCGCGGCCCGCTCGCATCATAGGCGCCACCTCCGCGGGCCCACATTTGGAGGCGCATGCTAGAATCCGGGTGGAGGCCGGGAGGGATGCGGGCCCGCCTGGACTGACACCACATGAGCAAGCCCATTCGAATCCTGTCTATTGACGGAGGGGGGATTCGAGGCGTGATCCCCGCCATGATTCTGGCCAGGATTGAGTCACTGACGGGAAAGCCCATCGCCGAATTGTTCGACCTGATAGCCGGCACTTCCACCGGCGGCATCCTGACTCTGGGCCTGACCAAGCCGGGACCCGACGGTAGGCCGCAATATCCGGCCGCTGAGATGGTCGCGCTTTACCAGCAAGAGGGCGGGCGGATTTTTCACCGGCCGGCTCTCTGGAAGATCCTGGCCCTGGGCAACCTGGCGGAAGACAAGTACCCCCCCGCCGGGATCGAGAGCGTACTGGAGCGCTATTTCGGCGAGTCGCGCCTCAAAGATGCGCTCACCGATGTCATCATCACCAGCTATGAGACGGAGCGGCGATTTCCGTTCTTCTTCAAGAGCCGCAATGCCCGCGCCAGGGCGGACTACGACTTCGCCATGAAGCAGGTGGCGCGGGCCGCCTCGGCTGCTCCTACCTACTTCGCACCGCTGAAACTGGACAGCGTTGTCCCGCGCGATTACTACAGTTTGATCGATGGCGGGGTCTACGCCAACAACCCCGCCATGTGCGGCTTTGTGGAGGCCAGGACGACGCACCCGGAGTGCAGCGATTTTCTCCTGGTGTCGCTCGGCACCGGCGAGTTCAGCCGTCCGTTGCAGTACCAGGGCCTGAAAGGTTGGGGGGTGGCGCGCTGGGCAAAGCCGCTCTTGGACGTTGTGTTCGACGGTGTGAGCAGCACCGTGGACTACCAGCTTCGCCAGATGTTGCCGCCCGGAGAAGGCAGTTGCAGGCGCTACTGGCGCTTCCAGGCGCGCTTGGATAGGGAAACCGACGCTCTTGACGACGCACGGCCCACCAACGTCCGGGCTCTCACGCTGCTTGCGGAGAGGCTTATGCGGGAGCGCTCCGACGACCTCCAGCTTCTCTGCGAAGATTTGATGAATTGACCCGCCTTCAAGTCCCGCGCCCGCTAGTGCTACGATTGCGTCTCAGAGATGTCCTGGTGGCGGTGGCAAAACGCGGTGGATCTGGCGGCACTCGCCGTCGGGCTGTATCTGCTGCTTCTGTGGGCCCGCGAGACGCGCGCCCTGCGAGTGGTGCTCTCTATCCTGGGGCTGCACGCCGCGGCCCGAATCGCCCGTCACTTCGACCTGACGATTACGGGATGGCTGTTCGACATCGCCAGCTTCCTGCTGGTTCTGATGCTCCTGTTCTTCTTTCAGCCTGAGCTGCGGCACGCCTTCATGCGGCTGGACAACCTGCTGGGTTTGGGTTTGCGGCGGACGATCGCAATTGAATCGGAATCCCTGGCGGTCAGCAAGGCCGCCTTCTCCATGGCGGCCGGGCGCGTGGGAGCTCTGATCGCCATCGCGCGCGAGGATTCGCTGCGGGAACTGGTCAGAGGCGGGACGTCGCTCGGCGCGGAGATCTCTCCCGAAATTCTCGCCGCCATCTTCCACAAAGCGTCTCCGGTCCATGACGGAGCGGTTCTCATCGAAGCCAACCGCATCTCGCGCTGCGGCGTGGTCCTGCCTCTGACCCAGCGCGAGGACGTGCCGTTTCAGTACGGCACGCGGCACCGCGCCGCCATGGGCATGGCAGAACGGTGCGACGCCCTGATGATCGTCGTCTCGGAGGAGCGCGGCGAGGTCACGCTGATGCATGGCCGGGAAATTGTCCTGGTGCAGGATGCCGGCGAACTTACAGGTCTGCTCCAGAGCCTCACCGCCCGCCCCCGCCTGTCTCGAACCGCCAGACTGCGGATATGGCTGTTCGCGGACCTCAAGTACAGGCTGGCGGCCACGGGCTTGGCGGCCTTGTTGTGGGGGATGTCGGTGCTGGCTACCGGCACTACGGTCAGGATCGTGAGCGTCCCAGTCGAATTCGCGGGCGTACCGGCGGGGATGGAGATCACCAGCCAGTCCGCGGCGCGCCTGGAGGTGCAGCTGCGGGGTACGCCGTGGCTCATCGGTTCGGTCGGCCTGACGGGACTGGTGGCTCGCTTCCAGTTGAAGGATGCGGGGACCGGCCTGGTCAGACTCCCGGTCGGTCCCGACAACCTCGACCTGCCGCCCGGCATGGTCGTGGAACGGGTCCACCCGGAGGCCATCACGGTGCGTCTGGTCCGGCGCACGCCCTGAGATCCCCGCTCCGATTACACTGTTGGTAGAGACATGAAGGCGTTCCTTCTTCCGGCCGGCCTGCTTTCCATGTCGTTGCTGGCCCAAACCGTCTGCCCGCCCACGCCTGCCTACGCTCCCTGCGATGTGGTCTTTGAGATGTCCGCGGAGGAGCTGCAGGCGCATCCGAATCCCTACACCGACGTCACTCTGGATGTTGAATTCCGTTCCCCCCGCTACCGCACCTACAGGCTGCCGGGTTTCTGGGATGGAGGCAACCGTCTGGTGGTGCGCTTCGCTCCAACTGAGGCCGGCGGCTGGGATTTCAGGGTCACTACCAACCTGGCCCGGTACGACGGCAAGCTGGGACGCGTCGAGGCCACCGCGTCGGATTCGCCAGGCTTCATCCGGCCTCGCAACGTTCACCATTGGGGATACACCGAAACGGACCAGCCGCACTTATGGATGGGAGACACGTGTCTCCATTTCGCCTCTGTTGACCAGGCGTTCTTCGACAAGCTGGTGGAAGCGCGCGCGCGGCAGAAGTTCAACCACATTCGCGGCCTGGTGATGGGCGGCCCGGAGGATTCAGCCAAAGCCTTCCCCTTGCCGGACCGGCCCGAAGCCGCGCATTTCCGCAGGCTCGACGAGCGCATCCGGGCGATGAACAAAGCGGGCATCGTGGCCGACCTGGTGCTGGCGGGCGGCCGGGACGAGCTTGCCCGGCTGTTTCCCACCTGGCAGCAGCGCGAGCGGTACGTTCGTTACCTGGTGGGGCGGTACGCGGCGATGCACGTCACCTGGCAGGGCGTTGACGGCTTCGAGACTTACGAGAACGGGCGCGAACTTCTGAAAGAGATTGGCTCGCTGTTGAAGAAGCTGGACCCTTACGACCATCCGCGCTCCTCGGGCGCGATCGTGACAGCCGCGCCGCTGGCCGATGACGGGTGGATGAGCTACATCGTGGATCACACCGCGGATGACCAGGTAGGAGCCATCGCCCACCAGCTCCACGCAGTGCCCTTCGTGAACACCGGCTTCGCCGTGGAAGACAGCGGCGCCGGTAAGAGCAAGCCCGGCCACACGGACGCGGACACCTTCCGCAAGCGGCTCTGGAACTCCGCCATGAACGGCGAGTACCCGACGTTCGCCAACACGGGCACATTCTCGGCCGGGCCTGCCGCGGCCGATCCGAAGTACCTGGACTCACCGGCGGACGCGGCAGATGACGGTCTGGTACGATTTCTTCTCCGGTACACGTCACTGGGAACTGGAACCTTACTTCGACGTGGACGGGGGACGCGCCGTGGCGCTGGAGATTCCTCACGACGACGAGTCCGAAGGGATCGAGTACATCGTCTATGTGGAGAAGCCCGGCCCCGTGGAGATTGTGCTCCAAAGACACAACTACGATGTCGCGTGGATCAACCCGATCACCGGTGAGCGGCTTAAGCAGAAGGATTTCAAAGGCGACCGGCTCAAGCTTCAGCCGCCCGACGCCGCGCATGACTGGGTGCTGCACGTTTCGCGGGAGGGCAAGAAACTGGGGATGCTGAGGTCCTACAAGTTCGAGACACACGCCGTCCTGTTGCAGGAAGTGGAGCAGAGCGCGGACCGCATCCCGTACGAAATCGTAGAACCCTCGGCTGAGGAGTTGCGGGCCGGCCAGCCGGTCCGGTTCGCCGCCAAGATCAAGAGAGAGACTCGCGCGACGCGCAACATGATGTGGCTCTGGTCGGGAGAGGTGAGCGCCGACGGTCAGGGTTGGCGTGTGCTGGGCTCCGGCCGGGAAGGCGAGATGACGATCTCCGCCGCCATCGCCAGGCGATTGCCGGCCGTGTTGAGCCTGCGCCTGATGGGGATGAACGCCAACGGTAAGGTGTACTTCTCCGACAGGATCTACAGGGTGGCCCGGTGAGATCGCGCATTCTGTCCATCGACACGACCTCCGAGTTCGGCAGCCTGGCTCTGGTGCGGGATGGCGAACTCGTCGAGGAAGCGGAACTCCATTCCACCGAGGGCTTCGGACACATCCTGTACACCGGGATCGAGCGCCTGCTGGACAAGCACGGCTGGAAGGTGTCCGACATAGATTGCTTCGCTTCGACGGCGGGGCCGGGCTCGTTTACAGGCATCCGCGTGGGCTTGGCCGCGGTCAAGGGTTTGGGCGAGGCGCTGGGAAGACCCGTGGCTGCGGTTTCGAATCTTCAGGCCATCGCCTGGCATGGTTCCGGACCGTTCCGCGCCGCCTTGCTGGATGCCCGCCGCGGTGAGACCTACGGCGCAGTGTACTCGGCAGATCTTGCGCTGGTATCTCCCGAAGTAGTGGGCGGGCTAGCCGAATGGCTTGAGACGCTCCAGTACGAGAACCTGGAACTCCTCTCCACGAGCTGCGGTCCACTTCGCGATGATGCTGGCCGGGACACGCTTCGCGGAAGCGCCCATGACAGAAGTCCCGCGGGCCTTGGCGGGCGCGGTGGGTCGCATCGCCGCTGGGCGCCTCGCGGCTGGGCTGGCCACGGAACCCGCCGCCGTTGACGCCAATTACGTTCGGCGCTCCGATGCTGAGTTGTTTTGGCGGGATCTCTGAGGGTCGTCGTTTACAATTATAAAGTCTTTGTTTGCAACAGGGGCACATCAGTACTGCATTACTGCTGTTGACTGAGTACTATATCGGCTATAGAATCAAGACATTGTGCGAGGGCTAAGGAATGAGTGACGTAGCAGGATCTGCAATCGCGGCGGATGCGTTGGCAGTCGAGCAAGACCGCCCTCCGATCACAGTTCTCATCGCCGATGATCACCCCATCGTCCGGGAGGGAATTCGACGGCTGCTTAGCCTTGAGGAAGACGTGGCGGTCGTGGGCGAAACGGGCGATGGAGAAGCGACCGTGGAGGCAGTGGAGAAACTGGATCCGGACATCGTGCTGTTGGATCTTCGCATGCCGGGACTGGACGGATTCGGGGCGCTGCAAAAGCTTCAACGCACCGGCAAGAAGACGCGCGTGATTGTGCTCACGGCTTCGGAGGACAAGAACGAATTCTTGCAGGCCATGAAGCTTGGATGCTCAGGCATCGTTCTCAAGCAGACCGCCTCGGACCTGATCGTGAAGAGCATCCGGAAGGTCCACGCCGGAGAGATCTGGCTGGACTCCAACACCACCGCCGCGGTCATGCGGCAGTTCGCCTCTCCTTCGGAATCCGCGCCCCAGGGCACGCTGAGGGCCCGGGACCGCTCGCCGCTGAGCAACCGCGAGCGGGAGATCGTGGCCTTGGTCGCCCAGGGGTACAAGAATAAGGAGATGGCCGAGAAGATGTTCATCAGCGAGCAGACGGTCAAGAACCATCTGCACAACATCTTCGACAAACTGGGTGTCTCGGACCGGCTGGAGTTGGCGCTCTACGCCATTCACAAGGGACTTCACACCGAAGACAGAAGCTGAGGGTCAGTTTTCCCTGCCCTCAATTTGCTTGCATTTCCCGGCGGTTGGGAATAGCATTTGTGTGGAGGAAACCAGATGAAGTGGTCTTCTATTAAGCTAGGGTTCGCCGCTCTCCTGGCCTTTCCATTTTTCCTGAGCGCTCAAACCAGCTTCCCCCGCATGACTACCGTGGAGCCTGCCATTTCCAAGGTGGGGGGAGTGGTCAGCGCCGCTGGCGAGAACCTTGACAAGGACAACGTCGCCGAGCTCTTGTCTGACAGACGGAAAGAGCGACTTGCGCGTGCAGATTACCGAGCAGACCGCTGCTTCCATCAAGTTCAGGATCCCAGAGGCGGCCAAGCCGGGGCGGTTCAGCCTGGTGATCCGGACCGCGACAACCCCGCCCAAGGAGTACCAACAGCCAGTCAAGCTCACCGTGGAATAGCGCCGGGCCCGTTCTATCCCTGCGCCTTCTGCCGCCGGTACGGAGCAGCGAGGTATTGACGGCATAATTTGGCCGCGTCAGAATCCGGCGCCAAGCGCAGGCTCTGGCGGTAGGCCTCCACAGCCTGTGAGCGCTGGCCCTTGAGATCGTAGATCTGGCCCAGCCGCAGCCAGGCGTAGGTGCCGGTGTTCAAGTCCAATTCCTGCGCGCGGGCAGTGACCCGCTGCAGGTTGCTCAAGGCCTGGTCCAGATCCCTGTACCAGAACTGGATCGTGCCCCGCGCGTAGTAGATCTTTTCCATGGTGAGGCGGTTGTAACCGGGGACTCCCGACCTCTTGAGATCCTCGATCCGCTGGATGACCGCCAGGGCACGGGTCCCGTCTCCCAGGTCGGCATACATCTGGGCCGTTTCAAAGCGAAACAGATAGTTTCTGGGAAAACGGGAACTGAGGCTTTCGAGCAAGGGCACAGCCTTTCCGGGCGCTCTCTCCCGGCGGTAGATCGCGCAAAGCAGCACCTCGGCGTCCACGCGGTTCTGGTCGCCGTGCGCCGCGACGTACTCGAGCGTGCGAATGCCTTCCGTCTTATCCCCGCGAAAACCGGCCAGGAAACCCACCAGTTTGATGTGCCACGGCAGGCTGCCGACCACGTAGTCGTGCATTCCCTGCACCAGCCGGGCGTCGACCATCGAGGGGTCAAGTCTCGGTGACCTTGTTGTGGAGTTTGCGGGCGGCTGGTGGCATCGCGCAGCGAGTCCATCCAGGCTTTCCGTACCAGGAAGTTGTAGTTGGAGCGCAGCCCGTAAGTTACGCCCTGGGCGTAGGCGGCCTGCGTGTCCCTGGGGTTGGCGGCCAGACGAGCCTGCGACAGGGCCATCGCCTTCTGGACGGCTTCGTCGAATTCCCGCTGCTCCGCTGCTGTGGGATTCATCTTCGCTCGGCGCAGGAAGGCGTTGCCGCCGCTGACCAGTTCGCTTTCGAGCGCGCCAAAGCGGAACATCTCCCGGTACAGAATCGCCAGGGCAAGGTGGTTGTAGTTGGCGGCATCATTGGGCCTGGCTGCGGCCTCCCGTTGAAACTCGGCGAGGGCCTCGTCGTACTCGAGGTTGTAGAAGTGTTCGAAGCCCTGGAGAGAGCCGCGAGGTCTGCGCGCTCAACGCCAGCGCGAGAAACAAGACAGTGGCGAGACGGGCGAACATTTCTACCTACTCATCTTAGCCCGGAGTTTGCCAGCGTTACAGCCAGGTTTCGCAGCAAGCCCCTCAAGCCCGCCCGCCGCACCGCGCTTCCACGGAACCTCTGCCGGAACTCCTCTTCGCCCAGGCCGGCCAGCGGCTCCATCAGAGGGGCGAAATGCGTCGGCGGCAAAGGCCGGATCGGAGGTCACTGGCGCCTTGCGGTTCCAGGGGCAAACGTCCTGGCAGATGTCGCAACCGAACAGGTGGCTCCCCAGCGCGGGGCGCAGGGCCTCCGGGATCTCTCCGCGCAGTTCGATGGTGAGATAGGAGATGCAGAGGCGGGAGTCCACGGTGTGCGCCGGTCCTTCGCCACACCCTGTCGGGACGATGGCGTGGGTAGGACAGGCGTCGATGCAGCGGGTGCACGAGCCGCAACGATCCGGCGGCGGAGCATCCGGTTCAATTTCCAAAGAAACCAGCAACTCCGCCAGAAAGAACCAGGACCCCTGGCCCTGGTTGATCAAGCAGGTGTTCTTGCCGATCCAGCCCAGCCCGGCCCTGCGAGCGTAGGCTCGCTCCATCAGCGGCGCGGTGTCGACGCAGATCTTCCAATCGAACGGCTCTGGGCGCAGGCTTGCTTGAGCCGCGCAGCCAGCCGCTCCAGGCCTTTCCGAACTACGACATGGTAGTCGCGTCCCCAGGCATAACGCGAGATCCAGCCCCGGCCCGGCTTCGGCGAACTCCGTGGAGTAAGGCTCGCGAGGTGTTGTAGAGCTTGCCCACGCAGATGATCGACCTGGCGGTGGGGAGCAGCAGACGGGGATCGGACCGCACCTCGGCGCGGCTGTCCGTGAGGTAGGACATCTCGCCGGCCAGTCCACGGCTTACCCACTCCCGGTACCAGGAGGCTTCCGGGAGCGGGACGGCGCGGGCCACTCCGGCCAGTTCAAAGCCGCACTCCGCAGCCAGCCGTTTTACCAGGGCGGCATCCACGCTTTCATGGTACCTGAGCCCGTTCCGGGCGGGTCCCGTTCGACCTCGGATAATCGCCGTCCAACCACTCCACGAGGACCGTTCAGTCCAATTAAGTGGTTTGTTTAGAACGAGCTGGCTATACTGTACTAGGTTCAGAATCAGATCTTCAGCCCCGAAAAACTTCGAGGAGGCAGTCACCGTGAGCACAGCGACATTCGCCCCGGCAAAGAACAGGAAGTTCGAGATCCTGCAGCCTGAGACGACCCTCACCGGCTCGCCCATACGGCGGGTTCAGAGAGGATTGCCCAAGATCACGACCTCCCTTTGCCCGGAATGCACCCAGAAACTCGAGGCGGTTCTCTTCGAGGAAAACGGCAAGGTCATCATGGAGAAGGCCTGCCCGCAGCACGGCGAGTTCAGGGACGTCATCTACTCCGACGTGAAGCTGTACCTCAAGATGGAGGAGTGGACCTTCGGCGACAACCAGGGCGTCGAGAACCCCGCCATTCCGGATGCCACGCAGCTGCCCCGACCAGTGCGGGCTGTGCTCCATGCACACCAGCCACACGGTGCTGGCCAACGTGGATCTGACCAACCGCTGCAATCTGACCTGCCCCGTCTGCTTCGCCAACGCCAACACCGCCGGCTATCTGTACGAGCCCGACATGGACGGCGTCCGCACCATGCTGCAGACGCTGCGCAACGAGCGTCCGGTGGCCGGCCGGGTGGTCCAGTTTTCGGGCGGCGAACCGACGATCCATCCACGGTTCTTCGACATCCTGCGCATGGCGCACCGAGATGGGCTTCAGCCACATCCAGGCGGCCACCAACGGGCTGATGTTCACCAGCCTCGAATTCGCCCAGCAGGCCAAGGAAGCCGGGCTCCACACGCTGTACCTGCAGTTTGACGGAGTGAGCGACGACGTCTACATGCGGACCCGCGGCGAGGCGCTGCTCGAGAAGAAGATGCAGTGCATCGACAACGTCCGCAAGGCGGGCATGAAGATCTGCTTCGTGCCGACCATCGTCAAGGGCGTGAACGATCACCAGATCGGCGATATCATCCGCCTGGCGATCGACAACATCGATGTCGTCAGCGCCATCAGCTTCCAGCCGGTGAGCTTCTGCGGCCGCATCTCCAGAGCCGAACTGGAAGAGAAGCGCTTCACGCAGTCCGATTTCGCCCACGCCGTCATCGCGCAGACGGGCATCTGCGAGCCTTACGAAGACTGGTTCCCGCTGTCCTTCATCGCCCCGTTCTCGCGGCTCATAGGCGCGCTGCGCGGCGACCGAGACGCCCACGCTGACCCCGCATCCCCACTGCTCCATGGGGACCTACCTGTTCGTGGACAAGACAGGGGAGAAGCGTAGCCAATCACCCGATTCGTGGACGTCGGCGCCATGGTGCAGGACATCGACACGCCTGGCGCGCCGCACCGCGAAGCAGCGCATCAAGCTCTGGTCCAAGATTTCGGCGTGGAACTCGCTGCGCAAGCACTACCACGAGGACCGCGCTCCCGAGGGCCTCACCTTCGAGCGCTTCCTGCAAACCCTGCACGGCCTGGTCGACCACAAGTACGGGCGCGGCGAAATGGAGAAGAGCGAGTACTCCTACAAGACGCTCATGGTGGCGAGCATGCACTTCATGGACTCGTACAACTATGACGTCGAGCGGGTGAAGCGCTGCGTCATCCATTACGCGGCTCCCGACGGCCAGCTCTATCCGTTCTGCGCCTACAACGCCGGCCCGACCTTCCGCGAGAAGATCGAGAGCAAGTACTCCGTGCCCCTGGACCGGCAGCCGGATCTGCTCAAGCTGATCAACATCGCCTGAAGCAGCCCGCTCGTCACCCTCGCGTTCGGCGATAATAAGCGGATGCGGGGGCCATGGACTTCGTCGAACAACTGAAGTCGTCCGTCGACATTGTGAAGGTTGTCGGCGAGTACGTGCGCCTGCGCAAGAGCGGCGCCGGGCCTCGCTACACGGGGCTCTGCCCCTTTCATACCGAGAAGACGGCCTCTTTTTCAGTCCACCAGTCGCACCAGTTCTACAAATGCTTCGGCTGCGGCGCCGGCGGCGACGTGATCAAGTTCGTCATGGAGATCGAGCGCCTCAGTTTCTATGAGGCGTTGAAGCTGCTGGCCGACCGCAACGGCATCCCCATGCCGAAACGGGCCGAGTACTCCGACGACGAGACCCGTCTGCGCGCCTCGCTTTTCGAGATGCACGAAGTGGCGGCCCGTGCGTTCCGCGAGAATCTGAATGGGCCGGGAGGCGCGGCGGCGCGCGAGTACCTGGCCAGGAGAGGGGTGAGTCCGGCGGTGGCTGAGGAATTCGATCTCGGCCTCTCGGACCGCTCGGGGCAGGACCTGGTGAAGCGCTTCGGCCGCGCGAACTGCAACGCCCGATCAAATGGAGGCTTCCGGGCTGGTGCTCAAGCGCCAGGACGGCAGCGGATTCTTCGACCGTTTTCGCGGCCGGCTGATGTTCCCCATCCACAGCGAATCGGGCAAGATTATCGGCTTCGGAGGGCGCATGCTCGCCGCCGGCGAGGAACCCAAGTATCTCAACTCTCCCGAAACGCCGATCTATCGAAAGAGCCACATTCTGTATAACCTGCACCGCGCCAAGGATCCGATCCGCAAGGCGGACTGCGGCATTCTGGTGGAAGGCTACATGGATGTCATCGGCCTGCATTCGGCTGGGGTGCGCGAGGTGGTCGCTTCCTGTGGCACCTCGCTGACTTCGTCCCAGGTGCGCGCGCTGAAGCGTCATTCCGAGAAGATCGTGGTCAATTTCGATCCGGACGCGGCGGGCTCCAATGCCGCCGAACGGTCCATTCAAGTGCTGCTGGAAGAAAGCATGCAGGTGCGGCTGCTCGAACTGGAAGGCGGACTGGACCCGGACGAATACGTGAAGGAATCCGGCGCGGAAGTTTACCGGGAGAAGCTGGGGAGAGCGCCGGGCTACTTCAACTGGCTCGCGGACCGCGCGCGCGGCCGCTACGACATGCGCACGGCCCAAGGCCGCGTCTCGGCTCTTCAGTTTCTGCTGCCGGCCATCCAGCGCGTATCCGACAAGCTGGAGCGCGCCACGATCGCCAACGATCTGGCGGGCTACCTCGGAATCGCGCCGAGCCTGGTGCTGGACCACTTCAGGAAATCGGCCATTCAACGCAGCGAGAAACTGCCTGAGGCGGCGGCTGAGCCGGTTCGCGCCGTGGAGAAGATTCTGTTGAATTCGCTGCTGCTGCAGCCTCAAATTCGAGAACAAATCTTCCCCCGCTTGAGGGAGATGCCGGAAGTTGGACATTTCGCGACTGCACGGATTTTCCAGGCCTTGATCATGCTCCACGACGGCCAGCCTCGTTTCGGCTTCCCGGAGCTGGAGGGGAGGCTTGAAGAAGCGGACAGAAAACTACTGGCCTCCATCGTCTTCGCCGATGAAATCAACAAGGAGGAATATACGTTGGACCAGGCTCTGGCATGCCTGAAGGAACTGGACAAGCAGAGCCATGCGTCGCAGACGGCGGACCTGAAGAAGCGCATGACAGAGGCGGAGCGTGCCGGCGACTGGCCCGAAGTTCGGCGGTTGAATGAGGATTTGCGCCGGTTGGAGAAGACCCTAAGTTAGTTGAGCCAGTAGTGTAGAATGATCTGAGTCGTTGCTGACAGATTGCGTCAGACGGGGTTCCCTTGGCGATCGAAGAGAAATACGGTCGTTTGAAGCGGCTCATGGATGCTGGGAAGGAAAAGGGCTTCCTGCTCTATGACGAGATCAACGAGCTGCTGCCGGAGGATCTCGTCGGCGGCCCCACCATCGATGAGCTGCTCGCCGATCTCGACAGCATGGGCGTGGAGATCCTGGAGGAGCCCAAGCTCGAGTTCGGGCGGAAGATCGAAGAGACCGAAGAGCTGGGCGAGCTGGAGCTTCCCGCCGATTTATCCGAAAAAACCAACGACCCGGTTCGAATGTACCTTCGCGAAATGGGCACTGTCCCCCTGCTTACGCGCGAAGGTGAGATCGAGCTGGCCAAGCGCATCGAGCGCGGCCAAGGCAGTGTGAGCAAGGCGCTCTCCCGGGCGCCCTTGGTGATCCGGGAGGTGCTGAAGCTGGGCGAAGCCCTGGAGCGCGAGCAGGTTTCGGTGCGGGACGTCGTGGTTCTGCCCGAATCGATCGGGAACGAGGATTCGGTGGCGGAACCACGGGACCAGCTTCTGCAAAGCATCGCGGAGATCGCCCGGCATTATAAGAAGGCCCAGCAGTTCCGCCAGAAATTGCAGGCGGTTTCCCGCGGCATGAAGCCCAAACAGCACAGGACGATGCGGCACAACATCGCGCGCTCGCTGGTGAGGGTCTCCCGCACCTTTCGCCAGGTCCAGTTTGCACCCTGCTACCAGCGCAGATTCATCGGGCTGATTCAGGAGGCGGTCGAGCAGTGCCGGCCCGTCGAGCGGGAGATCGCCAGGATTCAGCGGAAACTGGAGGACAACGCGCACGGGGGGCCCTCCGTGTTACGCGAAATTCGCAAGGCCGCGCGGCAAGCCACGCAGAAGCTCCAGCAGTTGGAGGAGAGCGCCGGATCCAGCGCCGCGGAACTGCGCCGGACGCTGCAGATCATCGAGCGCGGAGATTTCGGCACCGAGGCGGCAAAGAAGCAACTGATCGAGGCCAATCTCCGCCTCGTGGTCTCCATCGCCAAACGGTACGCCAAGCGCGGCCTGCAGTTCCTCGACCTGATTCAGGAAGGCAACATCGGATTGATGAGGGCGGTCGACAAGTTCGACTACCGCCGCGGGTACAAGTTCTCGACCTACGCGACCTGGTGGGTGCGCCAGGCGATTACACGGGCCATCGCCGATCAGGCGCGGACGATCCGCATCCCCGTCCACATGATCGAGACGATCAACAAGCTGGTGCGCACACAGCGCCAGCTACAGCAGGAACTGCGCCGCGAGCCGACCACCGAAGAGCTGGCCCGCAAGATGGAGCTTTCGGTGGGCAAGGTGCGCAAGGTGCTGCGCATCGCCCAGGAGCCGATCTCGCTGGAGACCCCGGTGGGTGAGGAGGAAGAATCGCACCTGGGCGACTTCATCGTGGACAAGCAGGGGGTTTCGCCCTCCGAGTCCGTGATCAACCTCAACCTCCGCGAGCAGACGGCCGAGGTCCTCAAGACGCTCAGCCGGCGCGAAGAGAAGATCGTGAAGATGCGCTTCGGCCTGCAGGATGACAGCGAGCACACGCTCGAGGAAGTCGGCCAGCACTTCGCCGTGACGCGAGAGCGTATTCGGCAGATCGAGGCCAAGGCGCTCCGCAAACTCCGCCACCCCAGCCGGAGCCACCGTCTGAAGGCCTTTCTGGAGAGCGGCCAGAAAGCCTGACCTACTTTCCGTAGAGATTGCTTACCAGCGGCACGGTTTCCGGCGGGACGAGGTGTTGCCATGGCTCCCCCCGGAAGATTCTAGTCCGCACCTCGGTCGCCGAGACCTCGTCATACCCCGGCGGCAGGGGCAGGGGGTGGATGCGGTTCCGCATCTCGGGCGGGGCATCGAAGGTCCCCTGGCGCGCGGCCACGAGCAACTCGAATTCTTGGAGCATGTCCAGAAAGGCGCCAGGCCTGCCGTAGTCCCAATTCACGGCCCGCGCGGCGGCGTCCCGTCCGCAAAGGAACTTCAGCGCGACACCCGCTCCGAAGGCTTCCCGGCATTCGCGCGCAATGTTGGCGAAGAGCCCGTCCTGGCAGGCGGCGACTGAAAATCTTGGGTGTGGTTCGGCGGCGGCGACGATCAGTCTCAGCCTGTCTTCGAATCCGACTCCTTCGTAGGACTTGTGGGGAAACAGGCGTGGAAGCACGAACAGGACTTCATCCACTTGCGCCAAGCCGGCCCTGGCGAGCGCCAAGTGGGCCCGCGTCGGCGGGTTGAATGTTCCGGGCAGGATGCCAAGGCTGGAAGGAGAGGCAGCCGGCCGCCGGAAGAATTCCATGCCGCTATCATAGGGTATCGGCTGAGTGGTGCGCGGCGGCCGGGGACGGTTAATGTAGAGTAAGAAAGGCGTTTCCATGTTCACGTGGATATGTCCCCAGTGCGGGCAAGAAGTTCCACCCTCTTCCACGGAATGTCCAAATTGCGTGGGACGGGATCACGGCGAAGCGCCGGACGTCCAGGCGCCGTCTGCATCTACGTCCCTGCCGCCAACGAACGAGCAACCGAGAAGGCCGCCGAAGGCCGCCGTCCGAGTGGCCGTCGGCATCCCCGGCTGGCTGCTGGCAATGTTGTTCGCGGTTGGGTTCCTGGTCATGGGGGGGGCCGGTTTCTTCGCGTATACACACTTCTCGGGGAGCGGCGCGGCCGCCGCTCGGTCCCTGACGCGGCCCGACGGCGC
The DNA here is from genome assembly GCA_963744775.1 of Bryobacterales bacterium. Classification (GTDB taxonomy): domain Bacteria; phylum Acidobacteriota; class Terriglobia; order Bryobacterales; family Bryobacteraceae; genus CAVUVG01. The sequence continues at coordinate 109,599 of CAVUVG010000006.1, forward strand.
CCGTCCAGACGGCGTATCGACCTCGGGCACTCTGGACGCCAGTGTCTTGCTCAAGTACATCGAGGTCACGGGGCTGCGGCTCATGGAGGATGACCCTAAGAACCTGCGGATCAGATTCCTGGTAGTCAACCACTCGCAGGCTCCCCTCACGGACCTGTCCGGAGTCGTGACGCTGCGGCCGACAACCGCCAAGCCCGACGGCGAGGTGGTGGGAACCTTCGCTTTCCGGATTCCCGAACTGGGTCCGAATGAAGCCCGCGAGCTGTCCTCTCCCATGAAGTCGAAACTGCGCATCTATGAACTCCCCGACTGGGAGTTCATGCGCGCCGACCTCGCCATCGTCGGGCCCAAGAGCGGCCAATGACCAAGACGAATGCCAGAAAAGCCACGAAGCCGCGTCCGCCCAAGACGGCGGCCGGGCGGCGAGAACGGCCGGGAAAGATCCTGGAAGCCCTGGATCAGCTCTTCCCTGCCGCCACCTGCGCGCTCCACCACCGGGACGCCTGGCAACTGCTGGTGGCTACCATCCTGTCGGCCCAGTGCACCGACAAGCGGGTCAATGAGGTAACCCCCGGCCTGTTCCGGAAGTATCCCACCATCCAGGATTTCGCCGCAGTGAGCCAGGAGGAACTGGCGCGTGACATCCGCTCGACAGGGTTCTTCAATAACAAGGCCAAGTCGGTGATCGGAGCCGCCAGGAAGATCCTGGCGGATTTCGCGGGCAACGTCCCGCGAACAATGGAAGAAATACTGACCATCCCCGGTGTCGCGCGCAAGACGGCCAACGTGGTGCTGGGGACTGCCTACGGCGTTGTCTCCGGCATCGTGGTGGACACGCACGTGCAGCGCATCGCGCAGCGTCTGGACCTGACCAAGGAGAGTGACCCGGTCAAGATCGAGCGGGACCTGATGAACTGCATTCCCCGCGAGAGGTGGATTCTCTTCGCGCACCAGATGATTCTTCACGGGCGGGATCTGTGTGCCGCACGCAAGCCGCGCTGCGCCGATTGTCCCATGGATCCCATCTGCTACTCGAAGGATAAGACCACGTGAGCGCCGCCCGCGCGTTCGCGCCCCTCTTCGTGGCGATGTCACTGTCGCTGGCGGCCTGCGTGAGCATCCCTGACACCTACGCGCCACCCATTGAGCGCCGCCCCGTTACCGGATACGAAGCGAACACGATTCGGAGCGTGGTCTACATGAACGACGCGAGCGCCCAGGCTTACATCCTCAGAGACGTCAGTCCGACGCTCGAGGCCGGCGCGTGGCGATGGGCCTTCCAGCGCCCCGAACTGCGGTTTGTTCTGGTGCGGACAGAGGGCGTCAAGCTGGTCATGGACTTTGCGATAGCCGACGCCACCTTCAAGCAGACGGGCCCGGTGACGCTCTCCTTTTTCGTGAATGGCCAACTGTTGGATAAGGTGCGTTACGATGAGCCCGGCAATAAGCACTTCGAGAAGCCGGTCCCGTCCGAGTGGCTCCACGCCGGCGAGATGAACATCATGGCCGCGGAGATCGACAAGCTGTATGTCTCCCCGCAGGGCGGCGGGAAGCTTGGGTTCATCCTGAGCCGCGCCGGCTTCATTGAGTAATGCCTCAAGCCTTCTACATCCTTTTCGGCGCGGTCTTCACCTTCCTGACGGCTACCGCCATCGGTAAGCTGCTGTTCAAGCGCCTGGGTCTGCGCTTCCATCGGGGAGAAGAGACGCTGCTGGCTTTCCTGGCCGGCTCCGCGTGCCTGAGCGCAATCGTGTTCGCGCTGACGGCGGCGCAACTCGCACAGAAGGGCGTGTTCCTCGCGGTGGGGGCGCTGGCCATCGCCGCGGCCGTCCGGCAGGGCTTGCACAAGGAGTCCGGCGAACCGCTCCCCGCACTGCCGCGCTTCTGGAAGATTCTGTTCGGCGTCGTGTTCACGGTTTTCGCTCGTGGTCTACTTCACCAACGCGATGGCGCCGGAGCGCAGCCCCGACGGCAGCACGTATCATCTTGGCCTGGTGGCCCGCTACATGCGCGAGCACGGTTTCCACCGGATCACCACCAACATGTACGCCAACCTGTCGCAGGGCGTGGAGATGCTCTACCTGTTCGCCTACGCCTTTGGCCGGCACTCGGCGGCCGCGTTGGTGCATTTCTGTTTCCTGGTGACGCTGCCGCTGGCGATGCTGTGCTACGCGCGGCGCTTCGGGTTCCCCGCCGCCGGGGCCGCCGGCGCGCTGCTGTTCTTTGTCAGCCCCGTGGTCGGCATGGACGGCACGACCGCCTACAACGACGTGGCCGTGGCGGCGATCCTGTTCGGCGTGTTCTACCTGCTCCAGATCTGGGACCAGGAACGCACGGGCGGGCTGCTCGTCCCCATCGGGTTGTTGGCGGGGTTCGCCTACGCCGCGAAATACACAGCGTTGCTGGCGGTGCCGTACGCACTCGGCTTCGTGGCCTGGAAACTCCTTCGCGCCCGGCAGCAGGTGCTGAAACCGCTGCTGGTCATTTCCGCCTGCGCGCTGCTGATGATTACGCCGTGGGTCGCCAAGAATTGGATCTGGCTCGACAATCCCTTTTCGCCGTTCTTCAACACGATCTTCCCAAATCCCTATGTACACGTCTCCCTGGAGAGGGAGTGGACGCGAATACTTGCGGCAATACGACGGGGATCAAGAGCCGCTGGGAAATCCCCATGGAAGTGACCGTGAAGGGACGCGCGCTGTGCGGCCTGCTGGGACCGGTGTTCCTGCTCGCGCCGATCGCCTTGTTCGCGCTTCGCGAGCAGGCGGGGCGCCGGTTGCTCCTGGCCGCTTTGGTTTTCGGTTCGACCTATCCCCTCAACATCGGCACGCGCTTCCTGATTCCCGTGGCGCCCTTCCTCTCGCTGGCCATGGCGCTGGTCGTGGTACGCGCCAAGGGCATGGCCGCGCTGCTGGTGATCGCGCACGCGCTGGCCTCCTGGCCCACGAACATCAAGATCTACTCGGACCCGAACGCCTGGCGGATTGAGAAACGGCTTCCCTGGAAGCAGGCGCTGCGGGTCGAGAACGGAGGATGCATTCCTGACACGCGTCATGCCGACCTATCCGGTGGCGCGCATGATCGAGGACTACGTCCCGCGCGGCGAGCGGGTCTTCGTGCTGACGCAACGTGGCCGAAGCCTATACCACGCGGGACATTCTGGTCGGATACCAGGCGGCCTTCAACCACACCGTCGGCGACATTCTGTGGACGCCGATCTTCCGATGACTATCATCCCCGCCGGCAGGTGATGTTCCGGTTCCCGGCTGCAGCAGCTCCGCGCCGTGCGCGTGGTTCAAACCGCCAGCGCGAAGGCGGAGCACTGGACCGTCAGCGAGTTCCATCTGCTGAACGGGCGGACAGGAATTGCGGCGCACGCCATCCTGGAAGTTGAAGGCGCATCCCAATCCCTGGGACGTGGGGATGGCCTTCGATGGCAACCTGCGACCACGCGTGGCGAAGCTGGCGGATTCTATTTCCAGGCATGTTTCTGGAGGTGGACTTCGGGGGTTCCCAGACCCTGGATACCGTTCGCCTGGAGTGCGCGTTCGGACAGTACGACATCGCGCATGCGGCTGGAAGGCCAGACCCCGTCAGGCCAGTGGAAGACGCTGGACGGCCACACCTGAAACGGTCGTCGGCGGACGACACCGCTCGGACTGCGCCGCGCCGCCGTGGCCGCCATTCTGGCGCGCGGCGTCCAGTGGGTCATGCTGAACGACTCCGACTTCGGCGCCGAGGACCTGAAGAAGAAGACCGAGGAGTGGGGGATCACTCTCGTCGCCGAGCGCAACCAGGCGCGGCTGTACCGGCTCTACTGATTGGCTGAAGAGAGCACCACCACCGTCGCTCCCCAGCCGCCGGCTTCGCCGGGGGCGTCGGCGTAGGATTCCACGAAATCCGTCCGCGCCAGGATCGCGCGCACCATATCCCTGCGGACGCCGATCCCGCGCCCGTGGATGATGCGGACGTACCGCAGACCTTTGGCGCGCGCCTCCAGCAGATATTCTTCGACAATGGCCTTGACGTCCCGGTCCGGCACGCTGTGCAGATCGAAAACATCGGTGATGGGGATGCGCACGGGTTCGTCGTCCATCGGGGGCGCCACAGCCAGTCCATGTTATCCTGTCCTTTGCCTCGTTTGAAGAGACTCGCCGCGCTTCTGGTGGTCTTCCTCCTCGTCGCGGCCGGGGTCTGGGCCCAAGGCGCGCGCCCCACAGGATCAGCAGCCGCTGTTCCGCGAAATCGAGGAGATCCTCGCCGAACTGAGCAAGATCACCGGCCTGAAGCCGCTGAAGCCCGTCGCTCACTCCATGATCGGCCGTGAACAGGTCAAGCAGTTCCTGGAAGCGCGCATCAAGGAGGAGATCAAGCCGGAGGAACTGCGGGCCGAAGAGCTGACCCTCAAGAAGTTCGGCTTCGTTCCCCGGGACTATCGATCTCAAGCAGACCACCATCGAGCTGCTCACCGAGCAGGCCGCCGCCTTCTACGATTTCCACGCGCGGAAGCTCTACGTGCTGGATTCGAGTTCCTCCGCCATGCAGCAGATAGCGCTGGTGCACGAACTGGCTCATGCTTTGGCGGACCAGCACTTCAACCTGGAGAAGTTCATCGACCGCGCCAACGAGAACGACGACGCCGCCATGGCCCGGCTGGCCGTCATGGAGGGACAAGCCACCTGGCTGATGTCCGAGTACTTGGCCCGGCGCATGGGCATGTCGCTGAAGACTTCGCCGGCCATCGCCCAGGCCATGAGCAGCCAGGCGGCGGCGGCGGCCGGGCAGTTCCCGGTCTTCGACAAGGCCCCTCTCTACGTCCGCGAGACGCTGCTGTTCCCTTATACGCAGGGCATGCTTTTTCAGCACGCCGTCTTTGAGAAAGAGGACCAGGCAGCGTTCGCATCGGTCTTCCGCCGGCCGCCGGCCAGCACGCAGCAGATCTTCCATCCCGAGAAGTACTTCAGCGGCGGAGAAGCCCGCCAATCCCCCTCTTATCGGACGTTGTCTCCTCCGGCGACTACCGGATTTTGGCCGAGGGGTCCATCGGGGAACTGGATCACGCCATCCTGCTGGAACAATACGCGGGCCCGAGGGAAGCGGAGTCCGTGCCGCCGCTGTGGAGAGGCGGCCAGTACCGGCTGCTGGAGCACAAGAAAGATGGACACACCGTTCTGGCGTACTCTTCCGAGTGGACGAGATGCTTCCGTGGCCAGGCAGTTCTTCGAGTTGTATCGCCAGGTGCTCAAGGGGAAGTGGAAGAGTTTCGAGGTGACCGCCGAGGGAGACGGGTCGCTCGCGGGCCGCGGCGACGACGGCTACTTCATCATGCGCCTGAGCGGCGCACGCGTGACCAGCCTGGAGGGCATGAAGACGCCGGCTGAGGCGAAGGAAGGCCTGCGGTAAACTGAAATTTGAAGGAGGGCAACTTGCCGCGCTGGTTATTGGCACTCATTTGCAGCCTGTTCTCCCTGGTGGCCCCGCTCGCCGCCGCCGACGTGCCGCGGCCTGTCGCCGGAGTACGCCATCAAGCTCACCACTGGGAAGCAGCTCCTGCTCAGTTCGTATCGCGGGAAGGTGGTCGCCCTGATGTTCGTCGCCACCGACTGCCCGCACTGCCAGGAGACCTGCCAGGGTCATGCAGAAGTATCAGCAGGAGTTCGGCCCCCGCGGCTTCCAGACGCTGGCGGTTGCCTTCAACCCCATGGCGATCATGCTGATTCCCGAGTTCGTCAAGACCTCCGGCGCCACCTTCCCCATCGGTTTCGACGAACGGGACCCGGTCTTCAACTACCTGCAGCGGTCGGCGATGCTGCGCACCTTCGTTCCCATCATGGTGTTCATCGACCGCAAGGGAGTGATCCGCGCGCAATACATGGGGGACGATCCATTCTTCAAGCAGCGGGACGCCAACGTCCGCAACATGATCGAGAAGTTGCTGAAGGAGCCGGCCGGCGCGGCGAAGAAGGTGGCCGCCAAGTCCGCCAAGTGATATATACTGTGGGTGGGCGCCCGTAGCTCAGTCCGGATAGAGCGCTTGCCTCCGGAGCAAGAGGCCGCTAGGTTCGAATCCTAGCCGGGCGTACCAGATCCCTCCATTTGCCGCTGCTAGGACATTAACGGGGCAGGGCGAACACGTAATACCCCTGAGCCTCATATTTCCCCGGTTTATAGGCGGCATCGTTCCTGGTCCGCCCGGAGCTGCAAAAGAAAGCGACGTATTGACGGCCGCCAACCTCGAATACCGCCGGAATGCTCTGCGGATTCGATTCCAGTTCCTTCTCCCAGAGCGTCTTTCCAGTGTCCTTGTCATAGGCGCGAACGGTGCGGTCACCCTCGGTCCCCATGAAGATCAAGCCCCCAGCGGTCACCACGGGTCCATTTCTCACTGGATGGAAACTGCCGGTGTCCTTGATCCCCTTGGCTGCAAGGCCGGGAGCGGTTCCCAGGGGAATACGCCACTTGATGGTGCCCAGGTTGAGATCGTAGGCCAGCAGTTCAGACCACGGTGGAGCGTTGGCGGGAAGTCCATTGTTGGCCAGCCACAGGTATCCGAACCGGCCGAAGAAGCGGCGGGTCTCACCGTTGGGGAAGGGGCCCGCCGGACCGGCGTTCTGGCCGCGCGGGACCGGGATCTGGCCGGCGCCGGCAGCCGGATTGGCTATGTAAGCAAACAGCCTCTTCATGTTCTCCGGACTAAGGCTGATGTCGGAGTACCCGACACCGGGCATTTGTCCCTGCCCTGCCCGGATGATGGCCTCCAAACGGCCGGGGTCGCGTTCCTTGATGGACTTCACGCCGGTTTCATCCGGCCCGTGACAGGACTCGCAGAGCACTCCCCAGAGCGCGCGGCCTTGCTGCTCGGGAGTCCCCCCGTCAAAGATCCAGCGGGACGGTTCCGCGGGCGGCAGAAGCGTCTGGCCTTTTTGACTTCCCCCGGCAAAGGCCTGTGGCGCGGTTCTCTCGAACAATCTGTGGATTGTGGCGGAGTTTTCGGCCCGCACGTAGAGGATTCCGGTTTCGGGGTCGCCAGCCGTGCCTGCCCAATTCGTGCCCCCGAATTCGCCCGGCATCGAGATCTGGTCCCGCGTATGCGTCAGCGGGGTGTAAACGCCCTCGTGGCGGGCGGCCAGGAAGATCTTCTTCAGGCGGGCGGCTTCCGCCGCGTCCACGTAGGGGTTCAAATCGTTCACGGTCAGCGACTGCCGCGAGAAGGGCGGCGGCTTAGTCGGCACAGGCTGCGTCGGCCAGGCTTCCTCCCCCGGCACATCGCTCTTCGGGAAGGGCTTTTCCTCGATCGGCCATAACGGCTCTCCGGTCACCCGGTTGAAAACGAAAAGAAATCCCGACTTTGTTCCGGTGACCACGACGTCCACTTTTTTGCCGTCGTGGTTCACCGTCAGCAGCTTCGGCTCATTGCAGGGATCGTAGTCCCAAAGATCGTGATGAATCAGCTGGTAGTGCCAGAGCCGCTTTCCGGTGCGCACATCGAGGGCGAGCAGGCTGTCGCCGAACAGGTTCATCCCTTTGCGGCGCGCGCCGTACATGTCGTAAGTGGGCGAACCAACGGGGAAGTAGGCGATGCCGCGTTTTTCGTCGATCGAAAAATTCGACCAGGTGTTTGCCCCGCCGGTGTACTTGTACGCAGCGGGCGGCCAGGTGTCATACCCGTACTCGCCGGGATACGGCACGGTGCGGAAAGTCCAGATCAGCTTTCCCGTGAGTACGTCGTAGGCACGCTCCCAGCCGGGAGGATCATCGTACCCTTCGCCGCCAGCCTGGCCCAGAACGATCAGATTCTCAAAAACGTGCCCCGGCATGCCGCTTTGAACGCCGCGGACAAGCTTCGGATCGCGGTCGAGCCCTTGGCGCAGATCGACGACGCCGTTGTTGCCGAAGGACTTTATCGAAGCTCCAGTGCGGGCGTCGATCTCCTGAAGGTAGCTATTCACCGAGAAGATGATCCTGCGGTCGGAGCCGTCTTTGCTTTCCCAATACGCGTAGCCGCGATCCGTGGGGCGTCCATCGGTTGGGTGGGTCCAGATCTCTTTTCCGGTAGCGGCGTCGAGCGCCGCAATGACACGGTTGTCCTTCCCGCCGACATACATGACGCTGTCCACCACCAGCGGGCTGAACGAGAATCTGCCGGGTCCGGCCTCACCGGCGGCTGGGTAGAACCAGACTTGCTGAAGCTGGCTCACATTGGACTTGTTGATTTGCCTGAGGGCGGAGTACTGCATGGAGTCCATCGATCCCCCAAAGGCGCGCCACGTGGTGTAGGGCCGCGGCTGCGACCGGGTTGGGGGGGCGGAAACTCCGCGCAGGGCGGCAAAACCGAACAGCAGCACAACAGCGGCCGCGACCAACAAATAAATACGAGAGCTGCCTTGGTTGGCGTGCATTAGATTCCCTTCCCTAAATTCGAGACCATGGCGACGGAAGACTGCGCCGCTCCCGCCGCTGACTCGAAGGGCTTACGCGCGAGGCGAAGGTCGTTGCCGGCGAGCCCGACGTCCGTGGTGCCCCCGCCCTCCACGCGCAGGAACGTGCCGACTTCACTGAGTGGCCGCGAGCCATGGATGAACACCCGGCGCGCCCCTTGCAGCCGTATTAGGCTTTCGGAGTTGGCGCCGCCGTCTGCCTGGAAATTCGAAAGTTCCAGGTCTTCGATGTCGTCGCATACCAAAGCCGGGCGCAAGTCCTGTGAGGCGAGCTCGAAACGGACGTTGTTCAGACTCAATCCCCTGACGTGGTGCGCGTAGAGGCCGTAGGCAGGCAGAATTCCGAACATGAAGTACTCGGGATAGGTGTCCTGCATGTCGGGCACATCCCGGCGAGCAGCCTCCAGCGCCGTTCCGCCGCCCGGAAACGTGACATGGATGTTGCTCAACGAAATCCCCTGGATGGGGTGCCCGGGGACGCCGGTGATGGAAATGCAGGACCTCTGTTCCCCGGGATAAGGCTTTCCGGCAACTTCGCCGCCGAACATGGATGGAATCGAATCCGGCGCGATGCGGGCGCGAATGTTGTTGAAGAAAACGTTCTGGAACTTGCCGACCGGCCGGCTTTCATTTCCCTCTCTCTGCAAGAGCCCCTTGACCCAGTTGGCGAGCCGCAGAGAGATTGGCCCGGTGACGTTTTCCATCACCAGGTTGTCGAACAAGATGTCCTTCATCTGCGCGCCTTCGTTCATCTGGAGCTTGATTCCGCAGCCGAAGGTGTCGTGGATCACGCAGTTGGAGACTGTGATGTTCTCGAAGTTTCCCCTGGCCTCGGGGCCGAACCGGAAGGCGGCCCAGCGGCTCGAGAGCACGCAATTGGTGACGGTGATGTTTCTGCACGGAGCGTCAGTATTCGTTTTCAGGGCGATCGCATCATCCCCGCACCGGATGTGGCAGTCGGAGATGACGACATCCTGGCAACTGTCGATGTCGAACCCGTCGTTGTTGCCGTTGACGGCGCTGTCGATCCTGACTCCGTGGATCCGGACACCCTGGCATTCGGACAGATGAGTACACCACTCGGAAGAGTCCCGAAACTCGGCGTCCGCCAGCAGGATATCCCGGCAGCGTTCGAACCGTATCACCCGGTACCGCCGGCCGCTGGTTCCCTTGCCCCGGCCGTCGATGATGCCGGGACCGGTTACGGCAATCTGCCGGGCGTCCCTGGCGAAGAGGATGCATTGCCGGGTGGCGTAGTCCTCGACCTTGCCCGTGGCCAGAATGCGCGCTCCGGCGGCAAGGTGCAGATTCACGTTGTTCTTCAGAACCAGGGTGGCGCTCAGGTATTCGCCCTTCGGCAAGTAGACGACCCCGCCGCCATCGGCGGCGCAGGCGTCAATCGCGCGTTGCACCGCTTCGGTATCGAACTGTTTGCCATCTCCCTTCGCGCCGAAGCCCCGCACGTTGTACACACCCAGAGGCATCGGCGCGCCTATTTGTGTCGATGAAACCTGACTACCGGGTAGTAGCTCCGGGGGCAGAGAAGCGGCCCCGATCAAGTAGCCAAAGCAGGATCTTCGAAGCATAGTGCTCTCCTCGATCACGATGAGTCTACCTTCCGGGCCTAACGGAGTATACCCAAACTCGAGTGCCGGAGAAACCTCCGCTCCCTGACGGTCGCTCTCACCCCCGGCGCGGCGCGGGACCCGGTGCGCCGCGTCGGGGGATCGTGCGGGCAAGCGCTTGGTTCACAGGCTGCCTGCGGCGCCCGCCGGTCGAGTGAGGATCAGTTTGGTGTCCCCGCCACGCAGCCGGATTTCCTCTACGACGTATTTGCCGTTTACTTCCTGGACGCGGAAGGAAGACCGCTCGAACTTCGTTCCCGCATTTTCCACCCTCACGTCACACTCGACGGTCGTCTGGCCGTTCCTGAGAGTCATCTTCGTGCCATTGAGCTCGAGCTTGTAATTGCCCGCCTTTAGCTCTGTCCCCGCCACCACCGCGGGTTGGAACAGGTTGAGTTCGTAACTCTTGGCCCAAGCGCTCCCCAGCGTCAAAGTGGCCACAACCAACAGCATCGCGAATCTTTTCATTTCCGTATCCTCTTTCCTGGACTTTTCCTTGTCCACCCTAGTTATACGGCTGAAACCGTCCAGGGTGATCACGTCACGGAGCGCCGCCAGCAGCGTGGCGTGGATTGGCGCACCTTGGCGGGTCTCTGAAGACGAAATGCCGTAGTCTTGGAGTCCGCTTTGCCGCGAGTCGATGAAGACACGACGTGAGCGTTACGTGAACCCCATCTTCTGAGCAGCGGCGTCCTGGCCCACAGTTGAGGTATGGGAGAGCCTAAACGCGGTAAAACACGGCCGGATCCTCCAACCCCGGATCCCCCGACGTGTGCGCGTATACGGCCTTCGCCGTCACCAGCTCCTGCTTCCCGTCGCCGTCCAGATCCGCCAAGCCCACCGCGTGCGCCTGGGACTACGACGTGTCGATTATGTGCTCCTTCCACACAGTCGTGCCGTCCGCTTTCAACCACTGCAACTTGTCACTCGTGTTGA
>CAVUVG010000007.1:0-155822 GCA_963744775.1 Bryobacterales bacterium
CGCGGAACTGGGGCAGAAGATCGAAATCGGTTCTCACGGCGGTCACCGGCTCGCCGATCTGCCGGACGTTGGGCTCCGTGGTCTGGCCCATGGTCTCCGCCATTTTCAGGTAGCCGATCTTGCGGGGTCGATGCCCATGATCCGGCAGCAGGTCGCGTCCACGGCCACACGGTCGCCTCCCCCGACAATCACTCCCGCGGACTTCCGCCGCCCCTGAATCGGGCCGTTGCCCTCCATCCCCTCGATCCCGTCCACAAGGGTGAACATACGCGGGAAGGCCGAGTTCAGGGCGACAATGCTCTCGGGGATCCCGGCCCAGTGCAGGACGTTCTTGGGCCAGCCGTAGACCGCCCCGGGCACCAGTCCGAAAAGGTTCTTCATGCCGAGGGTGGCGCCGACCCAGTGGTGCGTCTTCATCTTGGGAAGCGACACGAGCAGGTCGCAGGCCAGCGCGGTCTTCGGCAGATAGAGAGACTTGAGGCCCCGGCCGCTCGCGGAAGGCTCACCTGGGCCACGTCGTCCAGATTCAAGTCGGTGAAGAGTACCTCGAAATCGGGCACCGTCCGGAAGTAGCCCGCCGCATCCGCCAGGTCCAGCGTGGAGCGGCGGTGGCCGGGTCCTTCCGCGATCCGTACCTCGGCAGCGCCCAGGCCCGAAAGGCTTCCAGTGCGGCGAGCACCAACAGCGGACTGGTGTTGATGGCGGTCCCGGGGTCGAACTCCACCAGGTTGGGTTTCAGCAGGACCCGTTTGCCGCGCACATCCAGCTTGTGCTCCTCAACAAGCCCGCGCACGTTCCGAAAACTCTTTCCGTACTTTGACCGCAGGATGGAAACCCGCGGCTCGGAGCCGGGCGGGGCGCACGGGAGCACCCGGCCAGCCTAGCGACCGCCGCCGATCCGGCCAGCACCTGCCGGCGGCTGAGTGGTTCAAGCATGGTCACCCCAGCAGCGGGTTGGTTCCCGCCGCCGCCTCTTTCGGCAAGCAGGCACAGTGCAAGGTCCATGACGCCGCGCCAGGCTCCTGCGGTCTGGACTACCAGCGGCAGGACTTGCAGTGCGCGAGCAGCCCCAGGCGCAGCCAGCTGATCGCTCGAGGAACGGCACGCGCGAAGATGGCGCTCGGCCGCGGCCAGCGCCAGAGGCAGCTTGGGAGACTCGGCCCCGTGAAGGCCAAGAGCGCCATGCCGGTAGTCTCCGGGTAAGACCCGGCATCGTAGCCAAGCGCCCGGGTCGAGCCGTGATTCCAGCCTCCATCCCGGCACATCCGGGACCAAAGAAACTGTCGACCGGAACCTAGCCGCTGCCCATCCGCGCGGCGGCCCGGCGTCCCGCCTTCTCCAACGCCAGCATGGTGAGCGCCGTGGGTGTAACCCAGGCTGCGGTGTCCGGGAACCAGGGCCAGCCGTCCACCCCTGTGTCAACGTCAGAGCGAACACCGAGCAGCTTGAGCCGCAACCGGGGCAAGAAGCCGGGTTCCTCTCCGTGTTACGCGAGCAGCCAGCGCACGGCCGCGCCAGAGCTTCGCGCGGCAAGCTGCCCGGCGAGAGCCAGGACGGCAGCGCCGTGACCCAGGTACTCTCGGCCACTGAACCTCGGGGCGGCCAGCCCCCGTCGGGGCGCTGCAGCGCCGTGAGCCAGCGCACCCCGCGCCGCCGCGCATCCGCCGCCGGCTCTCCCGTCAGGGCCAGCAGCGCCAGGCCGTCGGCTCCGTCCAAGAGCCGCCGCCCCGGTACCCCCAACCGCCTTCGGAATTCTGTGCGGCCAGCAAGCGGCAAGTGTGCGCGCGTGCAGAACTCTCCATGAATCAGCCGGCCGCGGGGCAAGGCGCCCCGCGCCGGCCAACTGTCTCATATAGTACCGCGGTTACTTGCCGCCAACACATTCCGCTTGCGGCGGCGAAGCAGATAAAGGCCGAGAATCCCGCCGGCCGCTATCCAAAGCATCGCCGACATTGTCGTGTTATCCATCGTTGTGTTCTCCCTTTCAGTTGAATTGCACTACTTACCAAAATTCCTCATCAGCGGGAACAGGTATTTGAAAATCTGCAACAGGCCCGGTCCCGCCGCGACCACCAGCATCGAAGGCAGGATGAAGAAAAAGATCGGGAAGACAAGCTTCACGCCGACTTTGGCGGCGCGCTCCTCCGCGTCCTGCCGGCGGCGTACCCGCATGAAATCGGAGTGCGTGCGAAGCGAATCTGCGATGCTCGTGCCAAACCGGTCTGCCTGGATCAGGATGGCGACCAGTTTTCGCAACTCCGCCTCTCCGGTTCGGTCAGCCAGGTTCTTCAGCGCGTCGGAACGCCGCTTGCCGGCGCGCATCTCCAGGGTCACCAGCCCCAGTTCCTCGCAGATCTCCTTGTGCGCGGTCTTGAGCTGCTCGCTCACGCTGCGGATGGCCTGGTCCAGTCCCAGACCCGCTTCCACGGACACCACCATGAGGTCAAGCGCGTCCGGCAGTGAGAGTCTTATCCTTTCCTGCCGGGCGCTGACCAGACTCTCCAGGTAGAGCCGGGCCGAAATATCCCGCCAATCCCGCGGCCACCACCAGCACAATTCGCAGCACCGGGTTCGAGGTAATCACGTCGCGGAAGAGCAGCGCGAGTACCAAGAGGACCAGGCAAAGCACAACCTTGATCCCGTAGTACACCCTGACGGCGGCTCTCGGACTTGAAGCCGGCCGCCACCAGGTAGCGGCGGGCCACGGAGACGTCCTGCGGGGAAATCGGCACCTTCTCCCCAATTTGCTGCGTGATTCTGACGAAAATGCTCTCCTGCTTCGGCCCTGCTACCTCGATCAGCCCCACTCCTCCCGCGCTTGACGCGGTGTGCCCCAAGCTGGTCGAAGACCCGGCCCGGCCTGGCGTAACGCCGGTAGCCAAACAGGGTGATGACTCCCAACAGCAAGCCGAAGAAAATTACCGAAATTAGGACAGCCATAGCTTCTCTTTCCGCAGTCAGACCTTGATATTGATGATCTTCCGGATGAAGAAATACCCGACGAGCTGCCCGAGGATAGCGCCGACGATTAGCCACTTGCCATCCGAATCCTTGGCCATGCCCTGCAGATATCCCGGAGCGACCACCAGCAAGGCGAACATCAAGACCACCGGCATGAGGGTCAGGATCAAGCCCGTGATGCGGCCGTGGGCGCTCGCGGCACGGACCTGGCCCTTCAGCTTGAATCGTTCCCGGATGACATAGGCGAGCTTGACCAGGATTTCGCTGAGGTTTCCGCCGGTCTCTTTCTGCAGCATCACGGCCGACACGAAGAAACTCACGTCGAGCAGAGGCATCCTCTTGGCCAGGTTCTGGAGCGCAACCTCGACGGGCGCCCCAAGATTCTGTTCATTGAAGACCTGGCGGAACTCCCGTGCCAAGGGCTCCGGGGATTCGTCGGCCAGCATCTCCAGGCTGACCGAGAAGGCATGGCCGGCCCGCATGGCGCGGGCCAGGAAATCGAGCGCCTCCGGAAACTGTTCTTCGAACATGTCCATCCGCTTGGAGCGCTTCTCCGCCACATAGAAGTAAGGCAGGAAGCTGGCGGCAACAGCCACGACGGCAGCGCTTAGCGATTGGATGATCAGGGGCTTGAATCGGAATCCCAGCACGGCGCCGGCGATGCCTGCCGCCGCCATGAGCGCCAGCAGCTTGCCAGCGGTCCAATCCAGTCCAGCTTGCTGAAGTTTCCCCTGGAGCTTCGCCGTAACATCCATCTGCGAGACGAGCTGGTCAACGAAGCTGCCCTGCTTCCGCGCCGGATTCCTTCAGAATCGTGGTCTCCGCCAGGGTCGTCTGGCCGGCCACGGTTTCGAGCATGCCCACGACTTTCTTCTTGCGCTGGGCCTCCAGCACGCCCCAGCCCGCGCTTACGGCGATCAGCACGACAGCGAAAATTCCGAAAAAGCTGACTAACAGAATCGTCATGCGAGTCCCCTACCTGAGCTCCACCACGGTCTGGAACAGGGACGCGGGCAACTGGATGCCGGACGCCACCAGGCGCTCATAGAACTTCGGCCGGATGCCGGTGGCCCGGAAACGTCCTTTCACCCGGCCGTTCTCTCCAAGCCCGGTCTTCTCGAACACGAAGATGTCCTGGGTCGTCACCTGGTCGCCTTCCATGCCGACGCATTCGGTCATGTGGGTGATTCGGCGGCTGCCGTCGCTGATCCTGGCGATCTGGACAAACAGGTCAATGGCCGAGGCGACCTGCTGCCGGATGGCGCGGACCCCCATGTTGGCATTGGCCATGCCCACCATCACCTCCAGGCGGCCGATGGCGTCGCGCGGGCTGTTGGCGTGAATCGTGGTGAGCGAGCCGTCGTGACCCGTGTTCATCGCCTGCAGCATGTCGATCGCCTCTTCGCCTCGCACCTCGCCGACGATGATCCGGTCGGGCCGCATACGCAGAGCGTTGATGACTAGCTGGCGGATCTTGATCGCGCCCTGGCCTTCGATGTTGGGCGGGCGCGTCTCCATTCTGGCCACGTGGATCTGGCGCATTTGCAGCTCGGCCGCGTCCTCGATGGTCACGATGCGCTCGTCCTCGGGAATGTAGCTCGACAGCACGTTCAGCAGCGTGGTCTTGCCGGCGCCGGTGCCGCCGGTGATGATGATGTTCAGCCGGGCTCTCACGCAGGCCTCGAGCAACTGCAGCATGCCTTCGGTGAGGGTCAGGTTCCTGACGAGGTCCTCCGCCTGCAAGGGGACCTTCGCAAACCGGCGGATGGACAGCAGCGGGCCATCCACGGCCACGGGCGGGATAACGGCGTTGACGCGCGAGCCGTCGGGCAGCCGGGCGTCCACCATCGGAGAGGATTCGTCAATGCGCCGGCCCACGCGCGAAACGATTCGCTCGATGATCCGCAGCAGGTGGGCGTTGTCCTTGAACTCGACCGGCGTGCGGTAGAGCTTTCCGGCCCGCTCCACGTGGACCAGCCGCGGAGTGGTGACCAGGATGTCGTTGACCGTGGGGTCCTGCAGCAGAGGCTCCAAAGGACCAAGGCCGAAGACTTCGTTCAGAACCTCTTCGATAACCCGGTCCTTCTCCGCCAGGCTGAGCGGCGTCTTTTCTTCGTCGATCAGCCTGGCGAGGGCGCCGCGGATCTCCGTGCGGACGCGTTCGCCGGCCATCGAGGAGAGGATCTCCAGGTTGATCCGGTCCAGTAGCTTGCGGTGAAGCGTGAATTTCAGCTCCTGGTACTCCGGGGTGTAAGCATGCCTGCCCAGCATGCGCGCCCCGGTCGGCCCGTCCGGCTCACGAACGCCTTACTTGTCGCATCTGCTGCCGTTGCCATGTGAATCTTCCTCTTAACCGCCAAAAATCGAAAACCTCTTCTTGCCCGTGGGTTCGGGGATGCCGGCAATCTTGGCCGCCATCTGGGAAAGTTGCCTTCCTAGATTGGAGTTGGAGGTCAGCAACTGGCCCTCCGCATAGGCCTCGTAGATGGAGGCATAGTCGTCGGGCAACATGGAGTGGACCGGGATGCCGAGCAGGCCTTCCAGTTCGTGAGGCATGACGTCGGGAGCTTTGGAGACGCGGTTCAACACCAGCCGGAGCCTGTTCTGCCCGTACCCGCTGTCGAGCAAGTTGCTGATGATCTGCTTCACCTGGTGCAGCGCGGGCACGTCCAGCGTCGTCACCAGATAGGCCTCGTCCAGCTCTTCAAGCGCACTCAACACCAGCGGATTCAGGCCGCGTCCCAAATCGACAATCGTCCAGCCGTACTGGAATCGCACGAAGCGCAGGACCGTCTGAACATCCTCCAGCTTGAACTCTTCGCGCTGTACCATGGCCCCAGGAGCACGAATCACCTGCAACCGCGGCAGGCCATTGGAGATGAGCGCCCGCCAATAGTTCGCGTCTAGCCGGTGGACATTGCTCATGGCATCCAGAATCGAGTAGCGCGACTTGGACTTCATCAGGAATCCCACCATCCCGGCATCCAGGTCGAAGTCGGCAAGCAGGACCTCTTGATTCGCTTGCCGGGCGATTTCGACCGCGATATGGCAGGCGATGGTGGTTGCGCCGCAGCCTCCTTTGGCGGAAAAGAAGCCGCAAGTTCTGCCGCTCGTGCTGGAAGCGCTTTGCTGCAGCTTGTTGCGGCCGGCCACCATGCGCTCCAGCGCTTTCTCCAGATTCGCGGCCAGCGGAGGATAGAGATACTCATCGGCGCCGGCGCGGATGACCGAAAGAATGGTCTCCGGATCCGCGGACTTGTGTAGCGCGATCACTTGCGGCGCGGCGGAGGTGCCCTTGATCTGCGAGACAAGAGCCTCGTAGGGTGCCTTGAGCTGCGTGAAGTCGATCAACAACACGTCCGGACGAAGTCTTTCGATCTTCTCCAGAAGGGCGGCCCACTCCCCGATTTCCGATTGCTCTAGAATCACACGGGGGCCAGCATCCTTCAGACAGGCCTGCACCTCCTCGTGCAGCTCTCTGGCCCCGATGATCAGCCCCAGCGTGATCGGATACGTCAACTGGTTCCTCCGCTCTCTTGTTTCAGATCTGGCCTGCCGCACCGGCGGCGGCGCCTCTGGGCGGCGCTGCCGTGGGCAAAGGCTGAGCCGCCGGCGGGTTGGGTGCCGCGGGGCTGGGAGCAAACGCCGGCGCCACCTCCGCTGCGGGAGTCAGGCTGCGCATCAGTTCCTCAAACGGAATGGATTCCTTCAGCGGCCTCACGGGAACCGGACCGGTGACATCCATGCCCGGGGTCCGCGGCAGCTTCAGTGGGAGCCCATTCCAGAAACGGCATCGGCATCTTCAGCTCGGGCACCGGCTGGCCGGCGGGCACGGGCCGCACCAACTCCGGCGTCACCACCACCAGAAGCTCGGTGTTGTTCTTGCGTCCGGCTCTTGGACTGGAACAGCTTGCCGAAAAACGGGATGTCTCCCAGGCCCGGAATCTTGCTCCAGCTCTCGGTGACCCGGTTGTCCAGCAGGCCCGCGATGGCGAAGCTTTGTCCGCTTTCCAGTTCGATCTCGGTCTGCACGCGCCGTGTCGAGATGGCGGGGATGTTGAAGCCCTGGAAGAGCAGCCCGTTAGCGAAGTCCAAAGAGCTGACTTCGGGCGTCACCTGTAAACGGATAGTCCCTCTGGGCGTGATGGTGGGCAGGAAGTTCAGCCTAACGCCAAACTCCCGAAACTGAATCGTGACAGCCCCCGCCGACGCGCCGCCCTGAACGATCGGGAACGGGAATTCGCCGCCCGCCAGAAAACTGGCCATCTTGCCGTCGATGGCCGGGACGGTGGGTTCCGCCAGGGTCTCCAGCATGCGCTTGTTCTCCGAGCGCCTTGATGGTGGCCGCCAAGTTCAGGTCCGGCCGGAAGATGAAAACGTTAAGCGCGTCGCTGAGAGTGAACGTTGCCGTCCGCCGCCGACGCTCGTTGACCGGGGGCCGGGAAATTGGCCCGTAGTGACCCGGCCGATGTTCCTCCTGCGCCAGTGCTGAGGAAGTTGGCGCCCAACTCGTGGGAGGCCGCCCGGTCCACGTTGGCGAAGCGCACCTTGAGAAGCACCTGGGAGTCGGTTGGCGGGACAGCCACATGCAGCAGGTTCACGGTCTTGCCCAGCGTGCCGGCAATGGTGGCCGCGCGTTCCGCCGCGACCAGGTCCTTCACCGTGCCGCGGAGAAACACGTTGTTGTTCTCGATGTTGATCGTGACATTCTGGCCAGGCAGTTCCTTGTCAAGTTCGCGGCGAATCGCTTCCAAAGTAGAAGTGCTGGACCGCACGTTCAGGTCGAACATCAAGCGGTTCCCGCCCTGCTGCCAGATAATCAGGCTGGTTTCGCCGGACGCAATTCCGTTGACCAGCACCTCTCGGGGGGTCACAGCCACCGCCTCGGCGAGCGCCGGATTGGCCACCGCGACGCGCTGGATCACCACCGGGCTGTCCACGACCAGGGACTTGCCCGTCGTGACGAACAAGTCTCGGGGGGCCGCGGCCGGAGGCGCCTGCGCCTGCAAGTCAGGAACGAAAACAACAGCTAAAGTCACGGCCAGCGCGGCCGCCGGTAATCTAAGGGCACTCACTTTCCTACCTCCGTATTCGCGGTTTGCTCGGTCTGGTCCTTGAATTTGACCTCGTTCCGTTTCGTCCCCTGGATTACTTCCACGATGAGAGGGATGGCGACCCGCTCCTGCACTACCGGCGTTGCCGGCTTTGGGTCTTGCCGCCGCCCTCACCGGCGCGGGCGCCGCCCTTCAACCG
The DNA here is from genome assembly GCA_963744775.1 of Bryobacterales bacterium. Taxonomy (GTDB): domain Bacteria; phylum Acidobacteriota; class Terriglobia; order Bryobacterales; family Bryobacteraceae; genus CAVUVG01. Next base: position 8,215 of record CAVUVG010000007.1, read on the forward strand.
GAGACTTGGACGGCATTCCGGAGAAAATGCTCGCGGCGTTGGTGCCGGTGGTCTGGGTTTCCTTAGTGTCCAGCGGATTACGCAGGATCAACTGGATCCGCATGTCGGTGCTGATCAGGCTCAGGACCTCGGCTTGTTCCGGCGTCACCAGGACGTTGACGACCTGGACTGTGACGGGCTTACCCTCGGAGCTCTTCTGGATGTCCTGCCCGGCGGACAGTACTTCGATGTTCTGAAGAATGGTCTTCGTGATCATCCCCAGATTGCCAGGATTCCCCGGCGGCGTCCCCAGGACAAGCACATCCACTCGCTGGCCAGGAACCACGAAACCAGCCACCCCGACAACCTCGTTGACGCGTACCGCCACGGCGCGCATCCCGGGCGGGATTGTCGCCGAGAGTCCTGCGCCGGCTCCCCTGGCCGCCAGCCGGGACTCGACCAGAGGTTCGCCCTGAGTAGACGGTGGCCAAGACCCCGCGTCCTATGGCGTTCTCTTTCTTCACCACAGCGTTCGCGGGCAGAGGCCCGGACCACTCGCCTGATTTCACATCCAACTCGCCGATCAAGGTTCCCACCGGCAGATTGCGCGACGCCAGCATGACTTGGGTGGTGTCTGGCTTGGCTCGCGTACTCATCTGAGATGAGATCAGCCGGTACACCAGGAAAGTCGCCCCAGCCGACACAATCAGAGCGAAGATCAGTACAGACAATAAACGCTTGCTCATTCTTGCCTCTCTACTACTCCCTCCCGCCGCTACTCTGCGGCGGGCATGAATCTAAAATCTGGGCCACTGCCTGCCGCGCTGTTCCTGCTGCGCGCCCAAGCCCGCCCTAACGTCCTGCCTGGGAAAAACCGGGGGCACGGCCTGTGCCATGCCCCCAAGACGTTAGACTCTACTAGCTGGCAGCAGCTCGGCGGCGTCCGCCAGCGTGGTGTTGGCGGTGGTCCAGATAGTGCTGACGATGCCGCCGGCGTTGATAAACAGCGCCGCGGAAGCAAGGGCCACGAAAGCCAGAAGCAGCGTGTACTCGATCAGGTCCTGGCCTTGTTCGTCTCTCAGGAAATTCCACATCATAGGGATTCACTCCTCACATTGGATTTTGTGGTCCGGGGACCACGTTGAGTGTAATTTCGCGGCCTCGCGGCCACGGGAAACTCTGCTGCCCGAAGCGGCAGCAGGAACTTGGTTCAAGCTCCGGCGATCCGGTGCGCGCCAGTGCGGTTTCCGACCGGAAGACAATGGCCATTCCATCGTCGTAGACCGGACGCCAGCGGCGGCTCTCCTTCAGGGTGCCTGCCAGCGGGGTTTCGACGCGCAAGAGGACGGTATCAACGCCGTACTGGTTGAGCGTCTCCTCCCATCCATATTCCGCGTTCAGCAACTCGAGGTACTTCTCCGTGAAGGCCTCGCCATAGAGATCAAATCTGCCGTCGACAAAAACTCTCTTGGTGGGATACAGCCGGTAGATCAGGTAGTCGCCCCATTCATCATCCGTGAACACGCCATCGGTAGTCGCCGTTCCGCGGAGCACGTCCAGAGCCCGCGCCGGGTATCGCTTGGGATCGTATTCGGCTCGGAACTTGGGCGGCGGGGCGGGCGCGAAGAAGACTGCCGCAACCGCCAGGAAACCCAGCGCGCTGGTGAGATGCACCCGGCTGAACCTATCGGTGGCGCCAAATTCCTCGGCGAAGTCTTCAAAACTCTTCATCGTCCTGCCCACCCAGGCTGCCAGGGGCGCGCTGCCGGAGCCGCAAAAGAGCTTCGTGAGCCATGCCGGCGACCACTGGAGCGGCCACAATCAGATAGATGGGAAGATTGCGCACGGAGAACAGCGCCAGGTGCAGCCAGCCCGCCAGCAGAATGGCGTGCGTGAACCGCTTGTGATACAGGCACCACAGAATCGCCGCCACGCCCAAGAGGGCCATCGGCTCAATACCAGACAGCCAGGTTGTTCTGGAAGTTCGTGGGCCGGTACTCGTTGATGTACCGAAGGTGGAACGAGCCGCCCAGGAACCGCCACACATGCAGATGAAGGCGGTAAGAGTACGGATTAAACAGCGTGGCCGCCGCGCAAGCCAGCGCCGAGTACAAGAAGGGCTTGCTGCGCGCCAGCGCGGCCTTGGCCTGCTGCCGGTCCTGCTCGACCAGCCAGAAAACCAGCTCTCCGGCTGCGTAGCATCCGATCAGGATGATCCCCACGAAGAAGCCGCCGTGCAGGTTGGTCCAAAGGATCATCAGCGCCGGCAGCAGCAGCAGCCAGCGCGTCTGGCCCGCCCGCGCCCGTTCCAGCAGGGCCACAGAAGATTACTACGAAGAGCAGCGTGAAAAGGTGCGGCCGCGCCAGCCAGTGCATGGTCGAGCCCGCCGTGGCCATGAAAGTAATCCCAAAGGCGACGATCACGTTGGGGCAGTTGCTTCTTACCAACCGGAAGAGGATTGCGAATGTAAGACAAAGAACAAGAATGCTGGCCAGAACCACGGCCGCCATCCCGAAGTGAATGTGGAGCCAGGCGAAGACAACGTCCCAGAGCCATTCCCAGGCGTACCAGGGCTGCGCCCGCCTTGGTGAAGGAAAACAGATCCGTGTCCGGAACACGGCCGTTTTGCAGAATCCATTCTCCGGTCCGAATGTGCCAGCCCGTGTCGCCGTCGCCCAGCATTCGCTGCGCGCCGTCCATGCGCAGGAACAATAGCGCCAGCGGCATAAGGAACGCCACATCCGTCAGCGACGGAAGCCAGCGAATCACCGGGCTGGGTTTTGCGGTGTTCCCATCATTCACATCACCAACTGCCGAAAAAGGTCTCCGGACTTGCCTTCGAGCGCGGAACATTCTCCACAGCTCAGGAATCGCATCTTATGGATCCGCAATGCCAAGCGGGGATTCCCGGTCTCGGATATCGCGACCCGAACCACCGATGTCTGGCATTGCATGCACTTTCTTCCAAAGGCATGGTTGGCCGGAAGATCGATCTCGACGATCATCGGATCGCCAGCGCTAGGAAGCACCGAGGATTTCTCGTCACCGTCCAGTTGCACCATGATGTCGCCGCGGCTCATGTTCTCAGTGAATCCCATCAGGGGCTGGGATCCGATCCTCGGTGAAGAGACCCGGCAACGCAGGTTAATCTCTAGTCTTCGATTGCGGCGTCTCTCCATGCTGATGAGCCAATGTAAGGTTTTGCGCGCAATCCTTCAAGACCGTAAATGGGTAGCAATGGGCTGCTTACTAAGGTTAGTATTGCAGTACTTCTTTAGAATGAGGAAAATAGGGAGGCAGGTTAACATCGGCCGCGCCGCTAGTACTTGGCGGTGAAAAGTCCTATCGAATTTTAGGGGAATTTCTTAATTTTCGAAAAAAAAGTCTGGAATTCCTAATATATTTCGTGCTATATTGAATCCCCATGCGTCTTATGCCGGACCCTCTGACCCTGAGCGCCGTCTCTGCTCTCGACGGCGGCGGGGTGTTTGAGGCCGGGATCTCGCGGGACAGCAGCGGAACCGTTTCTCCCGCTCCTGAAGAAGGGAATCTATTGTGACGCGCCTTTTGCTCTACACCGATGAACCCGTCCTGGCTGCGGGGCTCGAGAAGGTTCTCGCGCCGTCGACGGGCTTTCGGCTCTCCGCGATCTACAACAGTGCGTCTGCCCTGATCGACGAGGCTGGAGAGCGGATCATGATGTGCTCTTTCTGGATCTGACGCCGGAGTTGACCTTCAGCATGCTGGTCGAAATCCAGAAGCGTCTGCCGGATGCGCGGATCGTGCTGTGGGTGAGATCCATCTCCACCGAGCTCGCCTATCAAGCCATCGAGCATGGGGTGCGCGGGATTCTGCGGAAGACGCATACGCCGGATGTTCTGTTGAAGTGCCTCCAGATGGTCGCCGAAGGAGGCCTGTGGTTCGAAGAGGCGCTAAAGGCCAGCTTCACCGCCATGCGGACGATTTCGTTGACCCGGCGGGAGAGCCAGCTTGTCAGCTTGCTCGCACAGGGGCTGAAGAACAAGGAGATCGCCTCGACACTCTTCATCTCCGAGGGCACGGTGAAGGTTTATCTCTCCCGGCTCTTCCAGAAGCTGAGCGTCAAGGACCGGTTTGAACTAGCGTTGTTCGGGCTGAAGAACATGCCGACCGGCGAGGCTCTGATTGAGGTGCCACAGCCGCGGTCGGGCTTCCCGCAAAAGAAGGACGTCGGACAGTCGCAGTGGCTGCGTTCCATCGTAATGGAGCGGCCGCTGGTTAAGGCCAGCGGAGCGGGCGGTTTGCGCGATTCGTAAGCCGCGGAGCAAGGTTCGTTTGGTTGCATTTGGTTGGAGAGGAGATTTCGGCGGATGCCGGTGCTGGAAGTTGCCAGCGATAGCCCCCCTGCGGTCCAAACCGCCCCTCCGCCCGAACTGACCCTCTTCCAGCCCCCCCTGCTGCAGCGCCGCGCATACTGGCGCAGCTTCCTGGCATCGGCGGTTCTGCATGGCGCCGTCATTTTCGGTCTCCCCCCGCTCATGGACCTGCTTCCCGAGAACGACGCGGAGATAATGAGACGGCATATGCAGGCGATGCGGCCGCTTGAAATCCGCGTGCCGGACCGCCTATACCTTTCCAGCCTGCCGCCGGAACCGGACGATTCCCCGGCTCAGCGCAGGCCCCAGCAGCGTCCCGAGCCGAAGGAAGTAGCCAAGGCGGAGATGCCCCCCCAGGCTGCGCCCCGGGTCGAGCCTCTGCGCCTTCCCCCGAGGCAGTTCAAGCCGCCCGCCAACGTGCGGAGGGTAGATGCCGACCAGACTCTGCTGCAGGCGCACCTGCCGCCCGAGTTGCTTCCTAAGTCCCAGGTGAAGCTGCCGCAGCTAATCCTTATGTCCGGCCCTGTCTTCCGCCGGCCGGCGCCCAGAAGATTCGTGGAGCCTGGCCGCAGCGCAGCCCCGGTGGTTGTCCCGAGAGTGGATGCCCCCCCGCCGCTGGCCCAATCCAGTGACAGCAACCCGGATTTGAGGATCAACAGCATGCTGGCCGGTCCCCAGATGGCACAGTTGCGTCTGCCCCGGCCGAACGTGCCGGCAAAGAAGTTTCAGGCGCCCGCACCGGTTCCCGCCGGCCGCGGGAGCTTCGGTAGTCCCCATGCTGGGAGAACCGGTCAACATCCTGGCGCTTTCGAGCGACCCTGCCCCGCTCCAGGACCGGCTGACAGTGCCCCTCGGCAACCAGATCGGGCGCCTTCCGGCATTGCCCGCTTACCCTGAAGCGCCGCCCGTCCCGCCACCGCCCAAGGGCGACGGGTAGCGGCAAGGCAGCGGCTTCGGGTGCATCGGGGGCCAAGGACGCCGGCGGGGGTGCAGGAAAGGACTCGGGTCTAAGCGAGTTTGCCAAGGCGCTGGCGGCGCTCCCGGCCCGCTACGCCACCCCCATCAAGGTCGAGCACCCGGCCAACGGAGTATTCGACATTATCGTCACGCAGTCATCCAACGATCCGGCCTTTACCGAGAGCGCGGGGGTTCTGACCGGGCAGCCCGTCTACTCCGTCTACCTGCAGGTGGGCGCTCCCCGCGCCTGGGTCCTCCAATACTGTGTTCCGAGAGAGGTTTCCCCGCTCCGCAAGTGGCGGAGGGCGTGGTCAACATCGGGAATCCGTCACCCCTGAAGGCGCCTCTGCCTCTAGTGACCGTTCTGCCTCCGGTGACGATGCTGCCCAGAAACGGCTACATCATCGTGCATGGCTCGCTGAACGCCACCGGCCAACTCACGAACTTGGTCGTCATGCGCGCCCCCAACGCCAAGATGAACGATATGATCCTCGCCGAGCTGGGCAAGTGGCAGTTCCGGCCGGCGGTTCGCGACGGCGCGCCAGTCACGGTCGAGATTCTGCTGGCAATCCCGCCGCAGGACGTGTAGCCCTAGCGGCCGGCTCCTTCCACAATGTCCGAGGCCCCGCCGTCCACTTCCACCACATGGATGCGCAGGCTCTTCCGGTTCCGGATTTGCACCTCGGGGACCTCGAACCGGACTCCGGCCATGCGGTCGACAGTCTGGTGCGGCTGGATTCGCGCCCGCATGACCAGGGATTCGTTGTATTTCTTACCCAGCAGCGGAAAATAATCGAACAAGCGAGTGGCGTCCGTGTCGGAAATCGTGCTGCCTTCCACCAGGTAGCCCTGCCCGTCGATCACGGAGACTTCCACCGAACGGACCATCCAGGGATAGTCGGCCACGTTCGTGATCCGGAAGTCGATCAGAGCCACCGAGCTGTTCTCGTCGGTCGCCAGGGTGCGCACTTTGAGAACTTCGCCTTTCAATTCCATGTGAGCGCCGCGTTGGATATAGAAGACCCAGGCCACCGCCACGCCAATCAGCGCCAGCCCGGCGAGCGCATAGATCAGAAATCGTGCTCTCATCATCGCCATTCCGCCGGCAGTCGGTCGCCCAGCAGCCTCCCGTAGGGTTGCAAGCTGCCCACGTTGTCGCAAACCGCCTTGATGGCCGCGGTGAGCGGTATCGCAAGAATCAGGCCCACGGCCCCCCATAGAACACCCCACATCATCAGGGCGACCGTTACCACCAACGGATTCAGGTGTACCCGGGAGCCGACCACCTTGGGGTAGAGCAGGTTCAAGGCAAGCAGGTGCAGTACGGCGACACAACTGCCTACCAGAAGATAAGGTGGCATGGTCCTGTAAATCGGCAAGGCGGAGAACAAGGGCGGCACCATCGCCAGCGGCAGGCCGACGTACGGAACCATGCTCAGAAATCCACTCAGCGGCCCGATCAGCAAGGGGTAGGGCAGCTTGAGCACCCAAAACAGCAGCGAACTGATCAGCGCCAGAAACAAACCCAGGGCGAAGTTGCCCACCACGAACCCGCGAACCATGCCCGCGATCCCCTCCAAACTCTTGTTGGCCACTACCTGTGCCTGGCCTTCGAACAACTGCACAAAAGCATTGTAGACGTGGTCCCGCCAACTCAGCATGAAATAGACCAGGAACGGCACAAATGAGGCCATCAGCAAGATGTCGTAGACCGATCCCAGGTGGGCGAAGATGAAGTCCAGCAACACCGTCCGCTCCTGAAGAATGCGCACTTCCTGGACGGGCGGCGTGACCGGCGCCGGGGGTTCGGCCGAGCGCCTGCGGGGAACCTGCCTGGAAGCGGGCGCCAGTTCCTTCGGCGGCGCCTCCGCTTGTTTCTCCCGGTCCTGGATGCGCCTGGGCACAACCAGACGGTACGTGGACTTCTCCATCTCATCGACTCTCAGCGCCACGGCGTCCACCAGTTCCGCAATTCTGCTGCTGTAGGCCGGCAGATTCCGGTAAAGGCTGACGACCTGGGCATAAAAACCGAGGCCCACCAGGTACAGGATCATCAACGCCACGACGCACACGACGAAACTGGCCAACGCTCGCGGCAGCCGGATCCGCATCAGAAGGTTGACGAAGGGTTCCAGAATGAACGCCACCACTATCGCCATGATGAGCGTGACGAAGAAGAGCTGGCCGAAGTAGAGCAGGGCGACGGCCCCGGCCAGGGCCAGGATGACGGAGGCCGCGCTTCGAGGCTTGAGGGTTCGCACTTGATTCAATAACTGAAGCCACTGGAAACGCCCCTGTCAGGCCGGCTAAGTGTTACTCTAACATGACTCGGCCTATAATGAAATCGAACTCGTGAACCACTCAATGCAGGAGCCTGCGGGACGAATTCTGGCCCTCGATCTCGGCAAGCGGCGCATCGGCCTGGCGCTGAGCGATGAACTGCGCCTTACGGCGCAGGGCATCGAAACCCTGGTGCGCACCAATCTCCGCGAAGACCTCGGCCGGCTGGCCAGTCTGGCCGCGGGGCAGGGAGTGACCCTGATCGTGATCGGAAATCCCCGGCACATGGACGGCCGCGAGGGCGCGCAATCGGCCTGGGTGCGCGAGTTTGCCGCCAAGCTGGAATCGCGCTCCGCTCTACCGTCCGGCTATGGGATGAGCGGCTCACGACGGTGGAAGCGGAGAGGGTGCTTCGCCAAAGCGGGATCAGCCGCGAGAAGCGCGGGGCGGCCGTCGACCGGCTGGCCGCGGTCATCTTGCTGGAGAGTTACCTGGGTTCGATCTCCTCTCCCCACCAAGACGCGGGCTCTTACGAATGAGACTGTTGCGGTGGTGTCACGGTTCTGATCCTGCTGGCCGTAGCGGCGGCGGCGTGTATCTCTGCGCCTGCCGTTCAGAGACTTCGCCGGCGAAACGTTCGTGGACATTCCTAGAGGCACCAGCAGCGCTGGAGTGGCGCGGCTGCTGGCGGATGCCGGAGTGATCCGGTATGAGTGGCAGTTTCTGGGGGTCCGGCTGATCCGCCTCAGAGCGAAGCTCCAGGCCGGGGAGTATCGTTTCGAGCAGCCCGGCAGCGCCTGGGAGCGTCTTCGATCGCGTGGCTAAGGGGGACGTGTTCTACTACCAGCTCACGGTCCCCGAAGGGTTCAACCTTTTCGACATCGCCACGGCGCTGGACAAGTTGGGGATCATCACCGGCCGGGAGTTTCTGGAGGCCGCCCGGGATCCGTCGCCAATTCGCGACCTGGCCCCTGAGGCGCGCACGCTGGAGGGCTACCTTTTTCCGACACCTATCGCATTACCAAGCGCACCACGGCCGGCCAGCTTTGCCTCCAGATGACGGAGAGGTTCCGGCACGCCTGGCGGCAGCTCGACACGACCCAGCCGGTCCATCGGGCTGTGACACTGGCCTCCCTGGTGGAGGAGGAAGCCGTGCGCGCCGAGGAACGCCCGCTCGTTGCGTCGGTGTTCGCCAACCGCCTCGCCCTGGGAATGCCCCTGGATTGCGACCCCACGGCCATCTACGCCGCCCTGCTGGAGGGGCGCTACAGAGGCGAAATCTACCGGGACGACCTGGAAAGCCGGAGCCTCTACAACACGTACCAGCACGGCGGGCTGCCGCCGGGACCGATCGCCAACCCCGGAATCGATTCGTTGCAGGCCGCCCTTCATCCGGCTGAAACTCATTACCTTTATTTCGTCGCCCGGCCGGACGGCTCGGGCGCGCACGCATTCTCGGAGAAACTGGAGGCGCACCAGCGCGCCGTCAGCCAGTATCGCCGTGGGAACCACAAGGCAAACCAAACGCGGGCTTCTCAGCCAGTACCTCGCCGAAACGCGGCCCGAACGTCTCACTGAAGCGGATTTCGGCATGCTCCGTGAGCGGCTGGCGCCCGTCTCCGACTCCTATCTGCGCGAGCTTGCTGCGTTCCAGCGGCATTCCGCTGGATCCGGTGGTGGAGGGGGTTCGCCAGGATTCCTTCGAAAACCTGGAGCGCACCTTGTGCGCCCTGGCGCAAGTTTATGCCGAGCCGGCCCGGAGCGCGCCGCCGCGTGCCGCCGGGCTGTGCTCACCGGCAAGGATCACGCCCGGTTGGCTTCGCGGCGCCGCGGCGCGTCTCTGGAGGAGAAGGCGCGCAAGGAAGAGATGGCCTCCTGGATGCTGGTGTGGCTGGAGAATCCCGCCATTTTCCCGCAGTGGCTGGCGCTGCGGAAGAAGGCCGGCGGTCAGCTCGCCTAGGCTTGCGCTTGCCGCTCCCCGCGCGGCTGTTTATACTACGGTTTTCGGGGGCAGTATGCCAAGAGGGGTCACGACAGAGCGGAGACAGGAGCCCGACCTGGCCACGCCCCAGCGCGAGGCCGCCATGTTCTACGGCCTCTTCCTCAGAGGTCACCCCGTGGACCGGCTGAGGAAGGACATCGATGTCCCGCGCCCCCTGCTCGACAAGTGGCAGAGGGCGCGCTACTACGAACCTTCCTTCCGCAACGCGCTCGAGCGCGTCTATTCCTATCGCAAGACAGTCCTGGCCATCTTCGATGAGCTGGTGCTGAACGAGCGCGGCCGGTTTCGCCTGCAGTAGTCTGACCCTCACCGCTTCTTCAGCGTGATGGCGAGTGCCTGCCCGTCGCCGGCCAATACCGTCTCCAGTTGGGGGCTGGTCGTCACGGCCTGCAAATAGTCGGGAGCCATGTACACGTTGTGGGCCAGGATCAGCCCGCCCGGGCGCACCAGCGGCTGCAGCTTCCTCAGATAGTCGATGTAGCCCGGCTTGTCGGCGTCGATAAACAGCACGTCGATCGGCTCCTTCAGCCGGGAGACGGTCCGGTGGGCGTCCCCTTCGACGATGGTGACCAACGCATCCACGCCGGCTTTCTTGAAGTTCGCGCGCGCCGTGGCGGCGCGGCCGGAGTCGACTTCGAAGGTGGTCAGCCTGCCGCCCGTGCGCTGCAGGGCCAGGGAGAGCCACAATCCCGAGAGGCCCGTGGAGGTGCCGATCTCGACGATGTTCTTCGCGCCCGATCCTTCGGCCAGCACCCGCAGGATTCTGCCGTCGCTGACGGACACGTTCATGTAAATCTCGCCCGCCTTCTGCGCCGCTGCCAGGGTGGACAGGATTCTCTTCTCGGCATCCGAGCTGGCCAGGGCGGCCACCTCGGCCACGCTGGAGGATTCCCGGGAACCGCGCCGCTGACACCATGCCGTCGCGGCCAACCCAAGGATCAGTCCGATCACCACAACCCGCTTGGCAGCCATGTGTGCTCCTTCGCTCTCAGAGTAAACCAAGACACCAGCCTCAAAGTGCGGCAGTGCATCGCCCGAAGCAGCTACCCATATTTATGGTAATATGGTTTACCATATGAAGACCACCGTGGAACTGCGGGACGCGCTTCTGATCGCCGCCAAGAAACAGGCAGCCGAGGACAGGACCACGCTCAAGGAGATCCTGGAGCGGGGTCTCCGGCGCGAACTCAACGCCAGGCGGCGCGCGCCATCCCCAAGGGGCGGCCGTCCCATCCGGTGGGTGACCGCCAAGGGAGGCCTGCCGGAGGGACTGGAGGTCGCGGACCGCGCCGCGGATGCACGATTGGCTGCGAAGAAACCCGTGATCGCCATCGACACCAACCTGTTGGTTTATGCTCACCGCAGCGGACTGCCCGAGCATCGCGCCGCCCGCCGGGCCATCCAGAAGGCCGCCGGGGACCCTCGCGGCTGGGGGGTCCCCTTTCACTGCATCGCCGAGTTCTGGAGTGTTGTGACCCATCCACAGAGCCTGGGGGACGGGCCACGCCGGCGGCCTGCCCCCTACTTGCGCAGTCTATAATCGCCTACCGCGGGCATGCGCACCACGCGGCACATTTCAAACAGGCGCGAGCGGGCGCGGGCGCCGATCCTGTCGGCCAGCGAAATCCGGTAGTCGACTTTTCCCGGCACCCCTGAACTCCGTTCCACCATCCGGTCCCCGGCGTCGGCGTCGCGCAGATTGGTAGTGGCGATCAGGGCCTTCTTGTTGTTGCAGCGGTGCGTCACGATGGCGGTGATGATGTCTTCCACCCACTCCGTGACGCGGTGCGCCCCCAGGTCGTCCAGCAGCAAAATCTCCGCGTCCAGCGCGTTCCGGTAGGCTTCGCGGTCGCTGGCTCCGGAAGCGGAATCGTAGCTGGCCCGGATCCTGTCCAGCAGGTTCTGATAGTCGCAGAACAAGCCTTCGAAGCCGCGTCCGACAAGCCGGCGCAGCGCCGCCACCGCCAGATGCGTCTTGCCCGTTCCGGGCTCGCCGATCAGCAGCAGGCCGGGCTTGGCCAGCAGCGGGTACTCGCGCGTGTAGGCCCTCACGATGTTCTGAACTTCGCTCAGGCCCGGGTTGCCCAGGTTTTGGAAATTCTCGAGCGACGCCTTCTGGTAAAGGGGAGGAATATCCGCGTCCTCTTCCAGCCTGTGGACGCGGTCTTCCTTAATGCAATCACAACGCTCGGCGCCGGAGATGCCGTCCCGCTCGACAAAGATCCAGCCGCCGCCACCGCACTTTTCGCAGACCTGCCCGGACATAGCTTCCATCATAGTCTGGCCTCACGCTTTAGGCGAGCTATGCCCCCAGCGCCTGGGGCAGCCGCGAAAGCTCCTCCGGCGTGCTGTCGTCGGGGACCGAACAGCCGGGCGTCAGGATGAACTTGGGGCCGGCTGCGCGCCACGCCGCTTCACACTGCGCCCGCAACTGGTCCTGGTCGAGAGTGCGGTAGCTCAACTCGTCGATGCCGCCTGAAAGGACGCCAGCATATTGCGGCGCACTTCAGCCATGGGAATCTCCGGAGACGTGCAGGGAATAGTTGAGGATGGGAGCGCGAAAGGCGTCGAGGAAGCCGAGATAATCCGGCTCGAAGTGCAGGTGCAGGATGCTCAGCTTCTCGCCCGATACGGCGTCGAACAGACGCCGGTCGAAGGGCGCGCTGAACTTCAGATAGTCGTCTGGGGAGAGCGGGGACGAAGTCGCGTTGGCTATGGAAAGGAACACACCCGCGGCGCCCGCCCCCAGCGCCCGCCGGGCGTGGTGTATCTGAGACTCCGTGATCACGTCCAGCGCGTCGAGCAGTGCCTGTGGCCGCTCCGCCTTCAGCCTCTGCACTTCTTCCTTCGATGAGAGCTTCTCGGCCACGTGCCACGCGTTGAAAATCGTTTCGACGAAGTATTTTTGCCCCTGTAGGCCGTCGCGGATCAGCTCCAGAGCCCGAATCTGCCGCGGGAACGGGTTCGGGTCCGGGCGCAACTCGAACCACTGGCCCGGCGGCTTGGGGTACGGGAAGTCGCTCATCACCTTCACCAGGTCCGTACGGTAGGCGCGGTGGAAAGCCAGCGTCGCCGCGGCGTGCGCTTCCGGCGTGGGCAGACGGAAGTGATGCCAGAAAGTGAACGGCGGCCGGTCGGCGCCGGCGCCTTCGAGGGCCCGGTCGATGCGCTGCTTATGGGTCAATACGGCGGTCATGACGCAGGGAAGTTGCCCTTCCAGCATATCGGAAGCCGTCTGACGTCCGCATGCCTCGGGTGCTAGAGTTTATTGTGAATGCCCCTCGGAAGCATCAGAACCTCTCTCAAGGAGCGCGGTGTCCGGCTCACCCGCCAGAGGCGGATCCTGCTCGACCTGATTGACCAGACCGGCCTGCACCTGGATGCCGAACAGCTTTACAAGCTCGCCAAACAGAAGGACGCCAAACTAAATCGGGTCACCGTCTACCGCACCATCAACATGCTGAAGGAGGTGGGCCTGGTGGACGAGCTGGACCTGATGCACTGGTCGGGCGGCCAGCATTATTACGAAAGCCGCATGAAGCAGGCCCACGCGCACATCATCTGCTTACGCTGCGGGAAGGTGGAGGAATTCTTCGGCGATCCCTTGCAGAGGCTCCAGCGGCAGGTGGAGTCTCATTTCGGCTTTGAGGTGGTGATGGCCCGCACGGAGCTGGGCGGTTACTGCGCCCATTGCCAAAGCCTGCGCGCCCAGGAGATGCAGACGGCAGCCGAGAAGACGCGCCGGGACGGCGCCGTTGCCGGGAAGCGCGACAAGCGAAGGAAGTGACAGCCAGCGGGGAATCAAATAGATGCTGCTTTACGTTCTTACCATCTTCCTCGGCGCCTTCCTGGTGTTTCAGATTCAGCCGGTAATCGCCAAGATCATTCTTCCCTGGTTCGGGGGGTCGGCTTCGGTGTGGTCCGCGTGCCTGCTCTTCTTTCAAACCGTCCTGTTGCTGGGATATCTCTACGCGCACTTCGTAGTCCGCTATTTGCGCCCCAAGGCCCAGGCCATCCTGCACGCCTCGTTGCTGGGAGTGAGTCTCCTCCTGATGCACGTGATTCCCAACGCCGCCTGGAAGCCGGCCGGCGGCGCAGATCCCGTTTTTCGAATCTTGGGCTTGCTGACGATGTCGGTGGGCCTGCCCTATCTTCTACTTTCGGCCACTTCGCCGCTGGCGCAGGCTTGGTATGCGCGCACGTTCCAGGTGGCGTTCCCCTACCGGCTTTTTGCCGTCTCCAACTTCGGGAGCCTGCTGGCTCTTCTGAGCTACCCGGTGCTGATGGAGCCTTACGTTGCGACCAGCCACCAGGCGCGCATCTGGTCGGTGGCCTTCGCCGTCTTTTGTCTTCTCTGCACCGGGTGTGCGTGGCGCAGCCTGCGGCCGGCCGCGGCGGCGCCTGAGGAAGCCGCAACGCCGGTGGAGGAGCCGCCTCCAGGCTGGCCCTCCCATCTGCTGTGGGTTGCCCTGGCCGCCTGCTCCAGCACGCTGCTGCTGGCAGTGACGAATTATGTCTCGCAGAACGTCTCTCCGGTTCCGTTTCTGTGGATTCTCCCGTTGAGCCTGTACCTGATCAGCTTCATCCTCACCTTTGAGCGGGAGAACTGGTACCGGCCCGCCGTATTCGCGGGCCTGGTGGCCCTGTCGCTGAGCGGCATGTCCTATGGACTGGCGAAATTCGATGGCAGCACGGATTTTAAGTACGTGATCCCCCTGTTCGCCGGCGGCCTGTTCATTTGCTGCATGTTCTGCCATGGCGAACTGGCGCGGCGCAAGCCGCACGCCCGCCATTTGACCGGATTTTACCTGGCCATCGCACTGGGAGGCGCTCTGGGCGGGATCTTCGTCGGCGGGCTGGCCCCGCGCCTGTTCCGCGGTTCCTTTGAGCTGCCGATCGGCATCTTCGCCTGCGCCGTCCTCGGGGTGGTGACCCTGCCGGGACATTTCGAAGTGGTTGTACGCGGGCTGGGCGTTCCTCACCATCGTGCTCGCCCTGACGCTGTGGGTACAGGAGCGGCAAGTCGTGTCCGGGGCGAGGCTGATGACCCGGAACTTCTACGGCGTACTCCGTGTCACCCAGGAAGGCAGCCTCGGCGACCCGTACGTCACCCGAACGCTGGTGCATGGAACCATCACTCACGGGCTCCAGTACATGGCTAAGGAGCGGCGGCGGCTGCACACGACATATTACGGAAGCGCGTCCGGGGTCGGAATAGCCATCGAGAATACCCGGCACTCCGCGCAGCGCGTAGGCATGATCGGCCTGGGTACCGGCACGATCGCCAGCTACGGCCGTGCAGGCGATTATTACCGCATCTATGAAATCAACCCGCTGGTGTTGGAAATCGCCCGCCGGGAATTCACCTATCTGCTGGACTGCCCCGCCAAGGTCGACGTAGTGCTTGGGGACGCGCGGCTGTCACTGGAGCGCGAGCCCAGCCAGCAGTTCGATGTCCTGGCGGTGGACGCCTTCTCCGGCGATGCCATCCCGGTCCATTTGCTGACGCTGGAAGCGGTCCGCCTGTATTTCCGGCATCTGCGGCCGGACGGTATTCTGGCCGTGCATGTCAGCAACACGCATCTGGCGCTCGAGCCCGTGGTCCAGAAGGCGGCCGACGCGCTCGGAAAGAAAACCATCCTGGTGGACACCGACGATGGGGAAGACGGAGTCTACGGCGCGACCTGGGTCCTGGTGGCGGCGCGTCCCGAGGTCTTCGACAACCCCAGTTTCCCGCTTCACTCCGACACGATCAAAGTGAAGCGTGCGTTCCGCGCCTGGACCGACGATTACAGCAACCTGTACCAGATCTTGAAGTAGAACGAGACAAGCTGTTGCCGCGGAAACCCCGAGCCACTGTCGTCGCCGCCGTCATCGAACGGGATGGGAGCATCCTGATTTGCCAGAGGCGGCGGGATGACAGCCATCCCTTCAAGTGGGAGTTCCCCGGAGGCAAGGTCGAGCCGGGCGAGTCCATGCCCGCTGCGCTCCTGCGGGAACTGAAGGAGGAGCTGGCGATTCAAGCCAGTATCGGGCCGGAAATCACCCGCTGCGCGCATCGTTACGCCGGCCGCTCTCCCATCCAGCTTGTTTTCTACCGTGTCCGGGAGTTCCACGGCGAGCCTGAAAACCGGGTCTTCGAACAGATCCGCTGGGAAGCTCCCGCGCGCCTGCTGGAGTACGACTTTCTGGAAGCGGACGCGGGCATTCTGCGCATCCTTGCGCTACGATGACCGTATGGCCAAAGGCGCGACGGCTTTATTCGAGGTGCAGTGCCCTTGCTGCCAGGCGAGTTTGAAGATCGACGCCGAGACCCGCGCGGTCATCAGCCACCAGGCAGTCGAGAAGCCCCGGACAGTTGAGGACATGGACACCGCCCTGAATCTGCTGAAGGGCGAAGCGGCGCGACGGGAGGAGGCCTTCCAGAAGTCCGTGGAGGCTCACAAGAAGTCCAAGGATGTGCTGGCCAGGAAGTTCGACGAGCTCCTCAAACAGGCCAAGGAAAGCCCCGACACGCCCCCGCCCCAGCGCGACATCGACCTGGACTGACACTGAAAAAGGGGGTTAGGCCAGTGGTTCTCAAGGTGGCGGTCACTCATGGTAGGAATCGAAAGAAGGTAGATCCGTACCTGGCCGCATTGTCCATGGCGGGTCTGGAGGCCGTTCCGGTCTCGGCTGAATCACGGGCTGTGGTGGACTGGATGGACGGCCTGGTCCTCACCGGCGGCGCCGACCTGGCAACCGCCCGCTACGGCCAACTGAAGGGGGCGGAGAGCGGTGAGCCGGACGTCGCCCGCGACGCGATGGAAGCCGCGCTGCTGGGGCGCGCGCTCAATTCAGACCTGCCGGTGCTGGCGATTTGCCGCGGCATGCAACTCTTCAACGTGGAGCATGGTGGCACATTGATCCAGCACCTGACCAACGTAAGCGCGCACCGCCGTCCCGGCCAGGCGCACGTCCACGACGTTTGCGTGCAGCCAGGCACGAGATTGGCAGCCATTCTGGGCGAGGGGATCTACGGCGTGAACTCCAGGCACCACCAGGCAATTGAAAGTGTCGGAGAGAACCTGGTGGTCTCAGCCAGGTCTCCCGATGGAGTGATCGAAGGTCTCGAGCGGCCGGACAAGCGGTTCGCCCTCGCCGTGCAATGGCATCCGGAAGACCGGGTCGCGACTGCGGACGGCGACAGGCAGTTGTTCAAAGCCTTTGCCGAGGCCGTCCGCGCCGTAGCTGCCCGCCTCAGGCGTTCGTGAGACAACGCACATCCGACAACTGGTGCCCGCAGACCTACGTACTCACTGCGAAGCACCTCGCTGCTCGTTGCTGAGATCGATGCCTTGTTCCTCACAGAAGTGCTGGACCAACCCCGGAACGTTCTTGGACAGACTATGTAGCAGCCGCTGAAACGAGACTCCGATAGCCCCAGCCTGTTCATGCAGCTTGCCCACGAACAGGCCGGCGTCGAGATCGTAGAGCCCTTGCAGGAAGGCAGAGGGCCCTTGCGCGTCGATCCCCCACGCCTGCAAGGAAGCAGGCGGGAAATGACGCCGGTTGTAGGTGACGATCAGCTCCGAGTGAGACCGAACCGCCGCGGCTAATACATGGCGGTCACCAGGATCGTTTGTCATCGCATCGATGAGCGGCTCGAATCCCTCCACCCACGCCTCCGGGAAGTGCCGACGCATCTCCGCCTCGCGACGGCGTGCCTTTTCCGCAGGCATGTTCCACTTTGCCACCAGACTCCGGGTCACGTCGTCCATGATCATCTGCGACCACATCGGCAGGTAGAGCCTGGGCGCCTCTGCCATGCGCAGAAGCGTATCGGCAAGGGGCATTGGTATGAGCACGCACGCGTCGAGCACGACGCGATAGTCGGCCCTCATTCGTCCTCACTGCCCTCCGGCATCCCGGTATGATCATACAAGCCGGATTCGAAAGCCTCCTTTGCGATGCGATCGAGTGCCGCCCTACGCTCGAAGTCGCGGCGCTTCTGATAAGCAACGAGATCCTTGAGGTAGATGCGCCGATGGCTGCCGACCTTGTGATAGTGGAGGTCTCCGGCTTCCAGCAGCTTGATGAGATGGGGCCGCGAAACACCGAGTAGGTCGGCGGCGCGCTGCGTCGTCAATTGCTGGTTTTCGGGGATCAGGACAATCGCTCTCCCCAATTGCATGTTGCGCACGATGTCCTTGAGTAGCCGGAAAACAGCATCCGGCAGGTCCAGGCGCTCGCCGTCGGTCCCGACCAAAGCCGGCGTTCCGAGTTGGAGCATTCGATGCAGTTCTCGAATCTGAACTTCTTCCGACTCCGGCAATGCGACAGGTTGATGCAACATGTTGCCGACCTCCGATTCAAGGCTACCATTCATTCGAAATAAACGCAACTCAAATGAATCAATCGAAAGAGGGCACCGCTACGCCGCCTCAGGTTTCGGCCAGCAGTGGCAGTAGAAAATCGCGGCTCAACAGCACTGCATGCTGTCGCTCCTGCAGGGTCTTGAACTCCGGTTCCTCGACCTCAATGGTGACCCAGCCGTCGTAGCCGACCTTGCGAAGAGCCTGGAACAACGGCCGCCAAGGCACCTGACCACGCCCGGGAATCTTAGGCGTATGCCAGTCCTTGGGGTTATCGGCCATGACACCGACTTCATAGAGCCTCTCAGCGTCCACCTGCAGGTCCTTGGCGTGGACGTGCAGAACGCGGTCCCCGAATTCCTCCACCGCCTTGACCACGTCGATGTACTGCAACACGAGATGGCTGGGGTCGAGGTTGAGGCCGAAGTTCGGACTATCGATCTCCTGGAACATCTGCCGCCATATCGCCGGAGAACTGGCCAGATTCTTGCCTCCGGGCCACTCATCGCGCGTGAACCGCATGGGGCAGTTTTCAATCGCGATAGCCACGCCATGGTCGGCCGCGAACTGTATCAGCGGCCGCCATACCTCACGGAAGCGCTTCCAATTGTCCGCGAGCGTAAGATGCCAGTCGCGGCCCACGAAGGAGTTGACGATGGGCACGCCCAGCTTCTCGGCCGCCAGGATCACCTCACGCAGATGAGCGGTGACCACCTTGCTTTCATTGGCGTCCGGCGTCAGCGGATTGGGGTAATAGCCCAGGCCGGTGATGGTCACGCCCGCCTTGCTCAACATGCGCTGGATGCCGGTGACTGCGCCGCCATCCAGGCTCGCGGCATCGATGTGCGTTACCCCGGCATACTTGCGCGTGTCGCCGGACCCCACGGGCCAGCACATCGGCTCGACCCCCGGTATGCTACTCGCCGCCAGAAAATCCACTACTTCCTCAAACGCCATTTCTGGCAGGATGGCGCTAGTGAACCCCAGTTTCATACGGCCTCTTTCTGCCTCTGTTTTCGCGATTTCAGCAGCTTTTCAGCATAACAATACCGCAAGCTTCAATTGTGGTATGCTCATGCCGACCGCCAGGAGGCGGACAGGAATGAAGTTGGAACCTGAGCCGAGCCCGGCCGGCGAGAACTCCCGGCGTGACTTTCTGCAGAAGATCGGGGCGATGGCCGCCGCCGCCCCGCTGGCGGCCAACGCCGCCACGGCGCCGCCGATGCCCATGGTTCGTTACGGCAAGCATATGGTTTCCCGCCTGATCATGGGAGTCAATACCATTGGCGGCGGGGGGCATCTGTCGAGAATGATCGATCTGGAGCTGCGCGCGTGGCACACGCCCGCGCGAATGGTGCAGATCTGGAAGCATTGTGAGGAGTTGGGCATCAACTGCATGACGCAAGCCGGAGGGCGCGTCGCCAAGTACAACGCGGAAAATGGCGGCAAAATGCTGTTTGCCTGCAGCGGCCAGGCCCCGCTGGCCGCTGACGGGAGTGTGCGCGATCCCTCGAAATCCATTAAGGCGATGGCCGAGCTCGGACCTATCGGCATTCACCACGATGGCTGGGGCGAGGGCGGCACCGATGCCATGTGGAGAAAAGGCCAGCTCAACAAGGTTCGGGAGTGGTGCAAGATGGTGCGGGATACGGGGGTGCTGGTCGCCGTCACCAGCCACCGGCCGGAAGTGTTCATCGAAATCGAGTCCCAGAACTGGGACGTGGATTACTACATGACCTGCCTGTACAAGTACGGCCGCACCCAGGCGGAATGGGAGAAGTTGTTCGCGGCCAACCCCGGCATGATGCCCGCGGAAATCTATCACACGAAGGAGGGCAATTCTCCGAATTACGGCGGGGAAACAGCCTTCGTGCGCGGCGATCCGCCGGAGATGTACAAAGTGATCAAGCAGACGAAGAAGCCGTGCTTTGTGTATAAGATCCTGGCCTCCGGCCGCCTCTGCGAGAAGCCGGAATTCGTGGAAGCAACCTTCAAAGAGTGCTTCGCGAACATCAAGCCAACCGACGCGGTGGTGGTCGGGATGTGGGACAAACACGAAGACCAGTACGCCATCAACGCGGAGTACGTGCGGCGTTTTGGCCAGGTTGCGACATAGGCCGGCGAAAGGCCAGTCATTACCATCATCGGAAAGGAATCGAGTATTCATGTTTGACAAGCGCGCTTATGGGATCACGCTGATTGCCGTTTTGTTGTTGGTGCCGGTCTTCGCGATCAGCCCCACGTTCATTCCGGACACAACCTTCAAGGGCTCAAGCCTTACGGGCTGGCACGTTCTGGGCCAAGCCGACTGGCACGCGCAGAACGGGGAAATCGTCGGGACGGTGAAGCCGGGCGGCAGCGGCGGCTGGCTGGTGCTGGATCGTTCTTATCAGGACGTTGGATTTCGTGCCTTTCTCCGCTGCAGCGGCGGCTGCAAGACGGGTGTCTTGCTCCGTGCCGAAAAGACCGCGGAAGGCATGAAGGGAATCTACGTTTCACTCAACGAGGGAGAAGTGGCGTCTTACCGGGTGACTCTGGGCCCGGACGGGCAGGAACTTCGACGCGAGGCATTGCGTCCCGCCGGCGGGACCGTACGAATTGCCCCTCCACCGAATCCGGCCGCGGCCAGCCGTGGTGGCCGTGGCGGCGCCGAAGCTGCTCCCGTTGTGAACCTGCCCATCGCTGCCCCCAAGCCCGGTCTGCACCCCGGCGACTGGAACCAGGTCGAGATCTTCATCGACGCCAACATCGTCCGGGCTTTCATAAACCTGGATCGTGAATCGGCGGGCGGCGTGGCGGAGGAGGAGGACGGACGCTATGGGCCGCTGGCGCTGTACGTCGGCGGCGCGGGTGAAGTGCGGTTTAAGGACATCGGATACAAAGACCTGGCGATCAGGGTGGCTCCCAACGAGCAGGTTTCGAGCCGCTTCCGGATGCAGCGCCTCAACGAGTTTTATTATGGCTGGTCCATAGCGGCGGCCGACTTCAACCGCGACAACAGCCTGGACGTGGTAGCCGGTCCCTATATCTACTTCGGCCCTGACTACACCAAGTCGCGGGAAATCCTGATGGCGCACACCTGGAATCCATCGCGGGAATACGCCAATGATTGCATGCTTCAGTACGCTGCCGACATGACCGGCGACGGTTGGCCCGACGTGATCTGCTCCAACCTCGGCACCCCTGTTTTCCTGTACGTCAATCCCAAAGGCGAATCGCGCCGCTGGGACAAGTACCAGGTAGTCCCGAGGATCCAGACCGAGATTATCGATTTCAAGGACGTTGACGCCGACGGGAAACCCGAACTGGTCTACGTCGCCGACGGGACGCCTGCGCTACGCGGAACCCGACCCCGCCAAGCCGACCGAACCGTGGATCGTTCACACGGTCTCCGAGAGAGGTTACACCACCGGGCACGGCATCGGGGCCGGCGACATCAACGGCGACGGACGCCAGGACATTGTCAATGTGTATGGCTGGTGGGAGAATCCGGGGCCCGGCGGTAAGGAGCCTTGGGCGTACCATTCGCAGGCTTTCGGCCGGGCGAACCGCTCCTCGTCCGGCGGCGCCCTCATGGGAATGTATGACGTCAATGGCGACGGTCTCAACGATGTGGTGACCAGCCTGGAAGCGCACGGCTTTGGCCTGGCGTGGTATGAGCAGAAACGCGACGCTGCCGGCAAGATCTCATTCGTCGAGCACATCATTATGGACAATTACGCGACGAAGAATGCCGGAGGCGTAACCTTCTCGCAACCGCACGCCTCGTTCTTCGCCGATGTCGATGGAGACGGCGTGCCGGACTTCATCGTGGGCAAGCGCTACTGGTCGCACCAGGATGCTTACTATGATCCCGATCCTTACAGCCCGCCCGTCTTGTACTGGTACCGGACGGTCCGCAATCCGAAGGCTCCCGGAGGGGCGGAGTTCGTCCCGGAATTGATTCACAATCGCTCGGGCGCCGGTTCCGAGTTGCTGGCCGTGGACCTGAACAAGGACGGCGCGATGGATATCGTCACCGCGACCGACCGGGGCACGTTCATTTTCTGGGGCCGGCCGCGGACCGCGACCGCAGCCACCGCCAAGAAGTAGCGCCGGACATTAGGCCGCGATCCCACGACGGGGGCGCGCACGAAGGCCACAAAGCGCCCCCCAGATGCGCTATGATAAATTTCCGCTGAACAGGGGCGGACGCTGCTGAGTAGTGCAGCGTTGAACCGCACGGCGGCCGAATCGCAACGCAATTTTCGATGTCCTGAATCATACAACGAGGAGATATGTGATGTCCCAGGTTATTGCTTACAAGAGTCTTTTGCACGAGATGACCCAAACCACCCCCACCTGCTTGTGGAATGACTCCGCCGCCATCGCGGAGTTGAGCCAGTCCATCGAGCACAACGGAACGGTGGGCGCCACCTGCAACCCCGTCATCGTGCTCGAAGTCCTCAAGAAGGAGATGCAAGCCTGGAAAGACCGGATCGCGGCTCTGGTGAAGGAGATGCCGATGGCCAACGAGGACCAGATTGCCTGGCGGGTGGTGGAGGAGATGTCGGCCAATGCCGCGAAACTGCTGAAACCGATCTTCGATCAGCAAAAGGGGAAGAACGGCCGGCTTTCCATCCAGACGGACCCGCGGTTCTACCGGGATCCGAAGGCCATTCTCGCCCAGGTCCTGCATTTCGACAGCCTGGCGCCAAACATGATCGTAAAGATCCCGGTGACCAAGGCGGGAGTTGCGGCCATCGAGGAAGCCACCTACAACGGCGTGAGCATCAATGCCACGGTCAGTTTCACCCTGCCCCAGTGCATCGCGGTTGCCGAGGCGGTAGAGCGCGGGCTCAACAGACGGCAGAAAGAGGGCAAGGACATTTCCGCCATGGGCCCGGTGTGCACCATCATGGTGGGAAGGCTGGATGACGCGCTGAAGGTGGCGATGGACAAGCAGAACATCATCACCGATCCGGGATACCTGGAGTGGGCCGGAGTGGCGGTGTTCAAGAAGGCCTACCGCATCTTCCGCGAACGCGGATATCGAATCCGGCTGCTTTCGGCGGCGTTCCGCAACCACCAGCACTGGAGCGAGTTCATCGGCGGAGACGTGGTCATCTCCCCGCCCTTCAAATGGCAGCTCCGCTACAATGCCAGCGACGTCCCGGTGGTTTCGCGGATCGATAAGCCGGTTGACCCAAAGATCGTGGCCGATCTGCTGAAGAAGTTCCCCGACTTCCAGAAGGCCTATGACGAAAATGGCCTCTCCGTGGACGAATTCGACACGTACAGCGCCACCCTGCGCACGCTGCGGCAGTTCATCCAGGCCTGCCATGACTTGGATGGGCAGATCCGGGAAATCATGCTTCCCAACCCGGACGTGAAGGCCTGAGGCAGCGCCAAGAGGATCGAGAAGCCCATGAAAGCGGTGATGAAGTACGCTCCCGGGAACGGGAATGTCGCGGTGATGGATACCGCCGAGCCGGCGTGCGGCGCTAACCAGGTGAAGGTCGAGGTCGCGTTCTGCGGCGTATGCGGGACCGACATCCACGTTCTGCACGACACCTTCCGCAATTACCCGCCGGTGATTCTGGGCCATGAATTCGCCGGCACCATCGTGGAGGTGGGAAAAGATGCCTCCGGGGTGGCGCTGGGCGATCACGTGACGGTCCTGGGCGCGACCGCGGTCACTTGCGGCAAGTGCGTGTATTGCCGGTCCGGCAGGTTCATGTTCTGTCCAATCCGGCGCGGCATGGGGCACGGCGTGAACGGCGCGTTTGCGCGCTACGCGGTGGTTCGGCCGGACCAGATTTTCCGGCTGCCGGAAGGATTCGGGCTGGACGAAGCCTCGCTCAGCGAGCCGTTCGCCGCTGCGGTGCAGGCCGTCTGCGAGCTAACGCCCGTGCGGATCGGCGACACGGCTCTGGTTTCCGGCCCCGGCCCCATCGGCCTGCTATGCCTGAAACTGTTGGTAGCCGAAGGCATCAAGACCATCGTCGCCGGCGCTCCCGGAGACACCGCCCGCCTGGAGGCGGCCCGCGCCATGGGCGCCGCGGCCATCGTGAACGTCGGCGAAACGAACCTGCTCGATGCGGTCAAAGAACAGACCGGCGGCATGGGAGTGGACACGGCCTTCGAGTGCGCCGGGCACCCCGATTCGGTGCGCGGCTGCCTGGACGCGCTGCGGCCCATGGGGCGCTATACGCAGGTTGCCATCAGCGGCCGGGAAATCCAGTTCCCCATCGACCGGTTGATTTTTAAGCAGCTCAACATGGTGGGGTCGCTGTGCTACACCGAGCGCACCTGGGACCGGGTGATGAAGATCTATGCCCAGGGCAAGGTGCGGCTGGGCGACCTGATCACGGCCAAGTTTCCGATTTCCGAGTGGAGCGCCGGGTTCGATCTGTGCGTCGAGAAGAAGGCTCTGAAGGTGCTCCTCTACCCTGAGGCTTGATTTCTGACAGCTTGACGCGAAAGAGAAGGTGACGCATGCCTCCTGAAAACAACTACATCGTTCCCAATGACGCGCCTCCTGCCCCCATTCATCGCGTACTGAAAGGCCAGAAGGCGCTGGTGACCGGGGCCAGCAAGGGCCTGGGGCAAGCCATCGCCATCGGCTTCGGCCAGGCGGGAGCCGACGTTCTCGTCAATTACTACAGCGACGAGGAAGGGGCCAGGGAGACGGCCAAGACCATCGAAGAAAGCGGCGGCAAGGCGGTCATCTTCAAGGCCGACACAGCCAAAGAGGACCAGGTGAAGGCCATGTTCGAGTTCATGACCGCCACCTTCGGCCGCCTCGATATCTGCGTGCCCAACTCCGGAATTCAGCTCAATGCCCGCATCGACGAGATGACGCTGGCGCAGTGGCAGCGCGTCATCGACGTGAATCTCACCGGCCAGTTTCTGTGCGCCCGCGAGGCGATCCGCCTGTTCAAGAAGCAGGGGATCGACCGCTCCATCTCCTATGCGGCCGGCAAGCTCATCTTCATGAGCTCGGTGCACGACCTCATCCCCTGGGAGGGACATGCCAACTATGCCGCGTCCAAGGGCGGCATCCTGCTTCTCATGAAGAGCGTCGCCCAGGAGGTCGCCCACCTTCATATTCGTGTCAACGCCATCTCGCCCGGCGCAATCCGGACGCCCATGAACGTGGAAAAGGTCACCTCGCAGGAGGTCTATGAACGGGTCCTCCTCAAGCTGATCCCCTACAAACGCATCGGGGAGCCGGAGGATGTCGCGCGCGCCACCGTGTGGCTGGCATCGGACGAATCCGACTACGTGAACGGGAACACGATCTACATCGACGGCGCCATGACCTGCTGGCCCGGCTTCATCGGCGCCGGTTAAAGGAGTTGTGAAGCATGCAGAACCAGGAAAGACTCGACCGGATGCGGCGTGCCAT
The DNA here is from genome assembly GCA_963744775.1 of Bryobacterales bacterium. Classification (GTDB taxonomy): domain Bacteria; phylum Acidobacteriota; class Terriglobia; order Bryobacterales; family Bryobacteraceae; genus CAVUVG01. The sequence goes on from CAVUVG010000007.1 coordinate 33,533, forward strand.
GGAGGCCGAGCGCCTCGATGCCCTGGTGGTACGGCTGCCCGAGAACGTTCTATTGTTGAGCGGCTACTGGCCGATGATCGGCGCCAGCGTTCTGGTCTTTCCGCGGGAGGGACCCTCCGCCTGCGTGATCCCGGACTCCTACGAATCCGAAGCCGGTCCATCGCTTTGGGAGGCGGAACCGGTGTACTTCCGGTTCCTCGCCTTGGATGCCCCGGACCCTGGTTCCGCCATTCGGGATAGCCTCTCCCGGATCGCCCGGGGAAAAGGTTGGAAGCGGATCGGGTACGAAGCGGATTTCGAAGTGGTGGCTCCCCCCTGGAATAGCGCCGAGGCGCGGGTGCCTGCCGCTCAGACCCGCGAAATCTACCGCGCCGCGTTCGACGGCAGCGAACTCGTCGACATCTCGTCTTTTCTTCAGATCCAGCGGCGCCGGAAGACGGCCTACGAGATCGCGAAAATCCGCATCGCCTCCGAGATTTCCTCGATCGGCATGGAGGCTTTCGCGCGGATGGTGGACATCGGGGTCTCGGGTGTCGAGCTGGTGGCCGAAGTGGAGCGGGAGATTATGGTTCGCGGCACCGGCTACCAGGGCGCGTCCCGCGTGCGGGCCTACGCGCAGGTGGCCACTGGGCCGGACGAGTCCACCATCGCCTGGAGACTCAACGAGATTTCGACGCGCCGCCGCCTGGAGCCTGGGGATGTCGCCCTGCTCGAGTTGGGGGTCGTGGCCGACGGGTACTGGGCGGACCGGACAACCTTGAGAGTGGCCGGGGAGCCGACCCAGGAGCAAGTGAAAGTGTTCGACGCCTTGCAGAGGGCGCAGAAAGCCGCGGCCGCCGCGCTCCGCCCCGGCATCAGCGGGGCTGAAGTGGACGAGGCCGCCCGGTCCGTCATCCGGGATGCCGGCTACGCCGCCTTCTTCCCCCACGTCACCGGCCACGGCCTGGGGTTCGGTTACCACGAATCAGCTCCCAAGCTCGCGCCGGGCGAGACCAGCCCGCTCGAGGAGGGACTGGTGACCTCGGTCGAACCCGGGATCTACTTCAAGCCCTGCGGCGGGTTCCGCATCGAGGACGACGTGCTGGTGACCCAGAACGGTTCCGAGACCTTCGGCCCGTTCCGGCATTCGCTCACCTGACGCGCAGGTCTTCCAGTGTTTCGGGAATCGCCTCGGCCGTTGTGAGGAACGCCGAGTACTCCAGCCGCACCGCCGCCTTGGCCGGTATCCAGCGATAGCAGGGCGTGCCGAAGAGCTTGCCCCGATCGATCATCTGGCGGCGCGTTTCCGGCATCGGGGAGGTGCCGATCTCGATTCCGCGCGTCAACGTCTTGCCGTTCCAAGGCGGCTGGGTGCGGCTGCCATTTTCTTCCCACAGGCTCAGCCACGGGAAATCCGAGCGGTTCCAGATGTAGCCAAACAGGACCTTGGTTCGGGGCGACCAGGCGAAGAAGAAAGCGCTCGCTTGGCACGGGTCCAACAGGTGTGCCGTGAAGCCGCCGCTTACCGCGGCGTTGGTGCAGACCCGCAGGTCGGAAGTCGCGCCATCCATGCGCGGGACCAGCGGCCAGTCAAATTCGGCGCCGGACTGCATGTAGGCGCCGGGTCCTTCGATTACCTTGGAGCGCGTGGCTGGCGCGCGCAGTTGGGTTGACCCCTTCTCCAGGAACGGCGGCCCTATGGTGACGTGCTCCGTCCAGGCCACCGGACGGTCCAGCGGCGACAGGTTCTCGACCGTCTCGGAGAATCGCACCCAGGGGCCATCCAACCGGATGCGCCTCTCGAAGCGCAGTTGAGCCCCTGGCAGGTCAGTCGCCGTGATCAACTCCTCCGGGGATTCCGTGATCCGAAAGGGTGCGACGGGCGCCTCGCCATGCACCGTGATACCCGCCGCCTCCTCTTCCGCCGATGGGCCGCCGAAGGTGTCCAGGCACAGGTTGTGGCCCATGAGGCCGGCCAGAAGTTTGCTCTCCGCGTTGGCGCCGTACTCGTGACACCGCGCGCGGTCGTAGTTGGACGGTTCGATGGATGGCCAGGGAGGCGTCCATAGTGGATTCACGCCGGATGCTTTGTGCAGAAGTTCGGCGAGATGTCCTCCTTCCACCAGTACAGTCAGGCGCAGACACTCGTTCTCAAATTGAACTGCGCGGCGATTGCAATAACGAGTTTCGGGCATGGGCTAATCAGTAACACAACCGAGCGGCGAATTTCAAATTCAATGCCGGCGGCAGCCGGCGCCCCAATTGATGTAAAATCACAGCCTGAAGGCCTTTCGCGGCCAGGCAACAGTTTAGAAGGGAGTGTGAAGCTTGTCGCATAGACGTAGGAGTGCTTGGATGATTCGTTTGTCCGCCACTGCCGTGGCGGGTGTGTTGGCGCTGGGGTTGTACGTGTTTGCCGCACCGCAAGCGGCGAGTGGCGCTTCGGCGTATACGCTGACTCCCACCACGTATGGAATGCAGGTCAAAACGCCGGACGGCCGGGTGGTTTTTGAATACCTGACGAAGAAGCCGGAAAATGTCGGGCTTACCTCAACCAGCGCGGCTTGTTTCCATCCCCTCAACACGCCATCGGGAGAAAGGATTACGTCTCTTGCGCCCGACGATCATCCGCACCATCGCGGGATCTTCCTTGCGTGGCATGCCTCGGAGTTTCGCGCACCAGCTAACCTTGAGAAGTATGGCCCCCACGCTCCTCATCGCGCGATGAACATCTCGAGGGCCGACTTCTGGGGCTGGGGCGAATTCGCGCCTCGCGAAGGCAGGGTGATCGAAAACCGTGAGGTGAAACTGCTTCGTGCGGATGCCGGCCAGGCGGCGATAGAGATTCGCAACGAATGGATGATTCGGAACCGCAAATTTCTCGACGAAGTCAATATCGCCACGGTGTCCGAACGCGAAGGCGTGTATGTGCTCGACTTGGAGTACCGCCTTACGCCAGTGGTTGATTACGTGCTCGACCGGAACTCGTTCGGAGGCTTTACCGTGCAGGCCCGGAAGGATGGGGAGCCATATTTCGCCGATGCAGCCGGCAAAGTCGGGCTTGCCGATCCGCATTATTCCATGCCCGACTTGAACTGGCCCGGGTTGCCCTGGTACGACTACACCATTCGCCTGAAGGACGGCGGCAAGATGCTTGGCGTCGCGGTGATCGACCATCCTCGCAACCCTACCACCACATGGCACAATTCGACTCGCCTCTGGATGGTGCATCCCGTGATTACAACCGACGGGCCGTTTACAATCCCGCACGGCGAGACTCTGGTGCTGCGGTATCGGGTAGTCACTCACGACGGGGAAACTCCGACGGCGGTGCTGCAAAAGCTCTCGGCTGAGTGGCGCGGGACGCGCTAAATAGCCCTCAAGGCCTGCACAAGGCCGGTATTTCAACAACTTGGCGTTGCCGCGATAAGTGTCCAATAATCCGCTTGACGCGGCGCGCAACCGGCCCCATAATTGAGGCGGCCGAATCTGTGGAATGAGGCTGGAGGAGGTTTACCGGCATTCATGGGCACCGATCTTGTCGTCGCCATTCTGGGGCTGGCCTTGCTCACGCTGGGGTTCGCTAGGGTTGTGGGCGCCTACCTCAAATTTCGGGGAAAGCGGGTGGTTACCTGCCCTGCAACCGAGCAACCTGCCGCTGTGGAGTTGGCGGCAGGCCGCGCCGCCTGGATGGCCTCCTTCCGCCGGCCCGCTTTGCATCTCCGTGAATGCTCGCGGTGGGCCGCGCAACCTGATTGCTGTCAAGCGTGTTTGAAGCAGATTGAGTCGGCGCCCGAAGAGTGCCTCGTCCTGACGATTCTGACCCGGTGGTTTCAGGAGAAGTCCTGCACATACTGCGGCAGGCCGATGGGCGAAATCAACTGGCGGCAGCACAAGCCCTGCCTGGCCAGCCCCGAGCTGAGGATCCTCGAGTGGAAGGACATCCAGCCGGAAACGATTCCGAGCGTCCTGCAATCCCATCTTCCCGTCTGCTGGAATTGTTACGTCGCCGAAACGCACACTTCATGAATGCCGCTGCAGTGGGTGCGGAAGGCTGGATTTGACACTTCTGAATCGCGCCCTGTAAGCTGGAATTCTTCCCACGGTAGACCATGGCTGACGAGTTAACACCCCCGCAGCGGCAGCCTGCCACGCCCAAGAGCGCGCCCGAGGCGCCTCGCGCTCCCTGGGAGAGCGAGTTGACCCGCGCGCTTCAGGAGCGCTTTGGCGGCAGCATTCTCGAGTGCTCCTCGCAGCACGGCCAGGAGTTCCTGGTGGCCTTGCCCGAAGCCGCCGTCACCGTGCTTGAGTTCCTGAAGACCGAGGCCGGCTTCGACTACCTGGTGGACATCACGGCCGTCGACTACCCTGCCCGGCCCGAGCGCTTCGAGCTTGTCTACATTGTTTACAGCTTTAAACGAAATCAACGCATCCGCATCAAGATCAGAATCCCCGAAGGGTTCCAGCCCGCCACCGCCGTCCCGGTCCACCTGACGGCGGACTGGCTGGAGCGCGAAGTCTTCGACATGTTCGGCATCGAATTCGCCGGGCACCCGAACATGCGCCGGATCCTGTTGCCGGAGGAGTGGCAGGGCTATCCCCTGCGAAAGGACTACCCAATTCTGAAACAGGACGAAGCCTGGGTCAGGGAGAATTTGGGGATCGACAGCGCGCAATCCAATGGCTGATTCCACTTTTCTCGACTCGACCGAACTGGTCCTCAACATGGGCCCGCAGCACCCCTCCACCCACGGCGTGCTGCGCGTGATCGTGAAACTCGACGGCGAGCGGGTCCGGGGCACCGAGTGCGTGATCGGATACCTCCACCGCGGCCTGGAGAAGATCGCCGAGCACCGCACCTACCAGATGTACGCGCCCTACGTGGACCGGGCCGATTACGTCGCCTCCGTTTCCAACGGGCTGGGCTATTGCCTGGCCGTCGAGAAGCTGCTCAGCGTCGAGGCGCCGCCCCGCGCGCAAGTGATCCGCGTCATCCTCACCGAGTTGAACCGGATTTCCAGCCACCTGGTCTGGCTGGGCACGCACTGCCTGGATATCGGCGCCATCACCCCGCTCTTTTACACCTTCCGCGAGCGGGAGTACATCATGGACATCTACGAGAAGTACTGCGGCGCCAGGCTCACCACGCACGCCTTCCGCATCGGCGGCCTGCAGTACGAACTCTACGATGGCTTCGAGCAGGAGTGCCGCGCGTTCTGCGACTGGTTCCTGCCCAGGCTGGACGAGTACGAGGAGCTGCTCACGGGAAACCGCATCCTGGTCGGCCGGATGACGCGACGTCGGCGTGCTGACCGGCGAGGACTGCAAGGCCTACGGCGTCACCGGCCCGATGCTGCGCGCCGCGGGCGTGAAGTGGGACCTGCGGAAGGCGCAGCCCTACAGCGGCTACGAGCAGTACGATTTCGAGATTCCCACCGGCCAGAACGGGGACACCTTCGACCGGTACGTCGTCCGGATGGAGGAGATGCGGCAGTCCGTGCGCATCGTCCGGCAGGCGCTGGAGCGCATCCCGGACGGGCCCATCATGGCCAAAGTCCCCAAGGTCATCAAGCCGCCCGTGGGCGAGGCTTACGTCTCTATTGAGGCGCCCAAGGGGGAGCTCGGATATTTCATTGTGAGCGACGGCTCGACGCAGCCCTATCGGGTCCGCATCCGTCCGCCATCCTTTGTAAACCTTCAGGCGCTCGACAAGATGGCGCGCGGCTCGCTGGTCGCGGACCTGGTGGCCATCATTGGTACGATTGATATAGTGCTGGGCGAGGTGGACCGTTAGGGGTTGTCAATGCGTAAGTTTTTACGGTCCGTATTTTTGGTCGATCTCCTGGAAGGCCTCTGGGTCACGTTCCGCTACCAGCCTCCCAAGAACATCGTCACGGAGCAGTATCCCGCGGAGAGGCCCAAGGTGGCCGAGCGCTATCGGGGCGCGCCGCGGCTGAACAACAATCCCGAAACCGGCGAGACGCTGTGCATCGCCTGCAACCTCTGTGCGCTGGCCTGCCCGGAGACTCTGATCGTCGTGGGCAGCGAGCGGAACGAGCAGACCCGGCGCAAGGAACTGACGACTTTCACGTACGACACATCACGATGCATGTTCTGCGGGCTGTGCGAGGACGCCTGCCCGGTGGATGCGCTGGAATTGACCCAGGATTTCGAGCTGGCAAGCTACACGCGCGAAGGAGCGATTTGGGACCGGGAGATGCTCGAGGAAGGTCCCAAGCCGACCCACTACAAGTACTGAGCCGCGACCGTGAGGGAGCGGCTTGTGCGTATTTCGATGACTGAGACTCTGTTCTTTTATACGTTCGCTCTGTTGACGCTGGTCGGCGCGGTGCTCACCGTCACGCGCCGCAGCGCCGTGCACAGCGCCATCTGGCTGATCGTGTCGCTGTCCGGCGTGGCCGGCCTGTACCTTCTCCAGAGGGCCGAGTTCCTGTTCGCGGTCCAGATCATGCTCTACGTCGGCGGCATCATGCTGCTGTTCCTGTTCGTGATCATGCTGGTCAACCTGGATGAGGCCGCCAAGCAGCGGCAGTTCAACAAGCAGTGGTGGCTGGCGCTGGCCTGCGCCCTGTCGGTGGGCGGATGGTGCTCTACTTCATCCGCAAGGGCGCCGGGGCGTTTCAACTGGCGAAACCCTGGAGGCGGCCGTGCCGGTGGCCGAGGGCAACATCGAGCAGCTGGCCGACGTGCTGTTTTCGCAATACCTGCTGCCCTTCGAGGTGGCTTCCATCCTGCTGCTGGTGGCTGTCGTCGGTTCGGTCATCATGGCAAAGAAGAGGGTCTGATGTTCCATCCGATTACTACGACTCACTACCTGGTGCTGAGCGCGGCGCTGCTGCTGATCGGAACCCTCGGGGTGCTGGCGCGCCGCAACATCGTCATCATCCTGATGTCGATCGAGCTGATTCTGAACGCCGTGAACATCAACCTGGTGGCCTTCTCCCACTACTTTCAGCAGTGAGCGGGCAGATTTTCGCCATCTTCGTCATCACGGTGGCCGTGGCCGAAGCGGCGGTGGGCCTGGGAATCCTGATCGCGCTGTTCCGCAACAAGGAAACCGTGCTGGCCGACGAGGTGGACCTGCTGAAGTGGTGAGGACGACGCGATGAGCTTTCTCGATTAGATCTGGCTGATTCCGCTGTTCCCGCTCTTCGGCGCGGCCGCGATGCTGCTGGTGGGAAAGAGGCTCGACCGGCACTGCGAAGTCGCTGATCAGCCTGCTGTGCCCCGGCATGGTGCTGCTCTCGTTCCTGTTCTCCGCCGCGGCGGTGATGGAGCTGGCGGCCATGCCCCAAAAGGTCACCAGGTGATCCAGCACACCTGGGTGGCGGGTCTGCCGTTCCACATGGCGGATGGAACCATGGCCCGGTTCGCGGCCGACTGGGGCTTTCTGCTGGACCCGCTCAGCTCGGTGATGATTCTGGTGGTCACCGGCGTCGGCTTCCTGATCCACGTCTACTCCATCGGCTACATGGGGCACGAAGGCGGCTACTACCGCTTTTTCGGATATCTGAACCTGTTCGTGTTCTTCATGCTGATGCTGGTGCTGGCGAACAACTACCTGCTCCTGTTCGTGGGCTGGGAAGGCGTCGGCCTGTGCAGCTACCTGCTGATCGGCTTTTACTTCCAAAAGAAGTCGGCCGGCGACGCGGCCAACAAGGCCTTCATCGTGAACCGCATCGGGGACGCCGGCTTCATCCTCGGCATGCTGCTGATGCTGAGCGTCTTCGGCTCGGTGCGTTTTCTGGACGTGAACCAGGCGCTCGCCAGCGGGCGATATTCGGTAGAGATCGGCTTCGGCGTGCTCAGCGTAATGGCGCTGATGCTGTTCATCGGCGCCACGGGGAAATCGGCGCAGTTTCCGCTGTACGTCTGGCTGCCGGACGCCATGGAAGGCCCTACGCCGGTCTCGGCCCTGATCCACGCCGCCACCATGGTGACGGCCGGCGTCTACATGGTGGCCCGCTCCAACGCCCTGTTCCGGCTGACGCCGGAGACTTCCACGATCGTGGCCGTGATCGGCGGCTTCACGGCCATCCTGGCGGCTTCCATCGCGCTGGTGCAGAACGACATCAAGCGGGTGCTGGCCTACTCCACGGTGAGCCAGCTCGGCTACATGTTCATGGCCTGCGGCGTGGGCGCCTACTGGGTGGCGATCTTCCACCTCTACACCCACGCCTTCTTCAAGGCCCTGCTCTTCCTCGGCTCCGGGTCGGTGATTCACGCGCTTTCCGGCGAGCAGGACATGCGCAAGATGGGCGCGCTGAAGGACAAGATCCCGGTGACGCACTGGACCATGTTCGTGGCCTCGCTGGCCATCGCGGGCATCCCCGGCCTGGCGGGCTTCTTCTCCAAGGACGAAATTCTGTGGCAGGTCTACAGCTCGCCGCTGGGCTCCAAGCCGCTGTACGTCGTGGGCCTGGTGACCGCCGGCATGACCGCGTTCTACATGTGGCGGCTGATGTACATGACTTTCTATGGCCGCTCGCGCGTGGAGGCTGAGGCGGCCGCGCACGTCCACGAGTCGCCGCGCACGCATGACCGTTCCGCTAACGGTGCTGGCGGCGGGCAGCGTGCTGGCGGGCTGGATCGGGGTTCCGAAGCTGTGGAGCCTGTTTCCCGAAGGGTTCCGCACCTTCGAGCACTGGCTGGAGCCGGCTGGTCCCGCCGTCAGCGGCCGAGGCGGCCGCGAGGCGCATCACAGCGACCAGCCTCGAGTGGATGCTGATGCTGCTCTCCGTCGGCGTGGCGCTTGGCGGCATCTGGCTGGCGCGGCACTTGTATCTGCGCAGGCCCGAAGCTGCCCGAGGCCATCGCGCGCTCGGCGGGCGGTCTCTACACGGTGCTCCTTAACAAGTGGTACGTGGACGAGGTCTACAGTACCTCTTCATCGACGGCGTGGCGAAGGGCGGAGGCAGCGCCCTGGCCTCCTTCGACAGCCGCATCGTGGACGGCGGCGTCAACGGCGCCGGCTGGATGACCCGTTTCACCTCGACAGTCTCGATCTGGTGGGACACCTGGATCATCGACGGTTCCGTCCGCCTGCTGTCCTTTTTGGTGAAAGTGGCTTCTTATCCGATGCGCATTCTCCAGACCGGCCTGGTGCAGGCCTACGCGCTGGTGTTCGTGCTCGGCTTGATTGGCGTTTTTCGCGTACTTCCTGACGCGTTGACCTATGAACGAGCACTTGTTGAGCATCGTCTTGTTCACGCCGCTGGCCGGCATGCTGGTCCTGCTGCTGCTGCCGTCGTCGAACAAGACTTTGATTCGAGTCTGGGCGAACATCGCCGCCCTGGCCGGGTTCCTGGTCTCGCTCCCGCTGGTCTGGCGTTTCGACAAGAGCGCCGCCGGCTTCCAGATGGTGGAGAAGGCCGACTGGATTCCCAGCCTGGGCGTCAAGTACATGCTCGGCATCGACGGCATCAGCCTGCTGCTGGTGATGCTCACCACGCTGATCGGCTTCCTCGCCATCCTGTCTTCCTGGAGCGCGGTCGAGGATCGCCTGAAGGAATACTACGCCATGTTCCTGCTGCAGCAGGTGGGAATGATCGGCGTGTTCCTGGCGCTGGACTTCTTCCTGTTCTACGTGTTCTGGGAGCTGGTGCTGGTGCCGATGTACTTCATCATCGGCGTCTGGGGCGGCCCGCGGAAGCTCTACGCGGCCATCAAGTTCTTCCTCTATACGCTGGCCGGCAGCGTGCTGATGCTGCTCGGCATCCTGACGCTCTACTTCCAGCACTTCCAGCAGTTCGGCTACTACACCTTCGAGATTTCCGAGCTGATGAAGCTGAACCTGCCGCTGGGCGTTCAGCAGTGGGTCTTCTGGGCGTTCTTCCTGGGCTTCGCCATCAAGGTGCCGATGTTCCCGTTCCACACCTGGCTGCCCGACGCGCACGTGGAGGCGCCCACGGCCGGCTCGGTGGTGCTGGCCAGCGTGCTGCTGAAGATGGGCACGTACGGCTTCCTGCGCTTCTCGCTGCCGCTGCTGCCCGACGCCTCCGTCACGCCCGTCATCGTCCAGATCCTGGCGGTGCTTTCGATCGTGGGGATCATCTACGGCGCGCTGGTCAGCCTGATGCAGAAGGACTGGAAGAAGCTGGTGGCCTACTCGTCGGTAAGCCACCTGGGCTTCTGCACGCTGGGCATCTTCGCGCTGAACCCGAACGGCATCGCCGGCAGCGTGATCCAGCAGGTGAACCACGGCATCTCGACGGGCATGTTGTTCCTGATCGTGGGCGTGATCTACGAGCGCCGCCACACGCGCGAGATCAAGGAATACGGCGGCCTGGCGCACGTCATGCCGATCTACGCCATCGTGTTCGCCTTCGCCATGCTGAGCTCGGCCGGCCTGCCCTTGCTCAACGGCTTCATCGGCGAGTTCACGATCCTGCAAGGCGCGTTCGAGGCCAACTGGGTGTGGGCCGCCTTGCGCGGTGACCGGAATCATCCTGGGCGCCGCCTACCTGCTGTGGCTCTACCAGCGGACCATGCTCGGCGAGGTCACCAATCCCAAGAACCTGGGACTCGCGACCTGAACCTGCGCGAGCTGGTGGTCTTCCTGCCGCTCATCGCCTGGGCGATCTGGATCGGCGTCTACCCCAAGCCTTACTTCGACATTCTGGAGAAGCCCGTGGCGCAGATCGTGGAGCGCGTGCGGCCCGGTTACTACGGGCGAGGCGCGACCGCGCAGATCCCCGCCGGAGGCGTCCGATGAGCCAGTTCTACACCTCCACCGATCACTTCGTGCTGGTTCCCGCCATCATGCTGGCGCTGTTCGGCTGCGCGGTGCTGCTCTTCGATTTCCTGGTCTTCCCCGAAGCGCAGCAGCGCAAGTACCTGGTCTTCTTCGTGGCGCTGGGCCTGGTCTTCACGGGCGGGGCGCTGTGGCGGCAGCAGAGCTTCCTGGCCGCGCAGGGCATCCCGGAGATCACGGCCTTCGGCGGCGTCGCTGACCATCGACGGCTTCGCTCTCTTCTTCAACTGGATCTTTCTGGCGGCCTCCTTGATCGTGGCGCTGATTTCGTACAAGTACCTGGAGATCGCGGGCGAGCACCACGGCGAATACTACGGCCTGATCCTGCTGGCCAACTGCGGCATGTTCTTCCTGGCCGCGGGCACGGACCTGGTCACGCTGTTCATCGGCCTGGAGCTGATGGCGCTGTGCTTCTACGTCATGGTGGGCTTCCTGCGCGGCGACAAGCGCTCCAACGAAGCCGCCATGAAGTATCTGCTGCTGGGAGCCTTCTCCAGCGGCTTTCTGGCGTACGGTTTCTCCGTGCTCTACGGCCTGGCCGGTTCCACCAAGCTGAGAGCCATCGCCGACGCGCTGGCTGCTCGGGAGCCGTTCGGACCCGCTGGTGTTCCTGGCGCTGGCCACCACCTCGGTCGGGCTGCTGTTCAAGATCTCCGCCGTGCCGTTCCACATGTGGGCGCCGGACGCCTACGAGGGCGCGCCCACCACGGTCACGGCGTATCTGTCGGTGGGCTCCAAGGCCGCTTCCTTCGCTTTCCTGCTGCGGATGTTCATGGGCCCGCTGGCCTCGGCGCGGCGCCGTCTGGGAGCCGATCCTGGTCGTGGTCGCCGTCGCCAGCATGACGGTGGGCAACCTGGCCGCCATTACCCAGTCGAACGTGAAGCGGCTGCTGGCCTACAGCTCGATCTCGCACGCGGGCTACATCCTGCTGGGCCTGATCGCGGGCAACGAAACCGGCATCCAGGGCGTGCTGGTGTACGTGCTGGTGTACAGTTTCATGAACCTGGGCGCGTTCCTGGTGGTGGTGGCGCTGCGGCGCAAGGGATTTCTGGGCGAGGACATCGACGATATGGCGGGGCTGGTTCACAAGAGCCCCGGCTACGCGTTCCTGATGCTGATCTTCCTGCTGTCGCTGGCGGGCATTCCGCCGACGGCCGGTTTCATCGGCAAGTACTTCATCTTCCTGTCGCTGATCCAGACCGGGCACTACGTGCTGGCGGTGATCGCGACGCTCTACGTGGCCGTGGCGATCTACTACTACTTCCGGATCGTGCGCAGCATGTTCATCAGCCCGCTGACGGAACGGACGCCGGTGGCGACCAGCTTCGGCCTGCAGCTGGCGCTGGCGATCACGGGCATCATGACGCTCGGCATCGGCATCTATCCCCGAGCCGTTCCTGAGCCTGGCTCAGACGTCGCTGCTGCGGTGAGATTCATATGGAGATCGTCTTTCAACATCCGCTCTTCAAGCCGTTCATCATCACGGTGGTCTTGATCTGCGCGTGTCCTTTGGCGGCGCTGTTCATGAGCCTGATCGAGCGAAAGGTGCTCAGCGACTTCCAGGTGCGTTACGGCCCGATGCGCGTGGGGCCGCACGGCCTCTTGCAGCCCTTCGCGGATGCCCTGAAGCTGTTCACCAAGGAAGACACGATCCCGGCGGACGCCGACCAGGCCCTGTTCTGGTTCGGCCCGGTCGTCTCGACCTTCACGGCGCTGGCGGCCTTCTGCGTGGTCCCCTTCAGCAGCCTGGTTTACGTGGCGGACGTCAACGTCGGCTTGCTGGTGATCTCGGCCGCTTCCGCGGTCGGCATTCTGGGGATCATCCTGGGCGGCTGGTCCTCCAACAGCCACTATCCCCTGCTCGGCTCCCTGCGCAGCGCGGCGCAACTGGTGAGCTACGAGGTGGCGGTCGGCCTGGCGCTGATGTCCGGCGTCATGATGGCCGGAACGCTCAGCATGGTGGGCATCGTGAAGGCGCAGGAGAGCCGTCAGGCATCTGGTTTGTGTTCGACAACTACGGGCTGATGATCGTGCCCTTCATGGTGTACTTCATTTCCTCGATCGCGGAGACCAACCGGGCGCCCTTCGACCTTCCCGAAGCCGAGTCCGAGCTGGTGGCGGGCTTCCATACCGAGTACAGCGGCTTCCGCTGGGCGCTCTACTTCCTGGCGGAATACGTCAACATGCTGGTGGTCGCGGCGGTCGCCGTGACGCTCTTCTGGGGCGGATGGCTGCGGCCCTTCCCGAACGTGGGATGGCTGGAGATCCCGCTGAACTACGGTTTTCCGGTTCTGCTTTTCGCGGGCTCGGGCCTGGCCTGCTTCCCCATGGCCTGGCGCGAGACGGTGCGCTGGCGGCGGATCTTCATGGTGGTGGTGGCGCTCGGCGTGATGGCCTGCGCCCTGCCCTTCCTGGTGCCTTTCATCAACCGGCTGGCCATCGGCGTCTTCTGGTTCGTGCTGAAGATCTGGGTGATCATCTACATCATGATCTGGCTGCGCGGCACGTTCCCGCGTTTCCGCTACGACCAGTTGATGAACATCGGCTGGAAAGTACATGATCCCCATCGGCATGGGCGCCGATCCTGGTCAACGCCGTGGCGGGGATGCTGAAGGCGGGCTGAGCGCGCGGCCTCGCTGTTGGTACAATGGCTGCTTGTCAGGTTGGACCGATTGACTTCCGGAGGCGCCAGGTGAATTTTATTCGCACGCTGTTTCGCTGCTACTCTCTTGCGTTCCACGCATTATTCATCTTTATCGCCGCGGGCATGGCCGTCGTGGTGCTTGCCAGCGGACCGCATACATTCAACTTCTTCCTGCTGCCCTGGACCGGCCGCGCGATGGTTTATGGGCTGATCGCGCTGGCGCTGATCGGAGTGGCGATACTCCTGCTGGCCGCGGCGGGCAAGATGCGGCTGTTATTTCTGCTCTGGAGCCTGCTGGTGCTGGGCCTGATCGTGCGCTATTTCTTCTTCTCCCCGTACACCTTCACGCCCGAGTCGGGCCAACTGTGTGTCGCGCTGTGGACCATCCTGGCTTCGGCTGTGGCGGTCATCGGCGCGGGCCTGCGGCCCTCAGCCAGGACGCGTTAACGCCGCCGGCCGCAATCCCAGGCCAGGGCGGTTGGGCAGGATGAGCTTGCCTTTCTCCACTTTGACCCCGCTGTAGGGGTCGTTGGAGATCAGCAGGTTGCCGTCGAGGTCGGCGTAGTCCACCAGCGGCGAAAGATGAGCCGCGGCCGTGACCCCGATCGAGCTTTCGATCATGCAACCCAGCATGGTCTTCATTCCCAGCGATTTCGCCAACTCGATCATGCGCCGCGCTTCCTGAATGCCGCCGCACTTCATCAGCTTGATGTTCACGCCGTCGTAGGCGCCCGCCAGTTTGGGGATGTCGGCGGGGTGCAGGCAGGCCTCGTCGGCGATGATCGGGATGTGGACCCGGCCGCGGACCCAGCGGGTCTCCTCCAGCATGGCGGCGGGCATCGGCTGCTCGACGAACTCCACCCCCTGGGATTCCAGCCAGTTGATCTTGCGGACCGCCTCTTCCTTGTCCTTCCACCCCTCGTTGGCATCCACCCGGAGCGGCTTCTTCGTCACGCTGCGGACGGCGGCGATGGTCTGCTCATCGTTGGCCAGGCCGACTTTGATTTTCAGCACCGGGAACGGCTCGGCTTCCCGCACCTTCTGCCGTGTGGCCTCCGGGGTGTCGATGCCGATGGAGAAGGTCGTGAGCGGCGCGTCGCTGGGGTCGAGGCCCAGGTGGCGATAGAGCGGCACGCCCAGCCGCTGCGTCACCCAGTCCATCAGTGCGATGTCGATGGCGGCTTTGGCGGCATACTGACCCGTCACTTGTTGGGAAACCCGCTGCATCAACTTGGCGAACTGCCAGGGATCGGCCGGCTCCAGGATCGATCGCAGAGACGCGATGGTCCGCTGGGCGGAAGCGGCATCCTCACCGTAGCGCACGATGGGCGCGGCCTCGCCCAGGCCGGTCACGCCGTCACGGGTGTAGCGCACATGGACGTTGTCACGGTACTCGCTGGACGACATCACCGTGGTCCAGGTGTGGCGCAACCGCAGGCGGACTACGTCGGCGGGAAACCACGGCCACGGCAGCCATCGCCAGCAAGTCCCGGCGGGTCATTTCAGCCTCCGGCACCCAACCAGCAGAGCGGACCAGTGCGGGTCGTCCAGCCGGCTGATCTGGACGACCGGCTTGATCCAGGTTGTGGCGCTGATGAATTCCCCGCCCCCAATGTACATGCCGGTATGCGTGACCTTCTCGGCGGAGGCGCCGAAGAAGAGCAGATCCCCGGAGCGCAGCTTCCTACGCTCAACAGACAGGAAGCCCTCCCAGCGCATCTGCGGACCGGCGTCCCGCGGGATGACGGCGCCGCGATGGCGCAGGAGCATTTGAGTAAAGCCGGAGCAATCGTAGCCGAAGGTGGATGTGCCGCCCCACAGGTATGGAAGGCCGAGGAAGCGTTTGGCCAGCCCAATCGTGCGCTTGATATCCAGAGGCGCGGAGTCAAAGCCAACGTCGCCGCGCTGGATCCACGCCGGGCGGCCGTCGGGCAGCCGGACCTGCAACCAGCGCCGGCCTTCAGCCTCCGGCTCAGCGACAACCTCCAGCCGCGCTTCAAACGGGACAGTCAGCAGTGGTTCATTTTTGGTAACGTCGGCTTCCCGGTACAGGTTGGCGAACAGGCTCTCGACTTTGGCCGCCCGCCCGGGCGCTTCCCCCTGCCGCAGCTCACGCACAGAGGCAGCGGGCATCCAGCCCAGGTATCGGTCGGCAGTACGGACTCTGATCCAGCCGGCCTGTTCCTCCACCAACTCCACGCTGCTTCCGAGAATGGCCTGCGAGACCACATCGGCGCTCAGGCTGGGCGCTGAGTACATGCTGGCCACGGGCCGTAAGACTACGAGCATCACGGCCGCCGCAATGGTCATCTCACCTCCGGGGCGCGGCCGGCTTGGCGGCCAGCATCCGGTCCAATTCCGGGAACAGGGCTTCTCCCTCGAAGATCCCCAGGGTGGCCGGCCCGTATTCGTAGTCGTTCACGATCCACCCGTTGCCGTCGATGATGAACAGGTGCGGAAGGTCGATGGAAGGGTTCTGCGGTGTGGCCTTGAAGTACGCAATCGCCATCTGGCCGGAGTCGAACAGGACGGGGGAGGACGGTTTCATCTCCCGGATGAAGCGGGCAATCGTCTGGGGATTGTCGGGCGGGTTCACTACGGACAGTATCGCCACTCGCTCCCCGTACTTCGCCTTGACCTTGTCCAGAATCTTCGTGAACAAGCGGCAGTGCGGGCACGTGGTCTGCATGACGTCGATCAGGACGACTCTTGCCGCGATAGTCGTTCAAATCGTGCTGCTTCCCGTTGCTGTCCATCAAAGAGAAGCCGGGCGCCCGGCGATTGGACAGCGATCCGGCGGCCAGCAGCAGGGATACCGTGCAGAGTGCCAGAAGGTAGCGCATAAATCTCACCCTACCACGAGGCGGCGGAGCGAATCCTCGTATGGCTGGCGCGCCACGCCGCGCTCGGTGATGATGGCCGTGACGTAGCGGTGGGGCGTGACGTCGAAGGCCGGATTCTCGATTTCGGCTCCCTGGGCCGCGACGGGCACGCCGAAGACATGCGTGACTTCCGCCTGCGAACGCTGCTCGATGGGGATCCGTTCGCCCGAGGGGAGCGTCAGGTCCAGCGTGCTGATCGGCGCGGCCACGTAGAACGGCACATTGTTCTCCTTGGCCAGCACCGCCACCGAATAGGTTCCGATCTTGTTGGCCACGTCGCCGTTGGCGGCGATCCGGTCCGCTCCCACGATCACGCAGCCGATCCGCCCGGACTTCAGAAAGTGGCCCGCCATGTTGTCGGTGATGATGGTGGTCGGAATGCCGTCCTGGAGCAGTTCCCAGGCAGTGAGGCGCGCGCCCTGAAGCAAGGGACGGGTCTCATCGGCGAACACGTCGATCTTCTTTCCCGCCGCCACGGCGGCGCGGATCACGCCCAGCGCCGTTCCGTAGCCCGCCGTGGCCAGAGCGCCGGCATTGCAGTGCGTGAGCACGGTCTTGCCGTCGGGGATGAGTTCGGCGCCGTGGCGGCCCATGGCTTCGTTGATGGCGATGTCCTCCAGCCGGATCCGCTGAACTTCCTCCACCATGCGCGCGCGAATCTCCTCGATCGGCTGGCCCTGAAGGCTGGCCCAGAGCTGCTTCATGCGGTCGATGGCCCAGAACAGGTTGACCGCCGTGGGGCGCGTATTGGCCAAAGTGTTGCAGATCCGCCGGAACTTCCACTCGATGAGCTCGTTCTCGTCCTCGTACAGAACACCGAGCGCCACTCCCATGGCGGCCGCCACGCCGATGGCGGGCGCTCCGCGAATCACCATGCATCGAATGGCGTCGGCGACCTCCTCGAAGTTGGTGCAGGTCACGTAGGCTTCTTCTTTCGGTAGACGCCGCTGGTCGATCATCACCACGCCGGCGTCAGTCCAAACAATCGTTTCCACCATTTAGCTAGGAACCTTTCCTGTGATCAGCATGCCCGCGAAGAACGTAGAGTTATAAGCCGCGTGCACGACGGCCGCGGCGGCCGTGGAGCCGGTCCGGTTTCGCACCCACCCGAAGGCGCAGCCGGCCAAGGTGACCAGCAGCACGTGCCGCCAGCTCCAGGCGTACTCCGGGCCGTGCAGCAGCGCAAAGGGCAGCGCCGTGAGCACCACGCCAGGCAGCGTGCCGAGCGAGCGCACCAGCAGGGGCTGCACGAAGCCCCGGAAAGCCAGCTCTTCGCAGACTGGCCCGGCTGTAGCCGCCGCCAGGCCCACCAGCACGACGGACAGACGGTCGCTCAGAAGGCGCTTCATGGGCGTGTCCAGGTCCGGAGTCCGCAGCAGTCCGCCCAGGAGCCCAATCGCCAGCGCCAGCAGGATTCCGTAGGCGAGGCGCTGCCCGAAACTTTCGCTGAAGTATTCCCAGCCCAGCGACTCCAGGAAGGGCCGGTGGTATTTCGCCTTGAGGAGCATGTACAGAAACGCGAACCACAAGGCGTAGGCCAGGAACTGCGCGGCCAGCAGTTGGGGAGCTTTGCCCATGCCTGGCCATCCGAACACGCCGTACAGCGCGCCCACAAACAACCCGGCGCTCAGCAGCGCCGGAAAGAACGCCGCGACGAACAGCAGCAGGTCGTGGTAGTCCCAGAAGACGGTTTCGCGCTCGTTCATGGTTGGCGCTCGATGAGCGCAGCCGCCAGCAGCGGGACAGTCAGCTCGTGATGCCCGGTGATGGCGATGCCGCGGCCGCCGGCCTGGGAATGCGGACGCTCGACCACGTTCACGCGCGGCCGGTAGTGCTGGAGAAAATCCAGGTTGGCCGTGGTGAACGCGGCCAGGGGCTGTCCCAGGTTGCGCACCACGGACACGGCCTTCAGGAAGACCTCGGGCAGGATCACGGCCGAGCCCAGGTTGATGTAGACACCACCGCCGTTCAGCTCCGCCACCAGCGAGCAGAACAGGCGAAAGTCGCGATGACCGGCCTCCCCGATGGCCCCGCCCTGCGCCGCCGGGTGCGTGTGCGGGGTGTCGGTGCCCATGGCCACATGCACGGTCACCGGAGTCGAGTTGCGCCAGGCGGCAACCAGCAGGCTCTGGGGGGCGTATAGCGGGTCCGCGATGTCCTCCAGGCGGCGGCCCAGCGCCTCACCGATGCCGATGCTGTACCGGCCCGCCTCGGCAATGGCCAGGTTCAATTCGCGCCCGGTCTCCTCGGCGGATCCGAAGCGGCCGTCCGGAAGCGCGGCCTCGACGTCCTCGCTGGTCGCGCCGGCGATGGCAATTTCAAAGTCGTGAATCGAGGTGGAGCCGTTCATGGCGAAGGCCGTGGCATAGCCGCGCCGCATCAGGTCGATCAGAATGGGCGCCAGCCCGCACTTGATCACGTGCCCGCCCAGGCCCCAGATCACGGGCTTGGAGGCCGCGCGCGCCGCAGCCACCGCGTCCACCAGCTCGCGAAAGGAGTTTCCCGCCAGAATGCGCGGGAGTGAATCCAGCAATCCCTTGACACCCGATCCCTTCACGTAAGGCGTCGCAAAATCCTGGGTGCGGATCTTTCCCCCGCGCTCCCGGATGGGGACCGTCTTGAGGCCGGCGAAATCCAGCGGCCGCTGCTTGTACTTGCTCACCTCGCCCGTCCGTTTCTCAGCACCTTGGCCAGCGCCTGTGCCGTATAGCTCTTGCGGGACCGGACCACGTTCTCCGGCGTACCGGAGGCCACTACCTGTCCGCCTTCCTCCCCGCCTTCGGGACCCAAGTCGATAATCCAGTCCGCCGTCTTGATCACGTCCAGATTGTGCTCGATCACCACCACGGTGTTGCCAAGTTCCACCAGCCGCTGGAGCACGTCCAGCAACTTGCTGACGTCGTCGAAATGGAGGCCGGTTGTAGGCTCATCCAGAACATAGAACGTCTTCCCCGTCTGCCGGCGGCTCAACTCCTTAGCCAGCTTAATGCGCTGCGCTTCCCCGCCCGAGAGCGTCGTCGCCGACTGTCCCAGATGGATGTAGCCGAGGCCGACATCCCGCAGCGTCTGGAGCTTGACCTGAACCTGGGGGATGTTCTCGAGCACCCCCAGGGACTCCTCGACCGTCGCCTCCAGCAGGTCCGCAATCGAGCAGCCCTTGTATTTTACCTGCAAGGTCTCGAGGTTGTACCGGCGGGCCCGGCAAATATCGCAAGTGACGTAGACGTCGGGCAGGAAATTCATCTCGATCCGCTTCAGGCCGTCCCCCTGGCAGGCCTCGCAGCGGCCGCCCTTGACGTTGAAGCTGAAGCGGCCGGGCTTGTAGCCGCGCTCGCGGGATTCGGGCAGCCGCGCGTAGAGGTCGCGAATGGGGGAGAAAAGGCCGGTGTAGGTGGCCGGGTTCGAGCGGGGCGTGCGGCCGATGGGCGACTGGTCGATACGGATGACCTTGTCGATGTGCTCCATGCCTTTCAGGCGATCATGGGCGCCCGGCTCCTGCTGCGAGCCGTAAACCTGACGCGCCAGCGCGCGGTAAACGATGTCGTTCACCAGCGTGGACTTGCCGCTGCCGGAGACGCCGGTGACGACGATGAACAGCCCCAGGGGGAACTCCACTTCCAGGTTCTTCAGGTTGTGCTCGCGGGCGCCGGACAGGACGAGCTTCTTGCCGTTGCCCCGGCGGCGCTGGGCCGGCTCCTGGATGCGCCGCGCTCCGGAGAGGTACTGGCCCGTGAGGGACGCCGGGTTCGCCGCGATCTCACAGGGGCGCCCGCAGGCCACCATGTAGCCCCCGAGGCGTCCCGCGCCCGGGCCGAGGTCCACCACATAGTCGGCCCGCTGTATGGTCTCGGCATCGTGCTCGATCACCAGGATGGTGTTCCCCATGTCGCGCAGGCGCGCCAGGGTGTCCAACAGCCGGCCGTTGTCCCGGGGGTGCAGTCCGATGGAGGGCTCGTCGAGCACGTAGAGCACGCCGCGCAGCTTGGAGCCGATCTGCGTGGCGAGCCGGATGCGCTGCGACTCGCCGCCGGAGAGGGTGTCGGCGGAACGGTCCAGGCTCAGGTAATCCAGTCCGACGGTGCTGAGGAATTCCAGACGGTTGCGGATCTCTTCGGCGAGGCGCGCTACGATCTGCCGTTCCCGCTCCGTGAACTCCCAGGCGCGGGCGGCGGGCAGGGCCTGCGCGACGGGCAAGGCGGTGAACTCGCCGATGGAAAGGCCCTTCACGCGCACCGCCAGGCTGGCGGGGCGGAGGCGCTGGCCGTGGCAGGCCGGGCAGGTGACGTAGTACACGGAGTCCGGATCGGATTCGGAGCCTTGCGGCAGCATGCCCAGGCCGGTGCAGGTTTCGCAGGCGCCGTAGGGGCTATTGAAGGAGAAGGAACGTGGCTCCAGTTGCGGGACGCTCGAGCCGCAGTCCGGGCAGGCCAGCTTCTGGGAGTAGAGCCGCTCCTCGCCGTTGACCACGGCCACCAGCACCAGGCCGTTGGCCAGCTTGGTGGCGGTCTCGATGGAGGCTTCCAGGCGCTTGTCGATGCCGGGCTTGACCAGCAGGCGGTCGACGACGACCTCGATGGTGTGGTTCTTGCGCTTGTCGAGCTTGATGGGCTCTTCGAGGGAGTGCAACTGGCCGTCGATGCGGGCGCGCAGGAAGCCCTGGCGGGCGAGCTTTTCGAGCTCCTTCTTGTACTCGCCCTTGCGGCCGCGCACGATGGGGGCGAGGATCATGACGCGCTCGTCGGCGCGCAGGCTGACCACTTGCTGGAGGATCTGCTCGGTGGACTGGCGCGAGATTTCGTGGCCGCAGTTGGGGCAGTGCGGGATGCCGATGGAGGAGTACAGCAGCCGCAGGTAGTCGTAGATTTCGGTGATGGTGCCGACGGTGGAGCGCGGGCTGCGGCTGGTGGTTTTCTGCTCGATGGAGATGGCGGGCGAGAGGCCGTCGATGGAGTCGACGTCGGGGCGCTCGAGTTGGTCCAGGAACTGGCGGGCGTAGGGGGAGAGGGTTTCGACGTAGCGGCGCTGGCCCTCGGCGTAGATGGTGTCGAAGGCCAGGGAGGACTTGCCGGAGCCGCTCAGACCGGTGACGACGGTGAAGGTATTGCGCGGGATTTCGACGCTGATGTTCTTGAGGTTATGAACGCGCGCCCCATGAACGCTGATGCGATCCAGCATAGTGAAGTCCGGCGGGCCAAGGCCAATCTCTCATTGTCCCGCGTTGGACGGGCGGCGGGCAATGGCCCGGAGCGGTGCCTGGAACTTATTGAAAGAAAGCGGCTTGGACGAAATTGGCTTTGATCGGCAAAAACGCAGCGCAGCGGGTGCGGAAGCCGACCGCCCAGGCGCGCGGAGACGAGTCCTCGGACTATCCATAGCACGGCGGGAGCGGGCTCCAGCCGCAGCGATCGCGCAAGTGGTTGACTGGGAAGGAGGGATTCACAGGGGCGGGGGTGAAGGAGAGAGGCCCGAGCAGCCTTTCGGACCCGAGTTGGGGGGATTGGGCGGCTCACAAACTGGGGCGTCGCTGCGCCGCTCGGCAGTTCGACCGGCGACGTGAAGGATGTGTTGAAGGCGGTGGTGGAACTCCGGGCCGGCCAGCTCTTGTTGAGCGCCAAACCGAGAGAGTCGCGGCCAGTGACTCCGGTGGAGGTTGGTTCCACATCAACCGCACCCATTTTTTCTTGGCGAGCCCGGCCTTATGCAGACTTCGACACGGTTTGGCTTACATTCCCCCGCCGGAGGATCGAGAAATGGGAGCACACGTTGCTCTTCGTGTTTGGCGAAGTTAAGACTGCTGTAAGCGAGTGGGGCAGCGACATGAGCGGGTACTGTTCTTTGGTGGCGGACAACCCGACCGGCCAGCAGGTTCTAGTAGTGACTTCGCCGGGTTCAGACCTGCGTTGTGCCCGACTCATGCCGCTGACACACAGCTGCTTAGTGGTGGACAACGAAGCATTCGGGCAACAGAAGAGCAAAACGAAATTCGAGATTCAGGCGTTCACTTGGGATGATCGGGCTCATCTTTCGGACTCGCAATATGAGCCGCTGGAGCACTCATGGTTCGAGGTCTCTAGCTTGGCGGAAGAACACCTGATCTATGGCGTGGGCGGAGCGAACCGCTACGAGTATCGCAAACAATTGTATGAGGGCGGGCGTGCCAGCGGGGCGCCGCAGCGCTAGCCGGCGAGGTCTGCGGGAGATCTGCTCTACGGAGATGGCGGGGAGAGGCCGTCGATGGAGTCTAGGTCGGGGGCGCTCGCCGCACGGCACGCAATTCCGATTCGCGAGTACCGGGTGAAAGACTTCGCGATGAACGAGGAACGCTGGCGTGTCAGTGCCCGGAAACGCCAATATATCGGTCATCAAGGCACAGACAGCCGCTAACCGGGCCAGGACCGCGATCCAGTTCCTACACCTTTAGCGCGTCACCGAGGCGCTGGTGAATGGATCGAGACCGGCGATCCTTGCAGATGAAGGTCAGGTTTTCTCGTCCGTCGCTGATGTAGATCTCGGGCTGAACCCAATCCATCTGCTGCCAAAACATTTCACTTATCGACTGTGCGACGGAGTCGGTATCGTGAAGAACGAAAACAGCATACCCGACAAAGACCAGCAGATGCCCGGGTCGCGGCTTGTTGTCGTCAACAAAAGGATTCCCGGCAAGGATTTCTCCAAGGTGTTGCGGAGGTGTATCGAACAAGTACCATTCGTCGTAGCCGGGAGTATCGGCACCATCCCTCTGGTAAAACAGTTCCTCAATGGTGGAACGCGCTGGCTGTGCGCCATGCCGGAGCGTAGCTGCCATCCGGCTGCCTGCTGCTTATCCGTCAACCACGGCGTCCCGCCATCGATTGTGGTCACGGTTAGGTATCGGCCCAAAATTACGTCGGGACAGAGTTGCACTAGAATACCCATGTATTGCTCGGGGCTGGTGAGCCAGTAGTATGGGCCACGGGTCCCGGTATATATCGTGCCTCCTCTAAAGTCCTCTTTCAGCATGAGTCTCAGACCGCCTGCTCCCATACGTCGGAAAGACTTGTAGCCTCTTTGGCCCTAAAATCCAAGACCGCTTGGAACTCGGAGAAGCAAGAACGGCATACCCACACCAGATCGAACCCACGTTCAAGCGCCGGGTGAACGGCAAACCCCTTACTCACCGCATGGCGCAACCAATACTCGTGCTCGTCTGGGGCGATGCGGAGCGCTGTGACATATCCTTCGTGAAGCGTTTCGGGCGCGTCGTAGTTTGTCAAGGCGGCCCAGCATCCGGCACATCGGGAGCGATCTCCTTCAAACGGGGACTTGTAGGCCACCGGACGAAACGTGCACCCTCGCAGACGCTCTCAATCCGAGCTTCCACTCATTATGGCTGGCCATTAAAGCGTCTCCACCCCCCACGATCCCAGATTCATATCAATCGTGCAATGGCGTTATCGCCGGGGAACGCGGTCGGAAAATGGCCTTTCCTAAGAGTACGGTGAGGTCCACCCAGCCCGCCTTTAGTTTCTGCACGCTTGGGGATACGTCGAGGCACCGTGCCCGGCTAAACAAGACTCGTTCACCAAGAGCTTGGACGCTCCCAAGCACTGAATTTGAGAAAGCGCGTCAGTGATAAGCACCGCGTTCTGGACGAAAAACCGGCGATAGACTGAGGGTATACGGGAGCGGGCATGACACGGAGAGAGTTGATCGGGGCGATGGCGGCCGGTACAACCCGCTTCAACACGAAGGCCCGGCTGGCGGTACCTGTGCATCGCGTGACGGACAGGCGAGCACGGTGCACACCGGAACAGTGGCATCACTTCTGGGCGGGCATTTGGCCCGAAACCGTGCGGGAATTCAGCCAGGGAGGCATTGAACTTCAAGCGACGGACGGACCAGGTGAAATTCGCCGTTCCCCCAGCGACAGGCCCATCTTCATAGGGCTGCAACGCGGAGTGATCAACCTGGTAGTGACCGACCACGTGCCAATGGACTGGGACAGGGGCCGGACGCTGGCAGGCGTGACCACGATTTTCGACGGCTATCACCTCTGTCTGGTCGCACTCCGCTATGCCCACGGGAATCGAATCCCGTTTCTGTCGGTCAACACGTGTGTCCATGAACTCTTGCACGCGCTCCTTCAGGACATCTACGTGAGCCGCCCGAGTCTATATCAAGGCGGCGCGCGCGAATTCCGGACGGACTGGCACGCAACCTGGTTATGGCTGTTGGGCGATGGCACGGTCATTCGGAAGTCGGGCCACACCTATCTCAACCGGCTCAGTTCAGGGTTGCCCGCGAGGCCTTAGGTCCCGGTCTATGGTGTTTTCCAGCGGAGGCTGATATGTTCAAAACTTTGGAGCCCAGAGCTCTTTCGGTGTTGCGCATTATCGCGGGGTTCACTTTCTCGCTGCATGGCTTCCAGAAGCTGTTCGGCGTTTTTGGAGGGTTGGGCGGGCAGGGCGGGACGGCGGCTTTCGGATCGCTCATTGTACGGCAGGTGTACTTGAGTGCTTTGGCGGCCTGCTCATACTCCTGGGGCTGTTTACCAGGCCGGTGGCGTTCCTGCTTTGTGGCCAGATGGCCGTGGCCTACTTTCAGAGCCACTCGCCGCGAGGGTCCTGGCCTATCCTCAACGGCGGGGAGCTGGCGGTGCTCACTGCTTCATCTTTCTCTACCTGAGTGTCGCGGGCCCTGGACCAGTCAGCCTGGACCGCCTGGTCAGGAAAAAACCCCGATGAGTACTCTCACTAGAAGACGCCTATTGGCCTCGCTCGGCGCGCTGACGGCCGCGGAAGCCTCATTCCAAAGCCCATCTCGCCGTCCCAACATCCTGCTCATTCTCGCCGACGATATGGGGATGGGGGATCTGGGCTGCTATGGCCAGAAGCTTCTCAAAACGCCCAATATCGACCGTCTGGCGGCGGAAGGGATTCGCTTCACGAACGCCTACGCGGGGGCGATGGTGTGCGCGCCCTCGCGCTGCACCTTGATGACGGGCTACCACTTGGGCCACGCCACCGTCCGCGACAATTGGGAAGAGTATCCGGAAGGCCAGCATCCGCTGGCCGAACGCGACGTGACCGTTGCCGCGACGCTGAAGCGCGCGGGATACGCCACCGGCATTTGCGGCAAGTGGGGTCTGGGAGGACCGGATTCGCGCAGCGCTCCCAACAAAGCCGGCTTCGACTTCTTCTATGGCTACAACTGCCAGCGTCATGCCCATCGTTTCTACACCGACTATCTGTGGCGCAACACGGAGCGGATTCCCATTGCGCAGAGCGCGAAGAAACGCGTGTACTCGCAGGATCTGATCGCAGACGCCAGCCTCGGATTCATTCGCGAAAACCGCAACCGGCCGTTCTTTCTCTTCTGCGCCTGGACCCTTCCGCATGGCCCCTACGGAGCCAATAACGTGCCCAGCATCGGAGCGTACAAAGACACAGGCTGGTCTGACGGCGAGAAGGTATACGCCGCGATGATGGACCGTTTGGACAGCGATGTGGGCCGTGTGCTGGCGCAGTTGAAGGAATTGGGCCTGGACGACAACACGTTAGTGCTGTTCGCCAGCGATAACGGCGCGGGCGGAGGCCCGGCCAACAATACGCGCTTCGGCAGCCAGGCCGGATTGCGCGACGTGAAAGGATCGCTGCGCGAGGGTGGAATCCGCGTGCCGCTGATGGCGCGATGGCCAGGCAAGGTTCCGGCGGGCAAGACTTCCGATTTCCCAACCGCGTTCTGGGATTTCTCGCCCACGGCGGCGGAGCTGGCGGGCGCCAGCGCGCCAAGAGGCATCGACGGCATTTCGATTGTTCCAACACTACTCGGGAAATCACAGCAGCCACACGAATACCTGTACTGGGAACGCAGAGCCGCAAACAAGCTGACGCGAGCGGTGCGCCAGGGAGACTGGAAAGCGTATCAGGAATCAGAGAGTCGCTCCCGTGGAACTCTACGATCTCAAGGCCGACCGCGGCGAAACGAAGAACGTTGCCGCCGCCCATCCCGATGTTGTGGCGCGGATGATGAGGATGATGCAAACGGCCCGCGTGGATGTGACGCCGCCGAAGCCTGATCCGCGCATTTGGGAAAAGTACCAGGAAGATAACAAGCGGCTGGATGCGCTGTTCGCGCCAGGAATACCATGAGCGGCTCGGAAGCAATCCACCTGGCCTCGTAACGCGCACACTACGGATGTGGCTCAACGATGCGGCTGGCCGCCTGCCTCCGTGCGCCTGTGCAACATCCATAGAGCGACAAGCAACACCGGCAAAGAGAGGATCGCAGCCAGCGCAACAATCGCGAACAGGACCCAGCCCGTGTGCGTCATGAAGGCATCGCGCAGCCAAATGCGCTGGGCCGGGGTCACGTCCCGTGCCAGCTTCGGCAGGAGTACATTTTGCACCAGCAGCAGCATCGCCGCGCCCGTGACGGCCGCGGCGAGTAGCGCCTTCACTATCGTTTTCACTTGACTTTCCAGGAATTGACAACCGCGGTGATCTGCCGGATGAGCGCTCGCCGGGTTCGTCTCCACTTCCGCGAATCAATTGGAAGCTTGAATAGGGCGCCGGCAGAAATCGGATGGAACCATAGATATGGCGGGACGGCCCTGCCGGATCAAGCGCGGCAACCTTCTCAAAGGTCACGGTGCCGCCCACGACGTCACAGCGCAGAACCTTTGGGGCGGCGTTGCCCATTCGGTCTACACTGGCGATGGCAGCCCGCTGCTGGGCCGTCAAGCCGGCCAAGCGCGGATCCGCCGGATCGAGATGCCGCTCGCGTCCGATGGCGTCGCAGAAATTATCGGGAGTCAAGACCGGCAAAACATTTCGGATCACGTTCGCCACCGGCTCGGGGAAGACTTGGAGAGTGATCGCGTCGTAAAGTCCGCCGGCGGCCTGCAGATCGAGTTGCGGAGCCCCGCTGGTCAACACTGCCTCACCGCCTAGAATGATGCGCCCCGCATGCACACCCGCCGAAAACTCGGAGAATCGAATGGCCGCCGTCCGGTTGCGAAAGCCGCTATCGGTGCCGGGAGCCGGCGTACCGAATCCGGCGGGATAGGTAAACTGAAACCGGTCTTGTGGATCTTTATAAGTGCGCAAGGAACCGGGCTGCGATTGTGCCATGGCAGCACCGATAGCGCAGATCGCGAAAGCCAGCTTCACAGCTTCAGAGTACCTCCGGAAAGCTCAGCCTATGGGTTGGGCTTCAACGCCGAGGACAACTCCCGCATATCGCGCTCCACGGCAAGATCATAAGCTGTCTTGCCAGCGAATCCCGGCGCGCCGCTTCCCCGCAACGAGAGATCGGTCCCGGCGTCCGCCAGAAGCCGTGCCACGTCCGCGTGCCCGGCGACGAGAGCCAGCATCAGAGCGCTCAACCCGTACTTGGCGGTGGTGTTCAGGTTGGCACGATGACCGATCAGTACTTCGACGACCTCGCGATGACCGGCATGCGCGGCCAGCATGAGAGCGGTTTGCCCATGGCGGTCGCGGGCATCCACATCGGTACCCCGGTCAAGCATATCGCGAACGTACTGGACGTCACCACGCTTGATCGCATCTTCCCAAACGGCATCCATCAATCAAACATTCAACCACATCCTCCGCGGGGTGCGGCGATTACTAACCCTATTCTCCGCATGGAATGCGGTTAAGCTGCTATAATATCCGCAAGGATGCGGAGAATGTATATCCATGAACTTCCCGACTGGCCCCGGTTTGACTGGGACCGCGGAGCGGCTGGCCGAACCTCTGGCCGCCGTTCGCCACCGGCAGGGCCGGCTGATCGGCCACATGGAAGCCCTCGGCTTCAACCTCCGCCAGGAGGCCGTCCTGCAAACCCTTACCGCCGATGTGCTCAAGAGCAGCGAGATCGAGGGGGAGAAGCTGGACGCGGAACAGGTCCGCTCCTCGATTGCCCGACGCCTCGGCATGGACATCGGCGCACTCAAGCCCGCAGACCGCCATGTCGAGGGCATCGTTGAAATGATGCTCGACGCCACGCGCCACTACGACCAGCCGCTCACCGCCGAGAGGCTCTTTGCGTGGCATGCGTCGCTGTTTCCCACCGGGCGCAGCGGCATGAACAGGATCAGGGTAGGGGCCTGGCGTGACGATAGCACCGGCCCGATGGAGGTCGTCTCCGGCCCCGTCGGCAAGGAGCACGTCCATTTCGAAGCGCCCAAGGCGGCACGGCTCGACGGGGAAATGAAGGCATTCCTGGACTGGTTCAACGCAAACGCCGGACATCGATCCGGTCTTGAAAGCAGGACTGGCCCATCTCTGGTTCGTGACCATCCATCCTTTTGATGATGGCAACGGCCGCATTGCGCGCGCCATCGCCGATATGGCTCTGGCGCGCTCCGAAAACAGCCCGCAACGCTTCTACAGCATGTCGGCGCAGATCCGGCAGGAGCGCGCCGCCTATTACGACATTCTCGAGCAGACGCAGAAGGGGACGCTGGACATCACGCCCTGGATGGAATGGTTCCTCGGCTGTCTCGGCCGCGCCATCGACGGTGCGCAAACCACTCTTGGCGCGGTCCTCGCCAAGGCGCGCTTCTGGGAAGCATCTCGGGCGTCCCGCTCAACGACCGCCAGCGGCTTGTGCTCAACCGCCTCCTGGATGGCTTCGAGGGCAAGCTCACGACATCGAAATATGCCAAGCTTGCCAAGTGCTCCCAGGACACGGCTCTGCGTGACATCCTGCCTCTCGTCGAACGCGGAATTCTCGTCCGCAACCCGGAAGGCGGGCGGAGCACGAGCTACGCGCTTGCGAACGTCTTCGAAGCTCAGTGAGGAGGTGGGGGCGCTCCGCGTGGAGCAGACTGAAAGTCTGCCCCACTGCGGAGCTGATTCTTAGGATACGCGGATCGAATTTCCGCCGTACTTGATAATGTACTCCTTGTTGAGGGCGAACTCGTCCTGGTACTTGCCCGTCATCCAGACCACCACCGCGTCGGTGGACTTGATGTTGGAGAGAATGTACTTGAACCGGTCCTCGACAATGTCCTGCCTCTGGGTGAGGCGGGTGCTGGCCAGGAGCTTGTACACCCAGCACGGCTTCTTGCACTGTTTGACCACTTTGAGCATCTCCGGCGGATCGCCTTGCACAAAAGCGATTTCCCCGCCGTAAAGTTCCGAATTACCCTCGGTGGGGTAGCCGATTTCCACGGGCATCATGTGGCGATTGGGCGAGAAGTCCTTCAGCCATTCCGAGTGGGTGCGACCGTACTTGTACAGGCAGGTCATGTAAAAATCGACGTCCCAGCCCTGGGACTCGATTTCCATGAACACTTCCGGCCGGTGACTGGTGACGGCAACCAGCACGCCCGCATCCCGCACACTCTTGCACCACTCCCGAACCCTGCTGAGCTTGCCCCTTCTCCACCAGGCATCCGTGCCGGTGTCGCCGGCGCCGCCGTGGAGAATGGCCATACAACCGGTCTTCTCGTGGATCTCCTTGGCCCCGCGTCCAGCTCTGATCGATTCGTCCATCGGCGCCTGGTTCCGGGTGGCCCAAAACACCTTGCCGCCATTTTCCTTGGCGTACTGGCCGAAACGACCCACTCCGGCTTCCATGCAGTTGATGCCCAACTCCTCCATGCGCCGGTTCTCTTCCAGTATCCGCTCGGGCGTGAGCCAAGCGAGGCCGTCGGCGCGTTCCCTGACGGAAAAATGCGCCCCCGGGCCGTTCACACCCTGGATCAAGCGGCCAATTTCGTACTTGCCGAAACGGACCGTCGGCATCGGCTGCTTCGCGAGGGGCCCGGGTTCCGGCCGAGCGGGGCCACCACGCCGGCCGCTGCTGGCCGGCAACGGCAGCGACTGGGCGCTGGCAGTTGCCGCCACGCCTGAGGCCGCGGCCATCGTCCCGAGTTTCTGAAAAAAGTCCCGCCGGGAATTCTCGCCCGCCGGGCCCTGTGATTTTGAATGCATTACTTTCTGCCTCCCCTGCAGACCTGACCATGGCCCAGGGTATTCCCCTTGGGCGCTCTGGCCGTCATTGATTGTACACCAGGGGCACTCTTCGCCGGGAACCTCGGTGGAGGAGTGCCCCAATTTCGTAGCTTAGGATACACGGATGGAAGTTCCGCCGTACTTGATCACGTACTGTTTGTTGAGGGCGAACTCATCCTGGTACTTGCCCCACATCCCGACCACCACCGCGTCGGTGGACTTGATGTTCGCGAAAATGTACTTGAACCTGTCCTCAACAATGTCCTGCCTCTGGGTGAGTCGGGTGCTGGCCAGAAGCTTGTATACCATGCACGGCTTCTTGCACTGCTTGACGAATTTCAGCATCGCCGGCGGATCGCCCTGCACAAAAGCGATTTCCCCGCCGTAGTACTCAGAGTTGCCTTCGGTCGGGTAACCGATTTCCACGGGCATCATGTGGGGGTTGGAGGCGAACTCCCTCACCCATTCATCGTGGGTGCGGCCATACTTGTACAGGCACGGCATGTAGTAATCGACGTCCCAGCCCTGGGATTCGATTTCCATGAGCGCTTCCGGCCTGTGGGCGGTGATGGCAACCAGCCCGCCCGCATCCCGCACGCTCTTGGCCCACTCCCGGACCCTGTCCAGCCGTCCTCTTCTCCACCAGGCATCCGTGCCGGTGTCACCGGCGCCCGTGTGATGAATGGCGATTGCTCCGGTCTTTTCGAAAATCTCCTTGGCCCCGCGGCCAGCCCGGATAGAGAAGTCCAGAGAAGCCGTGTTCCGCGTCGTCCAGAACACCTTCCCGTCGTTTTCCCTGGCGTAGGTGCCGAAGCGGCGATCCCCGGCTTCCATGCAGTTGATGCCCAACTCCTGCATGTGCCGGTTCTCTTCCAAAATCTTTTCAGGGGTAAGGTAAGCCCGGGCGTCGGCACCCTCCTTGACGGAAAAATGCGCCCCTGGACCGTTCACGCCCATAATCAGGCGGCTGATTTCGTACTTACCGAAACGGACCGTTGGCATCGGCTGCTTCGCGAGGGGCCCAGGCTCTGGCCGGCTGCGGTCACGATTTGCGGCTTCCCACGAAATTTGCTGCGCGTTTGCGGTGGCAGCCACGGTTGACGCGGCAGCCAGCGTCCCGAGTTTCTGAAAGAAGTCCCTCCGGGAGTTATCGCCCTCCCTGCCGGGTTCAAATTTTGAATTCATTCTGCCTCTCTCCTTTGCAGACACGATGTTTTCCCGCCGCTTCAACCCTTCCAGCGCCTGCGGCGTGGTCTTTGGGTCACCCTCGATTGTACGCCAAGTTCCCGCCATTGAGGCCGTTTTTTCCTGAAGTGTTACATCCCGAGCCCAGTTGAATTTTGAGACCACGTGTTAACCTGCGCCCCATGACTGCGTAACTATACAGCAGGAAGGAGTGCCATGATGACGCGGACACGAATTGGACGGATTTTGGGAGTGGGAATGCTGGCGGCTGTGGGCTGCAGCCGCCGCCCGGCTGGGCGCAGGCGCCCAAGAGCACCGCGGCTGTGCAGGTTCAGACCGGCCCGATTGTCGAGCAGCCGGACGCCCAGCGCACCAAAGAAGAGATGTCGACCCTTTTGGAGCATTATCCGCCCACCTTGCGCGGCGTCCTGGCGCTCGACCCGAGCCTCCTCGGCAATCAGCCCTATCTGGCGCCGTATCCAGCCCTTGTAAACTTTCTGAACGCGCATCCTGAAATTGCGCGCAATCCGTCGTTCTACATCGGCGGGGGGCCGGGGGGCCGCTTGAGTCAGGATCGCGCCACGCAAATTCAGCAGATGTGGAGCGACGTATTGGCCGGTCTGGCGGTATTCGCCGGGTTCGGCATGGCGATCGGCCTGCTCGTCTGGCTGATTCGGACGTTCGTTGATTACAGAAGGTGGAGCCGGCTGGCCAAAGTGCAGACCGACGTCCATACGAAACTCCTCGACCGGTTCACGGCAAACGAGGATCTGCTGGCCTACATCCAGTCCCCGGCCGGTGCGAAATTTTTGCAGTCCTCGCCGATCACGCTCGATGCCGCGCCACGGAGCGTGGGTGCGCCTCTGGGGCGAATTCTCTGGTCGGTGCAGGGCGGCCTGGTGCTGGTGGCGGGCGGCATCGGCCTGCAGGTTGTGAGCGGACGAGTGGACAGCGACGCCTCGCAGCCGATCCACGCCCTGGGCATTCTCGGAATCGCGCTGGGTCTGGGGTTCATCATTTCGGCGATAATCTCATTTGTGATCTCGCAACGGCTGGGGCTTGATTGAACCGGCATCAACGGCAGCCCGGAGCGAACTGCCGGGCGCTTAGGGATCCGCGATTCTCTATGTTTCGCGAGACGACGTACACCGATATCAGGGGCGACTGTGCGCGCGGATGACGCCACAGCCAGCTTCGTGATGGACGAGGACACATTCCGCGCGTTCTATGAGCGCACCGCGCGCGGACTATGGGTGTACCTCGCCCGGGTTACCGGCGACCGTCAACTCGCGGACGACTTGCTTCAGGAAACGTTCTATCGCTTTCTTCGGGCCGCAGCGACGCACGACGGCGAGGCGCACCGCCGCAATTCTCTGTATCGCATTGCCACCAATCTGGCGCGGGACGCGCGACGGCGAAGCCTGACGCACGCGCCCTCCAGCCTGGCGGGCAACGACATCGAGCGCCTTCCGTCCGGCGAGGACGCCGGCGCCACGGAGCGCAGGGCCGATTTCACGCGCGCCATGTCGCATCTCAAGCCGCGCGAACGGGCGATGATTTGGCTGGCGTATGGCGAGGGTGTTTCCCACCGGGAGATCGCGGATTCCCTGGGCCTGCGCCCGGCCAGCTTGAAACCCATGCTGTTTCGCGCGCGACGAAAGCTGGCGGCGTTGTTGGGCCGTGCGCCGGACGGGGGGAAACCATGAAGCGTTTTGAGTGCGAATTCGAATCGGAGGCCCTAGCCGCCGTCGTCCAGTCCCGCTGGCCCGGGCGGGTGGAGGCTTCCCTGCGCGCTCATGTCGCGGCCTGCGCAATCTGCTCCGATATCGTGACCATCGCCGGCGCCATGGACGACGCCCGGGATGAAATGCGGTCTCTTGCGGTGGTTCCCGATTCGGGCCGTGTGTGGTGGCGCGCCCAACTGCGCGCCCGCCGCGAGGCCGTCAAAGCCGTGGGGCGTCCGATTACCGTCGCTCAGGTGCTGGCGCTGGCTTGCGCGGTGGGCCTGCTGGGGGCGTGCTTCGGCGCCACCTCGACGTGGTTTCAGTCGGCCCTGGCGAGGGTCACGGCGGCCGTGGCCGGATTCAGGATCCAGGCGCTGCTGCCTTTCGCAACCGCGCTGATTGCCGAACACAGCACGCTGGTCCTGGCCATGGCTGCCTTGCTCCTGGTGGTTCCCACCGCCGTTTATTTGGCGATGCTGAGGGATTAGCAGCTGGCTAGGCTGGGCGGAACTACGTGTGCGCCTCGACCGTACAATCGGGTATGGACGGCGTGCGGGTGTTGCTGGAAGACGCGATCGCGCAGTGGCAGGCGTGTGATGGATTCTTTCCACAAGGCACGCGCCGGTTCAGCGAGCAGGAGCAGGCTCGGCGCGAGGAGCAACTGGCGGGGTTCCTGGGCAGCCTGGAAGCCGAGGTGGCGCGGCTGCCTCGCACCAGGAGCGACCGCGACGGCGTGCGCGAGCGCCTCACCGGCGCCTTCGTCCGCCTCGCCAAGTCGGGGCTGGGGATGGAGGACCGGCACCTCGATCTGCTGCTCGGCGGCGGATTCTCGGGAGTCGGGACCGCACTGGCCCGCCAGGCGCGCCGGTTCGACCCCGCGGTGAGCGCGGCCGACATCCTGCAAGCCTGCCGCAACGCCTGGACCGCCTGCGGGTTGCAGGTTCTCCTCGGCCATCCGATGCAGGTGACGCCTTCGATCTTCGCCTACAGCATGTTGTACCCCTACAGCGACAACTATCTGGATGACCCGAAAGTCCCTGGTGAGGAGAAGGTCAGCTTCAGCGGCCGCTTCGGCCGGCGCCTGGAAGGAGACTCCGTCCGCGCGGCGAACGCACATGAAGAGAAGATCTGGCGGCTGGTGGGGCTGATCGAGGGCCAGTATCCCCGGCCCTCATATCCGCAGGTCTACTCGAGCCTGCTCGCGATTCACCGGGCTCAGTTCGACAGCCTGCGCCTTTCCCGCTCGGGCGCCGCCGGCGGCGAGGCGGACATCTTGAGGCTCGGCTTCGCCAAGGGGGGAACGTCGGTGCTGGCGGACGGCTACCTGGCGGCCGGTTCGCTGACGGCCGAGGAGGCGCGCTTCATTTTCCTATGGGGCGTGGTGCTGCAGCTCGGAGACGATCTGCAAGACGTCCGGGATGACCACGCGGGCGGCATTCTGACTCTCTTCTCCCAAGCCGCGGGAAAGGAGCCCCTGGACGCGGTCACGAGCCGCACCTTTCATTTCGGCGAGCGCGTCATGAGCCTGCTGGAGGGCGTGGGCGTGGCGGAGTCCGGAACGCTGAAGGAGCTGATGCGGCGCAGCTCGCGGTCCTTCCTGCTGCGTTGCGCGGGCGAGGCAGGCGAGTTCTACACGCCGGAATACCTGGCGCGGCTCGAAGCCGTGCTCACCGTACCGGTTCTCGTTTCTGAACCGCCGCCGCGAGCAGTTCGCCCGCCGCCAAGCGGCCTTCACGCGCCTCTTCGAAGCCTTCCTCGCCGGCGGCGACGACGAGCCCGCCTTCCCGCTCCTCCCCAGCGCCCTGATGCCGAGATTGTGAGTCTAGCGACTCGGGCGCACCGGGGCCGGACTGGTTGACTTGTTCCGCAGCAGCCGGCTGCGCTCCCTCAGAGCAATCTTGCGCTTCCGTCCGCTGTGGAAGCGCGCTTTATCTCCGTTAGAAGCTGACATAGTGCCCTAAGGGTAGCAGAGTGATACGGGATTGAGAGTGAAAGCGCTATCCTTAAGTACTCTTGTGGAACGGGTTCGAAGGAGGTCAATCATGAAGCGTCGCGATCTGGTCGCCGGCCTGGCTTTGGCCGCTTTCGAGGTGACTGCCGAGGTGGGCGAAGCCGCGGAGCAGCGTGAGCCTGAGTCCCTCTATATTCCACGGACCCAACTGGTCGAGGATCGAAACTTCCTGCAGGATTTCATGGATGAGTTTCCATTTGTCGAGCTCGTTACTGCCTCGCCGGAGATTCGCATCACGCATATCCCGGTGTTCCTGGACAGGAGCATCGGCAGGTACGGCACGCTTTACGGCCACATCTCCCGCCGAAATCCTCAGGGCGGGACCTTTGATGGCCAGCATTCCGCGGTTGTGGTATTTCGTGGACCTCACTCTTATATCTCGCCGGCCTGGTATGCGAAGACCGCGGGCGGACCGACGTGGAACTTCGCCGTGGCCCACGCCAGCGGAAAGCCCAAGGCCATCACGGAGAGGAAGCCGCTCCACGATCTGCTGGCGAAGCTCATCGAGAAGTTCGAGAGCTACGAGAAGTCCGGCTACGATTTCAGCAAGTTGCCGGATCGCAACCAGGATGGGCGGTTTGCGGGCCTGGTTGGCTTCGAGATGGAAATCGAGCGGCTTGAGGGCAAATTCAAATTGGGCCAGGAGCGCAGTGAAGCGGACAGGGAAAGTGTTTTGCGTCACCTGCGATCGGCAAAGCAGGCACGTTCGATTCACGACCTTACCGCCAGTTTCTACCAGCGGGAGAAGAGTGTACGCTGAGCAAAGCGACGTCCAATGGCACGGCGAGTGTTCTTCAGCTTCCATCACGAGAACGACATCTGGCGAGCCAACCAAGTCCGGAATGCGAATGTGGTTGCGGGATCTCACATGGCCGGCTTCTTTGACCACTCAGAGTACGAAGAAGCCAGCAAAAAGGGCAAAGCCGGCACCCAGCGGATGATCCTCAGACATCTCGAGGACACGACGGTCACAGTGGTGTTGATCGGCGCGGAGACGGCAAACCGCCCGTGGGTGAAATATGAAATCGAGCAATCCATAGCGCGCAAGAACGGGCTATTGGGGATTTACATCCATCGCCTGAAAGACCCCAACCAACCTCCTACCTCTCGTGGAGCCAAACCGGCGGTACCACCAGGTGTGGCTTTTCCCGCTTACAACTGGGATAAGGATCTGGATCGTTTTCGGAAAGCGATAGAAGCCGCGGGCAAGCGGGCCGACGCGTTGCGGGCAGCGAAATAGCGTCCATCCTGCGCAGCCTGCTAGGCGTCCTCTTCCCGTTCTCTTTCTGCCTGCTCCCGCCTCCCACCAAGAACGCGGAAGAGCCTCAATTCAAGGCAGTCGTGGCTATACTTCTCAGAAAGAATCCGTGCCGCAGCTCCGGCAGAAGCGACGGGGTAAGCCGGCTTGTCGGGATGCAAACGCCGGAAGACGTCGTACTCAATCTCCACGCCTTCCATGCCGCCAAGGAACACCGCCGCGTCAAAGTTGTGAGCACTGATCATGGCCCAGCGCATTTTGGCCAAGCTCGCGTCAAGATCACCATCCACGGCATCCATGAAACGAACTTCCTCGAATTCGGACACTTCGGGAGGAAACCGGGTCTTAAAGAATCGGCTCTGATACAGGATGACGTGCTTTCGCACGTTCGGCATCATTCCACGGACGAGCGGGGTGATGGCAGGATGACCACCAAACACAATCTGGCCGCGCGGCACAACAACACTGACCAGAGCGCGAATACTGTCACGGATGGCTGCAACGTCCGCTGTCTCCCGGTACTTTGGATGGCGATGCGGTAAGGGGATGCTTGCGGACAGAAAAATAGAGAGCATCAGCAGAGACCTCCCAACCGAAACTGCGCCTGCGCCTTGCGCCTTACTTCGCGACGGCGGTGTACAGCGTCTGGGCGGCGCTCACGCCATCCACGGTATAGGACAACTGCACGGCGTCATTGTCCGGGATGTCCGGCACTACCACGTTGAGCTGGTACAGCCCCAGGGAGCCTTGGACCAGGCCCGCGTACGCGACGGTGGCCGGCGTGCCGCCGAAGAAGACCTCGATGCGCCCGGCCAGGGCGTTGGCCTGCTCCACGATCTCCCCGCTGTCCAGATTCGGATTCACCGGGCCCAAGCCGACGCCGAAGAGCACGATGGTCTCCCCCGGGCGTGCGCGCCGGGAAGCGACGCCTTCGATCGCGCCGGGCGGCAGCGCCAGGGTCGCGCCGTCGTCGAAAAACGCCCCCGCGTACTGCCTGCCGCCGATCTTAAGCACTGACGGAGCATACAGCCCCGGCTGCGTCC
Source organism: Bryobacterales bacterium (assembly GCA_963744775.1). Lineage (GTDB taxonomy): Bacteria > Acidobacteriota > Terriglobia > Bryobacterales > Bryobacteraceae > CAVUVG01. The sequence goes on from CAVUVG010000007.1 coordinate 70,980, forward strand.
AATTGACCTTGACGGTGTACGGCGTGCTGGTCCCGGTGGATGTGGTCACGGTGATCTGCTGCTCGCCAACTCCGGTGTTCGACGGCAACAGCGCGTTGATCTGGCCGGGGCTAACGTAGGCCAGGAAGGCCTCGGCGCCGCCAATCGTCACACGAGTCCCGCTCAGCGCGGTGGGCGCCCTAAGTCCGTTGAAGTCGGCCAGGCTCCATTGCCGCTGGCCGGAAGCCAGGTCCGTGCCGTGGATCTCGATCCAGGAGCCGGGCGCAACCGAGGTGGAAGGGCCAAACTCCGAGGCCCCCACTACGCCATCCGCGGCGATGGTGGAGACCCTCCGGCAGATGAAGGCGCAGGCGCCGCCGCGAGAAATCTGATCCGGTTGTTCTGGGTATCGGCAACATAGAGGTTGCCCGCACTGTCCCTGGCGATCCCGGCAGGGAACCGGAACTGAGCTTCAATGGCGGGGCCGCCGTCGCCGCGATTCCCGAAAGTGCCGTCGCCGGCCACGGTGGTGATCATGCCGTTGGCCGCCACACGCCGGACCCGGGCGTTGAACGAATCCACGATGAACAAGTTTCCCTGGCCGTCCAGCGCCACGCTCTTCGGGTAGTTGAGCTGAGCGAATGTGGCCGCGCCTCCGTCCCCTTAAAGCCGGCGAAAGCCGTTGCCCGCCACAGTACTGATGATGCCGTCCGGGGAGACCGTGCGGATGCGGTCGTTACTGGTGTCAGCGATATACAGCACGCCTGAAGCATCCAGCGCGATTCCCTGCGGGTGGTTGAGCGAGGCGCTGATGGCCGCGCCGCCGTCTCCGGCGCTGCCGTTGGCGCCGCTGCCGGCTATGGTGTTGATGGTTGCCGCCGGTAGCGATCTTCCGGATCCGGTCGTTAAACGAATCCACAATGTAAATGTTCCCGGCGGCATCGATGGCCAGAGCCATCGGGGTATTCAGCACCGCGCTGGTGGCCGCCGCGCGTCGCCTGAAAAGCCGGCCGTGCCGTTGCCCGCCACGGTGGAGATTGTGCCGCCTGGCGTCACCTTGCGGATGGCGTGGTTGCCCGCGTCGGCGATGTAGAGATTGCCCGCGCTGTCCAGCGCCAGCCCGCAGGGATGGTTCAGCTCGGCGCTGACGGCCGAGCCGCCGTCCCCGCTGAAGCCCCTGGTGTCTTTGCCCGCCACGGTGGTGATGACGCCGCCCGGCGCAATCTTGCGCACGCGGTTGTTGAGCTGGTCGGCAATAAAGAGGTTGCCGGAGCTGTCGAGCAGAAGGCCCACCGGGGCGAACAGTTGCGCACTGGCAGCCTGGCCGCTGTCTCCCGAAAACCCGCCCGTGCCGGTTCCGGCAAAGGTTGTGATGGTATAGCCGGCCGTCTGGGCGTGGCAGAGGGCTGCCAGCAGCACCGCAGAGGCGGACAAGCCTAACAATCTATTGGGTTTCAGTGCGTTGCGCATCATCCGTGAACCGATCCTCTTCCACCACAGGCGGGACTTAGTCAGACGTGGACAGGGTACCACAGGTTTCGCCCTCAGAGCCGGACGACCTTCTTCGAGTCGATCCCCTTCATGGCGTTCCGGGTGTCCACGATCAAATCCGCTTTCTCCAGTATGGCCGCATAATCGAACGCCGTGTGATTGGTGACGATCAGCACGCAATCGGCCTTGGCCGCCATGGCCTCCACGGGCTCGGAATGCATCTCCAGGCCGTCCACCTGCAGTTGAGCCACATGCGGGTCCGAATAGGTGATGCGCGCGTGTCTGCAGGTTCAGCAGGTGCATGATGTCGAGCGCCGGCGACTCGCGCACGTCGTCGATGTCCTTCTTATAGGCGACTCCCAGGATGTGGACGTGCGCGCCGTTCAGGGCCTTGGCCCGGTCGTTCAGCGCGTTCTGCACCTTGTCGACGACGAAGTGCGGCATCTGCCCGTTGATGTAGCCGGCCAGCTCGATGAAGCGCGCCTCGATGCCCGCCTGCCGCGTCTTCCAGGAGAGATAGAAGGGGTCGATGGGGATGCAGTGCCCGCCCAGGCCGGGCCCGGGATAGAACGGCATGAAGCCGAACGGCTTGGTGGCCGCCGCGTCGATCACCTCCCAGACATTGATGCCCATGCGGTCGCACATCATGGCCATCTCGTTCACCAGGCCGATGTTGATCATGCGGAAGGTGTTCTCGAGCAGCTTCACCATCTCGGCGACCTGCGTGGAACTCACCGGCACCACGCGCTCCAGCGCCTGCTGATAGAACAGCGCGCCCATGCGCGTGCAGGCCGGCGTTACCCCGCCCACCACCTTGGGGATGTTGAGGGTCTGGAACGTCGGATTGCCGGGGTCCACGCGCTCCGGCGAGAAGCACAGGAAGAAATCCACGCCGGCGCGCAGCCCGGAAGCCTCGAACATGGGCAGCAGCAGTTCGTCGGTGGTGCCGGGGTAGGTCGTGGATTCCAGGATGAGCCAGCATGCCGGGGTGCAGGTGCTTGGCGATCTCCTGGCATGCGGCGACGATGTAGCTCATGTCCGGATCTTTGGTCTTGCGCAGCGGCGTCGGCACGCAGATGTTGACGGTGTCGAGCTCGGCGATGGCCTGGAAATCGGTGGTGGCGCGCAGTTTGCCCGAAGCCACCAGAGGACCCAGAACCGCGCTCGGCACATCGCCGCACATAGGAATCGCCGGCATTGACCCGCGCGGTTTTCTTTTCGCTGAGGTCGATGCCCGTGACCTGAAACCCGCCTTGGCGAATTCCACCGCCAGCGGCAGGCCGACGTAGCCCAGCCCGACGACGCCCACCCGGGCCGTGCGGCTCCGTAATCTTCTTCTCCAGTTCGGTAGCAGCCGAGCTCATGAATGGCTCCTCTTTCACTCGAAATAGAATTCGCCGCGGCCGACGATCTCCGCCGGTCCCGTCAAGTACAGCGATTCGTCCCCAACGTGCCTCCAGCGGGCCGCCCGGCGTCAGCACTCGCACCGGGCTCTCCACAAGCCCGCGCAGCATGGCCGCCCAGACAGCGCCCGTGGAACCGGTTCCGGAACTCATGCGTCTCGCCCGCCCCGCGCTCGTAGAAGCGCACATCCAGCGTGTGCCGGTCCACAACGCGGACGAAGGAGACGTTCGTGCGGTTGCGGGAAATGCGGATGGGACTCGATCTCGGCGCCCAATGCTCGCCAGTCGAAGTCGAAATCATCCACAAAGACGGCGCATTGCGGATTGCCGGCGTTGAGCAGCGTCGACCTCGCGCTCTCCCTCCGCCAGGCGCAGCCGGAAGCGGACTTCCTCCGGACGCCACGAAGGGCGGCCCATCTCCATCTCGAAGGAGAACCGCAGCCCGCTCCGGTCGATCAGTCGCAGTTCCTTCAGCCCGGCCTCCGTCAGGATCCGGACCGGGCTGGCGACCAGCCCCTGCTCCATCAGAAAGGCCGCGGCGCAGCGGGTTCCGTTGCCCGAGATCTCGGCCTGGCTGCCGTCGGCGTTGAACAAGCCGGATTTCGGCGTGGCAGCCGGCGTCCTCGGCCGCCAGCTCGACCAGCATCCAGCCGTCGGCGCCGATGCCGGTGTGGCGGTCGCAAATAGCGCGGGCCGCGGCTGTCCAACCCATCGGGCGGCGCCTCGCTGGCCCAGCTCAGAAGAAAATCGTTCTTGGCGCCGTGGGCTTTGGTGAACGAGATTCGCATCAGTTCCGCCTGTAAATGTGGATGACCGGCGCTCCTTTCAGCGCTATGGTCTTCACCCGATCGTAGTTTGGCCCGTTGCGGCCCGCCCTCACAATGGCGTGTATCGACCGGATCGCCCGCCATGGTCACGGCCCACTCCTCCCGCAGGAAGAAGCCCGGCTTAGCGACAGCCGCCTGCCAGGCCGGGACATTGTCCTCGTGCAAGCTCTCCCGCAAGCGGGATGCCGGCCTCCCGGAGAATCCCCGCCAGGTCCCCGAAGGCCATCGGAATGCCCGTTCCCGGATGGTAGCGGCGCTTCAGAAAATCCGCCGCTTCTTTGGTCCACGCCCGGCGCGCGTCCGAATTGACTTGCGACTCCTTCCAGCAGATCCAGGCTTCCGGCCGCGGGGACCAGATCCAGGGTACGACAACCAGACCCTGCAATCAACAGCCAGGCAGGCGCCGCGGAGTCGCGCCGGCGCAAGCGCCACCAGCGCGCCCGCGGCGAATGCCAGCGCCGGCAGCGCCGTCACTCCGAAGCGCGTGTTCCAGTAGGAGAACGGCCACAGGTGCGGCATGTAGATGGGAGTGCCGCCCGAGTGGATGCTGCTGATAATGAGCAGAGTCGGCGTGACCAGCAGCAGCACCGGCCAGAAGCGCCCGCTTGAAGCAGGCCGCGAGCATGCCCGCCATTCCCAGCCACAGGACCGGGCCAGCCCGCCGCCATCCGCACGGCGTTCCAGTAGTAGAACGCGGCGTCATCGCCAGTCGTGGTCTCCCCGGTAGCGGCTCATGCCGGCATCGAGCAGCCTCTGGTAGATGGCCATGCGCCGAATAAGGACCGCGGTAGAACTCAAGAGCGTCGCCCCAATACCACCAGTTGTGCGCCAGCCACAGCAGCGGCCCCAGCGAGGCCAGTCGCGCCAAACAGGCACGCGGTCGACGAACCGGCGGCGCCGGGCGGCGACCAAGAAGTAGAGCGTGAGGAGCGGAATCAGGGACCAGCCCTCGTAGCGCGCCAGCGCCGTGGCCATGCCCGCAACGCCCGCGGCCACGACCCACACCAGGGATTGCGTCTCCCGGAACCGCACGCTGCAGTAGAGCAGCGCGCGCCAGCGTCCCGGCCAGCACCGGCTCGGTCATGGGCGTCGACTGCAGGTACAGCAAATTGGGATTCAACGCGAAGACGCACAGGGTCGCCGCGGCCGCGGCCGCGGTCTCCGTAGACCCGGCGCGCGGTGGCGAAACAGGAATAGCCCGGCGGCGACGAAGCAGAGCGCCGCGGGGATCGCGCCCGCCAGCCCGCTGTGCCACAGCGAGTCGTACCGCACGAAGGGCAGCATCAAGCATGTGCGGCACGGGCAGCCACACCGCGCCGATCTGGGAAGGGCCGGGGGTGCGCGAATCCAGCGACGCGGCGCGCCATAGTTGAGGTGCGCTTCGGCGTCGCCGAAGTAGAGCGTGTACCCGCGCTGATGAACCCAAGCCACCGCCGCGGCGCTCAACAGAGACGAGAAGCAGGAGCGCGATGAGCAGCTCAAAAATTCCGTGATGGCTTTGAATTCTCGGAAGCGCTCATCAATCTCCGCCCGGGTCAAAGTCCGAAAACGGTCAACACCGAACTGCTCGCAGCAGAAGCTGCCCATCACCGACCCGTAGACCACGGCGTTGCGCAGGAGCTTCGGTCGCCGGCGTCCCTGACCGGCGCCCTGCTCCGCCAGGTAGCCGATGAAGCCGCCGGCGAAACAGTCGCCCGCGCCCGTGGGGTCGAAGACGCGGCCGAGCAGGTAGCCGGGCACCGAGAAAATGGCCGCTGCCGTGGAACAGAACCGCCCCGTACTCGCCCCGCTTGATGACCAGGATGCGCGGCCCCATGCCGAGGATGACTTCGGCCGCCCGACGGAGCATGTACTCGCCGGAGAGCAGCCGCGCCTCGCTGTCGTTGATCAGCAGGAAATCCCACTCGCGGATCGTCTCCAGCAGTTCCTCGCGGGAGCCCTGGATCCAGTAGTTCATGGTGTCGCCGCCGGCCAGGCGCAGCCCGTTCATCTGCCGCTTCACGTCGCGCTGCAGAGCGGGCTGGATGTTGCCCAGCAGCAAGTAGGGCTGACTCCGGTAGTGCTCCGGAAGCTTGGGCTGGAAATCGGCGAACACGTTCAGGTCCGTGCGAAGCGTCGTGCGGTCGTTCATGTCCGCCGAGTAGACGCCGGACCAGAAGAAGGTCTTCCCGGGGGCGCGCTCCAGGCCCTCCAGGTCGATCCAGCGGCTGGCCAGCAGGTCGGCATCCTCCTGGCGGAAATCTTCTCCGACCACGCCCACAATATGTACGGGCGTGAAGTAGCTGGCGGCCAGCGAGATGTAGGTGCAGGCGCCGCCCAGCATCCGCTCCACGCGTCCATGCGGAGTTTCAACGCCATCATAGGCGACTGAGCCAACGACCACGAGCGACATTCTCTTGATTGTAACCGAGCGGTCCGCGCCGGCAGGAAAGGTAGAATGGAAGTTAAGCCTGATGACGCTTCCGGGAATCCGCTATCTCCCCGCATTTCTCCTTCTGCTGATCGTGCTGTTGATGCACTGGCAGATGTGGCGCTGGCTGTCGGCAAACCGCGCGGCGAAGGTGAAGCGGTCGGCCGGCCTGGCGCTGGCCGCCATTGGGGGATTCTTGATCGTAGGTTTCAGCCTGGGTGTGACGCGCGTTGTCCAGAGGCTGCCCGCCGGGCGACTGGATCGCGTGGCTGCGCGCGGCCGCGCTGGGCTGGGGTCTTTTGTCCATTGGTTTCTTCTTCGGCCTGCTGTTGTGGCGCCGAGTACCCGGCGCCAACCCGGGCCGCCGGCGGTTCCTCAAGACAGCGGGCGGAATCGCAATGGCAGCTCCCGTGGCGGCCTGCGGCTTCGGTGTTTTCGTCGAGCGCGTGCGGCTCACCGCGCGTGAGGTGGATCTGCGGATGGATGACCTGCCGCCTGCCCTCGACGGATTGCGCTTGGTCCAGTTGACGGACATCCACCTCAGCCCTTTTCTGAGCGAGAAGGACCTGGCGCGCGCTGTCGGCATGGCGAACGAATTCCGCGCCCACCTCGCGCTGGTCACCGGCGACCTCATCACCGATCGTGGCGACCCGCTGGACGCCTGCCTCCTTCATCTCTCCCGGCTCCGCGCCAGCGAGGGAATTTACGGCTGCTTCGGCAACCACGAGGGCTATACGCGCACGCAGGCCTACGCGGACCGGCAGGCAAGGCGTCTGGGAATGGACTTTTTGCGGGGTGAGTCGCGTCTGTTACGTATTGGCGATTCACTGTTGAACCTTGCGGGCGTGGACTACCAGAGGATGGGCGGACCATATTTGGTGGGCGCGGAACGATTGCCGCGCGTGGACTGCTTCAACGTGCTCTTGTCCCACAATCCGGATGTGTTTCCCGTGGCCGTCGATCAGGGCTTTGACCTCACGATCGCGGGGCACACCCACGGAGGCCAGCTCACCTTCGAGGTGCCGGGTTTGCCCCTAACGGTCGCGCGGTTGTTTACGTCCTATATTTATGGCGTGTATCGCGAGATGGGCAGTGCGATGTACGTGAGCCGGGGAATCGGCACCGTGGGCATCCCGATGCGATTCGGCGCTCCGCCGGAGGTTACGATGATCCGATTGCGGCGGGGTGGTCTCAGATGACTGTTATGAACGAACCTGTAAGAACAATGTTGGCAGGACTGGTCCTGACGGTCGGAGCAGTGCTGGCGCAGGCTCCCGCCGAGCTTTTTCAGAAGGCGCCTCCGGACATCGACGAGGCGCTTCGGGCGCGCGTCACGAAGTTCTACCAGGCGCACGTGGACGGGAAATTTCGCGCCGCGGACGAAATGGTGGCCGAAGACAGCAAGGACGCGTTTTTCGCCGCCGACAAACCCCGCTGCCGGGCCTTTCAAATCATCCGGCTTTCTTACTCCGAGAATTTCTCGCGGGCCAAGGCCGTAGTCGGCTGCGACACGGAGATGCTCTTCCCCGGGGTGGGCCTTGTGCCGTTGAAGCAGCCTCTGGGCAGCTCCTGGAAAGTCCTCGACGGCCAGTGGTTCTGGTATGTCGATCCGGTGTCGGAGAGAAAGGATGTGGCGACACCGTTTGGAACCCGGAAGGCCGCGCCGGGCGAGCAGCCTGCGAGCCAAGGGGGCATGCCGGCGGCGCCGGTGAGCCTGGAGTCTCTCTCCGGCCTTGTGAAAGCCGACAAGAAGGAGCTGCGCTTCGACCTTCAGAAGCCGGCAACGGCTCAGGTTACGGTGACCAGCCAGATGCCGGGCCGCGTTACCCTTTCGCTCGAGCCGGCTGTAGTTCCGCGGGCTTGAGATGAAATTCGATAAGGAAGCCTTGGGGCAGGGTGAATCGGCGGTGCTCTCTGTCCGATACGAACCTTCCAAAGACAGCCAGCCGGTGGACACGCTGCTAAGAATCTTCGCGGACCCGCTTCGACAGGCCATGCCCGTCCAGATTCGATTCTCGACGGCGCCCACGAAGTAATTACCGCTCGACTCCAAGCTTTTGGGCGATTTTTTGCAGAAGTTCGCGGTCTCGCTGGCCGAATCCACTCTCAAGTTGTCCGAACAGATCCTTGTTTTTCACGACAAGGAGGCTGCCAAAGTCCCGAAAGAACTCTTCGTTGGGCTCGAGCGGGCGCATGGGAACCGGCATTTCGGGAGCGTCAGCGCCGGGGACATTGGTCATGCCAAGTCCCTTGGGGGAGATGTTGACCGTTGCGGCTTCCTCCCGGTCCAGGACGAGAGCGTCCATCTTGGGGATTTGGTTGGCGTCGCACAGCATGGCGCCCGTGTCGGGGTCCGTCGCGAATACGTTTTCATAGACTACGCGGCGGGAGGGGCTGGCTTTGGCGTTTGGGTCAAACCAATTCTTCGGCTGGCGGTAAGGGTTCCAGGGCGGGGCCTCCAGGCCGGTGGCTTTCTGGAAATCTTCCCGGGTCGCGTAGGTGGGGAAGAGATAGAGATTCGTGATGCTGTACTTCGGATAGGGTAGGGCTGGCACAGTAGATCCTCCGCCCCCAGACTAGCGAGGCCGGGCAGGCCTGACCCCGCGCTGCCCCGCCAAAGCGCTGGCGGAGCGAAAGATATTTTTTTCGCCGTGTTGTGATCGCAGGAGCACGCCGGGGCGTGCCCCCCGGTTGTTACTCGACCTTTGGAATCGCGGAAGAGATGTTGTAGGTGAACGCGCCGCTTGATCCGGCGATTCCGAGCACCAGCGGCCGGTCAACCCCCGTCTGAAGCGTGGCGGGGACGTCGATGGTCAGCATGAAGACGCCGACTACCCCGACCAGCGGCTGTGCGGAGGACACGGTCACGGAGCTGCCGTCCGTGGTCACCATGTACACCGACAACTGAGCCAGGACGTTCTGGCCGGTCACGCCGACCCCATTGGTGGTCAGGGCCGGACTGGTCTGCCCGAGCCCTCCGGCGTACATGCGGAGCCTTCTATCGACGCCCTTCCGTAGAGGGCTGTCCAGCGTGACGAGGCTGCCGTCATCCCTGGTTAGAATGGCCCAGCGCTGACCGGAGGTCCCCAGCATCTCGAAGATACCCGGCTGGTAGGTCTTCACCGGAACATTGTCGATCTGGGTGGAGCCGCCCGCGACCCGGACCGTCACGGAGGTTACTCCGGCGGCGAGCTCGAATGGCGCCTGGACCACCACAAACTCCTGGCCGCTGATGTTGTTGACGTGGTAAATGGGCGCACTGGTGGAGCCGAACAGCACTTCAACACCGGCCAGCGTGGTTGGCAGAGGCCCGATCAGCAGCCCGCCATTAGCCACCACCGATCCCTGAATGCCCGGGGCTATCCCCTGGCCGTAGATCGCGATGATGGCGCCGGGCGCGACTCCCTGGTCCCCGCTAACCGCATTGCGGATGTTCTGGAGCAGCACCAGCGGCCCCGGCGGCCGCGCCGTCAGATTGAAGGTCACGCTGTGGCCCAGAGCGGCAGCCGTGATCGCAATGGGACCCGCCGTGCCGCCGGCCGTAACAGTTGTGGAAGCCCGTCCCTGGCTGTCGGTGGTGGCACCCGCTGACCCAAGCGTGGCAGACCCGCTGGCCACTGAAAAGGCCACTGCGATGCCTGCTATCCCTTGGCCGCCTTCACCCTTCAGTTGAACAACGATAGGGCTGGCAAAAGCCTGGCCGATGGGAGTGCTTTGCGAATCACCCGAAACCTTGGTGAAGCTGGAGACCGTCACATTCTCGGAGAGGTTGAAAATCGCCTCCGCGCTTCCGGCTCGGACGCGCACCTGCAGCGGACCGGGCGTGTTGCCCAGTCGCACCGACGTTCTCACCTTACCCTCGGCATCGGCAACCGTGACCGGGTCGACGAAAATCACTCCTCCCGGAGTCACCGATTCCCAGGTCACTTGCGTCCCGGGCAGCAAGTTGCCAAAATTGTCGCTCACTTGAGCCACCAGAGGAAGCGGCAAAACTGCTCCCCGGTCGCCGGATTGATGATCGCCGCTGAAGATGTCGATTCGGCCCGGAGGTCCCGCGGTTACTGTGAGCATTATGGCATACGAGGTGTATCCGCCCACGTCGACGTTCACAAACAATGGCCCGCCGGTCGCTCCACCCAGGGTCAGATCGCAGACGGCCAGCCCCGACGCGTTAGTCAACGCGGCTCCTCCCTCGCCCGAGCATTTACCGAAGGGAGAAGTCTCGGGATCCAGGTTGGTTCTCAAGGTCACGCCCACGTTCGGTACGCCCTGCCCGGCCTGCGTGCCCGCGAAGGCCTTCACCTGCACCTTGATGGCGCCGGTCAGCGTCTGTCCGGCCTGACCCGCTATTGACATGTTGTCGAGGGCCGGCGCCAGCAGTTGCGTTGAAGGCACGTAGAAGAAATCTTGAACCGTAGTCAAGGCGAAATCCACGGGATTGTAGCCCGTGGCGCTGGCTGTGACCGTTGACTTAAAGTAGGACGCGAAACTCTGCAGCGTAGGCTGGCCGATAAACTTGGATTCCGCGATTCCATTCAGATCTGTCTGGCTGCTGAACGGAATGACAAGGCCCTTGCCGCTGGAGACCGCCCATCCAACCGTGGCTCCGGGAATGGGCAGGCCAGCATCATCGGTCAGGCGCACCTGGAGGGGGAAAGTAGTGATGTAATTCGCACGCACCAACTGGCCGTTGCCCGAATGTATTCTAAGGGCGCCGAATCCACCGCCTCCGCCGCTTCCGCCGCCGGTCAAGACGGTGAAGTAAATGGGGGCGCCGGGCCACTCGGCCAGGCTTACGTTGATCCTGATCTCCTGGCCCGGAACATCGGGCACGGTGATGCGAGTGCTGGCGAACCCTTCGCTGGTCGTTTGAGAAACCGGCGTTTCGATGGTGACGCCCTCCGCCTGAGTCGAAAACTGGACGCTCTTATTGAAAACCGGCCGGCCATTCACATCCCATACCCTAAGAACCAGGGGCTGGGTGGTAGAACCTGCGATCACCGTCTGCCCATCGTTGAACTTGACGTAATCTTCAGGCGCCGCCGTGCTCGCGGCCCCCGCCAGTTGCACGGAGATCGGCACGGTTGCAAGGCTCAAGTCCTGCGATTGATTGAACAAGAGGAGCCCGCGCGAGAGGCTGGCCGCGGTGGCCACGAAAATGAATTTCGCCGCCGGCTGATGGTTCGATATGGCCATGGCCCTGACGTCGGACTTGCTGGCCAACAGGAAGCCCGCAGTCTCCAGATCCAGAGGATGGGCCGTATTGGACTCATCCAGAGTGATGCGGACCAGTTTACGGGCGGCTTGGGACACCGCATAGAAGTTTTCGTTGTCAGCGGCAGCCAATTGAACCAGCGCCGGGTCCGCACCGACAGGCATGGGCAGGACTCCGGCCAGCTCCCGGGTTCGGAGATCGATCAGAAACGCCAGTCCATCGGCCGCGGATGGCTGCTGGTTGAGCAGCAACGCGTATCTGCCGTTCGGGGTGAACACGGCCTTGCCCGGCCGGCCGGCGAAATTTATCCGCCCGCGCAGCGCCGTGGTGACGCCGTCGATCACGGCCACGCCGCCCGTGCCGGAAGCATAGACGTCCCCGTTAGGGGCGACTGCGACCGCAGTGGCGCCCTGCACCGTAACGTCCATACCCACGGTGCTGCTGCCGGCGAGATCGAAGGCGGTCACTCTTTCCGACTGGGCGCTCAGGAAGTACGCGCGCTTCGAGTCCGGGCTGAAAGCCAGATCGCCCGGGTCGACGCCCAGATCCGGCGCGATCGACAGTGTAATCTCCGCATCATCGCTGGTGGTGAGATCGTACACGTGCAGCGCACCGGCCAGCACCAGCAGCCGCTTGCCGTCGGGGCTTACGCCTGCCGCCCGCACCGGTGTCGCAAGGCTGATCCGCTTCAGCACCGTGTTGAGTTCTGCGTTGAACACCAGGATCGTGTCCGTATCGTTGGCCGAGACGACATAAAACTTGGAACCGTCCGGCTTAGCGTGGACACTCCGAACCGCCACCGGCACGGTCACCGCAGCCAGGCTTTGGAACGGATTGTCGGTATAGACCGGCACGCTGGTGTCGAACGTGCTCGCGGGCAGGACAAACACGTTGCCTGCAAACGCCTGCGCCGCGGCGCAGGCCAGCAGAAACAATGAAGCGGCAAGTTTCTTTCCGGTGCTCATGAGGACCTCGGGTGCGTAGAATAGAGCCCCGTTCGCCAGGCGGCGAACAGGCCAGACGCGAAATGGCAAGCCCAATTCTAGCACGATCAAGCCGGGGGGAATCCCAGAATCTCGGGGGCGAAAGCAGCAGGGGTGAACACAAAAAAAGAGCGAGAGGGATGTTCTCCCTCTCGCTCCAGAACTAACAGACTCTAGCTACTTATTGAGCGAGCTGCTCGCCCTGGTTGTTCCCGAACACGGCGCCGGGGAGGGACGCATGCTTGGGCAGCCTTCCGTCGTCGAGTCCGATCCGGAATGACCAGCGCCAGGTAGCCCTGGGCCAGCTTGGTCGCGCCGACATCGCTGACAAACGCAAAGCCATGCGCGAACTGGAAGTCGCAGATCGCGAACATGTAGCCCTGGAAGCCAGGCAGTGCGCAGGCGCCGGTGGCGCAAGCGGCGGTCGTGCCATCAGCATTGACTACGCTGCCGGCGGTCGACAACAGCATGACGAGTTGGGAACCGGCAGGCACAGTCGGACTGACCTGCGTCGCCTGAGCCGTGGTCAGAGCGCTGCCGCTCTTGCTGCCAAAGAAGCTCAGCGTGCAAGCACCGGCTTGGTTAGCCGTGCCGAGCGGATCCTTGCTGGTGTTCGAAACCACCACACCGGTGTCAAAACCGGCCTGGTTGGTCAGGTACGGGAACAGCAGGATTGTGCGGCAGGGGCCGATTGAGAGCACCGCCAGATCCGGGGCGCCCGTGTCAACAAACCTCGGCTCCGGAGCGGTGACGCTGGCGGTAGCCACTGTGGAGATCGGCGCGAAGCTGCCGTTCGCCGTGGCCGAACCAAGCGTTCCAGGGAAGTCGAAGTCGACCTCAATCGGTATCTCCACGATATCCGAGAACGATGAGGCGGTGTTGACCAGTGAATAGCCCGTCACTTCGTACACGATCGAGCCGTTGCCGGACGCGTCGAGCGCAATGGCGCCGGATGACGCAGCGCTGCCGCCAGCTGAAGGCTAGTGGTGGAGTAGCCCGAGTAGAGAGTAGCGATCAAGACCGTTCGTCGTCGTGACGACCAGAGGAGCAGTCAGGGTCACGCCGGCGGGAACAGCCTTGATCCTGCGCAACAAGGCGGGTGCCCTGATTCGCGTTTCCGATGAGAGTTGGTCCGAGCAAGCTTCCGCCACCCGGCAGAGCAGCATCTACGAAAGCCGTCGGGTTGAAGCCGGACTCGTCCTGGTAGCCGCCGCCGGGAACCGTGTGGGGCGTAGGCGATCGCCCAGGAGGTTACGCTGCGGCTTGAACGCCGTGCCGAAACCTTCTGCGAAGTTCAGGGTGAAACCCTCATCTTCTTCCGGTTCCACGCAGCTCTTGAAGGTCGCGGGGGTCACGGTGAAGGTCAAACCCTGGCGGATGTTGGCAACCACCAGAGAATTGTTGTTGACCGGCACCGACGTCGGGCTGGTGATGTTGATCGTAGCGGCGATCGGCGCACCGGCGCCGAGGCCCTGGGCGTTGGCCCGGATGTTGGTCAGACGGATGGTCTCGAACCCAGGCGCTGCCGGCGCCGGCCAGAACCACGCCCTGCCACTCAATCTCATTGGCGGTGATCTGGAGGGCCTGATAAACGTTCTGGGTGCCGTCGGTGTAAGGGGTGAGCGGGCTGGTGGAGGAATACCCCTTGAAAGCACCGGCCCCGTTGTCCAGAATCAGCGTCGCTTCGCTGATGCTACCGCGAGACCGGGTTGCTGGTGATGTTGGTGCCCAGTGTCACCCTGATGTTGGCCATGATCCCTTGCGCCGGCACGGTGCCGGCGCAGGTGAGCAGGATGTCGCCCACGTAATCAGCGAGCGCTTCCGAACGAACCAACGTCGGGACGGCCGTCGCACTGCAAGCGTACTCTGCGGCGCCGACGGTGGTGGCGAAAAGCAGAGCCCCCACGATCAACGCCAGCAACAACTTCCGAAAATCTGCCATTTCCTTCTCCTTGTGAATTTCGAATTTGAATTGATGAGAGTGCTCTTTTAACCTGAGCCTCAGTACAGCTTAAAGTCTGATGCTTCCTTCGCCGCCACGACGCCCCTTCGGTCAGAGCATCCACACCCTTCCAACTCTGGCAGGCTGGCGATCTTCAATCTTTCTCGGGCCTTACGTAACCCTGCTTTCCTTGGTGCTCGCGGGATTCGACCCAATAAATGCCGCCACGCTCATCGGACGCGATCAAGTCATTCATAACACTAGCGGTGTCTCCGAGTCAAGGGAAAAATGTGAGCGGATTCCCCGCTCCCCCATCAGCCTCGACCCGGTACAAGCACTTGCATGCAATTAAACCATGATGCGGGGGGCAAGTCAACCTATTTTCGGCGGATGGGGGCAGGGCCTGGGGGGACCACTCCACTACTCCTGGATGATCTTGGTGAGGCGCTTCAGCTTGGCTTTGAGCTCATCGCTGGCTTCGGCCATGGCGTTGGTGTCGTAAATGACCCTAGGGGTCATGAAAACAACCAGTTCGGTGCGCTCCTTGGTCGTGGACTTGGCCCCAAAAGCGGCGCCCAGCACCGGAATCCGGTGCAAGAAGGGGACTCCGGCGCTGCTGGAAGTGTCCGATCTCCCGGATAATCCCCCCGATGGCGATCGTGTCGCCATCCTGGACCGTCACCTGGGTTTGGAGAGTCCGGGTGGAGAACGACGGCGACTGGATGGCGGCGCTGGCCCCCGGCGCCTGCGGCGTGCTGACCTCCTGAGTCGATGACCAGGGTAACGATGCCGCTGGGATTGACCCGGGCCACGATGCTTCAGGGTCACGCCGCTGCTGCGGTTCGAGATCGTGTTGGCAAAGAGCGAATTGCCGCCTGACTGCATGCCCGTGACGGCCTGGGAAGTGAGCGTGGGCACGTCCTGGCCCACGTTGATCGAGGCCGGGATGCTGTCGGTGGCGATGATGCACGGGGGCCGAAATCACCTTCGTTTTGCGGTTGTCTTCCGAGGCCGTCAGAATGCCCAGAAGCTGCCGGCTGCTGGCCCACCAACGTGCCGGCCGTCAGCACCAGGCCGCGCGGCGCTGGCGATCTGGGGCGTCCGCGTGGAAAGGTTCGCCAGCGACTGGGCGCCTCCCAGATCGTTGCATCCCGTCCGCTGCAAGTAGGCGGTCACGCCGGCCGGGAAGGCGCCGGTCAGGGTAGACCTCATAGATCTTGGCTTCGATCAGGACCTGGCGCGGCGCCACGTCCAGATCCCTCAGCAGCTTCAGAATCTTCTCGTACTCCTGAGGCGTGGCCTGAATCAGGAGAGTGTTGTCCATGGGGTTGGGGACAACCCGCGGCATGCCTTCCGGGATCGCGAGGCCCATGCCATAACCGCCGCCTAAATAGGAGCCCGCCAGCCCTCCGAACGCCGAACCGCCTGTCACCGCGCCGCCCTGCGGCGTCCCGGTTGTGGCTGCAATAGTCCCCTGCCCCGTCTGCGCGGTTGCTCCAACGCCAGACCTCGCCGCCATGGACGAGTAGCCCATGCCGGCGGCGCCTTGGCCCGGATAGAAGCCTCCACCTCCGTAGCCGCCGCCTGGGGGCATGCCGTACCCGCCGGAGAATCCCCCGTAGCCGCCAGGGTACCCGCCATAACCGCCGCCATAGCCGCCGCCGATAGCCGCCGCCGTAGCCGCCACCATACCCACCGTAGCCGCCGCCGTAGCCGAGCATACCCATGTAGAGCTGCATGATGGCCATCGCCAGGATGTCCGCCTGTCCGTACTTGACGCGGTAGACGTAGTTGTCCATGGAGCCGACCGTGACCTGGACGCTGGACGTCCAACTTCTCCAGCCAGTTGTCCACCGTCTTCGAAAACGCCGGGATTGGGGGCCACCGCGATGATGGTGTTGATCCGCTCCAGGGGCATGAACTTCACGGCGCTGCTCTTCTCGCCCGAGCGAAATGGAGCGGAAAACGGTCTCCAGTTCCTTGGCGATGTCGGTGGGGCTGCCGTTCTTGACTTCGAACAGCCTCACGCTCTGGCTGGCCAGCGCATCGCTGTCGAACAGGGCGATCAGCTCCATGGTCCGCCGCATGTTGCGGTTGTTGTCGAGGATCAGCAGCAGGTTGGCGGGATCGTAGGTGATCATGGTGGCGCCTTCGCCCAGGAACTTCTCCAGCAGCTTGGAGAGCTCGGCCGACCGTGGCGTACTTCAGAAAGATCAGGTTCAACGAGACCTGCTCGTCGTTCGGGGATGGACTGCGGGTTGACTTCGAGGCTGATCGGCAGCCGCGTGACATCGGCCAGCGGCACGATGCGGTAGATGTCGCCCACCTGCACCATGGCCGCGCCGTTGACCCGCAGGATGGTGTCGAGCAGACGCCGCGGATCCACTTCCCGCATCTCGCCGTAGGTGTTCACCGTGACGGAGCCCTTGACGCGCGGGTCCAGGATGTAGTTGATCTTGAGCTGCCGCGCCAGAATGTCGATCACCTCGGTCAGCGAGGCGTTCTCCAAGTTGGAGGAGGAGCCCGGCCCGGAGGGCGTCGGAGTGACCGCGGCCGCCGGCGGCGGCTGGTCTGCTGGCGCTGCGGCGGGCGCCGCGGCGGGGCGGCTGCGCTGGAGTCGCCTGCTGCTGGACCGTACAGCACCGCGAGCATGGCCAGCCAAAGCGCGATCGCGCGAATCCGTGCTGTCTCATCTTTGCCTCCTTACGGCTTTGCCGCTGCGTCTGCCGGCTTCTTGGCCCGTCTCCCGCTCCCACGCTTCCTTCTCCGTCTCGTTCAATTCGCTCTTCTTCTGGACCCATTCGGTCACGCCGAACGGCGAGTGCCGTCGAAACCGCAGGTGTCGCCCTCGTCGAAGGCTCGCATGTTGGCAGGCGGCTCCTCGCGCGCTTCTGGAGTCCTCCGTCTTCTCCTCGAACTTCATGGTGCCGAAGGGCGTCTTCCGCTCTCACGTACTGTCTTGCCGTCTCCTTCGCCGCGGCCGCGTCTTGGCTTCGGCGCGGTCTTCGCCCGCGGGTTTGTCCTGGCCTTCCGAGCGGGCAGCCGGCGAGCAGCCGCCGCGAACCAGCAGTTGCAGATCCGATCCTCGTAACCAGCATCTGTCTCGTCCGTGCTCTCTTTGTGCGTTCATTTCACCAAATCCCAGCGGCATGGGTTGCCGAACGGCGTCTGGGTGACCACCTTGCGATAGCCATTGCGAACCGTGCCTGCCGGCGAAGTGTCACCCGGCCACGCAGTCTCTAAGTTCTCCGCACTTTCGCGCCGGGCCCGGCGATCCACGGCGGCGCACTGGCAGCCACCGCTGGGGCGCGGAACCGGCCGCGGGCTTTGCCGCGACCTCGCGGCTGCCTGCGCACCCGGCTGCAGGCTTCAGTTCCTGGAGGCTCTTACGGAACTGCTGGCCATCCCACTCCAGCACGAACGCGTCGTCTTCCACCGCCGAGCAGCGTGAACTCCCCCACTTTGTCGCCGGGCGAATAGCCCCGGCTGCGGCCCCGGCCTTCTCGCTCAGAATCCCGGTGGGCCCGCCGCCCAGGCTCATCATGCCGTAGGCCACCGGAAACGCCGGCACCGGCTTGGGAGGCGCGACCTCGACGACCACGTTGGGATTGCGGTCCCTGGAAAAGAGCGTCTTCTGCGCGACCTCGCTATAGCCGCCCGCGCTGGCCGGCGGCGGCGCTTCGGAAGCCCGGCCGTGGAGGGCGACCAGCGGCTTGGCGGACCGGCTGGAGGACCTCGCCGTTCCTGCGCCTTGCCCTCGCGCCACCTCACGCGCAATTGCCAGCGCCGCGGCCGGCCAGCACCAGCAGCGCCAAATTCAGAAGCATCAGTTTCCGCTTCATAGCAGCCCTGCCCCCGCTTGCGGGGACCAGCTTTCGCGGCACCACGCCGGAGAGCGTCAGCCGGACGTTGATGGTCTTCTCCTTGACATCGCCGGCCGAGATTCGCAGTCCGCCCGCCGCCAGCAGTTCCGGCTGCGCCGTGAGCGTCGGCCAGCAGGTTGACAAACTGATCGATGCGGCAAACGAAGGACATCGGAATCGAGATTTCGCCGTAGTCATCCCCCAGCGGCCGGGTCTGGCCGACTTCCGCGGAGCGGATATCGATCGGGTGGCTCTTGCGCGGCGGCCAACCGGCGCACGATTTGCATCAGTTGCGCCTGCGCCTGCGCCAGGCGTGTCGGCTTGGATCATGCCTTTCTCCCGCTGCGCCAGCTCGGCCGCGAGAGCCTTGAGCGTCTGCTCTCTGGCCGGCAAGCGTCGACTGCCAACTGCCGCACCTTGGCGAGCCGCTTGGCGGCGGCTGGCGATCGAATCGGGCCCGCCGAATCGGGCGGCGCGCCCTGGTCCGGAAGCGCGAGCCGCACCACCACGCAGAACCATCGCCGCGACCGCCCAGCAGCACCAGAGCTCTCCGGTCCCGCGTGCCCGAGGGTCATGGCGCCACCTCCTCGCGCTGCGTGCGGATTCGAAGACGTTCGAACTTGTCCGCCTTGCCAAGCTGGCCCGGCGAACTCCGAGTTCGAGAAGTGCGGCGAGCTGTCCAGCAGCTTCAGAAGCGGAGCGGCCTGTTCGATTTGGCCGGAAATCGCCACCGTCTCGCGTCCATCTCCAGCGCGTGAGCCAGGCGGGCGGCTCGATCAGCCGGGTCAGCTCGTCCAGCGCGTCCAGATCCGCGCGGGTGCGGCGGCGAAAGCCGTCGAGAAGCTGGATGCGGCCTCTGCGTCGATTCCGCGGCCTTGCGCACGGCGTCAGCTTTCTCGGCCGGCGGCTCGAGCCGTCGATCTCGGCCTGCAAGCAGCGCGAGTTGCGCGCCGCTGCTCGAAAGTCCCCTGCGCCGCCAGAGCCACCGCCAGGAGCAGGAGGACCGCGGCCAGAGCCACGGTCGGCACGAAAATCATCCGCGAGCTCGAGCTGCGCAACTCGGGCGGCAGGAGGTTGGCCTTCAGCGCCAGCCGGGGGCAAGCCCCGGCCAGCGCCGTCGGCATAGGCCAGCGCTCCGCGGGAAGAATCGAAATCCGCCGGGGCAGGATCTGCGGCTTGGGCAGGATCTCCGCCAGCGTCCACGGGCTGGGTCTCCGGAGGCAGCCGCAATTCGGCCGCCGCCAGCGCCGCGGCCTTTCCAGCGGGGGATCCAAGACCGCCGAGAGCAGGGGCCGCGCCGGGCTTTCGCCGTAGGCCTCCAACTCCCGTCGCCGCCGATCGCCAGGAAGCCGCCCGCCGGCGGCGCCGACGAGCATCCGCGAGGCGGAGTGGAGCCGCCGCGGAAAAGGAGAAGGACAGCGACCTTGATTCCCGCCTCGATGAACATCTCGGCATAGCGCTCCACGACCACCTTGCGCGCGATGCCAACCAGCACTGTCTCGGTGCCCGGGAGCCGGGCCCAGGTGTGCTGCGGCTTCGTCCTCTCCGTAGGGGTGCAGCGAATCGATCTGGAAGCTGCATCGCGCCGCGCCAGGTCCCGGGCGGCCACGCCGGGGAGGGCGACCTGGCGCACGATCACTTCCGTCCTCGGCAAGCAGGACGGTGGCCGCCAGGTGGCCGGCGCCCAGGCGGCGCAGGAAGCCGGCGTATTCGGCGCCCCACTCGGCGGCGGGCCGCTGGCGGAAAGCGGTGATGACCGTGTGCCCAGCACCTTGATTCCGCCGGGGCGCACGCGCGCAACGGCGACATGCAGGTCCTGGCCGACGATCTCAATGCCTACGCCGGTGCCTATTGCAAGGATCGATCTTGCGTCCATCGTCCGTTCCTGCTCCCAGATGCGATCATGCCAGCGAAGAACCTGGTAGCCGGCCCCAGATCCCGAACCTCCGAGCATCACCGTGGCGCCCGCCGAGCGCGCTGAGATCCGAAAGCCTGCCGTCAGCCGCACGCAGCCTGGCGCGTGGCCCGGAGCGTGTACACGCGCCCGCCCCCGATCCCCAGGCGCGCCAGAAGCTCATCGGGGAAGCCCATCGCGCGCAGTTGCTCAAGCGAGCGAAAGGGCTGCACCCGCCGCGCCTGAAGGATGGCATCGACCCACTGAGGCCCGAGTCCCACCGCCGCCAGCACCGCCGGCGGGCGCGGTGTTCACATCCACCGCGCCCCGCCGCCATAGACGGTGACGCAGTCCGTCAAGCCCGCCCGCGGCGCCAAGCGGCCCTGTGGATCGCGCTCCAGGGAACCGTAGAAAAGCTCCGGTGTCATGCCTCTGACCAACAGAAGTTCCTCAACCTCTTGGAAAGACGCATGCCGGGCGCCAAAAGACGGAGTGAGCGAGAGATAATGCCGGTCGAATTCCGTAAGCTGCGCCCGCGGGAGGCGCAGTCCGCCAGTCCAGAATGGCCGCGATAATCTCGGCTGCCTGCGGAGGGGGGGCTCCCAGCGCGGCCAGCAGCCGGACCAGATCTTCCGGCGGAGCGGAGTTGAGGTTCAGACGGGCCGACTCGGGCAGGATGTCGACGCTCGCTTCTCCCGATGGAAACACGAAGTGAAGCTGGTTCGTCCAGGGCGAGAAATAGCGCGAGGAGCCGTCCGGCAGCGGGAACCGCGGCCCCCACTGCATGTAGATCAGCGCGCGGT
Organism: Bryobacterales bacterium; assembly: GCA_963744775.1. Taxonomy (GTDB): domain Bacteria; phylum Acidobacteriota; class Terriglobia; order Bryobacterales; family Bryobacteraceae; genus CAVUVG01. The sequence continues at coordinate 91,790 of CAVUVG010000007.1, forward strand.
CCAGCGCCCCCGTGGCCAGGTAGTAGGCCCGCGCTCCGTCCCAGGCGGTGGAGGTGCGCTCCAGTTCTCCGCGCACCGTGCTGGCCAACGAAAAGGCGATGGCGGCGAGCGCCGCCGACAGCCACAGCACGGCCAGCAGCGCGCTGCCACTGGTCGTGTCCGCGCCCTAGCCGCCATACCCCGCTCCTGGCTCCGCGGTGACCCGGATCGGCGCGGTAGATCGACAGCGGCTGAATCCCCACGGCGCCCGCTTCGATAGGGGCCATGTCGATGCGCACGGCGCTGGGCCACCGCGGCGTGATCCAGCGCTCGACCCAGCGCTCCCCGGCCGGCAGCGGCAACACCTCGCGATAGGAAAAGCGGCAGAAGGCCAGACGGTCGGCGAGAACGAACGAATATGGGCCCACCACGATGGGCCGGAAAAGCGGCACCTGCACTCCGAGCTGCGTGGTCGGGCGCCGTGCCAAGACAGAACGCGCCGGCCGAGAGGGGCCGGTGTAAAGGTGCTCGTTGACCACCAGACGCACGCCGGCGCCCCGCTCGCCCGGAATCACCTGAAATTCCAGAACCTGCGCGCATGCCGCGCCAGCCCTCGCCGAGCGAGTACGAGGACACCAATCGCATCGACTGCGGCTCGCCTTGGAAGAAGGGCATCGGCATGGGGGGCCGCTCGCCGTCCGGCAGCAGGTCGCCATGACCGGCATGAAGCCCGCGATCTCGTCCTCCAGGATCCGCTGCACGCCGGCCATGCGGCGGTTGTCCATCAGCCTCGTGTTGGCCTTGCCCATGGCGTTCACGCCCACGCGCAGCGCCGTCAGCATCCCGACCGAAAGCAGGCCCAGCAGGGACACGGCGAGCAGCAGTTCGAGCAGCGTGACCCCGCGGGCGCTTGTGCCTTTCATGGCAGCCCCCCCGGCCTCGCCGGAAGTGGGATCGCCCCCCGGCGAAACGCCTCCAGCGTGAGGGTGCGCCGGCGCACCCCGCTCACCCACCAGATCTCCAGTTCCACACGCTCCAGCAGCGGCGTCCCGGGCGTGGGATCGGGAGGCGCTTCGAAGACGGTGAGCCGCGCCCTCCAGCCCCCATTCATCCCGGTGGCGGCCGGATCGAACCTGCCTTCCAGAACGGAGCCTCGGAGAGAACCGCGTGTCGAGGAGCAGTTCGTCCATTTTGCGCTTGGCCGCCAGAGCGGCCCGGTCGTTGTCGGTGACCCGGGAGGCGTGCCTGAGAGAAGTGGAGATGTTCGACAGCAGGGCGACCACCGCGATCCCCATGATCAGGGTGGCCACCAGCATCTCCAGAAGCGTGAAGCCCCTGCTCTTCATTGAGCCGCGACTCTCTCCACCTGGGCGACGCTGGTGATCGGATCGATGCGCAGAATGCGGCGTGCGCCCCGGCTGTTAACGAGTTCCACGCCGAAGCGCGGGACAGTGCCGCCCGGGTAAGAGACGAACCGCCGCGGTCGGCCGGGTTCGCCGATCGGGGGCGGCAGCACGTTCACGATCCGGACCCCCGTGGGCATCTGCAGCCGGCGCTCGAAGCCGGGCTCCGTGGACCGCATGAGGACCACGTTTTCAGACGGGTCGATGGTGATCTCGACGGCCTGTTGCCTGCGCTCCGCGCGGGTCAGCGCCCCGTTGAGAAAACTGGCCAGGGAGTCCGACGCCGACATGAGACGCAGCGTGTCGACGCCCGAGGAGACCGAAGGGAAACTGATTCCCACCAGCAGGCCGATCAAGCCCAGCACGATGAGCATCTCGAGCAGGGTGACGCCATTTGGCGATTTAGTGATTTGGCGATTTGGCGATTGAGCGATGCCCAGACAATCACCAAATCTCCCAATCTCCAAATCACCCAATTCCGTCATTGACTCTTCCAACTCACGATGTCGGCGTTGAGCCCATCACCGCCAGGCTGCCCGTCGAGGCCGAGAGAGATGACATCGGGCTCATCTCCATGCTCGCCGGGATACTTATAGATGTAGGGACGGGCCCACGGGATCGACAGGGATCTCCTGCGGCAGGTAGGGCCCATCCCACTGCGTCATGCCGGCGGGCTGTGCCCTCAGAGCTTGGAGGCCCTGCTCCGTGCTGGGGAAAGTGCCGGTGTCCAGTTTGTAAGCGCCCAGAGCGGTCATGAAACTATTGATCTGGGCGCGCGCGGCCGTGATGCGGGCCGTGTCGGTCTTGCGCAGCAATCGGGGGGCGACCAGCATCGCAAAGAGCGCGATGATCGTCACCACGACCAGCATCTCGATCAGCGTGACGCCGGCCTGTCGTCTTCCGTTCCGGTTTCTCATTTCTATACCGCCACCTCGTTGATGCTCGTGATTGCGAGCAACATGCTTAGGATCAGCGCGCCCACCAAGACGCCCATCACCAGGATAACCAGCGGCTCGAACAAAGCTGTCAGGCGGCGGATCGCCACCCGCGTCTCGCCCTCGTAGATCTCGGCCATGCGGGAGAACATTTCATCCAGCCGGCCGGTCTCCTCTCCCACGGTCAGCAAGTGCCCGGCCAACGGAGGAAACTCGCCCGTCTTCGCCAGCGGCGCCGCGATTCCCTCGCCGCGCTTGACGCCGCGCGCGACCGCCTCAAGCGACCCGGCGATGCGCCGGTTGTTCAATGTGGCGCCGGCGATGGCGATGGATTGAACCAGGGCCACGCCGTTAGAGACCAGCGTGCTCATGGCCCGCGCGAAGCGGGCGGTCTCGGCCTTGCGCAGCGCCACGCCCAGAACCGGAATTTTGAGCCGCAACGTGTCCCACCAAAGGCGGCCGCGCGCGGTCCGGATGTAGGAGTGCAGCGCGCCGGCCGCAACCAGCAGCGCGGCGGCCAGTATCCAGCCGTAGGTGCGGCTCCACCGGCTGGCTTCCATCATGATCCGGGTGGGCGTGGGAATCGGCATGCGGGACTGCTCGAACACGCTGGCGAAGCGCGGGGCCACGAAGTTCATCAACACCAGAACCGAGGCCAGACCCACCAGCGAGAGCAGCGCCGGGTAGATCATCGACGAAATCATGTATCCGCGCAACTCATCGTGCGAGGTCTCGAACTCGGCGAGTCTCTCGAATACGGCCGCCAGCGCCCCGCTGGCCTCTCCGGCGCGCACCATGTTCACGTACAGGTCCGAGAAATAGACGGGATGCGTCGAGAGGCTGTCGGCCAGCGACTTGCCGCCCTTGAGGAGCCGCAGCACATCCTGTACGACGGCGCGGAAGCTCGGCCTCTCGGTCAATTCGGCGGTGATCGACAACGCCCGGTCCAGCGGCACGCCGGCCTTGAGCAGCGTCGCCAGCTCCTGCGTGAAGAACAGCACGTCCGGCGCCTGCCGCAGCACGAGGCTGGGCAGCCGCCAGCGGAATCCAGTCTGGGACTGGGCGCCCACGTAAACCGGGACAAGACCCTGCCGCCGGAGCTCGGAGGCGACCGCTTTCTCCGTCTCCCCGGTGAGCGTCCCGGTGCGGAGCTTGCCGTCGGCGGCCACCGCTTTGAAGTAAAAGGCCGCCATCAGAATTCCTGCGTGACCCGCAACACTTCGCCGGCCGTGGTCAATCCGGATTTCGCCTTGCCCCAGCCGTCTTCCCGCAGGCTGCTCATCCCGTGCCGCCGGGCGGCGGCGGTGATCTCGGAGGCGTCGGCATTGCGCATGATCAGTTCGCGGAGCTCGTCGTTCATCTCCATCAACTCGAAAATCCCGACGCGGCCCGTAAAGCCGGTCCCGGAGCACTCCACGCAGCCGGCCCCGCGCCAGCAGGGAAACGTCTCGCCGTCCGGGCTGGTGTGCAGCCCGTCGGAAACTTTGCAGTGTTTGCAGATGACGCGCACCAGCCGCTGGGCCAGCACGGCGACCAGCGAGGAGCTCAGCAGGTAGTTTTCCACGCCCATGTCCGAGAGGCGGGTGATGGCGCTGGGGGCGTCGTTGGTGTGCAGCGTCGAATAGACGAAGTGGCCGGTCAGCGCGGCCCGGATGGCGATGTCGGCCGTCTCCCGGTCGCGGATTTCACCGACCATGATCACGTCGGGATCCTGGCGCACGATGTGGCGCAGTCCCGAGGCGAACGTCAGCCCGATCTGCGGGTTGACGTGGATCTGGTTGATGCCGTCCATTTGATACTCGACGGGGTCTTCGATGGTGATGATCTTCTTGTCGGGCTGGTTGATGAGCTTGAGCGCCGAATAGAGCGTGGTGGACTTGCCGCTCCCGGTCGGGCCGGTCACCAGAAAGATGCCGTGCGGCAGCGAGGTGAAGTGCTCCATGCGGGTGAGCATGTGCTGGTCGAAGCCCAGCCGGTGGAGGTCATAGAAGTCACCCGCGGACCGGTCCAGCAGGCGCATGACGACGCTTTCGCCGTAGAGCGTGGGCAGGGTCGAGACGCGCAGGTCCACTTCGCGGCCCAGGATCTTGATCTTGATGCGGCCGTCTTGCGGGCAGGCGCCGCTCGGCGATGTTGAGCTTCGCCATCAGCTTCACCCGCGAGATGATGGCGGCTTTCAATTCCCGCGGCGGGGCATCCTGGTTCTGCAGCACGCCGTCGACACGGTAGCGGACGCGGAACTCCTTCTCGAAGGGCTCGATGTGGATGTCGCTGGCGCGCTTCTCGACCGCCTGGGCGATGGTCGCGTTGACCAGCCGGATCACGGGGGCCTCGCTGGCCATGTCGCGCAGATGTTCGAGGTTCTCGCTGGCCTCGGCCGCGTCCCCGGACAGTTCCGCGGGCGCCTTCTCCTCTTCGCCGTAATACTTGTCGATGGCGTCCAGAATCTCCTGCTCGGATGCCAGCGCCGGCTGAATCTTCAGCCCGGTGAAGCCCCGCACCGCCGACCGCGTCTCGAAGTCCAGCGGGTCGGCCATGGCGATGGTGAGCGTCGAATCCTGGAGCGCCAAGGGCAGGAAGCGGCACTGCCGCATGAAGCGCGGCGAGAGTCCCTCGGTCTCCGGGGAAGCGGGCGGCGGAGCCTCGATGACCGCCAGCGGTATCGACAGTTGATCGGAGAGCGCCGCGAGCACATCGCGCAGGGCCACGAAGCCCAGATCCACCAGGATCTTGCCGATCTTCTCCCCGCGTTCCTGCTGGATTTCCAGCGCTCTGTCAAGGTCTTCGGGCGCAATCAAACGGCGCTCAATGAGCATTTCTCCCAGGCGCATGGATCAGAGTTCCTCAACCCGAAAAGCCGCGTCCGGAACCCGGCCGGCGCCCTGAAGAAGGGCGTTTTTGGGAGCTTGCAGAACGATCTGCGATGGCAGGCCCGCCCGGTCTTCCCACGAGTAGTAGAAAAGCGTGACCGCCAAAACCACCTGCTCGTCGGCCGGCAGCTGGTCCAGAGCGGCGGCCGAGGCGATCAGCATTTCACGCATGGCCCGCTTCAGCACCGGGAGCTTCTGCAGCTTCCTCTGGTGCACCTTCTCGGCATCCGCCTTGGAGATGGAAGGCCGGAAAGGCGTGATGGAGGGGGTAACGATCAGGTTCAGCTCCGTGGTAAAGACCGCGCCGTAGCCCTTCAGATAGACGCCCCGCGTGTTCCCCAGCAAATCAAAAGGATCATCCTGGCTCAGCTTGGTGAGGCGAACGTCGAAGCTGCTCTCCATGGTGGTCAGCGAACCCCTGGCGATCTTCACCCTGGCGGGTTGCGTGGCCGGGAGAACCGCCGCCAGCAGCAGCGCCATCAGACCGGCCAGTCTCATGGCAGGCTCCCGGAGTAGAGGCTGGCACGGTACTGGACGTTCATCTTCTTTTGAAGAACCTGGAAGCTTTCCTGCATGGCCAGCAGATCGGCCTGGCGCTGCTGCTCCATGCGGCGCTCGGCGGCGGCTATCAACCCGGCCACCCGCTGCGACTGTTCGGCGCCCGACTGGGCCGCGGTCCTCTCCAGAACCGCCTCCACGCGCCGGGCCACTTCATTTTGAAGGCGGGCCTCCAGCGCCTGGGTGTCCACCGCCACCGGCATGGAGACCGGCGCCGGCCGGACCCAGGCATGCACCAGAATGGCCGCCGCCAGCAGGGCCGCCGAGCCGAACGCCAGCCGGGGCCCGGAATTCCAGAACCAGGCCCATCCCCGCGGCTCGAAGATTTTATCCGAGACGAAGGCGATCTTGTGCGGGGCCTCCTCGTCGGGGAGACTGAGCAAGGCAGTCTGGGTGAGGCGCAACCGCTCCAATTCCTCCCCGCAGGCCTGGCATGCCTTCAGGTGCTCCTCGAGTGGGCGGCGCTCCGCCTCGCCCAATTCACCCAACAGATAACCCTTCAAATCATATTGCGAGCATTTCATTCCACACCTCGCGCGTCGATGGGAGCCAGAGTTTCCTTCAGAACCTCCAGGGCCGCGTACACACGGGACTTCACCGTGGAGACGGGGCAGGACAGAATCTCCGCCATCTCCTCGAACTTGAAACCCTGGCAAATCTTCAACACCACCGCCTCCCGCTGGTCAATCGAGAGACGCGCCAGCGCGCTCTGAACGGCCAGCGACAGCTCCAGTGGCTCCAACCGCGGCCTTGAGACTGCCACCGGAGGCGCCGTTTCCAGGTCGACCTCAGGGCGCTTCCGGCGCAGGTGAGAGAAGGCCTCATTGTGAGCGATCCGAAACAGCCAGCCGCCGAACCGCGACGGTTCCTGCAACTTGCCTAGGCTTTGGTAAGCCTTCAGGAAGACCTCCTGGCTCAGATCCATGGCGTCTTCCCGGTCGCCTACCAGCCGCAGCAGGTAATTGAAGACACGTCTCTCCCAGCGCGAAACGAGGATGTTGTAGGCCTCTACCTTTCCCCGCTTCGTCCTGGCGATCAGGTCCGGGTCTTCAACTTCCCGAAAGATCAAATCTCAGGCTCCTTGTTCAAAGACGCCGCGCGGGCTGAAAAAGTCTGTATTCGGTCCCTGGTATCCGGCCGTTACGCCGCCGCGTGCCGGGAGACGCTCACGATGGAGGGCTTCACCAGCCGCTGGTAGTCGTCAAACCGCATGTGAATCACGTCCCGGTGGGTGCCCGCGTTGAAGGCGATGGTCTCCTCGGCCGCCAGTCCGCCGTCCACGAAAACCGGAACGCCCCAAATGTTCCCGAACGGCGCCATCGCTCCCAGTTCGCAATCCGGGAACAGGCCGTTCAACTCGCTTTCGGCCGCCAGCCGCAGCCTGGAGACACCGAGCAGCGCCCGCAGTCCTTGCAGATCCAGCATGCTATCCCCCGGCAGCACCGCCATGCCGTAACCGTTCTCGCTGAAAAACACCACCGTCTTCGCAATCTTGTGCGCGGGCACATGCTCCATGGCCGCGACCTCCCGAGCCGTGTAGGCCGTCGGGTGGCTGTGACGGGTATACTTCACCTGGTTCTGGTCGAGAAAAGCCACGAGCTTCTCGAGCATCGGCATACAATCCTCCTCTCACGGCCGCCTGGGCCGTGCCTCGTCCCCGGAGGAAGTCCACACTTAGTTTAGTGCAACAGGTTGATGGATGGCATGACCCGCGCTACTGCAGATTCAGCACGTAGTAGATGACATAGCCCCAGGAGCAGGCCACTTGCACAAGCCGCTCCTGAAGGGGCGTCGGCTGGCCCAGCGCGAGGAAGGCCGCCACGATGCAGCCCAGAATGTAGATTGTTCCGTAACTGAGCGATTCAATCCGGGACGATGTTCTCATGCGGCACCCGCCGGAGCCTTGCCTGTCATCACGGTGCGAGTGTACCATGGGCCGTAGTTTGTCAAGCTACCCCGATTCCGTCCGATTCCTCTATTCTCTTGGCAACGAGTCCGCGACCGTGAAGCTCGGGCTGGAGCGAATCTCCACTTTGCTCGATCACCTCGGCAATCCGCATCACTCCCTTCGTTTCGTGCATGTGGCGGGGACCAACGGCAAGGGCTCCGTCTGCGCCATGCTCGAATCGGCGCTGCGCGCCACCGGGATGCGCACCGGCTTGTTCACCTCTCCCCATCTGGTGGAGCCAACCGAGCGCATCCAGGTGGCGGGACGTCCTGTCTCGGGCGAACTCTTTGCGCAGGCCTTCGACCGCGTGCACCGCGAAGCCGAGCGGCTGCTCGCCGACGGCTCGCTGGATTGCCATCCGACTTACTTCGAGACGGTAACCGCCATGGCCTTCCTGCTCTTCCGCGACCTGGGCGCGGAGACCGTGGTCCTCGAAGTCGGCCTCGGGGGACGTCTGGATGCGACCAACGTGGTGACGCCGGCCGTTTCGGTGATCACGCCCGTGGATTACGACCACGAGGCCTTCCTCGGCAAGAGCCTGGAAGCCATCGCCGGCGAAAAAGCGGGCATCATCAAGCCCGGCGTTCCGCTGGTGACCGGACCGCAGCGGCCCGAAGTGGAGGCGCTGTTCGAAGCGCGAGCCGCCCAGACCGGCTCGCCCTTGACGAAGTCCTCCGAATGGGCAGTGGAAGATCTCCAACTCGAGGCGGGCGGCAGCCGGTTCGTAGCGGCGGGCCCGCGCCGCGTGCGCGTCGAGTGCGGGCTGGCCGGGGAACACCAGGTGTCCAATGCGCTGACGGCCATCGCCGCGCTCTGCGTGCTCGGAGTGCCGACCGAGGCCATGGAGGAAGGGCTGCGGCTGGCCCGCTGGCCGGGGCGGTTGGAGCGCGTCCGGAGCGAGCCGGAGATCGTGCTGGATGGCGCGCACAACCCGGCCGGGGCGCGGGCGCTGGCGAGCCACATCCAGCGTTTCTACGGCGGCCGGCGCGTCTGGTTGATCTACGGCGCCATGCGGGACAAGGCCGTGACGGAGGTGGCCAGCATCCTGCTTCCGGTAGCCCAGGAGGTCATCCTGACCGCCCCCGCCCATCCGCGGGCCGTTCGCCCGGAACTGGTGCGCGATCTGGTGGACCACCCGCGGCTCCGCGTGGCCGCGAATCTTTCACGGGCCATGGAGATCCTGGGCGAAGCGGCGCCCGGGGACGCCGTCTTCATCACCGGCAGCCTCTACCTGGTGGGCGAGGCCCGCGCGCTGCTCGTAGAATAGGTTCTGGTGTCAAAACTCCGCGCCTACTTCTTCACCGATCCGCTGATCATCCTGGCAACGGCGGTCATGGGAACCCTGTCCCTGCTGGTTTCGTGGTTCGACACCAGCGGCGACGGTCCGCACAAGATCGCGCGCGCCTGGTCGCGGATGCTGATCTTCATCAGCGGGATGCAGGTGCGCGTGGAGGGACTGGAGAAGATTCCATCCCGCGGGGGTTGCGTCATCGCCCCCAATCACCTCAGCCTGATGGACACGCCCCTGGTCCTGGCGCACGTCCCGTTGCAATTCCGCTTCCTGGCGAAAGAGGGCCTGTTCAAGGTCCCCTTCATTGGGGGCCACCTGCGGCGCGCGGGACACATCTCGATTCCACGGGACGACGCCCGCGCCTCCCTCAAGGCAATGTCCGAAGCCGCCCGGCTCATCCGCGAGCGCGGCATATCGGCCCTGGTGTTCCCCGAGGGCGGGCGCTCCGAAGGCGAGCTGCAGGAATTCAAGGAAGGCGCGGCCTACATCGCCATCAAAGCCGGGGTGCCGATCGTGCCGGTGGCCATCCAAGGCACCCGCGAGGTTTTGCCGATGGGCTCCATGCTGGTGCGGCCTGGCAGCGTAGTGATGCACATCGGCGATCCCATCCCCACCGCAGGTCTGATCTTGAAGGACCGCAACCGGCTGACGCTGGAGACACGCGACCGGATCGCGGAGTTGATGGAAGCCCCGGTATGCGAATGATGCTGGCGCTATCGCTGGGGCTGGCCCTGGCCCCAGCCTCGACGGCGCAGGAGCCGTTGCGCGCAACAGTGCGAATTGTGATTGCGCCCACAACCGTGACGGACCGCCGCGCCGCCTATGTGGACGGCCTTACCAAGCAGGATTTCGAAGTCTACGAGGACGGGCGGCCGCAGCCCTTCAGCTTGGATTTCACGTACTTTCCCATCTCGCTGGTGGTGGCTGATCCAAACCGGGGCCGGGGCCGGCCTTGGGCGATACGCTGGCCAAAGTGCGGCGGGTCGGTAGTCTCATCGAGCCGCTGGTGATCGGCGAGCACGGCGAAGCGGCCGTCGTCGCTTTCGGCGATGAGGTCACGGTCCTTCAGGGCTTCACACCCGATGCGAGCAAGGTGAGTGATGCACTGCGGCGCCTCCAGGGCGGCGGTGAGGGAAGCCGGATGACGGACGCCGTGATCGAATCGGTGCGCATGCTCGCCGCGCGGCCGCCGCAGCGGCGGCGTGTGCTCTTGCTGATCGGCGAAACGCGGGACCACTCCAGTCAGGCCAGCATCGAAGACGCCTTGACCCTGGCGCAGAAGGAAAACGTCGTCGTGTACAGCCTCACCTATTCGCCTTTCATGATGGGCCTGACGAAAAAGACGGAGACCCCCGTGCACGGCCCCGTGTGGAACCTCGCCGCCGTTTTCACTGCCATCCGGCAGGCCGCCAAGACGAATGCAGCCAAGGCGCTGGCGGACTACACCGGCGGAGCGCAACTCTCCTTCTTGAGGCAGCGCGCGCTGGAATCGGCGGTTTCTCGCATCGGCGAGGAGCTGCACTCGCAGTATGTGCTGAGCTTTCGCGCCAACGGCGGGCCAGGGGAGTTCCACGCGATCCAGGTAAGGCTGCCCGGGCGGCCCGAGCTCACGGTCCGAACGCGTCCCGGCTATTGGGTGATGGACTGAGATTCGCGCCGGTCTCACCGCCAGCGGAACAGCGCCAGCGCCGCAAGGAATGACGCCCCCAGCCAAGCGGTCATGATCGCCAGCTCCGAGGAGTACTGCCACCAGCCGGCGCCCTCGAGCATGTTGGCGCGCAGGGCGTTGACAACGGCCGTCAGCGGCAGCGCCCGGATGAAGGGCTGGAGCATCGCCGGGAAACGCTCGGCGGAAAAGAACACGCCCGAGAAGATCCACATCGGCAGCATCACGAAATTCATCAGGCCCGAGGCGGCTTCCATGGTTCGCGCGCGCGAGGCGATCAGCAGCCCCAGCGCGCTGAACATCAGCGACGTCAGCAGGCACACCAGCGCCAACTGCCACAGCGGCCCGCGCAGGGGCACGCCAAAGATCAGCGCCCCGAAACCGGCCAGCACCGCCACTTCCACAAACAGCAGAGTCAGCCGCGCCAGCAGGAACGACAACAGGTATTGCGCCCGGGACATCGGCGACGCGATCAATCGCTTCAGCAGCTTCTTCCGCCGCGCATCCACAATGGCGAAGCCCAGGCCCCAGATTCCGCTGCCCATCAGGTTCATGCCCAGCAGACCGGGAAGCAGGAAGTCGATGTAGCGCGAGCCGGGCTCGCGGACCAGGTCATCGGTTTCTTCGACAGGATTCTTGAGCCCGGCCGCACGCTGAATGGCCCGCTCTGCCAGCAGCCGCGCCGTCCGGCCATCGGGGTTGGTGTCGTCGTAGCGATAAACCACGCCCCCTCCGGACGGCCGTGGTAGGGCCAGCAGGACGATGCGTCCCGTGCGCAGAGCCCGCTCGCCCGCCTCCCGGTCCAGCAGCGCCACCGACAGCAGCTTTCCCGTGCGCAGCGCGCTTACCAGCTCGGGCCGCGTGGCGCCGATCTTCAGCACCTCCGGAGGGCGGTTGCGAAAGGCGATGCCCAGGCCCGCCGCCAGCAGGATCGGAAACACGAAGACCCAAAACACGGCTTCCGGCTCCCGCCAGAATTCCCGGAACCGCACCAGCGTGAGCTGCACCAGGGGATGATCCGCGAAGGACCAGCGCTCACTCTTCATCGCGCAGATGCCTCCCGGTCAGCGAGACGAATACGTCCTCCAAAGTCAGGCAGTGCGTGGCGGCTACCAGTTCACGGGGGGAACCCATGGTGAGGACCTTGCCGTGGTCCATGATCGCCACGCGGCCGCACAGCCGCTCGGCCTCTTCCATGTAGTGCGTGGTCAAAACAATGGTGCGCCCGGAGGTCTTGATCTGCTCCATCAGGTCCCAGAGCTGCCTTCGCGCCTGGGGGTCGAGGCCCGTGGTGGGTTCGTCCAGAAACAGGAGGTCGGGGTCGCCCACCAGCGCGCACGCCATCGCCAGCCGCTGCTTCTGCCCGCCCGAGAGCTGGCCCACGCGGGCACGGGTCTTCTCCTGAAGCTGCACCATCGCGATCACGTCGGCGGCCCCGGGACCGCGGCGGTAGAAACTGCGAAAGAGGCGAACGGTCTCCTCGACCGTCAGCTTTTCGGAGAGTTGCGTGTCCTGCAACTGCACGCCCAGCCGCTGGCGCAGTCTCCCCGCCTGTTTTTCCCAGGTCATTCCCAACAGCTCGACCGAGCCGGCATCCGCCCCCAGCAACCCCTCGCAGATTTCGATGGTGGTGGTCTTGCCCGCGCCGTTCGGGCCGAGCAGTCCGAAGCACTCGCCGGGGCGCACTTCCAGATCGATCCCGTCGACCGCAACCACGCCGTTGTAGGCCTTCCGCAGTCCCCGCACGCGCAGTGAGAATTCGGTCGCTGAAAGCGGCATCTACTCCAGTATTCCCGCGGCTTGCATGGCCGCGCAACCGGCGCTGTAATGGAAGTATTGTATCCACTTCCAACTGAGAGGATTTCATGGCCAAGAAGAAGATCATCGCCGTAGTGGGCGCCACCGGCTCGCAGGGCGGAGGCTTAGCCCGCGCCATTCTGAGCGACCCAGACGGCGACTACACGGCGCGGGCCATCACCAGGAACGTCAACTCCGACAAGGCGAAAGAACTGGAGAACCTGGGCGCCGAAGTTGTCCAGGCGGACGTCGACGACGCAGACAGCCTGAAGAAAGCGTTCAAGGGAGCGCACGCAGCCTACTGCGTAACGTTTTTCTGGGCGCACTTCTCACCCGAGAAGGAGAAGGCGGGAGCTGCCGCCATGGCCAAGGCGGCCAAACATGCCGGCGTCAACCATGTCATCTGGTCCACCTTGGAGGACACACGCAAGTGGGTGCCTCTCAGCGACAATCGGATGCCCACCCTCATGGGCAGCTACAAGGTTCCGCATTTTGACGCCAAGGGTCAGGCGGACCATCTCTTCACTGCTGCGGGCGTGCCGACAACTTTCCTGCTGACGTCGTTCTATTGGGACAACTTCATTTACTTCGGCATGGGCCCGAAGAAAGGCCCGGACGGCAAGCTGGCCATCACCCTGCCCATGGGCGACAAGAAGCTGCCGGGCATCGCCGCCGAGGACATCGGCAAGTGCGCCCTGGGGATCTTCAAGAAGGGCGACGAGTACATCGGCAAGACCGTCGGCATCGCCGGCGAGCACTTGACGGGCGCGCAGATGGCCGCCGCCTTAACCAAGGCCTTGGGCCAGGAAGTCCACTATAACGACGTGGCGCCCGAGGTTTACCGTGCGTTCGGTTTCCCGGGCGCGGAAGATCTCGGCAATATGTTCCAGTTCAAGCGCGACTTTGAGGAATATTTCTGTGGCGCGCGCAATCTGGAATTCTCCCGGACCTTGAACCCGGCGTTGCAGACCTTCGACGTCTATCTCGCCCTGAACAAGAGCCGGATTCCGCTGGAGTAGCGCAGCCGAGTCTAGACTGGTCTCCGCAGGAACCCGGCCAGCCGCTCGCATGGCCTGCTCCAGGATCCCGCGCTCGGCGGCGTAGCAGAGGCGGACGGAGCCTTCGCCCCGGCGCCGAAGGCCACGCCCGGCGCCAGGCCCACCTTGGTTTCGAGCAGCAGCCGGCGGCAGAAATCGAACGAATCGGCCAGACCCTCGATCCGGGGAAACAGGTAGAACGCCCCGTCCGGCTGCGGAACGGTGACGCCGGGCATCTGGCTGAGCGCCGCCCGGCAGAAGTCGCGGTTCGCCTTCAGGCGCTCGACCATTCGGGCCATCTCTGCTTCGCCTTCGGCCAGCGCCGCCTCGGCGGCCTTCTGGGTGAAACTCGCCGCGTGCGAGACGATGAACTCGTTCAGTTGCGCGGCCCGCGCGGCGACGTCCTTGCGCGCCACCAGCCAGCCCAGCCGCCAGCCGGTCATGCAGTAGCTCTTGGAGAACGACTGGATCACGACCACGGCGTCCTCGCGCGTCGCCAGCCGCAGGATCGACGGCGCCGGCTCGCCTGCCTTCGCCCCTGAGTAGTACAGCCGCTCGTACACCTCGTCCGCCATCAGCCACAGCCCGTGCTGCCGGCAGAAATCGAGCAGCCGCCGCTGCTCCTCCACGCTCGCCACCCAACCCAGCGGGTTCGACGGCGAAGTGTACAGCAGCATCCGCGTGCGCGGGGTAAGGGCAGCCTTCAAAGCGTCGAAGTCGATCTCATAACGGTCTCCCCGCAGCGGATGCGGGATCTCCACCGGCACGGCGTTCGACATGGCCACGATGGAACTTCCGTTGGGCCAGGCGGGCGTCAGCACCAGGGCTTCGTCGCCGGGATCGAGCAGGCAGCGAATCCCCACGCTCAGCGCCTGCACGCCGGAGGCGGTGATGACGATCTCGCTCTCCGGATCGAGCCCCACGCCGTGCAGCCGCCCGTAGTGCTCGGCCAAGGCTCGCCGCAGCGATGGCAGTCCGGCGTTCTCGGTGTAGTAGGTGTAGCCTTCGGCCAGCGCCTGGGCCGCCGCGCGCTTGATGTAGTCCGGCGTGGGCAGGTTGGATTCGCCGAAGTACAGCCGCAGCACCCCGTCCATGGACATGGCGATGTCGGCCAGTTCCCGGATGCGTGAGTGCGGCACGCGCAGGGCGGAGGCGGAAACTGCGGGTTCATTGCCTAGAAGCGGTGCGGCTTGGAGGCCAGCAGGTCTTCGATGTGGACCAGGTCGGTGGGGTAGTCGCCGGTGTAGCAGGCGTAACAATACTCGTGGCGGACGTCGCCGACGGCCTGGCGCAGCGCCTCCAGCGACAGGTAGCCGAGCGAGTCCGCCTCGACGAACTTGCGGATCTCCTCCACGCTGCTGTTGGCGGCGATCAGCTCCCTCTTGGTCGGCGTGTCGACGCCGTAATAGCAGGGGGAGATGGTCGGGGGACAGGAGATGCGCAGGTGAACCTCGCGGGCGCCCGCGCTGCGCACCATGCGGACGATCTTCCGGCTGGTGGTTCCGCGCACGATGGAATCGTCCACCAGCACCACCCGCTTGCCTTCCAGCAAACGCCGCACCGGATTCAGCTTCAGCTTCACGCCGAAATCCCGAATCGCCTGCGAGGGCTCAATGAAGGTCCGGCCCACGTAATGGTTGCGGATCAGCGCGTGACGGAAGGCGATGCCGGCCTCGTCGGCGTAGCCGATGGCCGCCGCCACGCCCGAGTCGGGCACCGGCACCACCAAGTCGGCATCCACCGGATGCAGGCGCGCCAGCAGCCGGCCCAGCATCTCTCTGGACTCGGAAACCGACCTTCCGAAAACGATCGAATCGGGGCGGGAGAAATAAACGTGCTCGAACACGCAGAAGGCCCGCGGGCGCTCGGGCGCGAAGCGCTCCCTGGTCAGGCCCTCCGGACCGGCGATGACCATCTCCCCCGGGGCCACGTCATCCAGATACACGGCGCCGATCAGGTCGAAGGCGCAGGTTTCGGAGGCGAACACGTGACACTTCTTGCCCCCGGACAACTCCATCTGGCCCATGGCCATGGGCCGGAAGCCGTGCGGGTCGCGCGCCACGATCACCCGGTCCTCGGCCAGAAACACCAGCGAGAAGGCGCCTTCCAGTTGCAGCAGCGCTTCACGCAGCGCTCCCGCCAAGGTCCTCTCGCGGGAGCAGGCGACCAGGTGGAGGATTACTTCGGTGTCACTGGAGGACTGGAAGATGGAGCCTTGCCGCTCCAGCTCGCGCCGCAACTCGCCGGCGTTAATAATGTTGCCGTTATGCGCCACGGCAATGCGGCCTTTGTTGCAGGCCACCGAGAAGGGCTGGGCGTTCAGCAACACCGTGTCGCCGGCGGTCGAGTAGCGCGTGTGGCCGATAGCCTGGCTGCCACCCAGCGTGCCGAGCACCGCCGGCGTGAAGATGTCCGCCACGTGCCCCATGGCCTTGTGGCATTGAATCTCCCGGCCGTCACTGGATGCGATTCCGGCGCTCTCCTGGCCCCGGTGCTGGAGGGCGTACAGGCCAAGGTAGGTCAGGTTCGCCGCCTCCGGATGGCCGTAGATGGCGAAAACTCCGCATTCTTCGTGGAGTTTGTCCAGCATAGCTTCAGGACCGCAACATCTTCTCCAGCGCCCCTTCCCAAACTTCTTTCAGCGGCGCGATTTCACAGTCGAGAAGGCTCTCTTCCCCGTTGCGGATGACCATTCCCCCTTCAATCGTAACACCGATCCGCGGGGCCGCCACGGCGTGTTTCCGCGCGATGTCCTGCACCGCTTCGGGCTCGGCCGTGGAGATCAGAATCCGCGAAGGACCCTCATGGAACAGGAGGAACTCGTCCGGCATGGCGGCGTCAAAAACCAGTTCCGCGCCCACGCCCGCCGGCCCGAACGAGGATTCGGCCGCGGCCACGGCCAGCCCGCCGTCGCTCAGGTCGTGCGCCGATTCAGCCAAACCGGCGGCCGCGATTTCCCGCATGGCCGTCTGCACGCGCTTCTCGTAATCCATGTCCAGATCGGGAGGCAATCCCCAGGCCTGATCCAGCACCACCTTGGCGTACTGGGTGCCGCCGAACCGCACGGGCTCACAACTGCCGATGCCGCCCAGCAGAATCACCGGCCGGCCGGCTTGTTTGAAGTCGATGGTCAGAGGAGGTCCGGTCTGCAGCAGGCCAACCACGCCCACCACCGGGGTGGGATCGATCGGCTCGCCCAGCGTCTCGTTGTACAGGCTCACGTTGCCGCCGGTGATGGGCGTCTCGAAGAAGCGGCAGGCTTCGCCCATGCCTTCGATGGCCTCCACCAGCTGAGCCATGATCTCCGGGCGCTCCGGATTGCCGAAATTCAGGCAGTTGGTCGCCGCCACGGGCAGCGCCCCCACCGTGGAGAGGTTCCGGCAGCACTCGGCCACCGCCAGCCGCGCGCCCTGGCGCGGCGACAGGGAACAGTACCGGCCGCTGCCGTCGAGCGCCATGGCCACCGATGCGCCCGTTTCCTTGATGCGGATCACGGCGGCATCGCCGCCCGGACCCTGCACGGTGTTGGTGCGCACCATGTAGTCGTACTGCTGCCAGATCCAGCGTTTGGAACAGATATCGGCGGAAGCGAGCAGCGCTTCCAGGTCCGCCTGGAGGTCCGCGCTGGAGATCTCCGGACCCTCCATCGGCGCCTTGCGCAGCGGTTCGACGTGGGGCCGGTCGTAGAGCGGAGCCTCATCGGCCAAAGGCTTGGCGGGGATCTCGGCCACCACCTCGCCGTGGTCCCGCACCCGCATCATGCCATCGTCGGTGACCCGGCCGATGGTGACCGCGTCCAGGCCCCATTTGCGGAAGACGGCGAAGACTTCGTCCTCACGCCCCTTCTCGGCCACCAGAAGCATGCGCTCCTGCGACTCCGAAAGCATGGTCTCGTACGGGGTCATGCCGGTCTCCCGCTGCGGGACCAGCTTCAAATCGATTTCGATGCCGGTGTCGCCGCGGCTTCCCATCTCGCAGGTGGAACAGGTCAAGCCCGCGGCGCCCATGTCCTGGATGCCGACGATCGCGCCGGTCTGCATCGCCTCCAGGCAGGCCTCCAGCAGCAGCTTTTCCAGGAACGGGTCGCCCACCTGAACGTTGGGCCGTTTCTGTTTGGACTCCTCGGTGAATTCCGCCGAAGCCATGGAGGCGCCGTGGATACCGTCCTTGCCGGTCTTGGAGCCCACATAGATCACCGGGTTGCCGACGCCGCGCGCCTGGGCCAGGAAGATGTCGTCCTTCTTGAACACGCCCAGGGCGAAGACGTTCACCAGCGGGTTGCCGTTGTAGCCCGGCTCGAACAGGCACTCGCCGCCCACGGTGGGCACACCGAAGCAGTTGCCGTAGTGGGCGATCCCGGCGACCACTCCTTCCAAAATGCGCCGGTTGCGCGCCCCCGCCTGCGGGTCGTCCAGCCGGCCGAAGCGCAGGGAATCCATCACCGCGACGGGCCGCGCGCCCATGGTGAAGATGTCGCGCAGAATGCCGCCCACCCCCGTGGCCGCGCCCTGGAAGGGTTCGATGAAGCTGGGATGGTTGTGCGACTCGATCTTGAAGGCGATGGCGTAACCGTCGCCGATGTCGATGACCCCGGCGTTTTCGCCCGGTCCCTGGAGCACCAGTTTGCTCCGCGTCGGCAGACCCTTCAAATGCAGCCGGGAGCTCTTGTAGGAGCAATGCTCGCTCCACATGACGCTGAAGATCCCCAACTCCGTGTAGCTGGGTTCCCGTCCCAGGATTGAAACGATCTTCTGGTACTCGGATTCCGTTAACTGGTGGGCTGCGACGAGTTCCGGAGTGATTGTCGCCATGGTCACTTGGCCGCCATTGCCGAAACCATCGATTGGAGAACCAGCAGTCCGTCGGTCGAGCCCATGAGCGGGTCGGCAGCCCGCTCCGGGTGAGGCATCAAACCCATCACATTCCTTTCTCGACTGAGGATGCCGGCGATGTCCCGCAACGACCCGTTGGGGTTATCCGCATAGCGAAATACGACGCGGTCTTCGGCTTCCAACTCGTCCAGCGTCCGCTCATCGCCATAGAAGCAGCCTTCCCCGTGAGCAATCGGGAAGGTCACCACCTGGCCTTTTTGGCCCTGGCCGGTGAATGGGGAGTTGGTGGTCCCGACGATCAGATCGACCGGCCGGCAGATGAACTTCAAGCCGCGGTTCACGACCAGCGCCCCGGGCAGCAGGCCGCTCTCGACCAGGATCTGGAAACCGTTGCAGATGCCGAGCACCAGCCCCCCGTCGGCGGCAAACTTCTTCACCGCCTGCATGACGCGGGAAAACTTGGCGATGGCCCCGCAGCGCAGGTAGTCTCCATAACTGAAACCGCCGGGAAGGATGACCGCGTCCACGTTGCCAAGGCTCGACGCGTCGTGCCAGATGTAGTCCGCCTGTTGACCGAGGTTCTGCGAGGCGGCATACCAGGCATCGTGATCGCAGTTGCTGCCGGGAAACACTACGACACCAAATCTCATGGGAGATCCTCAGTTTAACACGCCCGGCGCTGCGGCGCGGCCTCAGACGGCTACGGCGGGGGCCACTTTGGGTTTCCGGGTACGAGTCGAACGCTTGGCCACAGGCGGCTCGCGGTCGCTCTTCTTCAGATTGGGGAAGACAATGGAAGAGACGAACTTCTTCTCGCCAAACTCATCGAATTTGATGACGATGTGCTCTTCGCTGCTGGCAAGGACGGCTCCAAGGCCGAACCTGGGGTGCTCCACTTGAGCGCCCTGGGGAAAAGGTGACTTTAATGCCATTTTATCGGCAGCCCTCTATATCTAACATAACAAATCCGCTAAGAAATGTCGAATGGCCCTATTTTCTCAGCAACTTCCCTGCACGGAGCCATCGGCAGCCAGCGTCAATCCAGTTGTGACGCGATGGGTGTTGTCTCTGTGCCTGACGGCGACGCTCGGGGCGGCCGCGGATACGGCCACGCTGCTGAAGGCGGTGCAGGATCGCTACAATCGCGCGCAGACCGTACAAGTTCTTTTCCAGCAAACATATAGCGCTCAGGGGCGAGCATCGCGCACCGAGACCGGCGAGCTGTTTCTGCGCAAGCCGGGCCGCATGCGCTGGCAGTACGATTCGCCCCAGGGCAAGCTCTTTGTCTCCGACGGCAAACAGGTGTACCTGTATACCCCCGCCTCCAATCGAGTGGAGAGGATGAGGGTTCGCGATAGCGAGGACTTGCGCGCGCCGCTGGCGTTTCTGCTGGGTGAGTTGGACTTCTGGAGGGATTTTCGGCGCTTCGTCAGCCGCCCGGAGGAGTCCGGCATACGCATCTCGGCCGAGCCCAAGTCCGACCAGGCGCCTTACACGGAGGTTGAGTTTTTGGTGACGCCGGCCAACGAGATCATTTACTTGCGGATCAAAGGCCAGGACCAGTCGGTCATGGAGTTCCGTTTCAGGGCCGAGAAACTCAATCCCCGGCTGGCCGAGGGGCTGTTCCGCTTCCAGCCGCCCGCGGGCGTCGAAGTCGTGGAGGGGGTCTCCGAGCCGGGAGGGGCGCCCTAGCGTATGGCCGAATTCATTCTCAAAGTCGCGGACGGCCGGGGCCAGATCCGCCAGCAGATGGCGGAGGCGGCCTCCGAGCAGGAGGCGCGCAACCGGTTCACGGACCAGGGTTACCTGGTGTATTCCGTCCGCCCGCGCAGCGGCTTCATGCCCGCCGCCGTGGCCTTCAAGCGGCGCCAGCGGCTGAACTTCGAGAAGTTTCTGATCTTCAACCAGCAGTTTGTCACGCTGGTCCGCGCCGGGCTGCCGATTCTGAAGGCGCTCGACCTGCTGGCGGAGCGGCTTACGGATCCCAAGCTGGGCCGGCACATCCGCGGCGTGCGGGACGAGGTGAAGAACGGCGCGCTGCTGTCGGACGCGTTCCGCCGGCAGGGCGTCTTCCCTCCCATGTATGTGACCTCGGTTCTGGCGGGCGAGAAGAGCGGAAGCCTGGACGAGGTGATCGACCGCTACATCTCCTACCAGAAGCTCTCGCTGGCGGTGAAGAAGAAGCTGATGGTTTCGCTGCTCTATCCCACCGTGTTGCTGGTGCTGGTGCTGGGCCTGATGGTGTTCCTGGTGACTTACGTGGTGCCCAACTTCGCCATGCTGTACAGCACCATGTCGGCCAACCTCCCCGTGATGACGCAGTACCTGATCGCGGTGGGCACCACCGCCAGGCAGTACGTGGTGCTGTTCGCGCTGGCGCTGGCCGGCGCCATCGTGGCGCTTCCGGCTGTGGAGCCGCACGCGAGTCGGCGCAGATGAAACTGGACCGCATGAAGCTCCATCTGCCGGTGCTGGGGCAGATCTGGATCATGTACCAGGTGGGGCAGTTCGCCCGGGTGCTGAGCACGCTGCTGGTGGGCGGCATTCCGCTGGTGCAGGCCCTGGACACGGCGGCGGAGTCGATGGGGAGCGGCCTGCTCCGGCACGGCCTCGACAAAACGAAGAGAATGGTAAGAGAGGGGCAGCCGCTCTCCGTTGCGGTCCGCGGCACGGGGCTGTTTCCCGGGCTGGCGATCGACATGATCGAAGTGGGCGAGTCCACGGGCGCTTTGCCGTCGATGCTGAACAGCGTGGCCGAGTTCTACGAGGAGGACGTCAACATCCGCATGACCGCCGTACTGGCGCTGATCGAGCCGGCCATCATGATTTTCATGGGGCTGTTCGTGGCCTTCGTGCTGGTGGCGTTGTATCTGCCGATCTTCTCTCTGGCGGACAGTCTGAGGTAGCCCATGGCAACCGACCGAGTCAGACCGCAGGACCCGCAGCAGGAAGCCGAGCAGGCGCGCGCGCTCGCGGCGCGCTACCGCTGCGAGTTCGTGGACCTGGCGATCGCGCACATCGACCACGAGCTGTTCCGCTCCATCCCCGTGGACCTGATGTTCCGCTACAACTTCGTGCCCATGCAGCGCCGAAAACGGGCTGCTGGAGATCGCCCTGGCCGATCCGCGCAACCTCAACCTGATCGACGAGCTGGCGATCCTGCTGAACAAGAAGCTGCGCGTCAAGGTCGCCACGCTCTCGCAGATCTCCGACCTGCTCAAGAAGACCGAGCAGATCGCAGCGCGTGCTGGAAGAGGTGACCGAGGGCTTCGCGCTGGACGTGGTGGGCGAGGAGGAGAACCAGGACGAGACGCTGTCGATCGACCGGCTGACCGCCGCCGACAGCGACATCGCGCCGGTCATCAAGCTGGTGGACACGACGATCTTCAACGCGCTGGAGCGCCGGGCCAGCGACATCCACATCGAGACGCGCGACCAGGAAGTGGCCATCAAGTACCGCATCGACGGCGTGCTGCACTACGCCATGCCGCCCATCGCCAAGGACTGGCACTCGACGATCATCTCCCGCATCAAGGTCATGAGCGAGCTGGACATCGCCGAGCGCCGCGTGCCCCAGGACGGCCGTTTCCGGGTGCGCTACAAGAACCGCCTGATCGACTTCCGCGTCTCGATCATGCCGACCATCTACGGCGAGGACGCCGTGCTGCGCGTGCTCGACAAGGAGTCGATGAGCGAGAAGTTCTCCAAGCTCTCGCTCGACGTGGTCGGCTTCTCGGAATCGGAACTGGCCAAGCTCCGCCGCTACATCAAGGAGCCGTACGGCATGGTGCTGGTGACCGGGCCCCACCGGCTCGGGCAAGACCACCACGCTGTACGCGGCGCTCAGCGAGATCAAGAACGACGAAGACAAGATCATCACCATCGAAGATCCGGTCGAGTACCAGATCAAGGGCATCACGCAGATCCCGGTGAACGAGAAGAAGGGGCTGACCTTCGCCCGCGGCCTGCGCTCCATCCTGCGCCACGATCCCGACAAGATCATGGTGGGCGAAATCCGCGACCAGGAGACGGCGCAGATCGCCATCAACGCCGCGCTCACCGGCCACCTGGTCTTCACCACCGTCCACGCCAACAACGTGCTGGACGTGCTCGGCCGCTTCCTGAACATGGGCGTGGAGCCCTACAACTTCGTCTCGGCGCTGAACTGCATTCTGGCGCAGCGGCTGGTGCGGGTCATCTGCACGCACTGCAAGCGCCGCGCGGTGCTACCCGGACGCCTACCTGGCCGAGAGCGGCCTGGACCCGGCCGAATGGCGCGACGTCCCGTTCTATGAGGGCGCGGGCTGTTTCGAGTGCGGCGGCACGGGATTCCGCGGGCGCACGGCGATCTGCGAACTGCTGGATCTGACCGAGCGCATCCGCGAGATGATTCTGGACAAGCGGCCGACTTCGGAGATCAAGCGCGTGGCCCGGGAGGAGGGCATGGCGTTCCTGCGGGAATCCGGGCCTGGAGAAGGTGCGCAGCGGGGCATGACCACGCTGCGGGAGATCAACAAGGTCACCTTCATCGAGGGATAGAGCGAAGCAATGTCCGTACTCGCACCACTGCCGGGCTGCTCAAGGATCCGCCGCCGGCCTACGCCTTCGAGGTGTCCGAGGCCGGCATCGCCGCGGCCGAAATCGACGCGGCCGCCGAGGATCTCCTTCGCCGCCCTGGCGCCCGATGTCGATCTCGGTGTCCCCGCTGCACGACAACGTGCTGCGGCCGGAGGCGCTGCTGAACCAGGTGCGGGCCGTGGCGCCCAGCCGACGGCAACCGGCAAGCGGCGCCGCGCGGCGCTGATCCTGCCGGACTACGCCGTGCGCGTCACGGTGCTGGATTTCGACGACTTCCCCTCGGACGCCCGC
Organism: Bryobacterales bacterium; assembly: GCA_963744775.1. Classification (GTDB taxonomy): domain Bacteria; phylum Acidobacteriota; class Terriglobia; order Bryobacterales; family Bryobacteraceae; genus CAVUVG01. The sequence goes on from CAVUVG010000007.1 coordinate 114,975, forward strand.
GAGCAGGCCTCCCTGGTGCGCTTCCGGCTGAAGCGGAGCGTGCCGTTCGACGTGGATTCGGCCGCCCTGAGCTTGTATCGCCCAGCCGAGGCGGCGCGGCGGCAAGAAGATGGACGTGGCCGTGGCGGTCGCGCCGCTGGAGATCGTGGCGCGCTACGAGGCGCCGTTCCGGCTGGCCGGCTTCCACACCGGATGGGTCACGACGTCGTCGCTGGCGGCGCTGGAACTGGTCCCGCCGGACGGCTTGAAGGTGCTGGCCAAACGCACGGGGCGCGTGCTGAGCCTGGCGGTGCTGGACGGCATCGGGCTGAAGTTGGTCCGCTCGATCGAGCTGGCCGGTTTCACGGCGGAGGAGATTGTCGGCCACGTGTTCCCGACCTGCGCCTACGTCGAGGACCAGCTCTCCGCGCGCCCGGACACGCTGCTGCTGTGCGGCTTCGGAGCCGCCACCGGGGAGTTGCTCGGCCCTGGCTGGAGTCCGAGTTGAAGGTTCGGAACCGTGCCGGCTCACTTCGCGCCTGGGCGAGCCCGGGGAATTCAACGCGGGACTGCTGGGTTATCTGGAGGCTCTCAAGGAAGCATAGAACCATGCGCATCGGGCTAAACCTATCGAGCCAGCCTTTCCGGCGGGACCGGCCCATGGTGGCCGCCTCCGTCGCCGTGGGCCTGGTGCTGGCGGTCACTGCTGGTCATGCTCGTCTCGCTGGCCGTGCATGGAGCGCGGCGCGGCGGCCGAGAACCGGCAGGATATCGCCCGCCTGCAACGGCGAGTTGCAGGCGCTGAACCGGGAACAGGCGCAGGCTGGAGGCCGTTCTGCGCCGTCCGGAGAACGCCGAAGTCCTCGACAAGGTTCTGTTCATCAACTCCCTGCTCTACCGCAAGGGCATCAGTTGGACGAAGATCTTCTCGGACCTGGAGGGAGTGATCCCCCACAACGTGCGGCTGATCGCCATTCGTCCCCAAGTGAACGCGCAAAACGAAGTGCTTCTGGACATGACCGTGGGCGCGCAGTCTCAGTTGCCCGTGATCGAGATGCTGAAGCGCCTGGAGGGTTCGCCGCTGTTCGGTTCCACGCAGGTTCACAACTGGCTGCCGCCCAGCCAGACCGAGCCGCTGTACCGCTACCGCGTGACCGTCAGCTACGGAAGGACGCTGTGAGGAGACAGGAATGGCCAAGCATGAATCTGGCGAGCACGGCGCGGAATTTCCGCGAGAGGCTGGGCAAGGATGCCCGGCTGACGGCGCGCGTCGTGCTGGGCGTGCTGGTGGCCGCTAACCTGGTGGCCGCGGCGGCGCTGTTCAGGCCCTGGGGCGGCTCGCCGGAGCAACTGCAGCAACAACTGACTGCCTTGCGCGGCCGAGTCCAGCAGTCCAGGGCGACCGCGCAGCGGCTGAACACACTGGTTCGGACCGTGGAGAAAACCCGGGCCGAGTCGGACCAGTTTCTGGAGAACCTACTTTCTGGACCGTCGCGCCGCTTACTCCGCCGTGCTCGGTGAGCTGACGGCGCTGGCCGAGAAATCCGGCATGAAGGCCAGGGATCATTCCTTCGCCGCGGAGCCGATTGAAGGCAGCGACACACTGGGATTGATGACCATCACGGGCAACTACGAAGGCACCTACGCCGACCTGATCCAGTTGGTCAACGCCATCGACCGGTCGCCCAGGTTCCTGACCATCGAGAGGCTGCAGGCCGCCCCGCTGCAGGCGCAAGGCAGCCTGATCGTCAGCATGCGGCTCAATGCCTTCATCCGCGGGGAGGCGGGGCCACAGTGAAGCTGGGAGCTGAACCCCGAAAGCTGGCGGTCCTGGCGGTGCTGCTGCTAGTGGCCGGCTACTTTCTCTACACCAACTTATCCTCGGGCCAGCCTGCGCCGCGCGCATCGTCACCGCAGCCGCCTGCCTCCTTACCTGGGATGGCGCGGATGCCGGAGCTGGCAGGGCCGGTCATGCGTGCTACACCGCGCACTGCGTCGCAGCAGCCCTCCATCCAGGAATTCCAGCCCTCGCTGAAGCCGAAGAAGGGCGCTGGCTTCAGCGATCTGAGCTCCGTCGAAGCCAGCCTGCGGCTGGATCTGCTGGCGAAACTGCAAGACGTCCGGCTCGCAGGGCGGCGACCGCAGCCTGTTCGAGTTCGCGGCTGCGCCCCTGCCGAAGACGCCGGAGCCGAAGATTGTCCCCAAGCCCGTACAGGTCGAGCCGCCTCCACCCCCGAAGCCGCTGGTAGCGGAGAAGCCGCCCGCGCCTCCCATCCCTTTGAAGTTCTTCGGTTACACCACCGCCTTCAAGCAAGGCAACCGGCGCGCGTTTTTCCTGGACGGCGACGAGATTCTGGTGGCGTCGGAGGGCGACGTGCTGAAGAAGCGCTACCGGGTCGTGCGCATCAGCGCCAACTCGGTGGTCATGGAGGATCTCGACTATAAGGCGGAGCAAACGCTGCCGCTGGAACCGCAGGTCGGCTGATGCAGCCACAACCGAGACCGGCACGGGAGGCGGGATTCGCCATGCTGTTTGTGTTCCTGCTGGCGGCCTGCGTGGCGATCTCCCTCTACATGGAACTGCCGAGAGTCATGTTCGAGGCGCAGCGCAACAAGGAACAACTGCTCATCGACCGTGGCGAGCAATACCGGCGCGCCATCCAGCTCTACTTCAGGGCCACGCGCACTTACCCTCCCAACCTGGATGCTCTGGAGAATACCAACAACCGGCGCTTTCTGCGGCAGCGGTACAAGGATCCCATGACCGGCGAGGACGAGTGGAGGGAGGTCCACATCGCCGCCGGCGGGGTCTTCCCCGATTCTCTGGTGAACAAGCCCCCCGTGCCGCCCGGACAGACCGAGAGTTCAGCCTCCGCCTCAACCTCCACTTCCACGGAACAGGCTGCGGTGGAGACCGCTCCGGCACCCTGGCAGCAACGCCGGCCGAGCGACGTCAGCATGCCTCTCGGCCAAGCCCAGGCTGAGGTGGCGCAACCTGCCGAGGAGCCGCAACCTGATAGTGAGCCGGCAGATCCCACGGTCGCTCAGGAGAACCCGCCGGGGAGTGAACCGCAGCCGGGGGCTTATCCGCAACCGGGGATGGGTCCCGGCCAGCAGCCGGGCGTAATGGTCCAGCCCATCTATCCGGGCGCCCCGCCCGCGCCGGGTGTTCCTCAACCGGGGCAGACTGGGCCGTCACAGCCGCAATTGGTTCCCGGCGTCCCGGTGATGCCAGGCGGCGCCCGGCTCTTTCCCGGAGGGTTTCCCCCGCAGCCGGCGATGGGCGCGGGGCAACAGCCTCCAGCGCCGGGGCAGCCGGCGCCCGCTAGCAACCCCGCCCTCGACGCCATCCGCACCATGCTCACCACGCCGAACCCACGGGGGCTGGCGGCCATCCAGCCGTCCAGCACCGGACCGCAACTCGGAATGAGCGGCATCGCCGGAGTGGCCAGCAAACTGGAGGCCGAGGGCATCAAGGTCTACAACGACCGGACCAAGTACAACGAGTGGGAGTTCCTCTATGACGCCCGGATGGACCGAACAGCCGCGCCGACGCAGCGAGGAGCACAACCGGGGACCCCGGGTCGGCCACCTGGTCCGCCGCAGATGTCGCCCCAGCCGCAGATGCCCGGCAATCCGCAGGGCCCTGGCCGGCGCTAGCCCGGATTTCTCACCAGACCTGCGTACCTGTCTGCCCTGTGTCACGGCCACGCTGCAAAATCAGGGACAGACGAATCTGTCCACCCCTGCAGCGGCTGGACAGGCTGCAATCCGTTCCGGGTGGGGACAGATCCGTCTGTCCCGATTTTGCCCCGATTTTGCCCTGATGCGAATGCTCCCGTTTCGGTCACGGTGAGAAACCCGGCGCTAGCCGGCGGCGCGCGCTACGGGGCCCATTGGGGCGCTACGTAGGCATAGAAGACCACGATCAGCCCGATCGCCGCAGCCAGTACGATGCTGTGGCGCAGGGTGAAGCGGAACAGCTTCGCTTCGTCCGCCGGAGCCATTCCCGTCGCCGCCGCGGCCACCGCGATGCTTTGCAGGCTGATCATCTTCCCCATCACTCCACCGCTGGAGTTCGCCGCGGCCATCAGCACCGGGTTCAGCCCGAGCCGGCCCGCCGTCACCACCTGCAGGTTGCCGAATAGCGCGTTCGCCGAAGTATCCGATCCCGTCAGAAACACGCCTAGCCATCCCAGCAGGGAGCTGAAGAAGGGGAAGAGCACGCCGGTGGCGGCGAAGGCCAAACCGAGAGTCGCCGTAGCGCCGCTGTAGTTCATCAGAAATGCCAGTGCGAGAACCGCGGCGATGGTGAGTTCCGAATAGAAAAGCTGCTTCGCCGTGGCTCCAACCAGCTTGAGAAACCGCAGCGGAGACATGCCCAGCAGGAGCGCGGCGAGGAACGACGCCAGCAGGCACGCCGTTCCGGGCGCAGCCAGCCAGTCAAACCGGTAGAGCGCCCGGTATGGGGTTGGCGCCGCGACTACAGGGGGCACCTGCAAAACCTGTTCGTGCAGCCCGGGCCAAGGAATGGTCAAGGAGACTTTGTTCAACGGCACTTTGTACAGGCCCCAAAGCAACACCATCACCACCAGGATGATGTAGGGCCCCCAGGCCAGCCATATTTCGCGGGCCGGGTGGCGCTTGGCCGCCGTCTGCACGGAGTGCTCACCCTCCAGGACGAACTTGTCCTTCGGCTTCCAAAAGGAAAACAGCGCGACCAGTGCGCCGATGGCCGCCAGCGAACTCAAGATGTCGGTGAGCTGCGGGCCCAGCAGGTTCGACACCAGCAATTGCGTCGAGGCGAAGGCCACTCCGCAGATGATGGTGGCGGGAAGCACGCGCTTGGAGGCCTTCCAGCCGCCCATCACCGCGATCAGATAAGCCGGAACGAAGACCGAGACCGGCGCGCAGATTCTGCCCACCGCCGCGCTCAACCGGTCGAGCGGCAGGCCAGTCACGGCTCCCAGGGTGATGATGGGAGTCCCAATGGAGCCGAATGCGACCGGAGCGGTGTTGGCCAGCAGGCAGATCCCCGCGGCGTAGAAGGGCGAGAACCCCAGCCCCGTCAGCATCGCCGCCGCCACCGCCACCGGAGCGCCGAAACCCGCCGCGCCCTCCATGAAAGCCCCGAAGGCGAAGGCCACCAGCAGGGCCTGCAAGCGGCGGTCATCGGTCAGGCTGCCGATGGAGTCCTTGATGATTTCAAACTTGCCGGTATCGACCGTAATGCGGTACAGCAGAATCGCCGTGAAGACGATCCAGCCGATCGGGAACAACCCGAACGCCGCGCCGAAACCGATAGCGCTTACAACTCGGCCTACAGGCATGCCGTAGAGAGCCACGGCCACAACCACGGCGGCGGCGAGCCCTGCCAAGGCCGACTTCCAGGCCGGCAAACGCTTTATCCCCAGAAGGTAAAGCAAAGTGAAGATGGGAAGCGCGGCCACCAGGGCCGACAGCTCAAGATTCCCGGCAAGCGGTGTGTAGTTGTGAGACCACATAAAGGTGAATTGCCCTTGATACTAGATGTCGTAAGAGTCTGTCAAGTCGAAAGGAGCCAGAAGGCGGCCCCTGCCGCGAACATCGCGGCAAAACCAACGGCCACGCTGCGGCCGAATGAAGCGCCGCCCGCGTAGAAGGAAATCGCCAGCTTGACCACGCCGTTCGCCGCCAGAGCGAGGAGCACACACAACGCTGCCAGGCCGGTATCAAGACCGCCACGCGCAGATCAGGTCCGAAAGCGACAGCGACACGGCATCCACGTCAAGAGAGCCTCCCAGCGCGCTGGTCCAATAGAGCGCGCCGCTGCCGAACATCGCCGCCGCTGCCCGGCTAGCCAGCAGAATCACTCCGAACAGGAAGCCAAATTGAAGTGCCGGCATCAAGCGGAACGGGTTTCGTCCTACGGCCGCGGGCGTGGGGAGATCCGCCTCAGATCCGCGTCCTATCAACAGTGCCACCAGCAATCCCGCAACCGCCATACCGCACAGCGGCAGCCACGTAGCGCGGGCCAGAGCCGGGCTGACGACGAAGAGGATCAGCAGCACTCGCGGGAACTGCATGGCGTTGGCGATCACCGCCGCCTGCGCGTACAAGGCGCGAATCTCCGGCTCCTCTGAACTGCTCTTGGCGAAGGAGGCCGTCGCCGCCGTGGTTGAGGCCAGCCCCCCAAACACGCCGGCCAGCTTCAGACCGCGCCGCGCTCCGAGGAACTTCTCGAAAAAGTACCCGGCGTAGGAGACCGACGAGACCAGGATGACGAAGGCCCAGATCTCGCGCGGCGACAGAAACTGGTAAGGCCCAAACCGCCCCTGCGGAAGGATCGGATAGACGATGAAAATGATCGCGAGGAATCGCAGCGTGTCGTCGAACTCGGCCTCCGTGATGGTTTCCCGGACAAGCTTGTGAAGCGCGCGCTTGGCTTCCAGAAAACCCACCACCACGATCGAGATCCCGATGGCCAGCGGCGCGCCCAGCTTGTTGTCGGGGCTGGCTGCCAGGAACCCCAGGCAATACGTTGCCACTGCCGCCATCTCCGTCGTAATCCCGGACCGTTGCCGGACCTGGAAGTAGAAGACCGCCAGCATGGCCGTAACCGACAGCAGCGAGGCGGCGATCAGCCAGGGGTTCTGAAGCAGGCCGCACACCGCGCCGATCAGGGCGATCAGCACGAAGTCCCGAACTCCCGGGTGCCCCTCGCCCTGGGACGCCTCCCGCTGCGCGCCGATCAGAAAACCGATGAGCAGCGCCTCCGCAATGGCGGTGACGGCGGCGGGTATGGCAGCGGGCGGCATGCTCGCGTCCGTCTAGCGGATATCGGAGAAAGCCAGCGGCCGCAGAATCGAGTCGCTGATGTTCGACACCAGCTCGGCATCGGACAACTCCGGCCGGGCGCGCAGTTTCTTCCAGTCGGGATCGGCGCCGAATGCCTGCCAGCCCTTGTCGCGGGCCGCCATGTTGTCGAAGGCCAGCATGTAGGTCAGGTTCGGCATCAGCGGGCCGGCGATGGTTTCGCCGAAGAACACCGGCTGCATCCCGCAACGGCGGAAGATCCCGGTCTCCGCTTCGTCGAACATCTTGATCTTGCGGCGCAGGGAACTGACGGTCTGCGACTCGTAGATGCGAAGCTCAAAGATGCGCGGCGGCCGGCCGGGCTCGGTGGTGGGCACTTCGACAGCCGGTATCGTATCGAACGCCCGCAGCAGAGAGCTCTCCATCCGCTGGTAGCCCGGCTCCTGCGCGTTGTACTCGTCTTGGGCTTTCTGGAATTCGGAGTCCGCGGCCAGTTTCTCCATGGAGACCTCCATGGCCGCTAGCGATGCATAGCTGTTGAGCATCAGGATGGAGGGATTGCCGGGCGCGATACATCCCGCTGAAGAAGCCCAGAGGGCCGATGCCCGCCCGGCGCGCCGCGGGGACATAGAGCCTTGGACAGAAATTCCTGGGTGCGCCGCGACTGCTCGGACCGGCTGGTTCGCATGCGGATGTACCGCAACTCGAAAATCGCGTTCTTGGAGGCGGCTCCGGCAGCGGGCAGGGCTATGCTGGCGGCGGCGGTGGTGGCGACTAGGTGTCTGCGCGTCATAGACAATGACTTTACTACAGCGACAGACGGTGCGTGGGAAATCCGGCGGCGCTAGGCGGCGGCCACCGGCACTCCGGATGCAGGGAGCGCGCCGAAACGCCGGTTGCGGGCGTGAAACTCCCCGACGGCGGCTTCCAGGTCGGCGGCGGTGAAATCCGGCCACATCTTGGGCAGGAAAAGCAGCTCCGCGTAGGCGCTCTCCCAGAGCAGAAAATCGCTCAACCGCTGCTCGCCGCCCGTGCGGATCAGCAGGTCCACGTTGCCGGCGGGTGTGCGGGAGTGTTGCGCTTCCGCCAGCAGCCGCGAGAACCGCTCCCGGGACCAGGCTCCCGGCTGGCTGGCCCGCTCGGCGGCGTGCAGAATCGCGTCGCGCGCCGAGTAGTCCACCGCGATGCGCAGCTCGAGCCCACTACAGTGGGCGGTGGTCTGCTCGGCCGATTCGATGGCGGAGACCAGCGCGGCGCCCAGCCGGTCGCGCCGCCCGATGACGTTGATGCGGACACCCTGCTCCCGGCACTTGGCGGTCTCCTTCTTCAGATGCTCCTCAAAGAGCCGCATCAGGCCGGAGGTCTCCTCCGGGGGCCGGCGCCAATTGTCGGAAGAGAAGGCATAGAGCGTCAGCGTGCCCACGCCGAGCTTGCGGGCGCCCTCGACGGTGCGGCGCACGGCCTCGGCGCCGGCGCGGTGGCCCGCCAGCCGGGGCCAGCCGCGGGCCGCGGCCCAGCGCCCGTTGCCATCCATGATGATCGCCAGGTGGAGAGAGTGTCCCTTCATAACTGTCAGTCGTTCGCGGGTGGCCTGAATCAGGGCTTCCATGTGGGCCAGGTACTTCTCCAACGCGCGGCGGCCCGTCGCCGTGAGCCGGTACTCGGTCTTCGGCACCCGCCCGTCAAACGACTTCGTGCAGGCCACGTAGCCCGCATCCTCCAGCTTGCGCGCGTGTACGCTCAGGTTGCCGTCCGTGGTCTTGAGCAACCCCTTCAGCTCGCTGAAGGTCAGCGACTCGTTGACCGCGAGCGCGCTCACGATCCCCAGCCGCGACCGCTCATGGATGAGCCGGTCGAGATCGCGCGGCGCCGCTTGCGCCTGCGGCGCCGGCCGCTGCGCGTGTTCCTTGCGGAGAGCGTTTTGTCTAGCCACCGTACCTCCGTGCAATGACGATGCCGAAAATCGTGTGCAATCCGCCGAAGCCCGCCGCCAAAAACCAGTTTCCCCAAGGCGCCGGCGCGAACAGAGCGGCCGCTCCCAGGCCCATGAAGCAAAGACCCATCGCGGGAACGATCCTGACCGAGAACGCCCCGGCGGCGACCACACCCACCCCGTACAGCAGCAGCCAGATGCCGGGAAGTGGCGCCATGAGTCCCGCGCGGTACAGGACCAGGGTAAGCAGCGCGGCGGTGAGCATGGGGGGAGACAGCCCGAGCGCGAACTTGCGCCCCGGCCTCGAGAACAGCGGGACTTGAACGCTGCGCGCCTTGCGGGCCAAGGAGAAGACGCCGATCGCCAGCGCCACGACGCCCTCAATCAGCCAGGTGGCGAGCCATTTGCCGCTGGTGGGCTGCTGCGCGGCCACCAGGGCCGCGAACAGCGCCGTGGCGCCCATGGCGATTCCGCCGAACCCGGGAACCGCGGTGAAGGACGCGGCGCCCTCCATGGTCTCGCGGATGTAGCGCAGATGATCCATCGCGTGCGTGTGCATCGCGACGGGCTCGGATCGAATGGGCTTCACGAATCCCACGACCCGATCATACAGCCATCCTTAGAATGTTGTCAAGTACTCTATGCCACAAAGGTAGGGGCACGTCGGTGACGTGCCCAAGACATCAGTTGGAGGTGACAGGTATTTGGGCACGCCGCCGGCGTGCCCCTACGGGGGACACGTGGAAACGATTTCGCCGTAAGTGGATGCTATAATCCCCACGGCATGGCGACCGACTGGAAACGGCGGCTGGATCGCTGGCTGGAAGCCGGGTTGATCGACGCGCAGGCGGCCGAGCGCATCCTCGAGTTCGAGCGCCGCACGGAGCGCCCACTGGGATTCCACTGGCCGGTAGCGTTGATCCTGAGCTTCGGCGGACTGCTCACGGCCGCGGGCGTGCTGCTGTTCATCTCGGCCAATTGGGATGCCCTGTCACCCGCGCAGCGGATGTCCCTGGTGGTGACCCTGGTGGCCAGCTTTCACGTGGCCGGCGCCTTCTGCGCCCAGCGCTTCGAGGCCCTGGCCACCACCTTGCACGCTTTGGGCACGGTGGCCCTGGGCGCCGGCATTGCGCTCACCGGGCAGATCTTCCATCTCGCCGAGAACTGGCCGTCGGCCATCCTGTTGTGGGCCGGGGGCGCCGCCTTCGGTTATTTCCTGCTGCGCGATTGGCCGCAGCTTTCGATGGCCGCAATTCTCGCCCCATGGTGGCTATCCAGCGAGTGGCTGGCGCGGCAACCGCGGACGCCGGACCCGGTGCTGAGCTTCCTCCTTCTTCTGTCATTCAGCTATCTCTCGGCCCTGGGCACGGACCGTGTCTCCGAGGGGCGCCGCGCGCTGTGCGCCCTGGGTTCGATCGCGGTGCTGCCTTCCGCAATCCTGGCCGCCGCCGTTCCCCTGCTGGCCCGCCGCCCTCCGCCGCCGTCCAATCTGGCGACGTGGGCGGCATGGTGCCTGGCGTTCCTGTTGCCGCTCGGCCTGGCGCTGGGCTGGCGCGGCCGCAAGGCGTGGATCAACGCGGTGGCCGCGGTCTGGGTAGCGGGACTGGCTGTCGTGTCACGCCAGCACTGGGAGCTGGCGGTGTATGTCTGGGTCGCGCTGGGCGCCATTGGTCTGACCGCCTGGGGCGTCCGCGAAATGCGCAGCGAGCGGATCAACCTCGGCGTGGCGGGTTTTGCCGTCACCGTGCTCTTCTACTACTTCTCGAACTTGATGGACAAGTTGGGCCGCTCGGTGAGCCTCATCAGCCTGGGCGTTCTTTTCCTGGCCGGCGGATGGGCGCTGGAAAAGGGACGGCGCAGGCTGATCGCGGAGATGCGGAGAGGGCGCGCATGAGCCGCAAGGGACTACTGCTGGCGGCCGTGCACGTGGCCTTGGTGCTGTGCGTCGCCGCGAAGTACTTCAGCGACCGGGCCTCGCTGCCCCGCGCCTGGGTTCGCGTCTCGCAATACGATCCGAACCTTCCGATCCGGGGACGCTATATCCGGCTGCAAATCGAACTGGAGGCGCCGGCCCATGCAGCGACCGTGCAATTGTCCGTGCGGGATGGGAAGATGATCGCCACGCCGGCCGGTTCCTCAGGTCTGGGCGTCCGCAGGCTGGGCGCGGACCGGGCTGCCCTGGTGGACGCCCTCGCGTATTTCATCCCCGAGCACGCGCCGGACCCGTCGCGGCGGCCGCCTGGCGAAGAACTCTGGGCTGAAGTGAGCGTGCCGGAGAAAGGTCCTCCTCGCCCCATCCGGCTTGGCGTGAGGAAAGATGGAGTCCTCAGACCGATAGTCTCCGATTAGGACTCGTCGCTCCCCACCTTCAGCACCGCCAGGAAGGCTTCCTGCGGGATGTCCACCTTGCCGACGCGCTTCATGCGCCGCTTGCCTTCCTTCTGTTTTTCCAGCAGCTTGCGCTTGCGGCTGATGTCGCCGCCGTAGCACTTGGCCAGCACGTTCTTGCGCATGGCCGGGATGTTTTCCCGCGCCACGATCTTGTTGCCGATGGCCGCCTGCAAAGCCACCTCGAACATCTGCCGCGGAATCAGCTTGCGCAGCCGCTCGATGAGCACCTTGCCGCGCTCGTAGGCGTGCTCCTTGTGGACGATCATCGAGAGCGCGTCCACCGGGTCGCCCGCCACCAGCACGTCCAGCTTGACCATGGGCGAGACGCGGTAGCCGGCCAGGTGGTAGTCGAGCGAGGCGTAGCCCCGGGAGGCCGATTTCAGCCGGTCGTAGAAGTCGAGCACGATCTCGTTGAGCGGCAGCTCGTACATCAGCAGCACGCGGCCGCCGCCGATGTACTCGAACTTCTTCTGCTCGCCGCGTTTCTCCTCGAGCAGCTTCAGAATCTCGCCGATGGAATCCTCGCGGGTGATGACGGTGGCCTCGATGATCGGCTCCTCGATCTCGCGGATGATCGACGGGTCCGGGCCAGCGGGTGGGGTTGTCCACCTCCAGCAGCTCGCCGGCTGGTGGTGGTCACGTGGTAGCGGACGCTCGGCGCGGTGGTGATCAGGTCGATCTCGAACTCGCGCTCCAGCCGCTCCTGCACGATCTCCAGGTGCAGCAGGCCCAGAAAGCCGCAGCGAAAGCCGAAGCCCAGCGCGACCGAGCTCTCCGGCTCGAAGCTGAAGGCGCTGTCGTTGAGGCGCAGCTTCTCCAGCGCGTCCCGCAGCAGGCCGTGAGCGTGCGACTCCACCGGATACAGGCCGGCGAAGACCATCGCCTTCGCCTCCTGAAAGCCGGGCAGAGGCTCGGAGGCCGGGCTGGCGTCGTCCGTAGATCGTGTCGCCCATCTGGGCATCGGACACGGTCTTGATGTTGGCGAACATGAAGCCGACTTCGCCGGCGCACAGCTCCTGGCAGGGGACCGGCTTCGGCGATTGGTAGCCGAGGCCCTCCACGTCGAAGGTCTTGCCGTTGGACCAGAGCCGGATCTTCTGCCCCACGTAAAGCCGCCCGTCGATGACGCGCACCAGCGCGATCACGCCGCGGTAGGGATCGAACCAGGAGTCGAAGATCATGGCCCGCAGCGGGGCCGCGGGGTCGCCCTTGCGGAGGCGGCACCAGGTGCACGATCGATTCCAGCACCTCGTGGACGCCCAGCGCCGCTCTTGGCGCTGACCAGCAGGGCGTCCTTGGCGCTCAGGCCCACCAGGTGCTCGATCTGCTCCTTGATGCGCTCGGGCTCGGCCGAAGGCAGGTCGATCTTGTTGATGACCGGGATGATCTCCAGATCGTGCTGCAGCGCCAGGTAGGTGTTCGCCAGCGTCTGCGCCTCCACCCCCTGGGAGGCGTCCACCACCAGCAGCGCGCCCTCGCAGGATTGCAGGCTGCGGGAAACCTCGTAGGTGAAATCGACGTGGCCGGGCGTGTCGATCAGGTTCAATTGGTACAGGTTGCCGTCGTCGGCCCTGTAGTTCAGGCGGACGGCATGGGCCTTGATGGTGATGCCGCGCTCCCGCTCCAGGTCCATGGTGTCCAGGACCTGCTCCATCATCTCGCGCGCCGACAGCGCCCCGGTGACCTCGAGCAGGCGGTCGGCCAGCGTCGACTTGCCGTGGTCGATGTGGGCGATGATCGAGAAATTTCGTATGTACTGGGGATCCATGCGGTATGATGAAGCTCTGAAGTTCGATTATCCCATAGGGCTTTTCTTTCAAGGGGATTGAGTATGGCGAGCAAAGTGATCGAAGGGAACCTTGACGCGAAAGGCCTGAAATTCGCGATCGTGGTGACCCGCTTCAACAGCCTTATCACGGACCGGCTTGCTGTCCGGCGCGCTGGACGCGCTGGCGCGCACCGGCTGCCCGGAAGGGAACATCGAGATCGTCAAGGTCCCCGGCTCCTGGGAACTCCCGGTGGTGGCGCGGCAGTTGGCCGCCAAGAAGAAGCACGACGGCATCATCTGCCTGAGCGCCGTCATCCGCGGCGAAACGCCGCACTTCGACTACATCGCCTCGGAAGCTTCCAAGGGCTTGGCGCAGACGGCCATGGAGTTCGGCATCCCGGTTTCGTTCGGCGTTCTGACCTGCGAGACGCTGGATCAGGCCATCGACCGCGCCGGCGCCAAGAGCGGCAACAAGGGCTTCGATGCCGCCATGAGCGCCGTGGAGATGGGCAATCTCATGCGGAAGCTCCGCGCCAGCGCCTGAAAGCGGCATGCCCTCGCGCCACAGATCCCGAGAGCGCGCCCTACAGGTGTTGTTTCAGGCCGATATCCGGCAGCAAGCATCCGGAGGAGGCGATTGCGGGCTTCTACGATTCCCTCCTGCTCGGCCGGAGAAGAAGAGGAAAGACCCCGTCCCCGATCCGTTCATGGAGCAACTCGTCCGCGGCGCGATTGCAGGCCATGGCGGAATTGACAAGAGCGATCGCCGGCCACTCCGAGCACTGGCGGCTGGAGCGCATGCCCGTCGTGGACCGCAACATCCTGCGGCTGGCGGTCTATGAGATGACGCAGCCTGGGCACGCCCGCGGCCGTGGTCATCGACGAGGCGCTCGAACTGGCGCGCCGCTTCTCCTCGGAAGAATCGGTGGCCTTCGTCAACGGCGTGCTGGACGCGGTGCGGCGGCGAGTGGCCCGGATAACGCCGCCGGCACGCCCTTACTTCCCGATACAGAACGTTGAGAAGATGCGGTTCAGGATGTCGTCGGCGGTGGTGGCGCCGGTGATGGCATCCATGGGCTGGAGCGCGCCGTAGAGGTCCAGCAGCAGCATCTCGTGGGGCATCGCCTTCCAGCGCGGCCGCGCGCGCCTTCTCCAGGCTGGCTCGGCTTCCCGCAGCAGTTGCTCGTGGCGCAGGCTGGTGATGAAGCCGGCGCCCGGATCCGCCTCGGCGGGACTGATCCGGGCCAGGATCGCGCGCGCAGCGTCTTCGATGCCTTCGCCCGTCAGCGCGGAGACGACGACGGTCTTCGCCCGGAGTCTCCGCCCGCCTCGGCAAGATCGCACTTGTTGCCGGCCACGACGAAGCCGCCCTGCTCTTTGGCTCTGCGGATCAGATCCAGGTCCATCGGCGTCGATCGGAGCGTCGAGAGATCGATCACCACCAGCGTCAGGTCGGCGTCCGCCATGGCCTGGATAGCTGCGCTCGATGCCCAGCGTCTCGATGCGTCGCCCGGCGTCCCGAATGCCCGCCGTATCCATGTACTTGACCGGGAATGCCCTCGATCGAGGCGGCTTCGGACACCAGGTCCCGCGTGGTGCCGGGGATTTCGGTGACGATGGCGCGGTCCTGCTCCAGCAGGCGGTTGAACAGGCTGCTCTTGCCCACGTTGGGCCGGCCGACGATGGCCAGCGTCAGCCCGGAGTGGACCAGCCGCCCGTAGGCAGAAGCTCGCCGCCAGCCGCCGGACGCCTTCGAGAACCGGATCCAGCCGCTCGAGGATCTCGCTCGGTGGCCGCCACCGGGACGTCGTCTTCGGCGAAGTCGATGCCCGGCCTCGAGCAGCGAGATCAGATCCAGCAGTTGTTCCTTGAGCGGGGCGATCCGGCGGGAGACGGAGCCCTCCATCTGCCGGGCCGCCACTTTCGCCTGATAGAGCGTGGTGGCCTCGATCAGGTCGCGCACGGCCTCGGCTTGCGGCAGGTCGATGCGGCCGTTCAGGAAGGCGCGAAGCGTGAATTCGCCCGGTTCGGCCGGACGCGCTCCGGCCTCGCAGGCGCGCTCGACCGCGTGGCGCAGAACGACCGGGGCGCCATGGCAGGCGATCTCGACCACGTCCTCGGCTGTGTAGGAACGCGGCCCTGCGAAGTAAGTGGCTACCACCTGGTCGACGGCGTTGCCGTCGTCGTCGGTCAACTCGGCCAGCGCCGCGGCCCAGGGGCGCCAGTCCGGTGTCCGCTGGAAAGCGCAGGATTCGTTCGGCAGATGGCCCGCGCCTCGCCGGCCGGAGAGACGCACGACTCCCAGACCGCCCCGGCCCGGCGGAGTGGAAATGGCGACGATGGTGTCTTGGAGGTTCAACTCAACGGCGGCGGCGGCCGGCTGGAGTACTGCGGTCCGGGCGGGCCCAGCAGGCGCGGCTTGGGCTGCCGACCGCATGCCTTCCGGGTAGACGACCACCTGGCGGTGGCCGCCGACGCCGGAGCTCTCGCTGCGCACGCCGGCCTCGTCCCGCAGCGCCAGGTGAATGATGCGGCGCTCCCGGCTGGTCATGGGGTTGAAGCTGAAGGGCACGCCCGTGCGCCGCACCTTGTCGGCCGCGGCGGAGGCGCTCAGGCGCAGCTCTTCCATGCGCAGCATCCGATAATCGTTGGCGTCGAAGCACGACACGCGCATGGTCTTCCGGCGGCATGCCCAGCGACTTCCATGGTCAGTTGCTCCAGCGCCAGCAGCAGTTCGGCCCGGTTGCTCAGCAGCAGGTCGACGTCCTGGCCGGAAAACTTGACGACGACTTCGGGGTTCTCGAATTCGGGATGCGGGCTATGCGCGCTCGGTGACCTCGTAATGCAGCCGGAAGCCGGCGTGCTCCAGAAGTGGTCCGAAGGAATCCGGTCGATTCGCGGGCCGATTGACTCGGCCGAATACTTCGGTTCGTTCACAGCCTATGTCCTGGCGATCTTCTTAGTCTTGGCCTTCGACCGGCTTCGACTGGCACCGGCACCGTCACGCTGCGATTGAAGAACCACTGCTGCGCGATGCCCACCAAGTTGCCGGTCAACCAGTATAACACCAGGCCGCTGGAAACCCCGTAGAACATGAAGCCCATCACCAGGGGCATGAGCATCATCATTTTCTGCTGAGCCGGATCTCCGCTCGTGGGCGGAGTCATCTTCTGCATGATGAACTGGCTCACGATCATGGCGATCGGGCAAGATCGCGGATGGGGATGTGCTCCGGCTGGGAAAGGTCCGTGACCCAGAGCCACTCCGCGCCGCGCATCTCGATGGCCACCGACAGCACTTTGTAGAAGGCGAAGAAGAACGGGATCTGGAGGACCATCGGCATGCACCCTCCCATGGGGTTCACGCCGTTCTTCTTATACAGCTCCATGACCTCTTGGTTCTGTTCTGCCTTCTTCGGATCCCGCAGCGAGATGCCCTTGTACTTGGCGTTGATCGCGGCGATCTGCGGCTGCAGGAGCTGCATCTTCTTCATCGACTTCAGGCTGGTGAACTTCAAGGGCAGCAGCAGGAAGTTGATGATAACCGTCACCACCACGATGGCCCAGCCGTAGTTATGCACCCAGCGGTTGTTGACCCAGTTCACCGACTGGAACAGCGGCTTGGCGATGATGCTGAACCAGCCGAAATCCACAACCTTTTCCAGCTTCGGATTCACGCTTCGCAGGATGTCGACGTCCTTGGGGCCCACAAAGACGGAGAAGCGGTTGTCTCCGCTGCCGCCCACCCCTGCGCCCAGGTGCGGCGTCTCGGCCGCTCCCTGCTCCGGCGCCACCTGATCGCTGAAAGTGCGCAACTCGAATGGAGATGAGCCCGAGGGCTGGAAGAGGGCGGCGAAGTAGGTGTCCTCGATGCCCGCGAAGGTGTAGACGCCGGTCTGCGACACCGGACCATTCTTGGCGGTCTTGGCCTCTTCCACGACGAGCTTGTTGGCCGCGGGGTCGAAATACAGGCTATGCAGAGTGCCGGCGTGGTTGAAGGCGGTGTTGTCGCCAAAACCCCCGCGCCAGGCCAGCACGTGCGGAAGGGGCGCCCCTTTTTCCGCCACCGAAGACGAAATTTCCACCAGGTAGCGGTTCTTTTGAAACCGGAACGATTTCCGCGCCAGCACCGCGCCGTCGGAATACTCATATTCCACGCCCAGCCCATCGGCCGACACGGCTGGCTTGAACAACACCTGGTTCACGTCCACTGGGGGCCTCTTGCCCGGGAACGACAGCGCGAAGGGGAAGAGCGACTTGGCGACGCCGCGCGCGATTCACCAGATCCAAGGGCTTTCCGGCGTCATCCTTGTACTGTTTCAGCACCCAGCTTCGGACCACCGCACCACGGTTGGAAAACTCCACGCGAAATAGGTCCGTATCGACAGTGAACGATTCCTCCTGGGCGGCCGACACCTGTCCGGCTGACACGGCAGGGGCGGTCGAGGATGCGCGAGGCGGCGCCTGGATCACGGCCGCGGCTGGCGGCTGGGCGGGCTGCTTGGCCGGCGCGGGAGGAGCCGCGGGCTTATAGATGTAAGGCGTGAGAAAAAGAACCAGCCCCATCAGGATGAAGGCGAGCAGCAGCCGCTTCTCCATGGAAGGCCCACCTTTTCCAGGCGTCTGGTTCATACTGCCGTCTTGACTTAGGTCAGCCATCCATGTCACCCCGCGATGTGCTTCTCGGACGTCATTGACTCAGCGGACCGGATCGTAGCCGCCTGCATGGAGAGGGTGGCAGCGGAGCAGGCGCTTCATCCCCATCCAAACACCCCGTGGAACCCCGTATCTCTCAACTGCCTCACGCATGAATTCGGAACAGGTAGGCTCGAACCGGCAGGCGGACGGCAGGCAGGGGGAAATCCATCTCTTATAGAAACGAAGGAGGGATGCTACGAATGTCCGCATCGCGCGAAGAGCTTCTCGACCTCCCTCTTGATATCGGCGAAGGGCGCCTCCAGAGCGGCCCGCCGCGCTTGCACTACCACGGCCCACTCCGGCCCCAGCAGCCCCAGATTCATACGCACGGCCTCGCGCAACCTGCGTCTGAGGCGGTTGCGGACTACGCTGCCCCCGGCCGCCTTGGGGACTGCAAATCCAACCCTGGCCCGAGCCTGTCCCGTCACCCGGAGACAGAGCATGGAACAGTGAACGCCGGACACCCGAGAGCCACTTTCGTAAATCGCCCTGAAGTCGGAGCGCCGCAGAAGATGGGCCGCCTTGGGAAAGGAGGCTTTACGTTTCGGGCTTTCGATCGGCTCACCTGGCGTTGCGTACAGCTCTCTCCGAGCTGACGGTCAGCTTCTTGCGGCCCCGCGCCCGGCGGCGTGCCAGGACGGCCCGGCCGTCCTTGGTGCTCATCCTCACGCGGAAACCGTGAGTCTTGGCCCGTTTGCGATTGTTCGGCTGAAATGTTCGTTTTGGCATTTTGTTGCGTCGCCCCGAGCGGAGGAAACGGTCCTATCGCTCCCGTCACGATAGGACGAGGTTCCCCTTCAGAATACTTCAGTATAGAGAGGCGCGTAAACTTGTGTCAAATAAGCCGGGGCACGGCGTCTCCGGGTTCTCCTGTCTGAGGGAAAATGTTAGACAGATCCTTCCCGAGGGAGCAGCGAAGACTATGGAAACCTTTCTAGTCGACGGCATCCACGCCCAACTCGTAGACCGCCGCGCCAGACTGGCCGCAGCCATCGGCCAAGCCGCGGACGCCGCGCCACTCGTCAACCTTCTGCAGCAGGTGGATTCGGCCTTGGAGCGCATGCAGCAGGGCGTCTACGGCCTGTGCGATGAGTGCCACGACCCGGTCGAACAGGACCGGCTGCTGGCCGATCCCCTGTTGTGCCTCTGCCTGGACCACCTCAACGCCATGCAAAAGGAGGCGCTGCAGCAGGACCTCGAACTTGCCTCGCGCATCCAAGCCGGACTGCTTCCCAAGCGGGAGTTCCGTTCCGGTACCTGGGAGGCGCAATATCACTACGAGCCGGCCGGCGTCGTCAGCGGTGACTTCTGCGAGTTGTTGCACGGCGACGAGAGGCGCGGGCCGCTCTTCTTCTGCATCGGCGACGTTTCCGGCAAGGGAGTGGCCGCCTCCCTGCTGATGGCTCACTTGCACGCCATCTTCCGCAGCCTCGCCGCGCTCAATCTGCCCCTGGCGCAGCTCGTCGATCGCGCCAACCGCATCTTCTGCGAGAGCACCGCTCCCTCGTCTTTCGCCACGCTGGTCTGCGGCCGGGCCTCCGAGGGGGGCCAAGTAGAGCTCTGCAACGCGGGCCATTGCCCGCCCTTGGTGTTCCCCCCCAATGGCGTCACGCGCGTGGAAGCCACCGGGCTGCCCTTGGGACTCTTCGCCAGCAGCCGGTATGCGGTTCGCCAACTGCACCTCACCGCCGATCAGGGGATCTTCCTCTATACCGACGGGCTCACCGAGGCCCGCAACCAGCAGGATGAGGAGTACGGTACCGAGCGGCTCTCCAGGCTCCTGGAGTCAAAGCGTCTCCTGCCCAGCCGTGAACTGGTGCAGGCCTGCCGCCAGGATCTGGCCGGGTTTCAGGGCGGCGCACCCAGAGTTGACGATCTGACGCTCATGGTCGTGCGCCAAGGCAGCCTAGCTACAGGGCGACGATTTTATTATTGACAAACATTTGATCCATTCGTACAATTGAAACAGTTCGTATGACTGAGTCGAACGTTTCCACGTCAAGCCACGACAAACCGCTCACCAAAGACCGCATCCTCGACGCCGCCGAGCGCCTGTTCGCCGAGCACGGCTTCGAGGCCACCTCCCTGCGCATGATCACGACTGAAGCCGAAGTGAACCTGGCGGCCGTCAACTATCACTTTCACTCCAAAGATGAACTCATTGCGGCGGTCTTCGCTCGCCGCATCGGCCCCATCAACCAAAAGCGGTTGGACTCTGCTGGCAGCGCTGCAAGACGCCGCCGGAAACGGCTCCGCTGGCGCTGGAGGAAGTCATTCGAGCGTTCGTTTCTCCAATATTGTCGAGCCGGGATGCTCCGAATGGCTGCGGCGAGACATCGGGCGGATTCTCGGCCGCACCTACTCCGACCCCTCCGAGAGCGCCCGGCGATCCTTCTTCGAGCTGATGCGCCAGGTCGCCAGGCCCTTCACCGAGGCTTTCCGCCGGGCGTTGCCCGACATGCCCCAGGTCGAACTGCTGTGGCGGATCCACTTCGCCGTGGGCGTGATGGCGCACACCCTGGCCGGCACGCACCACCTTCGGGCGATTTCCGGGGGACTCTGCGACACCTCCGACGTCGAAGGCACTGATCGAGCGCATCGTCGCTTTTGTGGCGGCCGGGATGCGCGCACCCACTGCCGGCCGGGACCAAACCGGAGCTGACCACCATGCGCATCCAGATCAGGCGATCCTTATCTCTTGCTCGCTGCCGGCTCTGCTGGCGGCCCAGGCCACCGCGCCGCTCGAGCTGAGCCTGAAGCAGGCGATCGAGATGGCGCTGGCGCCGGATGGCAACGCCCGCGTCCGGCTGGCGCAGGAGGCCGTCCGCCAGGCCCAGTCGCGCTCGGCGCAGGCCCGGGCGGCGCTTGCTCCCCAACCTGGACGCCTCGGTGGCCGAACAGAACCAGACGCGCAACCTGGCGGCCTTCGGCATCAAGATCGAGCTGCCCATCCCCGGCTTCCAGTTCCCCGACGTTCGTCGGGCCCTTCAGCACCTTCGACGCCCGCGCCAGCGTCACCCAGAGCATCTTCGATTTCGGCGCCATCCGCCGCTACCAGGCCTCCCGGACCGGCATCCAGGCGGCCGGCGACGAGCAGCGACGCCGCCCGCGACCAGGTCGCGCGGCCAGGTCGCGCTGCAGTACCTGGCGGCCGTGCGGGCCGAGAGCCAGGGTGGAAGCCGCGCAGGCCGACGTCGAGCTGGCCGAGTCGCTGCTGCAGCTGGCCGCGAATCAGAAAGACGCCGGCACGGGCACGGGCATCGAGGTGACCCGCGCCAGGGTGCAGCTGGCGCAGGCGCGGCAGCAGTTGCTGGTGGCCCAAAGCGATCTGCGTCAGGCGCAACTGGAGTTGCTCAGGACCATCGGGACTGCCGCTCGGACACGCCGCTGCGCCTCACCGGCAGCCTGGACTCTGCAGCCCGTCGAGGACACCACGCCCGAAAAGGCGCTGGAAGCGGCCTTGAAGACCCGCGCCGACTGGAAGGCCCAGCAGAAGCGCGAACAGGCCGCGCGCCTCACCTACAGCGGCGTCAAGCTGGAGCGGCTGCCGTCGGTGGTCGGACTTCGCCGACTACGGGACCATCGGCAACAGCATCGACAACGCCATCCCGACGCGCACCTACGGCCTGTCGCTGCGCGTGCCGATCTTCGACGGCGGCCGCCGCGACGCGCGGCGCGCCGAGAGCCGCAGCCAGTACGAGCAGGAGCGCATCCGCACCGCCGACCTGCGCCGGCAGATCGAGCTGGAAGTGCGCCTGGCGCTGGACGACCTGCAGTCGGCCGAAGAGCAGGTGAAGGTCGCGACCGAGGGACTGGCGCAGGTGGAAGCGGAACTGGAGCAGGCGCAGCGCCGCTACAAGGCCGGCGTCGCGAGCAGTCTGGAGGTCACCGACGCGCAGACCCGGCTGGCGCGCGCGCGGGACAACCGGATCGCGGCCCTGTTCCTGTACAACCGGGCCCGCCTGGATCTCTGGCAGGCCATGGGCACGATCCGGCAGATGGTTGACTGAAGGAGCACCAAGAATCATGAAGAAGCGAATCATTCCAGCTCGTTGTGGTGGTGGCGCTGGTGGCCGCGGGCGTGGTCTACCTGGTCCGCCGCTGGAACGGCGGCGAGCGACGACCGGCTCGCGTTCTCCGGCAACATCGAGCTGACCGAGGTCAAGATCTCCTTCAAGACCGCCGGCAGGATGGTCGAACTGCTGGTGAAGGAAGGCGACGCGGTCAAGAAGGGCATGGTCATCGCCCGGCTGGACCGCGATCAGTTGCTCAGCCAGCGCGACGCCCAGCGGGCCGCCCTGGCTTCGGCGCAATCGCAACTGGCGCAGCTCCTCACCTCCATCGACTACCAGCGGGAAACGCTGGAGGGCGGGCATCGCCGCCAGCAAGGCCGACCTGCAGCAGGCCGAGGCGCGCCTGCGCGAACTTCTGGCCGGATCCCGCCCCCAGGAGATTCAGCAGGCGCGAGCGGCGGTCGAAGCCGCCCGCGCCGAGCAGAGCCCGGGCGGCCAGCGACTGGCAGCGCGCCCAGACTCTCTACAAGAACGACGACATCTCCACCTCGCAGTACGACCAGTTCCGCATGCAGAGTCGAACGCGCTCAGCGCGCGTTCTGAAGCAGGCGGAACAGCAACTGGCGCTGGTCCGGTCGAAGGCCCCCGCAAGGAGACCATCGAAGCCGCCCGCGCCCAGGTGGAGCGCGCCAAAGCGGCCTGCCGGCTGGCCGACGCCCCGCGCCTGGAACTGAAGCGCAGGCAGCAGGAGGGCGACGCCCGGCGCGCCGAAATCGAGCGCGCGCGCGCGCAGTTGGCCCTGATCGAATCGCAGCTGGCGGACACCGAGATCGTCTCCCCCATCGACGGCGTCGTGCTGGTGAAGTCCGCCGAGCCCGGCGAGACCGTCGCGGCCGGCGCCACGGTGGTCACCCTCGGCGACATCGATCATCCCTGGCTGCGCGGCTACGTCAACGAGACGGAGCTGGGCCGCGTGAAGCTGGACGCGCGCGTGAGGGTCACCACCGACTCCTATCCCGGGCAAGACCTATTGGGGCCGCGTGTCCTTCATCGCCTCGGAGGCCGAGTTCACGCCCAAGCAGATCAGACTGCGGAAGAGCGGGTCAAGCTGGTCTACCGCATCAAGGTGGATCTCCCCAATCCCGCAGCGCGAGCTGAAGCTCAACATGCCGGCGGACGCCGAGATCCTGACTGGATGAGGCGAAGTGACGAGCTCCTGCCATCATCCAGGCCAAGGACCTGACGCGGCGCTTCGGCGCGCTGACGGCCGTGGACCACCTGAACCTCGAGGTCGCGCCGGGCGAGATCTTCGGCCTGGTGGGCCCGGACGGCGCGGGCAAGACCACCACGCTGCGGCTGCTGTGCGGCCTGATCGAGCCCAGCGGCGGCCAGGCCGTGGTCGCCGGCCACGACGCGGCGCGCGAGACCGAAAAGGTGAAGGACCAGATCGGCTACATGGCGCAGCGCTTCGGCCTGTACCCGGACCTCACCGTCGACGAGAACATGGACTTCTACGCCGACCTGTTCGGCATCACGCGGCGCGAGCGCGAGGAGCTGCTGCCGCGCCTGCTGCACATGACGCGCATGGCGCCGTTCCGCGAGCGCCAGGCGGGCCGCCTGTCCGGCGGCATGAAGCAGAAGCTGGCGCTGATGTGCACGCTGCTCCACAAGCCGCAGATCCTGTTCCTGGACGAGCCGACCAACGGCGTGGACCCGGTCTCGCGCCGCGACTTCTGGGAGATCCTCTACCAGCTGGTGCGCGAAGGGCATGACGGTCTTCGTGACCACCGCCTACCTGGACGAGGCCGAGCGCTGCGACCGCGTGGGGCTGATGCACCGCGGCCGCCTGATCCGGTGCGACGCGCCGGCCGCCTTCAAGAGCCAGATCGAAGAGCTGTGCTACAAGGTCGCCTGCCCGGACCAGCGCGCGGCCAAGACGTATCTGGAAACGCTCGACGGCGTGGCCAGCGCGGAGCCCGTTCGGCGCCGACTTGCACCTGTTCCTTTCGCCCGTCGCGCACCTCGGCCGAGGAGCTGGCGGCCGCCCTCGACGCGCAGGGACTGGGGCCCGGCCGAGTTCAGCCCGATCGCGCCGTCGCTCGAGGATGTCTTCATCCTCCTGATCCGCAAGGCAGTCGGCGGAGGCGGCATGACGCCGAACGGCTGGGCCGTGGAAGTCGAGAACCTGGTGAAGCGCTTCGGCGACTTCACCGCCGTGGACCACATCTCCTTCCGCGTGCGCCGCGGCGAGATCTTCGGCTTCCTGGGCCCCAACGGCGCCGGGAAGTCCACCGCCATCCGGATTCTGTGCGGCCTGCTGCGTCCCACCTCGGGCCTGGCCCGGGTCGGCGGCTATCGACGTGGCGCGCGATCCCGAGACCGTGCGCCAGAACATCGGCTACATGTCGCAGAAGTTCTCGCTCTACGACGACCTCACGGTGGAGGAGAACCTGGACTTCTTCGGCGGCGTCTACGGCGTCCCCGAGGAGCGCCTGCGCGAGCGCGAGGAATTCGCGCTGCGCATGGCCGGGCCTCGACGGAGCAAGCGCTCGACCATGACGCGCCTGCTGGCCGGCGGCTGGAAACAGCGGCTGGCGCTGGGCTGCGCGATCCTGCACGAGCCGCCGATCCTGTTCCTGGACGAGCCGACCTCGGGCGTCGACCCCATCGCCCGCCGCGAGTTCTGGGACCTGATCTACCAGCTCTCCGACACGGGCCACACCGTCTTCGTCACCACCCACTACATGGACGAGGCCGAGTACTGCCACCGCCTGGCGCTCATGTACAAGGGCAAGATCGTGGCCCTGGACACGCCGGCGGCCCTCAAGCAGGCGGCCGGCAAGGCGTCGATGGAGGAAGTTTCGTGGCCACCATCGAAGAAGAGGAGCGGAGCGCCTCATGAGACTGCGCCGATCCCTCGCCCGCACGCTGGCCATGGCCCGCAAGGAAGGGCTGCACATCGTGCGCGACCGGCGCAGCCTGCTCATGGCGCTGGCGGTGCCGGTCCTGATGCTGCTGCTGTTCGGCTACGCGCTGACCCTCGACGTGGACCGCGTCCCGACGCTGATCTACGATCACGACAAGAGCCCGCAGAGCCGCGAACTGATCGCGCGCTTCGCCGGCTCCCGCTACTTCCAGATCCTCGGGTCGGTGGACGACTACGGCGACCATCGAGCAGCATGATCGACCGCGGCCAGTGCCTGCTGGCCGTGGTCATTCCCCGCGATTACTCCCGCAACCTGCTGAGCTCCCAGGAGGCCGAAGTGCAGTTGCTTCTGGACGGCAGCGACTCCAACACGGCCTCCATCGCGCTGGGCTACGCCGAGGCGCTGGTCCGCGCCTATTCCTTCGAGCTGCGGACGCAGGCGCTCAACCGCGAAGGGCGGCGGCAAGCTCGAACCCGCCCGTCGACGCGCAGTTGCGGGTCTGGTACAACAGCGAGCTGCAATCGCGGAACTACATCGTGCCGGGGCTGATCGCGGTGATCCTCATGATCATCGCCGCCATGCTGACGTCGCTGACCATCGCCCGGGAATGGGAGAACGGCACCATGGAGCAGCTGCTGTCGACGCCCGTGCGCGCGCACGAGATCGTGCTCGGCAAGATGCTGGCCTATTTCGTGCTCGGGCATCACCGACACGATCGTCGCCATCGGCGTGGGCGTGTTCCTGTTCGGCGTGCCGCTGCGCGGCAATCCGCTGCTGGTGCTGCTCGACCAGTTGCATCTTCCTGGTGGGGGCGCTGTTCTGGGGCATCTTCCTTTCGGCGGCCACCCGCACCCAGCTGCATGGCCTACCAGATGGGCATGCTGACCTCGTTCCTGCCGGCCTTTCTGCTTTCGGGCTTCGTGTTCGCCATCGAGAACATGCCGGTGGTGATCCAGGTGGTGAGCTATGTCTTCCCGTCCCGGTACTTCGTCACCATCCTGAAGGGGATCTTCCTGAAGGGAGTCGGGCTCGACGTGCTGTGGATGGAGGTGATGCTGTTGGTGGTGTATGCGCTGGCTGCTGTTCCTCGCCGCAACCAGGAAGCTGAAGCAGAAGATCGCGTGAACGCCATGTGGAGAAGAATCCGGGAGATCCTCCGAAAAGAGTTCCGCCAGATGCTGCGGGAGCCGCGCATGCGCGCGCATGCTGTTCGGGCCGCCGCTGATCCAGTTGCTCATCTTCGGCTACGCCGTCAACCTGGACGTCGAGAACAGCCGCATCGCCTGGATGGACAGGACCGCACGCCCGCAGAGCCGGCGAGCTGCGGCCGCGTTTCGAAGGCTCGCGCTACTTCCGGGTGACGGCGACCCCGGCCAGCGACGCCGAGGTGCAGGAACTGATGGACCACGGCCGGGTGCAGGCCGTGGTGCGCGTGCTGCCGGGCTTCGGCCGCCACATGCAGCGCGGCGAGACCGCCGTCGGTGCAGATTCTGGTGGACGGCACGAACTCGAACACCGCCTCCATCGTCGCGAGCCAGGCCGCCGGGCTGATCGCTTCGACTTACGGGGGCCAGGCGCTGGCCGGCGCAGATGCGCCAGCGGCTGGTGGGCCGCACCCTGGCCGCCGGCGGGCCCGTGAACCTGGATGTGCCCGTGCTCACTTTGCGCAGCCGCGTCTGGTTCAACCCGGACCTCAGAGCCGCAACTACTTCGTGCCCGGCGTGGTGGTCAACATCATCACGCTGGTGACGCTCGATGCTGACCGCCATGGCCATCGTCCGCGAGAAGGAGATCGGCACCATGGAGCAGTTGATGGTCACGCCCATCCGCCCCATCGAGCTGATCCTGGGCAAGACGCTGCCATTCGCCATCGTCGGGCCTGGTGGACGTGATCCTGGTGACCGCGGCGCGCGCTGCTGGTGTTTCACGATCCCGTTTCGCGGCAGCGCGCTGCTGCTCCTGTTCTGCGCGCTGCTCTTCCTGATGACCACGCTGGGCGTCGGCCTGTTCATCTCGACGATCTGCCACACGCAGCAGCAGGCCATGATGTCCTCGTTCTTCTTCTTCAACCCGGCCTTCATGCTGAGCGGCTTCACCTTCCCGATCCGCAACATGCCCGTGCCGGTGCAGTATCTGACCTACCTGAATCCCGTGCGCTACTTCATGGAGATCGTCCGCGGGATCTTCCTGAAGGGAACCGGGATCGAGACGCTGTGGCCCCAAATGCTGGCGCTGGCGATCTTCGGCGTCGAGCATCCTGACCTTCAGCGTCCTGCGCTTCCACAAGCGGCTGGATTAGGGGCGGCTTATCGGACGTCGGGGCGTTGCGCCATAATGGGGCTGTGATCCGGCTTGGGATCGTCGACATCGAGGAAGCCAGACTCCAGGAAGATCTGCCGCCGGTATGGTGTGCGGGAACTGTCCGTGTTTGGCTCGGCCGCCCGCGGCGAGATGCGTCAGGAAAGCGACATTGACTGCTCGTGGAGTTCTTTCCCGAAGCAGGAAGTTGGGCTCCTCGAACACGCCGGTCTGATGCTCGAGCTCTCCCAGATTGCTCGGCCGGAAGGTGGATCTGGTTTCCAAGCGCAGGCTTCAAGCTCCTGATCCGCGACTCCATCCTGAGCGAAGCTCAGCCCCGTTTATGCGGCGTGAGGAGCTCTATTTGCGCGATATTGTCGAGGCGGCGGACCACATCGCGGCCTTCACTGGAGAGGACTTGACTTTGCAGGGTTCGAAGAATCCGAGCTGGTTCGCAGCGCCGTGCGTGCAGAAGCTGCGCCATCATTGGTGAAGCCGCGGCCCGCTTCCGTGCTGCGCTTCCAAAGCGGCTGGATAGGCGGGCCCCGCGCCGTCGCCTTTGCTATAATTTAGACAATCCTATAGGGATTATCTTATTGCGAAAGGGGGCAACTATGAGTGTCGTAGACGAGACCTTGAAGGCGAATGAGTTGTACGCCAAGAGTTTCACGCTGGGCGGTCTGGGCATGCCGCCCTCGCGCAAACTGGCGATCGTTGCCTGCATGGATGCCAGGCTCACGGTCGAGCAAGCCCTCGGATTGAAGACCGGCGAGGCGCACATCATCCGGAACGCCGGCGGAATCGCGACCGAGGATGCCATCCGGTCGCTGATCATCTCGCATCACCTGCTGGGAACCCAGGAGTTCGCGGTGATCAACCACACCGACTGCGGGATGCTCACCTTCAAAGACGAGGAGCTGGCCTCGAAACTGCGGGAGCAGACAGGCGCGGCTGCCATCGCACCCGCCCGCTTCTATTCGTTCCGCAGCCCGGAAGACAACGTGCGGGAGCAGGTGCAGAAGATCAAGTCGCATCCCTGGATTCCACGCCAGATTCCCGTGCGCGGGTTCGTCTATGACGTAAAGAGCGGCAGACTCCTTGAAATCAAGGCATAGGCCGGCTGGATCACCGGATCAGCCTCCGGTCGATGGGTTGTTCGTGAGTGCGCACGATCCGGACCTTCGCGTTATCGGGGTGCTGCGGGTTGAGCAGCACGTTCCACGTGGCGGGTACGATCGCGGAGGGGACGCGCAGGAGGGCTGTGCGCCCGGCGCGGAGCCACTCGTCGCCAAACGGCCTCGTCATCCCTGGGTCTCGCTGCCAGCCGGACCCGAGGGAATCGAAGATCTATGGTCTCGCTGGGGATCGACTCCGGCGCCTCGATTTCCAGATAGCGGAACGTGATCGGGATATCGTCGGCGTCGATCTCGGCGTGTACCAGCACCTCGAGAAGCGCCGTAGCCGGATTCGGCGCGCAGTAGACGATCCGGCGTCCGCGCGAGTGCCAGCGTCCGGACGCGCGCAGACCGCCGCCTCCGTCGAGCGCCGCATGGTTGCTGACCCGCCAGAGAATCACGCAGCGAGACCGTCATCAATCTGCGAGATCATTTCCTCCACCAGGCGCGCGCCCGCCTCGGTCGCCAGCATCTCGATCGGCGTCTTGCCATCGAAGCGGCGCTTGGGCTTGCGCATCCATCGCCAGGCGCGTTCGGATTCTCCGAACACCCGCTCGCCCATCGCCGTGATGCGGGCGACGCGGACGGCTTTGTCCGACTCCTCCTTCGAAAGAGGTTGGTGCTTCGCCATCCGGTGTGCGAGCGTACGCCGGGGCACGATCAGCCGGTAGACCTCCGCGTCGGACAGCCCTCCGCGGACGAGCGACTTGATCGCGGTTGTCGGCAGGCCCCCTTCCACAACGCCGACCAGGTCTCGGTCGGAGCGAAGACCTGACACGCCCAGCTTATCCCCCAAGCAAACCAGCGGCCCGGTTTCAGGAGCGGCGACGGTACGCAATGTCTTACCCATGGCAATCTGCCCCCATTATACAGGCAAATTGCACAGCGTCAGAGCACCAGGAAGGGGTGGTAGAGGTTGGGCAGTTTCATCTGGCCGATGGCGACCAGTTCGCCTTGCTGGGTGACGGCCTTGACGTAGCGCGTCGAAGGGCGCACGCGGAATGGCGAAACGCGAAAGTCCCGGCCCTGCCGGATCTGGCCGGCGGTCAGCGCATCGACGATCTCGCTGGGGAAGGCCGGAAGGAGTTGCCCGCTGGGGATGAGGGCGTCTTCCAGGCGGCCGGCGCGCGCCAGTTCCTCGAGTGCGCCCATGGTACGCGCCTGCTCCAGGGTGAAATCGCCTGAGGCAATCCGGCGGAGCTTGTTCAGAAAGGCCCCACAGCCCAGCATCTTCCCCAAATCGTGGGCGATGCTGCGCATGTAGGTTCCGGCCGTACAGCGGACCAGAAGCGAGGCTTCGCAGCCTTCGAAGCCCGTCAACTCGATCGAGTGAACCGTGACCTCCACCGGCTTCAGATCCACGGGCAGGTTCTTGCGAGCCAGCTTGTAAGCCGGCGTGCCCGCGATCTTCTTGGCGGAGATGGGAGGCGGCGCTTGCTGCAGCACACCGGTGAAACTCTGCAGGGCCGTTTCGAGCTGCCCGCGGTCGATCACGGGCTCCGTGATGGGCGAAGTAGCGACTCCGTCGCGGTCGTAGGTGTCGGTCGCGTAGCCGAAGCGGACCACGGCGTCGTAGATCTTGTCCCCGCGCACGAAGAACTGCGCAAGACGGGTGGCACGGCCCACAACCAAGGGGAGCACGCCCGTCGCCAGTGGATCCAGCGTGCCCAGATGCCCGACCCGCCGGATCTTCGCCAGGTGGCGGACCTTGCCGACTGCGTCGTGCGAGGTCCAGCCCGCGGGCTTGTCGACAACCAATACTCCGTCCATGTCCTTCTACTGTAGCAGCCGCTTTCCGGCCCGCGCGCAGGCATGCTGTACACTGGTCGTAGTGGAAGAGGAGGTCCTTGGAAAAGCTTACGACGCGCGCTTGATGCGGCGGCTGCTGACTTACATGCGCCCGTACAAGCGTGTCGTGGTTGCCTCCGTTATCTTCCTCCTCATCAGTTCGGTACTCCAGGTCGCCGGCCCACTTCTGACCAAGGTCGCGGTGGACAAGTACCTGGCCCCGTCTCCGGTTGCCGCGTCCGGCCCGCTCAGCTCGTATCTCTCCCCCGATCCCTGGAAAGGACTCGCACAGCTATCGCTCCTTTATCTGCTGGTGCTGGTCGCCGGGCTGATCACCGGGTTTCTGCAAGCTCTACGCGATGCAGTGGACGGGCCAGCACGCCATGTTCGACCTGCGCCGTCAACTCATGGACCGTTTGCAGAAGCTGGACGTGGCCTTCTTCGACCACAATCCCGTCGGCAGGCTGGTCACCCGGGTGACGACGGACGTGGATGTGCTCAACGACTTGTTCGCGTCCGGCTTGCCGACGATCCTCGGCGACCTGTTGATGCTGAGCTTCGTGGTAGTGGCGATGTTCCAGTTGAATGCCGGCCTCACGCTGCTGCTCTTGGGGGTGACGCCGCTGGTGATCGCGGTGACGTTCGTGTTCCGCAGGATTGTCTCGCACAGCTACCGCCGCATACGGCTCGCGATTGCCAGGATCAACGCCTACTTACAGGAGCACGTCAGCGGCATCGTGGTGTTGCAGCTCTTTAACAGGGAGAAGAAGAGCCACGCGGAATTCGAGCGGATCAACCGCGATCACCTGGAGGCATACAAGGACACCATCAGCGCCTACGGCTGGTTCTTCCCCGCCGTCGAGTTCCTGGGCATGCTTACACTGGCGCTGCTGCTGGCCTACTCGGCCTTTCAGATTCGCGCCAACACTCTGACTCTGGGCGTCATGGTGGCCTTCTTCCAATATGGGATGCGATTCTTCCGGCCCATCCAGGATTTGAGCGAGAAGTACAACATCCTGCAGGCCGCCATGGCCGCGGCGGAACGCATCTTCAAGCTGCTGGACACACCCGTCGTGATCGCCGCTCCGGCGGCGCCGAAGCCTTTCCCGGCCGGGCCGGCCGCGATCGAATTTGAGGATGTCTGGTTCGCCTACAGCGATGAGGAATGGGTTCTGCGCGACGTGAGTTTTACGGTGGAGCCCGGCGAGACGGTGGCGGTGGTGGGACACACCGGAGCGGGCAAGACCACCCTCATGAACCTGCTGCTGCGATTCTACGACGTCCAACGCGGCGTCATTCGGGTGGGCGGCGCCGATATCCGCGAATTCGACCCGCGCGAGTTGCGCCGTCACTTCGGTTTCGTCCTACAGGATCCGTACCTGTTCACGGGAACCATCGAGGACAACATCCGGCTCGGAACCCAGAGCATCACCAGCGAGGATCTGGAGGCCGCCGCCGAACAGGTGAACCTGCTGGAGTTCATCCGCTCCCTGCCGAACGGGTTCACGCAGCCGGTGCTCGAGCGGGGCAGCGGTCTGTCGACCGGCCAGAAGCAGTTGATCAGCTTCGCCCGCGCGCTGGCTCACAATCCGCGATTCCTCATTCTGGACGAAGCCACCTCCAGCGTGGATACCGAGACCGAGTTCCGCATCCGGGACGCCGTGGCCCGCATGGTCGAAGGGCGGACGTCGATCCTCATCGCGCACCGCCTGTCCACCATCCAGCGCGCCGACCGCATCCTGGTGATGCACAAGGGACGCCTGCGCGAGATCGGAACGCACCAGGAGTTGCTGGCGCTCAGGGGCATCTACTGGAAGCTCTATCAGCTCCAGTACAAGGACCAGGAAGGCCGGCGCTAAGCTGTCAGTCCCCGCAACAATCCTGCCGCGGCCTTGACGTCGCGCCACTTCTGTTCCTGATCTTCCACCTCGCGCTCGATGTTCAAGGTGCCCCGGTAGCCGATCTCACGGAGCTTGGCGAGGAAGCGCTCCATTCCGACCGCGCCTTCGCCGAGGGGCCGCTCGACGCCGAGGGCGCCGGGCGAATTCTTGGGCGGCCAGTCGCCGTCTTTACAGTGGACCGAGATCACGTGGGGCGCCAGGACGCCGAGGGCTTCGATGGGATCGCCGGTGCCGTAGAGGATCATGTTGGCGGGATCGAAGTTGATGCGCAGGTTCGGCCGTCCAACATCCCGCAGGAAGTCCAGCAAAACGGCGGCTGGTTCCTGACCGGTCTCGAGGGCGAAAGTCTGCCGGTTGCGCGCCGCATAATCCGCGACGCGGCGGACCATCTCCCTCACGGCAATGTAGTCGGGGTGCGCGGTGTCCTCCGGAACGTAGCCGATGTGACAGGCGATGCTGCCAACCCCGAGCGCGGCGGCGAAGTCGCTGATCGCGTACGTGCGTGCTTCGCGCTCGGCCCTGGTGGCCGGCGGGATGAATCCAACGGTTCGCTGCACGGTCGGGATATCCGCGTAGCTCTCGCCGGCATAGGAGGCGAACACCGTGACCAGCGTGAAGCCTTCCGACTGCGAGCGCTGCCTTCCAGGCCGGCGCCGCGCCTTCGAGCGGCAGACCGGGCGGGATGCCGAGCTGCCCGCAGCGCACCCCCACGGATTTCACCTGGCGAATCGTCGCGCACGGCGTCCGGTTCCGCCCAGAACATCACTCCGATTTCCATGTCTTTCAGAGACGGCATGTGATCATCTCTCCCTGTCTTTCGCGAGCCTCCAGCATCAACCGCGTCAGCTTGACCGCCGCCGCGGATTCGGAAGGCGGGCAGAGGACCGGCTGACGTCCTTCGCGACAGCATTCGACGAAATACTCGATTTCGGCCTGGTACCCATCCCTCTGCTCGATCGGCAGCTCGGTCTTGGAGCCATCCGCTCCGTAGAGCGCCGGCGGAGCGCCCGTCGAGTTGAACTCGATCGTCCCGCCGTCGGAGACGACGGTGTACTCCATCGAGAACGGGAACGACTTTGGATGGTGCCATCCGCCGGTGAGGACCACGGTCATCTCCGGGTAGTGGAACCGGGCGCCGATCCAGTCGATCCCCCGCGACAGATCCTCGTATCCCACGGCGGAGACGGCCTGCGGAGGTCCCCACAGGTGCAGGCAGATGTCCACGTCGTGGATCAGCAAGTCGAAGACGCCTCCGCCGCTGGTGCGCTTGTCGGCCAGCCAGGCGCTCCAGCCAGGCGCCGCGCAGCGCCGCCGGAAGATCGCGGCGCGGACAGGACCCAGCCGCCCCGCCTTCACGGCGTCCACCATGGCGCTGTACACAGGCAAGAAGCGCAGGACCTGGGCCGTCATCAGGATGCGCCCGTGACGGGCGGCGGCTTCGAGCATGGCGTCCGCGGAAGCGCCGTCGAGCGCCATGGGCTTCTCGACCAGCACGTGCTTCCCGGCGCCGAGCGCCGCGATGGCAGCCGGCGCGTGCATGCTGGTCGGCAGGCAGATGTCGACGGCTTCCGCCTCGGGGTCCTGGACCGCCTCCCGCCAGTCGCGATACTTGCGGAGCCGCGAGAAGTCCATGCGTTCCCCGGGCCCGCCGAGGTTGCCCTGGATGCCGCTCAGATCTCCGCTGAGGCATCGCTCGTCGTCGCTCGCCACCGCCACGAGTTCCGCATGCGGGATGTTCTTGAGGGCCTTCAGATGGGTGCAGCCCATGAAGCCCAAGCCGAGGACGGCGATCTTCATAGAGAACAGTATAGAGTACCGTCCCGCCCTCAAGCTGTGGAACAATCGTGACTATGCCGCCCGCGAGCGATTCGAGATTCCGCGTGGGTCTGGTGCAGATGGCGTGCGCGCTCG
Source organism: Bryobacterales bacterium (assembly GCA_963744775.1). Taxonomy (GTDB): domain Bacteria; phylum Acidobacteriota; class Terriglobia; order Bryobacterales; family Bryobacteraceae; genus CAVUVG01. The sequence continues at coordinate 148,551 of CAVUVG010000007.1, forward strand.
ACCCGAACCAGAATCTGGCCAAGGCCGAATGGCGCATCCGCGAGGCCGCCGGACGCGGGGCGCGGATCGTGTGCCTCCAGGAGCTGTTCCGCTCGCAGTACTTCTGCCGCGAAGAGAACGCGGACCTGTTCGCCCTGGCCGAGCCGGTTCCGGGCCGGACCACGGAGACGCTCGTCGCGGCTGGCCCGTGAACTCGACGTGGCCATTGTGGCTCCGATCTTCGAGCGGCGCGGCGCGGGCGTGTACCATAACACGGCGGCGGTGATCGATGCCGGCGGCGCGCTCCTGGGTCTATACCGGAAGATGCACATCCCCGACGATCCGCTCTACTACGAGAAGTTCTACTTCGCGCCGGGCGACCTGGGCGTCCCGCACTTCGATACACGCTTCGGCCGGATCGCCGTGCAGATCTGCTGGGATCAGTGGTATCCCGAAGGCGCGCGCCTGGCGGCGCTCAGCGGGGCGATGATCGTCTTTTATCCCACCGCCATCGGCTGGCACCCTTCCGAAAGAGAACAGCATGGAGCAGGCCAGTTGGATGCGTGGCGCACCGTGCAACGCGGCCACGCCATCGCCAACGGCATCTATTTGGCGGCGGTGAATCGGGTTGGTTACGAGGGTCCGCCGGAAGCGGGGCTCGAATTCTGGGGCAACTCGTTCGTGGCCGATCCGTTCGGGCAGGTGCTGGCCGAGGCCTCGCGGGAACGAAGAGGAAACGCTGATCGTCGAGTGCGATCCCCGGCGGGTCGAGGAAGTCCGCCGTCAATGGCCTTTCCTGCGCGACCGCCGCGTGGACGCCTATTCGCCGATTTTGAAACGCTGGCTGGACTGAAGCAGCACTTTCAGGCTTCCTTTGCGGGCGGCGACCTCAAAGGCGCGCGCGGCATCGGCGAGAGGCAGGCGCGCGGAGATCATCTCCTCGACCCGGATCTTGCCCGCGCGGAGCAACCTGAGCGCGGGCTCGAAACGGCCGCAGCGCGACCCCACCAGAGTAATCTCGTTCACCACCACCGGCGCCGTGTCCATGGCGACAGTCCCGTGGACCGTCGACTTGAGGATGACCGTGCCGCGCGGCCTGGTCATCCCGACGGCCCGAGCCAGTCCATCCGGCGCGCCGGTCGCCTCCACGACCCAGTCGTAGAGTCCAGCCGGTCTCAACGAAGTTGCGATACCCGCCCGCTTGGCAATCGCCAGTTTCTCCTTGTGCTTGCCGTAAAGGTGGACTTCGGCGCCGTGCGCGTGGAGCACTTGCGCCACGAGCAACCCCAGTTTCCCGTCGCCCAGCACGGCCACCGGCGCGCGTTTCGGGATTCGGACCTGGTCGAGAATCTCGCAGGCGGCGGCCAGCGGCTCGGTGAACACCGCGTGTTCCGTGGGGACCGAATCCGGCACGAAATGCAGGTTGCTCTCGGGCAGCGTGAAATACTCGCTGAAGGCGCCGGGCTGCTTGACGATCCCCAGAACAGTCCGGCGGGGACAATGCCGTCCCCATCCGCTGTTGCACCAGTCACAGCGGCCGCAACCCAGGTTGATCTCGCCCACCACGCGCCGGCCGATGAGCGCCTGGTCGTCCGCCTCCACCACTTCACCGACGAACTCGTGCCCCGGAGTACCGCTGAAGCTGTAGTAACCTCGCTGGAGTTCCAGGTCGGTGTTGCAGATGCCGGCGCAAAGCAGACGGATCAGGGCGTGGCCCCGGCGCCTTCGCGGCATCGGCCTGGACCGGACTTCCACGCGGCCATTCTCGAGATGAACGGAAAGCATGGCTCAGCCTACTTCGTGCCCGCCGGCGGCGGACTCCACTGAGAGGGCTTGCGGAAGGCGCGGCGGGCCTGCTCGACATCGTTGCCGCGGGTCCAGATGTAATCGGTACCGGCGATGCCATAGTCCCCGTTCTTCTCGGCCAGGGCTAAATAGGGCAACTGCTCAGGGCTGAAGCCCATCAGCAGCGCAGCCATCGCGTCCACCGACACGGCCTTGGTCCCGGCGACCAGCAGGTTGTGATGCACCGAAGCCGCTCCGGCCCCGTCAGGACCACCGCCTTCCACGCCGTAGGGCCCGCCCAGAATGCAGTAGTCGGCCGGGTGGTAGCTGAACAGGTCCACCAGCACTTCTTCGGGGCTGCCGAGTTTCAGCAGAGCACTCTTGGGAAAGCCGTACTTCGCGCCGGGAGCGATCCCGAGGTAGTTGCTGAATGTGAGCGCCACGCCGGTACGCGCGTCGGTCTTGAGCGGCGCGATGCTGATTAGCTTGTCGCACTGCTGGATCGCCTTGCCGATGGTGTACGCACCCGAGGGATTCTGCCGCGCCAGGGCCTTGCCGGGCACGGGCAACTCGAGGCTATCGCCGAAGTTCAGGTCGGCGATGTCGAAGCGCACGCCGGGGTACTTCTTTGAAAACTCCTCGATCATCTTCCTGTAACTGAGCCCGCCGAACGCGCCGCCCCATTCGGTGGTCCAGCCGTCCACCGGCGACTTGGATCTATCCATCGGCAGCCACTGTCCGGAGCCTTCAGCGATGGTGATGCGCGCGCCGCACTTGTTCTCAACCAGGTAGTTGATCACCGCGCGGACCACGCGCAGGTCGGTCACCGAGCCGGGGATGTAAGGCTGGTGCGCGCCGCCGTCCTTCACCGACGGCGCCAAACCGTGGCAGGCGGAGATGTCCGTCTTGATGACCACCCAGTCCTCGGCGCCGACGATTTTCGAGAGATCGTTCGCGCGAGGCGATCCCATTTCGATGGCTTTGCGTACCCAGGCTTCGATGAACTCCGTACTGAGATCGGCGTCATTCGGCATGGGCGAAGCGAGGCCCGCGAGCTTGGAGCCGTCGTGCTCTGTGCCTCCCGTGAAACTGGAAAGAACGACGCCGACGCGCGGGGTGGTGTCTTGAGTGGCGGTGGCGATTACCTCATCCTTGGGTTCCTTTTTCTGGGCGACCGCCAGACCCGCGGTGCACAATCCGAGAAATTCTCTCCTGCGTATGTTCATGTGGAGCGAACCAGTCGACACCATCCAGGCTATCACCGTACTATGGGACTTCGCGGCTAGGAAAAGAGGATTTTTGACGAGGCTCAAGATCACACGCGCCCTGGCGCTCGTCTTTGTCGCCGGCTGCCTCGCCTGGGCGGGTCACTGGGCGGCCACGTGTTGGGGGCGAGATGGCAGCTTCCAGTATCGAGCTCTCGGGACACCCTTTGATATTGGCTGGGGCCACAACAGTTGCCTGATGTGGTTGCACAAAGGCGAGCGAGTCACGTTCCGCTACCGGGCGGTCGTCGAGGGCACTTGCGACGTCAGCTTCGTGGTTGTCGCGCAGCAGGGGCTCCGGATTCGCCCGTACGGTTCCATGGACATCAAGGGCACCGGAGTTGGCGCCCTGATGTTCACCGCTCAGGAGGACGGCCTGCACTCGCTTCGGTACGTCTCGCGCGAGCCGTGGAAGGGCCGGATCGAAATGTCGTGGCAGGCGCAGCCGCGTTAACCGGCCTCTAGCGGGAGTTACAGGATATCCGCCGCGAGACCCAGTGCACGGCTGATGGGGTGACGACTCGGTGTCAGTGTCTGTTTCATGCCCGCGCGTGGTGATTGACGGGTCCCGATCCGCTGCCCAGCCTTGGATTGGTGAGAATCGCTTCAGTGATGAACCGCTTGGCGCGGCGCACGGCTTCGACCAGTGGAGTTCTCTTGGCCAGCTCCGCCGTGATCGCGGCCGAGTAGGTGCAGCCGGTGCCGTGCGTGTGCGGCGTCTCTATGCGAGGGGCCGCGAATTCGTGCCACTCCCCGCCGGCGAGAAGGACATCGGTCGCGCTGCCCGCCAGGTGCCCGCCCTTGACCAGCACCGCCCTGGCTCCCATCTCGCAAATCCGCTCCGCGGCGCGGCGCATGTCATCTACGCTGTGGATCTCCAGGTCCGTCAAGGCCTCGGCTTCAGCGAGGTTGGGAGTCAGAAGGAAAGTCCAGGGAAGCAGTCGTTCCGCCAGAATCCGGCCCGCTCGCTCGGGGAGGAGCGCCGCGCCGTGCTTGCTGACCATCACTGGGTCCACTACCAGGGGGAAGTCGAAGCTCGCGGCCATCTGGGCCACAAGCTCCACGATCTCCGCATTGCCCAGCGCGCCGGTCTTGGCCGCGCCGGGGCGTATGTCCTCGAGCACCGCTTGGATCTGCTGCGCGATGAGATCCGGCGCCATGCACTCCACCCGGCTGACGCGCACCGTGTTCTGGACTGTCAGCAGCGTTACCACGGCCTCGCCATACACGCCAAACTGATGGAATGTCTTCAGGTCAGCCTGCAGGCCGGCGCCGCCGCTGGGATCCGAGCCTGCGATCGTGAGTGCGACGGGCATTTCAGGCACGTTTGGTTCTCCTTGCGTACACCATGGTCCCGGCATGCCGCAAGGTGCGCGGCGTCAGCCTCAGCAGGAGCACCGCTAGTTTGTAGCGCAAGCCGGGGACTACGATCAGCTTCCCCCGTTCCAGGCCGTGCAAGGAAGCCTGCACAACCTTCTCCGCGGGCATCCACCAGCCGCGCGGGATGAGATTCCTGTCGGCCTTGATCACATCATGAAACTCCGTGTACGTGAAGCCCGGGCAAAGCGCCTGGACCCTCACCGGGGTGCCGGCGGCCTCGAGCTCCAGCGCCAGCGCCTCGGTGAAGCTGTTCATCCAAGTCTTCGTGGCGCAATAGCTGACGCTGCCGGGGGTGTGCCCGAAGGCGGCCACGGACGACACGTTGATGACGTTGCCTCTTCCGCGCGCCACCATGCCCGGCAGCGCCGCATGGGTGAGATGCAAGGTGGCAATGACGTGCAGCCGATGCATGCGGAGCTGGCCCTCCAGATCGGTTTCGAAGAATTTCCCTCGCGTACCGAAGCCCGCGTTATTGACGAGCAATTCGAGGCTCTCCGCGCCGGCGATCCGCTCGCTCACCTTGGCGAGATCGGCGTCCACGGTCAGGTCCGCGGGCAGCGCCTCGACGCGGATGCCGCCCGATGTCTCCAACTCTCTCGAGAGCCGAGCCAGCCGGTCCGCACGGCGCGCCACAATGATCAGGTCCCAGCCTCGCGTTGCGAGCTCACGAGCAAACGCGGCGCCGATGCCGCTGGACGCGCCGGTCACGAGCGCCACTCGCCTGGTCTCGGGCATGCATCTCTCCACATCCAGTGTAGTGCAGCCCGTAAACAGGGAGCGACTTTACCTTCGCGTAACCGTGATGGACCGCCAGCTCGAATTGCCGGCCGCGTCCCAGGCGCGCACCACGACGGCGTTGGTCCCCACCAGCAGAGGAATGTCGCCACTGTTCCAGTAGGAGGCGCCGGTCGCCACACCGGACTTGTTGGCTGATGTCGACCATGTGACGCTCGCCACCCCCACGTTGTCGCTGGCGGAGCCCGCCAGTCTAATGGTGGGCGAATAGACCAGCACGCTGGTCGAAGCGGGCGAAGTGATCTTCAGAGTGGGAGCTACAGTGTCCAGCACCGAAGTATACGTCACGGTGTGGACGCCGGAGGCCGATGCGCCGCGATCATCGAAGGCCGTCACTGTAAGGACGTTCTGTCCGAGCTGAAGCGCGATGGGCCCTGCCGTCCATTGGGACGTTCCCGAAGCCAGCCCGCGGCCGCCGCGCGAATTGGACCATTCCACACGAACGATCCCGGGCGCAGGCGAGGCCGTCCCCCTCAGCGTGAGACTCGGCTTGGTTACCGTGTACGTGGCGCCGCCGGCGGGCGTGACGATGCTGATCGCCGGCAATTGGTAGGCCAGTTGCCGGGTGATGAAGATGGTTCGCGAGACGTGTGCAAGCGCCGAGTCCGTGCCCGTGATCGTCACTACGTTGTTGCCGGTCTGTAGCGGAAGCGCCTGTATCGTCCAGGTTCGCCCTCCCTGAGCCAGGCCGGTTCCGCCCCGATCGCTGCTCCACGCCACCTGAACGTCTCCGGTCCCGCCGGTGACAATGCCGTAGACTGGCAAGGTCTCGGCGCCAGTCGTGAGGGGGAAGACGGCGGGCGATGCGATCACCAGAGCGAGCGGCGACGGCTGTGGAGGCTGGTCCGTGCCTGGGTCATCGCCCGGCTTTGCATACAGCTCCTGGATGGCGCCGACATCCTCCTGTGTCAATGTGGTGAGGCGACGGTAATAGGGATACATCACGGTGCCGGGCGTGTCCGAATGGCCGAGGCCCAAGGCATGGCCTAACTCGTGCAGTGTCACGGAGTAGAGATCCACGGAGCGGACGCTCAGGTCGGCTCCGATCACCCATTCCTCCGCGCCGTCCAGATGCATGTCGCCCGCAATTGTCTCCGGGTTGGGGGGCGCGGGGTAGAAGGTATGTGCCAGGATTCTGCCCTGGTCGTCAAACGGATAGCCGTCGCCGTGGTTCCCCTCCGCAAAGAGCATCGTCACGCTGCGTGGAAGGTCCGGGCCGGTGGCCGGATTAAATGTCAGGTTTGCGAAGTGCGTCCATTCCTGCATCGCGCGCAGCATCTCCGCGCGAACCTGATCCTCAGGCAGTCTTTGGGTCAGCCTCTGGAAGAAGTAACCAAGGTCGGCTTTGCCGAGGCCTGGCCCGTCCCAACCTTGGCCCACCGTGGCGACGTACTGTCCTACCGGCCCCAGCAGGGTCAGCGCGCCAGGGCAAGATAAGACGCGCGTTCCAGACGCCAGATCGGCGGAGGCGGGGAACACATACGCAACTTCGTCCCATTTCATCAGTTCCTCCATCCGATCAGCGGCCCCCGCATCAGTACATGGTTCGGCAGCAGATTGGGATTCTCCACCACTTCGAACCCCTCGCCATTCACAATCTCCCGCGCAGCGCGCGGATCGACGTCCGGGTAGAATTCCGCCACCAGCAAGCTTTCGAACTGGATCTCGGCGCCTGTTTCTGTGTCTTTCTTGATGGCCGGGCTGATTTTGCCGCCGGCTTCGATCCGGCTCGCCCGCCAGCCAGTGCCCGCCAGTTCCAAACCCGATATGACCGAGACTACGTAGCCCGCGTCGGGAACATACTGAACAAACCGGGCGCCCCTCCGTTCCAGTTCGGCGACTTGCTCGGGTTTGGTTGCCCCGTCGAACTGGACCAGCACATGGAAACGCTCGAACGACCTCCTGTGAAGAGGCGCCAGCCGCTGGATTTCCTGCACATCCTCGCGAACTTCCCGCACAGGCCTGTTCTTGAGACGCAGGCCGGTTTGGCCCGAAAGCGCCCCTACGATGAGGCCAAGCAGCACCAATTGGCGTAAGAACCGCTGCATGTCTACTCTCATCGAAGCGG
>CAVUVG010000008.1:0-305987 GCA_963744775.1 Bryobacterales bacterium
ATCTCGCAGCGGGCATAGCGCTGGGTGCGTTTCACGAATTCCGCTGCCATAGCGTTGGCATCCGCATTAGCGCAGCTTGCCGATGTAGTAAACGATCAGTCTCACTATGCCTATTATCCGTGTTACAACGGGAGAGGAATAATGCGATCATGAGCAAAAATCTATTTTCACTTGATGGAAAAGTAGCTGTTGTCGTGGGCGGCGGAGGAGTGCTGGCCGGCTGCATGGCGGACGGCCTGGCGGACGCCGGAGCCAGCGTCGCGATTTTCGACTTTCACAAGGAGAACGGTGAGGCCCGCGCCGCGGCCATCCGTGGCACGGGGGTGAAGGCGATCGCTATTCAGGGCGACGCCAGCAAGCGCGAGGACCTGGAAAGGGCGCTGAAGACCACGCTCGCCGAGCTGGGCGGAGTGGACATCCTGATCAACGCCGCCGGCGTCGACTCCGCGGACGCCGTTCTTCGAAATCACGGAAGCCGAGTGGCAGCGGATTATCGACATTAACCTGAAGAGTGTCTTCCTGGCCTGCCAGGTGTTCGGCAAGGTGATGGTAGATTCGGGCAAGGGCGGCTCGATCATCAATATTTCCTCGGCCTCCTCGGGGCCGCCGTTATCCAAGGTCTTCACCTATAGCGTCACCAAGGGCGGTGTGAACCAGATCACGCAGTTCCTGGCGCGCGAATGGGCGCCGCAAAGAGTCCGCGTGAATGCCATCCGGCCCGGCTTTTTCCGGCGGAGCAGAACCGTGCGGTCCTGACCCCCGAGCGCGTGGCACAGATCATGGCCCACACCCCGATAAACGCTTCGGCGAGGCCGCGGAACTGGTGGGGGCCACGGTCTTCCTGGCCTCGGACGAGGCGTCGAGCTTCGTGACCGGCTCCATCGTCACCGTCGACGGAGGCTTCCTGGCACAAACCATCTAGCGCGCCGCAGCTCCAGCCCCGGTTGTAAGATCTAAGCAGAGGCGCGGCTGTGAAGCGTAAAGGAGTCTGGCTGGGCGCGGCTGTCATGCTGGCCGTGGTGGCGGGCCTGGGGTACGCCGGCTGGCGGATCAGCCGGTCCTCCCAACCACAAGTCTGCCAGGCGTGTAGCCGGCCCATTCATGCGCATACCAGGACCGTGGGTCTGGTTGGGGATCGCCGGGAGCTGTTCTGCTGCCCGGCGTGTGCCTTGACGACCCACGACCAGAACGGCAGGCCCGTCAGGATCGTCGAGTTGACCGACTATGAGACGAACTCCCCCTCGCCCCCAGCCGGGCCTACCTGGTCCGAGGCAGCGATGTCAACATGTGCGCGCAGCAACATGGTCCCGTAGATCCGGACAAGCAGCCGACCATGGTGCATTTTGACCGCTGTTCGCCGAGCCTGATCGCTTTCGCCGGCCGAGAACCGGCTGCGCGCTTCGCCAGGGAGCATGGGGGCGAAGTCCTGAGCTTCTCGGAACTCGCGGCGGCTTATACGTCGGTAAGGGCGTGCCCTAAAGCGGCTCGATCTTGTCCACTCTGAGGATCTTGGTCTTTTCGTTGAGGACGCCGGTCACTTTGACCTTCTGTGCGGCGAACTTCTCCGGCGTCTGCTGGTCGCTCAGAACATACACGTTGCTGCCGACCAGCAGCGCGTACTTGCTGCCGTGCTTCACGCACTCCAGGACGCACTTGCGGTCGGGTGCGACGTTCATGGGTTTATGGTTCGCGCCGCACATGGTGTCGGTGATCACCCGTTGAACGTCTGCTGGCCGGCGGCGGCCGCAAGCAGCCCGGCCGAAAAAACCGCGGCAAAAAGTATTCTCATTGTTTGTTCTCCCTTCTTGAGCTGAAGTAACTCTATCTTGTTTGATTGAGCCGGCGCCAGAGGAGATTGAACCGCTTCTCGTCCAGCGCCTGCTTGAGCTGAAAGTTGAATCCCTTGAGGTTGCCGTAATGCGTCTTGGCCCGTTCGTAGGTGGTCAAGGTGAGCTGAAACGGGCCGGAGGTGCTGATGTTCTCGATGTCCCCGTAGCGCCAGGTGCGGCTCTGCCCCTTCCTGGCTGTCTTGTAGACAATGCGGTCCGGGCCGACCTGAAGAACACCCTCCGAGCCGGTGACGCGGCCGAGCAGCTTTACGGGTATCTCCCACAGCGGCTGGGTCTGTTCGTCGGCTACCGCGGCCACGAATCGCTGGTCGAGCCGGTCCTTAAGCAGTGTGTACGCCTCGCTGAAGCTCTGTCCCGGCGTGAGAGTGAACTCGTACTCCTTGTCCAGGCCCAGCCGCCAAGTCCGGTCCTGGTAGGTCACGAGAGTGAGCTTGTCAGTCGACAGCTTGAGTTCCTGGATGTCTTGGTAGTCCAACTCGAAAGCGTGCTTGATCTGTTTCTTCTTGTTGAACTCCTGGAACGAAACGCCGCGCTCGGTGATGACCAGCGTGCCGACGCCGTGACTTGCGCCAGTGATCGTGCCGGACCTCGAAGCGCAGCTCCTTCTGTGCGAACAGAGCAGGAGCGATCGAGAGCGCGAGTACGGCTACGATGCCAGTTCTTTTTTCAGTTCGAAATGCCATTTCCAAACCTCATAGATGGCCGGGTAGACCACCAGCTCGAGAATGAACGACGTGAAAATGCCGCCGATCATGGGCGCCGCGATTCGCCGCATGACGTCGGCTCCGGCGCCCACGGACCACATGATCGGAAGCAGCCCCGCGAACATGCAGGCTACGGTCATGAACTTCGGCCTGATCCTCTTGACCGCGCCGTGCATGATGGCCGCCTGCAGATCGGCGAGGCTGCGCAGTCTTCCCTCCCGCTTTGCCTGGTCGTGGGCCAAGTCCAGGTAGAGGAGCATGAACACCGCCGTTTCCGCGTCCACGCCCATCAGCGCGATCAGGCCGACCCAGACGCCGATGCTCATGTTGTATCCGAGCAGGTACAGAAACCAGATCGCGCCTACCGCCGAGAAGGGAACCGCGAGCACGATGATGAACGTCTTCGCCATGGACTTCGTGTTCATGTACAGCAGCATGAGGATGAGGAACAGGGTCAGGGGCATCACCACCATGAGCCGCTTCCTGACCCGCTCCATGGCTTCATACTGGCCGCTCCAGGCAATGGTGTACCCGGCCGGCAGCTTCACCTGCTCGCGGACCACATTCTTGGCCTCCTCGACATAGCTCCCGACGTCGCGGCCTGCCACGTCCACATAGACGTATCCATTGAGCATGCCGTTTTCGTCCCGAAGCATCGCCGGTCCGGAAGCGAGCTTGATATCGGCCAGTTGGGAAATCGGAATCTGCGCTTCGCCCCCCATGACGGGCACGAGGATGCGGCCGAGCTTGTCGAGATCGCTTCTGTAATCGCGCAGGTAGCGGACGTTAACCGGGTAGCGCTCGCGGCCTTCGACCGTGGTGGTCACATTCTCGCCGCCGACGGCGCTCATCAAGACTCCCTGGACGTCTTCCATCGAAAGCCCATAGCGGGCCATCTCCTCGCGCTTCCAGTCGAAATCCAGGAAGTAGCCGCCGCCGGTTCTTTCCGCGAACACGTTGCGCGTGCCTTGGATCTTCGGAAGCAGACTCTCGATCTGGGTCCCCAGCCGCTCGATCTCCTGGATATCCGCGCCGTAGATCTTGACGCCCACGGGTGTCCGGACGCCGGTGGTCAGCATGTCGATCCGGGCTTTGATCGGCATGGTCCAGGCGTTTGAGACGCCCGGCAGTTTGAGCGCCTCGTTCATCTCTTCGACCAACTGTTCGGTGGAGATGTGGTCGGGTGTGACATGCCGGAAGATCCCCTTCGCCCACTGCGGGCGCCCATGACGAGTACCACGTGTCGAGTTTGCGCCACTCGGTCTGGGGCTTCAACACGATGACCGTCTCCATCATGGAGAACGGCGCGGGGTCCGTCGACGTCTCCGCGCGGCCGGCCTTTCCCATGACGGACTCGACTTCGGGGAACCGTTTGATGATGCGGTCCTGGACCTGCATCAACTTCTGCGCGTCGGTCACGGAAATGCCGGGCAGGGTGGAGGGCATGTACAGCAGCGTGCCTTCGTCGAGCGGCGGCATGAATTCCGAGCCGAGCTTCTGGTAAATCGGCACGGTGAGGGCGACCATGCGCGATCGCCCCGGCGATCACCAAGTACTTCCAGCGCAAGCTCCAGGCGCAAACCGGCTCGTACAGGCGAATCAGGATCTTGCTGATGGGATGGTTCTCTTCCGAGTGGATCTTTCCCACCAGGACCGCGTTGGTCGCTCGGGCCAGCCAGCGCGGCCGGAACTCGAAGTTCTTCATGTGGGTGAACAGCAGCCGCATGGCCGGATCGAGGGTGATGGCCAGTACCGCGGCCACAATCATCGAGAAGTTCTTGGTGTAGGCCAGCGGCTTGAACAGCCGCCCTTCCTGCGCCTCCAGCGTCAGCACCGGCAGGAAGGAGACCGCGATCACCAGCAACGCAAAGAAGCTCGGCCCGCCGACTTCCTTCACCGCGTCGATCACCACGCGGTGGTAGTCCTCCTTCCTCCCGGTTCTCTCCCATTCCTCCAGTTTTTTGTGCGTCTGCTCCACCACCACAATGGCGGCGTCCACCATCGCTCCGATGGCGATGGCAATTCCGCCGAGCGACATGATGTTCGAGGTGAGCCCCATCATCTTCATGGGGATGAAGGAGATGATGATGGCGATGGGGATGGTGATGACGGGAATGATGGCGCTGGGAATGTGCCATAGGAAAATCAGGATGATGATGGAGACGATCGCGATTTCTTCGATCAGCGTGCCTTTCAGGTTCTCGATGGAACGCAGGATCAGGTCCGAGCGATCATAGGTGCTGACGATCTTCACCCCTGGCGGCAGCCCGGGTTCGATCTCCTTGAGCTTCGCCTTCACGCGCTCGATAACGTCCAGCGCGTTCTGCCCCTGACGCATGACCACAATGCCAGAGACCACATCGCCTTCGCCGTTCAGGTCGGCGATGCCGCGGCGGATATCGGGGCCGAGAACGACGTCGCCCACGTCCCAGACACGGATGGGGACGCCGCCCGGGCTGCTGGCCAGCACGATGTTCCCGATGTCGTCGACGGATTTCGCGTAGCCCCTTCCGCGAACCATGTACTCGGCTCCGCTAAACTCCACCAGTCGGCCGCCCACATCGTTGTTGCCGTTCCTGACCGCCTCGACCACCTTCATGATGGGGATGTTGTACGTCTGGAGCCGGTTCGGGTCCACATTTACCTGGTACTGCCTGACGAAACCGCCCAGTGGCGCCACCTCGGCAACACCCGGCACGGCGCGCAATTGGTAACGCAGAAACCAGTCCTGAACGGAACGAAGCTCCGCCAGCTGCGCTTTCCTGTCTTGTCCACCAGCGCATATTGGAATACCCATCCCACGCCGGTGGCGTCGGGGCCCAGTTCGGTTGTCACGCCCTGCGGCAGGCGCGGGAGCACGCCGGAGAGGTATTCGAGAGTGCGCGAGCGGGCCCAGTAGATGTCCGTGCCTTCTTCGAAAATGATGTAGACGAAGGAGTAGCCAAAGTCGGAGAACCCGCGGATGTCTTTCACCCTGGGCGCGCCCAGCATCGTGGTGACGATGGGGTAGGTGACCTGGTCCTCCATGATGTCGGGGCTGCGGTCCCAACGCGAGTAGACGATGACCTGCGTGTCGCTGAGGTCCGGAATCGCATCCAGCGGCACGTTGAGCATCGACCAGATGCCGGCCACCACCGCAAAGCCGACCAGCATGAACACCAGAAACTTGTTGTGGCCCGCGAATTCAATGATCCGGTTAATCATTGTTTGTGCTCCCGTGCGTGCATTCCGGCCATCCCGCCATGCCGCCGCGCGCCTTCAACTGGCTTTCCGAATCGATCAGGAAGTTGCCGGAGATGACGATACGCTCGCCCGGCTTCAGGCCCTTGAGAATTTCCAGCCGGCCCCCGTTGCGCTCGCCGATTTCCACCTCCCGAGGTTCGAGATAGCCGTTGCCGCGATCCACGAAGACGGTTTTGCGCTCGCCGGAATTCAGAACGGCCTCGGAGGGGACGGTCATACGACTCGGCATCTCGACGCGGAATTCCACGTCGGCGTACATGTCGGGCTTCAGCAGCATTTCGGGATTCTCCGCTTCGAGGCGCACCTTCAGCGTGCGCGTCATTGGGTCCACCTGCGGCTGGATGTAGTTCACCTTGGCGCGAAAGGACCTCCCGCGACCATAAGCAAGCGACACGCTGACCTGCTGGCCAAGCCGGACCATAGGCGCTTCGTTCTCGAACACATCGGCCATGATCCAGACCTTGCTGAGATCCACAATGTTGTACAGCTCCGTCTCGGGCGTGATCCGCTGTTTGGGAAAGGCGTTGCGCGTGATCACATACCCGCTGATCGGGGAGTTCAGTGTGATGTTGGTGACCGGCTTGCCTGTCCGGGCGATCTCCTCGATCTGGGTCTCGCTCAAGTCCCAGAGCTCCAGCCGCTTGCGCGACGCCGCAATCAGCGAGTTGCTCTGCTGCACTGCGTCGTCAAGCGTGCTGTTCTTCAGCATGTCCTGGCTCTTCAAGGCCAGGAGGTACTCCTGCTGCGTGGCCAGCATCTCCGGGCTGTAGAGCGTCAGCAGCCGTTGCCCTTTGTTAACTAGCTGGCCGGTGAAATCGACGAAGACCTGCTCGATCCAGCCCTCCACCCGGGCGTGAACGCGAGCCATGCGGGTTTCGTCAAAGGCCACCTTGCCAACGGCCCGGAAGGTATGCGCACCGGTCCGGATTCAACTTCGCCGTAACGCACGCCGATCAACTGCTGCTTCTCGGGGCTGATCTTGATGGTGCCCATGGGCAGGGCGACGGGTCTCGTACAGGTAGTCAGGGTCTGGGATTGAGGGTTGTCGGATGTAGTCGGTGTGCGGGTTTCGTCAAAGGCCATTGCAAGGGGGGTTGTGATGGCGGTAATTCGGTGGGGTATGGTGGGGGATGATGGTGCCATGGGGCATGGAGGTCTGTTCCTCGGTCGCGGCCGGAGGACGCGGCCCCGCCATCTTCATAGACCGGCTCCAGTTTCATCCCGCAGTCCGGCGCGATGCCCGGCTTGTCGGATTTGTAGGCCGGGTGCATGGGGTCGACATAGTAGAGAATCTTCCGGCCGCCTTTCTGGGCGGCGCCGCCCGCATTCTTGCCGTACCAACGGCCGTAGCCGAAGCCGGCCACGAAGACGGCAACAATCAGCAGAATCATCAGAAGAGCTCGAGCGATTTTCATGGTGCTTGCCTCACTTCACCATCGGCATGGCGGTCATCTCTTCCAGCCGGCTGAGCGCCAGGTAGAAGTTCTGCATTTCCTCGTAGTAGTTCATCTCGTACTCGACCACCGCGATGTAGTTGGTGAGCACCGAGAGGAAATCGACGGCCCCCGTCTCATAGGAGGCTAGAGAGGACTCCAGCGCCAGTGTGGCCTGCGGCACCACCGTCTGCCCGTAGAGCTTCATCAACTGCGAGGAAGTGGTCGCCATCAAGTAGTCGTCCTTGATGCGAAAGTGCAGCGACTGATTGGTCGCTTCGTAGGTGTGCCGGGACTCCGCCAGGCTCTGCGCCTGCTCGGTGAGGCCCGCTCTCTGTTTGCGCCAGAAATAGGCCGGCAGCTTGAAGTCCACGCGGGCCTGGTACATGGCCGGCATGCTGCCCTGGTTGAAATACCCGGAGGAGACCGTGTAGTCGGGGTAGTATTCCTTGCGGGCCATGTTCATAGCGATCTCCGCGCGCTGGATCATCTTCTGGTCGCGTAGAAGCATGGGCGCGTTGCGGCTGGCACTGGCATACAACTCCTCGATGGAAGTTGCCAATTCCTGAGGCTGCATGTCGGGAGGCCGCCCCAGAGGGGACCCTGGGGCGCGGTTCAGAAGACTGCTGATCTCGGCTTCCCGCGCAGTGTGCTCGCGCTGAAGGTTCACCAGTCTGATCTCCAGGATCGACAATTGAGTTTGAGTCTTGAACACGTCCTGCTGCGCGGCTCGCCCGACGGAGTAACGCGCCTCGGTGATGCGAAGGAGCTTGCGGAGCAGCTCGCGGTTCCGTTCCAGGACATCCCGCGCGGCATAGGAGTAAGACAGCCTGTAATAGGCTTGCTTGAGCTGGGAGAGGACTTTGAGTTGCGCCGCCTGGTAATCCTGAAACTCCGCCTCGGCTTCCTTGGAGGCCATGTCGCCGCGCAGCTTCCGCTTCCCCGGAAACGGGAACTCCTGGGACAGCATGAAGCCTATCGAAGAAGTGGGGCTGACACCCAGTTGCGCCCCGGGAAGCGGGTTCCCGTTGCTGGTGTAGCCCGGCGAAAACATGGGGTCCGGCAGGCTGCTGGCCTGACTGGGCCGTTGCCGGGCGGCTTCGTAACGCTTTTGCGCGGCCAGAATCTCAGGGTTGTTGCTCAGCGCTTCCGTAAGAAGGTCGTCCAGGTTCAAGCGGCCCTTCTGGCCGTGAGCGGTCTGGACGGACACAAGTGCAATCGAAACAGCAAGAAATGATCGTAAGTTCAAGAGAAGCCTCCTCTCCCAGGGCGGGCCGGCGTAAGCACAAACCGGCCATGCTGCAATTATTGCGCAACCGGGGAAACGAGGCTCAGATGAGAAGGACGGAGTTTAGCAGGCAGCGATCGGGCGGCGAATGGAACCGGCCGGAGGGGACGTCCAGAGCCGAATCCAAGACAGGCGCGTGCGCCACAGGCGCAAGCTCATTGGATTCGAGAGCAACCGGCGTGACGCCGAGAGGATTGGTCAGTTCCGCCTTGCCGTAATTCTCGAACACCGCGCCGTGCTGAGGGCACGGCGTCTGGTTGGAGCGGTGCGACTCATGCCCGCAGCAATCGTGCGGAGCGGACTGCGTCGCCAAGGTATCCGGGCACAGAGCACACTGACCCGCGAACACACTCCAAACCAGCAGCACGCAAATGGTCAAATTTGTAGCCACGCTCTGCACGTGATTCCAGGATACCACGCGGGGCCGGGCGATGACTGGGACGTTACTTCTTTGCCTTGCCTTGCGCGGCGACGGCCTCCATGGCGGCCTTCACTTTCTCGGCGTCGCCGAGATAGTAGCTACGGAGCGGCTTCAGGTCATTGTCGAGCTCGTAGACCAGCGGCATCGCCGTGGGGATGTTGAGGTTGACGATGTCCTTCTCCGACACCTCGTCCAGGTACTTGACCAGGGCCCGCAGGCTGTTGCCGTGCGCCGCGATCAACACGCGTTTGCCGGCGCGAATGTCCGGCGCGATACGGTCATGCCAGCAAGGCAGGAAGCGCGCGACCGTGTCCTTGAGGCACTCGGTCAGCGGCAGCTCCTTATCGGTCAAATTCTTGTAGCGGGGGTCGTGGCCGGGGTAGCGCGGATCGGTCTTTTCGAGAACGGGAGGCGGGATGTCGTAACTCCGCCTCCAGATCTTGACCTGGTCCTCGCCGTACTTGGCGGCTGTCTCGGACTTGTTCAGACCTTGCAGCGCCCCATAGTGGCGCTCGTTGAGCCGCCAGTCGCGGATGACGGGAATCCACATCAGGTCCATCCCGTCCAGCGTCAGCCACAGGGTGCGGATGGCCCTCTTCAGCACCGAAGTGTAAGCCAAGTCGAAACTGTAGCCCTCCGCCTTCAGGACGTTTCCCGCTTCCTTGGCTTCTTCCAGGCCCTTCTCGGAAAGGTCGACGTCGGTCCAGCCGGTGAAGCGGTTCTCCTTGTTCCAGGTGCTCTCGCCGTGTCTCAGCAGTACGACTTTGTGCATGTCCCGGCTCCCTATTGGCGGAACGCTTTCCGGCCCGCGTACTTCGCCGACGCGCCGAGTTCCTCTTCGATGCGCAGCAACTGGTTGTACTTCGCGATGCGGTCGGTGCGGCTGGCCGAGCCGGTCTTGATCTGCCCGGCTCCGGTGGCCACCACCAGATCGGCGATGAACGTGTCCTCGGTTTCGCCCGAGCGGTGCGACACCACGGCGCGTGTAGCCGGCATCGGCGGCCATGCGCATCGAGGCCAGGGTTTCCGAGAGCGTGCCGATCTGATTCACCTTGATGAGGATCGAGTTCGCGACACCCGCCTGGATTCCACGCGACAGCCGCTCGACGTTGGTGACAAACAGGTCGTCGCCCACGAGCTGGATCTTGGCCCCGAGCGAGTCCGTCATGAGCTTCCAGCCGGCCCAATCGTCTTCGGCCATGCCGTCTTCGATCGAAATGATCGGATACTGCTTCACCCAGCCGGCCCAGAATTCGACCATCTGCTCGGGCGTCCGCTCGCTCTTGTCGGACTTCTTGAAGACGTACTTGCTCTTGCCGGTATCGAAGAACTCGCTGGCCGCCGGGTCGAGAGCCAGACCGATGTCCACGCCGGGCTTGTAGCCGGCCTTGGTGATGGCCTCCAGAATCACCTCCAGGGCCTCGTCGTTGGACTTCAGGTTGGGAGCAAAACCGCCTTCGTCGCCAACCGCGGTCGAGTAGCCCTTCTTCTTCAACACGCCTTTCAGGCTATGGAACACTTCCGCGCCCATGCGCAGCGCCTCGGCAAAGCGAGGGCGCGCCGTAAGGGGCCACCATGAATTCCTGGGGGTCCACGGAGTTATCGGCGTGCGCTCCGCCGTTGAGGATGTTCATCATGGGCACCGGCAGGATAGAGGCCGCAACGCCGCCCAGGTAGCGGTACAGGGGCATGTCGTGCGGACTGCGCCCCGGCGCGCGCCGCTGCCATGGAAACCGCCAGCAGAGCATTGGCTCCCAGGCGTCCCTTGTTGGGCGTGCCGTCGAGCGCGATCATCTTCCGGTCGATCTCTTCCTGGCGCGTGCCGTCCATGCCCGCCAGCGCGTCCGCAATCTCGCCGTTGATGTTCGCGACCGCCTTGCGGGTTCCCTTGCCGAGGTACCGCGACTTGTCCCCGTCGCGAAGCTCGACGGCCTCGTGCTCGCCGGTCGATGCGCCGGATGGAACCGCCGCTCTTCCCATGCTGCCGTCAGCCAGCCATACGTCCGCTTCCACCGTAGGATTGCCGCGTGAATCCAAAATCTCTCTGCCAATGATCTTCACGATTTCCATAAAAGGGGTTCCTTTGCCTAGGTGCTGAAAATGCGCCTAAACGGCTATGGTAGCGTATGTGGGCTGCCCGGATGAAACCACGACAATTCCGCCCTCGGTGACGTGGTAACCGCTGGCCTTATCGCTTTCGATGTCGTATCCGATGAGGGCGCCGTCCGGAATCTTGACACCCGAGTCGACGATAGCGTTGCGGACACGGCTGTGGCGGCCGATCTCCACGTCCCGCATGAGGATGGACCTGTCAACTTCGCTGTAGCTGTTGATTCGCACGCCCGGCGAGAGGATGCTGCGAAGGACGCGTCCACCGGAGATGATGCACCCGGCCGACACGATGGAGTCCAGGGCGATGCCCATGCGCCGGCCCTCCTGCGCAAACACGAACTTGGCCGGCGGGTATTGGAGTTGCCGGGTGCGGATGGGCCAGCGGTGGTCATAGAGGTTGAACTCCGGAGTGACCGCCACCAGGTCCATGTTGGCTTCGTAGTAAGCGTCGAGCGTGCCAACGTCGCGCCAATAGCTGCCGGTCTTATCGTTCAAGTCGCGAAAATCGTAGGCGACGACCCGGCTTCCGTTGAGCATCTTTGGAATCACGTCTCTTCCAAAGTCGTGTGAAGAGCCCGGATCCGCGGCGTCTTCCATAAGCTCGCGCAACAGCACGGAGGTGTTGAAGATGTAGATCCCCATGGAGGCACTGACCATCCGCGGATTGAAGATCGAAGGGACCGGGTGGCCGTGCAGCGGGCTTCTCTTCGAAACCGAGAACCCGATGGTCCTTGCCGATGCTGGCGACGCCGAAGCGCGGCGCCTGTTCAGGAGGAACTTGCAGCGTGGCGATGGTGGCATCGGCGCCGCTGCGAAAGGTGCCAGTCCAGCATCTCCGCGTAGTCCATCTTGTAGATATGGTCGCCGCTGAGGATCAATGTGTGTTCGCGGCCTTCGGAGAGAATGCTGGGGATGTTCTGGTAGACGGCGTCCGCGGTCCCCAGGTACCAGTCGCCCGCATGCTCTTCATGGGCGGGACCAGTTCGATGAACTCCCCCAGCTCGGGGGAGAGAATCGTCCATCCCTCGCGAATGTGCCGATTGAGTTCCAGCGCTTTGTACTGTGTTAGGATGAAAATGCAGCCGGACACCGGAATTGATGCAGTTCGACAGCGTAATGTCGATGATGCGGTAGGCTCCGCCGAAGGGAACGGCCGGTTTGGCGGTGTTCATCGTGTCAGCGGATAGAGCCGCTCACCCGCTCCGCCGGCCAAGAGAATTGCCAGACACTTGCTGCATGTTTTCCCAGGTAGTGCCCTGCTAAGAGTTATAGCAGAAAGCGACGGAGGGGGTGATACAGGTTGGCTGAAGTGACGATCCAGGACAGCGAAAGTCTGGAAAGCGCCCTGCGCCGCTTTAAGCGTAAAGTGCAGCAGGAAGACATCATCAAGGAGATCAAGCGTCACTCCTATTACCTGAAGCCCGGCGAGAAGAAGCGCGTCAAGATGGCTCTTGCCCGCAAGCGGAACCGCAAGAAGCGGCCTCGCGACATCGAATGACGTACCAGGGCACGCCGGCCGGCGTGCCCACACCTCCAACACAGCACTCATCGGTATTGGGCACGCCACCGGCGTGCCCCTACTTCTTTGGCGGCGGGCCTGCCCTCTCGAAAACAACCCTGGTGATGCGCACGGCGGCTCTGGGCTTGTCGTTCGCATCGCGGGGAACCCCGCCAATCTTCTGAACCACGTCCTGTCCCTCGATCACCTGTCCAAAGATCGTGTGCACGTTGTTCAGGTGCGGGGTGGGAGCCTGCGGTGATGAAGAACTGGCAGTCGCCCGAGTTTTTCTGGCCTATGTTGGCCATGGCCAAACGGCCGGGCCGGTCAAATTTGAGCGAGGGGTTGAATTCGTCCGGGATCGTGAAGCCGGGAGAGTAGTCGCCTCGTGCCGGTCGGATCGCCGGTTTGAATCATGAAGCCCGGGATCACCCGATGGAACGTAACTCCGTCGTACAGAGGCCGCAGAACCTTCTGCCGCGTCTTGGGGTCAATCCACGCCTTCTTTCCCTCCGCCAGCGCGACGAAGTTCCTGACGGTCACCGGGGCTTCCGCCTCGTACAACCGTGCCGTGATGTTGCCCATCGTGGTTTCCAACCGGGCATAGAGTCCGGGCTCCCGCGGGGGCGACACGGGGGTGACAGCCGGCGGCTGAGCGGCCAGACTAGACAAGCATCGCAAAAAAAGCCAGCCATGAATCCTCATGACCGCCGATTATACTGAAGAGTTACCGCATGCGCACCCGAAGACTGGCACTCGCGGGCTTCCTGTTCACGGCTTGCCCTCTGGGCGCAGCGCGTTACCGTTACGCTGGCCGCCACCACCGACCTCCACGGCCAAATCTATCCTTACGATTACTACACCGGCCGGCCGGCCAACCGCGGTCTTGCGAAGATTGCCGCCCTGGTGCGCGAGGCGCGCGCCGAAAGCCCGAACCTGGTGCTCCTTGACTGCGGCGACGCGATACAGGGTTCGCCGCTTGAATCCGTCTACCAGCACGCGCTGCGTACCGGCAGCCTGCCGCTGGCACTTCGGCATCCTGGTCCACCACTCCGCGGCGACCCGATGATGCTGGCCATGAACCAGCTGGGCTACGACGCGATGGTGGTCGGTAACCACGAATTCAACTTCGGGCTCAAGAACCTCGAGAGCGCCCGCACGGAGGCCCGATTCCCTTGGATCTCCGCGAACATTGCCGTTGAGCCCGGCCAGGGGCTGCGGCCCTTCCAGCCCTACATCGTGAAGACGGTCTCCGGCGTCAAAGTGGCGGTCTTGGGGATCACGACGCCGGCCACCGTTTCCTGGGAGTCCGCTGGGAGCCGCCGCGTGCTTCGGTTCCTGCCGTGGAAGGAAGCGGCCCGCTCAGCAGTGGCAGAACTTCGCCGCAGAGAGCGTCCGGATGTGATCGTGGCGGCGGTGCATGCGGGGCTGGGACGCAGCCGCGAGAACATGGCCAGCGGGATCGCCGAGGACGTTCCGGGCATTGATGCGGTTGTCTTTGGCCATAGCCACCGGCGGGAGCCGGGCCTGTGGGTGCGGGGGGTCTTGCTGGTCCAGCCCGAGTACTGGGGCATGTCTCTGGCGCGCCTGGATTTCGATCTGGAAAAGACGCCGCGGGGATGGAAGCTGACGGGCAAGCGCAGCCGCCTGATTCCGGTCAGCCGGCAGACGGCCGCCGATCCCGAGATCCTCCGGCTGGCCAAGCCCTACCACGACCTGGCCGAACAGTACCTGAACAGCCCATCGCCGAGGCGCCGGCGGCGCTCGACAGCTCGCTCGGGCGCGTCGAGGACAGCGCGCTGGTGGATGCCGTCCACGAGGTGCAGTTGCACTACGCCAAGGCCGACGTCTCCTTCACGTCTCTGTACAACACTCGGCTGCGGGTGCCCAAAGGAAAGCTGACCGTCCGCCAGGTCGCCGCCTTGTATCCTTACGACAATGAGCTGTACGCGATCCAAGGCAACGGCGAGATGGTGAAAGCAGCGCTGGAGAATGCCGCGAGGTTCTTTCAGAGCTGCCGGGATGCCGCGTGCGCCCAGGGGCCCCTGATCAACCATGCCGTCACGGGCTTCAACTACGATATGGCTCAGGGCGTGACCTATGACATCGACCTCACCAGGCCCGCGGGCCAGCGCATCCAGAATCTGCGGTGGAAGGGCCAGCCGCTTCTGCCGGGCCAGACGCTGCGCATCGCCATCAACGATTTCCGGGCCGGGGGCAGCGGCGGCTATGGCATGTTTCGGAATGCGAAGATCCTCTGGCGGTCCAATGAGGATCTGCGCAGCCTGATCGTCAGCTACTACACTGCAAAGCAGAGGCTTCTGTCCGGCCCCGATGACAACTGGCGCGTGATCCCGGCGGGCGCGCGGCGGACTCTTGAGATTGAGAGCGCGACAACGACCATGAGCATCCAGCGCAGAACCATTTATTTGAGCTTGGCCGCCGCCTCGGTTGTTCTGGGCGGGTTGGCGTTAGCTGATCCCGCAGGCGCGCTATTCGCTGTTGACGGCGATCGGGAGAAACTACTGCCCGGTGGACTCTGTCTGGTCCGTGGCGGGCGCGCCGGACGGCGCGGGAGCATCTACGGGAACGGCTGGAGCGGAAATCCAGCATCGTTCGGGAGGAGGGCGCGTTCGCTCTCTGGGACGCGGACGGGGAGCGCTACTGGATGCCCAAGGGGAGCCGCATCCTGGCCGGGCATGCTGGCTGAGCAGAAGATGGCTCTGTACGATTCGGCGGGTCAAAGCATCCGGCCGGGGGATGTGGTGCTGGACTGTGGGGCGAATATCGGCCTGTACACGCTGGCGGCCCTGGAGCGCGGCGCTTCGCGGGTCATCGCCATCGAACCGGCTCTGGACAATGTGGAGTGCCTGCAGGCGAAACACGGCCGGCTACGTCGCCGCGGGCCGGGTGGTGGTCTATCCGAAGGGCGTGTGGGACAAGGACGACGTGTTGCCGCTGAACGTCCAGCCATCCAACTCCGCGAGCTACAGCGTGGCGCTGCGGTACAAGGGCGCCCAGCCGGGCCCTGCCGTGGAGCTGACGACCATCGACGAAATGGTCAGGGAACTGGGGCTGGAGCGGGTGGACTACATCAAGATGGACATTGAAGGCGCGGAGCGCGAGGCGCTGGCCGGCGCCGCCGGGACGATCCGCCGCTTCAAGCCGCGGCTGACCATCTCCCTGGAACACCGCTACGACGACCCGACAGCAATCCCGGCGATCGTCCGATCCATCCTGAGCGAGTACCGCATGGCTCCCCGGCCGCTGCATCGAGATCAGCGCCGGCCTCCGCCCCGCGGTGATGAGCTTTTACGTGGAGAAGTAGCGGTCATACCTGCACCGAGAGCGTGGTCTGCGTCCGGACCACGGGCCGGTAAAGCGTATCGCGCTCGACCGGCTCGCGGCCGGCTTCGCGGATGAGGCGCAGCAGTTCTTCTCGCCGCAGGGACTGGGTAGTGGTTGCCCCGGCGTCGTGATAGATCCTCTCCTCCACGATGGTTCCGTCGATGTCGTCCGCCCCGAAGCGCTGCGCCACCTGTGCGATACGGGGTGTCAGCATGACCCAGTAGGCCTTGATGTGCGGGATGTTGTCCAGCAGCAGCCGCGCCACGGCAATGGTCTTGAGGTCGGTGAAACCGGTCGCGGACGGGAGGTGCCGCAGCGGCGTGTTGGCGGGGTGAAATGCCAGCGGGATGAAAGCCATGAAGCCGCCCGTCTCATCCTGCAGGCTCCTCAGGCGCAGCAGGTGATCCACGCGATCCTCGTCGCTCTCGATGTGGCCGTAAAGCATGGTGCAGTTGGAGTGCAATCCCATTTGGTGCGCCGTGCGCGCCACGTCCAGCCACTCGCCGCCGTCGATCTTGTGGTCGCAGATGATGCGCCGGACCCGCTCGGCGAAGATCTCGGCGCCTCCGCCGGGCAGGGAATCGACGCCCGCCGCCTTCAACCGCTCCAGAGTCTCGCGGATCTCGATCCCCGCCCGCCGCGCCAGGTAGGCGATTTCGACCATGGTCAAGGCCTTCAGATGCACCCGTGGGAAGCGCTGCTTGAGGCCGCGGAACATCTCGCAGTACCAGTCCAGAGTCAGCTCGGGGTGCAGGCCGCCGACGACGTGAAACTCGGTGACCGCCTCGGTCCAGCCTTGGCCGGCGGTCTCCCAGGCCTGTTCGAGCGACATAGTGCGGGCTCTGGGGTCTTTGGCCCGCTTTCCGAAGGCGCAGAGCCGGCAGCTCGCCACGCACACGTCGGTGGGATTGATGTGGCGGTTGACGTTGAAGAATGTGACGTTGCCGTGCAGCTTCTCCCGGACGGCGTTCGCCATGTAACCGAGCGCCAGCAGATCGTGGGTTCGGTACAACGCGAGCCCATCCTCAAGGTCCAGGCGCGCACCTTGCTGGACTTTGCTCAGGATGGCGCTCAGCTTCTTGTCTTCGAAGATAGGCTCCAATGTCATACTCCGGCGCGAAGCAGAAAGATGTCGGCGGCCCACAACAGGAAAAAGAGCACGCTGACGTAACCGTTCATGGTGAAAAAGGCGGCGTTCACGCGCCCCAGGTCGCCGGCCTTGACCAGACTCTGTTCGTAGATTAGCAGGATCGCCACCGCCGCCACACCGGCGATGCTCAGCGCCCCCAGGCTGAAACTGTAGGCCAGCGCCGCCAGGCAAAGCACCATCCCCAAGTGAAGAAGCCGGGAAATCAGAAGGGCGCGGGCAATACCGAATCTCTGGGGCAGGCTGAACAGGCCTTCCTGCACGTCGAACTCATGGTCCTGGCAGGAGTAAATGATGTCGAAGCCCGCGGTCCAGAGGGTGACCGCCGCTGTCAGCCACAGAATTCGCGGGTCCAGGGAGCCGCGGATCGCGATCCAGGCGGCGGCCGGTGCGATGCCCAGGGCGAAACCCAGGACCAGGTGGGACCACGTCGTGAAGCGCTTGGTGAATGAGTAGAAAAAGACCACCGCCAGGGCCAGGGGCGCAAGCCGCAGGCACAACGGATTCAGGGCGCGCGCCGCCACCAGAAACACCGCCGAGGAAACCGCGGTGACCCCCCAGGCGAAGCGCCGCGACAAGAGACCCGCCGGCAAGTGGCGCTGCTGTGTGCGCGGATTCCGTGCGTCCAGGTCGGCGTCCAGCAGCCGGTTGAACGCCATGGCCGCCGAGCGGGCGCCCACCATCGCCACCACGATCCAGGAGATTTTCCATCCCAGCCGGGAACTCGCGAAGCCTTCCTCACGGATGGCCAGCAGAGCGCCGGTCAGCGCGAAAGGGAGGGCGAAGACCGAATGCTCGAACCTCACCATTTCGAGCGTCAGGATGAGCTTCTTGAAGAAGCCCTTGCGCATGAAGACTATTCTAGCCGGCTAAGCCGCTGGGAAGTTCCGCGGTTCTGCTATCCTCAAACTTGCGATGACGGCCAACCTACTGCGTGAACTCTTGGAGCAAGTGCGCGGCGGCGACCTTCCGGTGGAGGCCGCGCTTCACAAGATGCGGCATCTGCCTTTCGAGGATTTGGGCTTCGCCAAGGTGGACCACCACCGGGCCTTGCGCCACGGCATGCCCGAGGTGATCTTCGGCATGGGCAAGACTCCCGAGCAAATCGTTTCCATTGCCAGCCATCTGCTCAAGGGCGCGAAGAACGTCTTGATTACCAGAGCAGACGAGCGCGCGGCCGCTCTGGTCAAGAAGAAGATTCGGAAAGCGGAGTGCTTTCCATTGAGCCGGGCGATTCGCGTGTGGGGCGATCGTACAATCCATGGAAAAGGCAAGATCGCGGTAGTCTGCGCCGGCACCAGCGATATCCCCGTGGCCGAGGAAGCGCAGGTGACCGCCGAGGTGATGGGCAACGAGGTCCTCGCCATCAATGATGTCGGCGTGGCCGGTATCCACCGGCTCCTGAGCAACCGCGAGCGGCTGGTGGAGGCGCGTGTGGTGGTGGTGGTGGCGGGCATGGAGGGGGCGCTGCCGAGCGTGGTCGGGGGTCTGGTCTCCTGCCCGGTGATCGCCGTCCCCACCAGCATCGGTTACGGCGCGAGCTTCAACGGCCTGGCCGCGCTGCTGGCCATGCTCAACAGTTGCGCCAGCAACGTCACGGTTGTGAACATCGACAATGGCTTCGGCGCGGGCTATGTCGCCAGCCTGATCAACCATCTGTAGAGGCAAGGCATGAACTACATTCTGCTTCCCCTGCTGTTCGCAGGTCTGGCGTTTGCGCAGGTCAATCGCCCCGTGGATGAGGGCATGACCGAGGCCGGCCCCGTCCGTCTCACGGTTATCAATCACGCCAGCCTGATGATCGAAAACGGCGGGCAGGTCATCCACGTCGATCCCGTGGGGGCCAATCGGTATGAGGGCCTCCCGCAGGCGGACCTGATCCTGATCACGCACGTTCACGGGGACCACCTGGACCCGGAGGCGGTGAAGAAGCTATCCAAAGCGGGCACGGTGATCATCGGTCCGGAGTCAGTGGGAAAACAGCTCGCAGGGACGACCGTTCTGCGGAACGGCGAAACCAGGCAGGTTGGACCAACCACCGTCGAGGCCGTCCCCGCCTACAACCTCAAGCGGGGCCCTCTGCCGGGACCTTCTACCACCCGAAGGGGGAGGGGAACGGCTACGTGTTCGACCTACACTGGAAGGCGCTGCTACATCGCCGGCGACACGGAAGCCATCCCGGAGATGGCGGCGCTCAAGAATATCGAAGTCGCCTTCCTGCCGATGAACTTGCCCTACACCATGACCCCGGAGGAAGCGGCCGGGGCGGCACGGATGTTTAGCCCGAAGCTAGTCTATCCCTATCACTACCGGGGGGCGGACCTGGCGGCCTTCCAGAAGGCTCTAGAAGGCAGCGGCATCGCGGTGCGGATCCGGGACTGGTATTACTGAGCGAATGCCGGCGGTCAGCCGATGACTTCCAGGATCAGCTCGCGCTCTTCGGGGCGGTGCGACGAAATCCGGAAGGCGTCCTCGATCACGGCGGCAGCTTCCTCCAGGTGGTCTTCGCCGGTGTAGTAGAGACGGCAAAGGACTGAACCCGTCTCGACTCTCTCTCCGGCCTTGACCTCGAGGATCACGCCCACGGCGGGATCAACCGAGTCGTCCTTGCTCTCCCGTCCGGCTCCGATCATGGCCGCGGCGCGGCCTACGTCGTCGGCATCGATGGCGCTAACGAATCCACCGCGGGGCGAAGCGATCTCGCGGACACCCGTGGCGTTGGGCAGCAGTTCGAACTTGTCGAGAACCCGTGGATCGCCGCCCTGAGCCTGAATGACTTCTTTCAGCTTGAGATAGCCGGAGCCATCGAGCAGCCTGGCCTGTGCCACCTCGCGGGCCTGTTCCAAGCGTGGGGGCGACCTTGGCGAGGTAAATCATGCGCGCGGCCAATTCGAGCGAGAGGCGCGTAAGATCGGTCGGGCCCGACGTTCTGCAGCGTCTGCGAGGCCTCCATCACTTCCAAAGCGTTGCCGACGGCGTAGCCCAGCGGCTGGTTCATGTCGGTGATGAGCGCCTGGACGCGTTTGTCCATCCGGCGGCCGATCACGACCATCATCTGCGCCAGGCGGCGTGCATCCACCTGCTTCTTCATGGAACCGCCGGCTCCCACCTTGACATCCAGAACCACGCCGTCCAGTCCACCGGCCAGTTTCTTGGACATGATGGAAGCGGCCAGCAGCGGGATCGACTCCAGGGTGGCGCTAGCCTCCCGCAGGGCGTACAACTTCCCGTCCAACGACGAAGCGTCGGGCGCTCTGGCCCATGTAGCAGAGTCCGCATTTTGCCAGTTGCGCCTGGATCTCCTCCGGGCTCAGATCGGCTCGAAAGCCGGGGATCGATTCGAGCTTGTCCAGCGTCCCGCCGGCGTGGCCAACGGCGCGGCTGGAGGCCATGGGGACGACGACGCCCGCCGAGGCAGCCAACGGGGCCGCGATCAAGCTGGTCTTGTCGCCCACGCCGCCAGTGGAGTGCTTGTCCACCTTCATTCCGGGAACTGCGGACAGGTCCGTTTTCTCGGTTGACCGCAGAAGGCAGTCGGTCAGAGCGGTCAGTTCCTTGTCCCCCAGGCCGGCAAAGTACACGGCCATGAGAAACGCAGACATCTGAAAATCGGGGACTTGTCCCGCGGCGAACGCCTCCACCAGGGAGACGAGTTCCTCGGGGGCCAGTTCCTCGCCGTCTCGCTTGCGTTGAATCAGTTCGACAGTTTGCATGGGGCAATAAGATCTTTAAGCCTAACATCTTATCCGCCTGAAAGTAAAGGAAAAATGGGGGGTGGCGACTTTCGGCGTCCGGCCCTTCGCGTGTTAAACTGGACAAAGAACAGCGACCGAGTCCTACCGCGACCGTACCGGAGAGATGGCCGAGTGGTTGAAGGCGCACGCTTGGAAAGCGTGTATAGGGGAAACTCTATCGAGGGTTCGAATCCCTCTCTCTCCGCCAGATCTCAGAAGCGGCCCAAGCAGAAATTGCCGGCAGCACCATCAACGTTCCAGAATCACGTGCGCCTCGTAGTCTGAGGAGACCAATTCTCCCTTCATGGTCCTGCATTTCAAGACCACTTGATAAGCTTTGGGAAAGCCCGACAAGCCTTCTTTGCGGAAGCGCTGCCGAAGATCCTTCATCCTCCGGGCCGAACAGAAGAACTCGGCAGCGGATTGGCAGGCGGCTTCATCTGTCCCTGAAATCACGACCGCCCGCAGTGGCTTATCGACTGAACTCGCGTCGCCGGGTCTCACGGTGATCAGGCCGTATGACAAGGACTCCGAACTCGCTGCTGATCGACCGGCGGTATAGGTTCGAAGCGATTCTGAGCCGGGACGGGTCGGCCGAACCGACACTATGTTCAGTTCCGCATCGGTTGCCACCGTCAAAGCCGCCCTGGAGAGGATCATATTGGCTGCGTAGCTAAAATCCGGATTAGCGAGCACCAGCACATTCCAGCTATGCAGGGAAGGGGCCGTTACATCCCTTTCGAACATTACCCGAAAATCGACTCCCGCTGTAGTCAGCAGACGGACCGCCACTACCGTAGCCCGCAGTTCCGCGAAGCGGACCGTGTTTTGCGACTCAGCGAGGAAAAGGTCTTGCGGCTCCTCTCCGGACGGGTATACCGATCTAAAAGTTGACCAGACACCGTGAGTCCTCGGGACGGGGATGAGGTTGCCCGTCTGCGGCCCTGGTCGGCGCGGAAGCACTGTATAGTGCAACGGAGCACCGAGGCAGATCACAGTGTTCTCTCCAGGCTGAGCCAGAGGTCCCCAGGCTTCGGCCAGTACCGGATCCAAATCCAACTGCGTCCCGCGTTTTACCCACACCACAGAGGCGCACACCGCAATTCCCGCCAGGAAAGCCGCTGCTAGCTGCACCAGGCGCCGCTCCAGCGGCCGCTTTGCCACCCGCGTGGGGGCCTCCGGGCTAACTGTCACATACCTTGGAGTATAGGAGCCCTTGGGTAATTCGATTCGCAGCTTGGCGCCGGCGAGTTCGGTTCGGTACAACTCATCCAGTCGTTCGCGCAGGATGTGGGCCAAACGCCGCACACCGGCGTCCTCGCCCGTCGAATACCCCTGCGGCTTTCCCAGTGCCTCCACCCCGATCACGTACTCTGTGAGCTCGCCCGACCGTCCCGACATATCGGCTTCGCACACGAACTGGAGGAAATTCCGAAACTGAAGTGAACGGGATAGCAGTTTGCTATGCAGAGCCAAGTCGAGAGCGACCCGCTTCTCTTCATCGGTGGGCGACGTTGCTGGCACGGGCTCATATTATGACGTCAGCATTCAGCCGTCGTCAAGGGGTACAGCTCAAGTGGCTGCGGGCGAGGCGCTACCGCGTACCGTTCACTGGTGCCGGCCCTGGGAATCCCGTTTCAAGCAAGAACGTTACCGGCACCAACCTGTTCCAACTCCTGTCTCGGACGTTCGCGGAACGTTCTGACACTTGATTGCGCGGGCTGGAGGCAGTACAAATGACCCCTGATGCCCAGAATGGCATCAGCAACAGCAGGGGGTCCGTCCAACCGTGTGTTGAGTGCTCACAGTATTGTAGTCCTCCGCCGGTGCCCTGCGAGTCGTTCAGATTGATCCCGGCGCGGGAAGATGTGGTCCCGCATGAGAACTTATGTGCTTTAGTTTCTGCAGCCTGTCGCAAAACGACCCCGCCGGGTCGTCCCCATTCCAGAAGTACATTCTGTTTAAAATCTGTGAAGGAGTGCCGCGATGCATCTAAAGACTTGCTTTCTCCGTTCTGCGAGCCTGATGGCTTTTTTGCTTCTCCTGGCGAATGTTCCGGCGCGGGCCCAGGATGTTTCGGGCATCGTCAGCGGAACAGTTATCGACCCGAGCGATTCGGTGGTTCCAGGTGCGCTGGTCAAACTGGTCCAGACTTCGACCGGCGCAACGAAAACGCTTCCCACGGACGCCGGTGGTTCCTTTGCTTTTCTGAGCGTCCAGCCCGGCCAGTATACGCTCTCGATCACAGCCCAGGGATTCAAAAGCTTTGAGAACCAGAATATCAACCTGACCTCTTCTGAACGACTATCCCTCGGAAGAATCGGATTGCAGATTGGGTCCCCCACCGAGTCCATCACAGTCGTCTCGCAGGGGGCCATGGTCCAGACGGAGAGTGCAGAGAGGTCCGCCGTGATCACGGCCTCCCAGATGAGGGACCTGTCCAGCCTGAGCCGGAGTTGGACGAGCTACATGTTGACGATTCCGTCTGTCTACAACGATGCAGGCGATGGCGGATCACCCAGTATTTCGGGCCAGTCAGCAAGTTCCAATTCGATTAACATGGACGGTATTGGCGGCGATGCCGAAAACGGGGGCCCGCGTTTCCGTATAAGCCTCGACGACATTGCGGAAGTAAAGGTAGTCGCAACCAATCCGCCGGCCGAATATGGTTTTCACCCCGGTGCGGTGATCGATCTCGTCACTAAGTCCGGCACAAGGGAGTTCCATGGCACGGCCGCCTATTACAAGCGTCACGAGCAGTTCAATGCGGCCAATTTCTTCAACAATCGCCAAAGAACTGCCAAGGCGCGCTATCGCTACAACGACTATCTCGCGTCCGTGGGTGGGCCCATTTACATTCCGGGCCGCTTCAACACCGGCAGAAACAAGCTCTTCTTCTTCGCTTCGACTGACAATGAACGAAATCAGTCTCAATCCGCGATCCGGACGTTTACGGTACCGACGCAACTGGAACGCACAGGGGATTTTTCGCAGTCGGTGACCTTGGCCGGCGCCCAGATTCCGATCATCGATCCGCAGGCGACGCCCAAGGCCCCATTCCCCGGCAACGTTATCCCGCAGGATAGGATAGATCCCAATACCAAGAAGTTGCTTTCGCTGTTCCCGTTGCCCAACTTCTTCAATCGCGCAATTTCCAACGGCAACTACAATTATACCTTCCAGGAGGTGCAGCCGAATCCGTATGACAAGCTGCTTGTAAAAGTCGATTGGTTGATCAGCGATAAACTGCACGTCATGGTGGAGGATGCCACATGGAGCCTGGCGACCGGTGGGTACTCGGTGGGCGCCGGTTTCGCATCTTGGGGCCAGATTCAAGCGGGATATGCAAGGGGATCGAAGGGTGATCCAACGGGACGCATCACCTACCTAATCAGTCCTACCATGGTGAACGAGATCCTGTGGAGTGGACACTACTACTATGAAGGAACGTGGCACACAAACACCACGGAACTGGACAAGTTCAGCCGCGTAAAGGCTGGGATCAACATACCTTACCTTTACCCCTCCAATGCGAATGCGAATCAATATCACCTCATCCCGGTCGCCAGCTTTGGGGGAGTGCCGAGTGCGGCGAGCTTCTCGGCCGACACGCGATTTCCGCTTCACACCATCAACCGGCGGTATGCAATCGCGGACAATCTGAGCAAGACGTGGACCAGCCACACTTTTAAGGCGGGATTCTTCTTGCAAGCCACTAACCGGAACTATGGTTCCTTCGGAACCTACTACGGAAGCTTCGATTTCGGGAACAATGCTAATAATCCTCTCAACACCGGATACGCGTACTCAAACGCAATGCTTGGAGTGTTTAACAGCTATACGGAAGCGAGTAACCGCTTCCTGTGGAAGCTCAGAGGTTATGGCGCCGAATGGTACGGGCAAGATACGTGGAAAGTGAACCGCAAGCTTACCCTCAACTACGGCCTCCGCCTGAGCTACATAAGCCTCCGGACAGCCGACGGTCCAATCGCGGGTTCCGTATTCAATCCGGGGTTGTACAATCCCGCGCAGAAAGTGGCCTTGTACCAGCCTGTGCTGAGCGCTGGTGTTCGCGCTGCTTTGAATCCACTGACCGGCCAGACCGCGAACGCTATTCTGATTGGAGCCGTCGTCCCCAACTCCGGGAATTTTACCAATGGGATGGCGCTGGCTTCGGATCCGCAGGTTCCAAAAGGGTTTATGAATAATCCAGGCCTCCTTCCCAGCCCGCGCTTCGGGTTTGCTTACGATCCCTTTGGAAACGGGAAAACGTCGATTCGGGGTGGATTCGCGATTATGTACGAGACCGAAAAGACCAACGCCGACCTACAGCCGGCCAACCCTCCCGCACAGTTCAATCCGACCGTATACTACGGTACCGTCTCCTCCGGCATCAATTCGAACGCTGCGGCGTTCTTGCCTCCCAATGTGACTGGCAGGGACTTCGCCGGACACGTACCAACGACTTATAGCGCAAGCGTGGGAATCCAACGTAGCCTGGGTTGGGGAACGGTTCTGGATGTTGCGTACGTCGGCGTTCTGGGCCGCCATAATCTCGCGATCTTGCCGCTGAACAACTTACCGTATGGAGTCCGATTCCTGCCGTCGAGCCAGGACGCCACCACCGGCGGGAAATTACCGGACAATTTTCTGCGGCCAATTTCCGGGTACGGCTCGATTTCTCAGTACGAGTATACGGGATCATCCAACTATCATTCCCTGCAAACTCAGGTCAATCGCCGGTTCGCGCAGGGGCTGCAATTTGGGGCAGCCTGGACATTTTCGAAGGCGTTGGACTACGGCGGCGAGTATGGCACGTATGCGCAGTACGCTTCCCGACGGGTCTGGAACTACGGCGAAGCCGGCACCAGCCGCAAGTACATTCTGAGCGTCAACTGGCTCTGGGAAATCCCGAGAATCAGCAAGCTTACGAACGAGGTGGCGCTCAAGACGCTCTTCGACAACTGGCGTATTTCGGGGATTGCCACGTTTGTCAGCGGGGCCCCATCGAGCATCGGCTTTTCGACCACTACGGGCGTCGACCTCATCGGCGGCGGCGACGGGCAGCGGATCGTTCTGACCTGCAACCCCACGCTTCCCAAGAGTGAGCAGACGTTTGACCGGTTCTTTAATACAAGCTGTGCGAGCCTTCCTCCATCCGGCTACAGCGGCAACGCGGGCCGCAACTACTTCCACGGCCCCGGCACCAATAACTGGAATATGAGTATCTTCCGGACCGTCAAGATCACAGAACATGTGACGTTCGAAATCCGGGGTGAAACCTACAATACTTTCAACCACACCCAATTCACTGGCGTTAACACGAGCGCCCAGTTCAACCCGGCCACGGGCGCTCAGACGAACGCCTCGTTAGGACAGTTCACCAGCGCCGCCAACGCGCGGTACATGCAGTTGGCCGGCCGGATCAGCTTCTAAGCGGATGCCACGGCGCATGGCGTCATTCAACTATGGTGGGGGGGCGGTCCCCCCCACACGGAGGTCGCTTGCGGTCATCCCAATGACGTGGGCAATTGCGGCATCGTTCATAGGTTTGCTGGTCACTTTCGGGCTCAGCGGAGCAGGTGCTGCCCAAGAACAGCCAGCAAAAGAAGCCATTCATAATCTCGTGCGCGCGCTGGCGGCGAGACAGCCTGTTACGACGAGCAGCACACCAGCCGTTGCGCGCTGGCTTGAACAGAACCGCGAGGCAGTTCAGGATGTGCTGCCCGGGCCCTTTCCTGCGACTGAGCAGTACGTAAGCTTTTACAGGGGCGGGCGGATTTACGTGCATGTTCTCGACTGGGCGGGCAGGGACCGCCTGTCACTCCCCTCGATCAACGACCGCCTGATTCTTAACGCGCACCTGCTCAACGGTAAACCCTTGAAGATCGGACAAGCTCCGTGGGGAATCTGGGGCACCGTTCCCGCTTCGGACCGGCCGGATGAAATTGACACGATTGTGGTCTTGGAGACAGAGGGCGATGCCGGCGAACTTGTCCCGCCGCGAAGCGTCAGCGCCGGCCCACTCGAGACCATACTGCTTCAAGCCGAGAACGCCAAATTGGGTGGCCGGTTGCGGCATAATCCTGGGCCGGATTGGATAGAGGGCTGGACTGAGACCAGCGACACGATCGGCTGGCGCGTCAGGCTTGCGAAGCGCGGGCGATTACGAAATGGAATTGACGTATGACTGCCCGTCCGATTGCGCTGGAGCCGTTCTTAAGCTTACGGCGGGCAAGCAGGTTATTCGCTTCACTACACGCGAAACAAATGGATTCTCCGGCGGCTGGCAGAAGTTTGAAAGGCGCGGCATGGAGGGCAGGCTGCGGCTGACTGCGGGCGCAACCGATCTGACTCTGGGTGTCGTCAAGAAGTCCGCTGCGAACGAGATTCTGCGCATTTACGGTCTGTACCTTATCCCCGTGAAGGCGAAGCCTCAGCGCGCCGAGGCGGCAAGACGGGCGCAGGCCGCGCGCTCCGACCCCACCTGGTTCCGAAATGCGAAATACGGCCTGATGTTCCACTGGACCCCCCGGGTCAAGCCGCGCAACGGCGCGGCTAAAACCGTTCTGCGAAGCGGTCCGCGATTTCGACGTCAATGCATTCGCCCGAATGATTGAGGATGCCGGCGCAGCCTACGTCATCTTTACATCCGCACACGGCATGCAGTGGCTCCCCGCCCCCATCGCTGCGGTGGAGAAGGTTCTGCCGAACCGGACGTGTTCCCGAGACCTGCTCGGAGACCTTGCCGACGCACCTCGCGCAGCGCGGAATCAGGCTCATTCTGTACTACCACCACGGCGTCGGCGACTACGAGTGGTCGCGAAACTCGGGCTTCTACCGAAAAGACAAAACCCAGTTCTTCGATAACGAGGCAGCGGTCTTGAAGGAAATGGGCAACCGATACCGAGACAGAGTGGCTGGCTGGTGGTTCGACGACCGATTCCCCCTACAGCCGTTCGAAAGGCTCTGGCAGGCCGCGAAAGCTGGAAACCCAGCTCGGCTGGTCGCATTCAACAGTTGGATCCTGCCAATGGCCACGCCGTTCCAGGACTATTACGCCGGCGAACTCGCAGGCGCGTTGAAGCTTCCGCCGGAAAAAGGCTATTTCGACGCCCACGGTCCTCAGTCCGGCCTGGCTGGCCAAATTCTCATTCTCCTCGATGACCCATGGAACCACGGCTCTCGCGATCAGCCGATCAAGCCGCCTCTGTTCAAAGATGAAGACCTGATCCGTTACGTCCGGACCTTGAACGAGCGCGGCATTCCTGTGACGATGAACATTGGCGTCTACCAGGACGGCACGGCATCGCCTGATACACTCGCCCAGCTTCGCGCACTGCGAAAAGCGATCCGATGAGACTTCGTACGATCGCGCGGTTGGCGGATACCATTATGATGGCGGCAGTTCTCACCGCCATGCCCCTGTCAGCCGCAGTTCAGATTGTACCCGGTGGAATCACGGTTCTAATGGCGGACCGGGCGGAACGCTCCGGAGCACTGAAAGAGAAACTCGTCTGGGGTGACAAGCCGTGGGGACGCGCCTGGGTCGAGAACTGGACTAATCCTGACGAGTTCCTGCGATGGACGGTAGTGTCCCCCGCACCAGGGAGCTACCAAGTAGACGTCCTGATCGCAGGCCAGGAGGGAGCGAAGGTAGAGATTCGAGGAGATCGCGCTAGGCTCGAATTCACCATCCCGGCGGGAGACTGGCAGCGCCTCCGAGTTCCCGGCGTTCTAACTCTACCCGCCGGGCGGAGCACGCTCACTCTCAGCCTGCTGGATGCCGGGCCGACCAGGATCAAGTCGCTCGAACTTGTAAACGCTGCGGACCGCGCAGCCCTCGACCGCCGTGTGCGTGCGCTCAAGTCACCCACGGGATGGCTGTCCAAGGCCGGCTACGGCCTCATGTTTCAGTGGGGCGAGTGGGGTTACCCGCAGCGAGGACCAAAGAAGCCCTGGCCCAAAATGATCGACGACTTCGATGTAGAGCGGTTTGCGCAAATGATTGAGCAAACCGGAGCAGGGTACGTCATCTGGTCGGCTACCTGGTCCTCCTTCTACTTTCCTGCGCCGATTCAGGCCATCCAACGCGCTTTGCCTGGCCACACATCGCGCCGGGATTTGATTGAGGAGATCGCTTCGGCCCTTGCCAGGCGTGGGATCCGGCTCATGCTGTACTACCAGGTGGGGTGGATAGACAAGGAATGGTGGCAAAAGAACTGGGATCCGGCGGACACCGAGAGTAAAGAGAAGTTCGTTGTGAACCTGTGCGCGATCCTGGAGGAGGTTGGCGCCCGGTACGGCCGCAAGGTGTCGGGCTGGTTCCTCGATGACGGCATGTTGTTCTACCCGGCGCCGTTCGAGCGGATTACGAAGGCCGCCAAGACCGGCAATCCCGATCGCCTGGTTTCCTATAACGCCTGGGTCCTTCCCAAAATGACGGATTTTCAGGATGTGTGTTTCGGCGAGGGCTTTAAGGGCAGCAATGCCACCCAGTCGGACGGCATCTTCCGCAGCGGCCCGCAAGCGGGTTTATTTGCCCACGGGATGTTCATTCTGGATGGCCCGGACTGGGGAATCAACAAGCCGAACACAATTATCCGAAGTCCAATCCCGCCCGAAACGCTGGTGCCAACCATCAAACGGGCAATGCAGAATGGCCAGGCCTTGAGCCTTGACATGCTGATGTACGAAGACGGTTCCGTGAGCTCGGAATCTCTGGAAGTCCTTAAGTCTCTGAAAAAGGCGGTTCGCGGCGCAAGCCAGCGCCAAACGCGCCGCCAGCTTGAAACCACTCGCGGGAGTGAACGATGACTGATAGGTTACCGATCGTGCTCAGCCTGGCCGCAGCAATATTAGGAAACACCTTCTCCTGCGCCGCGGCTGTGATTGATCAGAAGAGCCCCAACCCGGTCGTGATCGATCCGGCGGGAATTACCGTTCTGAAAGCCCCGTTGGCGGAATACAGCGACTCGCTGAAGCCGAGTGCGCCACCCGGATTCTGGATCCAGAACTGGACGGGGCCCGAGCAGTTCTTCCGATGGACTGTCAGCGCGCCGAAGAGCGGAAGATACGACGTCGAGATCCTGGTGAGTGGGGAGCCGGGCACGGTGGTGGAAATCGCAGGGCCACGCAATAGACTCCACGTGACGATTCCCAAAGGCAACGATATTTGGGGAAACAACTGGAACCGTCTACCCGTATCAGGCCGGCTGACCCTGCCGGAGGGCCGCAGCATCATCACTGTCAGCAGCCCCGCACCGAAGGGGGCTTCCACCAGCAGGTTGAAGAGCATGGCGCTGTTGTCTCTTGAACTCGTCAACGCTTCGGCCAACAAAGACCTGCAAGCACGTGTGCGGAGCTTCCGTTCCAGCACGAAATGGTTCGCCGATGCAAAGTATGGGGTCTTTCTGCAGTGGGGCGAGTGGGGCTACCCCCCACATGGGGACAAGAAGAAATGGCCGCGGATGATTGACGATTTCGACGTGGAAAAGTTCGCAGCCACGATGCAGGACATTGGGGCGGGTTACGTGATCTGGTCCGCCACCTGGCGTGCGCACTACTTCCCGGCTCCGATCAAGGCCATCGAGAATATCCTGCCGGGACGGACTTCGGAGCGCGACCTGATTGCCGAGCTGATCGACGCGCTCGGCCGGCGCGGCATCAAGCTCATGTTGTACTACCAATGCGGGCGAGGCGATAAGGAATGGCAGGCCCGCAATTGGAGCAAGGACGGGGACCCCAACAACTGGGGAATGGATCCCGTATTCCGCAGGCACTGGGGCGAGATCATCACGGAGGTCGGCCGGCGGTATGGCAAGGGGCTCGCCGGATGGCTGGATGACGAAGGAGAATACCCGAAACCCTACGAAGAGATCGGACGGCAACTGAAGGCGGGCAATCCCGATCGGATCATCTCCATCAACGACTGGGTCAGGCCCCGCCTGACGGAGTTTCAGGACTACGAGTTTGGCGAAGGATTCACGGGCTTGAACAACGGTGCTGGATATCGCTATCCGAGTGGTCCGGAGCGCGGCGGAGACGGGATCTATAAGCAAGGCCGGCACAAGGGCTTGCAGGCACACGGGTGCTTCGTTCTTGACGGCCCCGATTGGGGCGTATTCCGGCCGGATACCGTCATCCGGCCGCCACAGTTCGACCACGACCAGCTCGTCTCCATGGTAGAGGAGGCGGTGGCGCGCAAGATCGTCCTCAGCTTCTGTCTCCTGATGTACGAAGACGGAACTTTCTCCGAAAAATCGCTCGAAGCCTTGCGGCTGGTGAGGAAGATCGCGCGTGGCAGATGAAACGTGCAGAAACTATGGATAGGTGTCCGCGGTGAAGAAGAATTTACGTTACAGAACCTTGTCCGAAATGCCCCCTGGGGCTAGAATCCTCGCAGGGGCTTCAATACCAATGAATTGGCTATTGGAGTTGTTTAAGAGGTTTAGAAAAGAGGGGAACATATGAAGAACCCAGAAGTGCCTTCAATCGAGAGGGGATGTTTCGGAAGGCGGATTCGCATCGCGGCAGTCCTTCTACTCGCGGCAGTCGTGTGTTGGCCGGTGCTGCTTTACGGACAAGCATCGTCCACCGGCGCGGTGAACGGCACGGTGACGGACCCGAGCGGCGGGGTGGTGGCGGGGGCCACGGTAATGCTGCACAACGAACGCACGGGGATCCGGACAACGGCGACCACGAACGCCGAAGGCCAGTACCGGTTCCTGAACCTGATCCCTT
Organism: Bryobacterales bacterium; assembly: GCA_963744775.1. Classification (GTDB taxonomy): domain Bacteria; phylum Acidobacteriota; class Terriglobia; order Bryobacterales; family Bryobacteraceae; genus CAVUVG01. The sequence continues at coordinate 31,522 of CAVUVG010000008.1, forward strand.
CGCAGTACAGCCTGAGCGTGGAGTCGCAGGGCTTTAAGAGCGTTCAGGTTGCTCCCTTCCTGATCAACGTGAACCAGACACTCACGGAGGACGTGACGCTGGAAATCGGCGAGCTTGCGCAGCGCGTGGAAGTGACGTCGCAGAGCGAACTCGTACAGCGCACCACGACGGAACTGGGAACAGTGATCCAGGAGAAAACGATGCGCGAGTTGCCGTTGAACGGGAGGAACTACACGCAGTTGATCAGCCTCACGCCGGGCGCGAACGGGACGCGGATCAACGGCCAGTGGGGCGACGGGAACGCGTACATGCTGGACGGAACGAGCAACACGTCGATCCTGGGGGCGAGCAGCGCGTACATCCCGATTCTGGACACAATCCAGGAGTTCACGATTCAGTCGCATAGCGACAAGGCCGAATTCGGAGGCTTCCTGGGTGCGACGATCAGCGCGGTGACGCGCTCGGGCGGGAATCGTGTAACGGGGTCGATATGGGAATTCTTGCGCAACAACAAGTTCACGGCGCGGAATCCGATTACGCAGGCGCAAATCACGAAGACTCCGCCGTACAAGCAGAACCAGTTCGGCGGAACGTTCGGCGGGCCGGTGTACGTGCCGAAGATGTACGACGGGCGGAACAGGACGTTCTTCTTCTTCGCGTACGAGCACTTTGTCGCGCGGCAGCAGTCGGTCAGCTTGACACGTGTTCCCACTGCTAACGAGTTCAACGGGAACTTCTCGGATTCTGTATTCGGCCGGAACATCTTCGATCCCAAAACCACCACACCCGGGCCGAATAACACGTCGCTTCGAGACCAGTTCCCCAATAACATCATTCCAACAGACCGGATTGACACAATGACACAGGGCTATTTGGGCCTGATGCTACCCAAACCGAACTATTTCAACCCCGGCAATGTGAATGTGAACCGGTCCGACACGTTTCCCCTGAAGCAGGACAAGAACGATTACATGATACGCGTAGACCAACGCTTTAGCGATAAGGACAGTGCCTGGTTCCGCTACTCGCGAACCGACGATTTGACATCCAGCTTCCTGAACGCGCTGGTAAATCGCGCCGACCGGCGCGACCGGCGCAACGTCGGGGCAGACTGGACCCACATTTTCAGCCCCAGCCTGTTTCTCTCGTCGCGCTTCTTCTACTCCGGCCACCCCTTCAAGCGGCTGGACACGGTACAGGGTGGCACGGGTGCGGTAGTAGGGCTGGGGTTCAGCCAAGCCAAGATAGATCGCTATGCCATTCCGGACTTCCTCGGCGTGGGCGGCATCAGCACATTTTCCATAAACGGAAAGTACCAGACGCTGACCAACGTCCCGTACGGATTTTCCGAGTCTCTTTCGTGGGTGAAGAGCCGACACAATATTAAGGTTGGGTTCCAGCTTTCGCGGAAAACATTCACCAACGTCGCGCTCGGCCATCACTACAGCTACAATCTGTCGCAAACAGCCAATCCCCAGTTAGTGGGCAGTACTGGTATCGAACTTGCGTCTCTTTTGCTCGGGCTGCCGAATAGCGTTAGTTACTACGACGGCACATACACCGAGGAGTTCAGTAACTGGGGCGCGTACGCGCAGGACGAATTGAAGCTGAGGCCAAACCTGACGGTGTCTTTCGGTCTGAGATACGATACCTTCCCGCTGCCGAACTTCACGACGGGAACAATCAGCGGATGGGATTGGAAGACGGGAGAGTGGCTGATCGGCGGAAGCCAGCTTCCGCCGGCGTGCAACACCTCGGGGCAGGCTCCGTGCATCCCTGGTGACGGAAACCTGGGGAATCTGCCGTTTGGGGATAAGATCCGGCTGGCGGACTATCCGGGAATCCGGCATCCGATAAGGGACAACTTCGGCCCGCGCGTGAGTGCGGCCTGGAGCCTGAGCCACAAGACCGTGCTGCGCGGCGGCTACGGGATCTACTTCGACACGGAATCGTCTACGGCTCAGGAGTCGCAGAATTCGTTCGGCGCGTGGCCTTCCAACAATAGCATCGACCGGACATTGAACCAAGTCGGGGGGACGTTCACCACAGTGAGGCAGATCGACAGTTCGCAGTTGTCCGCGGTGACGAGCGGCGCGCCGTGGGGTACGGTGACTTACTTCTGGGATCCGAAAAAGAAGAATGCGAAGTCGCACCAATGGAACGTCGAACTGCAGCGGGAGGTGATACGGAACCTGCTGCTCAGCGCGGCATACGTGGGGAGCGTGGGACGCCGGCTGGATCTGAATATTTCGGCGAACACGGCGCCGACGCCCGGAGCCGGGTCCGCGGCGGAGGTGAATGCACGGCGGCCCTTCCCCTACTACGGGCGGGACACTCTCTATGGCACAGACCTCGGGCGGAACAGCTACAACTCGCTGCAGGTGAAAGTCGAGCGGCGGTTCGCTAACGGGCTCCAAGGGCTGGTCGCGTACACATGGTCGAAGGTGATGGATAATGGCACAGACGGCTGGTACGGCGGGAACCCGCAGAACGCGTACAATCTGGATGCCGAGCACGGTGTCTCGAACAGCGACCGCAAGCACATCCTGCGCGTGAGCGGCATCTACGAGCTGCCGTTCGGTAAGGGCAAGCGGTGGCTGAACAGCGGTCCGGCGGCCTACATCCTGGGGAACTGGCAATTCAACACGATCAATACGCTCCAGACGGGGACTCCGGTTGTGCTGAGCGTGTCGGGTGACGTCGCTAACGTGGGCAACCAGGTGAAGACTTATGCGCGGCCGAACGTTGTCGGCGATCCGAGTTTCTCGGACCGGTCAATGAACCTGTGGTTCAACACATCGGCTTTTGCGGTTCCGGTGCTGTCGTTCGGCACCGCGGGCCGCGGGTTGATCCGGAACCCGAACTTCTACAACTCGGACATGTCGCTGTTCAAGAACTTTCCGTTCAAGGAGAGGTTCACCCTGCAGGTGCGCGGAGAGTTCTTCAATGCGTTCAACATCATCAATCCGGGAAATGCGAATGGGAACGCTTCGACGGGCAACCGGAACTTCGGCCGGATCACGTCGATCAGCGGCTCGCCGCGCGACATACAACTGGCGATGAAGCTGTCCTTCTGAAGCCATGAAGAATCGATGGATGGCATATCCCGCGTTGGCTCTGTGGGCGGTTGCGGCGGGGGCCGCAGCGCCCACGGCCATCCGCCCGGACGGGATCACACGCCTGTATGGTTCCGGGGCAGCGACGGAGCAAGGGCTCAAGTTTCAGAAAGGGCCGAACTGGATCCTGGTGGACAGCGCGGGATCGCTGAAATGGGAGATCTCGGCAGGCGCGGCCGGGGAGTATGAGGCCTCCCTCTGCTATTCGGCGAAGTCGGCTGAGGTGCCAGTTGTGCTGCAGGCCGGCGAGTCGTCGCTTGCGGGATCGCTACGGCGCACATCCGGGGTGTTCCAGGATGACCTGATGAACTTCGAGCGCGTGAAACTTCCGGGCCGGCTGCGGCTTGATCCGGAGACGCGATCGCTTACACTGCACCTCAAAACGGCGACGGTTTCGGCGATGCGCCTCCGGTCGGTGGAACTCACACCCGTGCGGGTCCGGGCGGCGATCGAGCGGGAGTCCGAACGGGCGCGCAAGGCGCGAGCCAGTACCGACTGGCTCGTAAAGGCAGGCTACGGAGTGATGTTCCATTGGACGGGGCGTTCGCAGCCGCGGAATGGACCGGCGAAGAGCTATGCGGAAGCTGTGACGGCGTTCGATGTCGCAGCCTTCGGGCGAATGGTGGAAGAGACGGGAGCGGGTTATGTGCTCTTCACGGTCAACCACGCGGATCCGCACTGCCCGGCGCCGATTGCGTCGTGGGAGCGCGCGCACCCGGGCCGGACGACCCAGCGGGATCTCATCGGAGAGATCGCTGATGAACTCGGGAAACGGAGAATACGGCTGATGCTGTATTTCGCGTCGCACACGCTCGGCGGATTGGCGAAATCCAGCGCCAAGGAGTATTGGTCGATTCACGAGCAGGTTTTGTCCGAGTTCGGGCGGCGTTACGGGTCGCGGGTGGCAGGCTACTGGTTCGACGGCTGGTACCAGACGCTCGAGCGTTATCCGGAGTTGTCACTGGATGCTCTATGGCCCGTGGTGAAGACCGGGAATCCGCAGCGCCTGGTGGCGTACAACTCTTGGCTGTATCCGGCGGAGAGCGAACGGCAGGAATATTGGGCGGGCGAAGTGGGCGGAGTGGTGAAGCCCGCCGACAGCCGGTACATGACTTCGGGTCCGGCCAAGGGACTACAATATCAGGCGCTGCTGATGGCCGATGCGCCCTGGGTGCACTCGAAGGCGGACAGCGAAATGGAGCCGCTGCGGTTCCGGGACGAGCAACTAGTGAACTTCATCCAGGAGACGATGGCCAAGCAGGGCGTGGTGACGATTAACCTGGGCGTGTTCCAGGACGGATCGATCGGGCGGGAGGCCGCACGTCAGATGGAGGTTGTGCGACGAGCTGTGCGCGGAAAGTAGTCATCCGTTAGCCGGGTGATGTTCTCCCGGTCGGCCAGTTCATTCCTGGCTCCATGGGAAGGAGTCGCGAATGTGGGGCGCTTTAGTCTTAGATCAAACACATGAAACAAATTTTTTTCCTTTTCTTGTTGGCTGCGACGTGGCAGGCAAGCGCGCCGGCAGCCGACATCTATGTGAGCCCTGCCGGACGGGATAGTAACTCAGGCGCAAAGGCCCGGCCGCTGGCATCGTTAGCCGCCGCTCAGAGGCTGGCACGCAGCCGGAAAGCCGCGGGACCGGTGACGGTGTGGCTTCGCGGCGGCACGTATTACCTGCCGCAAACGCTCGTCTTCACTCCCGAGGATTCGGGCACGAAGACGACGCCGGTGACCTACGCGGCCTTCCCCGGCGAGGAAGCCGGTCATCAGCGGCGGGACCCGGCTTCGCTTGACGTGGACTCCGTATCGAGATGGCATCATGATGGCGCGCGTCCCCGCAGGCCTGCGACAGCGACCAATTGTTCGTGAACGGCAAGCGCCAGATCCTGGCGCGCTACCCGAACTACGATCCGGCGGCGGCGTACTTCAACGGTTGGTCGCCGGACGCCTTCTAGCAAAGAGCGCGCCGCCCGTTGGCGGGATCCCGCGGCGGCTACATCCATGCGATGCACCGCCACATGTGGGGCGATTTTCATTACGTCATCACCGGCAAGGACGCGGACGGCAACGTCACCTATGAGGGCGGCTGGCAGAACAACCGCCGCCTGGGCATGCACGACAAGTACCGCTTCGTCGAGAACATCTTCGAGGAACTCGACGCGCCTGGCGAGTGGTTCCTCGATCGAGAAGACCGGCGACCCTCTACTTCTATCCGCCGGCCGGCATCGATCTGAAAAGGCGATCGTGGAAGCCGTCCGGCTCGCCATCTCGTCGAGTTCCGCGGGAGTGAGCACGCCCGGTGCAATGGGTGCAGTTGCGCGGGCTGACGCTTCCGTCACGCCGCCCGGACGTTCATGGACAACCGCGAGCCGCTGCTGCGCAGCGACTGGACCATATATCGCGGCGGCGCAATTCTCCTGACGGCAGCCGAAGACTGCGCGCTGGAAGAACTGCTTCATCGACCAGGTGGGCGGCAATGCGATCTTCGTGAACAATTACAACCGCCGGATCGTCATTCGCGCGCTGTCACATCGCCGATGCTGGCGCAAATGGAGTGGCGTTCGTCGGCGACCCCGAGGCCGTTCGCAACCCGCTGTTCGAATACGACGAGCGGCAGAGCCTCACGGACAGATCGACCTCACGCCGGGACCGAAGACCGACAACTATCCCGCCGACTGCCTCGTGGAGGACTCGCTGATTCACCGGACCGGCCGCGTTGAGAAGCAGACCGCCCCGGTGCAGATTTCCATGTCGCAGGACATCACCGTGCGGCATTGCTCCATCTACGACGTGCCGCGCGCGGGCATCAACATCTCGCGAAGGCACCTGGGGCGGCCATCTGATCGAATTCAACGACGTATTCGACACCGTGAAGGAAACCGGCGACCACGGTTCGTTCAACTCCTGGGGGCGCGACCGCTACTGGGGCTTGAAAGACGTGGACGCTGAATACGATCACCGCCGGTACCGACAACCGCGACCTGCCGCTGCTGGACGCCGATGAAGCCCACCGTGATCCTGCGCAACAACCGCTGGCGCTGCGACCACGGATGGGACATCGACCTCGACGACGGCTCGACAAATTACCACATCTACAACAACCTGACCTTGAACGGCGGGATCAAGCTTCGCGAAGGTTTCTTACCGGATCGTCGAGAACAACATGATGGTGAACAATTCGTTTCACCCGCACGTCTGGTACGGGCAACAGCCAGGACGTCTTTCGCCACAACATCGTCTTCGGACCTGTACCGCCCGATCCGGGTCCGACAAGCCGTGGGGCAGGGAGATGCGACTATAACGTGCGGCACGTCGCCGGGCATGGAGGGCGCGAAACCGGCACGGAACTGCTGCAGCAGCAGAGCGGCCGTGACCAGAGCACTCGGTCGAAGCCGATGCCTTGTTTGTGAACCCGTCCACGGGCGATTACCGGGTGCGGGAAGGCTCTCCGGCGCTGCAAGCTCGGCTTTCAGAACTTTCCCATGGACCAGTTCGGGGTGCAGTGGCCCAAACTGAAGGCCATCGCCCGCACGCCGGAGCTGCCGCGTTTGGACGCGGCGCAACCGGCGACACTACAATCGGGCCGCGATCCTCGCCCATCCATCTGGCTCGGTGCCTCGGTGAAAAACATCGTCGGCATGGGAGAGGTCTCCGCATCGGGCCTTCCGGGCGAAGCCGGAGTACTGGTGCTGGATCTGCCGCAGACCAGCCGTGCGGCCGCTGCCGGTTTACGAAAGGGAGATGTAGTGCTGCGGTTGGACGGCAAAGCGGCAGACACACTCCGAGACCTGCAGCGGCTCTCCGCTGAGTCGCCGGCCTTCGGGACGGTCAACATTACCATCTGGCGGGGCCAGCGCGAGATGACGCTGGTGGCGGAGGCGCCGGTGCGTTAGGCCGCCCGGCCATTCCCATCTGTTGACAGGAGGAGACTTGCGCTGATTGTCGTTACGGCACCAGGGACTCCCTCCCAAGTCTCTCCAATACGGCCTTTCTAGTCTTACGCAGTGCCTCCTCCAGTGCGCTGCGGGACAAATTGCGGATGATCGGGTCCAGAAGCAACCGCAAGACGACGGGGATGTCGCGGCTCAAACCAACTGCCTCCAGCTCTATATATACGCCGCCGTCGGCTGCTTCGAATCGCGAGTCGGCGCCCAGACGCCACAAATACCCTTCGCCGGCTCCGTCGGGAAGGAGTTGCTCGTGCGCTCCGCCGGGGTGTTTAACCTCCTGGGCGCTGGTGCTGAGCGAGCGGCTGAGCACGCGATCCGGACCCTCGGCGACAAACTGCTCGCCGGAAGGTGCAATCCATGATCGACGGTCTCCATCAGAAGTGTCTTCTGAAAGCGCAGGCGGAACTCATAGTCGTCCCCCTCGTGCCGGAGCAGCTTCGACCCTATGACCGACGGGCTGTAGCGGTCCTTGTAGCTGTCGAAATCGCGCACAACTGCAAGAGCCTGATCGAGGGTGGCGTCTGGAATGAAGATCGTGCCGACCCAGTGATGGAGGAGACCGGAGGGCACGTTTGTCGTTCCGCCCCCGGTGGCCGGCCAAACGAGGACCCGACCCTCCCGCAGCATCTGCCGCTTGGCGGGATGACCGTCGACCCTCAAGAAGTTCCCGCCTGGCGCCATCGACTGCTCTGCTCGTGCCTGCATCGCCTGTATGCAATGATTCCAGGCCTGTAGCGTGCTCGCGTCAAGTTCCATGGCCCAGGCCGGTACTGGCCGCGCGAAGAGGCACAACCAGTAGCGAGAAAGAAAATGGCCGGCCGAGGCGCCGTTGGGTACATCTCCCCCTCTGCTCAATACGACTCACTCTTCTCCTAGCAGGATTCAGTTTTGCACTGACTTTAGCTGCGTAAAGAGTTTGTAAAGCGCATAACGGCCAGGCTTTTCCGTCCATCTTTTCAGGTGGAGGCGAAAGCTATGAGGGCGCCGAAAAGAAAAGTCCTGCTGGCCATGGCAGGGGCCGTTGTCTTTGCGGGCGGCGGCGGTTGGACGATTCTGCGCGGGCACTCTGGAACGCAATACCGCACTGTGGTTGCCGACAGTGGCAGCGTGGCCTACACCATCTCGGCCACCGGGAGCCCCAACGCGGTGGTGACCGTGCAAGTGGGCTCGCAGGTTTCGGGCAACATCCTGGAATTGGACGCGGATTTCAACTCACGCGTGAAGAAGGGACAACTGGTGGCGCGCATCGACCCCCAGGCCTTCCAAGCCCGGGTTACCCAGGCCAACGCCAGTCTGGAGGTCGCCAATTCGGCGGTAGTGAACGGCGGCGCGGTGGTTCAGCGGGCCCAAGCCGATTTGGCCGGCGCCAAGGCCGGCGTGGCCGACGCGGCCGCCTCTGTGCTCAAGGCCAAGGTCTCGGTGCAGGACGCCAAGAACAAGCTGGACCGCGCGGTGCAGCTTTTCCAGGGCGGCATCCTGGCCGCTCAGGACAAGGACACCGCCCAGGCGGCCTATGACACCGCTGTGGCCATGCAACAGGCCGCCGAAGCCCAGAGACAGGCGGCCGACCAGAAGGTCCTGTCCGCTGTGGCTGACGTGGAGGTGGCGCGGACCCAACTGGCTACTGCCCAGGCGCAAGTCAAGCAGGCCAAGGCCGCGCTCGAGCAGGCGCAACTGGACCTGGCCCATACCTACATCACAGCGCCGGTAGACGGCGTAGTCGTGGCCCGGCACGTGGACGCGGGACAGACCGTGGCCGCCAGTCTACAGGCGCCGACCCTGTTCGAAATCGCGCAGGATCTGACCAAGATGCAGGTGGACACTAACGTCAGCGAGGCGGACGTGGGGCGCCTGCGCGTGGGCCAGCCCGCCACCTTCACGGTGGATGCCTACCCGGGAGAAGCGTTCCACGGCCAGGTCACGCAGATCCGGCAGGCCCCCATCAACGTCCAGAACGTGGTCACCTACGACGTCGTCATCGGTGTTTCGAATCCTGACCTGAAGCTGTTCCCGGGTATGACCGCCACCGTGAAGATCCTGGTGGAGCGGCACAACGATGTCCTGCGGGTGCCGAACGCGGCGCTCCGATTTCGGCCTCCCACCGGCGCAGCCGCCGCCAACCCTTCGGGGACGCGCGGTGGACGGCGGGCCGCGACGGCAGCCACCGTCTGGGTGCTGGACGACAAGGGCCGACCAAAGTCCGAGGTAGTGCAGACCGGGCTGAGCGACGGCGTTTACACCGAGATTTCCAGCGGCGCCCTCAAGCCGGGAGACCGGGTGATCATCGCGGAGACCGGCAAGACGGCCGCCGGCCCCGCGCGGTGGGCCCGGGTGCTGGCCCCAGGCGCGGAATGGGCTTTTGAACGGAGGAGCGGCCATGACACTCATTTCCAATGTCGAAATCGCGCTGGGAGCGCTGCGGGTGAACCGCATGCGCTCCGCCTGACCATGCTGGGCATCATCATCGGCGTGGCGGCGGTGATCGCCATGGTGGCGGTCGGCAGCGGCGCCACCGCCCGGATCGAGGAGCAGATCCAAAGCATCGGCAGCAACATGATCATCGTCCTGCCGGGCAGCATGACCAGCGGCGGCATGCGCCTGGGCAGCGGCGCCACGGTCACGCTGACCGAGGATGACGCCAAGGCCATCGCGGCGGAGTGCCCGGCGGTCTCGGCGGTGGCGCCCGCGGTGCGCGGCGGGGCGCAGGTGATGTACGGCAACAACAACTGGGCCACCTCGATCCAGGGCACGACGCCCGATTACCTGACCATTCGCGACGCGTCCATCAGCTCCGGGCGCGCATTCACCGACCAGGACGTGGACGCCGCCGCCAAGGTGGCCGCTTCTGGGCCAAACCGTGGTGCAGAACCTGTTCGACGGCGCCGACCCGGTGGATCAAGTGATTCGCATCAAGAATGTGCCGTTCACCGTGGTGGGCGTGCTGGCGCCCAAGGGCCAGTCGCCGGGCGGGCAGGATCAGGACGACGTGATCCTCGTGCCGATCTCGACGGCCAAGCGGGGCCTGGTGGGTACCAGCCGCGCCAACGCGCGCTCGGTGGGCGCCATCATGGTGCAGGCCGCCGCGCCCGGCCATGGACGAGGCGCAGCACCAGATTGAGGTCCTGCTGCGGCAGCGGCACCGGCTGCAGCCAGGACCAGGAGGACGACTTCACCGTCCGCAACCTGTCGGAGGTGTTCGCCGCCCAGGAGAGTCGGCGCCCGGGTGATGTCGCTGCTGCTGGGCGCGATCGCGTCGGTGTCGCTGATCGTGGGCGGCATCGGGATCATGAACATCATGCTGGTCTCGGTGACCGAGCGGACCCGCGAGATCGGCCTGCGGGCCGCGCTGGGCGCCAGGACGCGCGACATTCTGTCCCAGTTCCTGGTGGAAGCGGTGACGCTCTCGGCGCTGGGCGGTGTGGTGGGCATCCTGCTCGGGGTGACTGCTTCGGCGCTCATCTCGTACTTCGCCCAGTGGTCCACGCTGATCAGCCCGGGCGCGGTCTTGTTGGCCTTTGTGTTCTCCGCGCTGGTGGGAATATCGTTCGGCTACTATCCGGCGCGCAAAGCGGCGCTGCTGGATCCGGTGGTAGCGCTGCGTTACGAGTAATGGGCCTCACAATGGAAGTCCATTCGTGCGAATCTGTAGAAGCATGCGGCAGGCGATCTGGTTTCTAGTCATGCTCGCCGGAACCGGCGGCGCGCAATGGCGGCATTTTGGAGAGAAGCCACCCGCTACCGCGCCCTCCCCTCTCTCGCGCCACATGCTTGCTGCCCACAACGCCGTGCGGACGCGCGTGGGAATACTTCCCCTGGGGTGGTCCGAGCGGCTGGCCGCGCGTGCGCAAAACTGGGCGGACACTCTGCTGGCGCGCGAACAATTCATCCACCGTCCAAACTCGGCCTACGGGGAGAACTTGTTCGAGATTGCCGGTGCGACCGCATCGCCGGAGCAAGTAGTCAACGCCTGGGCCGCGGAATCTCGAAACTACAACTACATTTCGAACAAATGTAGCGGCGTGTGCGGGCACTACACGCAAATCGTCTGGGGTGACACGAAAGAGGTTGGATGCGCGGTGGCGCGAGGGGGAAGACGCGAGGTCTGGGTCTGCAACTACGATCCGCCAGGCAACTGGGTCGGCAGGCGGCCCTATTAGGCCGGTTAGAACCTCGCGCCTGCCGACCCCGTGGTTGCTCTAAGCTCTAGCGCCTGCCGAAGCGACTCCATCCGCGGACAGGACCGCGCACGTACCCCGGCCTCACGCGAGCATACCCGTATCGGGGACCGCGAAGCGGGGCTGCATAGTATCCGGAGTAACCATAATCGTAGGGGTCATACGCATACGAGTCATAAGCGTACGGGTCATACCCGTAATACGGGTCGCCATAATACCCGTAATCGTAATAACCGGGGTAGTAGCCGGCTCCGTAGTAATACGGGTCGTAATAGCCGAAGCCGAAGCTCAGTGACCGGCCTCCCCCGTAGTATCCGCCTCTGTAACTGCCCCCACCCCGGCCACGATAGCCGCTGGTATAGCCACCTCCGTAATTCCGTCCGGTACGGCCGGCAAATCCCCCGGAGAACGAACGGCCGCCAGAACCCCTGTTCATAGCCCCGCCGCCGGAGAACGAACGGCCGCCAGAACCCCTGTTCATAGCCCCACCCCGGAGAACGAACGACCGCCGGCCGCTGGAAAGGCCGCTGTCCGCCTCCGCAAATCCGCCACCGCCCGATGAGCGCCCGCCGCCGAAGCCGCCGCGCGATCCGCCGCGGCCCTGAGCAAAACAGGTGGCGGCAAACATCACCGACGTCAGAACAACGATCAGCTTACGCATAATATTCCTCCTCCACTCAAACTTAGCGGTGCGCGCCGTTAACGGCGGCGACCGCGAGAGAAGCCGCGTCCGAAGCCGCGCCCGGAGTAGAAACCCTCCTCCGTAATAGAACCGCGGTCCATAGTAGAACCCCAGCCCGGGCCCGTAATAGTACGGAGACCAGAGACCACCGTAATAATAGGGGTGGCGGTGGGCAGCCGTAGGGCCCGCAGCCCCCGCGCGCCCGCGCCGGCCGGGTTTGGAGCTCATCCGGCCGATCGTAATCCTCACGCTCGACCCAGCGGAACACCTGCGGCGCCCGCTCAGTCGAGATCGTCACCGGCGCCTCAATGCGGAAGGTCAATGCCGATTCCGGGAAAATTACGGTCTCGTGGCCCCGGGTCAGCAGCACGCCGACGACGCCCGCGGCAGCGCCGATGCCGGCGCCAATGGCCGCTCCCCGGCCCCAGTCCGCCGCGGCGCCGATACCGCCCCCGTCACCGTGGTGGAGGCAATGGCGCCCGCATCACGGCCTTCAGAAGTCGGGCCGGAGCGGTTAACGAGCTGTGTCTGGATGGGCACTCGCTGACCATCGACCAGACTTAGGTCCGTCAACTGTACCGCGAGCCGGGAAACGCCTTAGCCCGCCCCGCCTTTTGCGCTTCCACGACGCGGCCACTCAGAGTCTGGCCCCGCTCAGCGACCACCACTCCATCCACCACCACCGGCCGTGCCAAAGTCGCAATAAATGCATCTCCCTGCTGGTTCCGATCCGAAGACAGGGGCTGATCGACCCGCACCGTCACGAAGGTGCCCGGCTCAGCGTCAACTGTGGTGGAACCTCCATCTGGGCCGGCGGCGCGTCCGTCATCCGCGGGTCGCTCGCACGGGCTGCCCATATTGATCCAGTGGCCCGCTCGCCGAATATGCCGGGTCGACCGGAGCCCTGCGCCCGGCGTACCCTCCGCCGGATTCGGCGGCACTTCATCGACACTCCGCCACCCCCCGCCAGCCGTCGAACTCTGTGGCTGCGGATCGGGCGGCGGAGGACCGCCCGTTTGGCTCTGCGCGAACAAGAAACCGGGCACTGCCAGAAAAGCCAGTCCGGCGAAGCGGACGCGTGTCTGTCTCTGAGATGGATCCGTCACAGCGAACTCCCTTCCCTGCATGACAGAAATCATGCACGTCGGTAGCCATGCCAAATCCTTCCTAAGCTATTGAAAAAATGATCGGTAAACACCCGCAGTGGCTGTTGTCCACCGCCACTGGTGGTTTTCGGCCAGCGCTGCGGTCGACCTAGCGTGCCAAGTAGGCTCCGAATTTTCGGATCGCCGGATGGCCCTCTGAGCCAAGAACGGTCAGGCGCAGTTTCCACACGGTTGCCGTTGGAAACCGGTCCACCTTGCGCTCGCCGATCGTGGTCCCTTGGGAAAGCAACACGTAGTCGCTGTCCACCATGCCCTCGACCCGATATTCCTTGACCGGGGCCCCGATGCCGGCGACTTCGGACAGGACCACCGTGTTCACATCCACCGGTCCCTCCGTGTCCACTTCCATTGAGGCTTTGGCAACCCCGTCGTCCGTGGCCCAGTATGTTTTCGCGTCCCCGTCCAGGGCCTTTTCCGCTCCAAACTCCGCGCGCCCGGCGCACATTGCTCGGGTCGACCGGCCGGTGCAACGCCAGGTCCGGACCTAGAACCGGATCCACATCTGACCACACCGGCAGCTTGGGAACAGACTTATTAGGGAACATGCCCGCCGTATTGGATGCGTATCCAAGGTTCTTGAGCGCCTGCGGTCCCAGCCGTTCGGCGAGCTGCGCAAGGTAGAGGCTTTGCGGCGTAACTGGCGTGCCATGTGACTCGAAGATTCCCTCGGGCAGGATCGGGGCCGTATCGAAATACCTGGCTGTCCGCTCGCGCCGGCCGACGGAACCAATCACCCAGTTGGCTGTCCCAGGCGGATTCTGAACCACAAAGAAGTCTGCAACACTGTTCCACACGACTCCCCAACCCATGGTCCATCCGTGGCCCGAACCGGCCACCCCGCGATTCGGATAATCAATCCCGCCATCCGGCACCGTGCAGTTGTCGACGAGCATTCCTGTCGACCAGCGCTGGTGGGGTTGGATGCGGCTCCCACGGCCTCGAAAGGTACAGTTGAGTAACACATTCGGGCCGGGCTGGACGCTGCCCGTCCAAACGAAGTACATGTTGTCGCCGGTGATCTCGCAGCGGTCGAGCAGGTTCTGGCTTCCTTCGAAGCTGAAATCGGTCGGCTTGGACGCTCCCAGGTTGGGGAAAGTATGTTGGATCACAACCTGCTGCATAGTGATGCGGTTGCCCGTGAGCGTAAAGCTGTTCATCGTCTCTTCCGCGAAGATGTCTTTCACCCAACAGTCGTCGCAAGCGAGCCGCGCCACCGATACGGAGCCCGGCCATAGGCTATCTCCAACGGCGGGCACTGGAAGTGGAGGCGCTCCACTCCGATCTGCGTCAGCGAGGTCGAGGGACTCATTTTGCTGACCGGTCGTCCCCGGGGGATTCAGGTACTTCGCGTCAAAGGAGTCGCTGAGCGGGATGTCCACCGTAATCCGGTTGCCTGAAATTGAGGTGATCTTGCGTCTGATCGAGTAGACGCGTCCCGAGTCGATCCACGTCTGTGGCCGGCCGGCGCGCTTCATGTTGTGCATCACCATGAATTCGACCCAGGCCGGCGTGATCGGTTTTCGGATAGAGATCATGGTCGCCCACGGCCAATCCGGACGCATCCGCTACCGTGAAGGTGCGCGCGCCCGAGGGCACATAGGCGTCGGTAACGGACGTTTGGGCCTGCTGCTCGGCCGGCGCCTGGCCCGCGCCCCTGGGCCGTGCAATGGAGATGGCGCTGTGCCGCTCGCCGACCATCTTGATGGTTGTGCCCCCGGCTCCGCTGCCGCTGCCGCGCAGCACCACGCCGCTGGCCGCAATCGAAATCGTCCGCGAGCAGGTGAATGTTCCGGGCGCCAGCAAGACCGCGCCGCGGAAACCGTTTACCAACTCCATCGCGGAGACTTTGTCGATCGCCGCTTGGATCGCGCCAGTATCATCCTTACCGCCGGAGGGCTGTACCGTCACCTTGACCGGCACAGTTGGCAGAGCCACTCCGCCGCCCATGTAGCCGGCGTACGAGAAATCCATGATCCTATCGCCTGCCGGCGTGGTCTTGTAGACCAACTTGCCATCCGGGCCTGGATAGACCCATTGGCTTCTGACTTGCCCGGCCGCCCATACGCTCACTCCCACTGCAAAGACTGCAATGACAAAAGTCTTCACTTCTGACCCCCTCCACTTGCGGCGGCAGCAGCCGTATTCAGATAAAGGCCGAACTTCCGTATCGCTGGGTAACCCTGTGAGCTGAGTACGGTCAAGCGTACCTTCCAGGCGAGCGTCCGCGGGAAACGGTCCACCTTGCGCTCGCCGATCGTGGTCCCCTGTGAAAGCAGGACGTACTCGCTGTTCACATATCCCTCGACTTTATATTCCTGCACGCGTCCGCTCAGTCCGGCGGCCTCGGAGAGGACCAGCGTGTTGAAGTCGATCGGACCATCGGTGTCCACTTCAAGTGTGGCTTTGGTAACCCCGTCGTCCGTGGCCCAGTAGGTCTTGTCATCCCCATCCAAGACCTTCTCGGCGCCGAATTCCCGGCGCCCTTCCGATAATTGCTGCTGTCAACCGGCTTGCGCAGCGCCAGGTCCGGACCAAGCACCGGATCCACGTCGCTCCATGCCGGTAGCCGGGGAACCGCCTTGTTCGTGAAGACGCTCGCCGTGTTGGAGGCATAGCCGATATTCTTGAGCGCCTGCGGACCCAGGCGTTCGGCGAGCTGTGCGAGGTAGAGGCTTTGCGGCGCGACCGGTGTGCCATGCGATTCGAAGATTGCTTCGGGCAGCATCGGCCCCCTGTCGAAATAGCGCGGCGTGAGGATGCGCTCGCCAATGTTGCCAATTGCCCAGTTGGGCGCGCCGGGCGGGTTCTGAATGATGTAGAACTTCGCGATGCTGTTCCAAACCACTCCCCAGCCCATTGTCCAGCCATGACCCGAGCCGGCGATCCCGCGATTGGGGTAGTCGATCCCGCCGTCCGGAACCGAGCAGTTATCGATCAACAAACCCGTCGCCCACCGTTCATGTGGCTGAACACGGCTGCCACGGCCTCGGAAGGTACAGTTGAGCAGCACATTCGGACCAGGACGGGTGCTTCTGGTGCACACGAAGTACGTGTTGTCGCCTGTGATCTGACACCGGTCCATCAGGTTTTGATCACCTTCGATAGCGAAGTCCGCGGGTTTGGAGGCGCCCGAGGTTGGCGTACGTGTGTGTGCCTACGACCCGTTGCATCGTGATGCGGTTGCCGGAGAGCGAAAAGCTGTTCATCGTCTCCTCGCTCAAGATGTCCCGGGCCCAACAATCGTCGCACCCAAGCCTGAGAGCGGTGTAAGGCGACTGCCCGTACGACACCTCCATGGCCGGGGCTTGGATGTGAAGATTCTCCACTCCGATCTGTGTCAGAGCAGTCGAAGGGATGGCGTTGGAGACCGTTGTACCCGGCGGATTCAAGTACTTGGCATCGAGCGAGTCGCTCAGTTGAACGTCCACGGTGATCCGGTTGCCTGAGAGTGCCGTGATCGTGCGCTCCATGACGAATTCGCGGCCCGGCGCCAGCCAGGTCTGTGGCTTGCCGTTGCGCACCATGTCGTGCATCTGCATGAACTTGGTCCAGGCCGTTGTGATCGGCCGCCGGATGGAGATGCGGTCACCGGCGGCGAATCCGGATGCATCCGCCACCGTGAAGGCGGAGGCGCCCGAGGGCACATAGGCGTCGCTGATGGACGTCTGAGGCCGCTGTTCTGCCGGCGCCTGGCCCGCGCCCCTGGGCCGTGCAATGGAGACGGCGCTGTGCCGCTCGCCCGCCATCTTGATCGTTGTACCCCCAGATCCGCTGCCGCTGCCGCGCAGCACCACGCCGCTGGCCGCAATCGAAATTGTCCGCGAGCAGGTGAAAGTTCCGGGCGCCAGCAAGACCGCGCCACGGAAACCGTTTACCAACTCCAGTGCCGAGACTTTGTCGATCGCCGCTTGGATGGCGCCGGTGTCATCCTGGCCGCCGGATGGCTGCACAGTCACCTTGACCGGCACAGTAGGCAGAGCTACACCGCCGCCCATATAGCCGGCGTGTGAAAAGTCCATGATCCTATCGCCTGCCGGCGTGGTCTTGTAGACCAACTTGCCGTTCGGGCCTGGATAGACCCACTCGCTTGCGGCCTGCCGGCTTTGCGCCACGGCCCATACGCCCGTCAGGACCAGGCAGGTCAGAAGTGCGACAGGGACGATTTGTGACTTAGCGCCATTCGACACGATGTTTTCTCCTCAAGTGAGTTTCACACAAACGCGGCTCGGTGCGAAATTGTCGCCACTCCCCGCAGGCGATTGTTGTATGCTCGTACGTATTCCGGGATGAAAATCCCGCAGCGCGAAGGAGACCGGACCATGCGAAAAGGCGCCAATTTTCTTCACTGTGTTATTCGGGATTCTGGCGGCGTTCTGCCTTGTCGAAGCGAACCTCGGCCAGACACCCCCGCAGGCAAAGAAAGCAGCAGAAGACCAGACGTTCACAACGTGTCCGGATGGAGCAGGTCCAGGTCGCCAGCCCGGATGGCAAGGTGAAATTCACGCTGCTCCCCAACGCCGAGCGCCTGACCTACACGGTGACAATGGGGGACACCACGGTCATCGAGCCCTCGCCGGTGGTCATGCGGCTGGACGGATTCGATCTCTCCGCCGGAGTGGTGTTCGGGGCAGCGGAAACCTTCCAGATCAATGAGACCTATCCGTGGCATGGCGTGAAGAGCACCGCCGTCAATCAATGCAACGGCGCGAGGATCCCGCTCGAGCACGATCTGAGTTCCACCGCCTACACGCTGGAAGTGCGTGTCTTCAATGACGGCGTCGCATTCCGGCACGTCATCCCCGGCGCGGAGCGACGTGTCGCGCGTTCCGGACGAGTACTCCACCTTCATGGTCCCAAGCGGCTCCACGGTCTGGTTCCACGACATGGACGGCCATTACGAAGCCCGCTTACGAAAAGAAGGACATCTCCGAGGTCCAGCCTGGAACATGGGCCGGCCCGCCCCTGACCTTCAAGCTGCCGGGCGGCGCCGGCTACGCTTCGATCACCGAGGCCAATCTCGTGAACTACGCCGGCATGGCTCTGGAAGCCGACGGCCGGCGCGGCTGGATCGTGGGCCTGGGACACCGTCATCCGCTGAATTATCCGTTCGAGCTGCGCTATGGGCGAGAGGAAGGCAAGCGGCTGGGCAAGCCGGCCTCCATCAACGGAACGATCACGACTCCCTGGCGCGTCGTCATGACTGGCCGGCGACCTGAATACTCTGGTCAACAGCACGATCCTGCCCAACCTTTGCCCGTCCGCCCGATCCGAAGTTCTTCCCCGAAGGGATCACAGACCGCCTGGGTCAAGCCCGGACGCGCGGTCTGGCGCTATGTGGACGGCGGCCCCGAGCGACTTTGACGGCCTGAAGGAGTTCTCCCGGCTGGGCGGCCAGCTCGGCTTCGAGCAGCACGTGATCGAAGGCGTCTGGAGCCGCTGGACCATGGAGCAAAGGAAGGAGATGGTCGACTATTCCAGGCAGCAGGGCGTCGGCGTCTTGTTCTGGAGACACAGCAACCAGCTACGCACCCCCGAGGCGCGCGAGGAGTTCTTCAAGATGTTGCACGACCTCGGCGTCGCCGGCGCCAAGATCGACTTCTTCGATCATGAAGCCAAGGAGCTTGTCGACCTGTACGAAACGCTGCTGCTGAAGGCCGCGGAGTACCGCATCCAACTCGTTTTCCACGGCGCCAACAAGCCGACCGGCCGCGAGCGCACCTGGCCCAACGACATGGTGCGGAAGGCGATCCGCGGCATGGAATCCAGCGGCTACAAGGAACGCGCGCGCCATCAGACGACTCTGCCCTTCACGCGCTACCTGGCCGGGCCGGCCGATTACACGACCATGATCTTCAGCGAGCGCCGCCGCGATTCGAGCGTGGGCCCACCAGATCGCCAGCCTGGCCGTTTTCGCCAGCCCGTTGCTGACGATCGCCGCCAATCCGCAGACCATCCTGGCCAACCCCGCCGTGGATGTGATCAAGAGCCATTCCGTCCGTGTGGGACGAGACCATCGTGCTGCCGGGTTCGGAAATTGGCGAGATGGCCGCCTATGCGCGGCGCACGGGCGACACCTGGTTCGTGGCCGTCATGTGCGGCCCGCAGGCCAGGACGATCAAGGTACCACTGTCCTTCCTTCGCGACGGCCAGTACAAAGCGACCCTGGTCCGGGACGGCCAGGACGACAGCGCCGTCACAGTTGAAAACACAAGCGGGAAGCAGGGGGACACGCTCAGCCTCGATCTGCGCGCGGGCGGTGGATTCATCGGACGCTTTTCGAGACCATAAGCAGCAGCTTTTATAAGGAGATTTGATACTCAATGACACGACTGCGTGACGTGGTCCGCAGGCCGGCGGCGCTCTGCGCTCATCGTCTGCCTCTTCCTTGCCGCATCCAGCGCCAGCGCGCAGAACCGGGCGCACTGGATGCGGGAGGCGAAGTGGGGCGTGATGACCCACTATCTGGCCGACTGGAGGGCGCGGACGGATAACTTAACGATGAACGTCGAGACCTGGAACCAACTGGTCGACAACTTCGATGTGGAAGGGCTGGCGGATCAGCTCAAGGCGGTTGGCGCGGGCTACCAGATTCTAACCATTGGTCAGAACTCCGGCTACTTTGCGGCGCCCAACCCCACCTACGACCGGATCACCGGAATCCAACCCAGCAAGTGCTCGCGGCGGGACCTGATCTCCGACATGGCCACGGCTTTGAGCAAGCGCGGGATCAAGTTGATCGTCTACCTGCCGGCAGGCGCGCCCGCGGGCGATCGCGCGGCCCGCGAGGCGCTGCAGTGGCAGGAGGGCGCCTACCGCAATGTGGAATTCCAGCTCAAGTGGGAACAGGTGATTCGCGACTGGTCCGTGCGTTTCGGCACCAAAGTCGTCGGTTGGTGGTATGACGGCTGCTTCTGGCCGAACACGATGTACCGCACTCCGGACGCGCCAAACTTTTCGACCTTCGCGGCCGCGGCGCGGGCAGGCAACCCGGAAAGCGCGCTCGCCTTCAACATGGGTTCGATTCCCCGGGTCATTTCGTCGAGCCCGTTCGACGACTATACCGGCGGCGAGGAGACGAACCCGGCGCGGATGGAGATACGACGGGCCTCCGGCGGGATGCTGGATGGCGTCCAACTGCATGTGCTCAGCTACCTGGGCAAGGCGTGGGGCACGGGTGACCCGCGGTTCTCGAACGAAGATGCGATCAAATACAGCATGGAGGTCCGGAAGTTGGACGGCGCGATAACCTGGGACATCCCGGTTCAGAAGAACGGGTTGATTCCGAAGCCCATCATGGACCAGTTGGCCGTCATCAACAAGGCAGTCCGCGAGCAACCGGCCGCGGCCCCCGCTCCTGCGCCCAAGCCCAGGGCCGCCTGGATGCAGGGCGCGCGTTGGGGGGTCATGTCGCACTTCCTGGCGGATTGGGTCACAAGAACAAACAAGATCACGTTGAACGTCGAGAATTGGAACAAGCTGGTGGACGGGTTCGACGTAGAGGGGGTGGCGAAGCAGTTGGATGCGGTCGGAGCTGGCTATTATCTGATCTCCATCGGCCAGAATTCGGAGTATTATCTGTCTCCGAATGCGACGCTGGACCGCTTTGTGGGAATCCAGCCCAGCCAGTGCTCCCGCCGCGACCTGGTGGCGGACCTCTACCAGGCGCTGAGCAAGCGTGGCATCAAGCTGATGGTGTACCTGGCCCCCGGACTTGGCAACCGGGTCGCCGCGACGAAGATGGGGCTGAGGCCGGGTGGCGGCCGCAACGTTGAGTTCCAACTCAATCGCGAGAAGGTCATCCGCGAATGGTCCGAGCGTTGGGGGACAAATGTCGTGGGGTGGTGGTTCGACGGCTGCTACCAACCGAACGTAATCTACCGGCACCCCGATCCTCCGAATTTCGGCAGCCTGGCGGCGGCGGCGCGGGCAGGGAACCCGGGCAGCGTGGTCGCCTTCAATCCCGGCGTGACCCAGCGCCTGCTTTCTCTGACGCCGGATGAGGACTACACCGGCGGCGAAGCCAATGATTTGGACCGGGTCCAGATCCGGCGGGCTGAGAATGGTTTTTTCGACGGCGCACAGATTCACATTCTGAGCTACCTTGGTAAGACCTGGGGAGTTGGGGATCCTCGATTCAATTCCGACCAGGTGGTTAAGTGGAGCCAGGACATCCGAAAACAGCGTGGTGTTATCACCTGGGATGTCCCGCCTCAGGCCAGCGGGCTGATCTCCGAGCCGTTTATGGAGCAACTCCGTGCCGTCGGCAAGGCGCTGGCAGAACCGGCGGCGCAATAAAAGAGTGCGATGTTAAGCCGTAGCAAGAAGGACGAACCGGATACGACTCAGGCGGCATAGGCGGCTCAAGACCGACTCTATCGCGACCGTGTCATGGGGCGAGGGGCAGAGTGCGCGGAAAATCTCAGGCCGGTGTTTAGACATCTCGGAAAGCGGAGCCAAGATTGAAACCAGTGAGCTGGTGCCTCCCGGCACTCGTGTTGCCCTGCAGCTCCCCGACCTGAGCGCGGAGGCCTACGGCGTAGTGCGTAACTCGGAAGCAGGCGCTCTTGGGATCGAGTTTTCGCAACTCACCTACTTCGGGCGGCGCCGCTGGAACAGGCCGGCAGGTTTCCGCAGGAAGGCTCGATTTCTATGTGGCGGCGCCATAGTGCTGGTACTGGTTGCCGCAGTTCTGTACACCGTCCCTGGTCTGGTGCCGGAATGGGTGCCTTTTTCACCGCGCTGGGCGCGGCGCGCATCCCTAACCCCTGCTTCTTTCTCCCTGGGGTCCTCGAAGTCGGACGTCTATGGTGTGCAGGGTCCTCCCATGCGGATGACGGACACCGTCTGGCATTACGGTCCATCCCGAGTGTACTTCCGAGGCGACGCAGTTATCGGCTGGTCGGTCTCGTCTGGCACACCGCTCCGCCTGGGCAAGAGCGAGCCAGACGCGAGCAGTGGCCAGCGGAAGCGCTTCACTGTCGGGTCAACCCGGAGCGAAGTGCTCGCGGCGCAAGGTCCCCCAACGGAGCTGACGGACGAGGTTTGGAGATACGGATCATCCGAGGTGTACTTCAAGGGCGGTCGGGTGATCAAGTGGAGAGCGGGACCCCAGGACGACCGCTCAACGCCGCAGTCCGAATGGGCTCAGCTCCCCCCAGAGAAATAGACCGAGGAAAAGCCCAGCTCCCGCTACTTTGCGGTTCCGGATTCCAGCGACTTGGTGGGATCGATCTTCAGCCACATGGCCGAGGAGATGAACAGCGCGATGGCCATGGGGATCAAGGGCAGGTCGTAGCTCTTGAAGTACACCACCATGTAGCCGAAGACGATCGAGGAGAGGAACGAGCCGGCCTGGCCCGCCATGTTCATTGCTCCACTGACGCTGCCGGCGTACTTGCCGCCGATGTCGATGCAGGTGGCCCAACTGGCCGGCATCATGCAGTCCATGAAGCCGAACCCCAACCCTAGGAAGAGCGCGGCGAGGGTGTTGTTCCCAGTCATGGCGGTCGCAAGTTCGAAGATGCCGGCCAGCCCCAATCCCGCCGCGGCGACCGTTCGCCGGCCGATCTTCAGCCCGTACCGCTTCACCAGGTAGTCGCTGGCAGTGCCGCCCAGCAGACAGCCGAAGGCTCCCAGAATGAACGGCAGGGTGGACCACACGGCCATCTGATTCTCAGTGAAACCTCGCCCCTTGACCAGGTAGGTGTGCAGCCAGGACTGGTAGAAGTAGCCGCCGAAGCAGTAGGTGAAGTACATGAGCATGAGGAGAAGCACGTTGGTGTTGGTGAGAACGCGGGTCCAGGGCAGCGCCGGGCTGGAAGCCTGCTTGGTCTGCTCGCGAAGTTCGTTCAGTTCGGTCCCTGCGACGCCCCTTTTCTCGGCCGGGTTGTCGCGGTACCACCAATACCAGGCGGCGGCCCACGCCAGGCCGGCGACGGCGAACACGAAAAAGGACATCCGCCAGCCGTGGGCCTGCTGGATGGGGACCACCAGAACCGGCGTCAGCGCGCCGCCGACCCTGGCCGCCATCCACATGATGCCCACGGCGCGGGCGCGTTCGCCCTTCGGAAACCACTTGGACAACGCGCTGTTGCCGATGGGGTACGCTCCCGACTCGCCGGCGCCGAACAACAGACGCGTGACCAGGAGCATCGGATAGCTGACCGCCATGGCCGTCAGAGAGGTGAAGGCGGACCACCAGAGGACGATCAGGGCGAGCACCCTGCGCGCTCCGAACCGTTCGCCGAGACGGGCCGACGGGACCGCCAGCAGCGCGTAGGTCAAGACAAACGCGCCCATCACCCACCCCCACTGATCGGGCGCGAGGTTGAGGTCAGCCTGCATCCTGGGCCCTGCAACCGAGATGCAGACTCGGTCGAGGTAGCTGATCGCCGAAATTAGAAATAGAAAGGCGAGAACTTTGTAGCGCGTCTTCATTGACTACCTACTGTATCGAGATCCGTAAGCGGCTCACAACCCCGCTCGCTCAGCGCCGCCCGTTGAGTTCATGCGCCGATCAGGTCGAGCACTTTGCTGGCACGTTCTGACTTGAGATCGTCAACCATTCTGCGTAGGGCGACCCCCACGATGTCGCGGTGGTGCAACCGGGCGCCGAACTGTTGACTCAACTGCAACCAGAGCTCGTGCGCCAATTGGACATCTTCAGGCCAGAGCCTGGGCGGGTGGGGTCCAAGATCATAAAATCGCGACTCTTCTTCGGACAGGAAGATCTCGAAGGAAACCGAGGGCCGTGGTTCGGGCAGCCGTTCCCAAGCCTGACCGGCGCGTCTTGCTTGTTCGTCGGGACTCATCTTGCCGGATCGCCCGGCGACGATACGGGAAGCTTGCAGGCTGCGGGCGATCTCCAGCCAGGCTAGGTCCGCCTCCGTGGCGGGAACGGCCAGGAGCCTGACCGATTTTCCCGCCTTCTCAGCCAGACCGACAACTTTGCTGAACAGCCGCGTTTCATCTTCGGCGAAGATCTGATGCGGCTCCAGCGCATGCTCGCCGGCTCCTGCCGGGTCAACCACGCGAACCGAAAGTACGACGATGTCCATTTTTCGCGTGTCGGTCTTGGTGAGCACCTTCTTCAGGTGGTCCAGCCGATTGGGATTTCGCACGGCGACCACCACGCACCCCGGCCGGATATCGACAGATTCCAGGGAGACATCGTCGGAAACCTGGACGGAGAACTTCTCCATCTCTGGACTTTGCTGCGACTTCTTGTTCCGGTAGTGGCGCTCCGAAAGCTCAAAGATCACGAAGAAGACCAGTGTAAAGATGACGCCGGACACCGTCGCGGTCTTTTTCGTCAGGACGTTGATGGTGGCGAGGCAGAATAGCGCTACCGTGATCAGCCCCAGCCCGACTGGAATCTCGATGCCCCGCACCTGGAAGTTGAGGGGAACTTTCCACTCCCTCTGGCCCGGCCGTTTGTAGCGCAGCACAAGCACGGAGAGTGACTTCATGAAGAAGCTCCACATCACCCCGAAGGCATAGGCCTCGCCCAACAGATAGACGTCCCCGCCGCTGATGAGAATCGTCACGATCTGGAGCAAGACCACCAGGTTTATCAGCCGGTGCGTCGTGCCGAATTTCGAGTGTGGATGGCGGAACCAGTCGGGCAGCACGCCGTCCTCCGCTACCCGGTTAAGCACGCCGTTGGAACCGATGATCGACGTGTTGACCGCGCCGGAAAGAATCAGCGTGCCCGTCAGCACCACGAAGGCGTGGAACAGAAGGCGCAAGGGCGCCGGGCCGACCAGGAATACGGAGAGGCCGCCGATGAGGTTGTCCAGGTACTTACTCCGCTCCGCGTCCGGAATGATCATGACGGCGAAGAAGGACACCAGCGAGGTGAACAGCAGGCTGTAAACGAAGATCACGAAACCGGCACGTTCCAGGTTCTTGAGCTTCGGGTGAGCGATCTCCCGGTAGACCTGTGCCATGCTTTCCTCGCCGCTCATCGCCAGCAGCGAATGGCCGAGCCCGATCAGAATCGCGATGAGAGGGATGGCCGGTGCGAGGGTGCCCTCCAGCCAGCCCAGCGCCTCGCGGCTGAAGTGCAGGTTAGCCAGAGTCGGTGCGGGAACCGGTTGATAACCCCGGCTGGCGATCGTGGCCAGGCACCAGATGATGAGCATGACCACCATCACCGTGGTGACCTGCATGATGCGGAGCGCTTTCTGGCTCGATTCGTGGATGCCGATGGTGTTCTTACGCCAGAAGTAGAGTGTGATGATGATGGCGAAGGCCGCGGCGAAGTAGGGCGGGTGCACACGGACTCTGTCCAGGTGTAAAAGCTCCGCCGTCTCGTTGATCAACCCGCCCAGATACAGCCCAGCGCTCACGCCGCTGATGGGGCCGGTCAAAACGTAGTCGAACATCAGGGCGGAGACCGAAAACTTCGCCAGTGTCCCGCCCATCGCTTCGTGGACGACTCTGTAAACGCCGCCGCGGACGAACATGCCGCAGCTTTCGATGTACACGGCACGGACGGCGTAGGAGAACAACATGATGGCGAGGATGAACCAGGGCGCCGCCTTGCCGACGGCGGTCTCCGCGATACCGCCGACGTAGTAGGCGGTGGATGCCATGTCGTTCAGGACGATGGCTGCTGCCCGCCAGAAGGAAATGAAGGATAGCATGACGCTGGTCGCCACCACGACCCGCGTCGTCACGCTGCCATTTTGCTGTGTCAACTGAGATCTCCGTTTCACCCCTCCCCAGGGTGACTTTCAAATTCGCCTGCGAGGTTAGCTGACGGGCTAGGGCTCGAAAGTACCCTGTCCGGTGTTTCGGACTACGCCCCCAAAGTCTGGTTCCCCCGCCTCAATGGCTTGAGTTCGGCATTCGGAATTGCAGCACGTTATGGAAAAATGTCCTTCTGTTCGCCTCCTCGTCCGGTGCGGCGAAAACCACGCTGTGGCCGTTTTGCTGGAGCCATCGCGCCAGTTTCTGCTCCGGGCCTCCCCACCACCACCGCCGGTTGACTCCGAGTACCACCAGCGACCCCGGCTTCAGGAAGTCGCGGAGGACCTCACGGCGGTCGCGGCACAAGTACAGTTCAACCTTCGTCTCCACCGAGGCTTTCGACACGAGCTGACGGATCTGCCGCTCCGTGAATTCCTGCATCACGGGCGGGCTCGAAAGCGGCAGCGGGTAGGGCACGGAGAGCATCACAAGAAGCCGGACCGGCGCGCCATGCTCCCGCGTTAGCCGCCAGGCGGTCCTGAGAGCCACCAGCGTTGGTTCCGGCGTGGTGTAGAGCACTGCCACTCCGCCACCGTGCATGGTTTCCAACCTGTCTGAGTGTAGGCAGGCGGACATAAAGAAGGCATAAAGACCGGAAGGCCCGGTTCTAGGCGCGTTCGGGCAATTGGAAGCGGTAACCGACCCAGGGTTCGGTCAGGAGATACTTTGGGTTGGAGGGATCCGACTCGAGCTTCTTGCGCAACTGGTTGACGAACACTCGCAGGTACTCGACCTCATCGCCATACTCCGGACCCCAGATGGCCTGCAAGAGTTCCCGGTGCGCAATCGCACGGTTCGGATGTGCGAATAGATACCACAGCAGATCCAGTTCCTTCGGAGTCAGACGCAGCTGGCGTTCACCGGAGGTGATTCGCCGCGCCTGGAAATCGATCTCCACATCGCCGAGCCGAACGGGCAGTCCTGTGAAGAGTTGTGCTGCGGGCGCTCTGCGAAGCGCAGCCCGAATACGAGCCAGCAACTCGGGAGTACTGAATGGCTTTGTGACGTAATCGTCGGCGCCCGCATCCAGCGCCTCCACCTTGTCCTTCTCACTGTTGCGCACCGTGAGCATGATCACGGGTACGTCAGAGGTGGCCCGGACGGCGCGGCACGCCTCCAGCCCGCTCATGGCCGGCAGATTCACGTCCAGCAAAACCAGATCCGCCGGCTCCTCCCGCAGCTTCTCCAACGCCTCTTCGCCGCTTCGAGCCTCCGCTACCGAGTAGCCTTGCCCAGTGAGCGCGGATCGCATCACGCGCCGGATCTGGGGCTCGTCATCGACGACCAAAATCCGCAGGCTCATGAACGCGTCTCCTGCCCCGCCAGCGGCAAGGCAAACGAGAACTCGCTACCTTGGCCGGAGCGGCTCACCACCTTGAGTTCGCCGCCGTGTCCGCGAACGATCTCACGGGCGATCGCCAGGCCCATGCCGGTTCCCGGGGCCCTTTCGCGTGCATGAGGTCCCCGGTAGAACTTCTCGAACACCCGGTTCAGATCGGCCTGAGGGATTCCCGGACCGCGATCTGTCACCGTTACGACCACCGCGTCCCCCTTCTTGGCGGCGCCAATGACGATGGGCGAGCCCGGCGAGAGAATACTTCGCGGCGTTGTCGAGCAACTGCCGGAGGACGATGAGCAAAAGTTCGCGGTCAACCGGCACGGGAGGAAGGTCGTTGCTCGCCCGCACCTCGACAATCCGCGATTCCAACGCGCCGGTCATCCTCCCGAGCACTTCATGAATCAACGGTGCGATCGCCTGCGGCTGTTTGCGCAGTTCCATCTGGCCGGCCTCGATGCGGGCGATTTGGACCGATTCGTTTACCAGCCACGTCAAGCGATCCGCTTCCTCGTCCGCGACTTGCAGCAATTCCTTGTGCGCTGGGCTGGCCGAATTATCGCTCAGGAGGGAGGAGACTGCTGCCTTTATCGCGGTGAGCGGCGTCTTGAATTCGTGCGCGAGGGCGTCCAGCATCGCGGACTTCATCTCCTCGCTCTGCCGTGCTGCCTCCGCCTTACTGGCGGCTTCCTCGGCGTGAGCCTGCGCCGCCGCGCGCCGTTTCGCGCTGGCCGACAACTGGCTGGCCACCGTCGCGGTCCCGACAAAAGTAATCAACGCCACCCAGTTTTCGGGATCGGCAATGGTCCAGGTTCCCACCGGCGGCAGGAATAGAAAGTTGAAGCACAACATGCCGGCCACGGAGGCAACCAGAGACTCAAGCAGCCCCCACCACGTGGCGATGGCCAGCACGGCGAGCAGCAGTGTCAGTGCCACCGTAGTGTGGTTGACTCTGCCAATCTGGAATTCCGCGAGGCTGATCCCCGTCACGAGTGCCAGGGACAGGCAAACCCGCAGGATCTTGCGGACGAAATGGATCGCGGGCTCAGACACGGCACAACTCTACCGTGAATATAGCATCCGCGCCGGTGGAGACCGCGCAAAAGGAAGCGGCGGCCCGGAGCTAGACTCCGAGCCGCGAGCGCCGGGCTAGTTCGCCAAGGGTCTGGTTGGTCGCCGGCTGGTGATCCTTGAGCGGCATGATCCGCTCGTGGATGGCGTCGATCAGCCCTTCCTTCTGCGGGAAGAACATCGTCTCCAGCTCCGCCGCCGGCGTGATCCAGTTCCGGGAACCGGCGATCACGGGCGGGGCGTCCAGGTAGTCGAAGGCCAGTTGCGTCAGAGTGGCCGCCACCGTCTGCATGACGGAGCCCCGCTCCACGGCATCACAGGCCAGCAGCACCTTGCCAGTCTTCTTCACCGATTCGACCAGCGGCTGGTAGTCAATGGGATTCGCCGACCGGAGGTCGATGACTTCCGCTTGAATTCCGTACTTGCTGGCCAGCAAGTCTGCTGTCTCAATCGCCAGGTAGAGCGTGGGCCCGAAGGTGATGATGGTGATGTCCCGGCCGGTGCGCTTCACCGACGGCTGGGAGAGATCGATCTCGTAGTAGCCCTCGGGCACGCCTTCTTCGACGAACTTCTCGCCGAAGTCGTAAATCTTCTGGCTCTCGAAGAAGACGACCGGGTCGGTCCCGGCCAGCGCCGAGTTCATCATGCCCTTGGCATCGTAGGGAGTCACCGGGTAGACGACCTTGAGGCCGGGAACGTGGGTGACGAACGCCGCAAAATCCTGTGAGTGCTGCGCGCCGTACTTGGCGCCGACGGAAATGCGGAGCACGACGGGCATCTTCAATTGAGCGGCCGACATCGCCTGCCACTTGGAGAGCTGGTTGAAGATCTCGTCGCCCGCCCTGCCCATGAAGTCCGCGTACATGAGCTCGGCGACCGCACGGCCACCGTCCAGGGCGTAGCCCACCGCCGCGCCGACGATGCCGGCCTCGGAGATGGGAGAGTTGAACAGGCGATGGAAGGGCAAAAGCTCCGTCAGACCGCGGTAGACGGCGAACGCGCCGCCCCAGTCGCGGTTCTCCTCTCCGAAGGCAACCAGCGTCGGGTCAATGCAGAAACGGTGGACCAGCGCCTCGAAGATCCCGTCGCGGATGTTGAAGGCCTTCATCTTGGGGACGGGCTTTCCCTCGTGGGTGGGAGTGCGGATCTTTCCTTTGATCTGCTGGACTCGGGGGTTCTCCGCAAGGCTCTGCAAAAGCTCGGGGGTGCGGTCGTCGAACTTCTCTACCTTCTGGTTGGAGAACATGACCTTCTCGACCAGGTCGGAGTCAAGGGCGACTCGGGGAGATGCCTCGAGGTCGACGGCCAGCTGGAACATCTCGAAGACCGTCGAGCTGGCGCCCGCTCTGGTCTTATCCAGCGATGCTCCAGAGTAGCGGCCACTGGCGACGAGCTTCTCGTGGAAGGCGATGATGGAGTCGGCCTGCTGCCACTTCTCGATCTCCTCCTTGGAGCGGTAGCTGGAGGCATCCGAAGGGGAATGGCCGCTGATGCGGTAGGTGATCGTATCCAGCAGGACCGGTCCCTTGCCGGCCAGCAAGATCTCCTTCTTCCGCCGGAAAGCGTCGATGACCGGCAGCGGGTCGTATCCATTGACCCTCTCCGAATGCATCTGCTCGGGATTGACTCCGGCGCCGATGCGGGCGATGAACTGGCAGCCCATGGTTTCACCCCACGGTTGCCCGCCCATCCCATAAAAATTGTTCATGCAGTTGAAGATGATCGGCAGGCCGCCGCCCAGCGCCGGGTCCCACAGCTTGCGGTACTGGTCCATGCTGGCGAAAGTGATCCCTTCCCAGACCGGTCCGCAGCCGAAAGAGGCATCGCCGATGTTGGCGACCACGATGCCGGGCTTCCTGTTGACTCGCTTGAACAAGGCCGCGCCGGGGGCGATAGAACCAGAGCCGCCCACGATGGCGTTGTTCGGATAGATGCCGAACGGGGCGAAAAAGGCGTGCATGGAGCCGCCCAAGCCGCGATTGAACCCGGTTTCTCGAGCGAAGATCTCGCTGTAGGCCCCGTAGACCAGGAACCTGCGGGCCAGTGCCTGTACGGTCCCGCTATGCCCCTTCTCGACCCGGCTGAGAATGGAGCCATCCAGGTAGGTCCGCATGATCCTGAGAAGTTCGTCGTCGCTGAGGTGACGGATTGCGGAGAAACCCTTTGCCAGAATTTCGCCGTGACTGCGGTGTGACCCGTAGATATGATCGTCGGGCGTCAGGGAGAAGGCCATCCCGACCGCGGCGGCCTCCTGACCCATGGAGAGGTGCGCCGGCCCAAGGTGGCTGTAGGCGACCCCCTGGTACGTCCCCTTGATCTTGATCTCATTCAGGATCGTTTCGAACTCGCGAATGGCGCACATGTCCTCGAACATATGCACCAAATCTTCCTTGGCGTAGCGCTTGAGTTCTTCTTCGATCGTTTTGGAGTAAGCGTTAACTTCAATATCTGTAAAATGAATGCTGTCCCGGGTGAAAACCACCTCGGGGTCTATCATGATTGTTTTCGGCATTGCTGATACCTTTACTCGGCCGCGCGCAAGATGGCTTCCTTCATCGCCTCCGACACGGTGGGATGGGGAAAGACGATCTCTGCCACGTCGGAGACGCACATTTCGGTCTCCATCATGACAGCGGCCGCGACTATGAATTCACTGGCGGAATCACCAATGATATGAACGCCCAGTATTTCGCCGTAGCCGGTCCCGGTCAAAACCTTCGCCAGGCCGGAACCGTGCGGATTATCAATTAAAAAGCGTCCCGAGAAGGCCATGGGGACCGTGGACTTCTTGAATTCTACTCCCTGGGCCAGGAGTTCTTCCTCCGTCCTGCCGACGGAAGCAACCTCGGGATGTGTATAAATGACGGACGGGATGGCTTCGTAGCGCAACCGGCTGCCGCGGCCGAACATGTTGTCGACCGCGACGAGTCCCTCGCGCGTAGCGGCGTGAGCCAGCAGGCGCCGGCCGGTGACGTCTCCACAGGCCCAGATGCCGGGCACGTTCGTGCGGCCCTGGTCGGATGTCTTAATTCCCTTGCGGTCAAAATCGACGCCGGCTTGTTCCAGTCCGAGGTCCGCCAAAACCGGGACCCTGCCGGTCGCATTCAGAACGAAATCGCCGGAGACGCTGCCCTTTGCTCCGGATGCATCCACGAACTCCACGGTCTTGCCGGCTATGGACGTCACCTTGCAGGACATCTTGAACTCGACCCCTGCCTTGGCCATCTCCTGCTGCAGCCGGGTGGAAATCTCGCGGTCGCATCCGGCGGCGATTTGCGGCAGCATTTCCAGAACCGTGACTTTGGTCCCGACGGCGGAGAAGAAGCCCGCGAATTCCAGGCCGATGTAGCCGCCGCCGATGATAATCAGCCGTTCGGGTATGGACGTGACGCCGAACACCGACGTCGAGTCCAATACCCCCTCGGAATCAATTCCCGGAATGGGGGGCACGGCGGGCTTCGAGCCGGTGGCCAGCAAAATATTCCGCGCCTCGTACGACGCCTCCCCCACCTGCACCGTGCCGCGCGACGCCAGTTTGCCGTGGCCCTTGATAACGTCCACTCCGCTGCGCTTCAGCAGAGTCTCCACGCCTCTAACAAGAGTGCCAACAACCTTGTTCTTGCGAGCGAGCAGGGCGGCCAGGTCGAATTTGACGGAATCGATATGAATGCCAAAGGCGGAGCTGTTCTTGCAGTCGGCAAAAAGCTTAGAAGATTTAAGATAAGTTTTAGTAGGAATGCAGCCGACGTTCAGACAGGTCCCGCCAAAGTACTGCTTCTCGACGAGGGCAGTCTTCTTGCCCAGGCGCCCGGCGTGCGCGGCCGCTTCGTAGCCTCCCGGCCCGCCGCCGATGACGATCAAATCATACATGTAACTTCTCCTAGACTTTCAGGTCCGCAATAGCCTCAAAGGTTTCTATTTTCTCCCTAAGGATTTTCAGGAACCGGGCTCCCGGCGCCCCGTCGATGGCCTGGTGATCGCAGGTCAGGGACAGGCCGATGTGGTCCACGAACTCCACCTTCTTGGCCCGCCTGACGGGCTTCAACTCGATGGAGTCCACGCCGAGGATCGCGACTTGCGGGGAATTGAGGATCGGCGTAAAGGACTGAATACCCAGGTTACCAAGGTTGCTGACGGTAAATGTGGCGCCCGTTAGGTCGTCCGGGGTGATGCTGCCCCCGAGCGCCTGTTCGGTGAGCGCTTTCCCCTTGCGGGAAAGCTCCTCCAGCGACAGGGTTGAGGCGTTTCTGATGACGGGGACCAGCAGGCCTCTGTCGGTATCGCAGGCGAAACCGAGGTGGACCTCCTGGCGGCGGTATAGCTTCCCGTCGATCAGCTCCGCGTTGAGTTCGGGCATGTCGGCCAGGGCCTTGATGACCGCGAACATGATCATATCGTTGACGTTGATGTCCGGGATATCTTTCTTCTGGCGCGCCGCCTTGATCTTGGCCCGCAGAGAGAGCAGTCCCGTGGCATCCGCCGACGTGTTCATGGTGTACTGCGCCGAGGTCGAAAGCGATTCCCTCATGCGCCGGGCGATCCTCTCCCGCATGCTGGACATCCGAACCGGCGGCTGGTCCAGATCGCGGGCCAGGATCATGCCGTGGATGCCGGATCCCTCGTGCCGCGCCTCGTAGCCGGCCGCCATCCGCTTTCTGGCCAGCGACGAGACCTGGGGAGAGGCTTGGTAGCGCTCTTTCAGATCCTGTTCCAGAACCCTGCCTCCAGGGCCAGAGCCGGCCATCGGCGGAGGAACGAGCTCATGCTCCGCGGCGAACCTTCGCGCCCGTGGGCTCAGGAAAACTTCAGATGCAGCCGGGGCAGGGGATGAGGTCGCCTGCCTTGGAGCCGTGACTGTGGCCGGCGAAGCGGCTGCCGGCTTGGGTGCGGCGGGAGCGGCTGCTGCCGCCGGCTTGAACTGCTCGATACTCTCGCCGGGGTTGCCGATCACGCAGATGTTGGTGAAAACCGGCACCAGGGCGCCCTCTGCGAAGAACGCGCCCAGGAACGTGCCGTCGACAGGAGCTGTCAGGTCGAAGGTGGCCTTGTCGGTCTCGATCTCCGCAATCACCTCGCCCGCAGCGACTTTGTCTCCTTGATTCTTTCTCCACTTGCCGAGGATGCACTCCTCGACCGTGTTGCCGAGCTTCGGCATCTCAACTGGCGTAGACATGCGACAAACACCCTCCTCTGGGGGACTACTTGCAGCCCTCCAGAAGTTTCCAACCGACTTCGCAGAATTGAGAGAGGGTGCGCTGGGTGGCGCCGTAGGTGACGAAGTCCTTCGGAAGCATGCCCTGCGGTTCGTATCCCTTGATGAACTCGGGCATCTGGCTGAGTCTCTCAATCACGTCGGCGGGCACTTCGAGGTCGATCCGCTCTTCGCGGGGATGGTCCTTGTCAACGAACCAGCCCTGCGCTCCCGCAGCGATGGACATGATGAGGTCGGCGCCGGCCAGCTCAGTGAGGTGATGTGGGCCACGCAGCGCGGCGATGAGCAGCACGGCTTCGTAGCCTTTCTGCTTGTAGATGTTGTAGGCGCGCTTGGTAGCCGCGATCCCGGCCTGCTTGATGTCGGATTCGCTGACTTTCACGCCGTTGTCGCGGGCCACTTCTCTCAGGTAATCGTCCAAGCGGCCAATCATGATGACCGCGAAGCACTTGCCGGGCTCGATCCCATTCTTCCGCGCGCGCTGGATGCCCTTCTGGTGCCGCTCGGCGATGGCCAGCGCCTGGGGCGTGGTAAAGCTGACCGTGGAGGTGATGGTGATGCCTTCGGCGATGCAGTCCTCGAGCACGTCCAGCCCAGCCGCGGTGCAGGGCAGTTTGACGGCGATGTTGGGCGCCCATTTATTGAAGCGCTTCGCCATCTCGAACATTTCCGGCCGTTCGCCAGCCCGGCTGGGGTTGACCTGGGCGCAAACGAAGCCCGATTTGCCGCCTGTCTTCTCGAACTCAGGCATGAGCTTCTCTGTGACCCTGGTGACCACGAGGCGCATCAGAGCCTCGGCTTTGGGTTCCCCCGTAAGCCCCTGGGCCAGGATCGCCGCGACATCCGGGCAGCCGTTGGCCCGGCACTTCTGTACGGCGATGTTGCTCAGGAACGGATTTGTCGTGACGCCGATTGCTCCGCGTTCGAGCCCCACCTGCAGCTCATTGAGGTCCGCGGAGTCGTGCCACCATGTCGTCTTGGTGTTGCTGATGACCCAATTCAGGTAAGTATTATTTCCCATCTCGGTTCTCCGTTGATAAATGTAAGTCTTATAAATCCAAATTCTGCCGCGCCCAGGCTATGCACTGATTGTTGTAGTCGTCCTCGGCCTTTACCTGCTCGGCGGGGCTCATGCCGCTTATGCGCGGCAGCGGCTTCTTGGGCTTGTTCTTGCGCACCAGGGCCAGGACCTTTGCCAGGTCACGGCCGGGGAGCGGACTGTAGGAGTCGTCAAACGTGGCCCAGTATTTTGTTGTGTACACCGGAATTTTGAGAGGATCACGCGTAATCATCTCAAGATTGATGATCATGTTCGGATCCTTTTCCCGCAGAAGCCGGACCATCTCCTTGAGATCGAGGAAGCCGTCACCCATGACGACCTCGGAGAGCAGGAAGCCGTCCTCATACTCCTCCACCCCCGCGTCCTTGATGTGGGCGCTGACGGTGTAGGGCAGCAGCGTCTTCAAGGAGTCCATGGGGTCTTCGCACAGCGAGATGTTGTTGCCGAAGTCGAAGCAGACTCCCACCCACTCGCTGCCCAGTTGCTTCAGCCAGGCGGCCTGCTCGGCGGCGCGGTAGCCCTTGTGGTTCTCCAGGCCCAGCCGCATGCGGTGCTTGCGCAGGACCGGCTCGGCGAGGCGAACGGTCTGCTTGATGCCCTCGAACATCTTGCGGAACGGCTCAAGCGAGTCAAACTCCTCGTAGCGGCGCCCGGTCAGCGCGGCGTGGAAGGAGCTTGCGCCGGCTTCTTTGAAGGCGACTACCTGGGCCTCGAAAGCGGGTAAGTCGCTCTCGGTGGCGGGCAGCCGTGGGTCGCAGATGAGATGCATCCCATAGGCTTCGATCCGCGCCCGGAACTTCTTGATGGACTCGGGATCGATGTCCCGAGGAGTGGTTTGCACCCCGGCGAGTCCGATGTTGTGGCAATGTTCAATGATGTCGAACGTGCTTTGGCCGGGACCGCGGGCAGGAGCCTGCCCGGGAGCCATTCCGCCCCCCCGGGGACCCCGGAAACTGGCCCCGCCGCGCGCGCGCACGCTGAATGCCGTTGGAGCGCCGCCCATGCGCGGTTTGGTTGGCGTCTGGGCGGAAAGGGAACTGGATGACAGCCAGGCAGGCGCCGAGCCGGCCATGGCAAGAATATGTCTCCGGGTCATGAAGGCGTTCTCCTTCGCAGTGGAATCTTTACTTTAACATCATAGTTCAATAGCTCACATGTCTTGCGGGCGCGGCGAGCGCCCTGCTCGTGCCCCGAGTCCCGATGTATACTCACAGGTGCCCGTAACCCGGAGCAGGGAATCGGGCTGATTACGTCTGGCTAGGGAAAGGGGAGTAATGGAAAGACGAGACTTTTTGAGGAAGTCGGTCGGCGCAGGGGTTACGGCATGGACCGCGGTGTCGGCAAGCAGGGTCTTGGGGGCCAATGACAGGCTCAATGTCGGGCTGATCGGGTGCGGCGGGCGCGGCACCTTCGATGCCCGGCTGATGCGCGGAACGCCGGAGGACATCCAAGCGATGGCGCCCGAGAACTACCACGACGGCAATCTGGATCCGCGCCTGAAGGAGCCGCGCAACGTGGACATCATGGCGCTGTGCGACTGCTACGGGTCCAGAATGGACAACGCCAAGAAATGGGCGCCCCAGGCCAAGACCTACGACGATTTTCGCAAGTTGCTTGCCGACAAGAGCGTAGACGCCGTGATCATCGCCACGCAGGACCAATGGCACGCGCAGATGATGATCCTGGCCTGCGAGGCGGGCAAGGACGTCTATCTGGAAAAGCCGGTGGTGTACCGCGTGGGTGAGGCCCAGACCATGATCAACGCCGTCCGCCGGACCAAGCGGATCGTGCAAATCGGAACGCAGCACCGCGCGGCGGATCACATCGCGGAGGCCGCCAGGATCGTTCAGGGCGGCAAGATCGGCGAAGTGCATTTCGTGCGGGTTTGGAACTATATGGGCGGCGGATTTGGCAGCCAGCCCGTCCCGGACAGCGAACCGCCGGCCGATCTGAATTGGGATGCCTGGCTGGGACCCGCGCCGAAGGTGCCGTTCAACCGCGCCCGGCTCGGCTACCGGTCTTTCATGGATTACACGAACGGGATCATCAGCGATTACGGCAATCACCGCTTCGACACCGTGCATCAGATCATGGGTGCGGAAATCCCCCTGACCGTCGCCTCGTCCGCGGTTCGGTTCCGGAAGCAGCGTGCGGGCGATATCTATGATATGCAGCAGGCGACCTACGAGTACCCGAACTTCATCATGAGCTACGAGTCGTCGAACTACAACGGGCACGGTGTGGGCGGCAGGACGGAAGGTATGCGCTACTACGGCATGCGCGGCTCCGACGACCGGCCCCACGGCATGGCATTCTACGGCACCGAGGCGACGCTGTTCGTGGACCGGATCGGCATGGAGCTATATCCGGAGGTGAGCGGGTTCGGTGGTCCGCGGGGCGCCGGCCGCCGCAGAGGGGGCGACACGACCGCTCCTCCGCCTCCGCCCCCGGCTTCGACAGCCCGTCCGGAGAAAATGCACATGAACGAAGACGAGCCCACGCCGCTGCACACGAAGTACTTTGTGGACAACGTCCGTGCGCGCAAGGAACCGTTTGCGAACATCGAGGCGGGGACCCGCGCAACGGCTATCTGCTGCATGGGCAACGTCGCTTACTGGACCGGCCGAAAGTTGAAGTGGGACCCCAAGACCTGGTCCTTCGTGGGAGACGCCGAGGCCAACAAGCACACCTTCCGGGCGTACCGGAAGCCGTGGGACCTGGTGAAGTTCAGCTAGCGCGGCGCAGTTCGGAGTCCGCGCTAGAAGTCCAGCACGAGCACGAAACGGAATAACCGGCCGTCGTTCAAGGTGTTGGTGATATACCCGAAATCCGGGTTCGTCAGGCGGCTGCCGGGTTCGGCGAACTGCGGCGTATTGGTGAAGTTGATCGATTCCGCGCGAAGCACCAGCCGGCGATCCTGACCGATTTGGAAAGGGCGCCACAAAGAGACGTTGACGTTGGCGATCCTGCCCTTGCGGAAGGTGTTCCACCCCAGATTGCCCTTGATGTCGGCCGGCCCCATATAGGAGAAGGCCGATCGCGGCAGAAGCTGGCGCGAGGTATCGGGATGCCCGATGACGCGGCCCAGTACCGAGGGATCCACTACATTGGGACGATCTCCGGGCGTGCCGTCCACGTTCCCAAATCCCGGCGCGTCGGAACCGGTCTGCACGTTGAACGGTGTGCCCGATTTCACCAGGGCGACCACGCCGGCGCTCCAGCCGCCGAAGGTCCGGCTAAGCCAGGCAGGGGCGCCGGTAGGTCGCGGGACCTGATACGAGCCGCGCAGCATGAACGCATGCGGCTGGTCGAAGTCTGTCGGGCCCTTCAACTCGGACTGGATGGCATACTGCGATGGGGTGAAGTAACTGTATCCGTCACTGCCGGCCGCGGTGTTCAGGTGGTCCATGCCCAGGGCCAGTGTCTTGCTCAGCCAGTAGGAGGCCTCGCCGGAAAACCCGCGCCACGGCCGGAGCGTGACAGCCGCGCGACCCGCGTCAAAATACCCCTGGGAGCCGTTCAGGATCGACCGTTCCTCGCCGTGAAGCGGATTCGGACGCCTCTGCTGGATGGTATCGAACGTCTGAGGAATACCCTCGACCGGCTCCGCGCGGTTCAGGAACCACATCGACAGCAGCTTGTGAGAGCGGCTTCCGACATAGCCCAATTGCAGGCTCACGTACTTGGAAGGCGCGGTTTCCCAGCTGAAGTTGTACTGGTGCGAGTAGGGCGCCACCAGATCCGGCGAGAAGGTTGTAACTCGCGGAGGCAGGCCCGATTGCCCTCCCTGGAGCAGCAACTGGCTTATGGGCAAGTGCAGATCCGGCAAGTGCAACTGGAACATAGTGTTCAGCGGTGGGTTGTAGCGGGCCTGGCTGTACGTCACCGGGAAGATCTGCCCGAAGTGGATGCCATAGGCCCCGCGCAACAGGCCCCACGCGCCCGGCAGCGCATAAGCGAAGCCGAACCGGGGTGCGAGGTTGTTCCAGTCGCTCTTGTAGGCGAGACGGTCCAGATTGTTAACTTCCGTCGCCCTGGTTTCCGCCTCGTGGCGAATTCCGAAGTTGAGATTGAGCCTGGGGGTAACTTTCCAGCTATCTCCGAAGTAAAATCCAAGTTGCCAGCCGCGGTAGCCGCGGTTAATGTTTCCCAGAGCCCCGTAAAGCCAGCTTGGCGTTCCCATTCGCAGGTTAGTAATGGCATCCCTGCCGAAATCATTGATGAACTGGAGGACTCCCCGGTGGTCGCTCGACTCATAGCCGTTGAGCTGGCGCCGGACGATCTCGAAACCGGCCGTGAGGTTGTGATTGCTGCGAGCGTGGAGGACACCGCCTGCGTAACTGAAAATGTTCTCGGCGCGATCGATGGGTATGTCCGGACCCGGCCCCAGCGTGGTCAGCGCGCGGCTGATGCCCACCATCGGCCCCACGGCATTCTCCTCGGGCCCGAGCAGCGACCCGATGCGGTCCAGTCCCGCCGACAGGTTCGTCACCGTGGCGGCCGACCACTCCCGGCTCCAGGTCGCCCGCGGCGTGTGGATACGGGTGATGGTGTCCGGATTCTGGCCTGCCACCAACTGGAACGCATCTACTTTCTGCAGGTTGAACCCGTAGGAAAGCATGATGCGGTCCGCGGGTCCGGCGCTTTGATCCAGTCGAATTTCGGCCACGTCGTTGTTCACGCGCTGCGGGGCGTTCGTGTTCAGCATGCGCGGGTTCACGTCCGTGCGGTTGGGCAACTCCGCGGGGAATGCGCTCAAGTAGCGCCTTACGATCTGGAGCAACTGCGGATCGGTGGTCAGCGGGATTCTTTCCTCTGGCATGGGGACCAGTACGTTGCCGTTCACGCTGCCGCGCATCTTCCGTTGGCTGAGGTCGATGGAGAACGCCGCTCCGCGCCAGGCGGGCAGGCCAATGCTGAGGCCGTACTCATTCTCACGCGCCGGTTTGACATCGGTCGCCTGGAAAAATGACCGGGCGTTGAAGATGGAGTTGTTGTGTGAATAGTGCAGCGTGCCATGGAAAGGCGATGAGGGAGCGGCCTTGAGGTGAATCGGGTCCGCGGGCTCTTCTCCGAATTCGGCGCCGAAGTAGTTTCTGTCGGGACGGAACTCGGGCACAATGGTGGCCCTCGCCCCCAGGCGTCCCATCATCTCTTCCAACGCGTTGTTGTCGATCAGGTTGAACTGGACATTCTCGTTGCGGCGGCTCTCCCCCTTCTCGGAGTCCACCCTTCCGACGACGTTCAGATCGGGCTTTACGCCGTCTCCAGGGCTCTGCTCGGAGGCAGCCGTTCGCGCAACGGTGTCAGGGGGAGGCTGGCCTCCGGCGAGCGTGCCACTGAGGCACAGCCAAACTACAGCGAGGGTTGGGACTTGAAACTTACGCTTGGGGATTGCCACTTGGAAAGATACACTCCACTCCCCGGGCGGCTTCACGGGCCGCCCGAGGCACAATCAGACATTCTGTCTATCTAGTTATAGCCCTTTCGGTGTCCAGGGCGCGCGATACGTGCCGACCACCAGCTTGTTGGCCTCCGCGTCGCCAATCACCTGCTCCTTGGCATTATCCCAAAGGAGCTTGCGGTCGAGCCGATACGAGATGTTGGCCAGCCGGCACACGGTGTTGGTGTAGTGCCCCTCCTCGATGTCCGCGATCGGCCGCTGCCGGCTCTTGACGCAGTCAAGGAAGTTTCGGGAATGCATCGGAAGCTGGACCGAACTGTCCGCGTATTCGGCAAAAGTGTCCGAAGTGTAGTAGTAGCCCACTTCCCGGTCATCGTGGTGCCACTCGGACGGCCGAGGGCCGTGGTTGGGATCGGGAAGGCGCGTGAACTGCGGGCTGAGGCGGAAACCCGCGCGGTCAACGAAAAGTGTGCCCTTGGTCCCCTGGAACTGGATTCCATAGCTACCCCACCGGCCGGCCCCGGGGTCGCCATTGGGTCCCCAACTGTTATGGGGCAGCACCGAGAACTGGAAGATGAAATTATCGTACTTGTAAAGGACTTCCAGAGCATCCGGGAGTTCGGTATTTTTGTTGCGGAACTGCGCGCCCGCGGTCACGACGCTTCGCGGCCCCTGCGCCTTCATCCCCCAGAGCACGATGTCGGCAAGGTGCGCGCCCCACTCCGTCACATAGCCGCCATAGAAGTCCCAGAACCGGCTGCGGCTCCTGGGCCATACTTCGGCGAACGGGTGTTGTGGGGCAGGCCCGAGCCACATGTCGTAGTTCAGGTCCGCTGGAGGCGTGCTGGGCGGCGGCGCGGCTGCCGCTTGTGCGCCTCTTCCCGAGGGCGAGGAATGCCCCCAGACGATCGCGTAGTGGACATCGCCGAGCCTTCCATCCTGTACGTACTTGACAGCCCGCTTGAAGTGAGACCCCGACCTCTGCTGCGAGCCGACCTGGACCACGCGGTTGTTACGCCGCGCGGCTTCCACGGCCAGGCGGCCATCGCGAATGTTGTGCGAGGCCGGCTTCTCGACGTATACGTCCTTGCCCGCGTTGCAGGCATCGATGGTCATGTAGGCGTGCCAGTGTTCGGGAGTGGCAATGATCACGGCCTGAACGTTCTTATCCTCCAGCAGCTTGCGGTAGTCGGTATAGGTCTTTGCCTTGCCGCCCGCCAGTTGCAGGTTCCTTTCCAGGTTGGGCTGGTAGACATCGCAGAGGGCCACGATCTCCACGTCCGCGTGGCTCATGAAGGATCTCTGGTCCGCAGTGCCTTGGCCGCCACAGCCGATCAGGGCGACCCCCACCCGATCGTTGGCCGCCGCGCGTGCCGCTTGGTTCGATCCCGCGGTTTGCGTAGCCGCGGCCGCCAGCCCGGCGCTCTTCAGTAATTGTCTTCGATTCATGCCGCTCTCCTTTATCTAGCTTCTGCCCCACTTCAGCGGATCTTCAGCAGTACCACGCCGTGGCGCGGCACCGTTGAAGTAAAGCTTTTTTCGAAGCTGCCGAGATCCTTCTTGGCCCACAGGTCCCGCACCTGAACCTTGTCGGTGACTCCGAGCTCCCGGAACAGGACGGTGACCTCCTCGTCGGACACGCCCTTGTTGAACAGGCCCACGGCCGTGCCGCCGTCGGCCAGCGGCTTGATCCAGACGTCGATGGGCCCTTCCTGCCATACCCGGTGGCCTTGAACCCCCAGCGGATCCTGGTCGATGGCGAGCACCTCGCGGTTGGTCAGGACCTGGAGGACCTCGGGGCTCATGTTGCTGAGGTCATTGCCTGCCAGCAGGGGCGCGGCCAGAAGGCACCAGAGGCTCATGTGCAGGCGATTCTCGTCCGCCGTGAGCTTGCCGTTTCCAACCTCCAGCATGTCAGGGTCGTTCCAATGACCTGGCCCGGCGAAGCGCTGCAAGCCCATCCTGTTGCCCGAAGCCGATGTAGATGATACTTGGGAAATTAGCCGAGATATCGCCGGTAGTTCGCCAGAGATTGCCACCCACGGAGGCCCCCCAGGCCCAGACGCGGTCGAAGCCGTACTGGCACAGGCTGTAGACGATGGGACGGCCGGTCGCTTTCAACGCATCGCCCATCTTCTTATATACGGCCGGCATCTCGGATTGCTTATACACCTTCCGCGCGCTGCACCAGTCGTATTTCAAGTAATCGAAGCCCCAGGCCGCATAGGTTTTGGCGTCCTGATCCTCGTGCTGGTAGCTCCCCTCGTAACCGGCGCAGGTCGTGGGTCCGGGGGAAGAGTAGATCCCGATCTTGAGCCCTTTGCCGTGGACGTAGTCGGCCAGGGCCTTCATGTCGGGGAATTTCTCGTTGCCCTGTATGTTGCCCTGAGCGTCGCGTTTGCCTTGCCAGCAGTCGTCGATGTTGATGTAGGTGTAGCCGGCTTCGCGCATGCCGTTGCCGGCCATGGCGTCCGCCTGTGCGCGTACGGTGGCGTCGCTTACTTTGCAGGCGAACAGGTTCCAACTATTCCACCCCATGGGCGGCGTGCGAGCCAGGCCCTGGTCCTGCGCAGCCACGACACCGGCGCAGGCGCAGCAGAGCACTATCGCCAGGCTGACGGATTTCAACAGAGCATGTTTCATTGAAGTACCCTCCTCCCTTGTAGGTTACTTCGGAACTTCCACGGTCACGGTTCCGCCGCCGCCGACGGAAATTCTGACCCAGGAGGTCACGCGGCCCTGAGGGCTCTTCTCGGAGCTGGCCTTGCCGGGCCTTCCGTTGACCAGAAGCGTGGGATAGGCGCCGTCGAACGTGGCCTGCCAGATCACCGCCGGTCCACGCTGGTTGGTGAATACAGTCTTTCGGGTTCCTTCATGCCTGACGGTGACCTCAGCAGCCCGGATGGGCAGGTTGCGAAGCTCGGCCCAGGCGATTTTAGTACCTATCCCCGGCAGCGTCTTAATGATGGTCTCCACCCAATACCCCGCGATCGATGACTGAAGCGGTGACTCGGCCTCCAGAGTGATTCCCATGGTGCCGCTTACGATATCTCCGACTCGGGTGAATGGAACTTCGGGGTACTCCAGCCGGCTCCGGCTCAGATCCATGAGCCGGGCGTTCGTGGCGTCGGCATCGTCATGCCGGACCGTTCCCCA
The DNA here is from genome assembly GCA_963744775.1 of Bryobacterales bacterium. Classification (GTDB taxonomy): domain Bacteria; phylum Acidobacteriota; class Terriglobia; order Bryobacterales; family Bryobacteraceae; genus CAVUVG01. Next base: position 74,603 of record CAVUVG010000008.1, read on the forward strand.
GGCAAAGCCTCCGGAACGGGTCCCGCCGCGGCCCTCCAGCTTGCGGTCCTTGTTCAGGCGCGCGTAATAAGTCTGCTCCTTCTCGTTCCACCAGGTCTTAGCGACGAAGGCCTTCAGGTCCGCTGCTTTCTTCTGGAATGCCCGCGCTGATTCCGCGTTGCCGCGGACTTCCTGGAAGTAGGCGTACGCCAGGTAGGCCGCGTGCTGCGTAGCGAGCACATCGAAGCCCATAATGAAGTCCGGGTCACCCTCGTTGTAGCCGGGAATACCGCGGTTACGCTGGAATTTTTTGTTCGGATCAACCAATCCCTTGACGTTCATCAGCCGCGGCCGGAGCATGATCTGGTCCAGGCCCAGGCCCCAGCGCTCCGTGTAGTCGTTCACGGTCCTGTCGTAGTAGTTCTGGAAAACCGGATCCTTGACATAGTCCATGTCGCCGCTCCAGACGTACATGCGATAGCAGGCGTCGAGAATGTCGTAGTTGGCCGGGAGGTTGTACCAGAACTCGGCGTCATTCTTATAGTCGATGGGGGCGGGCCGGTTGAAGCGGTCGATCTCCCACAGGCTGCACCAGTCGCGGGCGTCCGAGATGTTCTCGGCGAACCGGTGCAACATGTTTTTATTGTGACGAGCCAAGCCGAGCGCGTGCGCGCCGAGTGCCTGGTGGGCGGTGTCGCGCATGCAGAAGGCTTCACGCCCCGGCTCGGCGGCTTCGTACCAGGGGCCCACCGGATCGTTCTCGAATACGAAGGCCATGGACTGCCGTTTCGCCCAGTTGAATACCTCGACCAGGCGGGGCTCAGAGGACTCCAGCGTCAACTTCGAATCGCGTTCCACGGCGACCATCTTCATCTCGCTGGCGCCCGTGATTCCCGCGCCGACCACGCTATATCCTTCCGCGGGCTTGGCGCCCGCGGGCCGTTGCTGGCCGAATGCGGACACAACGATGGCCACAGAACAGATCAACCACTTTCGAACCGGCATCAGAGTCTTCCTTTCCTCGAAAGGCCGCGAACTTCTATCGCGAGGCGAGGCGAGAAGGCGTCAAGCGCAGAAGTGTGCCCTGCGAAGCCTCCAGGGGCACGGACAACGTCCTACTGACGCTGGCAACTGAGCCGGTCCACAAGTCGGTGACTTCATACTTCTCCGTGCTCCTCAAGCCCGCCCGTGATAGTTCGATGGCCTTGGTCATACTCTGGGCATTATAGTTGAACACGGCCAGATAGGAAGTTGTTCCGTCCTGCAACACGAAGGCGTCCGCCGCCCGATCCCCCGTATTCCCCTCGATCGGGCGGAAGGTTCTGCCCTTACGCGCGAGCGCCAGGATCCCTGGCCGCGTCAGCAGTTCTTTGGCGCGGGCCTGCGCGGCGGCGTCATCGGCCAGCTTGTCGCTGTCCAGAAACATCCCCGCAATGGCTGAAGCCGAAGCCCGGCTCTGGGCTTCATTGGGGGAGTTGGAGCCCACGACGACATGGTCGCCGTCATTGTAGCGGTAGTAGTTGTCCAGCCACCAACCATAAGTCACGGAGTTCAGCATGTATTCCGTGTCTTTGAGCTTCCCAAAGGCGTCGCAGGAGATGCGCCGGGCGTGGGCATACTCGGCGCCCGGAAACAGCGGAGCGATCGAGAGACTGATGAACATGCTGTCGCCTACGGCGGCCCGGATGTACTTCATGCCGTAGTTGTAGGCCTGCATGGCGGTCATGTTCTTGATGTAGTGCTTGCCCTCCACCGCGCCGTGCGACAGGAAGTCGAGCTTGACGAACTCGTAGCCCCAGCGCTTAAAACTGTTCAGCACGTACTCCACGTACATCTTCGTTCCGGGATGCGTGGGGTCGATGGCACGCCCGCCGTCGAGCACGATGATATTGTCGTTGGCGTCCCGCAGGAATATGTCGTTCCACGTGTACTTCCCGTCAGTCCCCATCACCGGGGCGGCGGGGTCCTTAGCCCACCCCCAGACGCCGAAGCTGGAAAAGTAGGCGCCCGGATGGTGGCCATTGGCCTTAATATGTCTGGCGACCGCGCCATACTCATCGCCATAGGCCAGCGGCGAGGAGCAGGCGGAGTCCCAATTGACGTACACGGCGGCGTTGTTGTGGTAGCCCTTGTCTTGCAGTTCGCTCCTGATGAAGTCGGAGACCCCCATCATCGTCTTGGGGTTGATGCGGCAGGCGTAGGCTGCCCAGCTATTCCATCCCAGCGGTATCTCGCCCTTCCACGGCAGGGGTGGAGCGATGACGCTATTGGCCGAGCCGAAGTCCTCCATCCCCGCCCGCCAGTCTTCGTAGTAGCCCACAAAAACGCGCGGCGAGACGATGCTGGTGCCCGAGACCTGTCCGTGCGGCATATTGTCCTGAGTCACCTTCGATGACGCGCCGCCGTAGACCTTCACGCTGTCCACCTTATTATTCGAACCGCTGTAGTCGATGCCCGTCTTCCAGGTGTCGTGCGTGACCGACCCCAACACCAGGCCCTTGCGGCTCACATTGTCGTAGATTGCAGTAGCCTCGTAGCTGGTTCCCGTGCCGTTGATGGGATTGGTTCGGTAGCGGATGAAGTGATCGTTGTCCCATGGCACGAACAGGACTTGGTTGTCGGCGTAGCTGCCGATGTCCACGCCCGCCGGCGTGTCTACCATAATGGGCGCCAGCCAGTTGGTGCTGACCGCTGTGCTGCTTTCCACAACGACTTCCACGAAGAAGTAGGGCTTCCCTTCGTACAGATAGTACGTCTGCCGCAACGCCGGCTTCCCGCTGCCGGTGTTCAGTAGACTCACTTTGACGCCCTTGCCAAAACCATCGGCCAGCGGGCTGACATTGGACGCGGAGAAGGAGTGGGCGTCGTAGCTGGTGCTCTTGACGAGACTGTCTAGTTGCACGCCGGCATGCGCGCCTCGCACTCTCACGGTCCCATTCCAGGCGTACGTGGCCAGTCCGTCGGCCTTCGAAGTCGTGATCTGGATCACGCCGGTGTCGAAAACAATCCGATCGGCTGACTCACGAACCGAGATCTTGCCGTGCTGGCGAGCCTGTGCGCCCAGGCAGACGCCACTCGCCAAAGCACAAACCGCCCACACGGCGGAACACCGCCTCGCACGACGCATTGTCGGCCTCCTGAAACTATGGCTTGACCGGGACGAACCGAACGGCGTATCCGCCTGCCGGAGCAAGCGCCAATTTGAGCCGGGTGGTGCGGTCCACCGGCCTTTTCTGTATGGCAATGTTCTTCGGGAGGCTGCCTGAATCCGGGGCATCGGCATAAATCTCAGCCGTGTAGCGCCCGCTGCCCAGGAAGGTGAGCGGGATGTCGAGGCTGCGCGGCGTCCAGTTGGTCATGCTGCCCAGGAACCACTCGCTGCCGCGCCGGCGGGCGATCGTGACGTATTCACCCACTTCGCCGTTGAGCACGCGGGTTTCGTCCCATGTGGCCGGAGTATCCTTGATGAACTGGAACGACGGCTGGCCTTCGTAAGCCGTAGGGTGGTCAGAGACCATCTGGAAGGGCGATTCATACACCACGTACATGGCCAGGTGGTGCGCGCGTGTGCCCATCACCATCGGGTTCTGGCTGCGGGTCTCGAACTCGGCCTTAGTGACATTGTCAAAGCCGCCCGGCGTGTAGTCCATCGGCCCCGCCACCATCCGCGTGAAGGGCAGCATCACGTGCATGTCGGGATTGTCCCGGCTGCCGGCCTTGGACTGCTCCATGCCCAGAATGGCTTCGTAACCCATGACGTTGGGATAGGTCCGGTCCAGACCGCTGGGCTTGGTGCAACCGTGGTAGTCGATCATCAAATGATGCTCGGCGGCCTTGGCGGCGGACTCGTAGTAGAAGTTCGTCCCCACCTGGTCGTCACGCAGCACAAAGTCGGTTTTCACTCCGGCTACACCCCACTGCTCATAGACCGGGAAGGCCGCGTCCATCTGCTTCATCAGCGCGCTGGAGCCAACCCAAATCCAGATTTTCACTTTCTTGGGCGTGGCGTAGCGCACCAACTCGGGAATGTCCACCCGGCCGTTCATCTTGGTGAGATCGCCCGCGGACCAACCTGCATCCACCAACATATATTCGAAGCCGGACTTGGCGGCAAAGTCGACGTAGTACTTCATGTTCTCGGTGGTGAAGGCGCGTTTGCCGGCGGCGTCCTGACTGCCGTTCCACCAGTCCCAGGCCGCCCGCCCCGGACGTATCCAAGAAGTGTCCTTGATCGCGGACTCCGGGTTCAGGCTGGTAAGGATGTTGGATTCGATGAACCTGCCGGGATCGGGAGCGACCATGAACACCCTCCAGGCCGAGTTGTGCGGCAACTTGCCGGTGACGGCGATCTCGGCATTGTCCACCTGCGGAGCAAGCCTGGATTCGAACTTGTGGCTGGTCCAGCCTCCCGATGGGTTCACCAGGTACATGGAGGCGTAGTCGCGCAAGTCGGCCTCGGCGATGGTCATCCAGGCCACCCCCGGCACTTCCATCAGCAGCGGGAGTCCCACCAGGACCACGCTGTTGACACCGCCCTGGTTGGAGAGGCTGCTCGCGGAGAGCTTAACGTACTCGCTCTCGTAGGCAGAGCGGTAGTTGGGCAGCATCTGAGCGTAAACGATGGGGTCCTTGCTGATGCGGAACTCGGTGTTCTCCTTGGCCAGCCGAAACTCGCTGAGCGCAGCTTGTTCCGGCACCAAATAGCGGAACGCCACGGCGTCGTCATAGGCCCTGGCCTCCATCACGAGCTTCCGCCCCGGAGCCGCATTTTCCTCGAGTTCGACGCGCAGGGCGTTGTAGTAGTTTCGAACCGAACTCGCTTTGCCGTGGATCAGGCGGTAAGTTTCATCGGCCTTCGACGGCGTCGCGTTCGCAATCCGGACGTTCTGGCCCAATTGCGGCGTCTGTCCTTGCAGGTCCAGGCGAAGCGCCGACGGCTCGACCAGCGGCTTGCCTTGGACCGACACCGTATAAACAAGCTGTCCTCCGCCTGGAGCAGGTACGTTGCTGGGCGCGGGCTGGCCGCCCCGGCCACCGGGTTGGGCCGGGGTAACCGTCATGAAGGTGATCGCCAACCGGCCGTCGGGAGAGGTGAGAACGGCCGTGCCGGATTGGGCGAAAGCCGCGGCATGGATAATGAGCAGCAAAAGAGTAACAGCGACGCGCAGTGGCATCTGTTCAAACTCCTTAGACAGTCTATACTCTACAGTCCCCTAGAAGCGGAAGCGGAGGGACGCCTGCATGACCCGAGCCGCACGGGCCGAAGTCACCTGGCCGAACAGAGAGTTAGTTTGAGCCCCAGCCGCATCGAACCGCGCGGAGGTGTTCACGCCGCTGAACTGCGTGTGATTGAAGGCGTTGTACATCTCCCAGCGGAATGTCAACACATTTCGCTCATTCTTGATGGGGAAGTTCTTAAACACCGTGATGTCCCAACTGTTGAAGCCCGGTCCGCGGAAGACATCCTTTGGCGCATTTCCAAGGTCGCCCTTCGCTGGCCGCGCGAAAACGGAGGTGTCAAACCAGCGTGCGAGGGTGCGCTCCCCATGCGGGAGCTGGGCCTTGTCGGTGACGATAATCCTGCCTCCGTCCCCGCCTCCCAAAAGGTTGGCGCCATCGACGGTGCTGAAGCTCACGCCGCTGGGGTTTCCACTGGCAATTGTGGTGATGCCGGAAACCTGCCAGCTATCCAGCGCGTAATGCGTGAAAACGTTCTCCCACACCCGGCTGACTTTCGGCAGGTCATAGGTATACGTCAAGATCAGCTGGTGGGTCTGGTCCTGCCCCGGCTTCCCATAGTTGTAGGCTCGCCAACCTCGCCACGATGGTGGACTGCCCCAGTCCATCGTCTTGGACCAGACCCAGCTCGCGGAGAAGTCAAATCCGCCCGCGAACCGGCGATTGGCCATGGCCTGGAACGAGTGATAGTTGGAGCTGCTCATGCCCGCCGTGTACGAAACGCTTGAGAACCCGGCAACGGCCGGAAGAAGTTGTCGGGCAGTGGCTTGCCGGGAGAGGTCGGGTCCTGGTTCTGAGCCAGGAACTGCGCCCCGTAAGGGATAGTGTTCAAGGCGAGACTCGCTTGCAGGTTCCGGCCGAGCGAGCTTACATACTTGGCTTCCACCACCGTGGCAAATCCTACGTCCTGCTGGACCCCGGCCGTAATGTTGTAGATCTGCGGCGACCTGGTGTATCGGTCATAACCGCTTACACCGGTCGGGAAGACCGCCCCCGGAGCATTCAAGAAAGTGTCCAGGTTGCCGTAGTAGATCGTGGGCGTGTACGCGATGGGCGGCTGGTTGGCCACCGGTTCCGAACGCATCATTGCATGGGTGATCGAGCCGCCCAGCCGAATGGCTGTCTTGCCGGTTCCGAAGACATCCCAGGCCAGGCCGAAGCGCGGCTCGGGCAACTGCTTGGGAACTTCGAAGAAGACGCTGGGGTAATTCGCGTCCTTTGCCGTCACCATCCCGTTGGCCGGATCGCCGGAAGCAAAAGATCCGATGAGGACTTGCGGCCCAGTTTGGTTGGTCAGGGGATTCAGGGCAAGACGCTTGCCGCCGACGGTGACGGGCTGCCAGAACACAGGCAGGTTGGAACGGTTGTAGCGCCCCAGGGCGAACGCCGACAGATTGCCGTCCGGCTGCCTATAGGGTGTCCAATGGGTCATGCGCAGACCGAGTTCCAGGGTCAGCCTGCGCGTCACCCTCCACGAATCCTGAACGTACCAGTCGACATTGTAGGATCGCCCGATGGGCTGGACTTTCACATCAGGTTCCTGGTAGGACGTGAAGTTGCCCAAGAGGCATTCGAGTAGGCATAGTTGGAGTCGAATGGGTTGTTGGTATCCCTGCCGAAAGCGATGCTTCCCATCCAGGGGATCCCCGTGCCAGGAACGCCCTGGAGCAGGTCCTTCTCCCAGTAGAAGCCCACTTTGAAGGCGTGGGGGCCCCGCATGATGGTGAGCCCGTCGCTGATCGTATACACGCTGTCGATTCGCGCCGCGGGAAAGCGGTACCAGAAGTAGTTGTTGAAACTGGGCGCGTTACTGACCCCGCTGAACGAAGGCAGCGGGATGATGTCGTTCGGGTTATTCTGTGGGTAAAGCTGCCCCGCGGTGAACCCAATCGACTTCCGCTGGGTCTTCGCCAGCTCTGACGCATCCTCTGGAAGCGGGATGTTGAGATGACCGCGCCGGGCGCCCAGGCTAAGCTCGTTGACCATGCTCGGGCTCAGAATGCGCGTGTACCCCAGGACGGCGTTCTTGTTCGGGAAATTGAGATCGTTCTGGAAGAGCCCCCAGGCGGCATCGAGCCGGTACCATTCATCCCTGATGTGGACTGATCCCATATGGTGCCGCGAAAATACAGAGAGTCCTTTTCGTCTGGTTTGTAGTCAATTCGGAACAGGTTCTGCAACTTCTTCATCTGCAGACTTTCCTGGAATTGATAATTGTAGGTTCCCTTCGGTATATTGGGGTCCAAGCTCATGGGCATGCGGCAACATGTTGAGCAAAGCCTGGCCGCTTTTGTTCACCCGGTTGGCCGGAATCTTGTTCTTCGGGAAATTGCGCGCCATCGTTGTTGGGATCATTGATCTTGATGAGCTTGAAGTTCGTGATCCAGCGACTGCGAGAAGTCCCCGGCCCGCTCCAGAGCGGTGGGCATGGTGCTTTCGCCGAGTCACGGAGGGTACCAGGAGGGATTCGTCTCCAGGGAGTAGAAGAAGAACAGCTTCTGCCGGCTGGTGTTGAACACTTTGGGAATGCTGACTGGGCCGCCCACGGCCACGCCTGAGTTCACGTACCGGCATCATTGGCTTCGCCAGTTTGTTACGGTTGTTGAAGAAGTTGTTGGCGTTGAACATTTCGTGGCGCTTGTACCAGTAGGCCGTTCCGTGGAAGTCCCGTGTTCCGCCCTTGGTGACCACGTTGATGATGGGGCCCCCGCCGCGGCCGTACTCGGCCTGGTAGCTGTTGGTCAGGATCTTCACTTCGCTGATGGCATCGAAACTGACGTAGGTGACGTACATCTGTCCGCCGCTGCCAAGATCCGCTCCGGTGGCCCCGTCAACGGTCACGTTGTTGGTACTCCTGGAGAGCCCGCCGGCATTGGGGGTGTTTACACCCGAGTACTCCGCCCCGAAGGACTCGACGCCGGCCTGTGTCTGAACTCCGGGAATCGTACGTAGCAGATTGACGATGTCGCGGCTGCGCTCAGAAAGGGTGTCGAGTTGCCGCGAGGTCAGCAGGGCCGAGCCTTCAGCGCTGGCCGTCTGTACGTTCATGCCCTGCGCTGTCACAGTCACGGTTTCGGCGATGGAACCAATGGCCAGCTGAATGCTGCCCAGCGAAAGCCGCTCGTTTGGCGTGAGCCTGTTTCCGGTTTTTTCAAACCGCTGAAAACCCTGGCTCTCAATCCGGATCGTGTAGGCGCCCGATGGTACGGCCGGGAACATGAAGCTCCCACTGACCTCCGTCTTGGCAGACCTCTGGTCACCCGTCGCCTCGCTAATTAGGGTTACCGAGGCCCCTGGAATGGCCTGTCCCGATGGATCCGTCACGGTTCCAAGAACCACTCCCGTGACGGTCTGAGCCCATGCCAGGCCGGCCACGCAAGCCAGCAACAAGGCCCACGCGAAAACCCTTGTAGAGAGGACACCCCGCATCGTTCTGCCGATCATTGTTCTGACCTCCAAGCTTATCTATTTGAAACCCCGGCGAGCACACCCCGCACTGTCTGGGTTCCCCCGTCGAGCGTCGCATAGAGGCTAAGCGGAAACCCGGGGGCCGTCAACGGGAATTCACTGTTAATTCACTGTTAACCCATGTTAAACATTAGCGCTTGCAACGAGTTGCGGGCATCTAGCAGAATCAGCCCTCTGGAGCGGTGACTGTTGTATACTCTTCACCGGAGGTCACGCCTCGGGCGTGTTTCGCTGCAAGGTGGCTGATGTAAGATCACCGAAGTTCCGGCCGGCGGATGAGGAATGCCGTGCTTTGGTCCAGAGGATTTTGGCGAGCGACGAGTTGCGGCGAGCCAGCCGGCTCCGGGAACTCCTGCTCTATATCGTTGATCGGAAACATACAGGCTCGCCTCAGGAATTGACCGAAGTCAACATTGGGCAGGAGGTTTTTGGCCGGCCCTCTGGCTACAATCCGGCCGAGGACAGCATCGTCCGGACAGAGGTGCGGAACCTGCGCCAGCGCCTGGATCGTTACTTCGCCGAGAATGGGCGCGAGGAGCCAATTCTATTGGAAATCCCCAAGGGGGGATACCTGCCGGTTTTCCACCAGCGTCCTCTCCTTAGGGAATCTGCACCGCTTAGGGAATCTGCACCGCGCGAGGCTGCTCAAGAGCCGCCGGTTGCCCGCCGTTCCATCCGGCCGTTGCTTATTCTTCTGCTGGTTGCTGGTGCCGCCGTGATCTTCTGGCTGGTCAGTCCTCGCCGCAGCGCCAGCGTACCCGCACCGCTGCTGAAGACCATCCCGCTCACGAGTTACCCGGGCCGGGAGGATCAACCGGCCTTTTCCCCGGACGGAAACCAGATTGCGTTTGCGTGGGATGAGCGGCAGAATGGGAACCGCGACATTTGCGTCAAGCTGATAGGCACTGAGACACTGCTGCGGCTCACGGATAACCAGGCCGACGATTCCAAGCCGGCATGGTCTCCGGATGGGCGGTATGTCGCCTTCCTGCGCACATCCGCGCATGACCGCGCCTATTACCTGATCCCCTCCCTGGGAGGCGCGGAGCGCAAGTTGGCCGACGTCTACCCGTACATGGATCTTGGAATCGGTAACAGTCAGTATTTTTCCCCGGATGGAACGACGCTGGCAATCATCGACAAGGAATCGCCGTCCGAGCCTTCGAGCATCTTCCTGCTTTCGGTGGCGAAATCGGAGAAGCGCAAGATCACCTCGCCGCCTGCGGGCGCCACCGGCGACTACTATCCGGCCTTTTCACCGGACGGAACGATGCTGGCGTTTCGCAGCGCTCCTCCAGCTTATCGACCACCGACATCTACTGTCATGAAGCTCCCAGGCGGAGAAGCGGGACGCCTTACCTTCGACGGGCTGACGATTCTTGGTTTGGCCTGGACGCCCGACAGCCGCAAGATCATCTTCTCCTCAAGGCGCGGCGGCAGCATTAGCTATCTCTGGCGCATCCCCGCTTCTGGAGGACAGCCCGAGCGCATGAGCGCCCTGGGCAAAAATCTGTCAAGTCCGGCGCTGGCGGTCCACGGCAGTCGCCTGGCATACACGCAGGCGTTGGACGACATGAACATCTGGCGCGTCGGGCTGGACGCGACGGCGCGGCGCGCGCCGGGGACGCCCATCCTCGCGTCGACCTTCTGGGATGCGGACCCCGACTACTCCCCCGACAGCCGGAAGATCGCATTCTCCTCGGGACGCTCCGGCGGGTTCGGAATCTGGATATGTGAAGCCGACGGGAGCAATCCGCGGCTGTTGTTCGACGGCGGACCCTATCTCACGGGGACTCCACGGTGGTCTCCGGACGGCCGCTGGATCGCATTCGATTCCCGTTCGAACGATCCGGGCACCGGAGGCAACCCCGATATCTATGTGATCAGCGCCGAAGGAGGGCAGCCGCGGCGCCTGACCACCGGCCCAGCCGAGGATGTTGCGCCGAGCTGGTCGCGCGATGGGCGCTGGGTCTACTTCGGCTCGACGCGGACGGGAGAGATGGAGGTCTGGAAAGTGCCGGCCTCGGGCGGCGCGGCGGTGCAGGTTACGCGGCACGGTGGCTTCGAGGCGTTTGAGACGCCCGACGGCAGGCAGTTGTACTATCTGAAGCGCCGTGGAGTTCCTGGTATCTGGCGCGTACCTGTGGGCGGTGGCGAAGAGGCTTTGGTTACCGATCAGAACCAGGCTGGCCTCTGGCGCTACTGGCGCGTCGACGCTCGTGGAATCTACTACGCGACCGGGAGCGCCCCCGGAGGTCCCCGCGTGGAACTTTTCAATCCGGCGACAGGACACGTGCTCGAGGTCGCCCCTATGCTCAAGCAACCCGACGTCAATGTTCCAGGACTGGCAGTTTCACCGGATGGGCGATACTTGCTGTACGCTCAGAAGGACCAAAGTGGCAGCGACATCATGATGGTGGAAGATTTTCAGTAAAGTCCTGGCCGCGGGGACAGGGTGGCGTTGGCGCTGCCCGAGGGTCCCCAGGCCGCCGCCGCAGAGCCCCGGACCTCAGCCCTGGCTGAAAAACCTGGCAGAACTTTTGCGCAGGGCCCTGCCGCTCTCGGGGAAGTGACTCCACCCCCTTGGACATGCCCCGTGGTAGTTGTAGAGCAGGAACATTATGCGATTCCACACTTCCTTTGCGCTGGCGGCGTCTCTGTGCGCCGCCTCAATTTTGGCCGGGGTCCCGCCGGTCGAGACCGGAACAGTTCAGAACGACAAGGTCGCTGCTGTTGACGTCACCCTCAAGCCTGGGGAGACGGAGACCCTTAGCGGCGCCCGTGCCTCGGTGACCGTCTATTTCACGGGCGGGGCACTAGAGGTGACTCCGGGAGGGGGCAAGCCCGCCGTCGTGAAGGTTGCGCGCGGCGAGGCGGTCTTTCAGGCGGCGCAGGCGAGGACCATCAAGAACACCGGCTCGTCGGAGGTTCACTTTGCGCGCATCGAGTTTACCGGAAAGGGGCGGTCCGAGACTTGGGGAACAGCGGGGCTCTCCCCGAACTACAAAATCCTGCTGGAAAATCAATACACGCGGATGTATGAGATCCGAATACCTGCCGGGACCTCGGAACCGCAGCACAGGCATAACGACCGGGTCATCGTCTGCCTTTCCGCGGCCCAGATAAGGCACATTCTGCCCGATGGACGCGTGGAGCCTTCCGTGCTGAAGACTGGCGAAACCGCGTGGCGCCGTGCCCAGACGCACATCGGCAAGAACGTGGGGAAAACGGACCTCTGGGTGATTGCGATGGAACCCAAGTGAGTCTCCGCGCGTGACCGCATCCGCAAGCGCCAGTCAAGCCAGGGTCTCGGGCGCGCTGTGGCGCGTTCTAATTCTGCTGTTTGCGTCGGTGTGCATCAACTACATCGACCGGGGAAACTTGTCGGTTGCGGCGCCGCTGCTCAAGGCGGAAATGGGCATCTCGGCGTCCGAACTTGGTTATCTGCTTTCCGCTTTCTTCTGGACCTACTCCGCGTTCCAGATTGTCTCCGGATGGCTGGTGGACCGGTTTGACGTGAATTATGTGCTGGCCGGGGGCTTCCTCCTCTGGTCTCTGGCGACAGCGGCAACAGGGTTCGTCCAGGGAGTTGGCCTGCTGTTTGTCGCGCGCCTGGTCCTCGGCATGGGAGAGTCGGTGGCTTACCCGTGCTATTCGAAGATCCTGGCCAGGAGCTTCGCCGAGCATCAACGCGGGCTGGCCAATGCCTTGATCGACGCCGGCGGCAAATGCGGACCGGCGCTCGGCACGCTCGCCGGGGGCGTGTTGATGGCCCGCTTTGGGTGGCGGCCGGTCTTCATCGTAATTGGCCTGGCCAGCATGCTGTGGCTGCCGGCGTGGTTCCGATGGATGCCGCGCGAGCCAGACACGGCCGCGAGCCGACGGGAAGCCACGCCGAGCATGTGGGACATCTTACGAAAGCGCCAGGCATGGGCGACATTCGCCGGGCACTTCTGCGGGAATTACTTCTTCTATTTCCTGCTCACATGGCTGCCGTTTTATCTGGTCAAGGAGCGGCAGTTTTCCATGGATCGCATGGCCTGGATGGGGTCGATGGCCTACCTGGTGACAGCGGCCGCCACCACCGTGGCGGGCTGGTGGTCGGATCGCAAGATTGCTGCTGGAGCCACGCCCACGCGCGTGCGTAAGACCTGCACCAGTGCGGGGTTAGCCTTCGCGTCCATTGTCCTGGGGGTCACGCTGGTGACCGACCCCATTCTATCCATGGGATTTCTGATGCTGGCGTGCATCTCATATGGCGTGTTCGCCTCCAGTCACTGGGCCATCACGCAGACCATCGCCGGACCACTGGCCGCGGGCAAGTGGACTGGCCTGCAAAACTTTTTGGCGAATCTGGCAGGAGTGACGGCGCCGGTGGTTACCGGGTTGGCGGTGGAGAAGACAGGCAGTTTTGTCAGCGCCTTCGGGGTGGCCGCGGCCGTCGTGCTGGTGGGCGCGGCCGTGTACCTATTTGGACTGGGCCGGGTGGAGGCGATTGACTGGCAGCTCACTCGACCAGCGGGGCCGGTCAACGATAGTTCTTGTCGTCCAGTTTGCTGAGATCGATTCCGTCCCGAAAGACACCCAAGGTCACGATGGCGAAAGTGAATACCTCCGAGCCTGGCTCCAGGTGGCCGCCAAATGCCTTGTCGTCGGAGGCCAGGCTAACGTGGGCATGGATGCGACCGTCCATGACGTACCCGCTCATGCTGACAAGATCCGCGGGAGCCGTGGGGTCCTTGAGGAAGACGTTCTTGGACGGAAAGCTCCGGTTGCTGACAGAATGGATGTGGTAGCCGCGCAGAGAGCCAGCGCCCGCCAGGATCACCGCATTGCGGATCTTCTGCTCTTTCACCATCTTATTGAGGCCCGCCAGCAGGTCGGTCTGGTACTTGAAGCGCAGCACCACAATTCGTTCGAATTGCCCATTGATGGCGTAGACATCGGGCACACTATCGCTGTTGGCCTTCGAGTCCTGCTCCGGCGTGGTCGTGTTGGTGATCTCCCTCCTGCTGAGTTGAGCCGTAGCCGCAGCCCCGGCCATCCATAGCACTACCAGGAAAATTCTTGTCTTTCGCATTTTCTACCTCTCCAGGTCGCCGTTTTCGGGGACGCCGGGCTGGTCCAGCAGTTGGGTCGAGGAAGCCGGGCCGAGAACCGACCAGTCCCGGAGCGCCCACACCACTTTCTTGTGCGGGCGTCACTTCGATCAACTGGACCACGTTCGGCCAGTCCTCCTTCGTCACGCTGCCGATCCAGTTATTGATCAGCGTGTTCCCGTTGGCCAGCCGCGAAACCTCCTGGACCACGTACAAGGGAATGCCGGGCAGGTCGTTCTTATTGATCTCCCACACCGTCTCGCCCTTGGGATTCACCTCGCGCACGTAGCCGTGCTGGTTGCCGCTGATCAGCGTGTTGCCGTTCTTCAGCCGGACCGCCGCCCAGGCGGAAGGCGCGGGCACGGACCAGATCTCCTTGCCTTCGGGTGTCGTACTCGACCACCTTGCCCAGATCCAGGTGCGCCACCAGAAAAGTGCCGGCCTGGGTGTAGCGGATGTGGCGGAACTGCCCGTGAACGCCTTTCGGATCGCGCACCTGCAGGACTTGTTCCTTCTCCACTTTCCCGCTGGTCTTGTGGATCACCAGGAACTTCGCCGGATTCCCGTTCTGCATGATCAGTACACGGTCCATGCCGATGGGATAGGTGGTGTGGATCTCGGTTCCGGGAGGGCCGTCGTAGTTCCAGACAATCTTCTTGTCGGCCGTGATCTCGCTCGCGCCAAACTGGCGGGAGAACACGATGTTCCCGTTGGAGAGCATGGTGCAGTCGCCCAGCTCCCCCTTCAGTGGGTTGGTATAAGACCAGACGATCTTTCCGTCACGGACGATGTGCATGACCTGTTCCGTGATGCTGCGATTCTGCCACTCGCCGCAGTAAAGAAAAGGATGCTGCGCCATGCCATTGCCGGGCAGAGGGGCGGCGGGCTGGGCCATGGCCGCCGCTTGGATGACCAGGAACGCGAGCGGCAGATATTTCAGTTGCATATTTCGTAGTAGACCACACTGTAATTTTTTGCGCTGCATTGACACGCCCCTTTCCTGCAATATAGAATCGTCACCGCCTATGAAACGCAGAGAGTTTGGACAGAAGTTTGCTGGTGGCATCGCCGCAGCCTCGGGGCTGGGCGCCTTGCCGGGACAGGCGGCGCGCGCTTCCCCGAAAGAACACCCTGATGCATGTCGGCGGGGACTACCACAGCGTGGCGGGCTCCGGCATCAGCTCGAAGGAAAACCTGGAGTACAACCTGCGCTACGGCGTGAAGCATCTCACGGCTCAGCCCAGTGAGCGTGCCCAGGACGGCAGTTGGGATCTGGATGTAGCTGAAGAGGATGCAGGACGAGTGCGGAGAAGTATGGCGTCACTATCGAAGCGATACAGAATGGGTGGCGACTACATCACGCGGCGGAAAGGCCCGGAACGCGACCGGGAGCTCGAGATCATCAGCGGAACATCCAGAAGGCATCCCAGGTTGGCGTAAAGATCATCACCTACCACTGGCGGGTTATCCCGATCAGAAGGAACAAGGAAACAACAGGGCGGGGCAACGTCACCTATGACGGTTTCGAACTGGAGACCAACTGGAAGGACTTGCCCGTGGGTGAATCAGGCAGGGTCAGCTCCGAGGACTACTGGGAGAGGATCAGCTATTTTCTGGAGAAAGTGATCCCGGTAGCCAAGCAGCACGGGGTCAAAATGGCCTGCCACCCTTATGACCCGCCGGGGCTGCCGTTCGGCTACCAGGGCGCGGACAATTGGGATTCCCCATCGGTGTTTGAAGGGATCAAACGCTACGAATCGATGCTGGACAGCCCCTTCAACGGCATTTCAGTTGTGCCTGGGAACGGCGGCTGAAGGGTTAAAGAACCCGAACGCGGAGATCCTGCCGATTGTCCAGTACCTGGGCGAGCGAGGCAAACTCTGCCAGATCCACATGCGCAACATACGCGGCGGGCTGGGCGAGTTCGAGGAAGTTCATCCCGACGAGGGCGATATGGACTTGTTCCGGGTGATGCGAATCCTCCGGGACGTGCAGTTTGCCGGCTCGATCTTCCCGATCATATGCCGGTTCATGCCGATGATCGCCGAGGGCTGCAGTCGTTCGCCTTCGGCTACGGCTACATCAAGGCGCTGATCCAGGCAGTAAATTCCGAAGTAGGGGCCTGAGTCCCTATCTCGCCACTCCCGGCGTTGACTTGGCCAACTTTTCGATTTCGGCCAGTTCCTTCCTTGCCTGGGCTGCGTCGCTAGCGGCCGGCGCGATTTCGAGGTAGGTTCTCAGGTAATCCGCTGCTGCCGTGAACTCTCCTTTCTGCGCCATGATGACAGCCCAAAATGTGGTTCACTTCCGGATGGTGCTTCCCCGTGTCGAGTTTCAGCGCTTCGCGGGCGCTCGTCTCGGCGGCCTCGAAATTTCGCAAATTGTACTGGGCGACGGCGTTCAGGAAGAACATGCCTGGATAGTTGGCGGGATCGATCTCCACGAGGCGGCTAGTCGTATCCAGAAGTTCCTGCCAATTACGTTCCCTGGCCGCGATCCCCGCCAATTGCAGATACGGTTTGGCGAACTTGGAGTCCTCGGCCAGTGCCTTCCCGTAGGCCACCCGGGCACCGCTTACGTCGCGAAGCCGCTCCATGGCTATGCCCAGTTGGCACCATGCCTGCGCATATTGCGGAAAGATCTCGACCGCCTTCTCGAAGTGCTTGCGCGCGTCCGCCAACTTGTCCTTGCGCATGGCGTCGCGTCCGCTATCGAAAGCTTTTTTCGCGGGCGTCGGCGCCAGAAGGCTGGTGTGGCGGCTCAGAACGATCGTAACCGAGTCCGCATGCTCCATGAAGTCCGCTCTGTCGAGCCGCACGACTTCAGAGACGTAGCCCGGCAACGAAGCCCTCCACAAATCGCATCCTGAGATGTTGGCAAGGTTTGACTCCCCCGAGGCGGACGGCGGGGCGGCTGTGCTTCGGGTCCAGAATTTCTGTACGCCGTAGACGGGGCCGGAATCGGCGTCCATCTGAGACCTGTTCTGCCCCAACTGGAAGCTGAAATACCCCCTGGAATCCGTATAACCCTGGGGGCGGCTGATCGTGTTGCATACCCGTTCGATGACCACGGGGCCCGGAGGCGGGGTTCCGTCTTCCAACACGACCTTCCCCGAAATGAAGGAACGTCCGTCGGTAGCAGGATTCTGCATAGCTTGGGCGCTATCAAAGCCAGGATCGGGCCTGAGATAAATAGCGGACTGCCCCTCAGGCTGCGCTGCAGTCCCGCCTGGGACACTTGGGGAAGGGGTAGCTGGAGCGGTGCTGCCTGGCCCGGGTGACGTCTGGCGCGACGGCCGCGTGACACGACGAGGGCCAAGGCCAAAGAGAACAACCCTATCAAAAGCACGTTTTTAGCGCACATCATACTTCACCTCATTTATATAACGCGGGAAACGGAAGAAAATGGGGCCACAAAAGAGGCGCCCACGCGGTGCTAGGATTGAAGGCTACACGGACTGGATAACTGACATGCCACTTCTCATCCTATTGATTTTGCTGGTGGCGCCCTTGAGCGCCGGTGAGCTGTTTCATGACGATTTCTCGCGCTTTCCCCCGGGGTGGCTGAGCGTCCCGGTGGGAATGCTGAACGGCGCGATCGAGGAGTACCACTATCTGCCGCACCGGGGCGTGCCCACCGCGCCGTGGTTCAACGCCATCGGGCACCTGGACTCCTGGATCGTGGGCGATGAGGAGGGAAGCCTTACATGGAGCAGCACCTGGTGGCGGAGGCCCCGCAGTTCTCAAACCCGCTGTTCATTACGGGCGATCCGGAGTGGAGCGACTACACCGTCGAGGTGAAGGTGAAGCCGCTGGCGCTGAACAGGATGGCGGGCGTGGTCTTCCGTTATCACACCAACCGCCACTACTACCTGTTCGTGCTGGAGGACGGCAAACGCGCGCGGCTGGCGCTGCACTTGCCGCTGGAAAAGGCGCTCCGCGTGCGCGAGTGGAAGGAACTGGGGAGCGCTCCGTTCACCTACGACGCGCAGCACTATTACGCCCTCAAGGTGGAGAACATCGGGCCGCGCATCCGCGCTTATGTCGACGGCAAGCTGCTGCTGGAGGCCAGCGACTCGGACATGGTCGGGGCAAGGCCGGTTTCACCGCCACCGTTCCCGCGCGTTTCAGGACTTTCGCGTCACCGCCGCTGATGACGCGCAGCGGGCGGTCGAGGATCGTATCCATAAGCGAGATGCGGAGCTGGAGAGTCTGCGCGCGGACAATCCGCGGCCCAAGCTCTGGAAGAAGTTCGAGACCCCCGGCTTCGGCGCCGGGCGCAACGTGCGCTTCGGCGACCTGGACGGCGACGGGATGCCGGACATGCTGATCGCGCAGAACATCCGGCGCGTGCAGGACGACGCCTTCGATGCCATCAGTTGCCTGACGGCGGTCAACTTGGACGGCAAGGTGCTATGGCAGATCGGCCGGCCCGATCCCCGCAACGGCTTGCTGACCAACGACACGCCCTTTCAGATCCACGACGTCGACGGCGA
This sequence comes from Bryobacterales bacterium, assembly GCA_963744775.1. Taxonomy (GTDB): domain Bacteria; phylum Acidobacteriota; class Terriglobia; order Bryobacterales; family Bryobacteraceae; genus CAVUVG01. The sequence continues at coordinate 92,882 of CAVUVG010000008.1, forward strand.
CGGGCAGAACGAAGTGGTGCTGGCGCGTGATTTCAAGCTCCAGATCCTGGACGGCAAAACCGGCAAAGTGAAGCGTTGGGCTTGGATGCCCAAAGCGCCGGAAGGCAAGACGCGGCCCTACGAGATGGCCAACGGCGATTCCATCGTCTTCGTGAACGTCTCCGGCGACGCGGCCCGGCGCGACATTTTGATGAAGGACCGCTACGGCCACTTCTGGGTATTCAACAACAAGCTGGAGCTGCTGTGGGGGGGCGAGGGGCAGACCGGACATTTCCCGTATCCCTTCCCGTTCAAGGGCGCCGGGACCTGATCGCCATCGGCTACGCCGTGTGGGACCCGTCGGGAAAGCAGGTGTGGAGCCACGACAACGACTTCCAGGATCATGCCGATGCCCTCATGGTCGGAAATCTCAGCCCGGATCCGAAGGCCGAGCCTCGCGCCTATGCCAGCGGCAGCGACGAGGGCTTCATCATGTTCGACTTCGCGGGCCGCATCCTGAAGCAGGTGCGCGTGGGCCACAATCAGAGTCCCGCAGTCGGCAAGTTCCGTCCCGAGCTGCCCGGCCTGCAGATACATGACGCGTCAACTTCTGGAGGAATCCGGGAATCGTCACCCTGTTCGACTGGGACGGGCAACATTCTGGAACAGGACGAGCCGATCCATGTCGGCAGCCCTATGCTGCCGGTGAACTGGCGCGGCGACGGGCAGGAGTTCGTGCTGCTTTCGGGCAACATCAAGGACGGCGGGATGCTCGACGGGCATCTGCGGCGGGTCGTGATGTTTCCCGACGACGGCCACCCGGACCTGGCGGTCAACGTCTTGAACCTGACCGGTGACGCGCGCGACGAAGTGGTCGTGTGGAACCAGCAGCAGGTCTGGATCTACACCCAGGACCGCCCCTTCACGGGCAAACGGATCTATGCGCCCGTGCGCAACCCGGAGTACAACGAGTCCAACTATCGCGCCAACGTCTCCGAACCGCGTTGGGAGGAAGTTGCCGGGCGGTGAACGGCCGGCACTAGAAGTCGAAGCTCACCAGGAAGCGGAAGGTGCGGCCGTCGTTCAGCGTGCTGGTGATCATGCCGAACTCCGGGTTGGTGAGATTGGAGCCCGGCGCGGCGAACTGCGCGGTGTTGAAGAGGTTGATCGACTCGGCGCGGAATTGCAGCGTCTTCTCGTGGAACAGCGGCGAAGCGCCTGGCAATCGCCGCGTTGACGTTGTAGATCCCGCCCTTGCGGAAGACGTTGCGGCCCAGGTTCCCGCGCCAGCTCACCCGGGATTGATGAAGGCGAAGGCGGACTTGGGCAGCAGGCGTCTGAGAAGTGTCCGGGCGATCCGATGGTGCGCCCCAGGATCGATGGAGTCGAGGATGTTCGGCCGGTCCCCGAGCGGCTCCGTCCACGTTTCCGAAGCCCGGCGAATCCGAACCGGACTGCACCAGGAACGGCGTGCCGCCTTTGAGCAGAGACCACCGCCGAGAGGTTCCACCGTCCCAGGATGCGCGCGCACGAGCGGAGGTTGCGTGCTCCACGCGGGCGTCTCGTAGGCGAAGCGCGCCAGGAAGGCGTGAGGCTGGTCGAAGTCGCTCAGGCCCTTCAGGTCGCGGTGCGAATCGAACTCCGACTGGCCCCGGTTCTGGCTGCGGTTGGAGGCCGTGTCGCTGTAGTTCGCTCCCAAATCCAGGGCCTTGCTGAACCAGTAGGAGGCGTCGATGCTCAAGCCCCTCCAGCGGGGAACAACCAGCGTCACGCGCGCGGCGTCGTACCAGGCATAGGAGCCGTTGAGCACGAGCTTGACCTCGGACAACTTCGGGTCGGGGCGGCGGTCGTCGATGTTGGCCGTGGACAGAGGCACGCCGGGGATCGCGCGGGCCCGGTTGATGTACCACATCTGGATGATCTTGGGCGTGCGGCTTCCCACATAGCCGAGTTGAAGGCGCCAGGAGTTGCTCGAGCAGGCCGGCTCCCAGCTCAGGTTGTACTGGTGCGAGTAAGGCGCGACCAGGTTGGGATCGAGGATATAGAGCGAGGTGCGCTGCGTGCTCTGCGGCCCGCGGAGGTACACCCCGACCGGGTCCAGCAGGTCGGGATTGTTGATGACCAGCTTCGTGTTCCCCGGCGGGTTGAAGCGCAACTGCTGGTAGATGGCCTGCACGATGTTGTCGTAGACCAGCGCGTAGGAGGCGCGGAGCACTCCGAAGTTCGCCGGGCAGACGCTCAGCCAGCCCGAAAATCGGCCCAAAGTTGTTGCAGTCGCAGCGATAGGGGAACGTCGTCAGATGGTCGGCTTCCGTGGGGACGGAGATCGGCTGGTAGCGCAGCCCGAAGTTTACGGTCAGGTGCGACGCCGCCCGCCACTTGTCGCCGGCATAATAGGCCTGGTCCCAATTGCGGAACCGCCGGTGGGTGTCGCCAACGGAGATGAAGATCTTGGTCGGCAGGCCCATGCGCAAGTTGGTGATGCCGTCTCTGCCCTGGTCGTTCTGGAAGGAGACCGAGCCCAGCTTGGAATCGTTCTGATAACCGTTCAAGTACCGGCGCAGAAGGTCGTAGCCTGCGGTCGAGCTCGTGACGGCCGCGGACGCGGCGGATCTGGACGGCCTGGCGGAACATGTTCTCGGCACGGTCGATGGGGAGGTCCTGGTTCGGGCCCACCGACGGAAAGGCCGCTCGGTGGAGAACAGCGGAGCCCACGTTGTTCTTTTCGGGGACGAGTTGTGAGGCGAGGCGGTCGAAGCCCAGCGAGACATTGAACGTCGTCGCGGAGCTTTGCTGGCGCATCCAGGTGATGCGTGGCTGATGGGAGCGCGTCGTGGTGTCCGGATTTTGCCCCTTGAGAAGCTGAAACGCCAGGACGCGCTGATGCACGCGCTGGTAGCGCAGAGCCAGCCGGTCGCGCTTCGTAATGATCTGATCGATGCGGGCGCTCGCTGTCTCGCTGTTGATGGTCTGCGGCGAGTTGGTGTTGAGCATCCGCTTGTTGATGTCGGTCCGGTTGGGAAGCTCGGCCGGGATACCCATGCCAGGATGCGCTGCACGTAAGCTGGCGACAGCCGGATCGGCCGCCAGAGGCGTGCGCTCGGACAGCAGCGGCACCAGGACGTTCCCGTTCACCATTCCGCGCACTTTCTGCTGGCTACCGGAAAGCGAAAGGGTGGAGTTCTTCCATAGCGGCGCCAGAAAGTCCACGCCGTAGTTGTTCTCGCGGGCGGGCTTCACGTCGCCCACTTGAAAAAACGACCGGGCGCTGAAGATGCTGTTCAGGTGCGATTCGAACAGGCGGCCGTGAATCCCCTGCCGCGTCACGGGCGCGACGTGCAGGGCCGCGGCCGGAGCAGTTGCCGTACTCGACGCCGAAATAGTTGCGGTCTGGGCGGAATTCGGTGACGATTGTCGCCGTGGTTCCGAGGCGGGTGTTCAGTTCCCGCAGCAGGTTGTTGTCCACGAGGTTGAACTGGACGTTCTCGTTGCGGCGGCTTTCGCCGGCCTGCGTGTCGGTCTGCCCCAGCAGGTTGAGTTTCGTGCGCTGTTCGACGGTGGAGGCCGGGGGCTGAACGGGTTCAGCTCCAGCCGGCTTGCTACCCGCGTTGGGTGCTGGATTTTGTGCGGCTCCGGCGATGGCGAACAGCGCCATACAGGCCAAGACGAACAGCAAACGCATCATCTATGATTCCTTCTTCTCGACGCGAATACCGGACTTTCGGACCTCTAGGATTTCTAACGATTGTATCTCACAGGGGCGAGCCTTCCGCCGGGCCGCGAAGCTTCCGGCCGGCTTCGCTCATCCAAACGAGTAGTATGGCCGGCAAACATCGTGTCCTGATTCTGGGTGGCGGATTCGGCGGCCTGCGCGCGGCGCGGGCGCTGAAGCGGGCCCCCGTCGACGGTCACGCTTATCGACCGGCGCAACTACTTCCTGTTTCAGCCACTCTTGTACCAGGTGGCAACCGGCTCGCTTTCACCTGGCGAGATCGCCGCCCCCCTGCGGGGTGTCCTGGGGCGCCAGAGGAACACCCGCGTGCTGCTGGGCGAGGCTGTGGACTTTGACCCCGGCGGCAAGCTCGTGACGCTTGCCGATGGCGCAAGGATGCAGTACGACTCGCTGATCGTGGCCACCGGGTCCCAAAGCAACTACTACGGGAACGACGCGTGGCGGTCTTGGGCCCCAAGTCTCAAGAGCGTCGAAGAGGCCACCGCCATCCGGCACAAGATTCTATATGCCTTCGAAGCAGCCGAACGCGCGGACAGTCCCGACGAGCGCCGCGCCTGGTTGACCTTCGTCATCGTGGGCGCCGGCGCGACGGGCGTGGAGCTGGCCGGAGCCGTGGGCGAACTGGCCCGGCACACCTTAAAGAACGACTTCCGGTCGATCCGGCCAGAGGAGTCACAGATTCTCATCCTGGACGGCGCCGATCGCGTTCTGCCACCCTTTCCCCGGACCTGTCGGCCAAGGCCGAGCGCTCTCTGATCGGCTTAGGGGTGCGGGTTAGAAGTGGGGTCCAGGTCCTGTCGGTGGACGGCGAGGGCGTCACTTTCCGTACTCAAACCGGGACTGACCGGCTGCCTTCCAAGACCGTGCTTTGGGCCGGTGGGGTTACCGCCTCGGAGTTGGCCAGAACACTGGCCCTTCGAACCGGTGCGGAGACGGACAGATCGGGCCGCATTAAGGTGCAGGCCAACTTGACCATCCCCGGTTACCCCGAAATCTATGTGGCCGGCGACCTCGCTCTGGTTTTCCGGGCCGACGGCAAGCCGTTGCCCGGCGTGGCCCAGGTGGCCATGCAGCAAGGCTCCTATGCCGGCAAGGCCATCCTCAAGCGGTTGAATGGCGCGGGCGAAATTCCGCCCTTCCGCTACTTTGACCAGGGCGACATCGCCGTCATCGGCCGCGCCGCCGCCGTGGCCAACATCTTCGGCGTGCACGTCTCCGGATACCTGGCGTGGCTCGTCTGGCTGTTCATACACTTGATGTACCTGGTGGAGTTCCGGAGCCGCCTGCTGGTGTTCATCCAGTGGGGCTTTCAGTATTTGACCTTCAGCCGTGGGAGCCAGACTGATCACCGGCGCCGCGGAGCCTGCTATTTCCCGCTCAGCTCCTGATAGATGACATCGATCAGGCTCGGGAACCGCTGGCCCTGTGCAGAGGCGAGGCCCAAGGCCGTCTTGATTTCGTCCAGGGATTTCCCCTCGCCGAGCAAGGACTTAACTTTGGACTGCTTGTCCTCGATGGAGGTCAGCAAGGCTTGGATATCCGCCTTGCTGAGCGGGTCGCTGTGGCCGGTGATGAAGGTATCGGCATCCAGAGCCAGGATTTTCCCCAGCACTTGAACCAGGCCGAACGAGGTTCCCCCCTTCTGGCGGTGGATGAGGGGGTCACGGCCGACGAAAGCCAAGTCGCCGACGAAGGCGATCTTCTGGTCAGGGAAGTAGACGACCAGGTCGCCGCTGGTGTGCGCCGGCCCGAAGTAGAGCAGGTTCATGCGGATGCCGTCGATGTTGAGAGGCCGGCTGCTGGTCAGCGTCTGGTTCGGCAGATAGGGCTCCAAGGTGCTCATCTTCGGATCCCGGAAGGCCGCCTCCATGTCCTTCCTGGCGTTGGCATGGGCGATGATGGTCAGCCCCGTTGGGAGGCCCGACAGGCCGTTCACGTGGTCGCCGTCGCTGTGAGTTAGCACCATGGATCTGACCGGATTGGGAGTCAGTTTGCGGATCTCGGCCAGCATCGCCTTGGCCGACTCCTCGGTCATCTTGGCATCGATGAGGATGACCTCCTTGGCCCCAATGACAAACCCGGTGTTAGCTCCACTTCCGCCTTTGACCCAGTAGATACCTCCCTTGAGAGGCTGGACGCCGAGGGCGGCGGATGCCGCGGTCTGAGCTTGGGCCGGCACCCGGAAGCCGAGGCAGAGCAGGCAGGTCAGCGCGATGGAACCTGTGATCAGACTGAGGTTGTGGGTCATGACCGAATCTCCTCCTTCAAATTACACCACTTGCCGGCCCATCCATCTATGCTGGTAGTTTATGGCGACGTCCGACACTTCGAACCCACTGCGTGAGATCCGGTTTCTGATTCCTTTTGACCGCATCCGTGCGGAGCACGTGGAGCCCGCCATCCAGGAACTGCTTGAGGAAGCGCGCGCCAGGCGCTCGGCCATCGCCGAGGAGACTGCGCCGCGCACGTTCGAGAACACGCTGCGGGCCCTGGACTCGATGACGGACCGCCTGGACTACGCCATGGGCGTGGTCAGGCACCTGGAAGGCGTGGCGACCTATCCCGAACTGCGCGCGGCGCACAACGCCGTCGAGCCCCTGGCCAGCGAGTTCTATTCCGGCATTCCCTTGGATGAAGGTCTGTGGACGGCGCTGCGGCAGTATGCGGGGACTCCAGAAGCTGCGGCTCTGGAAGGCGTGCGGCGGCGCTTTCTCACCAAGACACTCGACACCTACCGCCGCCACGGCGCGGAGCTGGATCCGGCCGGAAAAGCGCGCCTGGCCTCGATCGACGTCGAGTTGAGCAAGCTTACCACGCTCTTTTCGCAGAACGTGCTCGACGCCACCAATGCGTTTGAACTGCTGATCGCCGATGAGAGCAAGCTGGCCGGGCTGCCCGCATCCGCAGTGGCCGCCGCGCGCGAAAGCGCCGCCGGGAAGGGCATGGCGGGCTGGCGGTTCACCCTGCAAGCGCCCAGCTACACGGCCGTCATGACCTACCTGGACGACGCGGGGATTCGAGAGGAGATCTGGCGCGCCAACGTCACCGAGGCCTCATCTGGGAAATTCGACAACCGGGAGAATCTCCGCCGCATCCTGCAGTTGCGGCACGAAAAGGCGGTCCTTCTGGTTTTCGCGATTTCGCCGACTTTGCCCTGGCGGACCGCATGGCCAAGACGGGCGACCGTGCGCGGGACTTTCTCCAGGAGTTGAAGCGGCAGACGGCAGCGCACTTTGCGAGGGAGAACCAGGGGTTGCGGGCCTTCCGCCGGGAGTTGGACGGTCACGAGCAACTGAACCCCTGGGATGTCGCCTACTACGCCGAAAAGCAGCGCCAGGCGCTGTACGACTTCGACGAGGAAGCGCTACGGCCCTACTTCCCGCTGGACCGCGTGGTCGAGCGGCTTGTTCGAGATCGCGAGTCGCCTGTTCGGCGTGCGCGTCAGCGAACAGGATCGGGGCGCCGGTCTGGGATCCGCGGACGAAATACTACGCGCATCCGCGACGAGGACGGCACGCTGCTGGGGTGCTTCTATGCCGATTGGTTTCCGCGCGAAAACAAGCGCGGCGGGGCCTGGATGGACGTCGCTGATCACCGGCGTGGACGGTACCGGGCGGTTTCCAGCCGCACGTGGGGACGGTTTGCGGGAACTTGACGCCGCCGGTGGGCGGCGAGCCCGCCTTGCTGACGCACCGCGAGGTCGAAACCATCTTCCACGAGTTCGGGCACCTGTTGCACCACTGTCTCAGCCGCGTGGAGCTGCGCAGCCTGGCGGGCACCAACGTCGCCTGGGATTTCGTGGAGCTGCCCTCGCAGATCATGGAGAACTGGTGCTGGGAGCGCGAGGCGCTCGACCTGTTCGCCCGGCATTACCAGACGGGCGAGACGGTGCCGGACGAGCTGTACCAGAAGATGAAGCGGGCCCGCACTTACCGCGGCGCCAACTCGCAAATGCGCCAGCTCGGCTTGGGCACTGTCGATTTCGCGCTCCACGCAGGCTACTCGCCTGAGGCGGAACCCGACGTGGTCGCTTACAGCCGGCGCATTCTCGGGGAATTCTCACCCGTCGAACTGCCGCGAGGACCACGCGGGGATTGCCAGTTTCACGCACCTGTTCGCGGATCCGGTCGGCTACGCGGCGGGCTACTACTCCTACAAGTGGGCGGAGGTGCTGGACGCGGATGCCTTCACCCAATTCCGGGCCAACGGCCTCTTCGACCGTGCGACCGGCCGCCGCTTCCGCGAGATGATCCTCTCCCGAGGGGACGGGGCGGACCCGGCGGAACTTTATCGCGCCTTCATGGGACGCGATCCCGATCCGGCCGCGTTGATGGAGCGGTTGGGGCTGGTCGACGCCTAAGCTGAGCTACGGGCTCTCCAACGGCAGGCTGGCGACGATCGCCCTGCCGCTGAATGCGCCGTGAATCCAGGGGGAGAAGAAGCGATAGGGGTAGCCCGAGATCGTCACCACGATGCGCTGTTCGCTGGTCCCCACGTCGGAACGAGCCACCGATACCATGCCCGCGGTGAGCCCGAAAGCCCCGGTAGTCGAGCCGACAGGGACCGTGGCATGTCCGTACAGAACCATGTTCTTGATGGCGGTTTCGTCGTAGGCGTTCACCACGGCGTAGCGCACGGCGTTGCGAACCCGCGCCACGAAGGTCTGGCGGATGAACAGCACCTGCCCCAGGTCGAAGATGCCGATCAGCAAGCCCGTGAACAGGAGGATTACCAGGGCGCCCTCCACCATCGCCTGCCCCCGGCTTCTTTCGCGCTCGTGCGTGCTCGTGTCATTTCGCCTCAGGGAGCAAACCGGCCCGTGTAGGTGAACGACGCCCGCGGCTTGTCGTTGAGAGTGAACGAGCGGATCACGGCGTAGATCGTGTAGTTCGTGATGCCGACGGTAATGCGCACAGGGACGTTGCGGTCCATGGTCACGGTGACGTTAACCTTCTCGGGTGTCAAGCCGGGGGCTGTCAGCGGCCCGCTTCCGGATGGGTTGCCGTACATGACCATGTTTCTGACCGCGCTCAGGTAGCCGGCCGACGGGCTTCCCGTGGCGGAATCGTAGACACGAAGAGAGGCGTAACGCGCGCCGCCGCGGACGGCGCTCTCCAGTGTGTTGTACAGGTAATAGGCGTAGCCGAATTGGAACACGCCGGCAAACACGGTAAACATCAGACTGAAGGAGAGGGCAAACTCCACCAGCGCGCTGCCCCGTTCCGCGCCTCGGCGCCGGATCATTGGACTAGCCTTACGACATACGTACCAGGACCGCCCGCCCCGCTGTGCCGGCTGCCCTGAACGTAGGGCCCGACAAACTCGGCGCAGAATGGCTGGTTGCCGCTCTTGTAGTACTCCGCAGGCAGCAGCAGGAAGAACAGCCCGTATCCGAGGACGCTGTTGTACGGGGAGCCGCCATTGACGGGAACCGCCACCAGCCGGCGGCCATTGCCTGTCTGCTGCCGCCGCATATTGGGCGTAACTGGCGGAACTCGGGTCGGTATCCTGGTTGATGCGGTTGATGAGACTGTCGCGCTGGGTCTGCTTGGCGCCGCCGGTCATGTTGACAGGCGTGCCGATGGTGAGCGGGGCCGTCAGGTAATCCTGCTCAATGGCCATGCGGATGATATCCGAACTGTTTAACTCGTAGTAGCCCCGCTCGGAACCCCCGCTGGCGTTGGCTGCCGCGATCCATTGGGGGGCGTCGTCCCCGGGGCAAACGTTCACATTCAGCTTCGGATTCGCGGCCCAGCGCAGGGTGTAATGCTGGCCGGTGGTGAAACCGAAATCCGGTTGTCCGTTGTTGTGGGCGAAAGGGGAAAAGGGAAACATGCCCTCACTGAAGTTGATCTTCGAAACCTGCCCGGCCACCGCTGTGCCATTGATCACCGTGGTCCTGGCCGAAACCACGGCCCCAATGAAGTACAGCGGCACTGTCGCGGTGGCCCTGACCCTGGCGTAGCGGTAGCCGGAGGCGGGCGACGGGCTTGCCACCCACGGGCCGGTTGAGTCCGATGCGAAATCGAGTTGCGTGCCCGTGAAACGGAGAGGTCCCCAGGAGCCAGCGGTTGCTGCTGGCTGGAATGCTGCTCTGGGCCCGTGCAATCCCCGTTGCGGCGCCGTCCAATTCCAGCGCCGCGGCCAGTGACGCGGCGTCCACGTAGGCCTGCATCTCGTTTCTGACGATGTACATCCGGCCGATGTCGGTCGCCAGGCCCAGCATGCCGATCGTGGCCACCAGGCAGACGCCCACCGTGATGAGCGCGAAACCTCTCTCACCGGAGGCGCGCGCGGCAACAGACATAATTGGAACCCCTGTCAACAAGTCTACGGCGCAGGGGCGCTGGCGACCCTCCGGTAATCCACTGAAGACGGGCTCAAAAATGCCGCAGAGCCTCCGGCTAGCAGGCTTTGTTATCCTGTGTCCTTACCATGGCCGACATAACTCCGTTTCGAGCCTATCGCTATAGCGCCAAAGCAGGGCAACTGGACAATCTGGTTACCCAGCCCTACGACAAGATCAATCCGGCGATGCAGCAGCGCTACCTGTCGCTGAGCCCCCACAATCTGGTTCGCATCATTCTCGGTGAGCGGTTCCCCTCCGACACGCCGCAAGACAACGTTTACACGCGTGCGGCGAGGCATCTGGAGGCGTGGACTGCAGGCGGCATCCTGGAGCGTGAACCGCAGGCCGCCTTTTTCGCCTATTTCCAGGAATTTTCCGTGCCCGACACTGGTGAGAGGCTGGTCCGCAAGGGCTTCATCGGGCTGGGTGCGGTGGAGGACTACTCGGCTGGAATCGTGCACCGGCACGAGCAGACCCTCAGCGGGCCCAAGCAGGACCGGCTTGAACTGCTGCGGCACACCCGTGCGCATTGCGGCCAGCTCTTCATGCTCTATCCGGACCCGGCCGGGGAGATCGACAGCACCCTGGACGAAGCCGTCGCGGAAGCGCCGGTGGCCGAGGTGACGGACGAGTACGGAGTCCGGCACAGGTTGTGGAGGATCTCGGAGCCCGTGCTGGTCGCTTCGATTCAGCACGTGATGACATCCAAGAAGCTGATCATCGCCGATGGCCATCATCGCTACGAGACGGCGCTGGCCTTCCGCGACGAGCATCCCGAGATGCAAGATGCGCGAAGGGTCATGATGACGTTTGTCAATATGAATTCGCCTGGGCTGCGAATCCTGGCGACGCACCGCCTGGTGGATGAGGCCGACGCGGGAGTTGTCCTGGAGTCGGTGCAGAGGACTTTCCGGGTTCGCGAAATCGAGTCTCTGGATGCATTGCGCGCCGCCTGGGCCGAACCGCACGACGGCGGAATCCGCATCGGGCTGGCTCTGGCGCCGGGAAGCCTGTGTCTGATCGAGGCGGACCGGGAAGCGGGACAACTCGACGTCCCTTTTCTCCACGACCGCCTGCTGAGGGACATCCTGAAGATTGGCGAGGATGAGGTGCGTCACGAAAAGCGCATCCGGTACATCAGGGGCGCTGATGCCGCCTTCGATGAGGTTCGCAAGGGCGGAACCAAACTCGCGTTCCTGCTCGAGCCCACCGCGGTCCAGGATGTCGGCAGGATTGCTTTTTCGGGCGGCGTGATGCCTCAGAAATCGACAGACTTTTACCCGAAGCTGCTGTCGGGCCTCACCATTTATAAGCTGGAGAGGTAGATTTCGTCCTATGGTTCGAAAACCTTTTGGTTGGACAGGCGTCGAAGTCCCGGTGATTGGGCAGGGCACCTGGATGATCGAAGGCAGCCGCGAGGCCGAGCGGCGGGCCGTGGAAGCGCTGCGCGCCGGGCTGGACCTGGGCATGACCCACATCGATACGGCCGAGATGTACGGCGGCGGCCGCGCGGAAGAGCTGACCGGGGAAGCCATCGCCGGACGCCGGCACGAGGTCTTTCTGGTCAGCAAGGTACTGCCCTCGAACGCCTCCTACGAGGGAACCTTGAAGGCTTGCGAGCGCAGCCTGAAGAGATTGCGCACGGACTATCTCGACCTCTATCTCCTGCACTGGCGTGGAAGCTATCCCCTGGCCGAGACCATGCGGGCCATGGAGGCACTGGTGGCGGCCGGGAAGATCCGCTATCTGGGTGTGAGCAACTTCGATCTGGCGGATGTCAAAGAGGCCGAGCGCGCGCTGACCAAGGAGCGGCTGGCCGCCAATCAGGTGCTGTACCACATGAGGGACCGCGGTATCGAGCGCAAGTTGATTCCCTACTGCGCCGAGCGCAGGAATTGCCGTGGTGGCCTACAGCCCCTACGGTCACGACGACTTTCCTTCCGGCAACGACAGGGACGGACGAGCGCTCGCGGAGATCTCCGGCCACAGCCAGAAGACTGCCAGGCAGGTCATCTTGAATTTCCTCACGCAGCATCCCGCCGTGTTCACGATTCCCAAGGCCTCCAAGACGGCTCATGTGCAAGAGAACGCTGGAGGCTGCGGCTGGACGCTCAGTCCCGCGGACGCGGCTGCCGTAGACCGGCTTTTCCCGGCCCCCACGCGCGACACGCCGCTGGGCATGCTCTGATCCCAGGCGCCAGATTTAACACCCGGCTGCCTCGGAGTTAGCCGAAATCGTGTTAAAGTAAATTACCAAAGCAGGCTGGAGTGTACAGATGCGGGCTACTGTGGTCATTCTGGGTGTCCTCAGTCTTGTTCCCATTGTTCGGGGTCAGAGTGCGCTCGAGCAAGCGCAACAACTGGAGAAACGTGGTGCCGGCGCCCGAGCCGCAACGGTGTTGCGGCAGGCCGCCGCGAACGCCAACGCTTCTCCCTCCGAACTATACGCTTACGCCGAGTTTCTGGACCGGCACGGAAACCCGGACGCGCGTGCGGCCTATGAGCGGCTGCTGGCCGCGCTCACGGAGCCTGACGGAGCCGGCACGCGCCTCGCCGTAACGCGCAGGCTGGTGTTGCTTTCGCTGGAAGCGGGCGACCGGGCTGCCGCCGCGGGCTATCTGGCTCGCTACCGTCAGGCGGGCGGCAAAGAGTGGGCACAAGCGTCGCTCGACCGGCCCGTGGCCCCTACAGAGCAGCAACAGACGATCGAGATACCGGGTCCGCTGAACTCCTTCCGGCGAATGGCTGCCGTTTCCCAGGACGTTAAGGAGGATGAGCTGATACTCTCCGTGGCGCGGAGCGTCATCACCAACGGTTACCGCGCGGGCGGGCGCAAGGAAGGCCTGGAGCCGACGGAATATCTCAAGCTGCTGACCCGTTACCTATCGCAGGCCCGGGAATTGGACAAGCTGGCCGGGCCGGAGAAGCAGATCCGCGTGGAGAATTGCGATTCTCCGCAGGCGGCCGATTTGCTCCGAACTCTTGGCTACCGAATGCGCGGGGGCTGCGGTGGCGAGGTGGTCCTGGAGACGGTGAACGCCACACGAGGCTTCTTGACGATTGATTCCGGTTTCCCCCTGGCGGAACTGGAGCAGTCGCTCAGGACCAACCGCCCTTTCACCTACGAGTATCGGCCGACCCGGGCCTCCATTCGATATAACGAAGCCTACTGGCTGACCAGCAGGGACCAGCAGGGCGGCGCGTTCATCGACGTTCTCATCTCCGATCCCTCGCTGTGCCGCTTCTACCTGGCGATGGCCAAGCCCGATCCCGCGACCGCCGAAGAACTGCGCAAGAACATTCCCGCCGCGCGGTTGCGAGCCTTCGCCCATGTAGTGGACTTCTTCGGGAGCATGTTTGAGATCAGGGACGGCCGGGCGGTGGTGCCGGGCGACGCCCGCAGCGCGCGCACGTGGGAGGAGTTGGCGGGCGCGCCGCCCAGCCAGGGCGCTCAATTCTTCGAACACCTGATCTCCAGGGACGATGGATGGCTGGCGAGTTATTTTGACGCTCTGACACGGACGGACGGTCCGGTACGGGATTACCTCACCGAGCCAGAGAGGATGAAGCGATTCTACTCGGCGATTCGAGGGAGGATCACCAGTCCGGGGCCCGCGCGCCCCGTGTTCCAGGCAAATACCGACATGCTTCTCCTGATGGCACGGCTGCGGCTGGAGCCCGGCGGCAAGCCGCACGTTCCCGGGGGAATCGAGCCCTGGAAGGGCCGTTTCGTCGGCCGCCAGCTTGGCAAGTACGGCATCCGGCTATCGCGGCCGGTGGCCGCATGGAAGGAGCCGGACGATGTTTTGGAGGCTCTGTTCGCCTTGTGCCGCAAGAGCGTGGAGAATGAGCCTCTCAGGATCTTTCTGGCGCTGAGCGACATCGATCGCGGCCGGACTCGGCCGCTGGACGCCGCGACGGTCAACCGCCTCGCGCTTGACTACGACAACTACGGATCGCAATACCCGATCTTCGCCGAGGCTCCCGCTCTGGATGAGAAGACGATCCTGCGGTTCCTGGATACCGCGGCGCAGATTGACCGCATCGGGGACCCGGAACGGCGCGCGGACACGGTGGGAACCTTCCAATCCCTGGTTGGCATCTGGCAGATCCTGTGCCGCCAGGGCGCTATCGCGGAAGAGGAAGCTGACAGCTCGTTTTCTGACATCCTGACTGCGTTCGCGACAGTTCGCAATGCCCGGGACACATTCAACGCCGGCCGCTCCGGCGTGGAACTACTGCTGAAGGCAGCCCAAACAAGACCAGGCGCTGCGCCGCAGAGCCGTCTGTTGGATTTGCTGGGTGGCCTTGCGGATTCCGAGGAGTCGGAAGCCCATGGGGAAGTCGTCGCGGGTATGGCCGCCTACTTCGACGCGCAGAGGCTTGTGTCCCTTGACCTGCTCTTCGGTCTGGCTGATCACCTCGATGCTCTCGCGCGCGGGGAGAAGTTGGATTCGGCGCTGGTGGCCCGTCTGGCCTCCAAGATTGCGGAAGTCGAATCCCCGCGAGCCGAGCTTACCGCCGCGGAGAAGAATTCCCTTTCCATCGGCTACTGGACCGATCACCACCTCGAGTCCGAGAGAGGGTTGAACTTCCGCTCGGCCATCGGCAAGGCCGGGCGGGACCCCGAGAAGCTGCGCGATTTGCGGGGGAGCCTGGCGCCACTGCTGCGGGATACTCTGGTGGGCCTGAACTACATCCATTACGCCCCCCCGGGCGCCCAGTTGCTGCGGAGCAGCCCTTCCTTCGTGCGCAGCCACGACTTCATCGGCACTCCGGGCAGCATCGGAAGTTGGAACGCGACCGAGTCCTTAGGCAGCGGGTGGCCGAACGGAGCGGGCGGGAGGTTGCAAGGTTCTCTGTCCGGGCTGCCGTACGCTTTGGCTCAGGCGGAGCAGAACTTTTTGATTCCCGATCGCGAGCAGGCATTGATTTGGGGCGACCTGGTTCCTCAGATCATTCAGAGCGCCACAATTTCGCGCTGGTGGAAGGTCAGCCCTTCCCAGTTGCAGTGGGTGGCGCTGCATCTGCGATATGCGTCCGCGCTGGCCGCCGAGGCGGCCTTGGACGAGGGCGTTCGTGCGCAGGTGCTCCAGGCGCTGGCGCGGCAGGCCGTACCGGCCCGGCTCCATCGGTTGGCGGGTCTGCTGGAGCGCTGTGACATTCCGCTCTGCGCTGGCGGAGATAACGCCTTCAGAGCGGTTCATGCTGGCGCAGGAGATGCTCGCACACCGGCCCGGCGCTAACGACGCGCTGGCGGCCACGATACGCCGCCTCACCTCCGAAGCCCCAGCCCAGGCGAACTACGCGGCGGTTTCTCGCGCCTTTGGCACTCCCAAGCCCATGCTGACCGGCTCCTATGGCCCGGAATTGCTCTACCTGCGGCCGTTTCCAGCCCTCATGGGATTTTCCAGCCGGTTGCTCGCCGAGAGTTGGGAGTCGAACGCCTTGTATTGGGCCGCGCTGGCCGACGAGAGCCACTTGCCGCCGGCGCGCCTGAATGTTGCGGCTCCGCAGTGGACCCGCGAGGTCGTGGAGCGTATTTTCGCCAGTCATCTGGAGGACTGGCCGGCCTTGCTTGCGCTCGCTGCTGGTCGTGGGGCGAGGATATCCGCCAGAGAGCGCGGCAGCAGGCGCCGGAAGGGGAACAGCAAGCCTCTCTCAATTGAACGGAAAGACGAAGGGAGCAGCCGTGATCCTTAGCCAGAGGTTGAAGCTGACCGCTTTTATAGCTGCCCTATCGGCCGCGCTGCTCATCGGCCAGGAGGGGCAGCGGCCTGTGTTCCGCGTGAAGGTGGATATGGTGGTGCTCACCTTCACGGTTACCGACAACCGTGGCCGCTACATCAACGGGCTCAAGCCCGGCGACTTCAAAATCCTGGAAGACGGGATCGCGCAGCGGGTCGCGACCTTCGCCGAAGGCAGCAGGCCGGCGGTTCAGGTCTTGCCGGATGGCGGCACGCGTCCCATCGTGGTCGAGGAGGATGCCGCCGCCCGGCGGTCGGGGCCGCAGCGGCCGGCCGACGCGCTGGCCGGAACCAACGTTTTCGTCCTGTTCGACACCAGCAACTACATGTACCGCGGCTTCGTCTACGCCTCGGATGCGATCGCCGACTTCTTGCGCGGGCTGGATAGCGGGGATTCCGTCGCGGTCTATACCTTTAGCCGCAACCTCTCGCGGGCGGCCCTGCTGACGCAGGACCACGGCGCGGCCATCCTCGGACTTCGCAAGGCCGTTGCGGGGGACGACTCGGCGCTCTACAACGCCATGTTGCTCTCGCTGCGGGACGCCGCCAAGGTCCCGGGCCGCAAAGTGCTGATCGTCTTCTCCAACGGTCCGGACAACGCCAGCATGATCGCTCCAGACGACGTGCGGTCGGTGGCGGAGGACGAGGGAATCCCCATCTACGTCATCTCCACCAACGAGGTGAGCAAGGACGCGATCTCCAGCGCTGTCTTCCAGCGCATCAGCAACCGGACCGGTGGCAAGGCCTATTTTGCGCGCACCTGGCAGAAGCAGGTGGAGGCGTTCGAGTCGATTCGCGAGGACCTTGGCAACTCCTACACCATCACCTACTACCCGGCGCCGAATCCCAATGAAGGTTTCCGGCGGATCTCGGTGGAGATCCTGTCTGACGCCGCCAAGAAATACCGCGTGCGCGCCAGGCCGGGCTATCGCCCGCGGCCGGCCGCCTAACGGAGACAGGGTCCGTTGCCCCCGCCTGCTGTGGTAGACTGACGGCTTCCAGCAAGACGCTATCTGCATGTCGGTTCAAATCTTCCTGCAAGGTAAGATCACGGGCATTGAAGCGTTCCTCCTCTCGGCCGGGGGAAGCGCAGCGGAGGAACCAGCCGATGCCACCGGCCAACGGCTGCTGGCCGGGCGCTCGCGCTGGGTCACGCTGCTGAGTGAGGTCTTGCCGCGCGCCGTGTTGGGCGAGTTGGGACTGGCGAGACTGTTGTTGGGATCGAGCGGCGGCGGCCAGTTCCTTTTGGTTCTGCCTTCCGAATCCAGAGACGCGGCGGGCCGCCTGCTGGAGTCGGCCGCGCGTGAAATCCAGGAACTGAGCGGCGGGCATCTGCGCCTGGTGTGGGCCGCCACGGAGAACCTCGGGGACTGGGGCGTGGTCCGCAAACGGCTCGGCGAGGCCATGCGGCTGGGGCGGGGCATTGCCACATCGGGAGTTGAGTCCGAAATCTTTTCGCCCTCCAACGGCGCCGCCGACCACGATCCGGGCGGTTATTTTTCCGGGGAATTGGCCGTGGATCTGCAATCCGCGCAAAACGCCGGTTGGTCGCCCGAACAACCGGGCAAGGTTCTGGTTGGGGCTGGGAAGCATATGTGGCCGCTGGCTCCGGGCCCCTCGCCCGAGCTGATCGCCATGGCCCGCCACGCTGCCACTTCGGACGACGGCGCCGCGCCAGCCAGTCTCGGCGCACTTGCCGGACGATCCGAAGGGCGCAAGACCTGGGGCGTCCTGCGCGGCGATGTGGACAACCTCGGCATCCGGCTGAGAAGGGTTCAGACCATTGAGGAGCACGTCCAGCTCTCAGTGATGTACAAGCAGTTCTTTGCCGGGGAGTTGGAACTGGTCTGCTCTCTGCCGGATTTCTGGCGCAAGGTCGGCATCCTGTATTCCGGCGGAGATGATTTCGCAGTCTACGGCGCTTGGGACGCACTGATCCCGCTGGCACGCGAAATCCAACGTCTCTTCCATCGATTCAGCGAGGAGAATTTGAAGGATTTTCCGGGGCCCGAAGGCAAGACCATCAGCATGGCCATCGCCATCGCCGGCGATCCGGCGGCGAAACTGGCGTCCGTGTACGAGCAGGCCGGGAAGATGCTGGAACTGGCCAAGTCCACCGACAAGGACTGCATTCACGTCCTTGGTCACACACTGGAGTGGAGGCAGTTGGCGGCCGCCTCAGATCTCCGGGAAACCATGCTGCGAATGGCTGGGGAAGTGAATTCGCCCCGCCGTTTTCTGGTGGACCTCACCGCTTTCTATCGCAAGGCGGCCTCCGCCGGCCGTCCTGGAGCGGGGAGGCGCTTCGAGAAGCCCTGGCAGGTGCAGCGGCACCTGAACCGGGCGCTCGGTGACACGCGCGACCGGGAACTACAGAAACTCAGAACACATTTGACCAACGAAATCCTGGTCAAAGGGGCCACCCACACAAGACTCCGCCCTGGCGGACGGGTGGCGCTCGAATGGGCCAGGCTGCTAGCAGAGGTGTAAAACCATGGCGGACGTTCAGCAAGACACAAGACCACGCGAGGGAAGACCGAGAGGCCCCCGGGAAGGGGGACACAGGGAGGCCGGAGGCCGCGGTGATGACCGCCGGCCGGACCGCGACCGCGGACGGCCGGAAGGCCCTCCGGAAATCGACCTGGACAAGCTCATTGCGGATAGCCTCTATCTGGATAACCAGGCTCACGGGGTCGTAAGCCGCATGCGGGACATGGACTCGGGGACCAAGAGCCAGTTGCGGCGCCTCTACAATGCGGTGCGGCGGGCTTGCCGCGCCCCCGAGAATGAACGCCAGCATCACTTTGTGATGCTGCGGGCGCGGCTGGCTTACACCATCGCCCGCCACTCATTACGCAGCCTGGACACCATCGAAAAGCTGTTGCTCCAGGTGACACGCAAGAACGATTTGCGTGGCTACGAACGGTTTCGCGATCTTTTCGAGGCGATCGTGGCCTACAACGAATAGCGAGGAAGCATGACCGCGCACACTGCCAATACTGAACTGAAGCTCATCGGCAAGCTGATCCTGGAAGGCGAGCTGCATTGCGAGACCGGCCTGCACATCGGCGCCGGCAAGGGATCGCTGGAGATCGGCGGCGCCGATAACCCGGTGGTCAAGGATTCTTTCGGACATCCCTACGTGCCCGGCAGTTCGCTGCGAGGCCGGCTCCGGTCTTTGCTGGAGCAGGCCGGCGGCGTGGCCGTGCCGTCCGAACTCGTGTATCTCTCGCGGAGGAAGGGACAGGAAGTCCGCATCCATCAGAGCGACCGGCCCGGAGACGAAATCTGCCTGCTGTTCGGCCGCAACGCGGGGCGGATGGAAAAAGTCGGCGGGGACGCTCTGGAGAGCAGCCAGGCCAGCCCGGCCAGGCTCACCGTCTGCGACGCGCCGCTGGATGCCGCCAGTATCACCGTGCAGATGCGCGAGAACCTGGACGATGAGCTGACGGAGGTCAAGAGCGAGAACGCGATTGACCGCATCACGTCGCAGGCCAACCCGCGTACCTTGGAGCGCGTGCCGGCAGGCGCCCGCTTCCATGTGCGATTCGTGGTCGATGTTCTGTGCGAGGAAGACAAGGCCCTGCCCGCGCTGCTGGCGCAAGGGCTGCGGCTGCTCGAAGACGACAGTCTTGGAGGAGGCGGTTCGCGCGGCAGCGGAAGGGTCCGCTTTGCCGGGATGCGGCTGGTGTGGCGGGGGCGCGGCTTCTACGCCACCGGTGCATCCGAGACGGAATTGCTCGACAGGGGCGGATGCGGCCGCGTTTCAGTCCCTGGCCAGCGATCCTGAGTTCCCGGCCAAGCTCGCCGAATAGTCATGCAGCCCGCATTCGTGGTTCGGTTTTTCCCGTCGGGGCCTTGGCGGATCGGCCCGGACTCCGGTGAGCGCGACCGTGCGGGGAGCATACTGCACAGCGACACGCTCTACTCGGCGGTCTGCGGCGCCATGGCTCGGCTGGGGCTGCTCGAGGAGTGGCTGGAGGCCATCTTCGGCAGACGCGGAGGGGCCGGCGGTCAGGTTCAGCTCCTGCTACCCGTTTCAGCGGGACGTCTCCTTCGTGATTCCTCCCTGCAGCCTGTGGCCGCCCCCGCCCTCGCTCAAAGTCCGTTGGAAAGGCGCCCGGTTCGTGCCCTTGTCGCTGGTGGAAGCGATGCTGGCCGAGCAGCCTCTGGACGAGGAGTCATGGCGCGTGGACGGATTCAGCCAGTGCCTGGTGCCCGCCGGTTGGGACCACGGACCTTTCCGGAGTTCGATTCGCTCTCATGCCGCCGTGGACAGGCTCTCGGGCGATGTGACGGTGCACCGCACGGCGTGCCAGGAGTTCAGCCCTGGAGCCGGTCTGTGGGCCCTGGCCGCGTTCTCGGATGAGGCGGCCGCCGCGCGTTGGGCCGAGCCGGTCCGCGCGGCGTTTCGCTTGCTCGCCGATTCGGGTTTGGGGGGAGAGCGGAGCAGTGGTTGGGGACGATCCCACGCGCCGGAATTCCACGATGGGGTTTTGCCGGAGTTGCTGTTGCGCAATGGGGCCGCCAGTGCCGTCCCAGCCGAGGGCCTGCCTCCGGCGGAGACCGCATACTGGCTCTTGTCTTTGTTTACCCCGGCCGCGGGCGACAGCGTGGACTGGGGCCGGGGCAGCTACTCGCTCATGAATCGCGAAGGCCGCGTGGAGAGTCCCGCTGTCCATGGCGCGCTGAAAAAGAGGTCGCGGATGGTGGCCGAAGGGGCTGTGATCTTCAGCCAGGCTCCTCCCGCCGGATCCGCCCACAACGTGGCGCCCGAGGGTGTTCCGCACCCGGTTTACCGCGCCGGTTTCGCCCTCGCCATTCCCATTCCCTGGAGGGAGGTGCCGCGGTGACATACCGTGTCACATGCCTGACGCCGGTGCTGATAGGCGACGGCGGGAGACTGTCCCCCATCGACTACATGGTGTGGAAGGAGCAGGTCAATGTGCTCGATCAGCGGCGCATCTTCCGCCTGCTCTCCAAGGGACCGAGGCTGGAGGGATACCTGTCGCAGTTGAAGCGCGCCGACAAGCTGGACTTCGCTTCCTGGGGAGGCTTCGCGCAGAATTTCGCCGACCGCCGCATCCCCTTCGAGCACGCCTCGTGCGCCGCGCACTGGGAGCGTTCCAGCATCGAGAGCCTGCAGATCCCCACCTTCACTGCTGGCCAGTACGGGCCTTATCTGCCCGGAGCCGCTTTGCGCGGTGCATTGCGGACCGGCCTGCTCTTCGCCGGCCTGAAGGATGACAGCCTGGAGAGGGTCGCCGCCCAGTTCCGCGGCGAGCGTCCTCCTAGACGTCCGGCCGAGGTTTTGGAGGAGCGGATTCTGGGGTCTGCCGGGACCAACCGCATGCGGGTCATTCAGACGTCGGATTCCGAGCCGGTCGCCAAGTCCAGTTTGAAGGTCTATCTCCTGCGCGTCGCCTCCATCCGGAGCCGCGGGCGCGGCGAGACCTTCGAACTAGGTTGGAAGCAAGCCCAGAGAGGGACCGCCGAGGGTGACAAGCCGGCCCAAGGCACACCGACCTTTGCCGAGATGGCTCCGCCTGGCACGGTTTTCCAGGGTGCCTGGCGGGAAAACCAGTTCCTAAAGCAGCCGGAGATTTCGCAGGCGCTGAACTGGAGGGAACCAGTGACACGCCAGTCGCTGTTCGAAGCCGCCAACCGGTACGCCCAAACGCAGCTTGAGGCCCACAAGCATTACGCCGAGGCGACTGGTCTTTCCCTGGTCAGACAGAACCTGGAAGTTCTGGAGGGCCGGCTCGCCGAGGCCCGCCAGAAGGGAGATGCCTGTCTCCTTTGCCTGGGA
The DNA here is from genome assembly GCA_963744775.1 of Bryobacterales bacterium. GTDB lineage: Bacteria > Acidobacteriota > Terriglobia > Bryobacterales > Bryobacteraceae > CAVUVG01. The sequence goes on from CAVUVG010000008.1 coordinate 114,499, forward strand.
TGGGGCGGGGGCCTGCTCGCGCGCATTGCCTGGCTGAAGACGGACGATCCCGTCTACCGCGAAATCATCGCGCTTTCAAAGCTGTACGGTAAGGGCTGTTACCCAGGCTTCCCGTTTCCGAAGACGCGCCGCGTCGTCTTCCTGGAGGACCGTCCGGCTACTCTGCCGGGCTGGGCGCTGCTCGAGGTGGCAGGTTAGCCGCCGCCGCTTGTTGCTATGTACAACGCCTACTTTGGGCTTAGGGAGAACCCGTTCAATCTTAGTCCGGATCCCGCGTTCTTCTACCGCAGCCGGCAGCATGAAGAGGCCCTTGCCAATCTAACCTATGGGGTCCAGAGCCGCAAAGGGTTCATTGTGCTCACCGGCGAAGTGGGTACCGGCAAGACAACTCTACTGGAGTGTCTCCGTGACTACCTGGACGAGCATGAGATCCAGTTCGCCTTCACTTTCAATTCGCGTCTTACCGTCGACCAGTTCTTCGAGCTGATCGCCTACGATTTCGACCTGCAATGCCCGACGGATTCCAAGGCGCAAATTCTTTTGGCACTTCAACAGATGTTGCTGGGGCGGGCGGCCAAGGGCGCCACCACCGCCTTGATTGTGGACGAAGCGCATGAGTTGGGCTGGGATGTGCTCGAAGAAATCCGCATGCTGGGTAACTTTGAGAACCGCGAGGGCAAACTGCTGCAGATCGTGCTCGCCGGACAGCCCGAGTTGGACCGCAAGCTGGATGCGCCGAATCTGCGCCAGTTGAAGCAGCGCGTGGTTTTGCGCTTTACTCTCAAGGGCCTTGATGAGAAGGAGACGGTCGAGTACGTCCTCACCCGGCTGGAAAGAGCCGGAATGCCGGAGCAGACGGTTTTCCCGCCCGAGGTCCTGGCAGAGATCCACCACCGGTCCCAAGGCATTCCACGGGTGATCAACATCATCTGCGATAACCTTCTGCTCACGGCTTTCGCTCTCGAAAAGAAATCTGCGACCCCCGAGATGCTTGACGAGGTCACCGCAGATTTGCGGCTGGAGTGGCCCGGCCGCGCGCCACACTAGAAGCCCCGTCTTTCACTCGAGAAACGCCGAAGCCTCCCCCAATCGTTCCCTGTCCACCTTCAGATTGGGTGTCTCTTTATGCCTCGGGCGGCGCCAGGGGGTAAACCGCCCCGAGGTACGCTACAGATTCATCCTAGTGAAGAATTTCGACTTTCCTAAGTAGAATCAAACCTTAGATTACAGCAGTAACCCTACCTGAGGGACTTACCCGCGGGTAGGAGATATGTGACTACCACGGAGGAGATATGTTTAGAGTTCTTGAAAGCAAGATAGTCTATGCCTCGGTCGCCGCCTCTCTGGCACTAGGCGTTTGCATGTGCATTTTGATGGGCGGCTCCATGCCGACTTTTGGAGCGAGTCTGCTGCCTGAGCCCAACCCCGTTTATGTCAGCCAGAGCCCGCTGCCCCCGCCCGATCCGGGCACGCCCTGGGTGACGCTGGCGCAGAGCCCGCTGCCCCCGCCCGATCCGGGCACGCCGTGGGTGACGCTGGCGCAGAGCCCGCTGCCCCCGCCCGATCCGGGCACGCCCTGGGTGACGCTGGCGCAGAGCCCGCTGCCCCCGCCCGATCCGGGCACGCCTGGGTGACGCTGGCGCAGAGCCCGTTGCCCCCGCCCGATCCCGGCACGCCTTGGGTGACCCTGAATTAGGCTGGCGGCAGCGCGCCGCCCTCCAGACGGGCGGCACGCTGCTTGCCAGCATAGATCCTTCGGTCCCGACTACAATATAGATCCGTCAGATTTCTACTGGTGGGAGCACCATGGTCTATTTGTGGTCATCGACGCTGGTAGTGGGCATGGCGCTTCAAGTCCTCGTGATCTCCGCCATGTTGCGGGGATGGTGGCGCAATTTCAAGGTCCTGTTCATCTACTGTGTCGTGCTGTTTCTCACCACGGGGATGGAGGCCGCCGCCTTCTACGATCCGGAGATTTACACCCGGGCTTCGCGCTACTACTGGAGTATTGACGCCGTCCGTCAGGTCTTGATTTTCCTGATGGTGATTTCTCTGGTCTACGCCGCGCTCGGCCCCGGGGTGAAGCGTGCCGCAGTGAGGCGGCTTTTGGGACTCGGCGTTTTGGTCTTCGCCGCTCTGTCTCTGTACTTCACTTGGAACCCGGTCCTGGGGTTGTGGATGACCAAGCTCAGCCGCAACCTGGGTTTTCTGGCGGTGCTGCTGAACCTGGTTTTGTGGGCGGTCCTGATCCAGGCGCGGCCCAGGCAGCGCACGTTGCTCATGATCAGCGGCGGGATGGGAATCCAGATGGCGGGCAAAGCCATCGGCCATTCAATGCGTCAACTGTCCAGCCAATTGGTCGTCGGTGGAAACCTGGTCATTGTCTGTTCGCACCTGGTTTGCCTCTATGCCTGGTGGCAGGCTTTCCGGCGCTTGGCCCCGGAGACGACGGCTGAGAGTGTAGAATAGCCCCAGGATTGAGGCTCTTATGCTACCGAGCGGACATGCTTTGAATCGTCGGGATTTTGTGAAAGGCGCAAGCTGGGGAGCTGCAGCGCTCAGCCTTGGCGGGGCTTTGAGCAGTCGCGCGCGAGGCGCGAACGACCGCATCAACCTGGGGATCATCGGGCTGGGGAATCGCGGCGGGGGCCTTTGCATCGTATTTACCGACATCGGTGAAAAGACCGGCGCCTGCAGAGTGGCGGCTGTATGCGACGTCTGGCAGAAGCGCGTCACCGAGCACAAAGAGAAATTCAAGTGCGAGGGCTACCTCGACTACCGGGAGATCCTCGCCCGGAGCGACATCGATGCCGTGGTGGTGGCCGTCCCCGATCACTGGCACGCCAGGATGGCGCTGGAGGCCATGGCGCAGGGCAAGGACGTCTACCTGGAAAAGCCCATGTGCCACACCATTCCGGAGGCCAAGGAAATCGTCGAGGCCGTCAGCCGCACGGGACGCATCGTCCAGGTGGGCTCACAAACCACCTCCGCCGGGATGTGGCATATGGCCAAGAAGGCGATCGCCGACGGCATGATCGGAAAGATGATCATGAGCCAGGGTTCCTACCACCGGAACTCAATCGAAGGCGAGTGGAACTGGAAGATCGATCCCGCTGCCGGGCCCGATGGAAAGGGCGACGACTTTATCGACTGGAAGGCGTGGCTCGGGCCCGCTCCCCAGCGTCCTTGGGATCCGGACCGCTATTTCCGCTTCCGGAAATACTGGGATTATTCAGGCGGAATCGCCACCGATCTCTTCTATCACGTCGCGGCGCCGCTGAACATCTGCTGGAGCGAGCCGCAGTTTCCCGCCAAAGTGATGGCGGCCGGCGGCATTACGGTATTCAACAAGCGACCCGAGAACCCGAACCTCCCCGACCGCGAAGTGCCCGATACATTCCACCTGATCGGCGAGTACGCCCAGGGCCACACCGTGGTGCTGAGCTCATCCATGGCGAACTCCCAGCACATCCCGGGTACGATTCGCGGACATGAGGGAACCGTGATTCTGGTGGATCACGGCATGTTCGAGAGCTTCGCGCCCTACATCACGGTGAAGCCCGAAAAGTACGTGGTCAGCGCCGCTTACAAAGCGAAGTTCGGCGAGGAGCCGATCCAGATCCCGGTGGAGAAGACGGAGATGCTCACGGTCCACATGATGAATTTCCTGGATTCGGTGCGCAGCCGAAAGCAGCCCACGCTCAGCGCGGAGATCGGCGCCAAACCGCAAGTGTTGATCTCGATGGCGGTGCAGTCCTACCGTGAGGGCCGCGTCCTCTACTTCGACGAGAAGAGCTGGAAAGTCTCTTCGGATCCGCCGCCGTCTACGACTTTTTGAACGTGATCCCCAGTTCCCGCAACTGACGCTCGGGTATCTCCGACGGGGCGTCGCTCATCATGTCGGTTCCGCGCGCCGTCTTGGGGAAGGGAATCACGTCGCGGATCGAGGTTTCTCCCGCCAGGATCATCACCAGGCGGTCCAGTCCGAGCGCGATGCCGCCATGCGGCGGCGCACCGTACTCCAGAGCCTCCAGGAGAAATCCGAAGCGGCGGCGCGCCTCCTCTTCGCTGAATCCCAGGGCCTCGAACACTTTCGTCTGCACGTCGCGGCGATGGATACGAATCGACCCCGAGCCCAGCTCGACGCCGTTCAGCACCAGGTCGTAGGACTTGGCCCGGCAGCGCGCCGGATCCGAGACGAGCATGTCGAGGTCTTCGTCGTGGACCGAGGTAAAGGGATGGTGCGCGGCGTTCCAGCGTTTCTCTTCCTCGTTCCATTCGAACATGGGGAAATCGAGCACCCAGAGAAAGCGGAAGTTGCGGGGGTCGAGCAGCTTGTGGCGGTCGTTGTACTTTTGGGCCGTGAACAACCGGAGTTGGCCGCAAGCCTGCAACACCGTCTCCTCCGGGCGATGCCCCTTGGGTTCCGCGGGCCAGCCGGCCAGAAGCAGGAGATCATCCTCACCGGCTCCCGTCCGCTGCCGCACGGCCTGCATGGGGGCGGGGAAGTCCCTGTCCAGCCGCTTCACATCGTCGTAGACGCGCAAGCCGCGCTCGGCGCCGAACGCCTTCAGCTCGTCGCGCTCCTTGCGGCTCACCGCGCCCGTCTTGGGAATATGGATCGCCACCAGCGGCAGCCCATCCCCGGTCAGACCCGCGCCCTCGAAGAGGTCCTCGACCGTGTGGAAAGGCGGGATGCGCATGTCCGGCTTGTCAGTTCCGTAGGAGCGCATGGCCTGCCGGTACGTCAGCCGGGGGAACGGGGCGCTCACTTCATATCCCGCCACGGCGGCGATCTTCTGAACCAGCGGCTCGATGACCTCCAGAATCCGCTCCTGCTGCGGGAAGGACATCTCGAGATCGATTTGCGTGAACTCGGGCTGCCGGTCGGCGCGCAGATCTTCGTCCCGGAAACATCGCACGATCTGGAAGTACTTCTCGAAGCCGCTGATCATGAGCAGCTGCTTGTAGATCTGCGGCGACTGCGGGAGGGCGTAAAAAGAGCCGCGCTGCACGCGGCTGGGGATCAGATAGTCCCGCGCTCCCTCGGGCGTCGAGCGCCCCATGAACGGGGTTTCGATTTCGAGGAAGCCGATCGAGGTCAACAGCTCGCGTGCCGCAAAAGCGATCTTCGAACGGAGAATGATGTTCCGCTGCATGTGAGGACGCCGCAGATCGACGTAGCGGTACTTCAGGCGCGCCTCCTCGCTGACATCGACCTCTTCTTCCATGGGGAACGGCGGAGTGCGGGACTCGTTCAGAATCCAAAGCTTCTCCGCCACCACCTCAATCTCGCCCGTGGCCACATCGGCGTTGACGGTCTCCGGAGTCCGCCGCGTGACCGTCCCTTCCACGGCCACCACATATTCCGAGCGCAGGGATTCGGCCTTCCGGTGGATCTCCTCATCCGCGTCCGCGCGGAACACCACTTGTGTGATCCCATCGCGGTCCCGCATGTGGATGAAGATGATCCCGCCGAGATCGTGGCGGCGGTGAACCCAGCCCATCAGGAGCGCGCGCGAGCCCTCCTCGGAGCCGCGCAACTGGCCGCACGTGTGCGTCCGCCGCAGTTCGCCCAGAAAATCCAAGAATCCGCTACCCTGCATGTTCAAGTTTCAACCCCAATTTCTCAAAGAGCCCGATTCGGTCGAGCGTCCACTGCTCGCCCGTGGCCATGTCCTTCAGCTGAAAGTTGCCCGCCGCAAGCTCGTCCTCGCCCACGATCAACGCGTGGCGGGCGCCAAGCTTGTTGGCCAGCTCCAAGGAGCGCTTCAACCTGCTGTCGAGGCCCATTTCGACGCTCAGGCCGCGGCGCCGCAAATCCGAAGCCAGCATCGCCATCTGGCTGAACGCAGCATCGCCCAGAGGCGCGATGAACACATCCAGGGCCGCCGCCCGAGGGCCGCTCGCGGCCTCCTCCAGCGTCATCAGGAGACGGTCCTCGCCAATGGAGAAGCCAATCCCCGGCAACCGTATCTTGGATCCCAGCGACTCCGCCAGGCCGTCATACCGGCCGCCGCCAAGCACCGAATTCTGCGCGCCCAAGGCGCCGTGCGTGATCTCGAAGGTGGTCCTGGTGTAGTAGTCCAGCCCGCGTACCAGCCGGGAGGACACCTCATACCCGATGCCGCGCTCTCCGAGGAACTGGCGGACGGCCTGGAAGTGAGCCGCGCAGGCCGGGCACAGATGGTCCAGGATGGAGGGCAGTTTGTCGATGACCGGCTGGTCGGCCTCAACCTTGCAGTCGAGTACGCGCAAAGGATTCGTCTCGGCGCGCTTGCGGCAGTCCGGGCAAAGGCTGGCAGACACCTTCCGCAATTCCTCCCGCAGGTGGGCAACGAACTTCGGCCGGCACTCGGAGCAGCCCACCGAGTTCACCAGCAGGCGGAACCCGTCCAGCCCCGCGCCGCGCAAGAGCTCCACGGCAAGTTCGATTACCTCCGCGTCCACCGCCGGAGATTCGGATCCAATCGACTCCGCCCCAACCTGATAGAACTGGCGGAAACGCCCTTTCTGCGGCCGCTCGCGGCGGAACATCGGCCCCATGTAGAAGAGTTTCAGTTGTCCCGGCTGCTGGTCGAGCCGGTGTTCGATCGCCGCCCGGATCACGGATGCCGTACACTCCGGCCGCAGCGTGAGGGAGGCGCCGTCGCGGTCCTCGAAGGTGTACATCTCCTTGCTGACGATGTCGGTCTCTTCGCCGACGCCACGGGCGAACAGCAGCGTCTCCTCAAAGATCGGGGTGCGGATTTCGTGGTAGTTGTAGCAGCGGAAGACCTGGCGCGTCTGCTGCTCGACAACATTCCACAGGTCGCTCGCGGGCGGCAGGATGTCGCGGGTGCCTTTAACGGCGCGGATCACGGCTGCTCTTCCTTGTAGGTCTGCCCGTAGGTCACGTAGTTAGCGCAGTTGGCCTGGAAGCGGGCTTTTTCCTCGTCGCTGACCGGCCGCCGCACCTTGCCGGGCACGCCGAGCACCAGGCTGCCGGGCGGGATCTGGCTCCCTTCCGGAACCACTGAGCCCGCGCCCACGACTGATCCCCGGCCGATGCGCGCGCCGTTGAGGAGAATCGCGCCGATGCCGATCAGGCAGTCGTCCTCCACGACGCAGCCGTGGATTACCACCGAGTGGCCCACCGTAACGCGGTTTCCGACTACGACGGCGCACTCGCCCACGTCGGGGTGTACCACGCAGTGGTCCTGCAGGCTGGTCTCCTCCCCGATGGCGATAGAGTTTACGTCGCCACGCAGGACAGCATTAGGCCAAATGCTGGACCGTTCGCCCACCAGAACGTTTCCGATCACTTGGGCGCTTGGATCGACATAGGCTGAGACAGCTATTGTCGGCAGGACTCCGCGATAGGGGCGAATCATGTATGTTGCTGAGATTCCTATGTTAACACAGGCGGCCCGCGTTCCCTCTCGCGCTACAATCTTGTCTATGAAGCGTGTCATTGTCGTTCTCTTGTGGCTGGCAGGCGTGGTCTGGGCGCAGAAATTGCCCTTCGACGTGCAGGCGCTGATGAAAGTGGGGCGCATCAGCGACCCGCAGATCTCGCCCGACGGCCGGAAGGTCGCCTTCACGGTGCAGAGGATCGATCTGGAGAACAATCGCAGGCCGATGCATATCTGGACAGTCCCCCTGGCTGGCGGAGCGCCGGTGCAGCTCACAAAGGAAGGGACCCTGAACGAGCGCCCGCGCTGGTCGCCCGACTCCAGGCAGATCGCCTTCATCTCGGACCGCGGGGGGGCTTCACAGGTCTGGGTGATGAACGCCGACGGATCCAACGCGAAGCAGGTGACGAACCTCTCGACGGAGGCGGGCGGCGTCCTCTTCGTCTCCGGATGGGAAGCGCCTCGTGTTCACCAGCGAGGTCTACCCGGATTGCGTTGACGACGCCTGCAACAAGCGCAGAATCGAGGCCGAAAAGGCCTCCAAGACCGCAGGCCCGCGTCTACACCTCCTTGCTGTACAGGCATTGGACCCAATGGCAGGGCCAGCGGCACAGGCACATCTTCGTGACGGACCTGGCGGGTGGCGCGGCCAAGGATCTTACTCCCGGTTCCCATGACGCCCCGCCTTTCTCGCTCGGCGGTCCGGACGATTACGCCGTTTCACCCGACGGGCAGGAACTCTGTTATGTGATGAACCCCGATCCCGAACCCGCTGTCAGCACCAACTCGGAGCTTTATGTCGCGCCGCTGGAAGGCGGCTCGCCGTCGAAGGTCACCATCAATGTGGGCGCGGACAACTCGCCACAGTACTCGCCCAATGGGAAGTTTCTGGCCTACCGCACCCAGTTGCGCGCCGGCTATGAGAGCGACCGCTGGCGTCTGGTCGTGATGGAACGCACCAGCGGACAGGCCCGCATTTTGACGGACAACCTGGACCGGCCGGTGGGGAGTTTCACCTGGGCATCGGATTCCTCACGGCTCTTCTTCACCGTCGAGGACCGCGGACGGCAGGCCATCCAGATGATCTCGGTGAACGGAGGGGGCGCGCGCGTGATCGCCAGCGGCCCCAGCACGCTCGACGATGTGCAATTGACACCGGACGGCAAGACCTTGGTGTACACCGAGCAATCCGCCTCGCGGCCCGTGGAAATCTTCCGCGCCTCCTCCAGCGGCGGCGCGGCTGTCCCGCTCACGCGGCTGAACGACGAACTGCTCGCGAAGTATCAGCTCACCCCGGCCGAGGAATTCTGGGTGCAGGGCGCGGAGTCGGCTCGGGTCCATAACTTTGTCGTCAAGCCTCCCGGATTCAAGGCCGGAGTCAAGTATCCCGTGCTCTTCCTCATCCACGGGGGGCCGCAAGGCGCCTGGGGCGAAAGCTGGACCTACCGTTGGAACGCGCAGGTGTTCGCCGCCGCCGGCTATGTCGTCGTGATGCCAAACCCTCGCGGTTCAACTGGTTACGGCCAGAAATTCACGGATGAGATCAACGCCGACTGGGGCGGCAAGGCGTTCGAGGACACCATGGCTGCCGTGGACTACGCCGCCGCGCAGCCGTACGCCGATCCCGAGCGCATGGCTGCGGCCGGGGCTTCGTATGGCGGCTACATGATCAACTGGATGCTGGGCCACACCACGCGTTTCAAGGCGCTGGTGTCCCACGCCGGCGTCTTCGATCTGCGCAGCGAATTCGCCGAAACCGAGGAGCTATGGTTCCCGCTCTGGGAATTCCGGGGCGCACCCTGGGACGACCCCGAGATGTACGCGCGCTGGTCGCCAAGCTTCTTCGTCAAGGAGTTCAAGACCCCGACGCTGGTTACCCATGGCGAGCTGGATTTCCGTGTTCCGGTGGGCCAGGGCCTGCACTTGTTCACCGGGCTGCAGCTGCAAAAGGTGCCGTCCAAACTGGTGTTGTTCCCCGATGAAGGGCACTGGATTTCGAAGCCGCAGAACGGCGTCTTCTGGTACAGCACGGTCATCGAGTGGCTGGATTCCTGGCTGAAGAAACCCTGAAGCAGGAGCCGAATGGGCGCGTGCTACCGGACACCGCGGACGCGTGTCTGGATGGAATACAGCGAGTCCATGGCCGTGATGAAGAGAGTGCGCCGGTCCTTGCCGCCGAATGTGACGTTGGCTGTCCAGCTTTCCGGAACCTCGATGTAGTCAATCTGCTCCCCGCGTACGTTGAAGACCGTGACGCCCTTGCCCACCACGTAGATGTTCTCCTCCTCGTCCATCGTCATGCCATCCGAGCCCATGTCAGCGAAGAGCTTCTTGTCACCGAGCGTGCCGTCGGGATTGATCGTGTAGACATAGATCTTCTTCGCCCTGATGTCGGCCACATAGAGGCGCTTCCCATCCGGCGTTCCGATAATCCCGTTCGGCTGTTGGAGATCACTGGTCACCCTCAGCAGTCCTTTGCGGTCCGGCGCGAGGTAGTACACGTGCTGGCCGTCCTGCTCCATCGGGCCACGGTTCCAATAAGCCCTCTTGTAGAACGGGTCCGTGAAGTAGATCCCTCCCTTGGGGTCGATCCAGAGGTCGTTCGGGCCGTTCAGCTTCTTCCCTTCGAAGTCCTTAACCAGGACGGTAGCTTTTCCCGACGGATCGATCATCCAAAGCTCGTTGTTGAGATCCGCGCAGGCGTACAGGTTGCCTGACTTGTCGAAGTAAAGCCCGTTGGCCCGGCCTGGACTCTCGTGAAAGACTGACAGCTTCCCATCAATCGACCACTTGTAGATCTTGTTGTTGGGCTGATCCGTGAAGAAAACGTTTCCCTGTGCATCCGCCGCCGGACCTTCCGTGAAGCTAAACGTATCCCCAAGCAGAACCAACTTGGCCCCCGGTGCGACAACGCCCGCCTTTTCGGCGGCAGCCACCGGAGATGGCTCCAGCAGGCCGAACAGCATGAGAGAAAACAACACTCGAACTGGAATTCGCATTTTGACCTCCCCTTTCTGCAGCGCAGCGTGCGGCGCCTCCACCGTCGAGTTTACGCCTTCTCAGAGAGGGTCTGCTATTTTGGGCAGCTGGATTCTGCTAAGCTGTGGCGGAGCATATGAGCAGGAACTGGGCCAGAGGGATTGCCCTGATCCCTGTGATTGCAGGGATTTTGCTGGGGCAGAGCAGGGTTGCCGGCCCGACGACGGGACGGGACATTTACCGTTCCGCTTGTGTGGCCTGCCACGGGGCCGACGGCAGGGGAGCGGCGGACAGCATGCGCGGCTTTGAACCGCCGCCCACGTTTCCCGATTTCACCGGTTGCGTGGCTACGGCGCGCGAGCCGGACCGGTTCTGGAGCGCCATCATCCACAACGGCGGGACCGGGCAGAGGATTCTCCGAGATCATGCCCGCGTTCCGCGAGGCGCTCACAGCCGATCAGATCGCAGCAGGTCATGGACTACGTTCGCGGGTTCTGCCGCGAGCCCGCCTGGCCGCGCGGCAACATGAATTTGCCGCGGGCCCTGGTCACCGAGAAGGCCTTTCCGGAAGACGAGATGGTGATGGACTTCGCGATCAACGCCGAGGGCGACGCCGGCATCACCGACAAGGTCGTGTACGAAAAGCGTCTCGGGGCGCGCGGGCAGCTTGACGTCAGCCTGCCGTTCCGCTTGCAGAAGCCCAGCCCGGGCAATTGGATGGGAGGCGTTGGAGATCTGGTCACGGGCTATAAACATGTGCTGCTGAGCAACCTGCGGACCGGTTCCATTCTCAGCCTGGCAGGGGAGGCTATCTGGCCCACCGGGAACGCGGCGCGCGGCATGGGCAAGGGGGTGACGGTTTTTGAGGCCTTCGCCAGCTACGGCCAGGTTCTGCCGAAGGGCAGCTTCCTCCAATTCCAGAGCGGCATCGAACTGCCCACGCACACGGACGATGCCAACCGGGCGGTGTTCTGGCGCACGGTGCTGGGCAAGAGCTTCGCCCCGGACAAGGGATTCGGGCGGCTGTGGTCGCCCATGGTCGAATTGCTGGCGGATCGCGAACTGGCTGCGGGGGAACGCGTCAACTGGGACATCGTGCCCCAATTCCAGGTGACGCTCAACCGGCGCCAGCACATACGGGCGAACGTCGGCGTGCGGCTTCCGGTGAACGATTTTGGGCCGCGGTCGACGCAGGTCCTTTTCTATCTGCTGTGGGACACGTTTGACGGCGGACTGCTCGACGGGTGGAAATGAGATGTTGAGAGACTGCTCCTCTCCCTGTTGCCGGTAGCTGGCGTGGGCCTGGGCGGCCTGGAGCGCCGAGCCTGCCGGCAAAGCTCCCGCCCCGCAGTTTCCAGACCTCCGACCGGTGCGTGGCCTGCCACAACGGGCTGGCGACAAAGGCCGGCGAGGACATCTCGATCGGTCTCGCCTGGCGTCCCACGATGATGGCCAACGCCGCGCGGGATCCCTACTGGCACGCGGGCGTGCGGCGCGAGACGATGGATCATCCCGAGTCGCGCGCGGCGATCGAAGACGAGTGCTCGATCTGCCACATGCCGATGGCGCGGTTCGAGTCGAAGCTGCGCGGCCACGAGGGCACGGTTTTCACCCATCTCGGATTCCTGCCGGACGACCGCGGCGACCAGCTGGCGGCTGACGGCGTTTCCTGCTCGCTGTGCCACCAGATCGGGAAGGAAAAGCTGGGGACGCGGGAGAGCTTCGTGGGCGGGTTCGTGATCGGAGCGCCGAACGCGCAAGGGGAGCGGCTCGAATTCGGCCCTTACGCGCCGGACGCCGGCCACGCGAGGATCATGCGGAGTTCGACGGGCGGCTTTCGGCCCGCTGAGTCGGCGCACATCCGCGAGAGCGAGGTTTGCGCCACCTGCCACACGCTGCTCACGAAGGCGCTCGGCCCGGGCGGCAAGGAGATCGGGGAATTGCCGGAGCAGGTGCCCTACCAGGAGTGGCTGCACAGCGAATACCGGGAGAAGCGTAGCTGCCAGTCGTGCCACATGCCGGTGGTTCCGGAGGATGTGGCGATCAGCAGCGTGCTGGGCGTCCCGCGCACGGGGGTTTCGCGGCACGTGTTCCTGGGCGGCAACTTCTTCATGCAGGGAATCCTGAACCGCTATCCGCAGCGAGTTGGGCGTGGCGGCGCTTCCCCAGGAACTGGCGGCAGCGGCGGAGAGGACAATGGCGCATCTTCAGTCGGAGGCCGCGCGGGTCTCGATCGGAAGGCTGGAAGTGCGCGGAGGGCGGCTGGAGACGGAGGTGACGGTCGAGAACCTGGGCGGGCCACAAGCTGCCGACGGCGTATCCTTCGCGGCGGGCGTGGCTGCATGTGACCGTGCGGGACAGGGACGGCCGCACGGTATTCGAATCGGGCGCGGTGAACGCGGCAGGCTCGATCGCAGGGCAACGACAACGACGCCGACGCAGCGCGATTCGAGCCGCACTACGCGGAGATTCACGATGCCGGCCAGGTGCAGATTTACGAAGCGATCATGGGCGACAGCAGGCAACCGGGTGACCACCGGGCTGCTGAGCGCCGTCGGCTACCTGAAGGACAACCGCCTGTTGCCGCGCGGATTCGACAAGCGAACCGCGGACAAGGATGTCGCGGTGGCCGGCGGCGCCCTGCGAGGATCGCTGATTTCAGCGGCGGCGGCGACCGGGTGCGGTACTCGGTTGACCTGGGCGGGGCGCAGGGGCCTTTCCAGGTGGAAGCCGAGCTGTGCTACCAACCGGTGGCTTATCGTTGGGCCATGAACCTGAAGGGCTACGACGCCGAGGAGCCGCGACGGTTTGTTCGATATTACGAGGACGCAGCGCCGGCTTCGGTGGTGGTGCTGGCGCGGGCGAGGGCGCAGTAGGCCCGAATACAGGGGAGACAAATGAAAACAGATCGTATCCATCGCGGATCCGCCGTTGCATTGTGCATAGTCGCCTTGGCCGTCATGCTGGCGGCTGCCGGCGCACAGCAGCAGCCGAACGACGACCTCGGATTCAAGGACACACCCATGCTGCCGGGCATGAAGTGGCATGTTCACGACCCGGACCGGCCGCATCCCAAGATCGTAGCCCCCGGAGCGACACCGGGTGCGCCTCCCTCCGACGCCATCGTCCTTTTCGAGGGCAAAGATCTCTCGAAATGGACACAGGCCGGCAGAGGCGCGGACAGCGGCAAGCTGCCCGAGCCGAAATGGAAAGTTGGCAACGGCTACTTTGAGGTGGTGCCCGGAGCGGGAAGTCTCTATACCCGCGAGAGATTCGGCACCTGCCAGCTTCACGTGGAATGGGCCTCGCCCGGCCAGGTGCGGGGCACGAGCCAAAATCGCGGCAACAGCGGCGTGCTGCTGATGAGCCGGTACGAGGTGCAGGTGCTGGATGCCTACAACAATCCCACCTACGCCGATGGACAGACAGGCGCCATTTACGGACAGTGGCCGCCCCTTGCCAGTCCAGCACGCAAGCCCGGTGAGTGGAACGTCTACGACATTATCTTCGAGGCGCCCCAGTTCCAGGGGCAGAAGCTGGTGAGGCCGGCGTTCCTGACCGTGTTCTATAACGGCGTGGTTGTGCACAGCCATCAAGAGTCCATGGGACCCATGGTTTACCGGCAGGTGGCGAAGTACACCCCGCACGCTCCCCTGGAACCGCTGATGCTGCAGGACCACAGGACCCCGGTGCGTTACCGTAACATCTGGATACGCCGCCTGGGCAGCTACGATCAGCCGGAGAAATAGACCTGGTGTACAATCTAGGTTCGTTTGGTCCGTTCCGATTAAGGAGAAAGCAACCATGAAGTCTGATTCGTCACGCAGAAGATTCCTGGCGACGGGACTGAGTCTGCCAGTGGCTGGCATGGCCTCTACGCGCATGCCGGCGGCACTTTCCTTGGCTGCGCAGGGCCCCAGCTACAGAGTTCTGGGCAAGACGGGGCAGAAGGTCACGAGCGTCGGCTTCGGCTGCATGATTACATCGGACCCGAGCGTGATTTCCCGTGCTCTGGACATGGGTGTCACTTATTTCGACACGGCGCGCAGCTATCAGCGGGGCAACAACGAGCGCATGGTCGGGGCGGCCATCAAGGCGGGCCGGTCCAAGATCACGCTCTCGAGCAAGGCCAACCTGAAGACCGGCGCCGAAGCGCTGCAGGCGCTCGACACCAGCCTCCAGGAACTCGGCACGGATCATCTCGACATCTGGTACATGCACGGCAAAGACACGCCCGACCAGATCACCGACGACCTGGTCGCCGCCTGGGAGAGCGCCAAGAAGCAGGGGAAGATCCGTTTCATCGGCCTCAGCACGCATGACCCGAACGCCGTGGTGGACCGCATCCTCCAGGTCGGGAAGTTCGAGGTGATCCTCAGCACCACAACTTCACCATGAGCAACACCAGGGACGCCGCGCTGCAGCGCATGAAGGACGCCGGTATCGGTCTGGTGGCCATGAAGGTGATGGCGGCGGCCGGCGGCCGTCGCGGCGAGGCGCCTCCTCCGCCGCCACCCGCGGGACGGCATCTGGCGGCATTGAAGTGGGTCCTGAACAAGCCGCTGTTCGCCACCACCATTCCCAGCATGACGGACACGGACCAACTGGAGACGAATTTCCGCGCCATGTCGGAACCGTTTGCTCCGGACGACCAGAAGCTGCTGGCCGTGCTCAACGAGGAAGTCCGGCCCTACTACTGCCGGATGTGCTACCAGTGCTCGGGGCAGTGCCCGCAATGCGTGCCCGTCGCCGATACCATCCGCTACCTCTCCTATAACGATTTCTACGGCCAGTTCGACCTGGGCCGGGAGCACTTCCTGGAGCTTCCGGAAGAGATCCGCAAGGTGCGTTGCAGCGACTGCTCCTCTTGCGCGATCCAGTGTCCGAACGGCGTGCATGTGCGTGACCGCCTGATCCGCGCACAGGAGATGTTCGCCTGACCCCGGCGGGTAATCTATAAGGAGTTTCAATATGCAGCGCGACTCATCCCGCAGGAGATTTATTGCCACAGGTCTGGCCTTGCCGGCGGCTGGTCTGGCGGCGTCCCGTATGCCGTCGGCGCCCGCACTGCCGGCCCTCGCCGCCGCCGCGCCCCTCAGCTACGGCGTGCTCGGCAAGACGGGCCTGAAGGTCACCCGCGTCGGTTTTGGTTGCATGATCACGTCGGACCCCAGCGTCATTGCGCGGGCTCTCGACATGGGCATCAACCTTTTCGATACGGCCAGGACCTACCAGGGCGGCAACAACGAGCGCATGGTGGGAGAGGCGCTGAAGGGTTCGCGGGACAAGATTATCCTCTCCACCAAGAGCCCGGCCAAGACCGGCGCGCTGGCGCTGGCGGACCTGGATACCAGCCTGCGCACCATCGGCACGGACCACATCGACATCTGGTACATGCACATGAAGGACAAGCCCGAGGCGCTCAGCGACGATCTGGTCGAGGCCTTCGAGAGCGCCAAGAAGCAGGGCAAAGTCCGGTTCATCGGCATGAGCACGCACGACGTGAACGTCATGGCGGACCGCGTCCTGCAGACGGGCAAGCTGGACGTCGTGCTTTTCACCTACAACTTCACGATGGGCGCCAGCAAGGATGCGGCGATTGAGAAGCTGCGCAACGCCGGCTTGGGCCTGGTGGCGATGAAGGTCATGGCGCCGGCCGGCGCCGGCAAAGCCTCCAAAGAGCCGCAGATGCAGAATGCGGGTGGCCCGCTCGCCGCGCTCAAGTGGGTGGTCAAGAATCCCTCGATCTCGGCCACGATTCCGAGCATGACCGACGGCGACCAGTTGGAGATGAACTTCCGGGCGATGTCGGAAAAATTCGGCGGCGAGGACCAGAAGATCCTGGCACAACTGGACCGTCAGATCCGCCCGCTGTACTGCCGCATGTGCTCGGGGTGCAGCGGACAGTGCCCGCAGTGCGTGCCCGTTTCCGACACCATCCGTTATCTCTCCTACGCCGATTTCTACGGCCAGTTCGCCCTGGGCCGGGAGCATTTCCTGGGGTTGCCGGAAGAGATTCGCAAGGTGCGTTGCAGCGATTGCTCCTCCTGCGCGATCCAGTGTCCCAATGGCGTGCAGGTCCGCGATCGCTTGATCCGAGCCCAGGAGACTGTTCGCTTAATCTTTTGAGGGCGCTGTCAGACGAATGACGGCGCCTGCCTTACACCCGGTCAGTTTCGCCGCTGAGGCTTGGTTGGCGGCCACTTCGAAGAACCCTGAACTTCCCGCGATGAGAAACAGCCCGCCAGGCGGTCCCTCGGCGTAGCTGCGGACGCAGGCGGTAATGCGCCGCCGGCCGGCTGTCACGTTGAACGGGCCGCTCTCGACGAGCGGAGAACTCGTCCACCGCGAAGTTCGTGATCAGGTTCCCGAAGCGATCCACTTTCAGGACCCGTCCCGTCCAGCGCCGTGGGCCGTTAGGCGTGGGCGCGGCGAAGTCACCCCGCTCATAGTCGGAAATGAGCTTGCCGAAGCGCGGCGGCGGAACTCCCCGGGCGAGGTGCGCGGCCACGGGCGCGAAGATGTCCCGGCCATGAAAGGTGCGGCTGACCGGTTGGCGGAAGAATCGCTCGGCGGTGATGGCTCTCACCTGGTGTTGCTCCCGCGCGTAAATAAGGGACAGGACACCGTTGTCCGGGGCCACGAAATACTGCCCCGCCGCGCGGACCAGAATCGGCCGCCGCGCAGGTGCCCACCCCCGGGTCCACGACAACCACGTGCACCGTCTCCGGAGGAAAGCAGCGGGCGGCTTCGGCCAGCACGAAGGCGGCCTCGGTGATCGCGAATGGGGCGACGTCATGCGTGATGTCCACGATCCGGGCGCGGGGCTCGATGCCCAGGATGACACCCTTCATGGCGGCCGCGAAGTGATCCGAGAGGCCGAAATCCGTGGTCAGCGTGATCGATGGGCTGGCGCATGCGTTGTTACAATGAATATAACAATCCAGGGCGGCGGTTCCACTGTTTTCTTCCATGACTGAAAATCTCATAGCGGTGGCGATGAGCGGCGGCGTGGACAGCTCCACGGCGGCCGGGCTGCTGCATAACGGCGGCGAGAGCGTCATGGGGCTGACCATGCAGCTTTGGAACCAGAGACGCTTTCCGGAACTGCAGGACGATGAGCACGGCTCCAAGCGCTGCTGCTATACCGACGATGTCTACGATGCCCGGTACGTTGCCGAGAAGCTCGGCATTCCGTACTACGTCGTCAATCTGGAAAAGCACTTCGAAAACCGCGTGGTTCGCCCCTTCGTCGAGGAGTACCTGGCGGGACGCACGCCTATCCCCTGCACCCTGTGCAACAACTTCGTGAAGTTCGATCAACTGATCGAGCTGGCGGCCGGCTTCGGGGCCGGGCGCGTCGCCACGGGGCACTACGCGCGGGTCTCGCGCGACGAGAAGACCGGACGCTATCTGCTTCTGCGGGCGGTGGATCATACCAAGGACCAGACCTACTTTCTGTTTGGCCTGACCCAGTCGCAACTGGAGCGCTCCCTCTTTCCGCTGGGGGCGTACACCAAAGTGCAGGTGCGGAAGATGGCTGAAGAGATGGGGCTTCCCGTGGCGTCCAAGAGCGAGAGCCAGGAGATCTGCTTCGTCCCGGGCGACGACTACGGGGCCTTCATCGAAGCCTACTTTCGGGAGCAGGGAATCGAGCCGCGGCACGCCGCCGGGGAGATCGTGACCGCTGGACGGAGAGGTGCTGGGCGAGCATCGTGGCGTGCACCGTTTCACCGTCGGCCAGCGCAAGGGTCTGGGTATCGCTACTGGCGAGCCGCTCTACGTCATCGCTACCGAGCCCCAGACGGGCAGGGTGATCGTGGGAGGACCGGCGGATTTGATGCGCGGCTCATTCAGCGCCAGGGACGTCCACTGGTTCCCCTGGGAGGCCTTGGACGCTCCGGTTCGCGCCCAGGTGAAGATTCGCAACAAGCATGCGGCGGCTGCCGCCACTCTGATTCCCACCGCCGCTGCGGGCCGAGTCGAGGTAGAGTTCGACCAGCCGCAGCGCGCCGTAACTCCGGGCCAGGCCGCCGTCTTCTACGATGGCGATCTTGTGCTGGGCGGGGGATGGATAGAATAGTCGATTGCGGCAACGTTCTCCCGTCCGTGACGCTGCAGAGTATTGGGCCGCCCGCTGCGTGCTTAAGACTTTGGAGCGTGGTCCCCTGCGGCTGGCCCACTGGATCGCGGGCCGCTACGTGGCTCTGCTGAACTTAGCCGTTCCACGACTGCGCCGCACCGCCATGATCAATCTGCGCATGGCCCTGCCCGAGTTTGAGCCGGAGGCGCACCGCCGCATCGCGGACGGCGTGTTCCGGTCTATCGCGCGTCTCCTGGTGGCATTGGCCCGCTTTCCGCAAATCCGGCGCGACACCGTGGAGCAGTGGATCCGCTACGAGGGCTACGAACACTTCGAAAATGCTCTCAGGCAGGGACGCGGTGTGCTCTTCTTCACCGGGCACCTGGGCAACTGGGAGCTGAGCGCCTTCGCGCACGCCCTCCTGTCGGCCCCCATGCACGTCATGGTTCGCCCGCTGGATAATCCGCGGCTGGACGCCCTGGTGGAGGGCCGCCGCGCACTCTCGGGGAACCGGCTCATCGAGAAGAAGGACGCTGCCAGGGGCATCCTCAGGGCGCTGGCCGCCAATCAGGCCGTCGGAATCCTCCTGGACCAGAACACCAGTCGTGAGGGCGGCGTGTTTGTTGATTTCTTCGGGATACCCGCCTGCACGGACCCCGGTTTTGCCAGAATCGCCGCGCACAGCGGCGCGGCTGTGATCCCCGGCTGCGCCTTATGGAGCGAGCGGGAAGGGAAGTACGTGCTGCGGTTCTACCCGCCGGTGGAGATGACCGGCGACGCCGTGGCGGACACCGGGCGGCTGCAGAAACAGTTGGAGGCGATGATCCGCGAGCGGCCCTGCCAGTGGCTCTGGATCCACCGGCGTTGGAAGACGCGGCCTCCCGGCCAGCCGCCGCTCTATTGATTACTCGCCGCGCGGGTAGCAGCCCAACACGCGCAGGAAGTCAGCCAGCTCGCGCAGGTGCCCCAGGGCGTTGCGGACCCGTTCTTCTTCCACATGGCCCAGGAAGTCGAGGTAGAAGAGGTACTCCCACGGCTTGCCGCGCAATGGGCGGGACTCGATCTTGGCCAGGTTCACATCGCGCAGGGCGAAGGCGCTCAGCGCGCGAAACAGCGAACCTGGGATGTTTCGCGTGGTGAATACCAGCGATGTCTTCCAACCCTTGGGCGCGGCGGGCTTGGACTTGGCCTTCCATCTGGCCCGGCGCAGCAGAAAGAACCGTGTGAAGTTCTGCCGGTCGTCCTCGATGGACTTCTTGAGAATCACCCCGCCGTAGATCCCCGCCGAAAGGGCAGAGGCAATCCCGGCGGCGTCCTTCAGCTTTTCCTCGATGACCATCCGCACGCTGCCGGCGGTGTCATAGAAGGGGACCTTCTCGATCTTCGGGTTGTTCACGAAAAAGTCGAGGCACTGATTCAGGGCCACGGGGTGGGAAAACACTCGGCGGATGTCCCGGAAACGGACGCCCGGCGGCGCGATCAGATTGTGGCCAATCCGGACGCTGGTCTCGGCGACAATCCGAAAGTCGAAGTGCAGCAGATGGTCATAGTTCTCGTGGACCGAGCCGGCCAGGGTGTTTTCGATGGGGATCACGGCGGCATCTGAGCGGCCCTTTTGGAGGCTCTGGAAAACTTCTTCAAAGCGCTGGCAGGGAAGGACTTCGACGCGTTCACCCAGCAGGCGTCGCACCGCCTCCTGGCTGAAGGCTCCTCTATCTCCTTGAAATGCAGCGACTTCGGGCGAGTGTTTGGGCATAGGCTTTCTACAATCCTAGGGTCCTTCCCAGCGGCGCGTTCCGGGCTCCGGCAGGCCGATGAGGTCCAGGACGCGGTCTACGCTGTGGTCCACCAAGTCCATGATGCTCTGGGGCTTGTGGTAAAAAGCCGGCATGGGGGGCGCGACGATGGCCCCCATCTCCGCCAGGGCCGTCATGTTCCTCAAGTGCCCGGCGTGCAAGGGCGTTTCACGGACCATCAGAACCAGCCTGCGGTGCTCCTTCAGGGCCACATCGGCGGCCCGTGTGAGCAGGTTGTCCGTGTTGCCGGTGGCAATGGCGGACATGGTGTGGATGGAGCAGGGGGCGATGACCATGGCATCGATCAAGTAAGACCCACTGGCCAGCGGAGAAGCAATGTTTTCAACTGGATGCGAGTAGTTGGCCAGGGCCTTCAGCTCAGCGGCCCGTTTACCTGTTTCAAGCAGAAGGGTCTTTTCTCCGGACCGGGTGAGAATCAGATGGATCTCCACCTCGGTCCGCCGCCGCAGCTTCTCGAGCAGCCGGACGCCGTAGATCGAACCACTGGCGCCGCAAACACCGACCACGACTCTCAAGGGGGCGTCCTCCCTCATTTCGGACCCTTTTGTTCTGAATTCAGAACAGAAATGTAAGAAATGTCTTGTCCTGTCAATCCGGGCCCGCTATAATTCGAAGCGGAGCAGACACCGCCTCAGCAGCATGCCGGGCCCCAGGCATCCCTGCGGCAGCCAAAAAACACCGTTCCAGGATCATACCATGGAGGAGCCCGGACAAAAACTTCGGCGAGCCCGCGAGCGGCTCAACCTGCGCTACAGGGACGTCGAGGAAGCCAGCATCCGCATCGCCGAACGGCGCAAGAATGCGGAATTCGCGATCGCGCTGAGCCGTCTGGCGGACATCGAGAACAAGGGCACTTTGCCCAATCTCTACCGCCTGTACTCGTTGTGCGCGATCTATCGCCTGGATTCGTTCGAGGTGCTGCGCTGGTATGGCGTGGATTTTGCGGACCTTGCCGCTGACGCAGCCGGGGTGGAGGTGGAACGCACGCACCTGATCGGCTTCCGCGCCTCGGACCAGACGCAGACTGAGCTTCCCGTGTCGCTCGATCCGGGCATCGACCTGCGCCGCACGACATATCTCAGCCGCATGATCCAGCGTTGGGGGAAACTGCCTCTGGCGCTTCTGAACGGGCTGGACCCGAAAAACCACCGCTACGGGTATATCGGAACGGAAGACTGGTCCATGTATCCTCTGTTGCACCCGGGCTCACTGGTGCTGGTCGACGACACTCGCGACAAGGTGGCCAGCGGCGGGTGGGCCAACGAATACGAGCGCCCCATCTATTTCTTCGAGCATCGTAACGGCTATGCCTGCAGCTGGTGTCAGCTCTGCGAGGGCCAGCTGGTTCTGCAGCCTCATCCCGCATCCATGTGCAATCCCGAGGTTTACGCCTATCCCTCGGAGATTGACGTGATCGGACAGGTGGTCGGCGTGGCTATGCGTCTGGGTCCTGGACGCCGACGCCGTGCTCGCCCTTGAGTATCTCCAGCAGAGCTTCAAGGTCGGCCAGGTACAGACGGCGCTCGGGCTCGCTGGCAGAGGCGGGCAGCAGATTTCTATAAGGGGCCAGGCGGATCCAGGTGGCCAGGATCGTGCGCCGGTCGGCCTGAAACGAAGACAGATACAGATCCAGATCTGCTTTCTGCCTCTCCAATCCGCAGCATAACCATTCCGAGAACGTCTGGGTGTGACTCTCGCTCAGTGCCTCGTCGGTAGCGCTGTCTCCGAAGATTTGCGAGAGGCCGTGGTGCTCGTAGCGTCCCGTGTTTTGGTCCCTCAGTGACGAGAGGTAGACCAAACGGCCGAACGTCGAGGAGATCTGGGCCAGGGTATGGCGCCAAAGGTCCGCCGCAGCTCCCCGGTCCAAGTTCCCCTTCTTCCTCTGGGTTTCCATCAGGCGCACGTCGCTCGCCATGATTATACCCCGGAGCACAACAAGTTGCAGAGATTCCTTGGCCCCGGCGCGCGCTCAGACACTCTCGTTCCGAATTTGGAACATTTTGACCAAGGGGGTACTCCGAGAGGCAAAAGTATAGTACTGTCTTTGAGAAGGTACTGCATAGCCACCACGTGGCAAGGAGTTTCATAACGATGTTGAAGAAGCTGATTATCGTTCTATTTCTCGGGATTCAATTTGCCGTCGCCGCGAATGTGACCGTCAACAGCGCGCCGTGGCCTGAGTGCTTCCCGTGCGACGTGCGGTAGCCCTCTGAATCTGCCCTAAGCTTGCTCTTCCTCCAGCCGCAATGTATAGTTGTGTCTGCAGTCGGGGAAGCACGTGCAACAACTTCTTTGGGGGATAGGGGTAGGCTCTCGCCGCCGCACTTGCCATTAAACTGGCTTTTGCACGCCTATCCCGCCTCTATAGATGGTTTTTCGTCTTTTTGTGTTTCCAGGTGGCTTCAATTCCTGGTAATGCTGCCCCTCAGTCCGGGCAAGTCGTCTTATGCCTGGATGTTCCTCATCACACAGCCCTTAATTTGGTTCTTCGACATCCTGGTGGTGCTTGAGATCTACTCATTGGCCTTGCGGAAGCACCCCGGCATTGCCAGTATGAGCCGCTGGGTTCTGACCGCCGCCTTCCTTGTGGCGGTGGCGATTGCCGCCTTAACGCTTTCGGTGGATCTGAGTCATCCGGTTGGCCGATTTCCGGTGCTGGTCTACTACAGCGTGGTTATGCGAGGCCTGCTGTCCAGCTTGGTGTTATTCCTTCTGCTGATCACCGCCTTCCTCGTTTGGTCCCCGGTTGCGGTTCCTCGCAACATCGTCGTACACGCCGCCGTCACCTCGCTCTATTTTCTGTGTTCCGCTGCCCTCCTATTCGTCAGGAATGTTTTCGGCTACGAAATGACGAGGCTGATCAGCACGATCCTGCTTTCGGTGGAGGTGGTCTGCTTCGCGCTCTGGATCGTCTTCCTGACCAAGCGTGGCGAGGAAGCGGTGGTGGTGGTCAGGAGCAAGTGGCAGGCCGGGGATGAGCAGGAACTGGTCCGCCAGCTCGACGCCATCAACGATATGCTGCTGGGCCCGTCCCGCAAGTGATCGACAATTAACTTTTGGTTATTTTAGTTCCATATGTACCAAAAGTACTATTGCGTCAGGGGGGGCATTCATTCTATTCTTACCCCGAGGACCCATGTACGTACCTGTTATAGCGGCATCGCTCATCGCGGGAGCAACCATCCTCGCGTTTGCGGTTCTGTTTCTCAAACTCGTTTCTCCTCGGCGATGTCAGATCGTCAGCCCAGAATGGTTAAGCCGGTTCTCCGTCGCGAAGTACCGGCCCATGGAACGTCTCTTCTCTGAAGACGACTACCGCTACCTGGCGGCGCAGCGGGGGTACCGGCCCGAAATCGGCCGGCAGCTCCGGCGCGAGCGCATTCGCGTGTTCCGTGGTTACTTGAAGTGCCTCAGGGCCGATTTCACCCGGCTTGAGGCTGCCGTCAATCTGTGGATGGCCAATTCACCGACCGACAGGCCCGACCTGGCGAAGACTCTCCTCAAGCAGCGGCTGCTGTTCACTTACGCCATGCTTGGGGCGGAGGTTCGTCTGGTGCTTCATAGTGCAGGAATGGGCACAGTCGATGTTCACGGCCTGGTCGGTTCGTTAGACGGCATGCGAGTCGAGTTGAGGCGGCTGGCTCTCGTGCGCCAAGGTTCGTTGGCATAGGATATCGGGGTACTCGAACCGGTTGTGGCGCGGGGCCCCGGCATCGCTAGAAGCGCGCGTGGTCTGTGTCCCTCAGCCAATTCTTCTGATAATTCGTTTAGCTTCTTCCAAACCTGAAAACTCCCGTTCCGCTTCGCGAAAATCCCGCGTGTGAACCTTCCGGCGCGCCCCTTTGTGCTCGATCGGAATCCGGAGATGCAGCATCTCGTGAAACATGACGTACTCCAGGGCGAGCCGGGGGAGGGCGGGGGTGTCGAGTGCGCGGCTGATGATGATCGCGTTGTGGGGGGGATCGTAGTGGCCCAGCATGCTGCGCGAGCGCGTACGGCTCCAACCGAGGTTCGGGCGTCCCAGTAGCCCGTGGAAATAGCGCAAGTTCAGTTCCTCGAAGATCTCCTCCAGATGATGATGCTCGCCCTGCGGGCCGGTCAGCCGTTTTCGCCCTCGGATCTGGCGTACCAGGTCAATACTGCGACGCACGTCGCGCCGGTTCAGGTAGAGCCGGTAGCGATGATTGTGCATGGGGGGGATGGGCTTGCGGAAGAGCTTGCACAGCAGGATATGCGCCAGCGCCTCCATCACCGGAGCCGGCGCTGCCTCGAGCAGGTCCGTGATCTTGACGTGCAGCCGGTTGTCCTCGATGCGTACCAGGCTGTTGGCGTTGGCGAAGCGGCAGAACTCGACCCGGATTTCCGGCAGGGCAGTTCTCGGCTTCAGGGCGCGAAAGACGCGCGCGTACATTTCAGCCGGGGTTTCGAACAGGAGCGCGCTCTCGACTTGCACTTCTCCCATATGTAACATATCAAGAGTGAACTCATCTTCTTTTTCATCCAGCATGAGCGGAGCGAGAGTGCGCCGCGCCAAGATCAGCGCACTCGGCTGCTATACTCCTCCGCGCCTTTTGACCAACGCCGACCTCGAGAAAATTGTGGACACCAGCCACGAGTGGATTCTTGAGCGGACGGGCATTCACCAGCGCCACATCGCCGATCCCGACGTGGCCACCTCCGATATGGCCGCGGAGGCAGCCCGGGCGGCTCTGGCGCAGCGTGGCATCGACCCGTCCGATCTGGACGCCATCATCGTTTGCACGGTCACCCCGGACATGCTGTTTCCCTCCACGGCCTGCCTGGTGCAGAACAAGATTGGGGCGAAGGGCGCTTGGGGCTTTGACCTCATCGCTGCCTGCTCGGGATTTCTCTTCGGCTTGACCACGGCTGCCCACCTGGTTGCCGCCGGGTCGCACCAGAAGGTGCTGGTGATTGGCGCCGACACCATGTCCCGCATCATCGACTACACGGACCGGGCGACCTGCGTTCTGTTCGGCGACGGCGCCGGCGCCATGCTGGTGGAACCCAGCGATGACGCCGCGCTGGGCTGCATCGACTTCATCAACGAGATCGACGGCTCGGGCGCACCCTACTTGAGGATGCCCGCTGGAGGCAGCCGGATGCCCGCCTCGGCGGAGACCGTCGAGAAACGTCTTCACTATGTGCACCAGGAGGGGCAACAGGTCTTTAAGTATGCGGTCCGCCGCATGCACGAAGTCTGCCGCGACCTTCTGGCCAGGAACAACCTGAAGATTGACGACGTGCGGCTCATGATCCCGCACCAGGCTAACCGCCGGATCATCTCCGCCACGGCGGAGCGCCTGGGCCTCACGATTGACCGGGTCGTTATCAACATCGAATCCTACGGCAACACCACGGCGGGGACCATTCCCCTGGCCACGCGCGACGCCGTAGATTCCGGCAGGCTAAAGAAGGGCGACATCGTCCTCTTCGCCGCGGTAGGGGCCGGTTACACCGTGGGCGCCAGCCTCTGGCGCTGGGCCTACTAGCCCGCTGCAAGGGAGTCCTGAACCGTCCGGGCGGGATGTGCCCGGTGTAAAATTCCGGATAACACTTGCGCACCTTGTCCCGTCTTTCCATCAGATTGGCAGACAGGAGGCAACAAGATGCGCAGATCACTCAGAGGTTTTAGCGTCGCGCTTGCCGTTCTGGCATTGGCGGCGCAGGTGCAAGCGGGCGGATTCTGGCTCACGCTCGGCAATCCCGGCGCGAACAGCGAGGCGCGTGCGTTGAACGCAGCGGTAACCGTGAAAGCGATAGGCTGCGTCGAACCAGTAAGAGACGCCAAAATCACCGGCAACGCCATTGGGATCGTGGACGGCAAGCGCCACACGATCCCGTTGAAACTGACGCCCATGCGGGAACCGGGCATGTTCGCAGTCGCGAAGCAGTGGCCGGACCAGGGCCGCTGGATCGTCCAGTTTGTTGGCCGCTCCGGAGCCGCTGTCACAACGACTCTTGCGGCTATCGGGCCGGAAGGCGTCGACCGGTACAACAAGAAGGAGATGCGCGGCCAGGCAAGCGAGGCCCAGATCAGCGCGCTTCTCAATGAGGCGGGGGTGATAGCGCGAAAGTGAGCAGGGATGAAGCGGGCACGATGGCCGTGGCCGCAGATCGGCCCGGCTACATTGATCGGCACCGATGCCCGCGGCGGAACCGGATTCTGATGACGAACTGGTCCGCCGCGCGAGCGATGGGGATCGCGGCGCCTTCGGCGAGCTCTATACGCGCTACGCCCGAATGGTGCACGCGATCCTGATCGCGCGCGTTCCGCCCGCCGAGGCCGAGGACCTCGTCCAGGAGGTGTTTATGCAGGCCATGCACAAACTGTCGCTCCTCAGGGCGCCAGGCGCGTTTCGAGGGTGGATCGGCTCCATAGCCCGCAACCGCGCGATGGACTACCATCGCGGCGCGCGCCCGGACGTCGAACTTGCGGCGTATTCGGCCGCCGAGCCTCCCGGGCAGGATGCGCACCACGACGCGCTGGTTGCGCTCGACGCGATTCGCAAGCTGCCGGAAGCGTATCGGGAAACGCTGGTGATGAGGCTGGTGGAAGGAATGACGGGGCCCGAAATCGCCGAGCGGACAGGGATGCGCCACGACTCCGTGCGAGTGAATCTTACCCGAGGCATGCGACTGTTGCGCGAGCAACTGGGAGGAGCCGCGAGATGAGCAACGACTATCTTTGGGATCGATCGGGGCCTGTCGATGCCGAGGTCGAGCGGATCGAGCAGGTCCTCGGAAGATTGCGGTACGGGGGCGACCTTCGCCTCCCCTCCCCGTTGCACGGGCATGAACGCACTCGCTGGATCCCTGCCGCTGCCGCCGCAGTGGTGATGATCGGGATCGGCGTCGCGCAACTGCGCATGGCTACGCCACGGGGCGAGTCTCCATGGCAGGTCATCGCCGTCGAGGGGTCCGCGCGGCTGGGCAGCGGTCCCGCCGAGCGGACCGCGAGACTGCGCACCGGACAGTACCTTCGCACGGACGGCGGCAAGGTCACGCTGGAAGCCGACGAGATCGGACGGCTCGAAGTCGCGGCGGCCTCAGAACTCCGCGTGACGGAATCCACGCGAGCAAAGCAGATTCTCGCGCTGCGGCGCGGAGTCATCCACGCGCTGATCTGGGCGCCGCCCCGCCGATTTGTCGTGGAGACGCCATCGGCGCGCGCGATCGACCTGGGCTGCGAATACACGCTATCCGTCGATGACCGCGGGGACGGGCTGGTGCGGGTTAAAGCGGGCTGGGTCGCGTTTCAGTTTGACGGCCGCGATTCGTTCATCCCTGCCGGCGCCGCTTGCAGGACCACGCGGCAGGGCGGCCCCGGAACTCCATATTTCGAGGACGCAAGCGAGGAACTGCGCCGCGCGCTTGCAGCGTTCGATGCAGGCAGGGAAGCCAGCGACCTGAAACGAGTCCTCGCCGCGGCGCGGCCTCGCGACGGGATCACGCTGTGGCACCTGCTGACACGCGCGCCTGAGGCCGGCCGAGGCCTGGTTTTCGATCGTTTCGCCACTTTAGTTGCGCTGCCGGCGGAGGTGACGCGGGAGGGCGTGCTTGCCAAAGACCGCCGGATGCTCGATCTTAGCTGGAACGCGCTCAACCTCGAAAGCGCCGAGTGGTGGCGCGAATGGAAGCGCGACTGGCAGCCGTGAAAATTTCGCACAAAGACCTCGAAAACTCCTTGTGTTTCCGAGGAGACTCGGTATACAGTTCCAGAGAGGGATCCGGCGAACTTTTCCCTTTATTGGAAGTCAAGAGGAGTGGACTCATGGTCGCTAGTGTGATTGGCATTCCTGACCCTTGGATTTGGATGGCCTACCTGTTGTGCCTGGCGGCAACCATCTTGTGCGTTATCTTCGCCGCCGTCCGCGGCCGGAAGTACGAGACCGGCCCAACGCAGGCGGACGTGGTTTGGGCGAAGCACGAGAAGGAAGCCGGCGAAGAGAACTAGCGGGATCCCTGGCCTCTCCGGCAGGCTCGCGCCGCCGCGGTCCACACGAAGAAACAGGAGATCGGCATGAAGCTTTGGGAAATTCTCGCGGTATTTGCCTACCTGATCGCGGTCGTCTACCTGGGCTACCTCGGCTGGAAGCGGACGAAGAACGCCAGTGATTATATGCTGGCTGGCCGCAAGGCGCACCCCGTAATCATGGCGGTCAGCTACGGGGCCACCTTCATCTCGACCAGCGCCATCGTCGGTTTTGGCGGCGTCGCCGGGATGTTTGGCATGAGCTTGCTCTGGCTGACCTTCTGCAACATCTTCGTGGGCATCTTCATAGCTTTCGTCCTGTTGGGGGGGCGGACGCGCAGAATCGGTCACGCCCTGGACGCCCACACCTTTCCCGAGCTGATGGGGCGCCGCTACGAGAGCAAGTTCATTCAGGTTTTCGCCGGTCTGGTGATCTTCCTGTTCATGCCGCTTTATTCCGCGGCCGTGCTGATCGGCGGCAGCGAGTTCATCGCCACGCATTTCGGGATCCCTTATGCGCTCTCGCTCCTGATCTTCGCCGTGCTCACGGCGGGCTACGTCCTGGCGGGCGGGCTGAAGGGCGTCATGTATACGGACGCGCTCCAGGGCGCAATCATGTTCATCGGGATGTCAGTGTTTCTGATCTGGTCGTACAGCATGCTGGGCGGTGTCGTCACGGCTCACCAGGACCTCACGAACATGGGCGCCCAGGTGTTTGCCGGCCATGCTGCCATCGGGCACCAGGGCTGGACATCGATGCCGTTGTTCGGCTGGGGCGCAGCCAAGTACAACTTGTGGTGGATCGTGGTCAGCACCATCGTGCTCGGAGTGGGGATCGGCGTGCTGGCCCAGCCGCAGCTCGTCGTGCGGTTCATGACGGTGAAGTCCGACCGCGAGTTGAACCGCGCGGTCTGGGTGGGCGGGATTTTCATCCTCATGATGACCGGCGTGGCTTTCACCGTCGGGGCACTTTCCAACGTCTACTTCTACCAACACGAGGTCATCCGCGGGCAACTCCTGTCGACGACCGAAAAAGCCATGGTCATCGCCAAGCAGGAGCGGTTTGAGACCCGGACCGTGCCCTGCCGCCTGCTGCACATCGACACCACCGGCAACGGGTCCCCCGACACGCACGTAGTCGCCAACGGCCTCGGCAAAGCCGCGGCGATCATGCCCGCGGCCGTAGTGACCCCTCTCCCCGACGGCCGAGTGGAAGTGCGTCCCAAGGCATCGAGTTTTCTCCGCGCTGTGGTGTCCGACGGCCAGGGAGGGTGGATGTTCAACCCCGACAGCATCATCCCCATCTACATCACCAGGGCGCTGCCGCGCTGGTTTGGGGTGCTCTTTCTGCTGACATTGCTGGCTGCCGCCATGAGCACGCTTTCCAGCCAGATTCACACCATGGGGACGGGCATCGGCCACGACGTGTACAAACAGTTGGCCGGGGCCCCGGCCCGCAGCATCACTGTGACCCAGGTCGGGATGATCGTGGGGATTCTGCTTTCACTGGTGATCGGATACTACACGCGCGGCGGTTACGTGATCGCCAGGGCGACGGCCATCTTCTTCGGTCTGTGCGCTTCGGCTTTCCTGCCGGCGTTCATCGGTGGGCTCTTCTTCCGGGGAGTAACGGCGGCAGGCGCCAAGGTCAGCATGGTGGTAGGGTCCGTCGTGACGGCTTTCTGGCTGGTGTTTGTCAAGGACGCCGAAGCCCAGGCGCTGGGCATCTGCAACGCGTTGTTTGGCGTGAGATCTCTGCTGGCGAACACACCCAACTGGCCGGTGGTAGACCCGCTGATCGTGGCGTTGCCTCTTAGCACGGTGGCACTTGTAGCCGTGAGCCTCTTCACCAGGAAGGCCTCGCCACAGCTACTGAATACGGTTTTCGAGGGTGGTAAGGCGGAGGCGGCGTCGCAGGCAGCGGCAGGGCAGGCTTGAGATCGTGGGGCGGTACTCCCTTGAGGGGGAACCGCCCCACCATAGACTCTACTGCGCGATCTTCACATCGGGATTGATTTCGACTGACTTCGCGTCCAAATCGACGGTAATGGTGGTGCCGTCCGCGTAGGTGGTCCGTTCCCGGGTACGCTTTTCATTCAGAAACTCGTGGTTGGTCATCTCGACCAAGGCCAGTCGCTTCTGCAGCGCCGCCCTGCGCTTCACCTCCTCGACTGCGGCCGGCGTGCCGCCTCTTCCCAACCCAGCGGGGTAGGCAAAGAGCCAACCGCGAGGCCCACCTCCGCCCCCCGTTGTTACGACCGCGTCATGGTACACGAGTTCGTAAAGCGGAATCGGAATCGCATCGTACGAGGATTCGTCGTTGCCGCTACTAGGGTTCCGGTTCTGCCGGCTTGTGGCGAAATCAATATACGGGATAATCCAGTCTGCGCCGTCCTCCGTGCCTACAATCCCAACGTTAGCCCGCACGAAGTTGAGCACGGCCGCCCTGGACCGCATCGATTCGGTGCGGGTGCTAGGGTGTTCGGGGTTGAAGTCGTCGTCTGGCGGAATGTAGCCTAGCACGTCGTTGTTGCTGCTCTGGGGACGGATTCCATGCTCCCACATCAATCGGTAGTTCTTCTGAATGTGACCAAGCATGTACCGGTTATTCAGGAACGTCTGCGTGCCCCCGTCCCAATAGTTCATGAACGGGATGTAGCCTTCCTTCCAGTCGTGCGGATGGAAGCGCGTGCCCGGGAATCGGATCGGCGGTGTAAACTGGCTCTCCTCATGAACCGCAAAATCCGGGCTGTAGGAAGGCGCGTCCGGGTAGTAGTCCCGATATTGATCGTGGAGCCCGCACGTGTACCCGAGTTCCTTGCAGGTGTCGAAGAACGCTTTCATGCCCTCCCAGCCGCCGGCCTCCTTCTTGGGCGGCAGGCCGTCCGGATGCTGGTGGTCGTAACCCTGGTTGGGCCAGCCCGATAGCGTGACGTTCAGGTTATTCCAGCCCTGCGCCTTCAGATCGCGCAGACGTTTAATGCCTTCCGCGTAGGTCGTTAGCCGCGCGTTGCTTTGCGGATCCTTGGTGTTGTATCGGGGGCCGCCCGGCTGGATGCTTCTGAAAATGCTCACCCCGGTGGACGGGTTTCCGATGAGGTTCGCCACAATCGGGTTCCGCGTGATTTTTTCCTTGAGCGAAACGAATAGCCCGGACTCGATGACATGGCGGCGATAGCGCTTTGCCATCGTCACATAATTGCCCTTCGGAATGAACACCATCCGCATACTCCGCAGATAGCCGAATCTGCCGAGTTGCGGCCTCCAGGTGGGTCCCATCGAGGTCGGACCACCCGCCGGATGTGAGAACGTGTAGGCCGCGTCGTCCGGAGTCTCCACGATTATCATCATCGCGGAGGGCCCCTTTTGGAATCCCCACCAGGACATGGACCAGGATTCGATCAAGTTGCTTTGGATGACGCTGGTGTCGTTGGCGGCGCGATTGATCGGAGAGTAGGGATGGGGCCAGTTGCGCGGCAGCATCTCGCCGTCGTCGTTGCTGAGCAGAGTGTAGTCGACTTCGCGTCCATCGATTGCGGTGGGCCAGTTCAACTCGCGGATGAGCGCGTCGCGTTCCACTGCCGCCACTTCGAAGGCCAGGTCCTCGTCGCCGCCCTCCAGCGCCATGGTCAGGTACAGGCGAAGATCGAGCGGTGCGCCCGGAGCCTTTTGCCCGGTGCTGCGAAAGCCGTCCAGTGTGATCTTGACTCCGGTCTTGAACCCTGTCTTATACTGCACAATCTGGATGGAACTCGCATCCGCCAGCCGCACGTTGAACTCGTCGTCATAGGCCCGAACCACCATATCCTTGGAAGAAGACGGCACCATCTTCCAGGTGGCGGGCCCGGCCTGCACGGTAAACGACAGGTCCTTTTCGTTCAATATGACGGCGTTCTTCTTGCCGGCAATGGTCCAAGTGCCGGCCGAGTGGGTAACTTTGACCGGTGGCGCTCCCCATTCCTCGGGCGCTAACTGCTGGCCCATGCAGGGCAGGAGCGGTGCAGCCTAGGAGCGCAACAAGAGCTACTAGAGCGAATTGGTGTTTCAACACGTCAGTCCTCCATCGGTCCGAAAAGAGGGCGCCACCACTGGCAGCGCCCCATTTCATCACTTCGCGGCCATGGCCTTTCCCAAAGCCGTCAATTGGTCCAGGAACGGCTGAGAGAACGTTCCATTCAACTGGACCGGCGTGTCCCAGGTGACCGCGCCGCCATACTTCGTAATTGAGCGAGTGTGCTCGATCACCTGCTCGTTGGTGAAACGCGGATCTCCCATGCCCCAGGTTTTGCCGAGATAGCTCAGCATCTGGATCTGCATGCCATCCACTTTCGATCCCTCGTTGCGACGGACGGTGGCCCGCTCCGGCAGGTCGATTTCGCCGGCCGTATAGTCTTCGTACGGCGTCATGGAGAGGATGCGATAGACCACGCCGGGGTTGAAGCCAAGCGCGCTGTTCGGGTTGCCCGCGCGGGCCGCTGCCGCGAAGCTGGCGAAGTTGGGAGTCTGCGGAGAACGGTACATCGAGTTCGGGAAGTAGCAGCCATCGAACCACCACCCCACGACCTTGTCGCCCCAGCGTTTGCTCCAGTCCTGAATGATCTGCTCCCACATGAGCTGGAACTCGCGATTCGGATAGGGGCCGTTGCGCCATTGCAGGGCGGTGTTTGCAACTTTGTCACCCCCTGGCGCGCCGGAGGGCAAGTAAACCATGAGCTTGATGCCCCTCTTGCTCAGCGCCGCGGAAAGATCCGAAACCAGGTCGCGCCGTGACAGCTTGCTCGGCTTGATGCCCACGAACTTGTCGTAGGTCGGGTTCGGCGCGAGATAATACCCCGAGTTCTGTCCGATGGTGATCAGGTAGTAGCTGGCGCCGGCTGCCTGGAGCTGCTTGGCGAGTCCTTCCACGTCGAAGTTGTCGACCATCTTATTCCATTCATCGACGCTCATCTGGAGCTTGAATTCCCGGGCTTTCCAGTCCGCCAGGTAGTGGGTCATGACGCCCCACTTCGCCTGGCTCATCCAGGCGGCCCGGTCTTGTGCGGTTGCGGTCCCTGTCGAGAAGAATAAGATTGCCAGGGCCGTGATCAGAATTCTCTTGGTTGTGAATAATTTATGGAAATGCATGTTGATAGTCACCTCACGTCAGGCTTAATTTCGACCGTGTTGGCATCCCAATCGACGGTCACTGTGGTTCCGTCCGCAAAGGTTGTTCGTTCCTTGCGGTATTTGCTGTCCAAAAACTCGTGGTTGGTCAATTCCAGCAGGCCGGTCTTGGCGTGCAGGCTGGAGGCGCGGCGTACGGAGGCGATGGCCTCGTCGGTGGCGCCCGGGCTGATCGCTGGAACGCCGCCGTACAGAAAGCCCAGCAGCCCGCTCGTCGGGGTGACGATGGCGTCGTGATAGACCAGCTGATAGAGCGGGACCGGTATGGCCGTGCCCTTGCCGGGATTTGAAGCTCCGAAGTCCACGTAGGGGACCACCCAGTCGGCTCCGGCTTCCGTGCCCACTAAGCCCAGGTTATTGCGGACCCAGCGGTAGCACAGGGCGCGGAAGTTCATGCTGTCGGTCCGTGTAACGGGATGTTCGGGGTTGAAGTCCTGGTCCGGCGGGATGTAGCCGAAGACGTCCAGGTAGACGCCGCGCGGCTTGATCCCGTGATCAAGCATCATTCTGTAGTTTTTCACCATGTGCCCGAACTGGAAGCGGGAGCTCAGGTAGGTCATCATGCCCCCATCCCAATGGTCCATGTAAGGGACGTAGCCCGTCTTGGTCTGCCCGAAACGCGTGCCCGGAAACATGCTCGGCGGGCGCACGATATCCTCTTCGTGAACCGCGAACTGCTCGTTAAATGACGGTGCGTCCGTGTAGTAATCGCGATACTGATCGTGGGGCACGAACAGGTAACCGATCTCCTGCATGGCATCGGCAAAGCGTTTGAGTCCGTCCCAACCACCGGCTTCCGGCGCCGGCGGCACCTCGTCGGGATGCTGGCGATCGTAGCCGCGGTAGGGCCAACCGGCCAGGCAGACGTACAGCCGTTCGATGCCCCTGGACTTCAGCTTCCGCAACTCGGCGGCGCGCTGGTCGAAGGTAGTCACCCGGAAGTTCCGTGACGGATTCTTGGGATCGTAACGGAAGCCCCCCTCGCGATAGTTCGTGAGCGTGTGAAGCCTGGTGTGCGGTGTTCCGATGAGTTCCTTGACCATCGGTTCCCGTGCGATCTTCTCCTTCAGCGACACGAATTGGCCGATGTCCATCACGTAGCGCCGGTAGCGCTTGGCCATGGTCACGTAGTTGCCCTTGGGGAAGAAGATCAGCCTGAGCGAGCGCGGGTAGCCGAACTTGCTCAACTGCGCTCTCCAGCGCGGTCCCATCACCGTGGGGCCGCCGGCCGGGTGGTTGAATTTGTAGGAGGCGTCGTTGGGCGTCTCGACGATGATCATCATCGCCGACTCGCCTTTCTGAAAACCCCACCAGGACATGGACCAGCACTCGATGAGGTTGCTCTCGACGACGCTCGTGTCCGAGGGGTCCACCTTGCCGTCCTTGGTCATTTCGCGAATCGGCGAGTATTCCGACGGCCAGTTGCGCGGCAGCAGAGTGCCCCAGCGGTTGCTCAGGACAGCGTGATCATAGACGTCTTTCGAATCCAGTTCCTTGGGCCAGTCGAGTTGCCGGACGACGGCTTCGCCTTCGGCAGCGCTGACATCGAACACCAGATCCTCATCCTGGCCTTCCAGGCATACGGTCAGATACAGTCGCAGATCGAGCGGGGCTCCTCCCGCCATCTGGCCCGCGTGCTGGAACTGCTGCAGCGTGATCTTCACGCCCGTCTTGAAGCCGGTGTCGTAGGGCTCGATCTGCATCTTCCCGGCGTCCGCAAGGCGCACGAAGAACTCTTCGCCGCGGGACTTGACGAGCATGTCGTCCTTCAACGACGGCGACATCCTCCAGGTGGCGGAGCCGGCCTGGACCGTCATGGCCAGGTTGGACTGGTTCAGGGTAACTCGGTTCTTCTTGCCGGCAATTACCCAGTTGGCGTCAGTTCGGGACACCGTCACGAGGGGCGCTCCCCATTGCTCGCGGGGAAGCGGTCCCTGAGCTTGAAGGATCGCTGAAAACAGCAGAATACAGGCAGCAGTAGAGCATATCAATTTTCGCATCTGAGTTCTCCATTCCAACCGGAAACGCAGCACCAATTGTAGCGCCTCGGGGGAGGGTTAGGTTCGAGCCGATTCCTCCGAAGCCGCTGTAGTAAGATGAGTCCCAGTGACCGCTTGAGAGCGCCCATACATGGTCAAGAAGACGATTCGATACAGCGATTACTTCGCGCAGACCACGCAGAGGATGCGCCAGGATGGGCTCTTGCTAGTCACTGCGGACGCCGCCGGCAAGCCCAACGTGATGACCATCGGATGGGGCGCCATCGGCTCCATCTGGGGACGGCCGCTCTTCATCGTGCTGGTCAGACCCTCCCGTTTCACTTACAGCCGCCTGGAAGAGGTTGGCGATTTCACCGTTAACGTGCCGCCTCGGGAACTGGCCGCCGCCGCCAACCTCTGCGGAACGCTTTCGGGCCGGGACCACGACAAGTTCAAGGAAGCGGGCCTCACGCTGATTCCGAGCAAACAGGTCCGGCCCCCGGTCATCGCGGAGTGCGTTGTGCACTACGAATGCCGGACCCTTCACAGAAACGACGTGGTCGCCCGAGGCTCTGGTCCAGGCGGTCCTCGACGATGCCTACCCGCCGGAGGACTTTCACCGCGTCTATTTCGGCGAGATCGTGGCGGCTTACGCCGATGAAGACGCGGCCGAGCGCCTGTCCTCCACCCTGCACAGGAATCATGATGAAAATCACACTTCCTATTTTTTGCCTTCTTTTCGCGGTCGCGGCTTTCGCCGAGCATCCGCTCTTCCTACTCCATGAGATCGATCGTACAGAGTCCGAGACCATCAACGTCATGGACATCGACGGTGATGGCCGCCTTGAAGTCACCAGCGGAGGATTCTGGTACAAGGTGCCGGCTTGGCGGCAACCGGAATACAAGAAGACCGAGTTTCTGACCCCGCCCACGCCTGACGGGCGGATCAGCAGCAATGAAGAACTGGTGATGGACGTCAATAAAGACGGCCTCCCGGACATGATCCTCGCGCGCTGGGGCACGGGCGGCATCTGGTATTACCAGAATCCCGGCAAGCCGGACGTGAAGTGGACTGCCGCGAAGATCGTGGACACCAAGGATCTGGAAGGCGCCATGGCTGCGGACGTGGATGGCGACGGCACGATGGACATCCTGCCCGCCTTCTGGTCCAACCAGCCCTATTACTGGATTCAGGTGAAGGACGGTAAGTTTGTGCAGCGCCCCGTGGCTCCTAAAGGGAATTTGCACGGCCTCGGATTCGGAGATGTGGACGGCGACGGGAAGAACGACATCACCTGCGGCAAGGGTTGGTTCCGCCAAATCGACGTGGCCAAGGACCAGTGGGAGTTCATGTTTGACTTCGGTCTGATCGAGGAAGCAAGCATCCCCATGCTGATCTACGACGTGAACGGAGACGGTTTACCGGACGTGATTTATGGAGAAGCCCACGATTACGGCCTCTTCTGGATGGAGCAACGCATGAATCATGGGGTGCGCTCATGGGTCAAGCATGTGATTGATCCGCTCTATTCCCAGATACACGTGTTTTGATGGCCGACCTCAACGGCGACGGCCACCAGGACATCGTGACCGGAAAGCGCTACAGGGCGCACAACGACGGCGATCCCGGCGCCTTTGACCCCATCGTGCTGAATTACTACTCGCTGGAAGTGGGCAAGGAGCCGAAATTCACGCGCTATCCGCTGGCGTTCAACTCGCTGGCGGGCGTAGGCACTCAGATCCAGATTGTGGACCTTGACGGTGATGGCGATCTGGACATTCGTGGGCGGCGGCAAGAGCCTCCAGTATTGGCTCGAGAACCTTCTGATCAATTACGTAAACATCAAGCAGCGGGATGTTCTGATGAAGCGCTTTCCATCGAGGCTGTGAGGGCCATGAAAGAAATGAAACGGTTGAATCGCCGGGAGATTCTCAAATGTGCGGTGGGAGCGGCTGTGGGCCCCATGATTGTCCCCGCCTCCGCTCTTGGCAGGCAGGGCAGCGTTCCGCCCAGCGACCGGATCACCATGGGCGTGATTGGAGTCGGAAGCAGGGCCAGAGAGGATCTGGTGAACCTGCTGCCGCAGAGAGATGCGCGGGTGGTGGCGATCTGCGACGTGAACAGCAACGCCCGTGACACGGCCCTGACGATCGTCAACAAGCAGTATGGGGACAAGGGCTGCCGCGAGTTCAAGGATTTCCGGGAACTGCTCGCCCAGAAGGACATCGATGCGGTGATGATCGCCTCGCCGGACCACTGGCACGTTCCCATGATGATCGCCGCCTCCAAGGCCGGGAAAGACATCTTCTCGGAGAAGCCCATGGGGCTGGCGATCGCCTGGACACAGGCGGCGCGCGAGGCCGTGCTGCGTAACGGCGTGGTGTTTCAGTGGGGAGCACAGCAACACGCGGGGAGGTTTTACGAGCATGCGATCCGGCTGGTCCATAGCGGAGCGATCGGCGAACTGAAGGAGGTCCGCACTTGGGTGCCGAGCTCGGAGTGGGGCGGCCGTGGGCCCGTCGAGCTTCCGAAGGCCGTACCCGTTCCGGATTACCTGGATTGGGACATGTGGCAGGGACCCGCGCCGCTCCACGGCTATTGGGAAGGGAAGGAAAGAGGCTGGTACGGCAGGTCCGATTACAGCCACGGGACCATCTGCAACTGGGGTGTCCACAATATGGACATCTGCCTGTGGGGCCTGGCGACGCGGGCCGCACGAACTATGGAAGTGAGCGGCACGGCTTCATTTCCCCGCGAAGGCGTGAACGACAACGCGACAGGTTGGGACCTGACGTTCCGCTTCGACCACGGCGTGCCGATACACTACGTGAGCTTGGGCCGTCAGCCGGAGGAATGGCGCAGGCGCTACAGGTGGCTGTCGGACCACGGCGTGGCGTTTGAAGGGACGGAAGGCTGGGTGCAGGTACACAGACTGGGCATCAGTGCCGAGCCAGTGAGCCTGTTGAAGGATTTGGGTATGCCGCCGGACGGGCGCTTTAACTCCGGCGCCGCGCTCTATTCAGGAACTTCCTGGATTGCGTGAAGAGCCGCAACAAGCCAATCGCCGACATCGAGCACTCCGCTCAGGTGGACATGACCTGTATCATCGGCGACATGGCGGTGAGGCTGGGTACGCCGCTCGAGTGGGACATCCGGCAGGAGCGGTTCCTGAACAACGAGACAGCCAACCGGCTGCGGACGCGCGCCATGCGCAGCCCGTGGCAGGCGTGAGGGCAGGATGAGGACGAGAACGATCATGCAACTCCACGGCAAGTTGATTCGCAGTGTCATCCTCTGTGTTGCGGCCGGCCTGCTGGCGTGTCAAGCGGCTGAAGCGTCTGAGGCAAGTCAAGACTTGGCGACGCTGGGCCGTCTGGTGGAACAGGCGGCGGACTACGATTACGGCAAGAGCCGGGCCGTCCTGTTCGAAATCGAGCGGGTGTTGCCCCGGCTCATCGGCACGCCCGAGCAACGATCGGCGGAGCAAAGGCTGATCGCGGGGCTGCCGAAGGCTGCTCCCGGTTTGCGGGAGTTTCTCTGCCGCCAGCTTGCCTACGTTGGCGGAGACGCTTCGGTTGAACCGCTTGTGTCTTTGCTGACCAACGCGGACGCCTCGGGTATCGCCATCCATGCCCTGGCGCAGATCTCCGGCGATGCGGTGACCCGCCGGCTGCGCGAGTCGGTGGCGCGCATGCCGGACCAGACGAAGACCGGGATTGTGTTCATCCTCGGCGAAAGAAAAGATCAGGCCTCCCTGCCGGTCCTGACCGGATTTCTGACCGGTTCGAATGCCGAACTGGCTGCCTCCGCCGCGCTGGCGGTGGGCAAGCTGGGAACCACCGAGGCGCTGCAGGCGCTGACCAGCGCCCGGAACAAGACCAGCGGCGCGTTGAGAAAAGACATCATTCAGGCACAGTTGCTGTGCGCCGGATTGCTGGCCGCCTCGGGCAAGGCGAGCGAGGCGCGAGCTTTCTATGCCGAATTGAGAGATCTGAATGTGGAGCCCGAATTGCGAGCCGCGGGCTTGCGTGCTTTGATCCTGGCGGAGCCCGCGCAGGCGGGCAAACAGATTCTGGCGGTCCTTCAATCCAAGAACGAAGCCCTGATTCCGATGGCCGTGTCGCTGGCCGACCGGGTCAGCGCCGAGGGCGAATTGATGCAGATCGCCCAAGCGATGCCGTCGCTTTCCGCGAACAACCAGATGCGGCTGTTGGGGGCGCTGGAGCGAAGCGGCAGCCGGGCGGTTGTGCCGGTGGTCGTCGAGGCGCTGAAGAACCCCAGCGAGGACGTCAAAATCGTTGCGCTGCGCACGCTGGCGGTGCTGGGCGACGGCTCGGCGGTGGCGGCGGTGACAACGGCGGCAGGTTCCGGAAGCGAGGCGGTGCAGGCCGTGGCCCGGCAGACACTGGAACGCATGCCCGGACCGGGCGTCAACCAGCGCATCGTCGAAATGATGGCGAGTGCGGCTCCCGCGGCCCAGATTCCACTGGTAAGGGCGGCGGGGGCGCGGGGCATCGCGGACGCGCTGCCGGCTCTCCGCAAGGCAGTCGCGGGCCGTGACGCGGCGCTGCGCACGGAGGCGATCCAGAGCTTGGGTAAGGTTGGCTTGCCGGAGGACCAGAAGACCCTGGTGACGATGCTGATGTCCGCTCCCGGCAGGGAACTGGAAGACGCCATCGTCGCTATCGGGGAACGAGAGAAGACTGCTGACGCTGTCGTTGCGGCGGCGGCATCCACGCAAGATTCGAACGCCAAGGTCGCTCTGATGCAGGCGCTCGGGCGGCTGGGGGACAAACGCGGCTTGGTGGTGATCCAGGACGCGCTGGGCTCTTCAGACTGGGCGACGCGGACGGGCGCGGTGCGTGCGCTGGCGCAGTGGCCATCCTTGCTGCCGCTGGAGCAATTGTGGCAGATCGCGGTGACCGACGACGACCTGCCGCGGCACTCCTCGGCGCTGAGCGGTTACATCCGCATGCTGGTGGATGCGCGCAACCGGCCGGAGGCCGAGCGGGTCGACCTGATCGAGAAAGCCATTTCCATCGCCCGGCGGCCGGAGGAAAAACGGCAGGCGATTACAGCACTGGCGGAGATGCCGTCGCTGGAGGCGCTGCACCTGGCGCTCACCTACTATCCGGTCGAGGAACTCAGGCCGGTGGTGCAGGCGGTGGTGGGCCGCATCGCCATGCGCTGGGCGGGGCCGGGCGACTACCACGTGCTGGAATCGCTGCTGGGGCTGCGCATCTATACTTCTTCGTGGCCGGTTTCGCGCACGGGCGCCACGCCCGCTCCAGCCGTCAGCAGCCAGCCCGGCCGGCGGTAGGCCGAGGCTGGAGGTCAGTCGGCGTGGGCGAGCGTGCTGCGCTTTCGCCCGAACAGGAAATAGATGGCGAGTCCCACCGCCAGCCAGACCAAGAACCGCACCCAGGTCTGGAGCGGCAGGCTCAGCATCAACACCAGGCAGCAAACAATTGAAAGCCCCGGGAGCCACGGGACCAGCGGGACTTTGAACGAGCGGGGGCGCTCCGGCTGTTTCCGCCGCAGCACGATTACCCCCGCCGAGACCAGCACGAAGGCGAACAGCGTGCCGATGTTGGCCAGGTCAGCGAAGGTGCCGATGTCCCAGATTCCCGCCGGCAGGCCCACCGCTAGTCCCGCCACCCAGGTGCTGACGTGAGGCGTCTTGTGGACGCGGTGGACCTTGGAAAAGGCCGCCGGCAGCAGGCCGTCGCGGGACATCGCGAACCACACCCTGGCTTGCCCGTACTGGAAGACCAGCAGAGAGGAGACCATCCCCACGATGGCCCCCAGACTCACCCAGCGCCGAATGTTCTCGTACCCCAAGGCCTTCAGCGCGGTGGCCACCGGCGCGGCGTTTCCCAAAGTCCGGTAATCGGCGATGCCCGTTAGCACCAGCGCCACCGCCGTGTAGAGCACGGTGCAGACGATCAGCGTGGCGATGATACCGATCGGCAGATCGCGCTGCGGGTTGCGGCATTCCTCGGCCGCCGTGGAGACCGAATCGAAGCCGATGTAGGTGAAGAACACGATGGCCGAGCCGGTCAGCACGCCGGAAAAGCCGTTGGGCATGAAGGGCCGCCAGTGTTCAGTCTGGACCGCGCGGGCCGCGCCGATGACGAAGATCAGGATCGCCGCCAGCTTGATCAGCACCATGACGTTGTTGGTCTCGGCGCTCTCGCGCACGCCGTGCACGAGAATCACGGTCAGCACCAGCAGGACAATCAGCGCCGGCAGGTTGAACCAGCTTCCCGTGAACTCGCCGCCGGCGATCATGGGCCCGGCAAGTCGCCGCCGGCAAGTGGAACCCGAACATGCTTTCCAGCAGGTCGTTGAGGTACGCGGAGAAGCCCACCGCCACGGCCATGTTGGAGACGGCGTACTCCAGGATCAAGTCCCAGCCGATGATCCAGGCGAAGATCTCGCCCAGCGTGGCGTAGGAGTAGGTGTAAGCGCTCCCCGAGACGGGGATCATGGAGGCCAGTTCGGCGTAACACAGCGCGGCAAAACTGCACGCGATGGCCGTCAGGACAAAGGAGAGCGAGATGGCGGGCCCCGCTCCGGGACGGCCCGTGGCGGAAATCACCGACGTGCCGTGCAGCAATAGATCCAGCACCGGCGCGTGCAGCAGCGACCTGTAGGTCAGCGTCTCGCCCGCCGCCGCCGTGCCGGTAAGGATGAAGATGCCGGAGCCGATGACGGCGCCGATGCCCAGCGCGGTCAGACTCCACGGACCAAGGGTTTTGCGCAAACGTCGCGCCGGGTCCTCGGAGGCCGCGATCAGCGCTTCGATACTCTTGGTCCGGAGTAGCTGACTCAATGAACCAACTGCTAGCGCTTGCGCTGGCCCTTGACCATCTTCTTGACTCTCTTCTTGTTCGCGCCGCGGGCGACGCCGGCGGCCCGCTTGGGCTTGGGCGCAGCCTTCTTCCGCGCGGTGCGTTTCAACTTCTTGCGTTCCAGCTTGTCGGTGATCTTCTTCGTGTTCATTCGTCTGTCTTCAATCCTGCGTACTTCTGTACCAGCTTCTTGACGCCGTAGCCCGGAAAGCTGACGGTCAGCTTGGCCTCGTCGCCTTCACCTTCCCTGCGCACCACCGTGCCTCGTCCATAGCGCGGGTGCTCAATCACCGCGCCTACGCCCGTCCCCTTGCCGCGCCGCGGCTTCACGGCCGGCGGCCTGGGAGCCTGGCTCACCGTCCCGCCAGCTGCCTGGGGGACCGGCGTTTGTCCACGCTCGGCGAAAAACTGCCGGATGTGGTCCAGGGAATTGTATGTCTTTCCAGTATACGCGGTCCGCTCCACGCTCTCGCGCACCAGACGGCGCTCCAGATAGAGATCCATCTGCGGCACGTTCATCTCCGGGCTCAGGTTTTGCGTCAGCTTCGCCGGAATCTCGCGGAGGAAGCGCGAAGGCTGGCACGGCTGCATGGTGCCGCCCCCGAATCGGCGGCGGGCTCGGGCCCAGGTCAGGGTCAAACGCCGCTCGGCGCGCGTCATGCCCACGTAGCACAAGCGGCGCTCCTCCTCCAGCATCGATTCGGACTCCGCAGAGCGGCTGTGCGGGCAGAGCCCTTCTTCCAGACCGGAGACGAAGACCACCGGGAACTCGAGGCCCTTGGCGTTGTGCAACGTCAGAAGCGATACCTGCGCCCGCTCGTCCAACTGGTCGCTGTCCGACACCAGAGCCGCGTGGTCCAGGAACTCGCCGATCCCTTCG
This sequence comes from Bryobacterales bacterium, assembly GCA_963744775.1. GTDB lineage: Bacteria > Acidobacteriota > Terriglobia > Bryobacterales > Bryobacteraceae > CAVUVG01. Next base: position 157,642 of record CAVUVG010000008.1, read on the forward strand.
CCGCGTTCGGACGCCTCGGCGGCGGCGTTCAATAGCTCGTTCAGGTTCTCCAGCCGGCTTTCCGCCTCGGGAGCCGTGTCGGACTCGAGCATCTTCCGATAGCCGGTTTGAGCCAGGATCAGCGACAACACGGCGTGTACCGGCTCGTGCGCCGCGGCTTCCCGCAGCTCCTCGATGGTCTTGCGGAAGGCCGCCAGGGCCACCTGGGCGCGGTTGGGGAAGAGTCTGGCGTCCAGCATCCGTACGACTGCCGTCCAGGCGCTCAGACCATTCTCGTTGGCGTAGCGCTCCACCTGGTCCAGCGTGGTGCGGCCGATGCCCCGGGCCGGCGTGTTGATCACGCGCAGCAGATTCACTGAGTCCTCGGGGGAGATCAGCACCTTGAGGTAGGCGAGCGCGTCCTTGACCTCGGCGCGCTGGTAGAAGCTGAAGCCGCCCACCACGTTGTACTGGACGCTGTAGCGCCGCAGCGCCTCCTCCAATTGGCGGGACTGGGCGTTGGTGCGGTAGAGAACCGCCACACGGGTTGACGGATCCTCGCGCACGGTCCGCTGAATCGTGTCGGCGATGAACAGGGCCTCCTGCTCGCCGTCGCCGGCCTCATACAGGCTGATCGGCGCGCCGCCCTTTTCCTCGGTCCACAACCACTTGCCCTTGCGCTCCCTGTTGTGCGAGACCAGAGAACTGGCCGCTTCCAGGATCTGCTGGGTCGAGCGGTAGTTCTGCTCCAGGCGAATCACCTTGGCCCGCGGGTAGTCGTGCTCGAAATCGAGAATGTTGCGAATGTCCGCTCCGCGCCACCCGTAGATGGACTGGTCCTCGTCGCCCACCACGCATAGGTTCTGCCGGGCGACCGTGAGCAGGCGCATCAATTCGTACTGGCTCCGGTTGGTGTCCTGGTATTCGTCGACCATCAGGTAAGCGAAACGGCGGTTGTAGGCATCCCGCACGGTCTCGTCGTGCTGCAGGAGACGCACCGCCTCCAGCAGAAGATCGTCGAAATCGAGCGCGTTCGCCTGCCGCAGGCCGTTCTCGTAATGCTCGTATACCACCGCCAGCCGCGAGGTCTTGGGGTCTGCCGAGGACTGGAACAGTTCAGCGGGCGTCTGCTTGTGGTTCTTGGCGAAGCTGATCTTGGACAACGCCGCCCGGTAGGGCATGAAGTTGTCGTCCAGCCCCAGGCGCTTATAGACCTGTTTGACGATGGCCGACTGCTCATCCTCATCGTAGATCGTGAAATCGGGGCGGAAACCGGACCGCAGGTCAGCCAAAGACGCTCCGCTCTGGCGCAGCAACCGGACCGAGAACGAGTGGAAGGTCGAGACCCAAGGGGCCCCCGCCACAGGGGTCTCGGCGAGCAGCTTCTGGACCCGCTCGCGCATCTCGCTGGCGGCCTTATTGGTGAACGTTACGGCCAGTACAGAATCGGCAGGCGCCCTGGCGACGCCGATCAGGCGCGCAATTCGGTTGGTAATGACCCTGGTCTTGCCGCTTCCGGCGCCAGCCAGGATGAGAAGAGGTCCATCGAGATGGCAGACGGCCTCGCGCTGTTGGGGATTAAGACCTTGGAGGAAATCCATTGAAGCGAAACGAGTCTTGATTCTAGCACGCGGCCGGAGAGGCCTCTACCTGTAATAAATACCACCCTCATGGGGGTGGTATGACTCCCGCATCTTTCCTCTGAACTTGGTATTGCGAAGGCGGTTCTAGTTCTAGTACATATAGTCCATGACCGCTAACAGACAAAATCCTCCCCCAAAGAAAGGCCCTGGAACTGAGGCGGATCTGGAGGCGTTGTACCGCCGCCGCCTGGTGGTTCGAAACCTCATACGCAGCATGGAGGCCTATGTCCGCAATCCGGGAGCCGGTATTCTCGCCGCGAAGGACGCTGAAGTCAGGTCACGCAAGTCGGCGTAATCAGTCTCCAGTAGATGGCATCTTGTGGCAGAGGTTACAGCTCACCTGAGTTCCTGCGGTGAGGACAATGCGCTTGCCGCTGGACGTTGCCGCGCAGCCAGGCAAGTGTTCGTCCTTGCACTCCAAACTGCGCGTCGTCGCGGCGCGGGCAAGAGGGGCACCTTCCAACTGGGCCCCGTGGCAAGCCTGACAGGCGCCTCGCGGTGTGGCGGAGTCCTTGAAGACTTCGCCGTGTTTGTCCCCCCACATAGGGTCGTCAACCGGATGCATGCCGTGAGGCCCCTTCATCATTCCGCCCGAATCGAAGTTCCGCTTGAACATGTCTATCTGAAAGCTTCCCGGGCCGTGGCAGCTCTTGCACTCAGTCAAGGTGCCTGCGTGGCCCTGAAGCTGAAGCGCGGCCACGTTGTCATTGGCGTTAGCGATGGCATTGGGCCACTCGGCATGCGTGCTTCCGTGGCAACCCTGGCAGAAGACGCCGCCGTGTCCTTTGCTCAGTCGATACAGGATCTGTTTTGAGCTGCTTTGATTTTCCGCAAAACGCCTGTTCAGAGCCACGATGGGTTTCGCGTTGGCGTCGCTGGTGCGGAAGGCCTGGAGGAGACGGATATTATCGCTGGACTTTACTGTGCCGGAGGAATTAGCGAGGTTCCTCAACACGTCTCCTGTGTGGCAAGACTGGCACATCGGCTCATTGGCCCACGGGACGCGGGGGGTCGCCGGGTTGGTATAGTAGTCGCCGGCCAAGATGAAGGCGCCCGGATTGCCGGGGGAGACATTCCTGGAGAAGTCGTTCCCTACCTGGGAGAGGCCTCCGTGACAGTCCTGACAAGCCAGGCCCGCATTCGCCATTGCTCCGCGGAAGCACTGTGTCACCCTGCCGGGATGGCAGGTGTAGCAGGACTCAGTCAAGACGCGGTCCCGCTCTGCGACGCTGCGTCCGACTGGTGAGGGCATCTCGGGGAACAACTTCGTACCGTCCGCCTTGGTGAGCTGTCCGTGGAAGGAATGCATCACCCTGGAAAAGGTTTGATTCAGGGTTTGCTGTCTGCCGTTGGCGTCGCTGTCGCCGGGCCCTTTGGGACCGACGTGCGCCAGATCCAGTGCCGGCGTGTAATGGCAGGTCTGGCATGAGATCGGAGTCGACTGCTCCAGGTTGGTGCTATGCCGGCGATCGTGCAGTCGGAGGACATTCAAGTCGAAGGCGTATTCGATGCTGACCGCCTCGGGCACGGCGCCGAACTGAGGGTCGTCGAAGCGTGTCGCAACACGGAAACCTCTCCCGTCTGTGGCCATGCCGTTGCCACCATCCGTGGCGGACGTATGGCAGCTCTGGCATTCCACTTCGCCCGCGACCGGCGCCACGGTATCCAGGGACGCCAGCACGGTGCCCGCAGAAACTCCCAGACGGTTGCCTGGGACCGCTCTGGCCTGAACTCGCAGAAGGGGATACTCATTCGGACGACCGGCGTCATCGAAGGGGGCCAAAGGGATACCTTCCGCCGAAAACCACCGTATAGCGGGCAAAGTGTAGCCAAACGGGAAGCTGATAAAGAACGGGAAGCTGCTATAGAAAAGGGCGAATTTCTGCGGGACGTTCGCCGAATAGGGCTGCGTAACAAATGGCGACGTCGAGACCGCACTCGGCATGGCTTGACGGTCCGCCACCAACTGGTGGTCTCCCAAATATAGTCTCTGGAGATCCGGCACGGGCAGCCCGTGGTCAGGCTGCAATGGGAAGAGCTCCAGCACGCCCGGCGGGTAGTGAGGCTTGTAAGCATCGAAGGCGATCGAATTCCCTGTTCCCCTTGGGTTCAAGTCCCAAAAGTTGGTCTTGTATACGGGGCCGGGGAACGGACGGGAGAGCGCCGGGTCCAGCGGATTGGAGGCCGCCGAATAGACGATTTCCACGTCGGCCGGACCCAGGATTTGCGGCCGGCCTCCCTTCCGCAACGCCTGGGCATGCAGGACGTTAAACGGCGGGAGGATCGTGGCGATCCGGTGATCCAAATCGGCGCAGTGCATTCCAAGGTCATTCGCTACCACGATCTGGTAGCCGCTCTGACCCTGCCTGGGCTGCTCCGCAACCGCGGCAGCAGGAGCTGCCGGACGGTTCTGGCTCGTAGAGGTGATGGACTGATCAAGCGCGCCAACTGCAAAGCCCGCGCAAAGTAGCACGCTCACGGCAAAGAGGATTCCGCGAGTAGTCGAAGTTACACCGCTCAACCTGTGGCACTTCATACTTCCCCTCCTGCTCTGACAAATGGCGCTATTTATGCACGCAGCGGCCCACAGGGTGAAGTGGAGCGTTTTCAACAAACCTCGTCCTGAACGAAGCGCGAAACGCTAGGAACTTTCTTCATCTACGCAGGCTTTGCAGCGAAGATTTGCAGGGGGAGCGTGATACATTGGAATTGCCGGACAGTCCACGGCATCCTGCGGTTCCATGTCCTTGCAGAGCGAATCCACATCAGCGGATAAATTTCGGCGGCTGGTCGACATCATGGCCCGACTGCGCGCCCCCGGGGGGTGTCCCTGGGATCGCGAGCAGACCATGGACACGATCAAACCCTATGTTTTGGAAGAGACTTACGAGGTTCTGGAAGCAATCGATTCCCGCGACTGGGCAGCGTTAGCCGAGGAACTGGGTGACTTGATGCTGCAGGCGGTCTTCTTGTCCCAGATCGCCGCCGAGGAGGGCCGCTTCTCCATCGATACAGCGCTCGATGCGATCGCGGAAAAGCTGATCCGCCGCCATCCGCATGTCTTCGCCGATGGTGACGCCAAGACCCCCGACGAGGTCAAACAGCGCTGGGACGAGATCAAGCGGGAGGAAAAGCGCGAGAAAGGCGACAGCCATACCGCGCTTCTGGCCCCGGTTTCGCGTTCACAGCCTGCGCTCATGGAGGCGCAACAGCTCACCTCGCGCGCGGCCTCGGTTGGCTTCGATTGGAAGAATCCGGATCAGGTTCTCGCCAAACTCGATGAGGAACTGAAAGAGCTCGCCGAAGCCCGTAGCCAGGGCCCGCGGGAGGCAGTCGGTGAAGAGGTCGGCGATCTGCTGTTCGTGCTCGTCAACCTGGCGCGCCTGCTGAAGGTAGACGCTGAACAGGCGCTGCGGGGCACGAACGCCAAGTTCCGCGACCGGTTCGGCTACGTGGAACGCAAACTGGCCGCCGGCGGTAAGCCGCTGGCGGAGGCGGGCCTGGCCGAAATGGACCGGCTTTGGGAGGAGGCGAAGAAGAGTCCATGAGCCTCTCCCCCGGCCATTCCGTGGCTGGCGGCCCTCCATCCTTCAGGCAGCTTCTCCGTAACAACAGGAATTACCGCTACACATGGATTGGCCAGGTCGTCAGCGAGATTGGCGACCACTTCAATAACATCGCCGTCTTCAGCCTGGCCCTGCAGATGACCGGTTCGGGCCTGGTTGTGACCGGCATCATGCTGGCGCGTGCTATCCCGGCGATTGCGGCGGGCCCGCTGGCCGGTGTGCTGCTGGACCGCATGGACCGCAAGCGCATCATGATCGCCAGCGACTTGGTGCGGGCCGTCGTCGCGGCGTTGTTCATTCTCACCGTCGCCCGGCACGACACTTGGCTGCTGTATCTGTTGAGCAGTCTGTTGATGTTCGCCTCGCCGTTTTTTACCAGCGGCAGGGCCGCCGTGTTGCCCGCCATCGCCAGCAGGGAAGAGCTGCACACTGCCAACTCACTCACGCAGACCACGCAGTGGACCACCATCACGCTGGGCACTCTGCTGGCCGGGGCTGCGGTGGCGCACTTCGGATGGAGATGGGCCTTCTTCGTCAACGCCATATCGTTCCTGTTTTCGGCGTGGTCGATCTCGCGCCTGCGAGTGGCTTCAGGCAGCTTCCGGGTTGAGCGGCCTTCGTTGACGGAAACCGGAGTGGTTCGGCCGTTCCATGAATACGCCGAGGGCCTGCGCTATATGCGGCAAACACCGCTGGTGGTGGGCATCGCGCTGATCAGCGTGGGTTGGGCCACGGGCGGCGGCGCGGCGCAGATTTTGTTCAGCCTGTTCGGCGAGGTCGTGTTTCATCGGGGCGCGGCGGGGATCGGCACGCTCTGGAGCTTCGCCGGCGTCGGTCTGATGATCGGCGGCGTGCTCGCCCACAGGCTCGGCCCCAGGCTGAGCTTCCGGGGCTACAAGTGGACCATCGCGATCTGTTACATTGTGCACGGAGGCGCCTACGTCCTGTTCAGCCAGATGCAGCAATTCTGGGCCGCCCTGGCGTTCATCGCCCTGTCGCGAGCCGGCGTCGGCGTGAGTTCGGTGCTGAATTCCTCATATCTGCTGCGGCACGTGCCCGATCGCTATCGCGGCCGCGTGTTCGCCACCATCGAATCCATGACCTGGTCGACTATGATGGTTTCGATGATGGGCGCCGGCGTGGCTTCGACTTCCGTGGACCCGCGCACCATTGGGGCGTGGGCGGGAATCCTGAGTTCGACGACGGCGCTTTTCTGGGCCTGGCTCCATCTGGCGGGAAAGCTGCCCCAGCCGGTGGCCGAGGGTGTGGAGCCCGAAGAGGTGGAGGTACATGGAGAACCCACAGTCTAGTCTTGAAGGGAAAGCAGTTCTGGTCACCGGCGCGGCACGGCGCATCGGGCGGGGGATCGCCCTTCGCCTGGCGGCAGAGGGCGCGCGTGTCGGGATCCATTATCTGAACTCCGAGTCCGAAGCGCGCGAGACGGCGGAGCAGTGCGGCGGGGCGCCGTTGTTCCGGGCGGACCTGGCGAAGGTCTCCGAGATCGAGCGGATGTTCGCCGAAGTCGAAGACCGCATGGGCGGTTTGTACGGTCTGGTCAACAACGCCGCCCGCTTTTCGCGACGCGACCCGCTGGAGATGACGGAGGACGACTGGGACCTCATCATGGACGTCAACCTGAAAGCGGTCTTTTTCTGCGCTCAGCAAGCGGCTCTGTTGATGCAGGAGACCGGCGAGGGGCGCATCGTCAACATCAGTTCTCTCGGGGGCTTACGGCCTTGGGCGCACCGCGTCCACTACTGTGCCGCCAAAGCCGGGGTGATCATGGTGACGCAGGCCTTGGCCAAGGCGCTGGCACCCGGCATCACGGTGAATTCCGTGGCTCCCGGGGTCATCCCCTTTCACGACATCGACCCGGAAGGGATGACCATGATCGAAGCCACTCCGGCGCGGCGCGGCGGCACAGCCGGCGAGATCGCGGATGCGGTGGTGTACTTCATGAAAGCCTCCAACTTCACCACCGGCCAGATCCTGGCCATCGACGGCGGCCTCAGTCTGAGGTAGCCGGCGCGCTTCCGAGTTTTCGAATTGCGTCGCGCAGTCTGCTGTGCCCCTGCATGAGCCGCACATAGAGTGTTTCGTCCGGGCCCATTTTGGCGCGGATGATGTCTACCAGGGCGGCCTTCTCGGCCGGGGGCCAGTCACCGAGCCCGGGGATCAAGTCCAACACCAGGGCCAGATTGGCGAACTCGGCGTGCGCGCCGGCCCTGATCCCGAGGGCGTGCGACACCGAAGCCGCCGCCTCTTCGGGCTTTCGCGCCAGCGTTGCCAGCGCCACGTTGCGCGCGCTAAAGCGATCCCATTCGCCCTGCGGCGCCGCGGGTGTCTCGAAGACGAGATGGCCCGCCGCCAGCCTCCGCAGGGTGCCCGCGGAACTTCGGTAGCCGGGCTTTTGCAGCAGCCTGGATTCTTCACGCCGCAACAATTCGCTCACCGCCGGCAGCACCGGCCGGAATCCCAACTTGCGATAGAACCAGAACGCGCCGGACTCGATGGCCTCTTCGTTATCCAGGCCGATCTGGTAGGGCTCGATCGAAAAGCTGGCTGTCCCGAGAATCTGCTGAAACAGGTGCAGAACGCGGGCGAAGATCCAGGCGGTCTCGCCCTCGCGGAAGGTGTAGTAGAGGTTGAAGCCGACCTCCATCCGCTCAAACAAAGACAGGGTTTCGAAGTATCCGACCGGAACACCGTTCTTGAAGATCATCGCCGCGTGGTAGGCGCGCAACGGTAATCTCTGCCCGGAGGGCACGCCGCAAAGGAAGATCTCGACGCCCCGGCCGGCGCCGGCGTGGAGCACGCTGTTCGGATCGCCGAAGGTGAACCCGCGCAGTTCCCGGTAGCGCGCGGCCGAGGTCGCCAGCGCCATGTTGAGGAACGCCGGGCCGCTCTCGGCATCGACCCGCTCGACGGTGATCGGCCCGGATGCCAGTTCACGCTCGATGGACACTTCGCCGCGGCGAATGAGTGGACCCTTGTGGTAGAAGATTTGTCGCGAGGGCCGTGCGATGGCCGTGCGCGCCGCCATCGAGTCGCCCAGTTCCCAGCGCACAGGCAACTCCAGCGAGGCGTACAGCTCAGCCCTGTCTTTGGACGAAACAGGCAACTCCTCCAGACAGGACACGAGCCACGCCAGCGCGTTGTCCAGCCCGCCCGCGGCCCGGCCCAGCCACTCCAGGTAGGGAACGTGCGCCTCCACCATGGTGTCTTCTTCCACGAGCGGGAACAGCCGCCGCCAGAGGCCCGCCAGCCGGTCAGTGACGTCATAACGTTCCCAATCGGCCTTGATCCGGCCGGGCTCGATCTCCAGTAGCCGCCTGACGACTTCATAGCTGAAGATGGCCGAGAAACCGGTGCCCGCGATGCCGGAAACTTCCGGCTCCTCGAGCGGAGAGAGATCCGCCCCGGAACGGCGCAGGCGCTCCACGCGCTTCTGGAACGACGCGAGCAGCTTCTCGGTCCGGCGCAACATGGCCGGGTTCCGAGGGTAGGCGCGAAGAAACAGCAGCCTCTCGTGCGCACGGATCAGCTCGGCAATTCGGGCCTGGCTGTTGTTGGCGGTCACAAGTTTCCTCTCTTTATTTGCGGCGGTTTCTCAAGGATATACCGTAAGACGGCAGGGCGGTGGGTCCCCCTCCCGTGGCCGGCCCGCTAGCATCGGAGCGGGGGAACGGTGTCCGAGCGAATCTACAAGCTTCAACCTGACCGCACCATTCAACTGCGGGGTTTCGACCATCTGGGGGCCTCGGCGGCGCTGCACTCCGCCACGCCATCGGCGTTCAAAGTAAGCGGCGTGTTTCGCGATCCCGCGGACTTCGCCGTCCTGGTGCTGTACGATGCCGACAATTTCTACGAGCACCCGCGGCTGAAGTATCTTCCCGATACGGACTTCTCCGGTCTGACGCTGACGTTCGACGTTCACTATTCGGGCCTCATGCCGCTGGACTCACCCAAGTACCCCACCATCGACTGGCCCTTCCTCGACGTGATTCGCCCCGACGGCTCCACGGCGAAGATCAACTTGTTTGAGCATGCGCAGCAGGCCGGCGGGACTTACACCTGCGCCGAGGCGAGCTTCGTGATCGAGGACAACGGACTTCAGGGCTACGACCGGCTGACGCTTTGGTACCTGAACTTTGCCTTCGACTATATCGTGCCCAACGATCCCGATTTGCCCTCCGCCACCGAGATCGCCGCTAACCTGGCGGCGCAGATCAATGGCGTGGATTGGGAGACGCTCGGCACTCTCATTCCGCTGCGCGCCGAGGCGCAGGGCAACACCCTGCGAGTCATCGCCGACCGGCCCGGCGCCGATGGCAACATGGTCCGCATGTACGCCGTCGCGAAGAACGACCGCCTGCGCACCAGCGAGCCGGTCGCCATCTTTGAGGGGGGAAGTTCCGATGCAACGTGGTGCATCACGCTCGATTTCGAGGCACTCGGGATTTCCCAAGTTCGGCTGATGTGGCTGACGCTGGCGCCCGCTCTGGCCAACGGCGTGGCCATGACTTCCGCGGAATGGGAGGCTGCTTTTACTAACTGGTCCGTGAGCGGGCTGGAGTCCAAGCGCGCGCTTTCGGTGGCCGGGCCGGGCAGCGTTCGCGTCGAGGAGAACGACTCCTGGTGCAGCTACACCGGAGACTGGGCCACGGAGTCGGGTTTCTATTCAGGAGGCTATGCCCGTTGCGCCTCGGTTGTCGGGGACCAGGTCACCGTCTTCTATGCCTGCCAGGAGCCGCACGATCTGTACGTGGGCACTTCTCTCTATGCCGGGCGGGGGACGGTGGGAATCCGCCTGGACCAGGACCAGGAGACGGACCTCATCTGTCATCTCGAAGCGGAGCCTGCGGTGGTCACGCGGGGAAAGTCCGCTCGGCGGTTCCCGCCGGCGAGCACACTGTCACCATCCGGCTCAAGTCGGAGGGGCCGTTCTACTTGGATTTCATCGAGGCGGCCGTGCCCTCGGATGTCCCCGACGCCCTGTCCGCCATCGACAACGTCTCCCCGGCTCTGGACTACAGCACCGACCACACCTACAAGCTCCCCCCGGCGCGCATTCATTGGATGTTCGACCAGTTGGGTTTCGCCGGGCCCATGAACGAGTACATCGGCGTCTTTTGGTGGAATCAGCGGCAGCGGCTGGATGCGGTCATCCCCAGTGTCACCGTGACCTTCGCCGGCCAGTTTCTCTCCGGCGACCAGGTTTTTCTGGCCATCGGCGGGCAGACTTGCGGCAAGTCCGTGTTCCCCAGCGAAGACGCGGCCATCATCGCCCGGCACTTCCAATACTTCATCAACGCCACCTACGTGGGCGTGTGGGCCTCGGCGGAAGACAATGTGCTCACTATCACCGCACGTTCCCCGGAGGCTGCATATTCATACACTTTTCAGGCATCAAAGGAGAGCGGGCAAGGATCGGGCGGGACCGTTACCTGGACGGGCAGCCTTCAGAACGGACAGTCCGGCCGTTGGGTGGTGGACCCGTCGCAGACGCCAGTCCTCAACCGCGGAGCGCGCGACTGGCATCTGGACTTCTTCAACGAATGCAGTGTGCGGGGCAGGGAAGTGACAGTCGCCTCCTCCATGGAACTAGTGAATCCCCCGGCGGGCTTTGGCGCGAAGTTTCCCGATGGCGCGGAGGTCGAGACGTCGGTCGGCTTCGGCAGCCTGGTGTCAACGCACTGCGCGTTTTCCAGTCCCATGCTGAATTTCCAGAAGCAGTTGTACATGGATCTGGCGGACCTGATGGCCGCGGCGTCGCTGGTCCCGCGCCTCCAGTTCGGGGAGTTCTGCTGGTGGTACTTCAACAACGCCGCCGGCATGGCCTACTACGATGATGAAACGCAGGCCGCCGCGCAAGCAGCGCTCGGCCGGCCCCTGCACGTGTTCACCTCCCCTGAGGACGACCCGGGCGTGAACGATGCCGCCGACGCCATTTTCCTGCGCGGCCGGCTGCGCGATCATGTCGCCGCGCTGATCGCCCACGTGCGGGGCGCGCATCCTTCGGCGCAGTTCGAACTGTTATTCCCGTACGACGTAAATTATCCGGCGCCCGCGGGTGTACACCTGATTGGGGGGCGGTTGAATCGCTTCGTGAACCTGCCCGCCGAGTGGGAGCAAAAGGAGACCAGCGGCCTGAATCGCCTCAAGATCGAAGCGCTCGATTTCGGCGCCTGGTCGCGGGATCTGGATCTCACACGCGCCTCGGTCTTTTTTGGACTCGGGTTGGGCTGGCCCAAAGACTCGCTCCGTCACCTCTTGCCGGTGTTCCAGCCTGGCTATCCATGGCAGAAGGAGTGCCTGACAGCGCTCGGGGAGGGCCTCGAAGGGGTGATTCTATGGGCCTACGATCACATCTGCCTGCACAACATCAATCCCAATCCGGCACTGGAAAGCGCCACAGCGCGCCGTCAGGGCTGAGATGCGGCGGTCGAAGCTTGGGTCGCCGCCTGGAGACTCTGGATGCTCTCCCATTGCTTGCCGTCTCTGGTTTGCCTCAGGACGGCGTATTGGCCTACCGCCCAGAGAGTGTCGTTCACGCGCAGGAGGCGAACCAGGAAAGGCGTCTCGGGGACATCCACAAGCCGCCAACTCTCACCGCTGTCTTCGCTGACCAGCAAATCATTGTCCGCCGTGATCCAGGCGCGCCCGGCGCTGTCGAATTGCAGGGAAGTCAGCCAGGCGTTGATCGGGCTTTTCTGCGCCTGCCACGTCGCGCCGCCGTCACGGCTGCGCAGGATCTGGCCGGCGAAGCCCACAATCCAGCCGTTGTTCACGTCGCGGAAATAGACCGAACTCATGGACCAGGCCATGGAGATTGGCGTCCGCTGCCAGGTCTTACCGCCGTCGGTAGTGCGAACGACAGTGCCAATCCAGCCCACCGCCCAACCGTGGTTCGCGTCCAAAAAGAAAACGCTATCCAGCGCCTGCGTTACTCCGGTGTCTTGCTTGGCCCAGGTCCGGCCACCATCGGCTGTGTGCAGCATGATTCCCGAAAAGCCGGCGATCCAGCCCGATTCGCCCACAAAATGAACGTCGGTCAGGGTTTCCTCGGTGGGGGCCTTGACCGGCTTCCAGCTATTGCCGCCGTCCTCGGTAGCGAGCAGGGTCCCTTTGTCTCCGACCACAAAGCCTCGCCGGGGATCCACGAACGCCAGCGCCCGAAACTTGGATTCGGAGGGCAGCGGACGCGGCTGCCAGTTTGCTCCCTGGTCGTCGCTCACCAACAACTGGCCCTCATCGCAGAGCACGATGACTCGCTGCCCCGCCACGGCGATGTCATGGAAGGAGCAAGCCGTCCGGTTTGCAGCCGCCGCCAGCAAAGCGGGGAACCACGCAATTAAGATTAAAATGAATCCGAATACTTTTACCATACGTCGTCTCTATTTGTTAGTGTACGCGCTGGGTGCGGGTATGGTTACAGGGGCCTGTTGAAGGCCTCGGGCGCCAGCGTACAATAAGGAACGGGTCACATCATGAAAGCTGGTCTTCTTTTTTGCGGGTTGATTGTCATCGGAATCTCCGTCATGTGGGCAGCGCCAGCCGCGCCTTCATTGGCGGCGGCGGGGGCGGCTCTGCAGGGCGTGCCGCCGTGGTTTGAGCCGAACCTGGGCCTCTACGGCGCGAACGTCAAGTACTACTCGCGCGGCGCGGGCTATAGCGTTGTGCTGGATAAGTCAGGCGCTGTGCTGTCGTTCGCGGACGGCGCCGCGCGGGCCCAGATGCGCCTTGCGCTGGCGGGCGGCAATCCCAGGCCGGGCGTGCAGGCCGCTGGCCGGCTGCCGGGCCGCACCAACTACCTGCTGGGCAACCAGCCGGGCAAGTGGAAGGGAGACGTCCCTCACTATGCCCGCGTGCACTACAGCAATGTCTATCCGGGCATTGACGTGACCTACTTCGGCTCCGGAAGGCGGCTGGAGTACGACTTCATCGTCTCTCCGGGCGTCGATCCCGGATTGATCCGCATGCGCTTTGAGGGAGCCGACTACCTTCGGCTGGATCGGGAAGGGTCCTTGCGGGTGGGCATTGGCGGGCGGGAATTGGTGCAGCCCAAGCCGGTGGTGTATCAAGAGAAGGCCGGCCGCCGCCAGACGATCGAGGGCCGTTACACGGTTGCGCGTAACCGCGAGGTGCGTTTCGCCGTCGGCCGCTACGACCGGGAGACGCCGCTGGTCATCGATCCCGTCCTGGTGTACGCCGGCTATGTTGGCGGCACGACCTACGATGTGCCGACCGGGATGAGCGTGGATCGGGACGGCAACGTGTGGCTCGTCGGCACGACCTCGTCGGCCATTGAGTTGCCCGAGCAGAACCAGCCGCACACCTCCGCTCTGGTGGGGAACTACGACATCTTCGTCGCCAAGCTGGGCATTCCGTCCTCAGGACCGGCCAAACTGCTGTACTTCGGCTACCTCGGCGGCATTGGCAACGACTGGGGCGGGCAGATCGCTCTGGATGCGGATGGGAACGTCTACCTGACGGGCTCGACCGTCTCCACGGATTTTCCGAAGACGGCCAACGCCATGCAGGAGAAGCTGGGAGGCCCCGGGAATACCGCTAGCGATTTTAACCAGGATGCCGTGGCCGTGAAGCTGAACCCGGCCGCCTCCGGAACCGATTCGCTGGTTTTCAGCACCTTCATCGGCGGAAGCAAGACGGAAACCCCGACGGCCTTGGCCCTGGATCGGGACAGAATGATGCTCGTCGCCGGCTACACCAGCTCGATCGACATCTCTCCCATGGTGGCGGATGGACTGCAACCCGCGAACCGTGGCGGCTATGACGCTTTCCTGTTCAAGATCGATCCCAACGCAGCGGCCGGCCAGGCGCTAAAGTTCAACACCTATTTCGGGGGGAACAGCACCGAGGTCGCTACTGGAATGGCCATCGACGCCTCGGGCGCCGTCTACCTCTGCGGTTACAGCTACTCTGAGCAGGACCTGCCTGTCGCGGGCGGCGCCCTGCCGAGCAATTTGGGCCTGGGCGGCGATGGCTTCATAGTGAAGCTGGACCTCACCAAGCCGGGCCTCGACAAGCTGGTTTATGCCAGCTACCTGGGCGGCGCCGGCCTGGACATCCCGCTCGCCATGACGCTGGATGCCTCGGGCGGCGTCTGGCTGACGGGATACACCACCTCCAAGGACTTCCCGGTAACCCCAGACGCCTTTCAGATGCAGACCGGCGGGGCCAGCGACGTGTTTCTCGCACGGCTGGATCTCACCGTGCCGTCCATCACCTACTCGACCTATTTCGGTGGGGCGAGTACGGACATCGCTTACAGCTTGGCGCTGGCCGGACCCGGCCAGCCGGTGATTGCGGGCTACAGCTATTCGAACAACCTGCCTCTCAAGGGGGCGCTGCCCGCGGGTGAGAAGCGCATCTTCGGCGCGGACGCGTTCGTGGCGATCCTGGATACGGCTCTCGCCGGTGCGGATGCTCTGGCATACTCGACCTACTTCGGCGGTGGGGGCAACGACGTGGCCACGGCGATTGTCCCGCTGCCGTCCGGCAGCATCTACGTTTCCGGCTACAGCAGTTCAAGGAATCTGCCGGTGACCGACGGCTCCGCGAAGCCCAGTCCGTCCGGCAGCACGTCAGGTTTCCTGCTTAGGCTGGATCAGCTACCTGAACCCCAGCAGTAGGGCAATTTTCATCACCGAATCGGGCGCGACAGGGATTGGCGGCTCGGTGTTCCACCCGTAGGATGGAATCAGGAGGAGGGCCTATCCTCAGATCCATCACTATTTGCCCGGACCGGAGCCTTGCCGGCCAGCTCAACACGGCGCTTGAGGCGTTGCCTATCGCTGTAGTGCGCTCTCTGGACCAATACCCCGCCGAAGAGGAACTGGTGCGGCTGCTGCGCTCGCTGGCGCCGCAGGTGGTCCTGCTCAGCGTGGAGAACCTGAGCGAAGCCGTGGCCGTGGCCAGGTGCGTGGAGACCAACGCGCCAGGGGTGGCGGTGCTGGCTTTGGGACAGGACCCGAGTCCCGAAGTGCTGCTGGAGATGATGCGCGCGGGCGTGCGGGAGTTTCTGCAACCGCCGTTCGACGGGCCCGCGGTCGTGGAAGCCGTCGCGCGAGCCGGGCAGGCGGTCGAGCGCGCCCCGCGTAGCGCCAACCTCAGCGACCAGATCTTTTCGTTTCTGCCGTCAAAGGCGGGCGCCGGAACGTCCACCGTGGCTTTGAACCTGGGCGCGGCGATGTCGGATTTGCCCAGTACCCGCGTCCTGCTTGTCGATTTCGACCTCAATTCGGGCTTGATCGGCTTTATGCTCAAGCTCGACAACCCCCACTCGGTCACCGACGCCACCGAGAGCTCGTTCCAAATGGATGAGACGCTGTGGAACCAGATCGTCTCCGTGCGCGGAGCGCTGGACGTGCTGCCCGCGGGGAAGATCAATCTCGGCTACCGGGTAGAGCCTCTGCAGGTCCGAAGCCTGCTGGACTATGCGCGCCGTCACTACAGCGCGATCTGCCTGGACCTTTCCGGCAATCTGGAGAAGTACTCGGTGGAGATTATGCACGAGTCCAAGCGCATCTTCCTGGTGTGCACCGCCGAGCTGCCCAGCCTGCACCTGGCGCGGGAGAAGCTGGTGTTCTTGCGATCCATCGATCTGGAGGACCGCGTCAGCATCGTCCTGAATCGCGCCGGCAAGCGCGATGTCGTCACTACACCCGAGGTTGAGAAGTTGCTCGGATTGCCCGTGTACACCACTTTTTCGAACGACTACAAGGGCATTCACATGGCGCTGGCTTCGGGAAAGCCCGTGGAACCCGGACTCGGAGCTTGGCAAACAGTTTCGCAAGCAGGCCGAAATCCTGCTTTCCAAGGAAAGCCGTCCAGTGGGAGGCGTGCGGAAGTTCGTCGAATACTTCTCGCTCCTGCCCGCCCGCTATTCTCTTCCGCCAAAAATCAGACAGCCGCCGCAGTAGGATGGTTGTTTCGGATCGAAAGGCGGCGCTGACTCATGTGGCGATTCTTGACGCTTATACTTGCCGGCGGCCTGGCGTTCGCGGCGGAGCCCCGAACGCTGCGCCTGGACTACATCCACGCCGGCACCGCGGCGGAAGAGCAGTTCGCTCTGGATGGCATGGCTCTCGAAGGGCCGTGGCCCGGCCGTCTGGACCGGCTGATCGACGACACCAACCTGGGCAAGTACTTCTTCGAGGTGGCGGACCTGAAGAGCGGCCGGACGCTTTATTCGCGCGGCTTCGCCAGTATCTATGGCGAATGGGAGCTGACCGCGGAGGCGAAGAGTCTGCGCCGGGCGTTCAGCGAATCGTTGCGGTTCCCGGCGCCCGAGGCGCGGGCGCGCGTGATTCTGAAGAAGCGCGACGCCAAGAACCAATGGCGGGAGGTCTGGTCGGTGACGGTGGATCCGGCCGATCCGGCCATTGACCGAAGTTTGCCTCCGGCCGCTTACAAGCCCTGGGCCGTGATGAAGAACGGCGAGCCGGGCCAGAAGGCCGACGTGCTGTTGCTGGGCGACGGCTACACGCGAGCCCAGATGGAGAAGTGGCACGCGCGACGCGCGCCGGATGGCGGAGCTGTTGTTCGCCGCGCCTCCGTTCAAGCCGAGGCGCAGCGATTTCAACGTGTGGGCCATAGACACGCCGTCGGAGCAAATTGGCATCTCGCGCCCGTCGGACGGGGTGTATCGCCGTTCGCCGTTCGGCGTGGGCTACGACGCCTTCGGCTCGGAGCGCTACATTCTGGCCTTTGACAACAAGCGCCTGCGGGAGATCGCCTCGGCGGCGCCTTACGAATTCCTGATCATCGTGGCGAACGACCGCAAGTACGGCGGCGGGGGCATCTTCAACCTCTATGCGACGGTGGCGGCGGGAAACGCCTTCGCGCCCTACGTCCTGGTGCATGAATTCGGCCACCACCTGGCGGGCTTGGCCGACGAATACTACACCTCGGACGTCGCCTACCTCAGCACGCCGGACAGGCTCGAGCCCTGGGAGCCGAACGCGACCGCGGACCCCCACGCCTCGAAATGGAAGGACTTGATCTCGCCCGGGCGTCCCGCTGCCTACGCCCTGGTCCAAGGAAGCTTTCGAAAAGCATCAGGACGAATACCGGGAGCGCCGCGGCCGGCTCCGCGCCGGGAAGCGGCCGGAGCAGGAGATGGAGGCTTTGTTCCGCACGGAGCGGGACTGGACCACGAAGCTGCTCGGGACCAGCCCCCACACGGGCCAGGTGGGCGCGTTCGAGGGCGCCATGTACGAGGCGCGCGGTTACTACCGTCCCCAGACGGATTGCATCATGTTCACGCGCGACGAGGTGGGATTTTGCGCGGTCTGCCGCCGGGCCATCGAGAAGGTCATCGACCTGTATGCGGTCCGCCGCTGAAAGCGGAATGAGATAATTTCTTCATGCGAGATCCTGACCGCTATTTTGATCCTGACCCGACCGTGCGCGGAATCGCGCGCAAGCT
This sequence comes from Bryobacterales bacterium, assembly GCA_963744775.1. Classification (GTDB taxonomy): domain Bacteria; phylum Acidobacteriota; class Terriglobia; order Bryobacterales; family Bryobacteraceae; genus CAVUVG01. The sequence continues at coordinate 175,284 of CAVUVG010000008.1, forward strand.
CCACGAGAAGGCCGCAAAGCTGCCGCTGGTTTGCCCCCACGGCCACGTGGATCCCGGAATCTTCGCCGACGATACCCCTTTCCCGAATCCTGCTGCGCTCTTCATAGTCCCGGACCACTACCTGTTCCGCATGCTCTATTCACAGGGCGTCGCGCTCGAAGACCTGGGCGTGCCGCGCGTGGACGGCGGGCCCGTGGAGTCCGACCCGCGCAAGATCTGGCAGCGGATGGCCGAGAAGTTCTATCTTTTCCGCGGCACTCCGTCGGGCTGCTGGCTGCCCGACGAGCTGTCGCTGGTGTTCGGCATTGAAGAGCCGCTCAATGCCAAGACCGCGCCGAGCATCTACCAGCGGATCACCGAGAAGCTGGCCACGCCCGAGTTTCGGCCCCGCGCCCTGTTCGAGCGGTTCCGCATCGAGGTTCTGTGCACCACGGATGCGGCGACCGATTCGCTGGAACAGCACGACAAGATCCGCCGCTCGGGGTGGAAGGGGCGCGTGCTTCCCACTTTCCGGCCCGACGCGGCGGTGAACATACTCGCGCCCGCGTGGCGCAAGGAGATCGAGAAGCTAGGGGCGCTCGCCGGCAAGCAAATCACCAGCTTCAAGGGCTACATCGCGGCGCTGGAGAACCGGCGGGCTTTCTTCAAGTCGATGGGGGCTGTTTCCACGGATCATGCCGTGGTGGATCCGTACACGGCTGAGCTCGCTGCCGCCGAGGCCGAAGCGATTTTCGGGCGGGCGTTGAAGGGCGCGGCCAGCGAGGAGGACGCGGCGAGCTTCACCGCCCACATGCTGATGGAGTTCGCCCGCATGAGCGCCGAGGACGGGCTGGTCATGCAACTGCACTCCGGCTCCTGGCGGAACCACAACCGGGCGGTCTTCGAGAAATTCGGTCCCGACAAGGGCTGCGACATCCCGGTCTCCAACGAGTTCACGCGAAACCTGCGGGCCCTGCTCAACAAGTTCGGGAACGATCCGCGCCTGCGGCTGGTCCTGTTCACTCTGGACGAGTCCACCTATTCGCGGGAACTGGCGCCGCTGGCGGGACACTACCCGGCGGTGCGCCTGGGACCGTCATGGTGGTTCCATGACAGTATCCAGGGGATGACGCGGTACCGTGAGCGGGTCACCGAGACCGCCGGCATCTACAACACGGCGGGCTTCAATGACGACACGCGTGCTTTGCTTTCGATCCCCGCGCGGCATGATCTGTGCCGCCGCGTGGACTCCAATTTTCTGGCGGGGCAGGTGGCGCGTCACCTCATCGGGATGGACGAGGCTGAGGAGATGATCGTCGACCTGTCCTACAACCTGGCGCGGCAGACCTACCGGCTGGCATAACGGGTTTTCATACCTTTGTTTCTGATATAGGTCCAATAAGAAGTTTCGATTGGACGCGTTGCGGCGAACTCTTTAGGCTGGGGGTGATGGGTACGGACAGCCCGGAGTTTGCCACGTTGCACGTGACTTTGCTGCACCGCGTCAGCAGCATTGTCAGCTCCAGCCGCACATTGGATGAGATGCTCCACGAGCTTGTCAGCCTGGCCGCCCAGGTGACGGGGTCCGACGCCTGCCTGGTCTACCTGCTCGACGCGGAGAACGACGAAATCGTGCTTCGCGCATCCCAGTTGCCCCACACGGCGGAGGTGGGCAGGCTGCGCCTGCACGTGGGCGAAGGCGTGACGGGGTGGGTGGCCGAGCACAAGTCCATCGTTTCGCTGCCGTCGAAAGCTTCCGCGGACAGCCGGTTCAAAGGATTCCCAACGCTGGTGGAGGACACCTACGAGGCGTTCCTCTCGGTGCCGCTGGTGGCGGGCGGCACGGTGATCGGCGTCATCAACGCGCATCATCGGGAACCACACGCACACGCGGCCGAGGAGATCGCCCTGCTCACCTTCATCGGGGAGCAACTGGGCGGCGCCATTGCCCGAACCCGCCTGGCGGATCAGAACGCCAGGCTCCAGGAAGAGACGCTGGAGATACGGCGCCAGCTCGAAATCAGGAAGCTGGTCGAACGGGCCAAGGGAATCTTGCAGCAGCGGTTCCGCTTCACCGAGGAGGAAGCCTACCTGCACCTCCGCAACGAGAGCCGCCGCCAGCGGCGGCCGATGGGCGAACTGGCCGAAGAGATCATCCGCGAGGAAAGCGCCTTCCACCCCAGCGGCGGAAAGTAGGTTCGGGGCGTGTCCGTTACGGCCTTGCGCTGACCCGGTACCTTCCACCCGGCTGGGTGGCGAACGCGATGTTGCCGCCGTCCATGGCAGCGCTGACCGCGGCGCCGGTTTTTCCCGTCGAGGGATCGACCCGCTGCACGAGAACGCCTGCATCCGGCTTCCAGGGGTTTACGAGATTGACCCGCGCGCCCTTCTCGCTGGTGATGTCGACGTGCGTGACGCGGCCGGAGGCAAGTTCGCTGGACACCACGAAGGCGCCCTTGGCACGCAGCCTCTTGAAGGAAGCGTCCCTGCCGGCGGGCCAGACGGGGAAGAGTCGCAACACGCCGCCTTCACTTTGGAGCAGCATCGAGTTGAGCGCTTCCATGGAGCCGGCGGTCTCGATTCCGCCGCCGCCCTGGAAGACGGTCAGGTTGCTGGGCCGCCATTGATGCAGGATCGCCGCCTTGAACTTGGCGATCAGATCCTCGGCCGGCCAGCCGACCCTTGCCGCCACGGGAAACTCCTTGCAGAAGCCGTTGTTGCTGTTGCCGCCGCGCGTGACGCCCCAGGAATTCATCTCCTCCAGCGAGTTCAGCGCGATGCGCAGCAGCTTGGGGTCACCGCCGATGGCCAGGTTCTCGCCGGGGAAAACCGTGCCCTCCATGTTGACGGGCTGGCAGCTTAGGTGGAAAAGGGAGCCGCGGGCCAGCTTTTCCGCCTCATAGAAGACTTCTTTGCCGTTGTAGATGCCGGTGGGGTACGCGCTCAGATTCGCGAGCACTTCCCGCCAGACGGGCCGCAGGTCGGCGTCCACGCCGAGCGTCTCGCTGGTTTCCAGAAGGGTTCGAAGCACGCGGCGAATAAAACCCAAATCAAGGTTAGGGTTCACGTCATTGGCAGCGGCGGCGGACGGAGATTCGTGCGCGGAGGTGTGCTCGATCACCCAGCGCTTTCCGGCGGCGTCCCAGGTCATGTAATCGCGCCAGAAGGCGTCCAGCGACTTGAGGTGCGGATAGAGCTTGTTCTTCAGGAAGACGGGATCGCGCGTGTAATCGTAATACCAGAGGATGGGCAGCGCGGCGAAAGTGGCGTTGGATTTCTGGTCCGTCGGGAGTAATTTGTAGTCCTTAACAGCGGCCACCGGGATGGGCGCGGGCGCCGGCCGGAACAGGTTGAAGGGCGCATGGCTGCGGGTGTATAGAGCACCCTTGTAGCCAGCAGCGGCGGTGCGGTTCTCCTGATACGGGCGCTCGGCCAGCATGAATTCCACGTAGGGCAGGGCGAGTTCCGGGCGGTTGGCGGAGAAAACCCCGTAGAACGGCGCCTGGGCGTTGTAGTTGATAAAGTAGCGTCCGCCCCAGGAAGGCTCGTCAGTGGTGACCCAGTTGGCCCAGAGCGAAGGCGGCAGCAGGCCGGGCCGGGTGGCGCTGCCGAGGACGTACAGTGAGCCGTAGTAGAAGGCTTCCAGGACGGGGTCGCCCACGCGCACGTAGGACTTGAGCCAGTAGTTCTTCCACCAGGCGCGATGCGCGGCCTGCATGCGGGCGACTTCCTTCGCGGTCACCGCGGCCGCGGCGCGCAAGGCCTCGGATCGCAGAGTGTCCAGGGATGTGCCGCCCGGGCCGGTGCCGGAAGCGCTCTTGAACACCGCGACGATCTGCACTGGCGATCCAGGCTTCAGCGTGAGGGCGCCGGTGGTTTCGGGACCCTCGCCCTTGGTGGCGTCAAATCGGCCGCCAGCTACGGCCAGGGCAATCGCCGCGCGAGCCTGGTAATCCGACGGGCCGTTGAGATTGTTCCGGCGAGTGGCCCACAACACGCCGTCCGAGGCGCCGGTGGCGAACGGATAGGTGGTTCCGATCTTGGGGTTATCCGGTGGCATCCACAAGCTGACATCCAGAGTCACGGGCTTGGCGCTGGCGTCGGTGGCAAGCTCGACAACGAACACGTTCCCGTCATCCGCGGTCCAGGAGCGCATGCGAACGGTCGCCGGGCCGAGTTGCATGGTGGTGCGGACTTCCGCGTTCAGGATGTCCTGCACCATGCGGTAGACCGAACTTGGATTGGCGCCGGGCGTGGAGCAGGAGATGGTCATCCCGCCCAAAGGGAGGATGGAATTTTCCAGGCGCTTGCGCTGCGGGTGCCACTCTCCACCCCAGAAGTCGTTCTTGCCGAAGTAGAACTTCTGGGTGCTGACGGTGTCGCCCGCGACCACCCCGATGTCGCCGTTGCCCATGAGCATGCCGCTGGTGTACTTGGTGGTGACGATGTCCGCGGGCGGCGTGGTGGCGGTCCCCTGGATTCCGCTCAGTAGCTTCTCGAGCGTGGACCAGTCCGACTTGAATTCGGCGGTTTGCGCGCGCAGGGAACCGGCCGGCCCCCAGGCGAAGATGAGGATTGCGGAGGCCACGACCAGCCTCAGGGCACGAGGTGTCATGGATATACTGTAACGACAAATGGATGCGGCTGGTGGCCCGAACGGCCTATGCCGGCTGGCGGCCTTCTCACGTCAAGTCTCCCGTACGCCGAGCTTCAGTACCTTCCTGGCGTACTCGAAGCTGCTCTCCAAGTGTATCCGCCGCTGTTCAGTCAAAGCAGCCGTATATTCGGGAGGTCTCTGTCCGGCGCCGGATGTGAGCAGTGTCCCCATGAACGGCCGGCCTTTCTTCGCCAGAGCCACCACTTGTGCGAATTCTGAAGCATTGGTCTTTGGGAACTGTTTCCAAAAGCCCGGCTCCAGGTAGGGCATCACGATGGGCGGGCCTCCGGTAAGCATCTCGACGTGGACCGGGACGTTGGGGCAGAGTTGCCTGAAGCGCTCGAAGAAGCGCACATAGTCCACCGTGCCCTCGCCCAGCGCCACCAACTGCGTGGCCGCGCCGCGGGGATGCTCGTAGATCACGAAGTCCTTGATGTGGCTGAGAATGATACGGGGCGCCAGAATCTCAAGGACCACCATGGGATCTTCCGCGACTTTGATCGCGTTCCCCGTGTCGATGACGGCGCCCATGAAATCCGTTCCCGCCGCTTCAATCAGGGCCCGCAATTCACGGGCCTGCATGTCGCCGTGATTCTCCAGCGCGATCTTGACGCCCAGATCCAGCGCCTGCGTACGGACCGCTTTCAAGATCTTCAGCGTGGTTTCCATGTGCTGCTCGATCGGGATGGGTCCCGCGCGATCCACTTCGGTCCCGAGGTAGCAGCGCATGATGTTGGACCCCGCCGCCTTGTTGGCGCGGAGCCCTTTGAGAATCCACTGGACAGGATCGCCGAATCTCTCCGTGTTGTACTTCCCCGCGCTGGGGCAGATGCAGCCCAACCCTCCGTCGATCGTCACGCCCAGGCGCTGCGCGTGGTCCTTCACCCGCTGAAGGTATGCCGGCTCCAGGCTCTCGTAGTTGTATGAATCGGACAGATGGACGCTGTCCAGCTTCTGGCGGGCGGCATAGTCCAGGTGCTGGATCGCCGTCCAGCCATAGGCATTGAGGGTATACGAATCGTAGCCCAGGCGCAGGCCTGGACCGGCGTTCGATGGCATTAACGCTCTCCTGCTTCTGTCGAAACCTTCCTACAGCCCCTTCGGCGCCCAGTTGGAACGGTACGTTCCAACCACCAATTTGTTCGCCTCGGGATCGTTGATCGCCTGTTCTTTCGCACCGTCCCATTTGATCGGGCGTCCCAGCCGGTAGGAGATGTTCGCCAGCCGGCACACCGTGTTGGTGTAGTGGCCTTCTTCGATGTCGGCGATCGGCCGCTGCCGGCTCTTCACGCAATCGAGGAAGTTCCGCACGTGCGGCCCGCCCTGGCTGGAGGTATCAGAGTACTCCGGGTTGCCCGGGGTGTCGTAGTAGAAGCCGATCTCGTTGCGCTGCGCAAAGGGCTTGGGCCCGTGCTTGGGGTCGTCGCGGCGGATGAACTGGGGCGTGAGGCGGAACCCGGAGCGGTCCACAAATAGTGTCCCCTTGGTGCCCTGGAACTGGATTCCGTAGCTTCCGTAGCGGCCGATCCCGGGATCGCCGTTCGGCCCCCAACTGCTGTGCGACAGCACCGAGAACTGCATGATGAAGTTGGGATATTCGCACAGCACTTCCAGCGTGTCGGGAATCTCGCCGTTCTTGCTGCGAAACTGTGCGCCCATGCTGAACACCCGGCTGGGGCTCCGAGCCTTCATGCCCCACAGCACGATGTCCGCCAGGTGGGCGCCCCACTCGCAGACGTAGCCGCCCGAGAAGTCCCAATACCGGCTGCGCCCGCCGGGCCAGATCTCACCTACGGGCCTCTGCGCCGCCGGCCCTAAATAGAGGTCGAAATCCAAGTCGGCCGGCGGGGTTGTGACCGGCGCGGATGCCGCCCGTCCCGATCCCTCCGGGGACGCGGAATGACCCCAGCAGGTAGCGTAATGAACGTCCCCGAGCCTTCCGTTTTGGACGTACTCAACCGCCCGTTGGAAGTGCGAGCCCGAGCGCTGCTGCGATCCGACCTGCACGATCCGGTTGTTGCGCCGCGCCGCTTCCACCGCCAGCCGGCCCTCACGGATGTAGTGCGCCGCCGGCTTCTCCACGTACACGTCCTTGCCCGCGTTGCAGGCATCGATGGTCATGAGGGCGTGCCAGTGCTCGGGGGTGCCGATGATGACGGCCTGAACGTTCTTGTCCTCGAGCAGCTTGCGGTAGTCGCGATACGTCTTCGCCTTCCCGCCGGCGGTCTTGAGGCCATTCTGCATGTTCGGCTCGTAGACGTCGCAGACGGCGACCACATCCACGTCCGGTTGCGCGACGAAGGTTCTTTCGTCCGCTGTCCCCTGATTCCCGCACCCGATGAGGCCGACGCCGATGCGGTCGCTGGCTGCCGCACGGGCGGTCTGGCCTGAACCGGCGGTCTGCGCGACGGCGGCCGCCAGGCCGGCGCTCTTCAGCAGTTGTCTTCGATTCATTTCACTATCCTTTCCCGTTCCAGATCCTACGCCCGCACGCCGATCTTCAACACCTTCTTCGCGTAGTCCAGGCTGCGCTCCAGGTCGACGCGCTTCTGTTCCTTGGCAGCGGCCGCATATTCCGGAGGACGCTGGTCGCGGCCGGTAATCATCATGGACCCCATGTAAGGCTGCCCTTTCTTCACCAGGGCGACGAATTGCGCGAACTCGGGAGCTCTTGCCTTGGGATACGGCTTCCAGAAATCGGGCTCCAGGTACGGCATCACGCGCGGCGCTCCGCCGGTGCTGATTTCGAGATTGACCGGCGCATTGGGGCAAAGCTGCCGGAAGCGGTCGAAGAATTTCACGTGGTCCAGCGTCCCCTCGCCCAGAGCCACGCCTTGAACCACCGCGCCCCTGGGGTGTTCGTAGACGACAGTGTCTTTGATGTGCGTCAGCACGCAGTACGGCCCCAGCGTCTCAAGGGTGACCATGGGGTCTTCGGCCACCGTGAACGAATTGCCGGTGTCCATGCAGGAGCCGACGAAGTCCTTGCCGGCCGCCTCGATCAGCCCGCGCATCTCCCAGGCCTGCAGGTCGCCGTGGTTCTCCATCCCGATCTTCATGCCCAGGTCCATGGCCTCCGTGCGGACGGCCCTCAGGATCTTAACGCAGGTTTCGATGTGCTTCTCGATAGGGCCACCGCGATCGCCGCCGCCTCCCAGGAAGGCTCGCATCACCTTGGCGCCCACCGCCTTGTTGGCCCGCAGGCACCTCCGCACCCAATCCACCGGATCGGTGGCGCCGGCGGCCTTCCGCGCGGCTGTGTTGGCGGGCGTGACGTAGTTGGGGACATCGGGGCACATGCACCCCAGCCCGCCGTCGATCTCTATCCCGAGCCTCTCGGCGTGGTCCTTCACTTGCGCCAGGTAAGCGGGATCGAAGCTCTGGTAGTCCTTCGCGTCCGACAAGTGGGCAATGTCGACTTGCACTTTGGCGGCATAGTCCAGGTACTGCATCGCCGTCCAGCCGTAGCCGTTGAGCGTGAACGAGTCGAACCCGAGGCGCAGACGGCCCGCCGTGCCCGCCTGGGCTGACGCCGCCGCGGCCGGCATCGCCGCCATGGCGCCGCCGGCGAGTGATTGAATGAAAGCTCTCCTACGCATGCGTAATTCCTTTCTGCCGGAATCCTTGATGAGATTGACTGACTTTGGATCGAATGTCAACCCGTGGAGTGAATATCATAGCGGTCGAAAAGAGGCTCGCGGAGCGGGGAGATCGCCCCGCGAGCCTGGAGAAGCTAGAATGAATTCCGAGGGTTCATCGTCAGGCCGGTAATGCGGCCGAAACTGGTGCTGGTGACCGTAGTATTCGGATTGGCGAACTGCGGTGTGTTAAACGCGTTGTAGAAATCCGCCTGGAAGGTCATGGACAGGCGCTCATAGATGGTCAGGTGCTTCTGCAGGACAAGGTCGAGCCTCTGGATGCCCGGGCCACGCAAGCCCGCCAGGCGGCTGGACATCGATACCAGCGTGAACGGCTGTTGCGACGAGAACTGGCCCACAAATTGCCCGACCGTCGTGTCGAACCACGAGAACACCGTGTGAAGGTCGTTGCCGCGCTGCCCAGTCCAGTCGGCGCCGCTGAAAGGCAGGGCTTGGCCGGACTGGAAGGTTGCAATCCAGTTGATCTGCCACCCCTCGATGGCCCTCTTGGCCACTTTGTTGGAAGAGTTCAGCAGCGGCTTGCCCGGGCCGAACGGCAGGTCCCACAGGCCGTTCATAACCAGGTGCTGCGGACGGTCCGCGTCGGAAATTACGTGCTCCGGCTTGGCATCGTTATTGTTGAGGTACGAAATCGCCTGCATATACTTTGACAATGTGTACGCCGCGCCAAATTGCACGCCGTGCGACATGCGCTTGCTGACCTGAACTTGCAGCGAGTTGTAATTCGAGCGGCCGAGCGGCAGAAGGACCTGGGTGATGCCTGTAAATTGAGGGTACGGCCGCAACAACTGCTGGACGCGTCACGGTCGGCTGGCTCAAGATGCTGGTTGAGTCGGTGACCACGCCGTAAAAGGGATTCGTGACTTTCGTGTTCAGCCGGTTCCCCAGCGCCAGAGCGGAGTCCGGGATTTCGTTAACCTTCCGGCTTATTGATCAGTCAGCCTTTGGGAGAGGTTCCCGACGTAGCTGGTCTCGAGAGAAAGACTCCAGGGCAGGACGAATTGGAAGCCCAGCGAGAATTGCTGCGCCAGGCCGTCCTTGAAGTTGGGCACCGAACCGATCGGCGCGGAAGCCGCCGATATGGATTGCCCGACAGAAGTAAGCAGCCCGCCTTTCGATCCCAGCGGCAGCGATAGCCCGTTCGGAAATGGGTTGCTCAACCGGTTGTATGCGGTCAGGTTGTTGTCGAGCGAATTGACCATCGCGGTCGTGGTATTGAAGCCGAACTGCTGGAAGCTGCTGTCGTTGTTCGGCGCGATGAAGACGCCCCAGCCGCCGCGAAAAACCATGAACGGGGTCAAGCGATAGGCAAATCCCAGACGTGGCGCGACCATCACCGCGGGGTAGCTCAAGAACCGGCGGCTCGCCCCGCCCACGTTCACGAAGCCCAGGCCCCCCGGACGCCGATCGAAGTAAGCTCGGGGATCGGATTCTTGGCGTAGTTGGCTTGAACCGCGGCTTGGATGGGGCTCGCCACACCGAAGTCAAATCCGGAATTCAGATTATTGTACCGGTCCGTCGTTCCGCCTTCATGCTCGAGCCGCACGCCCAGGTTGAGGGTCAGGCGATCCATCACCTTCCAGTCGTCCTGAAGGTAAAACGAATGGTACGGAGTCTGGAGCGTGGGCTGTACCTTGATATCGGCCGAACCGCTGTTGGGCATTCCCAGCAAGAGACTGGCGAGCGAGTTCCCGGCCAGTGAGGAGCTCTGCGTGGGATTGGGGCCCTGCGTGAAGGCCCGGCCAAAAGTGAAATCGCCCGAGGGCCGTCCGGGACGGAAATCATTTCGTTGCCCAACCGAGGAGCGCCACCCGAACTTGAGGGTGTGCCGCCCGCGAATGGTGTGCACGTTGGCCATCGGGTTGTACTGGTTGATCCTCAGGTTGTTGGGGTCCTGGCAGTTTACGCAGCTGTTGATGTCCGCTGGAGAAAAGCGGAAAGTTGGCGTCACGCTGTAGAACACCGACTTGGCAAAACTGGCCGGGAAGCCCAGCGTGGTCAGATCAATTCCTTCGTTGAAGAGATTATTGGACTCCGTGCCGCGCGTGAATCCCAAGCGGAAGTCAATCACCGTCAGTGCACTGCGAACCCAGGTGTAACCCGCGCCCGCCGCGATGTTCCGGCGATGGAAAATGTCCGCGGGGTCCGAGTATATCTTGTTGCCGGGGTAATAGGTTGATATTCCCGACGGCGACGTCCGGTGATTCCAGCCGAACCGGAGAAAAAGCGTATGCATCGGGGAGATATTGTAGTCGGCGCGAGTGGCGATACTGTTCCAGAACAGTTTGTCGCGAAATGTTCGCGTATAGTTTTCCAGCGTTCCTGCTGTAACCGTCCTGTTCGGCGCCGGGTACCAGTTCGCCACGAACTTCCCCACGGGGTCTTGAGCGCTGAGCGGGATTGTGTTGTTGCTGTAAGGCGTGCGGACATAACCCGAGCCCGATGCAACCGTACTCGCGGGGTCATAGATGATGATCTTGTTTCCCGACTTGTCCGCGGTCTGCGAGAAGTCGCCCGTGCGCTCCAGAAGGGAGGGAATGATTTGGTTGCCGATGCTGCTGGAGGGGGACCGCGTTCCTTCATAATCGATAAAGAAAAACAGCTTGTCCCGTCCGTTGATCAGCTTCGGCAGGTACACCGGCCCGCCCACCGCGAATCCCATCGTATTCTTGAGGCTCTTGGATTTCTTGGCGCTCGCCTGGTTGTTAAAGAAAGTATTGGCGTTCAGGTGATCGTCCTGGTGGTACCAGTAGACGGCGCCATGCAAGTCATTGGTGCCGGGCTTGGTGGTCACGTTGATGAACGCCGCACTGGAATGCCCGTACTCGGCATCGTAGGCATTGGTCTGGACGCGCATCTCGCCCACCGCGTCGGGTGATGGGCTAAAGCTCACGTCGCTGATCCGCATGTTCGGCATTCCGTCCAGCAGAAACTCGGCCCTCGCCGACGAGCCGCTGGCCGCGAAACTGGAGGGCCCAGCGACGTCCCACGGGTTCAGGTTGGAATAGTCACCGTTGTACTGAATCCCCGCTGAAAGGGACAGATAGACGTAAGGGTTGCGTCCCTGCAGCGGCAACTGGGTGATGGCACGTTCGCCCACGGAACTGCCCAGCGCGCTGGTTTCGGTCCGCAGTTGGGCGGCTTCGGCTTCGACCGTGACCGATCGGTAGTGGCGCCGATCTCCAGCGGTACGTCGACTGTCGTCGTCTCTCCGGCATTCAGGTCGATCCCGGTGCGCACGAATCGCTTAAAGCCTTGTTGCTCGACGTCGAGACGGTACATGCCGTTGTCCACCAGCATGAACCGGTACAGGCCGGTACCGATCCGTCTTTCGTTGCGGGTAGCCGCGGTACCCTCGTTCACCAGCCTGAGACTCACGCCAACCATGGCTCCCCCGGAAGAATCCGGACAAAGCCGGTAATGTTGCTCTTGTTGACCTGCGCTGTAGCCACAAAGGCGAGCAGGGCGAGAGCGAAAAGTTTGATGGTCCTATTCATATTGGTCCTCGAAACCTCCCTCAATGGCGATTCTTCACCGCTGTGATCGAGACATAGACTGCCGTTCAGATCACAGTAAGACTACTGCTTCATCATGGCAAGTAACAAGTTCGTCAGCCCCCGTTGTAAAACGTTTGCAAACGTGGATCTACATTGCAAATAAAGCTACTTAAGTCGCTCGGGACTGAAGGGATATCGGGCTACGGCAGGCTGTTTCGGGCACTCGAATTCAGCGTCTCAAAACTATCATATTGATATGCCAGCATCTGATCGTGATAGGCCGTGCAGCGCACGATCACCTGATAGGCGGCGGGGAACCGGGTGAGGCCCTTCTGCGCCATTTTTCGCTTCAGTTCCGTCATGGAGGATGGTGACGCGAAGAATTCCATAGCCGCCTGGATGCCAGCCGAACTGAGCCCCGCCACACTGAGCGTGCTCAATGTGTTTCCCGAATCACTGCTTAAGACAGTGATGAGACCGAAGGAGGCATTCACCAGCCCGTCGCGCCGTTCCAAGGTGCGTTCCGGCTTCTCTCCGGCGGGAGCAGTCCGCTTCACAAGCACCGGTTCCCGCTGTTTGGAATCGTAACGGATGGTGTAGGTTGCGCGTTCGAGCAGTTGGCGGGTAGTCTCACTGTACTCGGGGTTCCCCAGGATAATCGCCCTGTGGGAGGCGATGACTGGCATCTTGACGCTGCGAGTGGGGACGATGTTGTACTCTGTTCTGAGGGATTGCAACACCTGGGTGGCTTTGACGGCGCTGAGGGCCTCACCCAGCGTGGTCGAGACGGCACTCAACTCCACGAACAGGTGCGGGGCGTCTGGCCTGCCCTGTATCTGGTCGATGGTATGGCGGATGGGCGCGAGTTCCTGGGGGTAAGCGTAGGACCCGGCGGGGGCGGCACGGTCGGGGAGCGAACGTAGCATCAACTGCGCTGGAGTGCTGAAGCAAATCAGGACCACCGGTCCCGGGCCGGACCAGGGCGCCCACGCCTCCCTGAGGATGGGGTCGACACCGCCAGCGCGCTCCTTCGCCGATGTCCAACGGGAGAGGACGACTCCGGCGGCGACACCCGCCACCAAAGCCAGGATTGTGAGCGACTTCCAAATGTTCGGCCGGGGCGCTGTCACGGCCTCTGCGGCCGCCATGCTGGCTTCCAAGGGCTGATCGGCCTCCGGCCCATGCCACTCCACGAAGCGTGGCGTGTAGATCCCCTTCGGAATCTCAATCCTCACTTCCGCCGAAGGGTGCTCTACTTCATACAGGTGCTTGAGCTTTTCCCGCAGCGCCCGCGCGCTGGTCCGAACCGTCGAGTCCGCCTCGGGCGAGTAAGAGGATCGCCGCCCCAGCGCCTCCGTGGCGATCGAGTATTCGGTGATCTCATGCCCCCGGCCGCTCAGTTCCATCTCGCACACGAAGCGGAGGAAGCGCTTGAGCTGATCGGCCCGCGCAAATGTGTTGCTGTTCAGGGCAGCATCGAGCGCCGCCCGCCGCTGGTCAAGCTCCTGGGTAGACGGCGGTTGATCGGAATTCGAAACTGACATCGCAGCAAATTATAACAATTGGGAAGACGTCGCGCGGCGGCAGGCGGGATAAAATAGACTGACATGCGCCGCACCAACATTGCCGTTCTGACCCTCCTTTTCGCCGCCCCTGGCCTGTTCGGGCAGGCGGTCGAGTATGACGATGCCCGCAAAGTCTGGCTGCTCAAGACACGCCAGAGCGCCTACGCCATGGGTGTGGCCCCGGATGGCGCCCTTCTGAGCCTCTATTGGGGAGCGCCTTTGTGGCGGGCCAGCGATTTGCCGGCCGCGAGTGGCGGTGCGCGATTTTTCTTCTTTTGATCCCCGCCAGACGATCGAGAATGAGGAATTCCCGGGGTGGGGCGGGCCGCGCTTTTATGAGCCGGCGCTGAAGCTTACCAGGCAGAATGGCGTCCGGGACGTCGTCTTCCGCTACGTCTCCCACCGGATCGCGCAGGACAGCCTCGACATCGACCTGCGGGACATCAAGGACGGTGTCGAAGCCACGCTGCACTATCAGGTGTATCCGGACCACGGCGTCATCCGCCGCAGCGCGACAATCAGGAACCGGACGGCGCAGCCCGTGGTGATAGAAAGCGCGCAGTCGGCCGTGTGGCACTTGCCCCCAGGCGAAGGCTACAACCTGACTTACCTGACCGGCCGCTGGGCCGCCGAGACGCAGATCAACCGGGAGCCGGTCCACCCTGGGATGAAAGTGCTGGAGAGCCGCAAGGGGAACACCAGCCACAACATCAACCCCTGGTTCGCCATCGACGCCGGCCAGGCGACCGAAGAGCAAGGCCGGGTCTGGTTCGGCGCTCTGGCCTGGAGCGGGAACTGGCGCATGACGGTCGAACAGACACCCTACCGGCAAGTGCGCGTGACAGGCGGCTTCAATCCATTCGATTTCAGCTACCCGCTCAAGCCCGGCGAGTCCCTGGATACGCCGGAGTTCTACGCCGGCTTCTCCCAGGATGGCTTTGGCGGCGCCTCCCGCCTGCTGCACCGGTTCGAGCGGGAGCGCATCCTGCCCGGCGGGCTCCAGTCGAGACTCCGCCCGGTGCTGTACAACTCCTGGGAAGCCACCAATTTCAACGTGACCGAGTCAGGGCAAGCCCAGTTAGCCGAGAAGGCGGCCAAGACCGGCGTGGAGCTCTTCGTAGTGGATGACGGCTGGTTCGGCAAGCGCAACAACGACAGAGCCGGCCTGGGCGACTGGTTCGTCAATCCCACAAAATTCCCGCAAGGGCTAAAGGGACTCATCGATGTTGTGAACAAGCTGGGGATGGATTTCGGGCTTTGGGTGGAGCCCGAGATGGTGAACCCCGACAGCGACCTCTACCGGGCGCACCCGGACTGGGCCATCAACTTCCCCGATCGCCCGCGCAGTGAACTGCGCAACCAACTGGTGCTGAACCTGGCTCGGGACGACGTCAAAGAGTACGTGTTCGGCGTGCTGGACAAGCTGGCCGGCGAATACAACATCCGCTACTTCAAGTGGGACATGAACCGGGCCCTCACCGAACCGGGATGGCCGGAAATGGCTCCGGCGGAACAACGAAAACTGTGGGTGCAGTACGTGCGCAATCTCTACGAGATTCTCGACCGGCTGCGGGCGAAACACCCCAAGCTGGAGATCGAGTCGTGCTCCGGCGGCGGGGGCCGCGTGGATCTGGGGATCCTGCGGCGGGTAGAGGAAGTTTGGCCTTCGGACAACACCGAAGCCTTTGACCGGCTGCGGATTCAGGAGGGTTTCACGCAGGCCTACGCCCCCAAGATCATGTCCGCGTGGGTGACCGATGTCCCCAACATGAACGGCCGCTCCACGCCCGCTCGAATACCGCTTCCTGGTCGCCATGCAGGGTGCGCTGGGAGTCGGCGCGAACCTCAATCACTGGTCCGAGCAGGATTTCGCTACGGCGACGAAGATGATCGCGCTCTATAAGCGCATTCGAAACACTGTGCAGACCGGCGATCTGTACCGGTTATCGTCGCCGCGCGCCAACGATGTGACCGCGAACCAGTACGTCTCCGCCGACGGCAAGCAGGCCGTGCTGTTCGCCTTCCGTCACTCACAGCAGTATCTGATGCCGGCGCCCACGATCTACCCGCGCGGCCTCGATGAGCGCGCCATCTATCGCCTCGAATCCACCAACGGGAAGCTGCTGGACAAGCAGCCGGAGTTGAGTGGCGCGTTCCTGATGGGGCGGGGCATCAACCTAAACTTGCGCGGAGATTTCGACTCGACCGCGGTCATTCTTGAGCGGCTGCCTTGACCAGGTAGCCGGCCATGGCTTCCAGCGCCCGCGCCCGGTGGCTCACCGATAGCTTCCGGTCCGCGCTGACTTCACCGAAGGTGCATCCGAACGGCGGATAGAAGAATAGCGGATCGTAGCCGAAGCCGCCCGTGCCGCGCGCCTCGTCTGCGATCAAGCCTTCCACCACTCCGCGGAACGTCTGGATGATCTCGCCCTTTTCCGCCAGCGCCACCACGCACACAAACCGCGCCGCCCTGTCCTCGACCCCGCGGAGCCGTTCGATGAGCAGCCGGTTGTTGGCCTCATCCGTTGCGCCCGGTCCCGCGAAGCGCGCCGAACGCACCCCCGGAGCGCCTCCCAGCGAATGCACTTCCAGCCCGGAGTCATCGGCGAACAGCGGCCCCGGAGCATGGCGGCTGTAGTACACCGCCTTGTCGATCGCATTCTCCTCGAAGGTGTCGCCGGTCTCCTCGCCAGGCGCGATTTCCGCCGCGTTGGGCAACGGTTCCACATCCAGGCTGGCTCCGCCGAAGCGCTCCACCGCCAGGCGAAACTCGCGGAGCTTGCCGGCGTTGGTTGTGGCGCAATACAACTTCACGGGACCTTGACGATCTCCCGCTGAATCTCCACCAGCCGCGAAATCGACGCACGCGTCAGCTCCAGCAGGCACTCCATCTGGCTGTCTTCGAAGGGTGTCTGCTCGGCGGTGGCCTGCACTTCGACGAAGCGGCCCGCCCCCGTCATGACCACGTTCATGTCCACTTCCGCCCGCGAGTCCTCTTCATAGCAAAGGTCCACGCGCGGCTCGCCCTGTACGATGCCGGCGCTGATCGCCGCCACGTAGTCCCGGATCGGAAGCTTCTTGAGCGCGCCGCAGTCGACCATGCGCTGTAAGGCGGTTCCCATGGCCACGAAACGCCGCCGTGATGGACGCCGTGCGCGTCCCGCCGTCGGCTTGCAGCACATCGCAGTCCAGAATCACCGTCTGTTCCCCTAGCGCGGCCATGTCCATCACCGACCGCAACGACCGGCCGATCATGCCGCTGGATCTCCTGCGTGCGGCCGGCCGGCCGGCCCTTGGTGATCTCGCGCGGCGTGCGTTTGATGGTCGCCCGTGGCAGCATCGAGTATTCCGCCGTGACCCACCCCCGCCCCGCGCCGCGCAGGAACTGCGGCACGGTTTGCTCGATGGTGGCCGCGCACAGCACCCGCGTGTGGCCCAGCTCGATCAGAGCGGATCCTTCGGCCGTCTGCAAGTAGTCGGTGGTGATGCGCACCGGGCGCATCTCGGTCGGGTGTCCGGTTGTCTGGTCGCATGGCTTAGGCAGACTTCAGGATGGCATAGAAGAGCAGGGAAATCAGGATGATACCGGTCACGACAATGATGATGCAGGGGATGGCGCCCCCAGGGCGGGCCATGGTGGTCTTCTTCTTCTTCCCTGCGGGTTTCAGTTTCGCCATTGATAGAATGAGAACAAATGACGCGCTCTGGCGCAAGCGTAGCCGAGTTGGCGGACCGGTTTTACAGGCTGTCGCTCGCCGGTCTCTTGCTGAGCGGCTACCTGGCGCTGGTCGGGTCGGGCGTCCTCGACCCGCCCCAAGCCGCTTTGCTGGGGGCTGTTGTGGTCTGCTTCGCGCTCGTGGCCGCGGTCGTGATCTGGAAGTTCAACCGGGGCTACGCCGCCATCGCTGTTTTGGCCTGCCTCGAACTGCTCGTCGCCGCCGTGGTCTCGACAAGCCTCAGTTTCTTTCTCTACCTGGCGGTGTTCCTCTTCTTTCTGGTGGCGGCACTGGCCGGCGCCGAGGTGCGGCGCTCCGCGCGCGGGCGTCCGCTGGTCGTCAGAGGAGGACGCCCCGGCTTCTATGCCCGGCTAAGTGCGCTGACTTTGCTGGTGGCCTTCGGCATTCTGGCGCTCACCACCGGCCTTTTTTTCGTCCTGCCCCGCGCGGCTCGTGTCGCCTTCCACGGCTCCGCTTCAGCGCGGTATCACCTTCCGGGATTCTCCGGCCAGGTTCGCCTCGGAGAGATCGGTTCGATTCTGAAGCGCGACACGCCGGCGATGCACGTGCGGTTTGTGGAAGCGCGGGGATCTCTGTTCCTGAAATGGCGCGGCACGGCGCTCAGCCGGTTCGATGGCAAGCAGTGGTCCTTTCCGGCTGACGTGATGCAAACCATCCGCATCGGCGATGGCCGGACCATTCTTGCGGATGACGACCAGCGCCGACGCACCGGCAGGCGCGTCACCTACGAAGTGCGCCTGGAACCCGCCGCGCCCGACATTCTGTTTTTCGCTGGTGTTCCGGAGGTGCTCTGGCTGGACTCGGCGGCGGTGACCCAATCCGGCGCCGGAGTCTACCGGATGGGCGCTGCACCGCGCGGCCGGTTGCGATACGGCGCCATCAGCTATCTGGATGGAGAGGCGCCGGCCGCCGCTCTTACTCCGGACGCGCGAAAGGGCTACCTGCAACTGCCGCGCATCGATCCTCGCCTTGCTGCGCTCGCCCGCGAGGCCGCCGGCCCGGCGTCTTCGGATGAAGCGCGCGCCCTGGGGATTGAGCGCTATCTCCGCGACCGCTTGGGCTACACCACCGAGCTGCCCGCCAGTGAACCCGCCGACCCCCTGGCGAACTTCCTGTTCGAGCGGCGGAAGGGCCATTGCGAGTATTTCGCCTCCGCCATGGCCGTGATGCTTCGCACGCTCGGCATCCCTTCGCGCCTGATTACGGGCTTCCAGGGAGGCGCCTACAATCCCGTGAGTGGATGGTATGTGATCCGCGCTTCCGACGCCCACAGTTGGGTGGAGGCGTGGGTCGACGGCCGGGGTTGGACCACGTTCGACCCAACGCCCGCCGTGCGGACTCTCCCGAACCTTACACCTCGCTCGAAGACCGCGCTCTACGCGGACGCCGCGGACCTGTTCTGGCAGGACTGGGTGATCGGCTACGACTTCGAGAGGCAGGTGACCCTGGCTTCCCGCATGCAGAGCGCGGGTCTGGTGATCGGGGCACGCTGGTTTGACCGCCTGCGGCTTGCCTGGCTGCGGGCGCGGTCCGTTTTCATGCACGCCGCGCGAGCTTACGGCGGGCTCGCCCTGGCCTTGGCTGGATTGTGCGCGGCACTCGCTTGCTCGCCCCCGTGGTGCGGCGGAGTTGGAAGACCCGGCGTCGCATCTTGCTGGCGCGGCGCGGCGATGCGCTGGCCTCGGACGCCACTTTGCTTTATGCGCGCATGCTGCGGGTGCTGAAACGCCGGGGGCGCCCCAAGCCCGCCTGGCAGACCCCCGGCGAGTTCGCGCGCGGTTTTCCTCCATCGGAAGCCGCTGACCTGGTGTCCAGCCTTACGCTGGCCTACCACCAGTTGCGTTACGGCGGCGATCGCAGCGCCGCTCCGCGCATGATCGCGCTGTTGGATCGCCTGGAGCGCCTCGCCTGAACGGCCGCACTCAGATCAAGGCGCGGATTGGCGCGTGATCTGGATTTCAATAAAGGCTGGCTGCGTCTTCCCGGCGCCGGTGAACGCCACTACCAGTTTCTGTTCTCCCGCCGGGAAATCCACAGGAACCTTCGCGGCCGGCTCCACGGCGGCATCGAACAGCGGAGCTGCCCGGCTCGCGGAGGTGACCAGCAGGTGGCCGCGCTCTTTGGGATCGAACACCACGCGGACGCGATCCTCGGGGAGGAAGACGGTCCGCTGGTCCACCTCGGAAAAGTCCCCTTCTTCAGTGCCTCGCAGGATACCTGTAAGCCAGCGGCAGGGGGATCGAGGACAGATCCGCCCTGGCGGCAAGAGTCGCGACCGCCTGCCTCGCCTCCGCCGGCGGTGCCATCTCCCCGGCCGCCACGGCCTGGTCCTTTCCGAGAGTGCGCGGCACTGTCCTTCACGGCAGATTTCTGCGCCGGTGGCTGGGGAGCGCTCTCGATCTGCGGCGCCGGAGCCGCCTCGCGCCTGGCGACCAGGACCGGCTGTTGCTTTGCGGGCGGCTCGCCGGTCCTCAGGAAAATCCCCACCAGCACGACCACCGCCGCGGCGCTTCCTACCGCGGCCCAAAACATCGGACGCCCGAACCAGCCCGCGTGCTTTCGGGCAGGCGATGGCTGCTCCGAGACTGCGCTCAACAACTCGCGGCGGGCGCGGGGGTCTTCCAGAAGTTCCTTCAGCGGCTGCTCGCGCGCCAGCTCATTGAAAAGGTCCTGGTCGGAGAGCGCGGCTTCGAACAGCGCCCGGCGCTCCTGTGATGTCAGCGTTCCCGCGGCGTAGCCTCCCAGCAGTTTCCGGACATCTTCGGGTCTCATGGCTCACCCGCCCAGCTTCCCCCCAGCCTCTCCAGCAACTGCTTGCGGCAGCGGAAGTCCCACGTGTAAATCGTGTTGAGGGAAGCGGCCCCGAGGATCTTCTGTATCTCGCCGAAACTCTTCCCCTCCAGCTTCAGCCGGATCAATTCCCGGCAGCGCCCGCCAACCTGGCTCAGCGCCTTGGTCAGCCGTTCCAGCATCTCCTGCTTCTCGACGGCATCGCTGGGGCTCAGGCCCGGATCCGCCAGCGGGAGATCGTCGATGGAAACCTGGGTGTTTTCTCCCCGCCGGTGGGCTTTCCTCCAATGGGCGGCGATCTTGAACCGGGCAATTTGTAGCGACAACGGCACCAGGTCCTCCAACTCGCTGACCCCGCTGTACTTCATATGGAGGAGCAGCATCACCTCCTGCGCCACGTCTTCCGCCAGGTCCCCTGATAGATGAGATGCCGCGTAGGCCACAATCCTTTCGCGGAGCTTCGACAGGATTTCGTCCCTCTGCATGACCACGGGCCGCACGGCTAGTCCATTCTAGCCGGATTTCCCTTGCTAAAGATCCGGCGCTGAGTACAATTGACCTGAAGCGCGGCTTTAGTCATATCAAAAGGATTACGAGATGAATCGAAGAGAACTCTTAAGAAACACCGGTCTGGCGGCGGCGATGGCGCAGACCGCGGGTTCGACCCAGACGGCGCGAGCGGCAGCCACTGACCGGATAGGTATCGGGATTATCGGTTGCGGGAGCATGGGGACCACGAATCAAAGGGACTTCACGCAGCTTCCGGATGTCGACCTGGTCGCACTGTGTGATGTCTACCAGACCAACCTCGACAAGAATCTAAAGCTGGCCGGCGGAAAGCCGAAGACTTATCACGACTATCGCCGCCTGCTGGAAGACAAGAACGTGCAGGCGGTGATCATAGCGACGCCGGAGCACTGGCATGCCGTGATGTGCATTGACGCCTGCGACGCCGGTAAGGACGTCTACGTGGAGAAGCCGGCGGCGCACAACATCCGCGATGGCCGGCTCATGGTGGACGCCGCACGGCGCAACCAGCGCATCGTGCAGATGGGGACGCAACAGCGGTCCGGTACCCACTTCCAGCGGGCCGTCAAGTATGTTCAGGACGGCAAGATCGGCGATGTGCACCACGTGGCCTGTTGGACACATTCCGCGTCGGGCCGGACTCAGGCGCGGGCAGCCTCCGCCGCAATGAGTAACCCGCCCACGGACCTGGATTACGACCTCTGGCTGGGCCCTGCCCCCAAGGTGCCGTATGCCTGGGTCGCAAGAGAAAACGGAATGGCTCCCAACTGGCGTTCCGGCTATTGGGATCTATGGGGAGGACAGTTGTCGGAGTGGGGATCGCACCTGGCGGACATCGCCCTCTGGGGGATGAAAGCGCAAGGACCTCGCAGCGTGGTGGCGGCCGGCGGGCAATTCTGGCGCAAGAGCGCGGAAATCCCGGATACGCAGGAAATGCTCTACGAATTCGACAATTTCATCCTTCAGTACTCGATCTTCTCCCACAACAGCTATGGCCCCAACGGAGACGCCGGCGCCAATCGTTTTGGCAGTTACGGCATTCAATTCCACGGAACCAAGGGGACCTTGTTCGTGGACCGTGCCGGTTTCAAACTCACGCCCCAGTACGTGCGTGTGGATGATCCCAACCACGGGCCCCGGCCGGGTATTTGGTCTCCCGACGAACGGCAACTCGGTTACTACTACACGGCGGAAACCCTCCCCGAAGTTGGGGACAGTTCGGCGCAACACCAGGTGCATGTGCGGCACTTCATCGACTGCGTGAAGAGCAGGAAGCGGCCGATCGCAGAGGTCGAGGACGGGCACTACACCAACGTCACCGTGCGTCTGGGCAACATCGCCTACCGGCTGAAGCGCAGGATCAACTGGGACAACGCCAAAGAGCAGGTGATTGACGATCCCGAGGCGAACAAACTGGCAATTGGCGAGTACCGCGCCCCCTGGGCGCCCAAAGGATTGTAGCCGGGGAAGTCTTTAGGGGTTAGCCTGCGCGGGGTATCGCACCACCGTGAAGTTACGCAGGGTGAGCGTGTCGCTAGTGTTACCCGCGAATCTCCCCAGCAGGTCGATCACCAGTGCTGAGGCCAGGGAGTCTCCCGCGTCTCCCACCGCCGACGCCTGCGCCAGCGTCGATCCCCAGCTCTGCACGTCCCACTGCGTCCCGCCGGAGTAGACGCCGAACTCCGCTACCCCAGCGATGCGCGCGTCGGTTGTCGCGCCGGATCTTGAGACAACGGCCGTCGCTCCCCATCGAACTTCGAAGGTGAAGCTCCGTGCCGTGCCCTCGTGCGAGTAGCTGAACCGGGCCTCGACCCGATCGCCGGCCTGCAGCAAGTTTGCCGGTATTGTGCAGCTCCCCAGCCGCGTCAGAGACGTGGAACTAGTGCTTGATCCGGCACTGCTGCAGATCACCTGCGGCGTCGTGTGAACCTGGCCGGATGGGTTCGAGGCCTCTGCCACCCTGTAGGAACCGGTAAGAACATCGTCCGGCTGCGGCACGGATACCGCTGTAAAACTAATCTGGCTGCCGCTCAGTGTGTAGTCCAGCCCTTCTTTCTGAAGCGTGCCGTTGCGAAACAGCGCCAGGCTCGACGGCGGCGTGGGCGCGTTGGCCAGCGTGAAGATTGCATTGAATCCGTCTATCAGTCCGGCGGGTGTTTCGCCATCCACGAACCCCGGACCGGCACTTACCGAGATGTCGCACGGCCCCGCGGTTCCGTCCACCCTGACGCAGTCCGTCAAGCTTCCCGCCACTCCCTCCAGCAAGCCCGCCTCGCTGATGTACGCAGCCCTGCCTGGAGCAAAGCCCGGCCCTTTCAGGGGCCGTACGGCGAGGTCATCCAGTAGACCCACCACGTCGGCCTCCGGAATCATGGTCTGCTCCGACGGAGGCAGCACCTGCCCACCTGCGGTGGGTGTCGCCACGCGCACATCCTTCAGCCTCAGGGTGGCCGCACTGGGCGGCACCGCCCAGATCTCGTCGAACTGGATACGGCCGTCGCTGTGGTAGCGCACCGAGTAGTACGCTCCCGGGGTCGCGGTGGTCGTGGGCACGAGTTGCACCCGCAGGACACCGTTCACGATTGGCGCCGTGATGCTGTGCGTCGCTATGGTCGAGAAATCAGACGCCTGAAAACTTTTCCACTCGACGAAAGCGACTCCGTTGAACCGCGATCCGTCAGCTTTGTAGATCACATCTTCGATGGTGGTCAAGGGTGGAGCGGCCAAAACAGATCCCACATACCACATCGCAAGCGCCACCACCCCACAACGAAACCGCATAGTCTGCCTCCAGAACCACTCTATGGGGGCGGCCGCGCGGAAAGGCCCCGCCAGCGTGGCCCCACGGCCGCTAAGTCTCGGAAAATTCAGTCACTTGTGCGAACTTGCGCCGCGCCGCCGGAGTTGTGAACTGCAAAAACCGCCCTAGCGGGCTAGAATGGAGATTCCGGTTTGAAGACCCATTTGTGTGGCTTCCGATTTCATTTGGAAAGGGAATCCTGTGCTTTCTACCGCGACGAAATACAACGTGTTGGATAAGGATGGACTCGAGTCGCTGAAGGCGAGCGAGCCCGAACGGTTTCAGTACCGGCCTGAAGGCGGCGCCTACCTCAACCTCAAGGGGGTTCCGCTCCTGTCGTTGCCGGAGATCGACGAGAAGAAAATCGCGGTGCTCTGCCGCATCGTGCGCGGCCTCGTCTTCGCGGCGGTGGACAGCGCCAGGTCGGGACATCCGGGTGGATCGTCGTCCAAGACGGAGCAGCTCCTCAGCGCTTCTCACCAGCGGCGTGCTGGGCTTCGATGCCCTCGACCCGAAGCACACCGGGCGGGATCGCATCGTCTGGTCCGCGGGTCACTGCAGCCCTCTGTTCCACGCACTGATTTCGTTGGTCTACTCAGCCCTGCGGAGCAAGGGCGTCAAGATCGCGCCGGAGGTGGCCAGAGAAGCCGTCTTCCCGGAGCAGATCCCCGCATTCCGCGCCTATGGCGGGCCGAGCGGACACGTGGAATCCCACTACCCGCTGGCCGACTCTTCCACGGGCTCTTCCGGCCACGGCTTTGCCGCCGGTCTGGGCTTCGCCACCCTGCACAGCTCGTGCGGGCTCTCCACCAAGGCCTTTGTGATCGCCGGTGACGCCGAGACCGAGGAGGGGATGTCCTACGAAACGCGGAACGTCGCCTCCGCGCTCGGCATGAAGAACCTGATCGTGACCCTGGACTATAACGGGCAGGGGATCGACGGCCCCATTACCGAAGCCATGCCGGCGCCCTACCTGAACCACTGGTTCGCTCCGGGCTGGAACATCATCGAGGTCGACGGCCACGACGTTCTGGAGTTGGCCTACGCCTACCGCCTGGTGGATCAGGGCTTCGGCGCACAGCGGCCCACCGTGGTCATGTGTCATTGCATCAAGGGAAAGGACTACGGCAAGCTCGAAGGCAGCGCGGACTCACACGGCGCGCCGCTTCCCCATCCGGAGTACGTCGAGGTTATGAAGAAGCTCGGCTTCGATATCCCCGGCAAGGAAGGCGACGCGGGCGCGGACGTTGAGGTGGTCATGCAGGCCCTGGGCGCCGCGGAGACCGACTACCTGGTGGAGCGGCTGCAGGCCGCCGCCGCCAGGCTCAAGCCGGAGCCGGAGCTGAAGGCGCGAATAGAGGTTGCGCTGGCCGGCCGGCCGATGGCCGACTACACCAGCCTGGAGCGGCCGGCCGAACTGCCTCCGGAGCTGCTCTTCCCGGAAGGCGGCGCGATCGCCACCCGCAAGGCCTCCGAAGCCTGGTTCGAGTGGGCCATGAAGCGCAACGCGTTCTTCTACATCGGCGCGGGCGATTTGATGAAGTCCGTTCTCACCGGTAAGGCGGAGAAAGTTTACGGTGTGCTCAGCCGAGAGAACAGGCTCGGGCGCGGGCTGCGCTTCGGCATCGCCGAGCAGAACATGGCGATGATGTCCACGGCCATGGCGCAAGACATCCTGCCCGGCGGCTTCCGCCCCATGAGCGCCTTTGCCACCTACGGGGTGTTCTCCCCCATGATGGCCAACTGCATTCGCATGACGTTGATCAACAGCGACGTGAATCCGTCCAACAAGGCTTTCTTCATCCTGCTGGCGGCGCACGACGGGCCGGAGACCGGCGAAGACGGTCCCACCCACCACGGGCTTTTCTGGATGTCGCTGTTCACCGCCTTCCCCGGAATCAAAGTCTACAAGCCCATGGACGCCAACGAGGCCATCGAGATGATGTTCCACGCGGCGCAGTTGGGCGAGCCGGTGGTCTTCTCGGTGGCGCGGCCGCCCACGCCGGTGCTGAAACGCGGAAACGGCGTTCCCGCGGCCAGGGAAGCCATCAAGGGCGCCTACGTCTACCGGCAGTTCCGCGGCAATGGCAAGCGCAAGCTGGTGCTGGTGGTTTGCGGCGGGCAGGTGCTGGCGAATCTCCTCGAAGTCCTTCCGGAGATCGAGGAGACGGCCGACGTCAAGATCGTTGCCGTCACCTCACCGCAGCTCTACGAGGACCTGAGGCGGACGGATCCGAAACAGGCCAACGAGATTCTCTCCGACCAGGAGCGGCAGTATGTCGTCACCCTGCACAACGGGTGGCCCGGGTTCCTGTATCCCTTCCTGCTGCCCGGCGATTACACCGACCGTGTCTTCGGCATGGACAGGTTTGCCAGGTCCGGTAAGCCCCCCGACATCTACCGGCACGCCGGTCTGGATGCCGCCGGGATCCGTGAGAAGATCTTGCGGAAGC
This sequence comes from Bryobacterales bacterium, assembly GCA_963744775.1. Taxonomy (GTDB): domain Bacteria; phylum Acidobacteriota; class Terriglobia; order Bryobacterales; family Bryobacteraceae; genus CAVUVG01. The sequence goes on from CAVUVG010000008.1 coordinate 200,949, forward strand.
GCTAGATACTGAATGCGGGGCAGGTGTTTCCGCCTGCCCCGCGGATCTACTTCTGACGCAGGTAGGAATCGTCGCCGGTGATCCAGTCGTGGCGGATCGGCGAGAAGAGTTCTATGATGACCGTGTCTTCCAGGGCTTCGTTCCCGTGTGGGACATCCGGTGCAACGTGGACCATCTCGCCGGCTTTGAGGACAAACTCTTCTTTGTCCGTGAAGAACCGCACCGCGCCCGACTGAACCGTCGTGATCTGGTCGTTGACATGGTGGTGCATCGCGACCTTGTTCCCTTTATCGAAGCGGAAGCGAGCCAAGGTGATATGTTCTCCGTGCAGCGCTTTCCGCCCGGCCAGCGGGTTCAAGGCGTCTTCCTTCATCTCATCCCATCGATAGATCTTCATGGCGGCATTGTAGCAAAACGGGGATTATCACGAGACGACGCTGCCGCACCTACGCCTGCTTAGGGTCCCTTGCGGCTGCTTTGGAGTTCGCGGAGATCTACCGTGTATCCCAACATGGCGGTCTGCGCGCTCTTCTTAAGGATGGACTTCGCTCGCTGCTCGAGGCTCTTAGCCTCGACAGCGCGCTTCAGTTGCCGGAGCACAACGGCGCGGTTCGAGAGGATTCCCGCCACGGCGGAGTGCTCCGGGCCCAAGCCGGCTTCCCCGACAGCCAGGGCTCGTTTCAGGCAAGACTCTGCTTCGCGGGGGCTGCCCATCAGCGAATGGAGAACGCCGAGATCGTTTAGGGTCTTGGCGAGGATCGCCGGCTTGGGGTGCGCGGACAGGTCAAGGATCTTCAGCGCTCTTTCAAAATAGGAGACAGCTTCGCTGTAGCGGCCCCTGTCCTGCGACAGCCTCCCCAAGTTGCCCATGACGTCGGCCACGCGAGCGTCCCGCGGGCCAAGACCCGACTGGAGAACCGTCAGCGCCTCCTGGAATGAGGGCTCCGCATCCGGCCACCTGCGCTGCATTCTATATAACGAGCCGAGGTTATTGAGAGTCATGGCAACGTCCGGACAACTCCGGCCCAGCGCCTTGGTTTGAATGGAAAGGCAGCGGCGGAGAAGGGACTCCGCGCCGTCTCTTCTGCCCGTTTCGATCCAAAGGACGGCCAGGTTGTTTAAGGAGATTGCCAGGGCCGGATCACTCGCGCCCTCGCGTCCCTCGAATGTCCGTATCGAACGCAGGTACAGCGCCTCCGCTTCGCCGTAGCGCCCTAAGTCCCTATAGACGGAGCCGAGGTGGGTCTGCGCCGTTGCGACCTGGACATCGTTCGGGTCGGAAGCGCCGGCCTGGTGTATCGCATCCCGCAGGATAGACTCTGCGCCGGCATAGTCCCCCTGGTTGTAGAGCTGCTCACCGCGTGCCACCATCCGATCCCACGATTCGGCGGCCGCGGAACCGATAGTCTGGGCGGGGATGTTCCAGGAAAATGAGCTCGCGAGTAGAATCGCCGAAAATACGGTGCGGCTCCGCACAATTGATAGATTCTACACCCGAAAGCCTTCGTTGGTTGGATTTTTTTTACTGCTTCGTGATCCGCTCCAGGCCCAGGTACGGCCGCAGCGCCTCGGGGACCACCACCGAGCCGTCCTTCTGCTGGTAGTTCTCGATGATCGCCAGCCAGGTGCGGCCCACCGCCAGGCCGCTGCCGTTCAGCGTGTGTACGAACTCGGCCTTGCCCTTCGCCGGTTTCGCCCGGATGCCCGCGCGCCGCGCCTGGAACGCCTCGAAGTTCGAGCAGGAGGAGATCTCCTTGTAACTGTTCAGGCCCGGCAGCCAGACTTCAATGTCGTAGGTCTTGGCGGAAGAGAAGCCCATGTCGCCGGTGCAGAGCACGATCGTCCGGTAGGGCAGACCCAGGCGCTGCAGGATGTCCTCGGCGTCGGCGGTCAGCTTCTCCAGTTCGTCGTAACTCTGGTCCGGCCGCGTGAACTTGACCAGTTCCACTTTCTGAAACTGGTGCTGGCGGATGATGCCCCGCACGTCCTTGCCGTAGGATCCCGCTTCGCTGCGGAAGCACGGCGTGTAGGCGCACAGCTGGATCGGAAGCCGCTCGTCGTCGAGCGTCTCGCTCGCGAAACAGGTTCGTCACCGGGACTTCGGCGGTCGGCGCCAGCCAGAAATCGTAGCCCTCGCACTTGAACAGGTCCGCGGCGAACTTCGGCAACTGGCCCGTCCCGAACAGGCTGTCCGAGTTGACCATGAACGGCGGCAGCACCTCCGTGTAGCCGTGCTCGCGCGTGTGCACGTCCAGCATGAAGTTGATCAGCGCCCGCTCCAGCTTCGCCCCCACGCCCCAGTACACGGCGAACCGCGCGCCTGTGATCTTCGCCGCCCGCTCGAAGTCCAGGATGCCGAGCTCCGGGCCCAGGTCCCAATGCGCCTTGGGCTCGAAATCGAATTGCGCGGCTGGCCCCAGCGGCGCACCTCGACGTTGTCCGCCTCGCTGCGGTCCCGCGGGAACCGACTCGTGCGGCAGGTTCGGGATCCCCGCCAGCAACTAGCCGGAACTGCTCGTCGAGCGCCTTCACCTGCTCGTCGAGGGCCGTGATCCGGTCTCCGATTTCGCGCACCTTCCGCTGCTGCTCGGTGGTGTCGACCCCTTGCTTGCGCAGCTTGCTGATCTCGCCGCTCTCCGAGTTTCGCCGCGCCTTGAGCTGCTCGGTCTCGGTGACGGCCGCCCTGCGGCGCGTGATCGAGCTGCGCGGAACCTTCCAGCGTCCAACTGGAATCCGCGCGTGGCATAAGCCGCCCGGCGATGCTGTCAAGATTCGCGCGGAAGAACGACAACTCGTGCATTGCTTCATGCTATCAAGGTAGGATTGCTGGTTGTGGCCCTTGCCATAGAAACCGAGGACGTGGTCAAGGTATTTCGCTCCCCTGGCGGCGCCGGGAAGTGCGCGCTGTGGACGGCGTTTCGCTCCGAGATCGAGCGCGGCGCCACCTTCGGCCTGCTGGGTCCGAACGGGGCGGGGAAGACGACCTTCGTCAAGATGCTCCTCGGCGTGATCCACCCCACCGCGGGCATGGCGCGCCTGTTCGGTCGCGATGCCAGGCTCCCGGCCAGCCGCCGGCCCGGCCGGCTATCTTCCCGAGAACCACCGCTTCCCCACTTACTTGACCGGCGCGGGGATGCTCGATTTCTACGCGGCGCTCTCCGGCATGGAGGCCGCGCGAGCGGCAAGCGGCGCATTCCGGAGTTGCTCGAACTGGTCGGCATCGGGAAATGGGGCGACGTGCGGCTCAAGAAGTATTCCAAGGGGATGCTGCAGCGTCTGGGCCTGGCGCAGGCGCTGATGCACTCGCCGTCGCTGCTGATTCTGGACGAGCCGTCCGACGGCGTCGATCCGGTCGGCCGCCGCGAAATCCGCGAAATCCTGCACGCGCTCGAAGAGAAGGGCGTCACCATCTTCATCAACTCGCACCTGCTGGTGGAAGTGGAGCTGTTCTGCCGCGAGGTGGCCATCCTGCACAGGGGCAAAGTCGCGCTGACGGGCAAGGTGAAGGAACTCACGCGGGAAAAGGCTACCGGCTCTCGGCAGCCGCCGTCCCAGATTCCTGGCCGATACCCTGCGGCGCGAGCGGCGGCCTTCGCGCGCAAGGACGGACTCTTCGAGTTCCAGTTCGCCACCCGCGAGGAAGTCAACGAAGCGGTCGATCTGTTGCGCGCCGGAGCGTGCGAGATCGAGGAGATCACCCGGACCACCAGCACCCTGGAAGACGTCTTCATGAGGACGGTGAATGCCTAGACGAATCCGCGATGGTCGACTGTCGCCCTGGTGAGCGACACCTTCCGCGAGGCCTTCGCGCGCCTCATCTTCTGGGGCTTCTACGGCCTGTCGACGGCGATGATCCTATTCTTCCTGTTCATCATGAGGATCGACGTGGTCGAGGGCGCCAAGGCGACCATTTCGCTGTTCGGCCAGACTGAAGGCAGGGCGCAGGAACTGTGCAGGAATCTGTGCGCGGCGTCCAAGGCGGCATCGCCGCATTCCTTTACACCTGGGGCATGGCACTGGCGGTGTTCGCTTCGGCGAGGACTGATCCCGACCGTGCTCGAAGCCGGGCCGCATCGAGCTTACTGCTCTCCAAGCCCGTCGCCCGCCACCACATTCTGCTGGGCCGCTATCTGGGCAACCTGCTGGTGGTGGCGCTGAACATCGCTTACCTGGTGCTCGGCGTCTGGGTCATTTTCGGCTGGAAGACCGGGCATCTGGAACCGGCAGGTTTCCTCTGGACCATTCCGGCCAGCCGTGTTCATCTTCGCCGTGCTGCTGCACGGTCATCATGCTCGTCGCGGTGCTGTTTGAGAGCGCCGCGCTGGCGGTGATGGTGACGTTCGGCATGATGATCATGAGCCCGGTTCTGGCGCAGACGCAAGTTGATGGAGAAGCTGCTCTCCTCCCAGTGGACGCAGGAACCTGTGGAAGGGGCTCTACTACGTGCTTGCCGAAGGTCTATGACATGGGCAGGATGACGCTCAACATCGTGCGCGGCAGGCCAGTTCGAGGGTCTGGATGCCGGTCTGGAGTTCGGCGCTTTTCGCCGGTGGTGGTGCTGGGCTTGTCGCTCTACGATCTTTTCCAGGAGGGACTACTGATGCGATCGGCCCTGGTCGTTTTTGCGGTTCTGGTTTCGCTCTCGGGATGCGGCCTGCGCAAGCCCACCTCCATCCAAATCGATCCGGCCCTGGCGCGCCTTGTGCCTTCCGATACGGTGGCGCTCGCCGGGGTGAAGGTGGACGCTGTGCGCTCGACGCCGCTCTATCGGAAATTCATCGAGGGGAAGCTTTCCCTCCCCGAAATGAGCAACGATGTTTCCGAAGTCCTTGTCGCTTCCAACGGCAAGGACGTGCTGGTCTTTGCCAAGACCAAATCCGGCGTCGTCCAGCTTGATGAGCACGGAAGGAAGAGCGAACCGCGCCGTCAATCGGGCGGCGTGCCTCCTGCCTTGCGCGAGAAGATGCGCGCTATTCCCCCGGAGGTCCAGATCTGGGCCGCCGGCATAGGCGCCGGTGCGCTGCCGTCGGCGGTGCCGCAAGCGGGGCAACCTCGCGAACTTGCAGAACTTGTTCAACGGACTGGAGAGCTGGATCGGTTTCGCCGATCTCCGCTCGGGCCTGAAGACGGACGCCAGCGCGGTCTACCGGACGGAACAGGACGCCCGCCAGATCCACGACGCGCTGCGAGGCCTGGTCGGGCTGGGCCGCCTCAGCACGCCCGACAACGCTCCGGAACTGCTGCGGCTCTACGACGGCATCCAGCATCTCGATGGAGCGGAACAATGTGCGCGTTTCCGCGGAAATCCCCGCCGACGTACTGGAGAAGTCGCTGCAGAGGTTGCGGTAGCCCGGACTCAGCTAGAATCCTCTGGGCCTGCCCAGAGCCCTGTTCAAAAGATGCCGTGGCGCCATGAGCACGACTCGGGACATCGCTTCCCGCACCCCGCCAGTGTTTACCGCGTGCTTCCACGAAAGCGAGACTTGGCGGACGCTTGCCGCAAGTTCCCGAAAGCAGCTTGTGTCGGGCGGCTCAAGACCGAAGTCCCGCTGGATCTCCGGGGAGATCTTCGTTCCTAGAAGGGAAGGGAAGCCTCTGGGCAGCGTGATGTTCTCGCCGGTGCCTCGGATCCAGATCGCCCCGGGGAAAGGGAGCCGTCGGATAGAGCAGCCTTGGGCGTGGAAGTGATCCAGGATGAAGCGGTGGGTGCCCAGGGTCTTCTCCACAAACGCCGGGCCGAACGCGTTGAGGATCTCCTCGTGCGAGGATTCCGGCGTGACCGTAGCCGGACAGTCGAACAGCCGGTAGGCAAGAATGTACGAGGTCCCGCAAATCCGAGGGAAGTCGTGAACCATCGTGATTCTCGAGCTTCCCTCCCAGTACACGTAGCCGGTGTGCACCGCCCATCCGTCCGCTCCCGGGTGACCGTGTACGAACTGGGCGATGTCGCGGTGCACTAAGTCATCGGCATCGAAGAACATCACGTAATCAGGGTCGAAAGACTTGGCGCGCAGCAGGCCTGCCGCGAACTTCGCTCCCTTGTCCCGGCGCGTGCGTTCCCCGCCGGCGATCAGCCCTTTCTCGGGAGCAGCGGGAGGAAAACCGACTTGAACGAAGACGATTCTCGGGTCCGTGAAGCGGACGGGCGGCGGTTGGTTGCAGACCACGAGCACAACAAAGTCATCGCGAGTCTGCCGGCACACGGACCGCAAGGTCCGGTCCAGCAGCGCACCGATTCTCTCGTAGGACTGGCAGTTCAGAGGGTGTATGAGGCTCGTGATGAAGGCGATCATGCCGTTAGTGGGTTCCGCGCACGTAGTTGCGGTTCCAGTCGGGCATCTCGACCACCACGTCCCCGTGCACCACGGCCTGGCAGCCCAGCCGCGAGTGCAGCGTCAGCGCCGCGGCCATTTCCAGACGGTCGGCTTCGTCGTCCTCCATCGGCGAAAGATTTCCCTCGCCCTCTTTGACGATGACGTGGCAGGTGGTGCAGGCGCAGTTCCCGCCGCAGGCGTGTTCCAGGTCGAAATCGAAGTGCAGCGCGACGTCGAGCAAGGAGCCGCGGTTTGCCGTGGCCCAGATAAGGCAAGCTGCCGGGATCGAACTCCACCGTCACGATTCGCGGGCAGGAAAGTGACTCTTGGGCACGTTGCCTAGCTCAGTCCCTGTAGGGCCGATTCCACGTCGTTGTAGAACTTGAACACCGTGTCGAGCCGGGTGACGTGGAACGCATCGCGGACCTGACCGATGGCACTGGCCATGCGCAAGCTGCCGCCGACCACCCGGGACTTGTTGAGGCAGGAGATAAACCGCCCGATGCCCGTGCTGTCGATGTGCGTCACGCCGGCGAGATCGAAAACTACCCGGCTGCGTCCCTCTTGAAGCAGTTGCTGGAAGAGGGATCTCGATCTTGGCGCTTTCATCGCCCAGCATCACCCGCCCGGTCAGCGCGACCACCACCACGCCGGGCCGGACCTCTTTCTGCTCGATTTGAAGCGGCATCGGACGGAGTCTCCTGTCAGTCGGGTTTCTTCACTTCCACATGGGCCGTCTGCTTCGGTGAATTGTACGATTCCGGAGTGGTCCAGATCGCCCTTGCCGTCTTTGGTCAGCGAGACCAACATCTCCTGCACCAGGCTGGTGAGCGGCAAGGGAGATGCTGAGCGAATCGGCGGCCTGAGCAGGGCGTTGCGCAGGTCCTTCTGGTGCAGGCGAATGCGGAAGCCCGGCTGGAAGTTCCGTGAGATCACCATCGGCGCTTTGAAGTTGAGCACGGTGCTGCCGGCCAGGCCGCCCTTGACCGCTTCGAACACGATTTCGGGATCGAGGCCGGCCTTGGTGGCGAGCACCAGCGCCTCGCCCATGGCCGCGATATTGCAGGCCACCATGATCTGGTTGGCCAGCTTCGTCACGTTGCCCGCGCCCACCGGCCCGGTCAGCGTGACGTACGAGCCCATGGCCTGCAGGATGGGCTCCGCCTTGTCGAAAACCGCCTTCTTGCCGCCCACCATGATGGCCAGCGTTCCGTGGATGGCCTTGGGCTCGCCGCCGCTGACCGGAGCGTCCAGGAAATCCACGCCCTTCGCCTCGCACGCCGCGCCGACCTTCTGCGCCACCATCGGGCTGATCGAGCTCATGTCGATCAGCAGCGTGCCGGGCTTGGCGCCTTCCAACACGCCTCCCGGTCCCAGAACGGCCTGTTCGACCTCCGGCCCGTCCGGAAGCATGGTGATGACGATGTCCGAGCGCGCCGCCACGTCCTTGGCCGACGCGCCGCGCTCCGCGCTCCAGCCCCCGCCAATTCATCCACGGCGGCGGGCACGATGTCGTGGACCACCAGCTTGTGGCCGGCCTTCAGCAGGTTCCTCGACATGGGCTTGCCCATGATTCCGAGGCCGATAAATCCAATTCTGCAAGACAATCATTCAAAGCTCCTTTTCTTTATTATGAGACACGGCGGTCAGCAAGAGGTTCTCCCCGAACAGCAGTGCGGGGCTGAACAAGGTCCGTCGAATGGTGCGGTTGCGCTCGCGTTGCGCCGGATCCTTCTCCTTGCGGAACGCCGCCAGAGTATACAGGTACATCCAGGGTGCAAACAGCGCATAGGGCCAGCTCACCGGCTTGACGTGGGTTGCCGAGACGCTGGCGAGGGAGAAACCCGAGGTGTGCGAGCGCGTACCGCAGATCCGCGAAGGTCGTCAGACCAATGTGATGTAGCGGCTGCCGCTGCGATTCGTTCAGCGGGCGCGAGTCCCGATGATAGAAGCCGCTGCCGAAGAACCGCACGCGCGATCGCAGCGACACGATGTTCGGCGTGGTGACGATGAGGACTCCCCCGGGCCGCAGGATGCGCCGCGCCTCGCGCAGAAACAGGTAACGGTTTTCCAGGTGCTCGATGCCTTCGACCGAGAGCACCGCATCGAAGGTCGCCTCGGGCCAGGGCAGCTCCTGGTTCAGGTCGGCGAGCAGGAAGCGCGGGCCTAGCAGCTCTCTGGCGCCGTCTTCGATGTCCGCGCCGTACGCCTCCAGTCCAGCGCGGCCCAGCGCCGCGTGAGGGCGCCGTCGCCGCAAGGGGCGTCCAGCACCCGGGTCCCCGCCGGCAGGCCGCAAGCCCTGGACACGCTGCAAGACAGCTCTCTGAATGATGGACAGCGGTGGCGTATTGTGGATCACGGTTCTGAATTGCGTTTCCTCCATAGACTATCATCAATACTGTTGCTCTCACGTTTCTCGCATGGCCACGATCGCGCTTGACGCCAGCTACATCTTTCGACACCAATCCCACCGGCATCGCGACCTATTCGCGCAGGTTGATCGAGTGGCTGGCCGAACTCGAGACTTCCCGCGACTTCCTGCTCTGCTACCGCCTTTCCCGCTTCGGCAAGCGGCGGGAGTTTCTCAGGCCGCCGGATCCGCGCTTCTCCGTGCGACTGTTCCAGCCGCCGCTGACTTTCTGGCTGCCCTGGCAAGCGGAGATCTTTCACAGCCTGGCGCAGCGGCCCGCGCCGTTCAGGTTCAAGCACGAGGTCGTCACCATTCACGACGTTTTCCCGATCACCGGGCCCGACTACTCGACCCCCGGCTTCCAGCGCAAGTTCTCGCGGCTGTTGCGCGAATCGCTGGCGCGAGCCGGGCGCGTCCTGGTGCTCTCCGAGTACACCGCTGCACAGGTGATGAAGCACTGCGGGGTGGAGAGGGAGCGGATTCGCGTTGTTCCCGGGGGCGTCGATCCGCCCGCCGCGAAACTTCCGCCGGAAGTCTGCCTGCGCGAGCGGGAGCGGCTGGTGGGGAAGGGAAACGAGATGCTGCTGACTGTCGGCGTGCTGGACAACCGCAAGAACCTGCTCAACTCGCTGCGGGCGCTGCAACTACTGCCGGAGCGCTACCGGCTGGTGCTGGCCGGCGGCAACGGCTATGGCAGCGAGCGAGTACACGAATTCATCCGCAGGGAGCGGCTCGGAGTCCCGCGTGCAATGGCTGGGGTATGTGCCGCGCGATGTGCTTACTAACTTGTACCAGGCGGCCAGCGCCCTGCTGTTCCCCTCGCTCGAAGAGGGTTTCGGATTCCCCATGCTGGAGGCGATGTCCTACGGCTTGCCGGTGGTAACATCGCGAACCTCCGCGCTGCCGGAGGTAGGTGGCGACGCCGCGCTCTACGCCGACCCGCGCGACCCGGGCGAGATCGCAAGCAAGGCCGCCAGCGCCGTCGAGGACGCGGAGTTGCGCCGAGCGCTGATCCAGCGCGGCCTGGTCCGCGCCAGCCAGTTCACCTGGAAGCGCACGGCGGAGTTAACCCTGAAGGCCTACGAAGAACTCTTGGCCAGGTAGAAACCGGTATAAGACCCGGCCGTCTTGGCAACTTGCTCTGGCGTTCCCTCGACCACGAGTTTCCCGCCAAGGTCGCCGCCCTCGGGGCCCAGATCGATAACCCAGTCGGCGTGGCGGATTACTTCCAGGTTGTGCTCGATGATCAGGACGCTGCCGCCGTTCTGGATCAGCCGCTCGAATGCCGCCAGTAACTTGGCAATGTCGTCAAAATGCAGGCCGGTGGTGGGCTCGTCGAAAATGAACAGCGTGTTCAGGCAGGAAGCTTCCGCCAGATGTTCCGCCAGCTTGACGCGCTGCGCTTCGCCGCCGGACAGCGTGGTGGCCGATTGTCCCAGCCTCAAGTAGCCCAACCCCACGTCGGCGAGCACTTGCAGCTTCTTGCACAAACGCGGAGCGTCGGAAAAGAAAGTCAGCGCCTCTTTGACGGTAAGCTGCAAGACCTCGTGAATGTTGAGGCCGCGGTAGCGCACATCGAGGATGCTGCTCTTGAAGCGTGTCCCCTTGCACTCCTCGCAGACCAGTTCCACGTCGGCCAGAAACTGCATCTCGACCGTGACCGTCCCGTCCCCCTGGCAGGTCTCGCAGCGCCCGCCCGCGACGTTGAAGGAGAAGTGGCCTGGCGTGTATCCCCGCCGGTCCGCTTCCGGAGTGGAGGCAAACAGGCTCCGAATGATGTCGAACGCCTTGATGTAAGTCACGGGGTTGGAACGTGGCGTGCGGCCTATGGGGGATTGATCCACCAGCACCACCTCGCTCAGCAACTCGGCCTTCTCCACACGCCGGCAGGTCCGCTTCTCGATGAGCTCAGCCGGATCCTCCGCGCCGGCCGGAGGCAGCTTGCGGAGGTAAGCCTTGAGCGACGCGTGGATCACGTCATGCACCAGCGTCGACTTGCCCGAACCTGAGACGCCGGTGATGACCACCATCATGTCCAGCGGGATGGCAACGTCAATGTCCTTCAGGTTGTGGGCGCGCGCCCCCAGGAACCTCACCACCCGCCGCGGATTGACTTTGCGGCGCGCGTGGGCCCTTGACGTCTGCACCTCGCCGCGCAGGTAGCGTGCGGTGAGCGATCCCGCGCCGTCGGCCATGAGCTTCTCAAACGAACCTTCGAAGATGATGCGCCCGCCCAGTTCGCCCGCGCCGGGGCCGAGGTCCACAATGTGGTCGGCCGACCGCATCAGGTCGGCGTCGTGCTCCACCACCACGATGGTGTTGCCGATTTCCCTCAGTTCCTCCAGGATGCGGATCAGGCGCGAGGTATCGCGGCTGTGCAAGCCGATGGAAGGCTCATCCAGAACGTAGCAGGCGCCGACCAGCCGGGAGCCCAGGCACGTGGCGAGCTGGATGCGCTGCGCCTCGCCGCCGGAGAGCGTCGCGGAAAGACGGTCCAGCGTGAGGTATTCGAGACCGACATCGTTCAGGAACTTGAGCCGCTGCCGGATCTCGACCAGAACTTTGCCGGCGATGGCTTCCTCTTCGGCCGTGAGCTCCAGGTCTGCGAAGAAAGACTGGCTCTGCGCGATATTCATGCGCGCCACTTCGCCCAGCGTGCGCCCGCCGATTCTGACATACAGCGCTTCCTTGCGCAGCCTGCCGCCGTTGCACTCCGGGCAGTCCGTATAGGCCCGGTAGCGGCTCAAAAAGACGCGTACATGGACCTTGTACTTCTTCCTCTCCAGCTTGCGGAAGAAACCACGCACGCCCGGAAACCGGCCTCCGCCTTCCAGCACGAACCGCTGCTCCTCTTCGGTGAGGGAGGCGAAGGGGACGTTCAGGCGCACGTTGCCTTTGCCGTGTTTCTTCAACAGGGAGTAGGCCCAACGGTGCTGCGGCTTGGTCCAGGGAGCCACCGCGCCGTCTTCGAGCGAGAGCGACCGGTCCGGGATCACGCGGCCGAGATCGTAGTCGATGGTGTTGCCGAAGCCCTGGCAGCGCGGGCAGGCGCCGGTGGGGCTGTTGAAGCTGAACAGGCTGGGCTCGGGCTCGGCGAACTCGATGTCGCACTGCTTGCAGGAGAACTTTTCGCTGAACCGCAAGCGCCGCGGCGGCTCGGCGCCGGCCTGCTCGAAGAGCGCTTCCCCGGCCTCGCGGTAACAGATCTCGAGGCTGTCCACCAGGCGCTGGCGCAGCTCCGCGCTCATGATGATGCGGTCCACCAGGGCGAAGAGGGGCTGCGTGAAGTCGATCTCCAGCAGCGATTCCGGCGTGGAGAACTCGAACATCCGCCCCTGCTGGAACAGGCGGTTGAAGCCTTTCTTGCGCAGCTCGAAGAGCCGGTCCCGCAGCGCCTGCGCTGTCGAGTCCGCGGCCTGGCGCAGCGGGAACAGAACATACCAGCGCGATCCCGCGGCCTCCGCCATCATCCGCGCGGCGACATGGTCCACCGTGTCGCGCTCCACCCTCTGGCCGCACTGCGGGCAGAACGTGCGTCCGGCGCGCGCGTATAGCAGGCGCAGAAAGTCGTAAAGCTCGGTGGCGGTGGCCACCGTGGAGCGTGGATTCCGGGTGGTGTTCTTCTGCCGGATGGCGATGGGAGGGGCCAGTCCGCTGATTTCCTCCACGTCCGGCTTCTCCATGCGCTCCAGAAACTGCCGGGCGTAAGCGGAGAGCGACTCGACGTAGCGCCGCTGACCCTCGGCGTAGATGGTGTCAAAGGCCAGGGACGACTTGCCCGAGCCCGAAACCCCCGTGACCACCGTCAGCCGGTTGTGGGGAATATCGAGCGAGATGTTCTTCAGGTTATGGACCCGCGCCCCGCGGATCAGGATGGAGTCGTCCACAGATCGTGACTACTTGGTCGCACTTGGCGGGGCGGAGCTCGACGCTCCGCGATCCCCCGACATGGTCGGCGCAGGGCCTGAAGCCGACGAGCCGGCGACGGCCGGGCTGCTGGAACCACCCGAGGAGCTATAGCCGCCCCCTCCGTGGACCGCGCCACTCGGCGCGACGGATGGGCCGGCCCAACTCGCGGATTCTATCCGCCTGTCTGCTTGCTCCACCGAACGCGGGCTGTAGTAGTAGTATCCGTAAGGGCTATAGTAGGTCCCGCGGAATGGGATGTAGGTGTACACCCCGTAAGCGGGGTTCCAGCCCCACCCGCTCATGCTCAAGCGCGGGCCGCTGTAGGAGAGACCTGGCCGTGACCATGTTCACCCTCGCCAGGTACTCCGACCGGCGGCCGCTCCACAGGTCCAGGCTGTCGGTATCCTTGCGGTTGAACTTGGCCAGTGCCAGCGTGCCATCGAAGGCCACCATCTTGCCCTTCGTCACCTCCACTCGACGGCCGCCGGATTCGACCAGAGCCTTGCCGTCGAAAACCTTGAGCCCGGCCGGTTCGGCCGTCAGGCGGTACAAACCCCGCTTCAGGATGGTGACTGTCGCTTTTCCGCAGGTGACCGTGATGGCGTTGTTCTTGTCCAGTTCGGCGGCTTCCACCACCACGGTCCCCGCCAGCAGCTCAAGTCTGGAATCCGTAATGTGGGTGGACGTCATGCGGACGGTGGTGTTGTCGCCTACCCGGAGGAACGCCCCGGGATTGAGCAGGAGCTCGGCTCGGCCGCGCGAGGTGCGCAGCGTGTCCTGCTCCTTCATCTGCGGGAATTGCCCCTTCGCCGGCTGGAGGGCCCGGTCGTTAAGCAGGACGGGACCCTGGCTGAAGTTGATGAGCCCCGACTGCGCGGAAATGACATCCTGCGCCAGGGCCGGCAGGCCACCCAGCACCAGGAGAACCGCCAAAGCCAGGATCGCGGATGTAACGACCTTCATAAAGGCCTCCTCTCCAATCTTCTGCTCCCGTTCAGGCGAGTGTCAATCGTACAACCCGTGTGCTAAAATCGTGAAACAGCAAACCCCACGGGCCCGTAGCTCAGTTGGTTAGAGCGCTACCTTGACACGGTAGAGGTCACAGATTCGAGTTCTGTCGGGCCCACCACGCCATTCAATCAGGTGGTAATCTTCTCCAGGAGACTACTATGCGACGATCCAGGTTCTTTCTCTTCCTTCTTCTGTGCGCCGCCGGATTCGGCCAGACCGACGCGGTGGTGGAAGTCAACGCGGCCAAGGTGCTGCATTCGATCCCGAGAACCATCTACGGAACATTTCTGGAGCCGATTGGACGCAGCCTCTATGGCGGCCTGTGGGCCCAGATCCTGGAGAATCCCAGCTTCGAGGACAACCTCTGGAGCGCGAGGCGAGTCAGCCAGATGGTGAGCCTGCGTCCCGAGTTGGTCCAAGCCTCCAACATCGGGCTTCCTTTGCCCTGGGAACCGCTCGATGCGAGCCAGGGATGGCGCTACGAGCCGCGATGGGGGGATGCCGCCAACTCCCAACGCTCCCTCTTGATCATGGCGCTGCCGGCTAAAGAAACCGGCGTTCGTCAGCAGGTCTACCTGCCTGTCCATCGCACCCTGCGCTACATGGGCAGCCTCTATGCCAAGCCGGTGAGCGGCGGCAAGACGATCGAGGTCTCCCTCCGCAAGCGCAACAGCGCGGAACAGGTGTTCGCCAGGACTTCGGTAAGTTGGCGTCCAGCGACTGGGCCCGCCATGAATTCTCGCTGGAACTCCCCAAGAGCAGCGTCGCCGGCCTGGAGCCCGCGGATTTTGTGATCGCCGTTTCCGACGAGGCCCGGGTCCTCATCGACCAGGTGTTCCTGTACCCCGCCGATCACGTCGAGGGGATGAATCCCGAGATGATTGCGATGTCGAAGGCGCTGAAGAGCCCGGTGCTGCGGTACGGCGGCAACTTCACCTCCGGCTATCACTGGCTCGATGGCGTGGGACCGCTGGACAAACGCGTCAGCATGCTGAACCAGGCGTGGGGCATGCCGGAATACAATCACTTCGGCACCGATGAACTCCTGCGCTTCTGCCAGTTGATTGATAGTCAGCCTCAGGTCGCCCTCAACTTGGGGAGCGGCACGCCGGAAGAAGCGGCCGGGTGGGTCAACTACGTGAACGCGAGATGGGGCAACAAGTCCGGCGGTCTGCTGTGGGAGTTGGGCAACGAGTTGTGGGGCAACTTCCAGATCGGGTATCCGACGCTTCCGCGGCTGGCCGAGCATACGAGGGCCTTCAGCACGGCCGTACGTAAAGCCGATCCCCGCGCGCGGCTGATCGCGAACGGGCAGGATCCGGATCATTTCGAGGCGTGGAACGCGGAACTCCTGCGTCTGGGGCCGGAGTTTTTCGATTACCTGGCGACGCATTTTGTGGTTAACACGGGTGACGTGTTGAAGGCCAATCCCACTCCAGAGTTCATAGCCCAGGCCGGACTGGCGCTGCCGGTGGGGCTGGAGCGGCAGTTGCGCGCCATGAAGGCACAGATCGACGCCGACCCCAAGGCTCGCGGCCGCGTCAAGATCGCCTTCACGGAGTGGTTGTACAGCGGGGATCGGACCCGGGCGGCGATGTTCGACAACCTGGGTGGCGCCCTGGCGGCCGCGGGCTTCCTGAACACTCTGATGCGCGTGGCGGATTTCACCCCCATCGCCGACATGACGGGGCTGATCGAGTTCGGAGGGATCTGGCAGAAGCGGGCGCGTACCTACGGCGTGCCGGCCTATTGGGCCTTCCGGATGTATTCGACGGCGGACGGCACGAGGTTGGTGGAGACCCGCACTAAGGCGGAGCAGTACGATGTGGAGCAAGGGGTACGCCGGATCCCCAACATACCGGGCGTCCCCTATCTGGACGTCGCTGCCGCCCTGAACGATGCCGGCGACAAGCTGACTCTGTTCTGCGTCAACCGTCACCTCACGCGGGACCTCCGCGCTGCGGTGCGGCTTGGAGGATTCACGGCGGCTTCCGCCCAAGGCTCCCAACTGACCGCGGCGAATGTGATTGCGGCGAACAGCGAGGAGACCCCGGACGCGATCGTCCCGGTGCCGCTGACCCTCCAAGCGCAGGGCGCGGAGTTCGAGCACATCTTCCCCCGCCTGAGCGTCACCGTGATCCAACTCGCGCGCTGAGTCACCTCAGACGAACGACCAGCCTTTGCGGAAGCTGGGTCGGAGGTAGTCGTTGGCCTTCTTATTGTTTGTGAACTGCATCTTGGCGCTGTCCCACAGCAGCTTGCCCTCGAACCTGAGCGCCACTGTACCGAGCAGAATCCACTCGGTGAGCGGCCCCGAAATGTTGAAGTTCGAACAGGCAGGCTCGCCACCTTTGCAGGCCCGGATCCAGTCCTGGTAGTGCCCCGGCGACCGCGTCAGAACCTGCGGTGGCAACTTGTAATCCCTAGCTCTGGCCTCCGGCAACAAGCGTACGACCTCGGCGCCTTCACCGCCTGCGCCTATATAGCCCTTGTCGCCGCAGAACACGGCTCCCTGCCTTTGGCTGCCGGGGGTTGGAGGCCCGCTCGCCAGGGGATCGGACGCCGGCCGCAGGCTGGGGATGATTCGTTCTTTTTCCGGGATTCCTGGCGGCCGCATGGGGTTGTCCTTACAGGCGTCATGCCAGTAGACCGTCACGGCGGGCATGGCGCCGCGCGCGGGAAATTCGAACCGGGTCAGAGAATAGGCCGGGTAACTGTAAGGATTCTTCCCCTCCTGCTTGATAACCTCAACGCTGGTGGGCGCGTTCAGCCTCAGCGCCATGTTCGGTGCACCGAAAAGGTGGCAAGCCATGTCACCCAGCGCGCCGGTGCCAAAGTCCTGCCAGCCACGCCAATTGAAAGGCAGGTAGGCCGGGCTGTACGGGCGCATCTTCTGAATGCCGATCCAGCTTTCATAGTCCAGGGTGTCCGGGATCTTCTCTTCCTTCGGCAGTGCCGTCATGGCCTGAGGCCATATCGGCCGGTTCGTCCAGCAGTGGACCTCGGTCACGTTGCCGATTTCGCCCGACCAGATGATTTCACAAGCCTGCCGTGCGCCTTCGTTCGAGTAACCCTGGTTACCCATCTGCGTGGCGACTTTGTACTTGGCGGCTGCTTTCGTTAACTGGCGCGCCTCCCAAACGGTCTTTGTAAGCGGCTTCTTCGACGTAAACGCTCTTGCCGCGCTCCATACACCACATTGCGGCCGTGGCGTGCATGTGGTCCGGAATCGCCACCATGACCGCGTCAATGTTCCGTCCCTCTTTGTCGAGCATCTTGCGAAAGTCCGTATACTTCGGGGTTTTCTCGTACTTCTTGAACGTCGCTTGGGCGCGCACGGAGTCCGGGTCGGCGAACGCCACGATATTCTCCGAGCCTACGAACGCGAGGTTTTCTGCTCCCCTGCCTCCCGCGCCGATGAGGGCGATGTTGAGCTTCTCGTTGGGCGACTTAAAGCCCAGGCTCGTGAGCGAGGGCACACTCCCGAACCCGCCCGATGGGACCGCGCCGGCCAGCAGGGCGCCATAGAAGAAATGCCGTCTTGAAAGAGGACGATTCGACATGCATGGATTATAACTGCAAACTTGAGATTTAGCTCTTGCCACGGAACCACCAGTTGCCGGAGAATGCACTGAGGGACTTTGACACTCGAAGTCCCAGTTTAGGAGGACCGGCATCATGCTCGAGCAAGACCGGCGTGAGTTCCTTGGCGCGGCTACCGGCGCCGCCGCGTTCACAATCGTCCCGAGACATGTGCTGGGCGGTCAGGGGAACGTCGCGCCCAGCGACAAGATCAACTTAGCCTACATCGGGGTTGGCACACAGGGCCTGCGCGAGATGCCGGCCGTGCTGACCATCCCCGAAATCCGGATCGTGTCCGTTTGCGACCCGAACCAGAATGCCGTCGGCTATTTCGATTGGTCCACCACCGACATTGTCAACCTGGTCCGCAAGGTGCTCGGCAAACCGAACTGGTGGGCCGGCCGCGAGGGAACCATCCCCGGAGGCAGAGACGTCGCCAAGAACATCGTCGACACCTACTACAAATCATCAGCCAGGGAAGGGTGTTCCTCGTATGCCGACTTCCGCGAGCTGCTCGACAAGCAGAAGGACCTGGATGCCATCAAAATCATGACGCCGGACCACCTGCATGCCACCATCAGTTTGGCGGCCATGAAGAAGGGCAAACACGTCATGGTGCACAAGCCCATTGCCAACCGGCTGCAGGAAGCCAGGATGGTCATCGAGAGGGCCCGCGCCACGGGCGTTGCCACGCACTTCCTTCCCTGGGACTCCAACGGATACATGGACCTGGTGATGGCCTGGATCAAGGACGGCGCCATCGGCACTCTTCGGGAGGTCCACAACTGGACCAACCGTCCCGTGTGGCCGCAGTATGCCACCCTGCCCACGGATACGCCACCCATTCCTCCGGGCTTCGATTGGGACCTGTGGCTGGGTCCGGAGTCATACCGCCCCTATCATCCGAACTACACGCACATGGTCTTTCGCGGCTGGTACGATTTCGGCGGCGGCGCGATGGCCGACATGGCACACTACAGCCTGTGGACCGTCTTCAACGCTCTGGAACTGACTGGCCCCACCCGCATCGAGCCGATGGTCAGTCACCACTGCGCGTTGAAGGGTGGCGTCTCCACTAGAATCAAGAACGATTTCTCTTTCCCCGCCGCCGGGGTGGTACGCTTCCGTTATCCGGCGCGCGGGCCAAGACCGGCCGTGGACTTGGTCTGGTATGAGGGCGGCATACGTCCGCCCAGGCCGGAGGAACTGGAAGAGGACGGCAAAGAGCTTCCGTCCGAGGGGGTCATGTTCGTCGGCGATAAGGGCAAGATTCTCGCGGGATTCTACATGAGCGACCCGCGGCTGATCCCCGAGAGAAGGATGAGCAGTTACGCCGCCGAGACGCGGCCTCAACCGCGCCAGAGCCGGCAGGACGAGATTGCGCCCGGTATGCGCGCCTGGATCGAGGCCTGCCGCGGTGGGGCGCCATCGCCCGGGAATTTTTTGAATGCCGGCCCGATCTCGGAAGCGGTCAACCTCTACGCGGTAGCCGAGCGGACTGGTCAGACCCTGCTCTACGATCCGGAGACCGCCAGCATCACCAACTCGCGGGAGGCCAACCGGTACCTTTCTCGCGAATACCGAAAAGGATGGGAGATTGAAGCATGAACCGCAGACAGTTTCTCGGCACGGCCGCCGCGGTTGCCGGTGGAGCCGGCGCGCTCCGGGCGGATCCCCTGGGGTGGCCTCTCGGATGTCAAACGTATCCCACACGGGACTTGATCGGCAAGGACTTTGCCGGCACACTCCACATGTTGCGGGAGGCGGGGTATCAAAACATCGAGATGTGCTCGCCGCCGGGCTATCAATCCAGCGGCTTTGGCGCGCTCACCAAACTGACGGCCGCGGAAATGCGTCGGATGATCCAGGGTGCGGGGCTTCGCTGTGAAAGCTGCCACTACCAATTCGGCGAACTGAAACAGAACCTGGACGAGCGCATCGCCTTTGCCCAGGAGCTCGGGCTGAAGCAAATGGTACTGTCCATGTTCGGCTTGCCCGACACCGCTACTCTCGCCGATTGGGCGCAGGCCGCCGGGGAGCTCAACAAAGTCGGAGAACGGACCAGGAAGGCCGGGATCCAGACCGTTTTCCACAATCACCAATTCGAGTTCCGCCAGATCGGCGATGTGCTGATCTACGATCACCTGATGCGCGTTTTCAATCCGGACCTGGTCAAGATGCAGTTCCAGGTTTCGGTGGTCAGCATCGGATACCAGGCCGCCACCTATTTTGAGAAGTATCCTGGCCGCTTCGCATCGATGCACCTCGCCGATTGGTCGGCCAGCGAGAAGAAGCAGGTGCCCATTGGAGCAGGCGTCGTCGATTGGAAGCACCTGTTCACGACGGCGAAGAAGGCCGGGGTGAAGAATTATTTTGTTGAGATGAGTCCGGACCTGATGAAGGCCAGTACTCAGTATCTGCACGCACTGAAGGTATAGAGTCAGGGGGACGAAAGTGACAAGCAAGAGAGACAACCGGGATCAAATCAACCGCCGCGGCTTTGTCAAGACCGCGGCGCTGGCAGCCGGCGCCCTGGGCGCGGCGGACGTCATTCGCCCGGCCGCGCCGCCGGCCGACGTGAAGATCGGCCTGTACAGCATCACCTACGGGGGTGTCTGGTACAGCGGAGGCGCCCTCACCGTCGAGCAGGTCATCGCCCGGGCCAAGAAGTTCGGATATCAGGGCGTGGAAATTGACGGGAAGCGGCCGCACGGCAACCCGCTAGACATGCCCAAGGCCCGCTGCCAGCAACTCCGCAAGCTGGCCGCCGATCAGGGCCTTGAGATTTACGCCGTGGCCGCCAACAACGATTTCAGCAGCCCCATCCCGGAACACCGCGAAGCCCAAGCGGTCTACCTGCGGGAGTTGATGCGCATGACGGCCGATCTGGGGGTGAAGTTGATCCGCGTGTTCCTGGCCTGGCCCGGCGTGACGCTGCTTCCGCAGGGCGGGGGCCGCTATGATCTGGCTCTGGCGGCGTGGAAGGCGGAACATCAGGAGCTTCACCGCAGAACAAACCTGGGCGTGGTGCCGGGAGGGCCTCGTGGAAGCGTCCCGGCTGGCGGGCGATTTCGGGATCACGCTGGCATTGCAGAACCACCCGCCGGTGATCGAGAAGGGTTACGTGGACTGCCTGCGGATGGTGAAAGAAGTGGCCTCGCCACATCTGAAGATCTGCTTCGACGCGCGTCTGGAGCACAGCCTGGATGAGGCGGGTGTGCGCCAGGCGGTGAACGAGGTTGGCGCCCTCCAGACGTTGTGGCACTACGGTGGCGAGTACGACCGGGGACCCAACGGCATCACTCTGAAGGGGGACGAGAAGGCCTTGGGCGAGATGCTCGGGCTGCTTGACATCCGGTACCGGGGTTACGCGGGCTTCGAATTGTGCCATCCGCTGCCGCTAGTGAACGGCCGGACGGTGGGCGTCGACTTTGTCGACAAGAACGCCCAACTTGCCGCTGAGTACATGCGCGGCATCCTGGCTGAGGCGATGAGGAAGCACGCTTCTCCCAGCTAACGCACCCGAGTTGGGCGACTACGACACGGCAGAAGCCAGGGCGCCGACTTTGTCCGTTTCCAGCACCAGGTCGCCGCGCGGGTCGACATGGAAGGCCGGCGCGAAGCGCTTGCCCCAGAGCAGTTCATCGTAACGGTAGGAGTATCGGGTGTGGACTGTCTGGCTGAATGTGTCGTCGTACCCCTTGATGAGGATCAGGAATTCCGCCTGGAGGCTTTCCAGTTCCGCGGCTGTCTTGCCGGCCAGCGGGCTTGCGCCTTCGATGGGGTGAACAACGGTCCAGGTCAGCGGCAGGAATTGAACGCCGGAACGCTCCAGCGTCAGCGGGTGATAGGTCCGCTTCAGGTCGTCTTGCGGGCCTTCCACCGTCATCAGAAGCACCTTGGCTTCCACCTCCATCAGCAGGTTGGCGCGTTGGTTGAGGATGCGGAATTGCAGGCTCGTGCCGTCGCGATAGGGGGCCACCAGCATGTTCGAGCTGAAACCAATGCGGGCCGACGGCCGGGAGAAGCGGCCGTAGAGCAGGGCTGCAGCCACGGCAAAACACAGCAGCCCCAGCATGGCCTCCAAGGCGGATAGAAGATTGGACGCCATCGTCTTTGGCGCTATGTTGCCGTAGCCCACCGTCGACAGCGTATGCGCACTGAAGAAGAACGCGTTCAGGAAACGGCCGGCCGTCGTGGGGGCGTCGCCGCCTTCCAGGCTCCCGGGACCCAGCGAGAAATAGGCCACGGCGAAG
Organism: Bryobacterales bacterium; assembly: GCA_963744775.1. GTDB lineage: Bacteria > Acidobacteriota > Terriglobia > Bryobacterales > Bryobacteraceae > CAVUVG01. Next base: position 222,431 of record CAVUVG010000008.1, read on the forward strand.
AGCGTGTTCACGATCATGAAGGAGAGGAACAGTATTGCCAGGAAATAGGGCCACCCTGCGTTGATCAGGTGCAGATACGGGTGACGGGCGCGCCAGGTCGTGCCCCGGCGGACTACGTTGAAGCTGCCATCCTTGTTGATGACCCGCCGCAATGGCGCCGTAAACTGCTGTGTGAGCCCAGGATCGAACGTAAGGTTCTCCATACCCACGATCATAGCCCTGGCGTGTGTTAAGCTCATCGCGACGATGGTAAAGCAGACCGCAGGTTCCGCTGATCTCACTTCGGTGATCGGGAAGATACCGCACCGGGTGGCCCTGGCCGGGGGCTGGATCGACCAGCCGTTTGTTTCGGAGGTCAACCCCTCTCCGCCCGGGTCTATGGTGGTCGTGGGACTGGAGCCGGTCCTGTGGCTCATGGACCGCTGCGGTATGGCCAGCGGCACACGCAAGGTGGCGCTGGAATTGTGGGGCGGAGTGCTGCCGGACCGGCCGCCGGCGGAGTTGGTCCGGGAGCTGTACCAGGCGGAGAACAAGAATAAGGCCGAGCCCTCCGGGTCGCAGGACATGATAGGCCTGATCTACCCCGGTGTGTGCAGGCTCGACTATGACGCGAAGGTCGAAGGCGGGTATTTTCCGGCGCACATTGAATCGTGTTGCGATCCCGGCGTTGCGGCGTGGCTGGAGAGTATACTGCAGCTGATCCCTATCAACCAGCGGCCGGAAGGCTACGCACCGCTTGGCATAAAGAATCTGGATCCTGAATGGGTCCGGCGCCTGGGCCAATCGGGCAAAGACTGTTACAGCGCGATTGTGGCCAAAGACATCGGGGGTCTGGCGGCGTCGATGAATGAGTGCATGATTTGCTGGGAGATGATTCTGCCCCACACGGTGCAACACCCCGCCATCAAGATCGATTTGAAGGGGATCCTTCGCTACTACCAATCGCGCTACGCCGGCGCGATGTATTCGGGCTGCGGAGGCGGCTACCTGATCGTCGTCTCCGAAGAAGCTGTTCCGGGGTCGCTGCAGGTGAAAGTCAGGCTTCGGTAGACGCCGCCATGCCGTGGGACTACCTCATCGTGACTGCCTCCAATGACCTGCAAGCGCAGGCTTACGAGGCGCACATCAGGCTGAGGCAGCAACTCGGCCTGCTCCCTCGGGTTCGCCACGCCCTGGTGGCTCCCGACATGGAAGGCCAGCGCATCGGCAGCGGCGGCGCCACGCTCGGCGCTCTCGCGCGGGTTCTGCATCTCGAGCGGCAACGGATGCCGGCGGACGCTGCCGAGGCGATCTTGCGGAACCTGCGGATACTGATCGTCCACGCGGGGGGCGATTCCATGCGGCTTCCGGCCTACGGGCCCTGCGGCAAGATCTTTGTGCCCCTGCCCGGGCCCTGCGGCAGCAGCCTGCCTGCGACTCTGTTCGACCGGTTGATCCCGGCTTATCTGGACCTGCCCGAAGGCGCGCCAGGCCGGGGCCAGATCGTGGTGGCCGCCGGCGATGCCTTGATATTTTGGGACATTTCGAGCCTGCACTTCGGCCATCCCGGAATCACCATGCTGGGATGTAACGCCAACCCTGAGGAGGCCAGCCGCCACGGGGTCTACTGTCTCGGCGAGGACAATTCGATCACGCTGCTATCTGCAGAAGCCGTCCCAGGCCGAACAGCAGCGGGCGGGAGCGATCGGGCGGTCCGGCGAAGCCGTGCTCGACATCGGCGTGATGAGCATGGACGCGGCCGCCGCTGCCGCGCTGCTCAGGGTCTTTGGCGCCGGTCAAACCGAACACGAGCACTTCGACTGGCCGCGCCCCGCGCAAGATTGGATTCAACGCGGCGGTCTGGATTTGTACCGGGAAATCTGCTGCGCCATGGGGAGCGCCGGGACGCTCGAACACTACATAGGAAGCGCTCGTGCGGCCGGCTCCTCGTGGTCCGGAGAGGATCTCGCGAGGCTCTATCCCGGGCTCCGTGAGATCCCCTCCATGCCCACGTCCTGCCCTACTGCCGTTTTCTGCACTTCGGCTCCACCCGTCAGTTGGCCGAGAGCGGGTTGGCCATGCTGGAGCTGGACCAGGGATCCCGCCCCGCTGATTCCTCGCTGTTGGTGAACAACGTCATCGCCGAAGCGGCCAGCGTTACCGCTCCCGGCTCCTGGGTGGAAGGATGCCGGATCTCGGCGCCGCTGCGCTTGGCTGGAAGAAACGTGGTTGTCGGCGTGGATATCGACGCGCCGCTCGCATTGCCCCCGGAGGCATGTCTTGAGGTGTTGGGCGGGCGCAACCGGCGTGGGGAAAGCGTGTGGTTCACCCGGCTCTATGGCGTTCGGGATACCTTCAAGGACTCAATCCTTCGGGGCGGTCTCTTCTGCGGACAGCCGCTGCTCGATTGGATCACCGCCGTGGGTGTCGATCCGGACCAGATTTGGCCGGAGACTCCGGACCCGTCAAATCGTACGTTGTGGAACGCCCGCGTGTTCCCGGCCGAGGCGTCCGCCGGGGGCTTCCGGCAATGGTTGTGGATGTATGCCCCCGGCCAGGCCACCCCCCCGGAAAAGCAGGCCTACATCGCCGCGGACCGTTACAGCGCAGCCGAGATCGCGCTCTTGACGGATCAGCGCGCCTTTCACTCTCGCCGCCTTGAGAATTGGACTCGCCAAAAGCGAGACCCGGAGGTCCTTTGTCAAACTTAATCGAAATGAACCGGCGTCAACTTGGGAGACTTGCCGCAGGTGGTATGGCGCTGCTGGAAAGCCGGCAGGCGCCCGCCGCGGCGGCGCCGTACAGCGGCGCGCTGGGCGGCTTCGAGGACAAGGTGGATGCCGCCAGCTTTGATCCGGTGCTCTTCACTCTCAAACTCCACGATTCCGCGCCCCTCCGGATGACCTTCCGGGCGCAGAACCGCCCACAAGCCGAGCAGTGGCAGAAGAGCTTTAAGGGCCAAGGTCGCGGAACTGGTGGGCGCGTTCCCGAAAGAGCGCTCGCCGCTCCAGCCGCAAACGCTCGAAGTGCGCGACTACCCCGGATATCGGCGCGAGAAGTTTGTCTTTTCGAGCCGTCCGGGCGTCTCTGTCCTAGGCTACCTGTTGACGCCTAAGTCAGGGAAGGCGCCGCACGCCACGGTGGTCTGCGTGCCCGGGCACGGGCGCGGGGTCGATGACATTGTGGGCATCGATGAGAAAGGGCAGGACCGCACGGATAAACCGGGCTACCAGCACGATTTCGCAATTCAAGTAGTCGAACAGGGTATGGCCGCGGTAGCCATCGAGCCGATGGCTTTCGGCTGCCGCCGCGACCCGGTTTCCGTGAAGCGGGGACCTGCCAATTCGGCCTGCCAGCCCGTGGCCGGCGCCGCGCTGCTCCTGGGCCAGACGATGATCGGCTGGCGCGTTTACGACGTCATCCGCGCCATCGACTGGATCGGGACGCGCCAGGATCTGGACGTCAGACGAGTCGGCTGCATGGGGATCTCGGGCGGCGGCACCTGCACGACGTTCGCCGCGGCGCTCGAGCCGCGCATCCGCGTGGCCATGATTAGCTGCTATCTCAACACATTCCGCGACAGCATCATGAGTCTCTCGCATTGCATCGACAACTACGTTCCGGGCATCCTGAACTGGGCCGAGATGTACGACGTGGCGGGCCTGATCGCCCCGCGCCCGCTGTTTGTGGAGTCAGGCGAGCGGGACAACATCTTCCCCATCGCCGCCAGCCGTGCCAGTTTCGAGCGTGTTAAGAAGGTCTACGAGGTGTTCGGTGCGGGCACGCTGACGGAGCAAGAGACCTTCGACGACGCCCACGCCTTCTGGGGAAAACGCGGAATCCCATTCCTGGCCAAACATCTCGCATAGGCCAGCCGGTCGTACGAGTGTGCCTATGCTCTCGGCAGCGCCGAGAGCCATTTCAAGTGTTGCTGGACTTCGCTGTGCAGCTTGTAGGCTCTCTTGACGTCCTCCGGTTTCTCCCCCAGCACGTCGATCTTCGCCAGGTCGTACTGGCCCAAGCCGAACTGCGCCGCATATTGCAGATAGCCCACCAGGTGCGGCGGTATGCCCATGGTCTCCAGCGCCACACGATCCGCCGCGAGGAAGTCTGTGGAAGCCAGGGCGATCCGGGAGGGAACCGGTGTCCCATCGGAGGGTCCATCGCCTTCCATGCCCTCAAAGCCGTCGATGACCGCCGCACCCCAAAACGGCCGCTCTTTCTGGGCGCTTATGGCCATGTTGTAATTCATTTGGTGCGGGCCGGCGTGATACTTGCGCTTGTCGTGCCAGGCGGGAGTTACATTTTTCGCGCTGTGCAGCGGTGTGCCAATTACCATGTTCTTCACCGACAGCGTTGCTACCACGGCGTTGTGCGTCTTCATGGCTGCCGAACAGATGATGTAAGCCTCCGAATCGAGCAGGCGCGCGGCTAGCCGCACCCGTACCGGCCGAATATTGGCGTCGATGATGCTGAAGATCTGGTACTTGCCGTCTTCGTTCAGATCCATCAAGCTGACGTTCATCGGCTTGAAGTCGTTGACCACCTGCTGGTACTTGAGGTTTTCATAACCTTCCAGGGTCTGACGCGATGAGGACTCGGCGATGATCACCGGACCTTTGAACCGCGGGGCCAGGTATTCCAGGATGCCGCGCAAGGCATCGGGCTGTGTCATGGACAGCGAAACGCCGGGGTTCAGAATATTAGGTTTGATGATGACGTGCCGCTTGGTTGCCAGCACCGGCCGGATCTGATGATCGATCGCCGTCAGCGCTTCAACTATGTTCTTCCGGCGGTCTTCCCCCTTGACCAGCGCCACCGTCGCGCGCTCACCATACGGATAGATTGGCTCTCCAGGCGCCGCGGGCGGATACGTTTGTTGCCCCCTGAGAATTCTGGGCCCAGCGCCGAGCACGCCGCTGGCGCCGGCCGCATACAGAAAATTCCTGCGAGTGAAGTCGTGCATCCGGGTCACCTTCCTCCAGTTCGGACAGACTCACATTCTACGCCAACGGCCAAACCTACGGGGTTCGGAACATCACGATGTACTGGCTGCCGGCTGTGTACTCTCGACGCCAAAGCAGCTTGTAGCCGGCCGCCTCGACCTCGCGCACCACCTGATCGGCGCCGGCGCGAATGTGTTGCAGCGCGAAATCAGGATCGGACTCCATCGCTCCGCGCTTCTTGTGGTATTCGATGATCGCCAGGCGCCCGCCCGGGCGCAAGCTTCGCTTAATCGCCGCCAGCATCTGCTCCGGGTAATCGAAATGGTGATATGCGTCCAGCACGACAACCGTGTCGGCGGAGCCAGCCCGCAGCTTGGGGTCCACTTCCGACCCGAGAACAAAATCGACGTTGTCGAGACCGGCCTTCTTCACGCGCCCGCGGGCACGCTCGAGGAAGTCGGCGTGTATATCCTCGGCGATGACACGCCCATTCGGCCCAACCGCACGGCTCAAGGCTTCCAGCAGTGTGCCGGTGCCGGTGCCAAGATCCACGACAGTAGAGCCGCGGCGGATTTCCAGGCGCTGCAACCAGCTCGGCAGGCCGCAGATTGGCCAGGCGATCCGGCGACTCCAGGCGTTCCACGATCTTCGCGCGTTGTTCCTCGGTCGCGTAGTCCCGATTGGCTTCCTGGGCAACCTGACACCAGCTAGTGACCGCCAGCGCCGCCAGCATGCAGACAATTCGCATCGCACCCTCCGCTGCTAGTAATAGATTGTGTCCGCTCCCTGCGCGATTCTGTGATAGGCCGCGTAAGAATTGCGCACCCCGCTTAGCGGGGCCTTTGACGCGCTGATCTCAACAAACCACCGTTTTACTTCGCAGCGGAACCGTAACGGTCCACCGTAACCAGCGGCTCCAGAGGCTTGGATCCGGGCTCCAGGGGAGTCTTTCGATTGTTCTTGATAGTCTTGTCGAAGAAAGCACGAACATAGCTTTGGGTGACATTGAAGTTGTGGAGGCTCTCGGCCCCCTTCGAGGGGTCGCCTGCCGCGGCAAACAGGGGCAGGTCCGAAAAGATGCGATGCGTGACCCCGGGCAAACTTGAGAGGGTAACGCGGTAGCTCCCGCCTCGGACGGCCCCTAGCGCGTCGATCTGATTTTTCTGAGCCTTCTGAACTTGCGAATCGTATTCCGCGCGAGTCGATTTCCAGCTGGCCAGTTGCGCGTCGGTGGGATGCACCTTCTGTTCGCTGGAGACGTCGGCAGTTGTCGCAATGAAGAAGAGGAGCGGTTGATTAAGCGTCTCGTTCACGATGAAGGGCGAACCAAAAATGTCACTGTCCTGGTTCATGCAGGCGCGAATGCGCCGGTCGAGCTGACAAGCGCGGACCGACGCCAGTCCTCCTACGGAGTGGCCAAAGGCCCCCAGCCTCCGCATATTGAGGCGGCCCGCGAAAGGTGCACCGAGGGAGGACGTACGGTCGTAGCGCGCCAGTTGATCGATGACAAAGCGGGTATCCAACGCCCAGACCTCAACCCGTTCTTTGACGAATCTCAAAAAGCCGCCAGGCTTCCTTGATTCTCGATCCCAAGCCTCTTGTGCATAGAGGACAAAACGGCCTGCCGGAAATGCCGTGAATGCCGCGTCATAAGTGTGATCGATCGCGGCGACCACGTATCCGTGACTGGCCAGATCTTCGAGTTCCGCCGAGTACACCGCCCGGATCAACCCAAGCCCGTGGGAGAACACGAGAACGGGATATCTGGTTGGCGAAGGGGGCATGCTTGCGTTTTCGGTCGCATGGGTCCTTGGAAAACCAAGTTCCCGGATCGCCGAATCCGCCGGACGAAAGAGCTCCCTAAAATCGTTCTCCGGCACTGATCCCTGGATGGCTTTCAAGTCCACTAGATAAGGTGCTAACGGCCCCTGACGGAGCGGTTTCGCCGGATACCATACGGACACCATCAATTCGCGGCGCGCACCCGGCTGCTTGGACAGCGGCTCGGGCCGTGTGTCGTCGCTCCAGTGATAGTCCACCCGGCCCACGCCGAACGGCCCCGTCGGGACTGGCAACTTCAGCTCCCCACCGAGGACCGCGTGACTGAGCAGCCCCATGATAAACAGAACGCGAAGCGCTGAAAATGGAAAGCCGCGAAGAAGCATGCAAAGCCGCCGCGGATCAGAGCGATTTCAGGTATTCGACGAGATCTCGCTGTTGCTCCGCGGTTAGACCGAGAGCACGAACACGGTTGTATTGCGCCACGACGTTTGCGAGTGTTGCCGCGCTGCCGTCGTGGAAGTACGGAGGGTGCTGCCACAAGCCACGCAGCGGGGTTGTGCGGTACGCCTTATTTGCCGTGCGCGCGGCGTAGGCCCCGTCGACGCCGGTCTCGGCCGCCGCGTGCAATTTCCCGCTGTTGTTATCGGTGCCGGTCGCGTCCACGTGGCAGCTCGAGCATGCTCGGCCAAACAGCGCGCGTCCACGTTCTGCGGCAGCGGCATCGAAGCTCGCGGCAGGAGGTGGAGGCGCCGGCAGGCTGTGCTGATAAGCGCGCAGCGCTGGCAGTTTGGGGCTAACCATGTCCGGCGACTGGTTGACGTCGATCCCGAGTCGCGGGTCAGAGAAGTTGCCGTGCCCGCCCATTTGGGTGACGGCCACGTACGCATTCCAATAGGAGATCGGTCCCTCCGCTGTGTACGTTTCATTCTTGACTTGGGCCAAGCCATATGCGGGCGGGATGGCGAGCGGCGTGTTCTTTCCGTCCAGGTTGAAGCGCGGATCGTACTTCCCAGGACCCCACGCCTTGTAGACCGCCTTCTTGTCCGCGGTTAGCGCGGGCGAGAGTGCGATAATGGCCCCCACGTTAAGATCTCGGTTCGGCCAGCCATCTTTGCGGTGGCCGATGCCGGGCATGACCGAGTTGTCCACGGTTGAGTGGCAGACCGCGCAGGTGACGCCAAGCCGCGTGATATGGTTGTTCGCGTCCACGGTGGCTTGGATGCCCACGATGGCGTTCATCTTGAGCAGCGCGACTGTCGTCGCGGGGCTCTTGAGGTCTACCTTTTCGAGGATCCCGGCGGGCAGCACGTCCGCATCCACTTTCAGTCCGACCTTGAGCGCGGTCGTCGGGTCCACGTTCTTCTCGACGACGTCATTCAGGTGGAGAGTGTCGGTCCAGAATTGCTCGTCACCAAAGGTATCGAAGCGGAATATTCGCTGGCCCTCGGCGACAAGGTCAGGTGAGGCCTCCTCCTTCGCTGCTGACTTTGTTCCCTCGGGAGCCATTATTGCCCGTTCCACATCCAACTAGTGCAGTTCCGGCCGTCAATGCTGCGAGTGCCAACGTTGCGATCCCGATACTCGACTGTCGATTCACGATTTGCCCTCTCTTACCTATCACGGCTTCTAGATGTAAACCAATACACCCTGTTAAGAACAGAATAACAAGAAAAAGTAGCAAGAAATGTAATTTCTCTTTACCGATGTCCGCTAAAACCCGTGTGAGGCTCCCCCCTACCGCCCTCCATGCCGAATGCAGTAAAATGGCCGCTTGGCTGGGATGAGCTCCAGGGGCTAGAGCCGCCAAGGCCGGACCGCATTCGCATGCGTGAAGTGCCTGCCCCGAGGTGACGGAAGTTGAGACGCACGGGAATCCCCATCGTCGGCGATGCCCCCTGGGGCACACACTTCTGCCAGTTCTATCAGGACCGGCACGACCTCACCGACATCCTCGTCCCTTACTTCAAGGCGGGCCTCGAGGATAACGAATTCTGCATGTGGATCACCTCCGAACCACTGCAAGCGGAAGAGGCCAAGGCCGCTCTGGCGCGCGAAGTTGAGAATTTTGAGGAGTATCACCGCGCGGGGCAGATTGAGATCGTGGACTACCGCCAGTGGTATACCGTGGGCGGCGAGTTCCAGGCTGACCGAGTGCTGCGGGGATGGGTGGAGAAGCTCGACGCGGCACGCCAGCGGGGCTTCGATGGACTGCGGCTCAGCGGGAATACCTTCTGGCTGGAGAAGCAGGATTGGCAGGCGTTCACCGAGTACGAGGCCATGGTCGACGGCGTCATCGGCCGTTATCCGATGCTGGCGATTTGCACCTATAGCCTACCCAAGTGCGGGGCTGCCGAAATCATCGATGTCGTCAGTAACCATTCTTTCGCGCTGATCAAGCGTGCCGGCAAATGGCAGGTCGTCCAGACCACCCAGCGGAAGAAGCCGGATAGCCTCCTCCCGCCCGCCTGCGACGTCGCCGACCTGGAGCTGGTAGAAATTGTTGACGCACGGGCCATCCAGTCGCTCATGGAGGAATTCCACAAGCTTGTCAACATCCCCATGGCCATCATTGACCTCCACGGCAAGGTACTGGTCGGCGTCGGGTGGCAGGAAATCTGCACCAAGTTCCACCGCGTGCATCCCGAAACGTGCAGTTACTGTATCGAGAGCGACACCGAGCTCACTGCGGGCGTCGCCGCCGGGCAGGTTAAGACATACAAGTGCAAGAACGGCATGTGGGATGTCGTGACGCCGCTGGTCGTGGGCGGCCGGCACATGGGCAACTTGTTCTTGGGGCAGTTTTTCTTTGAAGGCGAGCGGGTAGACCTGGATTGGTTTCGTTCCGGTGCCCGGCGCTACGGGTTCCAGGAAGAGCAGTACCTTACCGCGTTGGAAACCGTGCCCAGGTTGAGCAAAGAGACTGTGGATGCGGGCATGGCTTTTCTGACGAAGCTGGGCGGCATCCTCTCCCAGCTGAGCTACAGCAATATCAAGCTGGCACGGGCGCTGTCGGACCGCGACGCCCTGATGGCTTCCCTGAAGGAAGGCGGGGACCGGCTAAGCCGGGCGCAGGAGATCGCGCACCTGGGCAGTTGGGAACTGGATCTTGCCGGTGACCGGTTGTCCTGGTCGGACGAAGTGTACCGGATTTTCGGCTTGCAGCCGCAGGAGTTCGCGGCCACTTATGAAGCTTTTCTTGAGGCGGTCCATCCGGAAGACCGCGTGGCGGTGGATGCCGCTTATTCGGGTTCCGTGCGCGAGGGAAGGCAATCGTATGAGATCCAGCACCGGGTGGTAAGGCGAGACGGCGAGGTTCGTTGGGTCCACGAGAAATGTGAGCATCTTTTCGATGCCGACGGCCGGGTCATACGCTCAACCGGCATGGTTCAGGACATCACGGAACGCAAGCAGGCGGACCAGCTAGCCGCGCTGCTGTACCGCCAGGCGCGGCAGGAGATCGCGCGGCGGCAGCGGGTAGAAACCGAATTGAGGCGTTCCAACGAGGAACTGGGACAATTCGCGTTTGTGATCTCCCACGACCTCCGGTCACCGCTCAACGCGGTGACCAGCTTCGCCAACCAGCTCGAAGAGGAGTTTCACGGCAAGCTTGGAGAGGATGCGAACACTTACCTGTCTTACCTCACCGGCGCAGCCGCCCGCATGCGACGCCTGATCTCAGACCTGCTGGCGTACTCGCGCGTGGCGGACGATGGCGAGAGCAAGACCGACCCTGTCCAGGCTCAGGAAGCATTTCAGGCGGCTGTCCTCAACCTCGAAGAAATGGTTCGCGAGACCCGGGCCGCCATCACCTGCGACCCGTTGCCCGAGGTGGCGGCCAATTCCGGTCTTCTGACGCACATTTTTCAGAACCTTCTGGAAAACGCCATGAAGTTCTGCGGCGAGCAACCGCCTCGTATCCATGTCTCGGCGGAGCCGCAGGCAGACGGGTGGCGCTTCTGCGTCTTGGACAACGGGATCGGCATCGATCCGCGGCAGCTGGAGCAGATCTTTCGCATCTTCAAACGGCTGCACGGTGATCATTACGAAGGCACTGGCATTGGCCTGGCCGTCTGCAAGAAGATTGTGGAGCGCCAGGGAGGCCGCATCTGGGTCGAGTCTGAGCAGGGGCACGGCGCCAAATTCTATTTCACGCTCCCGGCAGCGGAGGCAGCTGTGGGGCAAGCAGTGGGGAAGTGAACAGAGAATATGCCACTTCGATCGCTAAGAATCCTGCTTGTCGACGACTACGAGCCGCTCCGCTTCCTGAAGGCCCGGCTGCTGCGCAAGGCCGGTGCTGAAGTTCTGGAAGCAAGAGACGGCGCACAGGCGTGCCAGATTCTGGAAAGCCAGCCGGTGGATCTGGCGCTGCTGGACATCAACCTCCCGGATATGCCGGGAACGGAAATTGCGCGCATAATCCGCGAGTGCCCGGCTACGTCAGCCGTCAGAGTGATCTTTACCTCTGCTTCGGAGTTGAACCGGGACATCGAGCCCGGGGAGTTATTCGTTCAGGAACCGATCGACGCACAGACGCTTTACGGCATCATCCGGAAGTCGGTTGGCCGCTGTTAAGCCCCATAGGGAGCGGTAAAATTGATTGCATGGCCGCACGGCGGATGCTGGCGGCACTGGCTCTGGGCGCTGTGCTTCTGGGCGCGCAGCACGGCTCTCACCACCGGCGCTGGGCGATTTACGAACACGAGATGCAAACCCCCGTCGAGGATCCCCCCGACGCTTGGGAGAAGACCGAGTTCGCTTTCGCCCGCCTGCGCTTCCATTCTCTACAACCGCGGCTATTACCAGCGCTGGGGCATCGACGCCAACAAGTCCGACCGGATTTTCAGCACTGCCCTGCGGCGCCTCACCAGGCTCCACGTCCGCTCAGTGGAGGAGATCATCGATATCGACAGCGATGAAATTTACAACTGGCCCTTTCTTTACGCTGTCGCTGCCGGGGATATGCTGGTGAGCGACTCGCAAGCCGCGCGTCTGCGCGAGTACTTCGCGCGCGGTGGTTTCCTGATGGTCGACGATTTCCACGGGGAGCCGGAGTGGGCCGATTTCATGGCCGTGATCCGCCGCGTGCTGCCCGGCCACCAGGTCATCGATCTCGAGGAAGACTCGCCGATCTTTCACGTGGTATACGACCTCGCCAAGCGCGTCCGGGTGCCGGGGGCCAACGTAGTCAACGGAGGCCAGGTAGAGCGGGGCGGGGTCGATCCCGCACTGGAGAGCGGTCTTGGACGCGAAGGGCCGCGTGCAGGTGGCCATCTGCTTCAACATGGACTTGGGCGACGCCTGGGAATTCGCCGACGATCCCCGATATCCCGAGATGTACGCCTCACAGGCCTTCCGCATGGGCGTCAACTACATCCTGTACTCGATGACGCACTGAAGGCCGCGGAATTACAGAACTCTTACGGGGGCTCGGCCCAATCCCTGTTAGTCTGGGGATGCAGTGCCTGTTCTGGGGGGGCATGATGGTTACTGAAGTTGGCAGGTTGTCCGAACGCCAGGGGATGAACTGGGCTACGGTCATCACTTTCGCTCTCTTTCACGTGGGAGCGATCGCCGCCTTGTTCTTCTTCAGTTGGCCGGTTTTCGCGGCAGCGGTTTTCCTCTACTGGGTGGCCACCGGCCTTGGCATCAGTATGGGGTATCACCGGCTGCACACGCACCGCTCCTACAAGGTGCCGCTGGCAGTCGAGTACTTCCTTGCCTTTTGCGGCGCCTTGACGCTTGAAGGCGGCCCGATCTCCTGGGTGGCCACGCATCGCATCCACCATCAGAATTCAGACCGGCCCGGCGACCCGCACTCTCCCCGGGATGGGGGCTGGTGGGCTCATGCCGGTTGGATCATGTTCGGAAAGGCCACGCACAACAACACCCGCAAGATGTCGAAGTACGCGCCCGACATGGCCAAACACCGCTTCTATCTGTGGTTGAATAACTACCACTGGCTTCCCACGGTGGCACTGGCAGCTTTGTTGATTGTCATCGGGGGCCTTCCTCTCATGCTGTGGGGAATCTGCTTCCGCGTCGTGTTCGGTTTGCACGCCACCTGGCTGGTGAATTCCGCCACGCACATGTGGGGATCCCGGCGCTTCGCGACCCACGATGACTCGCGCAACAACTGGTGGGTCGCCCTTCTCACCTTCGGCGAGGGATGGCACAACAACCACCACGCCTACCCCAGTTCGGCGCGGCACGGGCTGGCATGGTATGAGTTCGACCCCTCCTGGCTCGAGATCAGATTCCTGCAACTTCTGGGCCTCGCCACTTGTGTGCGAACGCCTGCAAAAACGGGGACAGCCTGATCTGTCCCCGTTATTCCCCGGCCGGGCAGGCGTAAGCTTGAGTAATGGCAGTCTCCGGCCGGCAGAAGTCGATCGTCTTCTTTCTGGCTCTCGGCGCCGGCCTGGTCTCAATCATCATCCTTCTTTATGTCGGCTGGGTAGTGCTCGACTGGCGCACCGGCTTGCTCGTCTTTTTCAGTGTGGTGTTGCTGACGCTGATCGTCAGCGGCGTCGCTCTGAATACCATCTTTCTGGTGCGGGAGATCCGGCGTAATGAGCAGCATGATGCTTTTATCAACGCCGTCACACACGAATTAAAGACACCGGTCGCCTCGATCCGGCTCTACCTGGAAACACTGCAGGCGCGCCCGACGGACGAGGCCAAGCGCAACGAGTTCTATCGCGTCATGTTGGACGATTGTGACCGGCTGCTGGCGACCATCGAGCAGATCCTGCGCACTGGGCGCGTTGGTGTCACCAGCAGGCGGCTCAACTTCACCACCATCGAGCTGGGTGGAATCGTAGAGGATTGCGTAACACGCACCCGGACGCGTCACCCGCTCCTGGTGGGATCGCTGGAATACACTCCGGGTCCACCCATCACGATCCTGGGCGATCCGGACGAGGTGCGGGCGGCAATTTCCAACCTGGTCGACAACGCGGTGAAGTATTCTGGTGACGACGTAAGTGTGAGCGTTCGGACCGCCACCGTCGGCAAGGGTTATGCCGCCGTTCGGGTGAAGGATAGGGGAGCGGGCATACCGAGGGCGGAACTGAAACAGATCTTCAAGCGCTTCCACCGCGTGCCGGGGCCGGCCGCGGCGCGTGTGAAAGGAATGGGCCTGGGCCTGTATATCGTCCGGTCCGTCGCCAAGCGGCATGGCGGCCGCGTCTGGGCCGAAAGTGAGGGGCCCGGAAAGGGGAGCACCTTCGTGCTGGAGTTTCCGATCGCAAGATGAGCCGGGTATTGGTGGTAGAGGACGAGCAACACCTCGCGGACGGGTTGCGGTTCAACCTGGAAGCCGAGGGATATGAGGTCGAAGTCGCGGGGTCGGGGGAAGCCGCCCAGGATCTGCTTGCCACGGGCGCCTCGGCATTTGACGCCATCATTCTCGATGTCATGTTGCCGGGCAAGGATGGCTTCACCGTGCTCTCCGAAATGCGCCGGGCCGGGCAGCTCATTCCAACGCTGATCCTCACGGCCCGAGGACATCCGGGCGACGTGCTGGAGGGTTTCGCGGCGGGAGCCGACGACTACCTCACCAAACCCTTCGAACTCGCTATCCTCCTCGCCCGCCTCCGCGCCCTGCTGCGGCGCCGGGAGTGGCTCCGCGCATCGCTGGGGCCTTCGGCGGACACAGTGAAAGCAAAGGACTCCTTTACCTTCGGCGACAAGTCGGTCCAATGGGACTCCCTGGAACTCCGTGTCCGCGATCGCGTCTATCCGCTCACATTGATGGAGGCGAATGTCCTCCGTTACCTGATCGGGCATGAGGGTAAGCCGGTCTCCCGGAAGAACATGCTGGTGGATGTCTGGGGACTCCACGAAGACACCGACACCCGCCCGATTGACAACTTCATCGTCCGCTTGCGGCGTTACATCGAGGACGATCCGGCGCATCCCCGCCACTTGCTGACGGTTCGCAGCGTCGGCTATCGTTTCGTGGCGCTTCCGGACGGCCACTAGTCATTTGGTTGAGTCTGCCGGGGGTCTAGGGTTGTATCCGGGACAGTTGGCGGGTGTCGCGGTGCCAAGGCCGCTTAAAACGCAGCAGATTGGCCAGGCTGCGTTGCGGGTTCAATGTCATTCGCAGGAGGCGCTGCCAGTTGAGACCGGTACCGCCCGGCTCCAATCTGCTGATGATGTAACGGTCCACGGCATCTTCCAGGACCATCATGCCAAGCCCGCCCAAGGGAGTCATGACCAGGTCGCTGTAGCCTGCCGTGCCCTCTTGCTTGCCCACATGGCCGATAGTAGCTTCGCTGATCGGCCCGATTTCGAACTGCGTGCTGTAGAGCGCGGCCCAGCCCATCGCCTTGAAGCGGCTACGCCAGTAGCCCCTGTCCATGCTCAATTCGCGGCGGATCCCGTCGGGATCGTTTTGTATCTGGATGAAGCCCGCCACTCCTCCCTGCATGGGGTGGGCAATGTCATTCGTGAACCAGCTGTCTCCGTCCCCCCATCCATGAATGTTCTTGACGGAAGTCCAGTAATTCTTCATGAATTTGCCTTGGAACTGGCTTCTGGTCTTGGCTTGCGTGAGGCGCAACGAGTGCTCGATGCTGAGGAACAGGAACGACTGCTCCAGAGCAGCGCCCCAGCCAAACCCCTCCGGCCGCTCAACCTCGCCGCTGGATGGTTCCTGAACTGGCGGAATTGGCTGCGCGAGAAGGCACGCACCCGCCAGCGCCGCGATGACGAATAGCCCAATCCAACGCATGGGACAGGTCTCCTGCCGTGACATTAGATTCAGTATTCTAAGTATTATTTTCCTACGTTTCGCCCACTGCCGTACAGCTACAGATTCGGGTTGGGCTCCAGGCTGAGCCAGAGGTACCAACTAGCGATAGTGCGATAAGGACGCCACTTCTCTCCTATCTGTTCGACTTCGGCGGGAGTGGGCATCTGTTCCAGGCCATAAGCCTTCTTGATGGCGGCGCGGACCCCGAGGTCGCCGCTGGGCATAACGTCCTTCCTGCGGAGCGCGAAGATCAGGAACATGTGGGCCGTCCAGACGCCGACGCCCTTCAGCCGGGTGAGCACTTCGATCACCTCGTCGTCCGGCACGCGGCGCAGGGCTTTGAAATCCGCCTCTCCGGACCGGGTGTGCCGGGCGATGTCGCGGATGTAAGCGATCTTCTGCCGGGAAAGCCCCAGCGCCCGCATCCTGGCCGGGGTCAGCGCCAGAACGGATTCCGGCGTGAGCTGGCCGTCCCCAGCCGCAGCCTTGAACCGGCCGTAGATCGTGGCCGCGGCCTTGCCGCTTAACTGTTGCCAGACAATCGACTTAACCAGCGTCTCAAAACCTGGTTCCAGGTACCGGATCTGGCGGTAACCGGCCCTCTCGATCAGGGCCGCCATCACCGGGTCAGACTCCTTCAAAGCGACGATTGCTTTACGCATAGGAAACGGCCGCCTCCCGGCGGGCATCCAACAGTATGTAATTGTAATATGCGCATCCTCAAGATCTTGGCTTTCGCGGGACTGGCACTGGCGCAACAGCCCCAGGAACTCCCCACCATCAAGGTCGACGTGGACATTGTGAACATCCTTTGCTCCGTGCGCGACAGCAGGGGCGCGCTGGTTTCCACTCTTGGCAAGGACGATTTCCTGGTGAGCGAGGAAGGCAAGCCGCAGGAGATCCGCTACTTCGAGAAGGAAACGGACCTGCCTCTCACCTTGGGCCTGCTGGTGGATGTCAGCGGCAGCCAGAGGAACTTGATCGAGACCGAGCGCCGGACCGCGGAACGGTTCTTCTCCGGCGTACTGCGGAAGAAGGACGTGGCCTTCCTCATCAGTTTTGGCTCGGAAGCGGAGCTGCTCCAGGACCTGACGAATTCCGTAGTGTTGCTGCGGGAAGGCCTGGACAATCTGAAGCTCAACGCCCCGCCTCCGAATCCCATGCCCTCACCTGTGCCTACCGTTTACCAGCCGCGGGGCACGGTGCTCTACGATGCCGTCTACCTGGCCGCGACCGACCGGCTGCGGAGCGAAGTCGGCCGTAAGGCCATCGTCCTGATTACCGACGGTGTGGACCAGGGCAGTCGTCTCAAGTTGAGCAATGCGATCGAGGCCGCCCAGAAATCGGATGCCATCATCTACAGCATCTACTACGTGGACGCCAGCGCCTACGGGGGCCAGGGCTGGTTTGGCGCACCGAGCAGCGGGGATCTGCGGAGGATGTCGGAGGAAACCGGCGGCCGTATGTTTGAGGTCAACCGGAAAAACACCCTGGACGACATCTTTCGCCAGATCCAGGACGAGATGCGCAGCCAGTACGCCATCGGTTTCGTTCCGTCCAATGCGGCCAAGGACGGCAGCTACCGGCGGGTTGACGTCCGCACGCGGCAGAAGGGGATGAAGGTCCAGGCCCGAAAAGGCTATTTCGCCGTCAAGCCAGGTGCTTCGTAGTTCTCTCGGCCCTGCGCTTAAAGTAATCCTGGATGGCTTCTTCCAAGGGCGGCATGGGTGCGATCCCGGCGGCCTCCATCTTGGAGTTCGAAAGGGCCGAATACTTGGGGCGCCGCGCTTCGGTCCGGTACTCGCGCTCGTTGGTGGGGCGCAACTCCGGGGATAATCCGGCGGCCTTAAAGATCATACGTGCGTACTCGAACCACGAAATCGCAGTCCCTCCGCCAATGTGGAAAAGCCCGTCGATTCCCCTCTCCACCAGGTCCGCAGTACGTGCCGCCAATGCCGGCGCGTAAGTTGGCGAGGCGATGTGATCTTCCACCACCCGTATGGGTTGCCCGGAAGTGGCCAGGCGGAGCATCATCTCGATAAAGTTGCCGCGCGCCGTATCCAGTCCCCCCGGTCCGAACACCCCGGACGTGCGGATGATCAGAGGGTTGTCGAGATAGGCGTGGGCGAACAATTCCCCTGCCAGCTTGGAGACTCCATAGGCGCCCACCGGGCGCGGGGTGTCAAGCTCGGTGTAGGCCCGGCCCGCCGTTCCGTCGAAAACATAGTCGGTGGAGAAGTGCACCAGAAAGGCATCCACCTGGCGGCAGGCGATCGCGATATTGCGGACCGCTAGTGCGTTCACGGCGAAGGCCGCGTGCGGTTCCCGTTCGGCTACGTCCACCTGATTGTGGGCCGTGGCGTTCACCACCACCGACGGATCCAAGGCGCCGATGCATTCCTCTACCTGGAAACGGTCGGCGACGTCGATTGAGGCGCGGTCCATGCCTGTCACAATGTGACCGCGGGCCGTGAATTCCGTGACCAGTTCCTGGCCTAACTGGCCAGCGTTTCCGAGGACAAAGATCTTCTTTCGCATCAGACTGCTAGCATACCGCGACCGGAGGCCAGGCCGGTGCTACACTGCGGGTAACAGGAGGGCAAATGAAGTTCCTCACGGCTTTGCTGCTGTTCCTTATGCCGCTGATTGCGAACGCGCAGCGGCCTTCCCAACGCGACACCGCCCGCATGATGCGGGAAATTCGTCACGAGCTAGTGATGCTCCCCTACTACGGTGTCTTCGACAATCTCGCCTACCAACTCGACGGCTACACGGTCACGCTGTCGGGCCAGGCCACCAGACCAACGCTCAAGAGCGACGCCGAGAACGTCGTGAAGGGGGTCGAAGGCATCCAGAAGGTCGTCAACCGGATCGAGGTTCTGCCGCTGTCACCCAATGATGACCGCCTGCGGTTAGCCGTCTTCCGGGCCATTTACTCCTTTGGGTCTCTGGAGCCTTACGCTTTGCGCGCGGTTCCGCCGATTCACATCATCGTGAAGAACGGGGACGTTACTCTCATGGGAGCCGTGTCCCGCCAGGGTGACAAGGATGCGGCGGGTGTGCGCGCCAAGGGTGTGCCCGGAGTCTTCTCCGTCACGAACAATCTCGTGGTGGAGAAGTGATGCCTCGGAGCGACCAACGAGCACTGCAGTGACTTACTTTGCCGGCTGCGCTTTGCCGCGCAGCAGGACGTGCGTGATGGAGCCGTCGGGAGAGGCCTTCGATCCACGGCGGATCTCCTCGCATTACCGCGCCATCACCACCGTCTTCGGATCGACTGTAATCTCCTTCAGGCGCGCCGATACCTCCGGAGCCATTTCCTCCTGATACCGCCCACCCAGGTGTTTGGCCAGGAACTTCTCCGCCGCGGCATACATAGCCATGTTGTTGATCGGCCGCGCGAAGCCATGTCCTTCATCAGGCGCCACCAGGTATTCTACCGGGAATCCCCGATCGCGCAAGGCGATGACGATCTGGTCCGCTTCCCTTTTGTTCACGCGCGGATCGTTCGCCCCCTGCACGACCATCAGCGGCGTCTTGATCTTCGTCGCTGAGTTCAGCGGTGACTGCCGCTCCAGTTGCGTCTTTCCTTCCGGGGTGCGCGGGTCGCCCATGCGCTTGTAGAACATCGCGCGAATCTGCTCCCAGTAGGGAGGAATGGACCCCAGCAGTGTGATCAGGTTGGAAGGCCCGACAATATCCACGGCCGCTGCGTACATATCCGGCGTGAAGGCCACGCCCGCCAGAGTCGCGTACCCGCCGTAGGAGCCGCCCATGATGCCCACGCGCTTGGGGTCCGCGATGCCTTTCTGGATGAGGTATTTCGCGCCCCATGTCACGTCATCCTGCATCTTCTGGCCCCACTGGAGGTTTCCCGCGTTGAGGAACTTCTTGCCGTACCCCGTGGACCCGCGAAAATTTGGCTGGAGAACAGCATACCCTCGGTTTGCCAAGAACTGCGGCAGTCCGCTGTACCCCCAGGTATCGCGCCCCCACGGCCCGCCGTGCGGCAGCAGAATTGTAGGAAGACTTCTTAGCCTCCATTCCTTTTGGAAGCGTCAGGTACGCCGGAATCTCCAGCCCATCGGATGATTCATAGTGGATCGGCTTCATCGAAGCCAGGTAGCTTCGTTCGAGCTTCTCCCGAATCCGGTATTGCAGAGTGAGCTTCTTGGTGTTGCGATCGAACAGGTACGTCTCGCCCGGTTCCGTATCGCTGTACGCCGTCATCAACCAGACTCGCTCGTCCGCCGTGCTCGACGCGCGACGGATCTCTCTTCCCAACAGTTGCTTCTCCACCCGCCGGTAATCGGCCTCCCAGTCCTTGTTCTTCCAATAGATGCGGAGCTTGTCGTCGTAGTACATGGTCGCCACGATCTCGTGGGTCACGTCAGAGATCAGCGGGCCGGAGAAGTCCACGCGCTTCATCGGATCGGACTCCACTACTTTGGCCAGGCCGGTTTCAGGGTCTAGCTGCGACAGGGAAATCAGGTTGGGTTCGCCCTTGTCCGTCATCAGGTAGATCTGCTTGTCTTCCTTCTCGAAGGCCAAAGGCGCGCATGTTTCGAAGACGCTGCAACTGTAAATGTTCTTGAATCCGGCGGCATCCACTCGCAGGACTTCGGTGTCGCCGTTGTCGGACGACCGGGTCGCCAGGCGAAGTCGATCCTTGTTATCAAAGATCCAACTGGTGATGCGGTCCGTATTCCTACGCAGCAGTTTGCGTTCGCCGCTCGCGATCTTTACTTCGTAAAGGTCGTGCCACGCCTTGTCCCGATCGTTCAGTCCCACGTAGATAATGTCCGGCGCGCTCTTGGGTACGGAGTAGATCATCGCGCGCACGCCTTTCGCCTCCGTGACGTTGCGTGCCGCGGGCGCTGGCGCCCCCGCCTCCGGCTGGTCCGACGGGTTCACGGCGTAGACGTTGTAGTTCTCGTTCCCGGCCATATCCTGGACGAAGAGAACGTACTTGCTGTCGCGGCTCCAGAAATACCCGGGTATTGGCCGCTTCGTATCGGCCGTGATCAGCCGTGCGGCGTCGAACGGCTCTTCCGTTCGCTTGACCCAGATGTTGCGGGTCTTGTTCCACGGCTTCATGAAAGCGATGTACTTGCCATCGGGAGACAGTTGGGCGCCCGAAATTTCGGGATCGCCAAAGAACAGTTCCCGATCGATGACTGGGGGTCGCTGTGCGGGCAACGAACCAGCCACGCACAAGGCCACAATAAGGAACTTCCATGCGAGCTTCATGATGTTCTCCTGCTAGTTGTGCACGATCTCCTGATTCCGATACCTGACCGCCTTCGATTGTACATCCGGCCGGGAAATGGCCTTGACGGCCGGGTTGCCTTAGTACGCTCCGGCCGCGGGCTTGGCTGGGGCGGCGCCGTCGACGCCCGATCTGGCGGCCTGTTCCAGAACAGCATCGATGAAACCGAGCGCGGCCCTGGAGAGGGCCTTGTCTTTGCGGTAGATCAAACCCACCTGGCGGATCAGCGGCTCCGGCCCCAGCGATAGCGCCACCAGCCGGCCCGATTCCACTTCCTCCCGGCAGTGGGACGCCGCCACGAAAGAAATGCCCAGCCCGGCCATCACAAAACGTTTGATCATTTCGGTGGAGTCCAGCTCCATCGAGACGTGGAGGATGTCCTCCACCAGTTCGAGCCAGGCGTTCAGCCGCGTGCGCGTGCTGCCGGTCTTGGGCAGCAACAGCGCCTGCTCCACCAGGTCCTGGCAGGCAACCGAGTGTGCCTTTGCCAGTCGATGGCCGGGCGGAACAATGAGCTTGATCTCGTCGGAATGAACTTTCACCACCTGAAGCTTGCGTTCGCCCACCGGCAACTGCGCAAATCCAAAATCCGCCTGGCTTTCCATGATGGCCTGCACGACCCTGGCGCCATACGACCGGTCCACCAGGAGTTGCACGTTCGGAAACCTCTTGCTGTATTCCGAGAAGACTCGCGGCAGAACGTACATGCAGGTCGCTTCGTTGGCGGCGATCATCAGCGCACCGCGAGGCACTCGCTCCAGTTCGTTGATGGCGTCCTGGGCCCGGTGGCGCAGATCCAAAATCTGCTCGGCGTACTCGGCGAAGATCCTGCCCGCGGGCGTCAGGGCAATGCGCGTGCCCAAGCGGTCAAACAGGCTCGTGCCCAACTCCTGCTCCAACTGGCGCACCTGTGCGCTGATCGCCGGCTGCGTGCGGAAGCAGGTCTCGGCGGCCTTTGAGAAGCTCTTCAGCCTCACAATTTCGAGGAAGGTATGGAGTTGGTCAAGGTCCATAGCGCCGGCGACTGTGAATGATCGTCCGAATTATAGCATCCGGAGCCCGCAAGGCTTGACTTTGGGGTCGCTGGGGCCGCAGAATCCCAGGAATGAAGCTTCGCACTCTTGCGCCTTTATCGGTGCTCTTGCTGACGGGCTGCGGACAGCAGCAGCCGGGTGAGCAAGCCAAGGCAGTGGTGGGACCCGCGCCGGAGGTTTACCGCGTCAACTTCGAAACGAGCAAGGGCGCGTTTGTCGTGGAGGTGACGCGGGCTTGGGCGCCGCGGGGCGCGGACCGGTTCTATGAACTGGTGCAGAAGAAGTTCTATGACGGCGCGCGCTTCTTTCGCGTCGTGCCCCGCTTCATGGCGCAGTTCGGGCTCAAGGGCAACCCGGCGACGGACCGCTACTGGAGCCAAATGCCGATTCCCGATGACACGGTCAAGACCAACAACCTGCGCGGCACGCTCAGCTTCGCCATGGCCGGCCCGGCTTCCCGGACCTCGCAGGTGTTCATCAACCTGCAGGACAACGTGCGCCTGGACGGCATGAACTTCGCCCCCTTCGGCAAGGTGATCTCGGGAATGGAGGTCGTGGACCAGCTCTTCAAGGGCTACGGGGACGCGCCCCCCAGCGGCGTCGGCCCCGAGCAGGCACGCATCCGGGAGGAGGGAAACGATTACCTGGTGCGCTTCTTCCCGCGCCTGGACTACATCAAGTCGGCGACGGTCTCTACAGCCTCTTCAAAACCTTGATGCCGGCGGGGAGGACGAACAGGCTGTCCTCCAGCGGCTGGTTGATGGTCACAGTGTCGGCGAAAATTTCGTAGATTTTCTCGCCGTCCCTGGTGCGGAGCGCGGTGAAGGGCCAGTATACGCCGCCGCCAACGTCGCGAAACTTGCCGAACTCAGTCACCTCCTCGATCCTGTCCTTGGTCTTGGGGTCCCGGCGAAAGTACACCTGGCGGATCGGAAACTTCGTGGACTGGTGAAAGTAGACCGTGACCACACGGTTGGCGGAGTCGGTGATGTCGACGATCTCGACCGGCTGGTTCATCCAGACATCCAGGCCACGCGATTCGAACAGCATGCCCGGCTCGCGCGAGCGGACCCGCAGGATGTTGAAGATGTTGTTGGAGGTAGTGCTTGTATACCTTTGGAGAGTATCGTCGGGGAGCGGCCGCGCGCCGCGGAAGGTGATCTCGTAACCCGCGCTGCCGGTGAACAGCACGGCGCTATTCTCTTTCGGTTTCTTGTTCACGATCTGGCCGAACGACTGGCGTTCGCGGAGGCCCAAGGGGCTTTCGGACGCCTCCACGTACTTCGTGTAGATGGTGGCCATGGAGAGGCCTGAAAGCTCCTCACGATAGAACGAGTAAGCCCGGCCGGTCTCGACCCTGTTCCGCATGCTAAGAAACCGCTCGCCGCCCAGCGCCGCCAGCGCCTCCTCCACCACGCGCTTGCCTCGTTCCTGCTTGGTCTGGGCCCAACCGGCCACGGCACACAACAAGATCAACAGTACTCTGGTCATGTTCGTCTGTTCCCCCCTGTCATTTCAGCTCGAGTTCCTGCACCGGCATACCGAGGGCCGTGAGAGGATGGCCGAATTCCTTCGGCTGCCCGATGGCGACGATGGTCAGATCTTCCGGCTTGAGGTACTGCTTTGCCACGCGCAACACGTCGCCCTTGGTCACCGCGGCCAAGGCCTTCTGATACTGGAAGAGGAAATCCCTGGGGTAGCCGTAATAATCCTGATTGACCATGCGGTACAGGGTCTTGGCCGGCGAATCGAAGTTGAACACGAAGCTGTTGAGCACGGTGTCCTTGGCCGTCTTCAACTCGTCGTCGGTGACTTCGGTGGTGCGGATCTTTTCGATCTCCTGCCGGATGACCTCCAGCGCCTCGACCGTGGAAGCCGACTTCGTGCTGCCAGAGACCATGAACAGGCCGGGATGGCCGTAGTTCGCTCCCCACCCCGCCGAGATGTCGTAGGCGTAGCCGAGTTCAGTCCGAACCCTCCGCACCAGACGGCTCCTGAAACTGCCGCCCAGGATGTCCGCCATGACTTCAAGCGCGGGATAGTTCTTGTCCCGAAGAATGCCGCCGAGATGGCCCAATCCGAGGAAGGTCTGCGTGACGTCGGACTTGACGCCCAGGTAGACGCCGGGCGCCGCCTTTTCACGCAGGGTGGGGAAGGGTGGCACCGGAGGCTGCTCGGCCTTCCAGCCCGCGAACAGACTTTCCAGTTTGCCGCGCATTTCAGCGGTCGAGAAATCTCCACTGATGGCCAGCACAACGTTCGAAGGGAAATAGTAGCGGCGGTAGAAATTGATCAAGTCCTCCCGCTGGATACGATCGAGGTGCTCGTACTCCATGCGCCAGCCGTACGGCGTGTCCTTGCCGTAAATCAGATCCGAGAACTCGCGCCTGGCCACGGCGCCCGCCTGGTCATTGCGCCTCGCAATGGAGCCCCGCATTTGCGTCTTGAAGAGGTCGATCTTCTCCTGCCGGAACTCCGGGGCGGTGAGCACCTCCTGGAAGACCGCAAGCACGGCGGCCGTGTTCTCCTTCAGCGCGGAGAAGGAGACCCGGCCGGAAGTCTCGCCGATCCCGCTCTCTACCGATGCCGCCATGTTCTCCAGCAGATCGTCCAACTGGTCGCCGGTTCTGGCGCGCGTGCCTCCGGTCCGCAGCACCGTTCCGGTGATCTCCGCCAAGCCGATCTTCTCGGGCGGATCGAAAAGATTGCCCGTGCGCACCAGGGCGAAGCCGCTGACCAGCGGCAGTTCGTGGTTTTCAAGCAGGTACACCTTCATCCCGTTGGCAAGGGTGAAGGTCGCCACCTCCGGGATCTTGACTTGCGCCAGCGGCGGGTACTTCAGGTCCTTGTACGAAGGAACCGGCGCCTGGACCGGTTTCGTTTGCGCCCCCGCCAGCAGCGCGAGCAACAGCAAGGAAAGCAGCCTGCCAGCGTGTCTCATTTTCCCACCCCCCCGGCCGGGCTCGCGGGCCTCACCGTGTAAACCACGGTCCGCGTCTCCGGCGTGAAGTACTGGCGCGCCACCCGCTGCACGTCATCCGCGGTCACCTTGTCGATCTCCTCGATCCCGGTGAACAACTTGCGCCAGTCGCCGTAGTTGGCGTAGTAGGAGGCCAATTGGTCCGCCATTCCGGCGTTACTGTCCAGGCCCCGCACAACCGACGCGCGGATCTTGGTCTTAACTCGCTGGAGAGTCGCCTCGTCCACTTTCTCCGTTTTCAGTTTTTCCAGAGACGTCGTAGCCAGCCTTCTCGTTCTCCTCGACCGTGTGGCCCACCGCCGGGACCACGTACAGCAGGAACATGTTCGGATACTTGGCGCCCGGAAACGAAGGCTGGGCGACGGCCACCAAGGCGATCCGCTTGTCCCGCACCAATTCCCGATAGAGCAGGCCGGTGCGCCCGCTGGAGAGGATGCCGCTCACGACGTCGAAAACCGGATCGTCCTTGTCGAGTTGGTCGGGCCTCTTGTAGCCGAGCATGAGCAAGGGTTGGCTCGGCGAAACAACCTGAGCGCGTCTCTCGCCCTGCTGGCGTGGATCCGCCGTACGCAGCTCGGGCGGAGCCGGCGCCTTGGGCAGGGCGGCGAAGTACTTCTCCGCCAGACGCCTCACCTGCGCGGGTTGAACGTCACCGGCGATGGCGATGGTGATATTCGCCGGCACGTAATAGGTCTGAAAGAAACGCCTGGCGTCACCCACGCGCAAGCTCTCGATGTCGCTGGCCCAGCCACCCGGCAGGTTTCGGTAGGGGTGAGCCACAAACGTCATGGCCAGCAGCATCTCCATGATCTTCCCTTGCGGGCTGGACTCCACGCGCATGCGCCGCTCTTCGCGCACCACGTCCCGTTCTTTGTAGAACTCCCGAAACACCGGCGCCAGAAAGCGCTGCGACTCCATCAGGAACCAGAGCTCGATGCGGTTGGCGGGCAGGCTATAGAAGTAGCTGGTCGAGTCCTCGCCGGTTCCCGCGTTCAATCCTACCCCCCCGCTCTCTTCGATGATGCGGAAATAGGCGTTCTGGTCGACGTAGGCGCCGGCTTTGTCGATGGCGGCCTTCAGGCCGGATTCGAGCGCCTGGAGCTTCTTCGGATCCGCGCGCAGCCCCCGGTCGCGCTCGGAGTCCAGCTTGTCATAGGCCGCTTCGATGGCATCCAGCGCCTTCCTCTCCTCGGCGTAGTTCGTCGTGCCGATGGTCCGTGTGCCTTTGAAAGCCATGTGCTCGAACATGTGGGCCAGGCCCGTCTTGCCGCCGGGGTCGTCGACCGCCCCGGCATTGACGTAGGTGTGGAAGGAGACCACTGGCGCCTCGTGGCGCTCCAGCACAATGAAGTGGAGCCCGTTGGGAAGCGTGAACTCCGTGACTCTCTTCTCGAAATCCTGGAGATTCTGCGCGAGAAGCAGACAAGGTAGCAACAGCAGGAAAAGCGCCCGCGCCGGTTTGCGTATCATCGTGAGCCCCCGGTCCTACTCGTAGCGGAGTGCGTCTACCGGGTCCAGCCGCGCCGCCTTGATCGCCGGCCACACCCCAAAAAACAATCCGACCGCCACCGAAACGGCCACGCCCATCCCCGCCGCCCACATCGGCACCGCGGTGGGCAGAGAGGGGAACGCCAGGCGTGATGCCAGCGAGACCATCCAGCCGAAGAACATCCCGAGGATACCGCCGGCCGCGGTCAGCACCACTGCTTCGGTCAGAAACTGCGCCACGATGTCGCTGCGGCGCGCGCCGATCGCTTTGCGGATGCCGATTTCCCTGGTCCGCTCGGTGACCGACACCAGCATGATGTTCATCACTCCGATTCCACCCACCAGCAACCCGATCGAGCTCAGTACAACCAGGACCAGAGCCACCATGGAAGTGATGTTGCGGAAATCGGAGAGCATCTGCTCTCCGGTCGAGATCCAGAAGTCTTCAGGCTTGTTGTACGGCACCTTGCGCTGCTGCCGCAGAACGACGTTTACTTCGTCAATAGCCGCGCTCAGCCTTCCCGGCGCGGCCACGAAGATCAGCATGTGCTCCTTGGCGTTGGGAAACATCTTCCGCATCGTAAAGTAAGGGAGAAGCACGCGGCGGTCCTCCTGGCCGGGAATGGAAGCCGCTTGCCGCGTCAGGACGCCGACGACCTCGAACTGATGCCCGTTGACCTCGACCCACTTTCCAATGGGGTCCTGGCCGGCGAACAGAGCGCTGTGTATGTCCTCCCCGAGCACGACCACCGGTTGCCGCCGCCGGCTCTCCATGTCGGTGAAGAAACGGCCATATTTCATCTTCTCGGTGCCGCCGGCCGCATAGCCCTCATCCGTGCCGGCCAGGTCGAGTTGATAGACGTCGTTCGACTTGTACCGTACGCGATCAAACCCGCCGCGCATGAAAGTCGGCGGGAACAGATAGGCTGACACATGATCCACCGAGGGGCAGCGCTCCTTGATCGCCTGCGCGTCCTCCCAGGTCAGCGGCTTGCGGAGAATCTCCTCGCGGCTGATCCTTCCCCGAAATCCGAGATTGAACTTGTAGACGAAGCCCGTCTCCGGGCCGAAACTCCGCGTGATGTTGGCGATCGCGCTATCCACGCCGGTGATGATGGAGCCTACCGCGATCACCGTTCCGGTACCGATGATCACACCGAGCACGGTGAGCAGGCTGCGCATCTTGTGCTCGCGGATGGTTCCCAGCGCCATCCCCACCGCCGACAGGATCTCGGTCCCGCTCATTTTTCAAACCTCAGCGCCACGATCGGATCCATCCGCGCCGCCCGCCGTGCAGGGTAAATGCCGAAGAACAGGCCCACGGCGGCCGACAGGCCAACGCCGATGGCTACGGCCGAGTAGGGCATGGCCATGGGAACCGGCGTGAGGTTCCTTACCGTCACAGCCACGGCCCAGGCCAGCAAGACGCCCACCACCCCACCAGCCGCCGACAGCATCAAGCGACTCCACCAGGAACTGGCTCAAAATGTCGCTTTGCCTGGCGCCCACCGACTTCCGTATTCCGATCTCGTGCGTGCGTTCGGTGACCACTGCCAGCATGATGTTCATGATCACCACGCCGCCGACCACCATGAACACGGACACGATCGCAATCGCCGTGGCTGCGATCACCCTGGTCAACTGATCCCAAAGCTCCAACAGGGAATCGGAACTGAAGATCGAGAAGTTGTCTTCGTCTTTGGGCCTCAGCCCGCGAAAGGCCCGCATCAGCATGCGGACTTCGTCCTGGGCCTGCGTGAAGTGGGCGTGATCGATGGCCGTTGCCGTGATCGAGAAACCGCGCCGCGCTCCGTACATCTTGAAGTACGTTTGCACCGGAATCCACACAAAGGTGTCGCGCGACTGCCCGAACATCGACCCCAACGGCGCCGCCACGCCCACCACCTCGAAAGGACGGCCCTCGATGGCGATGGTCTTGCCGATGGGGTCGACACCCTCGAAAAACCGTGTCCTCAGGTCGTTGCCGATGAATGCCACGCTCACCCGCCGCTGGTCTTCCGTGTCGGTGAGAAACCGGCCCATGGCGGTCTGAGTGTTGGTGATGACTCCCAGTGTTGGCAGTGACCCCCTGCACCTGCACGCCCTCGGCCAGGTTGGTCCCGTAACGCACCGGGCCGCTGCGGTTGGCCACGATGCCGATGTCGCTTGACGAGCGTGACGCGAGACTTGACGAAGTCGTACTCCTCCACTGTCAGTTGGGGGTTACGGCGCTGCATTTCCAGATACTTCTTTGCGTCGAAGTTGCCGATCATGGCCATGCGCACGACCCGGAATCCGTCCGCGCCCATGCTCGACACCTGCTTGGCAATGTAGAGGTCCATGCCGTTGATCACGGACACCACCGCGATCAGTGTTGTGGTGGCCAGGATGATGCCGAGCAAGGTCAAGAAACTGCGTAACTTGCTGGTTCGAAGCGAGGCGGCTGCCACACTGACCGCCTCACCGAAAGATGCGCCGGACTTCATGCTTCTCCCATCTTACCTGTTGACGAATGGGAAAGGCTGCCTGTTCCCTTATATTGGAGCGCTTTTCTGGCGATGGTGCTGAGCGGGATGTTGCTCAGTTCCGCCAAAGGGAACCATTTGAATCCAGGCGGTACACGCCGAACCGTCGCCGGGACCAGTGCAAGAACGTACCTGTGGTTGGTGATAGAGTGGCGAAACTCACATAGCTTCCCTCCCGTCACTGCGCCGGGTAACTGCCCGGCTTCCGGTAACTCCCAGAAACCTTGACGCTTCCATAGAAGCAGCTGGCCTTTGCGTTCCACACGCAGCAGTTGCCTGGCAACTTGAATCACCGCTGGCCGCGGCTTTCGAGCCGGGAACTCCTCTTGCCTCCCATGACGCTGGCCGTGCATAGGGCTGCCACCGGGCAGGCGCCACAATGCGGTTCTCGCGGCAGGCACACCGTTGCCCCCAGTTCCATGAGCGCCTGG
This sequence comes from Bryobacterales bacterium, assembly GCA_963744775.1. GTDB lineage: Bacteria > Acidobacteriota > Terriglobia > Bryobacterales > Bryobacteraceae > CAVUVG01. Next base: position 251,623 of record CAVUVG010000008.1, read on the forward strand.
TTGTAGCGGCCGGGATGCTTTCGGTCGAGCAGCGCCTCGGCCATTTCGTCCAACCCCTCGTTCCGGCAGGCCACCCGGCTCAGGACCCGGCGCACATTGCCGTCCACGACGGCGTAGGGCTGGTTGAAGGCGATGCTGGCGACAGCGGCGGCGGTATACTGGCCAATGCCCGGGAGTTCCCGGAGCGCATCGTAGTCATTCGGAATGGAACCACGTTCCGCGATCAGCTTGGCTGCCCGTTGCAGGTTCCGGGCGCGCGAGTAGTACCCCAGCCCGCTCCAGGCGCGCAGGAGTTCCTCCTCGGGGGCGCGTGCCAGACTTTCCACATCCGGGAAGCGCTCAATAAACCTCTCGAAGTAAGGGATTGCCGCGGCCACGCGGGTCTGCTGAAGCATGACCTCGGAGACCCAAATCCGGTAAGGATCGCGCGTCTGGCGCCAGGGCAGCTTTCTGGCGTGGCGCCGATACCATCGGAGGAGCTTGTCCTGGAATGAAGACGACAGGAACACAGAGAATACAATGATAACCATGAGGCCGACCTGCCCCGCCGGCCAGCCGATGGTCCGCGAGAACGCCTGCCGAGTCTGGTAGGCCGTCTCGCCGGTAGATGACGCTCATCGGCGTGCTCGCCACGGGGCGGTAGTTGGCGAGCCATGGCTGCAAATCGGCGAACCGCGTAATCGCGAGGCGCGGGTTGGCAAAGCCCAGAGAGTCCACGACGAAATCCGGCGCAGAGCGCGTCAACTCGGCTCGATTGGCTCGCGCCCAGTCCGGGATGACCGGCTCGGAGATGGTGAAGTGACGGTCGGCGGGCACGCCCGTCAGCGGTTGAGAGTCCATGAACCGGCTGCCGGCGCGCAACCTCGTGTAGACGTAGATCCCGGGCCGGTAACCCCAGACGAGCAGCGTGTCGCCGGGCCGGGCAACCAGATTCAGGATTCCGGCCACCCTCTGGTTGTCCAGATCCAGAGCGGTGTCCTTCCACTGGTGCGTGCGGTCGAACGCCAGATCACTCGCCAATTGAAAATATCGCGGCCCAAAACGCACGGCCGGGACCATCAGTAGCAGCAGCGCCGCGGCCAGCACGATCCGCCGTCTGGTTTCGAACACGAGGACGGCCCCGCGCGCGCCAGCGACCACCAGCACCGGCAGCAATTGGAAATAATAGCGGGGCAGGAACTGCAACCCAACGCAGACGCCGGCAGCCGAAATCGCGATCCAGACCGCCATCGGGCGCCGCATTACGCTGCGCTCGCGGATCAGGAACAAGACCGTCGCGATGGCAGATCGCCGCGTGGAATCCGAGCCAGTTCGAGGTGCGCAGCAGGCCGTTCCGCCAGGGATGCGCGAGGGGCGTGTTGCCGGCATAGGCCGCGCCCCACTTCCACACTTGATCCCAGTAGCCGGGCAAGGCGCCCGCGGTGAGGAGCGCCACCAGACCGGCCAGCACCACGGCTGCGAATCCGGCGATGATTCGTGCCCCTTGCCTCGGTCGCCACGCCAGGCACACAGCCAGAACGAACAAGCCCTTGACGTTGAAGAAGAGCGCCAGACCGGCCGCCGCTCCAGCGGCCACGGGGAACCCCGCCAGCAGGCAGGCCACCGCGGCCAGGTGCGGCACCAGCATGGCCAGGTCGGGCACGATGGGAATCACCGCCGCGGGAAGGTAGAAGATCAGGTGGAAGGCGAGCAGCGCGGCGGCGACAATCCCCTCGCGCTCACCCCACAGGCGTCGCGCGATGCAGTACGCGAGCAGACACCCGGCGAACAGGTAACAGGCGCTGGCCAGCATCAGGAACGGGCCGGGGCGTGCTCCGAACGCCAGATAGAGCAGCGGCGTCAGTGGCGGTTTGTCGAACCAGAAGTCGCGATAGGGCACGCTGCCCAGGAGCATTTGGATCGCTCCGGCGAGGTGGTAATCGCCGTCGGCCCACAAAATCCGGACGTGGCACAGCCGCGAAAGTGCCAGCGCCAGCAGGATCGCGGCCCACGCCGCCGCCCGTCTCATCACTGGGTCAGTCTATCCCATCGCGGCAGCTCAAGGATGTCAGGCTCAGCCATGTGACATAATGCAGCCTTATGCGCTATCGCTACCGCGTCCTCGGGATGCTATTCCTCCTGTCGGTCGTCACCTACCTGGACCGCATCTGCATCGCGGTGGCGGGGCCCAGGATGCAGGCGGACCTCGACATCTCTCCGGAAAAGTGGGGATGGGTGCTCGGAGCGTTCACGATAACCTACGCGCTGTTCGAGATCCCCAGCGGCGCTCTCGGCGACCGTTTGGGCCAGCGCAAGCTGCTGACGCGCATCGTGATTTGGTGGTCCGTGTTCACCAGTCTGACGGGAGCGGTCTCCAGCTACTTCCTCCTGCTTACCACCCGTCTGTTCTTCGGGGCCGGCGAAGCGGGGGCTTTTCCGAACGCTTCGGGCAGCATTTCCCGGTGGTTTCCCGTGGTGGAGCGCGCCCGCGCGCAGGGCGTGGTGTGGATGGCCAGCCGCGTCGGCGGCGCCTTGACTCCGCTCCTGGTGGTGCCGATCCAGCAGCGCTATGGCTGGCGTGTTTCGTTCTGGCTGCTCGGCATTATCGGTCTGGTCTGGGCCGCAGTGTGGGCCGTCTGGTACAGAGACTTCCCCTCGGAGAAGCGTGGGGTCTCCGGCAAAGAAATAGAAGAAATCGGCGCTGGGGGGCAACGAACCCCGCACCACGGCCTGCCTTGGCGAATCGCATTTTCACGGCCGAACCTCTGGTACATCGTGCTGATGTACCACACCTATTGCTGGGGATCGTACTTCTACATCTCCTGGCTCCATACCTATCTCCAGAAGGGCCGGGGCTTCACTGAAAACCAGATGGCCGTATGGGCTACCTTGCCGTTCATCGTCGGCGCCTGCGGCAATCTGACTGGCGGAACCGTCAGCGATCTGCTCGTCAAGAAATACGGACTGAAGCTGGGCCGCCGCACCGTGGGCTCCGCCGGGCTGGCAATGTCCGCGGTGTTCATGTACATGACTGCCCTGACATCCAACAACAATGCCGCGGCGATTTTTCTGGCCCTCGGTTACGGTTGCATGGACTGCATGCTGCCCGTCTCGTGGTCCGTTTGCCTGGACATTGGGCGCAAGTACGCCGGCGCCGTCAGCGGGGCCATGAACACCGGCGGACAGGCAGGCTCGTTCCTATCCGCGGTGGCGTTCGGTTACATTGTCAAGGCGTACGGAAGCTACAACGCGCCGCTGTTTCCGATGGCCACCATGCTGGTGGTGAGTGCGCTGCTGTTCCTGAAGATCGACCCCACGCAGCCCCTGGTGCCCGAAACATCCGAGGCACCAGCCGGCGCGATCAGTGGCCGGTGAGGCTTTCGCCGCTAGCTCTTCTTCGCTGCCACAGTGGCCCGCGTGGCTCCGGTCGAGATTCCGCCGTCCACCAGTAGAGTCTGGCCGGTGACGTACTGGCTCGCGTCAGAAGCCAGGAAAACCACCGCGCCATCGAGGTCCGAGGGTTGTCCCGGCCGCTTCATGGGGATGCGATCGACAAGATAATCGACCCATTCCTGGTTCTCATACAGAATGGCGTTCTGCGCAGTCTTGAACCAGCCGGGGGCGAGGCAGTTCACCGTGATGCCGTACTTTCCCCAATCGTCGGCCAGGCTCATCGTCATCTGCTTGACGCCGCCGCGGCTGGCGCAGTATGGCGTGATTCCCGCGAAGCCCGCCACGCAGGTCACCGATCCGATGTTGATGATGCGCCCTTGCTTGCGTGGGATCATCGTCTTAGCGACTGCCGTGGCGACGAAGAACGAACCGCGAAGGTTCGTGTCCACTACCAGACTCCAGTCGTCCCAGGTCACATCGACCGCCGGCTTGCGGACGTTACAGCCCGCGTTGTTCACCAGGATGTCGATCTTTCCATAGTGGCTGTGGGCCGCCTCCACCATGCGCTGAATGCTGTCGTAGTCACGCACGTTGAGCTCCAGCGGCAGGGCCTTCCGGCCAAGGTCCTCGACCTCCTTCTTGAAGGCCTGTAGGGTATCCAGCTTGCGGCTGGTGATCACCAGGTCCGCGCCAGCTTTGGCCAGCGCACGGCCGAAGTACTGGCCGAGTCCCCGGCTGGTGCCGGTTACGATGGCAACTTTTCCTGTCAAATCGAATAATGGTTGGCTCATGATTCCTCCTCAGGGACGCAAGATGACTTTCATCAGATTCGGTTCCTTGCCGTAAAGGCGCTGGAACCAGGACGGGCCCTCTTCGAGCGGCGCTACGGCGCTGATCATGGCGTCCGGGCGGATCGCGCCGCTCGCCAGCAGAGCGATGCACTCGGGGTACTCGCCGGAAGAGGCGCAAGAGCCCGTCAACTTGATCTGGCGGGTGATCACCGATTGCAGCAGCAGCTCGATTTTAGGGGAAATGTTACCGACCAGCGTCAGACTCCCTCCCTTGCGAAGCGATGCCAGCGCGGTCTGTATTGGCTCGGTTGCGCCCACCACCTCCATGGCGACGTCAGCCCCGCGCCCGCCGGTGCATTCGCGCACGAACGCGGGCACATCCGCACTCTTCGGATTCACCCCTTCGTCGGCGCCCAGTTGCTTCGCCAGGCTCAGCTTCCGGTCGTCGACGTCCACGGCGATCACGCGCCCGCATCCCGAAAGGCGCAAAGCCTGAACCGCCAGCAGGCCGATCATCCCGCTGCCGACCACCACGGCTGTGTCGCCCAGTTTTACGGGCGTCAGGCCCGCGGCATGCACGGCGACTGAAACGGCCTCGATCATCGATGCCGTTTCAAAACTCAGCGAGTCCGGCAGCTTGTAGACGATGTGCTGCGGCACCGCGACGTATTCGGCGAAGGCCCCATGGCGGCGGTAGTCGGCGCAGGACACTCCCAGCACCAGGCGGTTGTCGCAAAGATTGATCTCGCCGCGGCGGCAGAAGAAGCATGTGCCGCAGGAGATCGTCGAATCGAAGGTGACACGGTCGCCCTCGCGCAGGCCCTTGACCTGCGCGCCGGTGCGGGCCACCACCCCGGCCGCCTCGTGTCCCATGACGACCGGGGGAAGCCTGCGGCCCGTGCTCCCATCGAATCCGTGAACGTCGCTGCCACAAATGCCGCAAGCTTTGACCTGCACCAGGACATCGGCAGGCCCAATCTCCGGCTCCGGCATCTCCGCCAGCTCCATTTCCAGGTACTTCTTCATCAAGAGTGCTTTCATAGGCGTTTAGACTCGTTTCGGGCAGTACAATCCATCATTGTAGCGATCACTTCGTGACTGGCGGGGAGTGGCGATCCTACGTCTTGTCCGGTTTCGGCGTCTTCGCCGTGCTCTTAGGCAGGGGCGGCTCCTTGATGTACTCAGCGGGGAGTTCGCCGGTCAGAGCCTTCAGGAATGTCACGATCGACGCGACATCCGCTTTACTGAGCTGCCTGCCGAGTTGGTGGTCACCCATCTGGCTGACGGCGTCTTCGAGCGTCTCCACAGTCCCGTCATGGAAGTAAGGACCTGTCTTCTCGATATTGCGCAGCGTGGGAACCTTGAAGACCATCTTGTCGGCGTCCTGCTTGGTGACGGCGAAACGGCCGAGGTCCTTGGTGTCCTCCCATGGTTTGACGACTCCCAGCTTCTGGAACATGCTGCCGCCCAGGTAAGCGCCACTGTGGCAGGTCTGGCAGCCCACCTCAAGGTACTTGTTCAGACCGGCTTTTTCGGCATTGGTGAGTGCGGCCTGGTCCCCGCCAAGGAACTTGTCCCAGCGGGAAGCCGTTAGGAGCTTGCGCTCGAAGGCGCCGATCGCCAGCCCAACGTTGTCGTAAGTGAGAGCGTCCTTCTGGCCCGGAAAGGCGCGCTGGAAGGCGTCGACGTACTCGGGCATGGACTTCAGTACGGCGATGACGCGTTTCGGCTCGGGCATGGCCATCTCGACCGGGTTCAGGATCGGCCCCTTGGCCTGTTCTTCAACCGTCGCGGCGCGGCCGTCCCAGAATTGCAGGAAATGGCCTGCAGCATTGTAGACTGTAGGGGCGTTGCGCGTCCCTTTCTGCCCCTTGTGCCCCGTGGAAACCGCCTCGTTGTCGACGCCGTACTTGGTAAGCGCATGACAAGTATTGCAGGAGATATCCTGGCCTTCCGACATGCGTGGTTCGTAGTACAACATACGCCCCAGCGCCACCTTCTGCTCCGTGATCGGATTGCTGGCGCTATCCATCATCGCGGGTAGAGTCTTGAACACCTGCAGTCTGGCCGGGTCGACGGTCACCTGGGGTTCACTCTTCTTGCACGCCGCGCCCGCCAGTAGTGCCGCGCATACAGCGGCAATTCCAAACGTCTTTGTTCTCATCACGTCCCCAATCCCTGTAAAGCATACCACTCGCCCTCGCGTTAGAGTGGATGGTTCGGGGAGCCTCGACGGTGCGCCTGGCGCTCTTGATCTACGGAATTCTGAACGCGGTTCTCTATGCCTCGCTCCTGCCACTGTGGGACGGGTTTGACGAGCCGTTCCACTACGGTTACGTACAGACGCTCGCCCGCCAGCGCGCGCTCCCCGTCCTTGGGAAGTCACACCTTTCGGAAGAGATCTGGCAGTCGTTCCAACTCGCCCCCGCCAGCCACGTCGTCAAACACAACTTGCCGATGGTGCTGACCTTCCAGGAGTACTTTCGCCTGGATCCGGCGGCCAGGGGGCAGATGCGCGCCCGGCTTGCAAATCTCCCGCCCGTGAACGGCAACACCCTCTCCGAGGCAGGGAACTACGAGGCCCACCAGCCCCCGCTGGCCTATGCTGTCCTGGCGGGCGCCGATCTACTTCTCCAGCACCAGCCGTTGCTCGTCCGGATCTGGTGCCTGCGGCTGTTGTGCGGTATGGCGGCGGTGGCGTTTTCGTGCCTCCTCGCGTTCCGGCTGGCCCGACAGTTGGGCCTGCCCGAGGCGGCCTGCCATGCCGCTCTCTTTGTGGTTCTTTCCTCACAAATGTTTTATGCGACAACCGCGCACGTCGCCAACGACTGGCTGGCCGTGCCGCTGTTCGCGCTGGTGGTAAGCTTCACCATCGACTTGTGGCGCAACTCAACCCTGGGCTCCGCTCTTCGCCTGGCCCTCGCTCTCTCCGCCGGGCTACTCACCAAGTCATACTTCCTTGCGTTGCTGCCTCTGACGTTTGGAGCGCTTCTCTGGCTGGCTGCCAGGCGACGACTGAAGCTGGGGCCGGCGCTCGCGTTCACCGGCGTCGTCCTCCTAGTAGCCGGGCCATGGTATCTGCGGAATCTACTCCAGTACGGAAACCTGGCGGGGATACAGGAAACACAGGGCGGAGTGCCCGCCGGGGCTCTGGCTGCCGCGGCGTGGGAGCTGCCCTGGCTCAAGTCCATCCTCGCCACCGCACGGCAGAGCCTGTGGACGGGCAACAACTCGTTCACATCCTACTCGGTCACGACCACCACGGCAATGCTGGTCCTGATAGCGCTGGGTGTCCTTCTCTACGCGTGGCGCTGGGGCAGGGAAGCCCGTTGGGCGGAGAATCTAACGCTGGCGGCCTGCCTGTCCCATGTGGCGGCGCTGGCCTACGCGACGGCGGCGGTTCACTGGTTCACCAAAGGGGAGGCCATCGCTCCTTCTCCCTGGTACGTCCAGGTGCTGCTGATTCCCGGCTGGTGTCTGGTGTTCTTGGGACTGTCCCGAAGCGGTCTCGTGGGCCGGCTCACCGGCATGGCGATTGTTTGGTTGTGGGCCTACGCGATCCTAGCCACGTACTTTGTCAAGCTGATCCCGTTCTACGCGGGCTACGCGGAAGGACGAATCAGGGTTGGACCGCTGGCGCGCTGGTATGGAGGATTTGCAGGCGGATCGTGGGAGATTCTGAATTCCACATCCTTGGCGCCCGCGGCCCTGCTGGCGCCGCTGGGGGCGTGCGTGGCGGGATGCGCCGTAGTGCTGGCCGCGAGAAGCTGCCTCGCGAAAGGCTGAACCGAGCGCGGCGTCTCAGGTATCTTGGATTGGACAAGGGGGAACGGCCTGCATGGCAGCGGAGCTTATGACGTTGGAGATGCGGAATCGCCAACAGTGGCGGAAGTGGCTGGAAAGGCGCCATGGGTCGAGCCCGGGCATTTGGCTCGTGTTCTACAAGAAGCACACCGGAGTGAATTCGATTTCTTACGAGGACTCGGTGCGCGAGGCGCTGTGCTTCGGCTGGATCGATAGCCTCATCAAACGTCTTGACGACAGCCGGCATGCCCGCAAGTTCACTCCACGGAAGCCCACGAGCAACTGGTCGGATTCCAATCGTCGTCGCTGGGCGGATCTTAAAGCTGCGGAACTGCTCGCGCCGGCCGGGCTGGCTGCGGCGCCAACCCGCAACACATACGGCCCGCGACCCTCTATCCCGGACCTGCCGGCTTACCTCGCCAAAGCGCTGAAGGCGAATCCGAAGAGCTGGAGTTTCTTCCAAGAGCTGGCGCCGACCTACCGGTGTCACTTCGTGACTTGGATTCATATGGCCAAGCGGCCGGAGACGCGGGAAAAGCGCATTCGTGAATCGATCGCTCTGCTGGCAGCCGGAAAGAAGCTGGGATTGAAGTAGGGCCAGGGGTCAATGCCCGACACCCGGTAAACCCAGCCCGCCGCGGCCCGGATTGCCGGGACTAGGCCGGGCCGAGGCGATAAAGTGGATAGTGAAGGAATTCCGCCTATGAATCTACGTCCAACCATGCTGTTTGTCACCGTTACGGCTCTGACGTTCGCATTGGGCTGTTCGCGCCGGCCGTCAGCCGCTGATGCAAAGACATTTCCTGGATCAGGCAGAGGCAAAGTTGCTTACTCTGAGTGACGAAGCCAGCCGTGCGGCCTGGGTGCAGGCTACCTACATCACGGACGATACCGAGACCTTGGCCGCGAGGGCCAACCAGCGACAGATCGACGCCGTGGTCGCGCTGGTCAAGGAGTCGAAGCGCTTCGATGGTGTGCAGCTTCCCCCCGATCTCGACCGGAAGATGAAGCTACTCAAGCTAGCCCTCACCATGGCGGCTCCCTCCGAACCCAAGGAGAGCGCTGAGCTGACGCGCATCGCCGCCGGCATGGAAGGCGCCTACGGCAAAGGGCGCGCCTGCCGCGAAGGAGAGAAGGACCCGGCCAAGTGTCTGGACATCAACCAGGTGACCAAGGTGATGGCGGAGAGCCGCAATCCCGCGGAACTGTTGAGCGTGTGGCGCGGCTGGCACGCAGTCGGCGCGCCGATGAGGAAGGACTACCAGCGGTTCGTCTAGCTGTCCAACAAGGGCGCCCGCGAGATCGGTTATGCCGATACGGGTGCCATGTGGCGGTCGAAGTACGACATGTCCCCGGACGATTTCTCCAAGGAACTGGACCGGCTATGGGAACAGGTCAGGCCACTGTACCTCTCCTTGCACGCCTATGTGCGCAACCGGCTGCGCGAGAAGTACGGCGACAGCGTGGTGCCGGCGAGCGGCCCGATTCCCGCGCACCTGCTCGGGAACATGTGGGCGCAGTCCTGGGAGAACGTCTATCCACTTGTCGCCCCGCCCAACGCCGACCCCGGCTACGATCTGACCGCCATCCTCAAGAACCGGAAGATTGATTCGCGGGAGATGGCGCGTTACGGTGAGCGCTTCTTCGTGTCGCTCGGGTTTGCTCCGCTGCCGCAGACTTTCTGGGAACGGTCGCTGTTCACCAAGCCCCGCGACCGCGAGGTGGTCTGCCATGCCAGCGCCTGGGACGTGGACAACGTCAACGACCTGCGCATCAAGATGTGCATCGAGCCGACGTCCGAGGACTTCATCACCATCCACCACGAGCTGGGCCACAACTTCTATCAGCGCGCTTACAACCAGCAGCCCATTCTGTTCCGCGACAGCGCCAACGACGGCTTCCATGAGGCTTTGGGCGATACCATCGCGCTGTCGATGACGCCGGAGTATTTCGTAAAGCTGGGCTTCCTGTCCCGGCCGACCGATCCCTCCAAAGACACCGGCCTGCTGTTGAACAAAGCGCTGGAGAAGATCGCCTTTCTGCCGTTCGGCCTGCTCATCGACCAGTGGCGCTGGAAGGTCTTCTCCGGACAGATTCCGCCGGAGAAATACAACCAGACGTGGTGGGAACTGCGGCTGAAGTATCAGGGGGTCGCGCCGCCGGTTGCCCGCACGGAGGCCGACTTCGACCCGGGCGCCAAGTATCACGTGCCGGCCAACGTCCCCTACACGCGCTACTTCCTGGCGCACGTGCTCCAGTTCCAGTTCCACCGGGCGCTGGCGCAGGCCGCCGGATGCAAGGAGCCGCTGCACCGCTGCTCGATTTTCGAGAACAAGGACGCCGGCGCGCGGTTGAAGGCCATGATGGAGATGGGGATCGAGCAAGCCCGTGGCCCGAAGAGCTCAAGGCGCTGACCGGCCAGGATCAGATTGACGCCACGGCCATCCGCGACTACTTCGCTCCCTTGCAGACCTGGCTCGACGAGCAAAACAAGGGCAAGCCTGTGGGCTGGTAGGAGGTCAGTGGAGCCCGCGCTTGCGGAGGAAATCCAGCAGAGCGGCGGGGTCGTCGGTGATGATGGCGTCCACTCCCGCCGCGGCCAGGCGATCCCACTCCTCAGGGGTGTTGGCCGTCCAGGGGACAACCTGCAACCCGGCGTCGTGCGCTGCTCGGACCCGAGCCGGCGTCACTAGTGCTTTCTCCGGCGAAACGATACCCGCACCCGCCTCCTTGGCGATCTCGGGGAAGTCTCGAGCCGGCCCGCTATACAGGCCCGCGCGGCGGATCGCCGGATCGAGGGCCATCATGGCGTGAAGTATCCGGAAATCGAACGACTGAAGAATCACCCGTCCCTGCAGGCCCCGTTTGCGCACGCTCTCGAGCACCATGCGCGCGAACTCCTCCGGTGACGGAGTCAGCTCAGGCCGGTCCGGATTGATCTTCGTCTCGATGTTGAAATCGAAGCGGCCGCGCGGGGCCAGGTCCAGCACCTCGTCGAGCGTCGGTATCCTGGAACCTGGAGACAGCCGTTGCCTGGGGAACTCCGGGTTTCGCGTGGCGCCGCAGTCCCATTGCCGGACTTCCGCCAGTTCCATTTGGCGGACGACCGCTTCCGGCCTTGGTCCCGTGCACGCCGGGGCATGCAGCGCGGGGTCATGGGAGACGACGAGCACGTTGTCCCGCGTCACCGCCAGATCCAACTCGATGGCGTCCGCCCCGGCCTCGATAGCGTACTCGAACGCCGCCATCGTGTTCTCCGGACGCACGGCGCGCGCCCCACGATGGCCGTGAACCAGAATACGTCGCCCGGCGTCTGCGCCCGCCGTGGCCACAGACCCCATCACGCACATCCCGAAACCTCGCCTCGTCATCCCACCAGCATAAGCGAGACAACCGCTTGAATGGCGCCGCTTCAATCTGGCTTGAAGTAGCAGATGGCGCTTTGGTGCAAAGCGTCGGCATGCAGGTGCAGAACGCGTCCACCGGGGATGGCGGCCGGGTCGATGACGCGCACGGCGTTGGCCCAGGCCGCTTCTTCCGGAAAGAGTTCGGGCAGGCGGTTGGGCGCCTGCTCGATGAGGTCCGTGTTGACGCAGTTTCCTTCTTTGCCGGGGACCAGAGCCAGGTAGAGGATCTGCATTTCGACCAGGTCGTTAAAGAAATGCGTGCCGAGCGAGACATCCGGTACCAGACCCTCGCGCATCTCAATGACCTCGCACAGCGCGGTGACGCGGCTGATCTCGGCGAACGAAACAGGCACCCCTAAAGCGGGCTCAGCGGTGCCCCAGCGTCCAGGGCCGGCGAGAAGCAGCGCGCCTTCGGGCCGCTCCTCCAGGCACGTGAGACGGCCAATGAGCCGCGCTATCGAATAACGATCGCTCTGCGGAAGCAAGCCGTAGACGGAGGGAACGACGTAGATGAGCCGTCCCACTTTCGTTACCATACTCGGGCCGATGACGGCGCCTTGCGTCTTCAGAACGAGATCGCCGCCGGCCACGGCCTCCGGCGGCGCGACGACGTGCCCGCCGCCGCTGACCTGGAACGGCCGGCATTGAACCAGGTTTATGCGATAGCTGCCATCGGCAAGGAAGTTCGCCGTGAACTCTACGTCGACGGGATAGTCGTAAGCTTTCTCGAGCGTCTCCAGAAGGGCGCGCATGTCGGCCACGAAATTAGTCTCCGAGAGGAGCTTCTTAAAAGTGAGGACCCAGGGGAAGGCCGGGCGTCCGGTTTCCCGCGACCGCCTCATCAGTTCTGGATCACGCCAGGCTACCATCTCGATGGATTGCTCGCCGCAGGACTCGACAACCTCCTCGAAGGAACACGCCCTGTGTTCCTTCTTCTCGAGGTCCAGAACGTCTACGCGCCATTGCGCATATCCGCGCACCTCACTCGACGTCGTCTCCGGCCGGCGTGTAGGCGCGTTGAGCGCCACGATGCGCGTGTAGTCGTTGTCCGACCGGCGGACGGCGCGGGTGCCCAGGCCGAATACGAGCCGCAGGACACCGGCTCTTGGATCGATTTGCTCCGACCAGGCGAAGGGGTTGAACGACAGCCCCACGCCGGCCACCTGCGGGAAGAAAAGGCGGCCATACACGGCCCCCGATACGCGCTGAACCAGCAGCGCCATTTGTTCGTCGCGATCGAGCAGGCCGCGCTGGGCGCGATAGAGCAGGGCATCCCGCCCCATGGCGCTGGCGTAGATGTGGCGCACGGCGGCGAGAAATGCCTCAAGGCGCTCCTGCGGCGAGCCCTGGTTGGCGCAGAAGACGCTCTCGTACTTGCCCGAAAAGGCGTTCCCGAAGCTGTCCTCGAGCAGGCTGGAGGAGCGCACGACGATCGGAGCCTGGCCGAAGTAATCCAACATCTCCGCGAACTGATCGCGCACGAACTCCGGGAACGAACCGGAAAGCATTTGCTCCTGGGCGCGCTCCACGTCGTCGAGGAACCGGGCACTGTCGCGCTGTTTCTGTCGCGAACGCCAACAGCCGTTGCTGACGAGGTACGAATAGAAAACGTCGGAACCCACGAAGAAGGAATCGTGCGGCTCGAGGATCTCCTGCCAGCGCCTGTCTGCGTGCCGCAGGATGGCGCGGGCCACGAGCATACCGGCCGCCTTCCCGCCCAGAAGCCCGGTGCCGATCATGCGGCGGCGCACGGCCAGCAGGTCCTCGATGGTCAGGTAGCGTTCAGCCAGCTCCAACATGCGCTCGTTGCGGCTGATCACCATGTGCAGCAGATGCCGGACAGTCTCCCGCGTCGCCTCCGGGGTGCGCTCGCCGCGCCTGACGGCCTCCAGCGTCTCCTGCGCCGTCTGGAAAGTGCGATCCCAAAGGTCGAAGCGGTCGGTTTCTCTCCCCGCGCCGTCCAGCATCAGGGTCTCGTAGATGCCGGAGATGGTGGTGCTGTCCGTCACCGGCCGGAAGGAGTCACCTTGCCAGACGTGCGGCAGATACATGGTCGGCGAGTAGCGCTGGAATACTTTGAGGGGATGGACATAGAGCGTGCCCTCATGGCGGTGGACGTCAAGCAGGAGCTGGGTTGTGTCCCGGATGGAGGCTACCGCGCGATACGAATGGTGCCTCCGCAGCAGCGCGAAGTAGGCGATGGTGTCGAGCTCGCGCAGGTATGGACAGGTGACCATGAAGAAGTTGCCCAGCATCATGTCGCTGCACCAGTCCGCGGCGAGATCGGAGAGGCAATCGAACAGGTAATAGGCGCCGCGGCCGGCGCGCGCGATGACGCGATGGATCTCCGCCGTGAGCGTCTCGAAGCCGACGGCCGGATCCAAGCGGTGGGTCTCCACGCGCGGGTCGGGAGAGATCAGCTCGACGTGGCGCCCGAAGTGGAAGTAAACGAGCTTGCGGCCCTGCCGAAGTGCTTCCTCGCAATAGGGGCGTACGAAGGGGAGGTAATCTTCGATGGAGCCAACCTGCCAGACAAGGTTGTCGCCGAGAAGCAACCCTCCGAGAACGCGATCCAGCGCGGGCAATCCAGTGCTGGGTTGTGCTTCAGCCGCCGACACGGGACATGGCCTCCATATCTCAGGGTAGCGAGATGACTCCCTGCTGGGTCTGGCCGTCCATGCGCACCGACAGAGGTTGGGTCAGGCGGACGTGCCGGACTCCCAGCGCGATCTCCTCGCCGGGCAGCGCGTTGAGCAAGTCCCAGCGGACGAACTCCTGCTCGTTCGACTCGCCGAGGGAAAAGTAGCCAATGCCCGCCGAGGTCATGTTATGGAAGAAGTGAGTGCCTTGCGACGGCTCCATCGGCAGATCCTTGGCGGGGACCTCGACGATCGTGCGCGCCCAGGAAATCTGATGCCAGGCCACTGGAATTCCGATCCAGGGGTCAAAGGAGCCCCAGCGTCCGGGCCCCAGGAGCACATAGTGCCGGCGTTCGCGGGTCAGCCGCTCGTTGATTTCCGCCACGACCGATGCCATCTCCGCGCTCCGCCCGCGGTCGAATTTGGCGGAATCGACATAGACAATATCCCGCAAGCCTTCGATGCGCCCATTCCCCAGCACCCGCTGCGAGCGGCACAGCAGCTTGTCCGGCGGGATGGATTCCGAGGTGATGTCGCAGCGCTCGCGCAATGCCACCAAAGGTCTCATCTGCAGGAAGTAGAACTTCGGCTTCCGCGACGGATCAGCGTCGATGTCCACGGCAAACTCGATCTCGACCGCGAAGCCCACGTCCCTGCGGCAGGCTTCGAATAGCTCGTTGAGGATGGCGCAAAGCGGGAAGACGTTGTGCTTGAGGATACGAGCGAAGGTGACAACGCGGCTGCCGCGCCGTCCCAGGCCGTCGTAGATCCTATCCTCGTCGGTGGCCACAACGCTGCCCGCAATCGCCAGCGTCCCGTCCGCCTCGGCCTGAGAGAGCTGCAGCCGGGCCAGCGTGGCATCCGGGCCTCCCAACAAGTCGGCTTCGCCGCGCTCCATGTCCAGGGCGAAAAACTCCCGCTGCGCGACCCGCATGACTTCGGCGGGCGACCGGAACTGCGGCAGGACCTGCGGGTAGCGCGGGCAGAAGCGCACCGCATCACCCCCCTCGACCACCTGTTTGCCCAGGCCCAGAGCGATGGTTGCCACACCATCCTCCGGCTTCATCTGGAAGACCGGGTAGTAATTGTGAGACTGTGCCACTCCGGAGATGGCGGGGTAGAAGTACCGGCCGTAGCGGTGGCCGGCGACTTCCTGGATGATGACGGCCATCCGGGCTTCAGTCAAATCGTGCCCGATGGCCTCAAGGTAACGCCGCGGCCGCTCGACGTACGCCGAAGCGTAGACCAGCTTCACGGCGGTCGTAAGATGGTTCAGCCTCACCTCCCAATCCGGATGGTTGTTGGGCAGCATGTAAGTCGCGTAAAGCCCGGCCAGCGGTTGACGATGGGAGTCCTCCAGCAGCCCCGACGAGCGGACGGCCAGCGGAAAGCTAACCCGTTTCACATAGAACTCCAGGCACTCGCGCAGCCGGCGGTCGAGCTGGCAGTGGGCAAAGCGCCGAAGGACGTCGGCGTCGGCGAGACCCCCGAGGGACGTTACATCGATTCCGCTGTCGGTGAGGAAGGCGTCGGATTCATCCGCGCCGAGGACGAGCGTACGCGGCAGGCGCGTCTCGATTCCCTGGATGCGGTCGTCCCTGGACCACTGGCTGAGTTGCCGGAATACGAATGCCAGGCCGCGGCCCTTCCCGCCCAGAGAGCCGCGCCCGTGCACGAGAAAGGGGTATTCGGGATCGAATTCCGGCGGACGGAAGTCGGCGATGGTTCCGCGGTATTTCTCCCTGCGCGCAATGGAAATCGCGTTGCTCAAGTACTGCTTGAGCGCATCGACCGTAGGAAAGTCCGCGATGGTAATCGGCCTGAGGACATCGGCCAGCGTGAGCTCGCCCCGCGCCCGGAACCAGTGGGAAAGATCGTTGCGCCCGGCGTGGAATATTAGCGATTCGTCGGGCAAGGCGCCCAGCGCCTGCTCCATCTCCCACATGCTGGCGACGCGTTTGACCTTTGTGCCATCCGGCATGCGGAATTCGAAATCGCCGAAACCAATATCCTCGAGAACGAACTGCTCGATGCCGGTCCGCATGTTCGACCCGCGCTTGCTCAGGCAGTGCGCTCCCACCGACCTGGCCACTTCGGCCGCGTCCGGCTCGGACGACTGCACCAGGATCGGGATGCCCGGCGCGCGGGCCGCGACCGCACGCAGAAAGCGCACGCCCGTCTGGGGGTCGACGCGGTCGTCGTGAAACGTATGCAGATCGGAGATGATGCCCACCAGCGAGGTCTCATACTTTTCAAACAGCGCGCTGGCCTCGCCGAAAGTGCGCGCCAGAAGCACCTTGGGGCGGACGCGTGTCCGGACCTGGCGGTCGCTCTCGTTGATGCCCTCGGGCACCAGCATGAAGGTGCGCTGCATGAGCATGGAGTACAGGTGCGGCAGAATCAGCGAGTAGTGCTCGATGGCATCCTCGATGACCAGAATCGTCCCAATGGAAGCAATGCCAAGGTCGCGGTCGATGTTCTGGCTGTCCTCGACAAGTTTCATGATCGAGAGCAGAACATCGGCGCTGCCGCGCCAGGCGAAGATCCGGTCGATTCCTTCGGGCTCGGCGCCACGATAGGTCTGGTCGAACCAGGAGCCGTCAAAGACGACCATGAAGACCGGCAGGCCGGCCTGGGCAGCCTTCACCTTCCGGCCGAATTCGGGCGTGTCCATATCCGGCAGATTGCCGGAGACAAGGACGAGATCGAAGCGTTCCTTTTCCAGGATGCTCAACCCTTCCTTGCCGGACAGGGCGGTGACGATCTGCGGCACGTTCTGGAGGTGCAGCAACTGGGAAGCGCCGTAAATATCCTGCGTCAGCGAGTAATCGCGCGACATGCTGAAGGACTCGTACGGATTCGAGACCATCAGGATCGTGCGCACACGCCGAGCCATCAAGTGGTGGAAGCCACGAGACTGTGGATCGTAGGCGTAGCGGAGCTGGTCGCGGAGGTCCTGCGGCTTCACCGATGCCTCGTCAATGGGGGGCCACGGCGTCGAAACCGCGGCCCCATTTGAACAAGGATACTAGACCAGGCCCTGTGCCAGCATGGCATCCGCCACTTTGACGAAGCCGGCGATGTTGGCGCCCATCACATAGTCGCCGGGAGCCCCGTATTCCTTGGAGGTCTCATAAGCCGCGGTGTGGATCGAAGTCATGATTCCCTTCAGCCTGCCGTCGACTTCTTCCCGGCTCCAGGTAAGGCGCATCGAGTTCTGTGCCATCTCCAGGCCGGAGGTGGCCACGCCGCCGGCGTTGGCCGCCTTGCCGGGGCCGTAGAGGATCTTCGCCGCCCGGAAGTGCTCCATGCCGTCGGGTGTCGTCGGCATGTTGGCGCCCTCGCCCACGACATAGCAGCCGTTCTTGACGAGCGTCTTGGCGTCCTCTCCGTTGATTTCGTTCTGCGTGGCGCTCGGGAAGGCGCACTGCGCCGGTATGTGCCAAGGCCTCTTGTTCTGGAAGTATTCGGCCTTGGGGAACTTCGTGACATACTCCTTGATGCGCCCGCGCCGGTTGTTCTTGAGATCCATGACCCAGGCCAGCTTCTCCGGCGTCGATTCCATCCTTATCGTAGATGGTGCCATCGGAGTCGGAGAGAGTCACGCACTTGGCGCCAAGCTCGTTGAGCTTCTCGATGGTGTACTGCGCCACATTGCCCGACCCGGAAACCAGGCAAGTCTTGCCCTTGAAATCCTCGCCGCGCGTCTTGAGCATCTGCTCGCAGAAGTAGACGCAGCCATAGCCGGTGGCTTCAGGCCGGATCAGCGACCCGCCCCAGGCCAGACCTTTGCCTGTCAGCACGCCCGTAAACTCATTGCGGATGCGCTTGTACTGGCCGAACATGTATCCGATTTCGCGTCCGCCCACGCCGATGTCACCCGCCGGCACATCCGAGTCCGAGCCGATGTGCCGGAGAAGTTCCGTCATGAAGCTCTGGCAGAAGCGCATGACCTCGAGATCGGACTTGCCCTTGGGATCGAAGTCGGATCCGCCCTTGGCGCCGCCCATGGGGAGCGTCGTCAGCGAGTTCTTGAAGGTCTGCTCGAAGGCCAGGAATTTCAGGATGCCGAGATAAACAGTCGGGTGCAGGCGCAACCCGCCCTTGTACGGACCGATCGCACTGGAAAACTGGATGCGGAATCCGCGGTTGACTTGAAAACGCCCCTGGTCATCCTGCCAGGGGACGCGGAACATGACGACACGTTCCGGTTCCACCAGACGCTCCAGGATCCGCGATTCGACGTACTCCGGATGCCGGTCCAATACCGGCGTGATCGAGCGGAGAACTTCGTTCACGGCCTGCAGGAACTCCGGTTCGCCGGCGTTCCGCTTCTTGATGGTCTCGACTACTTGGTCGATGTATGCTGTGCTCACGTAGGCTCCTTGTAGAATCCAAAATACTAATGGGTTCTTTAGTATATATCAGAGCCGCTTATTTTTGTCCAGCCCCTAGGCGCGGACTTCTTCCAGCCAGTCGGGCCGCTTGAGCACCTCGCGCGGCTTGCTGCCGTCGGGCGGGCCGATGATGCCGTCGCGCTGCATCATGTCCAGGATGCGGGCCGCGCGGCCGTAGCCCAGCCGCAGCCGCCGCTGCAGCGTGGAAGTGGAGGCTTTGCCCATCTCCAGCACCACGCGCAGCGCCTCTTCGTAGAGCGGGTCCTGCTCGCCGTCGAGCTCGCCCATCTCCGAGGCTTCCTCATCGCGAGGGCGGAGCCACAAGGTAGGTGGAGTCGTACTCGGGCGCCGCCTGCTGCTTCCAGCAATCGACCACCCGGTTGATTTCGGTCTCGGTGACCAGCGCGCCATGCACGCGGATCAGGCGCGAGGATCCCGGCGGCAGAAACAGCATGTCGCCCTTGCCGAGCAGGTGTTCGGCCCCCATCACGTCCAGAATGGTGCGCGAGTCGACCCGCGTGGCCACGCGGAAGCTGATGCGCGCCGGGAAATTGGCCTTGATCAGCCCCGTGACCACGTCCACGCTGGGCCGCTGCGTGGCCAGCACCAGGTGTATGCCCACCGCGCGCGCCATCTGCGCCAGGCGGGTCACCGATTCCTCCACGTTGTTGCGCTCCAACATCATGAGGTCGGCCAGCTCGTCGATGAAAACGATGATGTAGGGCAGCGGCTCCAGCACTTCCACGGGCTCGCCGTCCTCTTCAAACAGGTTAAGAGGCTCGTGCTGCGACTGCCGCACCTTGCGATTGAATTGCTCGATGTTCCGCACGCCCTGCGATGCCAGCAGGCGGAGCCGCCGGTCCATTTCCAGTACGGCGTTGCGCAAAGCGTTGGTGGCCTTCTTCGGGTCGGTGATGACCGGCGTCAGCAGGTGCGGGATTCCTTCGTACAGGCCCAGCTCCAGGCGCTTGGGATCCACCAGGATCAGTCGCACCTGCTCCGGCGTGGCGCGGAACAGGATCGACATGATCATGGAGTTGAGCATCACGCTCTTGCCCGAACCCGTCGAACCGGCGATCAACAGGTGCGGCATCGACTCCAGCGACGCCACCTTGATCCGCCCGCTGATGTCCTTGCCCAGCGGAATCGGCAGCTTGGAGGTGGTGTTTCGGAACTCATCCGATTCCATGATCTGCCGCAAGCCCGATCATTTCGCGCTTGGTGTTGGGGACCTCGATTCCCACGGTGGGCTTGCCCGGAATGCGCTCGATCAGAATCGACTCGGCTTGCAGGCCGAGGCACAGGTCTTCGCTCAGTGTGGTGATGCGGCTGTACTTGATGCCCGCTTCCGGCTTGAACTCGAACGTGGTGACCACCGGGCCGGGGTTGATCTGCACCACGGAGCCCAGCACGTTGAACTCCTCGAACTTGGACTTGACGCGAGCCGCGATGTCCTTCAACTCCTGCTCATCGTAGGGGCTGCGCCCGGTGGCTTCGTTCAGCAGATCCGTTTCCGGCAACTGGTATTCGCGCTGCTGGTGCTCCGGCGCGAGTCGTTCCAGCTTCGCCGGAGCGGGGATGTCCGGCTCTTGAGGGACCACCAGAGCTTCGGCGGAGAGGGACGCGGGCGGCGGGTATTCCAGGGTCTGAATGGGAATCTCGATCTCAGGCGCCGGCTCCGGCTCGATCGCCGCCAGGGGCGCGCGGCTTGGCAACCGGCTCCGCCACGACCGGCTTAGGTTTGCGCCGCGCCTTTTCCTGCCGGAGGCGCTGGCGTTCCTCGCGCCACTGGGCCCACCGCTCCAGATAGGGGGCCAGTACGCGCGCGGGACCGCTGAACGCAGGTTGAAGCTTGCTGATGCTGAAGGTTGATATCAGGTATACGGAAACGATCAGCCCCGTGACGCACACCACGGCCGTGCCCGCCAGGTTCATGAGTCCCACGAGGTAGGAGGCGAGCAGAAGTCCCGTCAGGCCACCCGCCGGAATCGTGCCGCCATAAGCTCTCCAGCCGGGCGCCAATGAAACCAGCGCGGAGATGCTGAGGATGAACAGCGCGGCGCCGGCCACCTTGGCCCATACCGTTTCGACCGGCTCGGAGCGTATCCATTTCCACGCCAGCGCGAGCAACAGCACGGGAAACACGAAGGCCGCGAAGCCAAAAGCCTGCATGCCCAGGTCCGCCAGACGGGCGCCGGCCGGACCGACCAGATTGTGTGGGCGCGCCGGACCCGCCGCAGTATTGAACGAAGCATCCTGGCACTGGTAGGAGAGCAGGCAGAGCCAGACCAGCACCGCGCCGGACAGTATCACCACGCCTGTGACTTCATTGAGGCGTGGGCGAGAAGTGGGCGATATAATACTCATCCCGCCGAATGGCGAAGGATCGTGGCCAGAGCTATCACCATTATGCCAAAAATTACCCGATAGTAAACAAAGAACTTCAGCGTGTGGCTGCGAAGGTAGCGCAGCAACAGGGCGATGACCGCGCTGCCGGTGATGGCGCTGACCAGCATGCCCAGCAGAAAGTCCACCCGCATTTCCGGAGAAACGCCGCCGTGGCGCATCAGGTCCCAGAAGGACTTGGCGGCAGCCGCCGCGATGGCAGGGGTGGCGATCAGGAAGGAAAAGCGGGCGGCCGCGGGGCGGTCCAGGCCGCGGAACAATCCCGCAACCATGGTGATCCCGCTGCGCGACGTCCCGGGAATTACCGAGATCGCCTGGGCCACGCCGATGAACATGGCGTCGCACCAGCCAATCTTGGCTAGACCCTGGGATCGCCTTCCGACCCGATCCGCCACGAGCATCAGCAGCCCGACCGCGATCAACATGCCTCCGATCAGGAAGCGGTTGTGCCGCCAGACGTCTTCGGCGTAGCTCTCAAAGAACAGACCGGCCAGGCCCACGGGGACGGTTGCGGCAGCGATCAGCCACAGCATCTTTGAATTCCGCGCCAGTTCCTCGTCGTGGCCGAAGCGCACGCCGAAACCCTGCAATGCAATCTGCACCCAGTCGCGCCAGAAGTAGATCACCACCGCCGCCAGAGTCCCGAAGTGCAGTGCGATATCAAAAACCAGCGTTTGGTCGCGCCAGCCCAGCAGCCAGGGAGCCAGCGCCAGGTGCGCCGAGCTGCTGATGGGCAGAAACTCCGTGATCCCCTGGACCACGGCGAGAATGACTACTTGATAGAGAGGCATCAGGATACGAACCTGCCATCTTAGCGTACTAGTCTCACCCGCACCGCCGCGGCGTGCTCCGTGCTGGCCGGGCCGAAGCTCAGTCTCAACGGATACTCGCCCGGCTCAAGATCGCCCCGCACCACCGCGTTGATCTGCCGGAGGCCGTCCCGGGGCTCGCCGATGTAGTCCACCGCCAGCCGGGTCTCGCCCAGGTGGACATGCACGTTGTGGCGGTCACAGTTCTCGCCCAGCCCTGCCACCCACAGGCTTAGCACCCCCCGGTCCGAAACCTGAACCTGGTTGCTCTTCCAGGTGTACCCGTCGCAGGCCCCCGCGATTCTCAGCGCCTCGGCTTGCAGGGGGACGTCCACCGCAATCCGGAGTGAGTTGCCGAAACCCGTACCGGCCAGCCGCAGGCGGACTTCTTTCCAGCCCGGCTCCAAGCCGGGAGGCAGGCGGAAGTTCGCCACCCAACGCGATTCCTTCTCGCGGCGCAGGTAGAGCGGGGGCGCGCCAAGGCCATCCACCTCTAGACGAAGATCTGTCCGTGCAATAACTTCCTGCTCAAACGTAAACCAACAGGTGATGTACTGGTCGCGCTGCGTCGTGAAGTTGATCCCGTAATCGGCGTGGTTCACCGCCGCGCTCAGTTCAGGCCCCGGCCCTGACGCTCCCGCAGCCGGCGGCTCCCAGCGCCGGTAGCAGGCCACCGTGGCGTGGTTCCCCTGGGCATGGAGCAATTCCACCCTGGCGAAACCGGCGGCTCGGCACAGCGCCAGCAGGCAAGCCACACTCGGCCCAAACCAGTTGTCCAGATGCCCGCCCAGCTCGTCTGTTTCATAGAACTCCAGCGACGGGATCTCCTCATCACGCTCCGCCCACGTATCTCCGTCCGTCACGAAGGAGTCCACCAGGGCGATTTCCCTGGTCAGGCGGCACACGATCTCCAGGCCGAGCAGGGGATGCTTCAGGTGGTAGAGCACCCCCAGGAAGAAGACGAAATCGAACTTTCCAAGTCCGGCTTGTGGGAGCTCGTACAGGTCCAGAATCCGGTAATCGACTTTCGATCCCAGTTTCTCCTGCACCTGGCGGAAACCGGGCACATCGACGCAATCCACAGCCGTGACGGCCGCCCCCCGCCGCTCGGCCTCGAAGCTGAACCACCCGTCCCAAGCGCCGATGTCCAGCACTCGCCGTCCTCGCAAATCCGCAGGGATGGGGAAGCGCGCATACCTCTCGCGCAACGCTTCCAGGCTGATGCAGCCGTCGATCCGCGATCCATCCGGCAGTTCGAAGCTGTGGTACCAGCCCTTCTCGGCGAGCTGGTGGGAGAGATCCATCTGCCTGCGGGCCTGTCGTATGGTTTGCGCGGGCATGCGGCCGGGCTGCCTACCTCAGCACAGTCTTGGCCAGGCCGGCGTTCTCGGCGGAATCATACACGCGCAGCACCACCAGATGCTCACCAGGCGTGAGCTTGTCCAGGCGCACAATCAAGCGTTCCCGCAGGGAGTCCAGGATGCCGTCGGCAGCCTCGGCGGGCGTCCAGGGGCCCGCATCCACGGAGTATTCGGCCCGGCGCAGGATGCTGGCGGCGTCCGCCGCTTCAAAGTCAATTTCGACTCCGGCGCCCGCCTTCTTCGCGGCGCCCACGGTCACCAGGGGCGGGGTATTGTCGACCAGCACGGGCGGGCTGATCAACTCCGCCTCTCTGGCCGCTGTAGCTGGATTGCTGGGAAGATCCGAGGCTGTCACGCGGAAAAAATACTTCCCGTCGGCGAGCACATCGCCATCCAGGGTGAACGAGCTGTCAGTCAAGTTCGCCGCGGACCAGCTTCCACTCCTGCTCGCCCTCGCCTCGAAAGTGGAGCGAGAAGGTCAAGCGGTCATTGTCAGGATCCTCCGCCTGCCAGATGATGAGCAACTGCCGCTGGCCGCCACGCGAAACGTTCTGCGTCGGCGTGCCCGGCGGAGGTCGCGGGACCACTGTCAGCGGTATCCGTCACCGTCACGCTGTAGGAACTTGACACCGCCTGCGTGGCCGGAGGCTTTGAGGCGGCCGTTGCCGTCTGCGTGGTGACGGTGATGTTTTTCACCACGGGCGGAGTGTTCTGCGGCAGGTACGCCAATGTGATGCTGTCAAGTATGGGCGTCGCGCCCGCGGCCCCGCTGAATTCGGCCTGCAATTGTATGTAGCGGGCGTTAGGACTGGTGACCGGCGAACCGCTGGGATCCGCCAGCGGCCCCGACCAGTCGCTCCAGGTCGGATCCGGCCGCATGGAGTTTCCCGAGCGGGCGCGGAAGACCAGGCGGCAGCCGCGCTCAATTTCCGAGAGCCAGCTCAATCGCCCCCAGCGGGCCACGGTGCCGGCATCATGCACCGGCGATTCAAAAACTCCGGTCGTGCCCGCGTCCTGTTCCAGCCGGAATATCTTCCCCAGATCTCCGGTAGCCGCCAGAAGCCCGCCGGGAGTCTGAAGCAAGCGCGTAGCCTCGCCCTCGTTGGTCTGGACCAGCAGCGTCACTTTGCCGTCGGGGGCAAGCCTGTAGATCCGCCCCATGGCATCTGTTGAGAAGACGATCTGGTCGCCCGACTGCAACAGGTCGTAGACATTCTCGTCCTTGGAACTCCAGAGAGTTTCCACCGTGTTGTCTGTCGAGATCTTGTAGAGCGCGGACTTCTCGACCCCGGGGAAGTCGGATACAGGCGCGAACTGCGCGGTCACCTGGGGCGTCGTCTGCGCCGGCTTGGCGGGCTCCGCCCGCGGTTTCAATTCCATGCCGCCCTGAGCCGCTTCCTCGGTCACGGTGACACTGGTGGAGGTGGAGGGCAGGGGAGTGACAGCGGGCTGCTGAGAGGCCGACGCGGCTCCCGACAGAGCGCGCCGCATGCCCGCACCGCCTTGCGCCGCCGCGTAGATCACCCCATCCGCGGAGGCGCTAATGGCGCGAATTTCAGGAAGATTGGCGTCATAGAGCACAAAGGCGCGGTCGCGGCTCTCGATCCTGTATAGGATGCCGTTGGGTTCGGTTCCCGCCAGCAGGCGGCCCTTGGGGTCCAGCGCCAGGCATGTCACGTGGGACTGGCCGGTCTGGTAATAGACGTCTCCCTTGCCGGACGCGTCCACCCGATATACGATGCCTCGATCGCCGGTACCGACAAACAACACCCCGTCCTTGCCGAAGGCCAGCGACCAGATATAGGTGGTTTGCGGCGAAAAGAATTCCCTGGCAACTCCGTCCTGGATGCGATAGACCTTCCCGTTCGGAGACGTGGCGGCGTACAGCACTCCCTTGGGATCCACGGCCACGGCGAATACTTCGGGCTGGTCCGCCGTCCACAGCAAGGTGCTCTTGCCGCTCTTGTCGATCTGGAAAACTCGCCCGCGGTGCCCGGTCCCGGCAAAAAGGGAACCGTCCTTGCCCTGCGCGATGCTCCAGATCACCGGCTGGTCCGATGTGAACACCGTCTCCAGCCGCGGGGCCAGCCGCAGACGGCCGTCGCGGCTCAGGGAAATCCCCGCAAACCGGCCGCCGACGAAGTCCCGGTAGTTGTTCATCTCCCAGGTGGCCGTGCCGCCCGCGTAGAGTGCCGGCGCCACGCATGCCAGAGCAAGCAACCGAAGCTGAAGTCTCATTCTTTAATTTCCACCTGCACGGTCTTGTTACCCGAGATCACCATCCCACCCAGAGCGATCTCCAACTCGGCGACCTTCGAATTGCGGGAGGCAGCCAGCGGCGCCCACGCCGGTTTGCGAGCGCGCCAGGATCTGTTCCACAGATGGCGGCGGGGAGGGGAAGTTCTGGCCCTGAATATCGTAGTCCGCTTCCGCCCGCCACACTCGCACGTAAGCCTTGGTGTTGTCTCGCAGCCCGTTGAGAAAGCTCACCAACTGCGCCGGCGTTCGGGGACGGCTCGTCAGAAGCTGGCGGTATTCGGTGAGATTGGTCGTGCTCCCGTCCGCCACAGTGAAGTAGAGCGGCCCGGGAGATGCTCCTACCGGCACCTGGTAGCTGACCTTGCGATTAACCTCGACGCCGTTGGGCCCAGTCAGCACGACGGTGATCTCCACAGTCTCCCCCGGTTGGACCTGCCGGCGGGACGTCCAAACCTGTTCGAGTTGCGCCTGCCGCCGTTCGGCGTAGGCGTCGATCTCGATGCGCACGCCCTTGAGCCGCAGGATCTCGAAGCCGCTCTGCAATGCGTACGCCAGGGGAACCGCCGCCCCCAGCGAGGCCTGCTGGGGCAGACTCAGGTCACCCGAGTAAGTACTGTTCAGCCGCAACGGTGTCGTGTCCCCCTGAAACTGGATCTCGCTGCGCACGGCCAGCGTCGCGCTGCCCAGCGGTCCGTTCCGTGGCGTCGATGGTCGAGAACATGGCGAGTCTGCGTGAGCAGGGGCGAGAGCACCGAGTCGCTCACCATCTCCATCTGGTAGTTCAGCCGTTTGCCCGCCACGCCGCTGGTCGAGTGCGGCGTGATCGAAATGGACAATGGGATCAACGCCGCCCGGCGGCCCAGTTCTCCCGCCACCCCGGTGCTGCGGTCATCGCTGATTGTCCCCATCCATTCGCGCGGGGCGGAAATCTTAAACGACGCCGCCAGACTGGGCAGCAGGGCCAGCACCTCGGCCCGCGCGAACGGGATCTCGGTGTTCCCGAGGGAAAGGAAACGGTGGCCGAAGGCGTACACGCGCTGGCCGTCGACGTGGGTGACGGTGCCGTCCGCGCCGATGCTCATGTCGCCAGCCAGAAGCTGCACGCTGATCATGGAACCGGGTTGAAGCGAGACGGGATTGCCTAGTCCCGGCTGAAGCCTGCCGCCGCCGCTGATCCCCTGCTGCGGCTCCAGCCCCAGCGCCCGGAGCTGCGGAGTGAAATGCTCGATGGCGGTTGGGGTAAAGCCTCCGAAGGAAACCGGGGTGGCGATGTCCACAAACCTGGCGCCGCCCGCGCTGATGCTGCCCACCGGCTCCAAGCCGCTGGTCAGGTCCGTGTCTGTAAGGGAGACTTGCGCGCGCAGGCGCCGTTCCACCGTCCTATCGCCCGCGCGGATCAGATCCTCAATCGGCCGGATGGCAGCGATGGGCTCTTTGGAATAGGGGAATGCCATGGCCACCGCGCCCGCCAGGCGCCCGTCGATGTAGATGGGGCTGCCGCTCATCCCCTGCAGCACGCCGGTGGACGCCAGCGGCCCACCAGACAGCCGCGCCAGCACCAGCGACTGCTTTGGCCCGGCGTTCTCCAGCACCCCGAGGATCTCGGCTTGAAACTCCTCGATCTGGTTCCCGGAAAACACCGTGCGGCCCGTGGCCCGCATCCCGGGCCGGATCTCGCTCAGGGGGAAGAATCCGGCTTGGGCGGAGAGCGAAACCGCTGCGACAAGTAGGATACCCAGTAAGCGCATAACACCGCCCAAACCAATTCTACCGGAGTCTGGCCTGAACCTGCGCTATACTGCCCACTTGCGCCGCCTCTTTCTCCTGCTTCTATTAGCGGCTTGCTGTCTTACCGCGGAGCCTGCCCGCGTGGATACCACTTTACCGCTAGGCCAGGCGTTTGCCCGCCTGTACAACTTCGATTTCGCGGGCGCGCATGCTATTCTCGACGAACAGATCCGCCACGATCCCCAACAGCCCGTCCCTTATGGCGTAAAAGCGGCCGCTTACTTCTTCGCCGAACTGCACCGGCTGAAGATCCTGCAAATGGAATTCTTCGAGGACGACGACAAGGTTGTCGATCGCCGGAAGCTCACGCCCAACCCCGTGGTCCGGCAGGAATTTTTCCGTCTACTGGCGGCCGCCCGGGCGCGGGCCAACAACTTGCTGGCCTCTCAACCCGACCACAGGGATGCGCTGTTCACACTCTGCATGGTGGCCGGCCTGGAGACGGATTATGCCGCCCTGATCGACAGGCGCCGTTTTGGCAGCTTCGTGCTGGCGCGGCAGACGCAGGCTTACGTGCGCCAGTTGCTGGCATTGAACCCTCCCGTCTACGACGGCTACCTCGCGCTGGGAACGACAGAGTACGTGGTTGGCTCACTGCCCTTTTTCCTTCGCTGGTTCGTCCGCATGGACGACATTCAAGGCAGTAAGGAGAGAGGTATCGAAACCCTGCACCTGGTGGCCGAGCGGGGCCGGTATTACGGTCCCTTCGCCAGAATTCTGCTGACCGCCATATTCATGCGGGAAAAACGACTCAGTGAGGCCCACCTGTTGCTCACCGGCCTGGCATCCGAGTATCCCGACAATCCCCTCGTTTCGCCGTGAACTCCAGCGCATTGCCGAACTGCGTCTCCGCGCCAGCGCCGCCTCACGATGATATACTGAGCGTTGATAAACTGAGCATCTTCGTCCCCATTTCAATGAATAGCCCCCTCCATTCCTGGCAGCGGAGCGCAATCCGGAACAGCATGGAGCGATACCGGCGCGCCCAGGACGACTATTACGGTAACGGCAAGGCGCTGGTCGAAGTCGATGGCGGCTACAAGGCCTTCTCGCTGGTCAGCCCGCCGCTGGGCTCTCCCGCTACGCGCCGGCGAATCCGGCGGATCGTGGATAACATGGCGCAGAGCGGCAACGGCGGGGCCCCGATCGCTGCCCGGACGCCGCACGTCATCACCATTGCCGTCACCTATAACTGCCAGTGCGACTGTGCTCACTGTTCGGCCGTGGACTACCAAGCAGAAGACCGCCCGCAACGGCGAAGCGCTCAGCTACGAAGAACTCAAGAGCGCCGTCGAGCAATCGCTGGACCTGGGCACCACCTGCGTGATCCTGACCGGCGGCGAGCCGCTGCTGTTCGAGAGGATCTACGAGTTGATCGCTGCCGTGGACCGGTCGCGCAGCGTTTGCACCATCTTCACCAACGGCGAGTTTCTGACCGAGCACACCGTGCCCCGGCTCAAGGCAGCCGGCCTGTACGGAGTCTTCGTGAGTTTGGACCACGCCGATCCGGCCCGTCACAACGAAAACCGGGGCCGGCCGGAGCTGTTTGCCAAGGTTGCCAGGGGCATCGAGCTGTGCCAGAAGGCAGGCATCCTGACCGGCATCTCCACCTATGCCACGCGAGAAAAGATGCTGAACGGCGAACTGGACGCTCTCATGGACGTGGCGCGAGATCTGAACGTGCTCGAGGTCTTCCTGTTCGACGTCATCCCGACCGGGCGTCTGGACGGGCCATCGGGAGTGTCTGCTGAGCGACGAAGAAGCCGCGCAGATCATAGAGTTCCGGCGGCGGTACGGGGAGAAGCTCGACTACCCGCGCATCATCCACCAGACGATGTTCGCCAGCATCGCCTACCCTTGCGTGGCCGAGGGTTGCCCGGCGGCCATGGTGCAGGTCCATCTCCGTGCCAACGGCGACGTCTCGCCTTGCGACTTCACCCCGCATTCCTTCGGCAGCATCCGCCGGCAGCCGCTTCGCGAGATTTGGGAAGCCATGGCGGCGAGCCCCCTCTACGCTGAGCCGTCGGCGCGTTGCCGGCTCTCGCGGCCGGACTTCTGGGTCAAGCTGGACGCACTAGAACGCCAGTGAATCCGACCTCTCCAGCTGGAGCCGGCGAGCGTGTCGTTCTCACCGGCGCTACCGGTTTCCTGGGCCAACAGATCCTCAGCCTTCTGCTGGAGTGCCGTCCGGAGGCGCGGTTGGTGCTGCTGGTGCGCGAATCCTGGGGCCAGAGTGCGGTTCAGCGGCTGGATGCACTGCTGGAGCGATGCTGCGCGGAGGAACATCGCGAGGCTGCCCGCCGCCGTATCGAACTCTTCGTCGCCGAC
Organism: Bryobacterales bacterium; assembly: GCA_963744775.1. GTDB lineage: Bacteria > Acidobacteriota > Terriglobia > Bryobacterales > Bryobacteraceae > CAVUVG01. The sequence goes on from CAVUVG010000008.1 coordinate 280,984, forward strand.
ACCGCCGCCCCTCGCTGCGGGCTTTCCGAACACGACTGGGCGGCCGTAGCCGACGGCGCTACACACGTCATTCACAGCGCCGCGTCGGTGCGCTTTGACATGACGCTGGACGAGGCTCGCCGCGTCAACGTGGGCGGGGTGCAAAACTTGATCGCGCTGGCGCAGGCGTCAGGCCAGGGTGGAACGTTGCGCAGCTTCGCTTTCGTGAGTACCGCTTTCGTGGCTGGCTGCCGCCGCGGACCCATCCGTGAGGACGAACTCGATGCCGGCCAGCGCTTTCGGAACACCTACGAACGTTCCAAGTGCGAAGCGGAGGCGCTGGTGCGCGCGCGCGCCGCGGATCTGCCGGCTGTCATTCTGCGGCCGAGCATCGTGGTGGGCGACTCGCGCACCGGGGTGACCAGCAGCTTCAATACCGTGTACTGGCCCCTGCGAGTCTACGCGCAGCGGCGTTGGCGCATCGCTCCGGGACACCCTGGGACGGTCGTCGACATGGTCCCCGTGGAGTTCGTGTCGCAGGCGATCGTTCACTTGGTGTGGGAACCGCGTGCCGCGGGGCAGTGCTTCCACCTCTGCGCCGGCGCCGGCCGCAGCGCCACAGTGGGGGAAATCGCCGAATCCGCCTCCCGCTTCTTTGGTGTGCGCGCACCACACTTCGTTAATCCCGGGCTGTTTCTCGCGCTGCTGCGCCCGCTGCTGATGGCGACTTTGTGGGGACAAAGCCGCCGCGTGCTGCGTGCGGGCCGGTTCTATCACCCGTATCTTGACATGCAGCTCCAGTTCGACACCAGCCGCGCGGACGCGTTGCTGGAGCCCGCGGGCATCTCCCCTCCGCGCGTGATGGACTACTTGGAGCGGCTGTTCGCCTACTGTGTCGAGTCCGACTGGGGCCGGCTCCCGGCGCCCTCAACGTTTAGGCCATGATTCGCCGCGTGCGCCTCGCGCGCAACCGCAACCTCACGCTGGCGACCCTTCTGGATGACCTGCTGCCTTTTTCCGGCCAGCGGCCCGTCAGCTACGATCCCGATTTCGTTGGCCTGGATGGCGTCCCGATGCCGGAGCAAACGTTCCAGGAGTTGTACTCCGAAGTCTGCGCCATGAGCCGTTTTCTGGTTGAAGAGGCCGGACTGCGTCCGGCGACCGCGTGGCCATCTACAAGACCAACGATCTGCGCTGCTTCCGCTGGTTCCTGGCCGTGGTCCGCGCGGGCGGCGTCGCGGTGCCCCTGAACCCGCTGCTAACGCTGGCGGAGGTGCGGGTCGATCGTCGCCCGCTGCGAGGTTTCGATCATGGTGACCGACCGCGCCGTCTTCGAAAGCGCCATCCGGTCGCTCGACGCCCTTCCCGTGAAATGGTGGGTCCACGCCGGCGACGAGCCTGACATGCCGGGGTTCCTGCGTCTGACAGCCGATTGGCTGGAGAAGCCGCCCCTCCCTCCCGCGCGCATCGACTGCTCCGACACCGTCGCCGTCTTCCACACCTCCGGCACCGCCGGCTCGCCCAAGGGTGCGATGCTCTCGAGCCGCGCTCTGCTGGCGGGACGGCCCATCGGCTTGTGGGCCACGCCGCTCGTGGGCCGGAACGCCTTGGCCCTGTTCCCGTTGCCATGGGCGCACATCATGGCGGTCTGCACCGCTCTTTACGGTCTTCTCGCGGGCGTCCCCGCCTATTGCATGTCGCGCTTCGATGCGCAAACCGCGATCGAGGTGATCAGGGAGCGCCGGGTCACCGTCGTGATCGGCGTCCCTGCCATGTTCATCCGCCTGATGAACGCCGCGCCCGCAGCCCGCGTTCTTGTCCAGCGTCCGGCTGTGGGTTTCCGCCAGCGACCATCTTCCAGATGTTTACCGGCGTCGCCTACTCCAGTACGGTGCGCTGTTTCGCGGCGTCGGATCGGTGTTTCTGAACGCCTACGGCATGGTAGAGCTGGGCGGGATCGCGATGTTCGGGTTGGACGCCGCGTTTCTTCCGGGAAGCGGCGAGTATTGCCTGCGGGTCCCGCCGTTTCATATCCGTGTAGTGGATGGGCAGGGCAAGCCGGCGCGGCCCGGGGAGGCCGGTGAGTGCCAGGTCCGCGGCCCCGGCGTGACCGGCCGGTACTGGGGCGACTCCACGGCGACCTCGCCAGGACTTTCCGCGGGCGGATGGTTTCGCACGGGCGACCTGGCCGTCCGCAACCGGCTGGGGCTGGTACGCCTCGTCGGGCGGGCCAAGGACGTCGTCAAGTGCGGCGGCTACTCCATCTTTCCACGTGAAATCGAGGAAGCTCTCACCTCCCATCCGGAGGTATTGCGCGCCGCGGCCATCGGCATCCCGCACCCCGACAAGGGGGAGGAACTCGTGGCGGTGGTGGAATGCCACCCCGGCGCCGCGCCGTCCGAAGAGGAACTGCTGGGATGGTGCCGCGAGCGTCTGGCGGTCTACAAGCTCCCCGCCGGATCGTCTGCCGTGAGGCAGGTTCTTTGCCCCAGGGCGTCACCGAGAAAGTCCTGAAGAGGGTCTTGCGCGATCAGCTCTCCGGCGAGCCCGCGGCTTAGCTCTGGTTGCTCAACTCCACGCCCCTGGTCGAGATGAAGTACTTCACCAGCATGTTGCTCTTCTCCCAGGCTGGGAGTGCGGCCGGGTCCTTCAGATACTTGAAAAACGCGTTGGTCACCTGCGCGAAGTGAGCCTCGTGGCCCACACGGTATTTGTCCGGAATCACGATCTGGGCTTCGTGGCCTCGCACCGCCATGCCGACTCCGGGCCATTCTCTCTGCAAGGCCTCGATCTTCTTGCGCAGCGCGGCGTAGACTTCATCAGCGTTCGCCGCCGTCTCCGGCGCGACATACAACTCCGGCCTGAAGTTCTCCGGCTTCCCCTGGCGTATCTCGACGCGCGATCGCGTGCCTCGGAAGGCCGCCTCGTAGACATCACCGGAACCTTCCGGCGCCTCCCAGTTCCAGAGAATATCGAGCTTCACGTGTACGCCGCGCACCGTGTAGTGGACGAAGTTGTTGGAGTAGTACTCCAATTGCTCCGTCCTTTACCCACTGTGCCAGCCCGGCCGGGAACTCTGCCTCGCCGGTCACCTGGCGGAACTGCGCCTTCGTAACCACCGTCGGCCAGCGCCTGGCGTCCAGCATTGCGATGTCGGTGCGGTAGTCCATGTCCAGGCCAGGGAATGCCGTCCACTGCACCAGGTCGACCACGTGCGTCCCCACGTCCGCCAGCGCTTCGCCGTACTCGTGGATGTCGAAGAACCACACCGGACGCCGGATGGGGGTTCCCGCCACCAGCTTCATGAGGTGGTGGATGCTCTTGGCGGTGATTCCCGGCGCCTCTGCCGAGCCCGGGACCAGCTCGCCGAACACCTCCGGAGCGTTCACCAGTTCCCGCTGCAGGATGGAAGTGATCTCATAGCGCTCGGTCATGATGTCGTAGGCCACTAGTTGCTTCTTTTCGGCCGCATCCAGCGCGGCGGCCAGCTTGGGCAGATCGGCGGAGACGATGATCCAGGGCTTGTCGGCGAGCACGTGGTAGCCGGCCTCGATCGTGCGCTGGATGCGGGCAATTTTCGTACGGTTCCGGCCCGCGAAGACGACCACGTTGCCCGCGCGTTCCTCCAGCATGCGGTCGAAGAAGTCCGAGCCGGTTTGGATATCGAGCTCCCACCGCGTCGGGTTCTCCTTCCGCAGATTGAATTGCGCGATCCGGTTCAGATAGTCGAGCAGCTCCGGCCCCAGCGGCGCATAGACCGGCACCCGCGGCGAAACCCCCGCGTACATGCCGGCTTGAATCAGGGCGGCGTGGAAGTGCCCGGGTTCGACGATCACCAGCTGGATTTCATTCATTGACGATCTTCCTTCACCAGGCAGAGCGGATAGATCGCGTTCCGCCGCGGGTTGTCCGGGTTATACAGCACACAGACCGTCTGGCCGATTCCCGGCGGCTTGCTGACCGGGCCGCTGGAACCCTTCGCGACCGAGCCGCTTAGTAGGAGAAAATCGTAGTAAACCTGCATCCCGCCTTTCGTGCGGCTTAGCCGCGTCACGATGCCCGGCGCCGGCCGGCCCTCGGTCAGTAGCCGCCGCTGGCGCTGCAGGCTCCACGCGACCAGCCAGGCTGAACCAGCCATTGCAGAGCCAACCAGGTATGGAAGCCAGTTCGGCATGGGCCCAGGTTCCGATCCGCGCGGGTAGCTGAGGGCCGGGTTCGCCGGAAGAAAACGGATCGGCACCGGCGATCCAACCTGCATGTTGTTCCAGCGTTGCGCCGAGACTCTGCGCGCCTCTCTGATAAGGTGCGATCCCTGCGCCTGAATTGGTAGGCGACCCACCGCTGCCGGTTCTTGTCCCCACGCCTCCAAAGTTTGGTGACAACGGCATCCGCGTCGACGCCCTGCAACTGCAGCATGCGCTGTTCTTGCTCTTGTCGCCGGGCCAGTGTAATCCTAGCGCGATCCCGGCGGCCAGCGCGCCTGCCAGCATAACCGAAACGACCACCACGATGGCGATCCCCGAGCCTGTCAGACGAATCTGGCGCGGCGTGCCGTGGCCCAGCCCGGCAGGCGGCGTCCAATTACGCCGCAATTCCGCGAACGGATCTTGCTGATCCATGCTTCACTCCTTCCGGCCCGGTTTTTCGCGAGCCGGCGGCGGCGCATCCGCCGCACGCAAACGCCCTGTTTCCTGAAGTGTCCGGCGCAACAGAAACTCGATCTGCGCGTTCAGGCTGCGCAGTTCCGCGTCGGCCCAGCGCTGCAAAGCTGCATGCGTCGCCGGATCCAACCGGAGCAAGAATGCTTTCCGTTGCGTCATGGCTCCCGCCACCAACCGCCCGGCGCTACTGGTACAAGGTCCCCGTGTTCACCACCGGATGGACGTTCTGCTCGCTGCAAAGGACTACGAGCAGGTTGCTCACCATGGCCGCCTTGCGCTCTTCGTCCAGTTCGACCACACGCTTGCGGCTCAGTTCCTCCAGGGCCATTTCCACCATGCCCACCGCGCCCTCGACGATCTTCTGGCGCGCGGCGATCACGGCGCCGGCCTGCTGGCGGCGCAGCATGGCGCTGGCGATCTCCGGCGCGTAGGCCAGGTGGCTGATCCGCGCTTCGATGACCTCCACGCCGGCCTTGGCCAGCCGCTCCTGTATCTCCGCCCGCAACCGGAGGGCGATCTCCTGCGTCGACATGCGCAGCGACATCTCCCCTTCCACGTGCGCGTCGTAGGGGTACGTCGTGGCCAGGATGCGCACCGCGGCCTCGCTCTGCACGTGGACAAAATGCTCGTAGTCGTCCACCTCGAAGATCGCCTCGGCCGTCTCCACCACCCGCCACACCACCACTGCGGCGATCTCGATGGGATTCCCGTCGTGGTCGTTAACCTTCAGCTTGCTGCTCTCGAAGTTGCGTATCCGCAGCGAAACCCGGCGCCGGCTCGTCAGCGGGTTCACCCACCAGAAGCCCTGCTCCTTGATGCTTCCCCTGTAGGCGCCGAACAACTGGACCACGGACGCCTGATTGGGATTGACCACCGTGAGCCCGCCCAGGCAAAGCCCGCCGGCCACGATAACCAGGACCCATAAAATGACCCTGTAACCCGCGGCGTCCCTGCCCGCCCCTACCAGCATGTAGACGGACAGCACCAGTACCGCCAGCACAACGAACAGCACCAACCAGCCCGAAAGCGCCTTGATTTCCTTTTCCCGCAGCATCGCAACATCCTCCTTGGATGGCATCAAAATGATATCATTATGATTTCATAGAAGTCAAGGGTCGCCCACCCGTCATTGCCAACCGCCTCGCTTTCAGATACTGTAGCTGCACGGAGGAATTATGGCGTTCTGCACCAAATGCGGCTCTTCGATGGATGGCCAATTCTGTCCCAGCTGTGGGGCGAAGGCCGCTGGGCGGCGGAGGAGTTCAGCCGGCGGCCGCTCCTCAGGCCGCGGTTCCGGCGCCTAAGAAATCCAACGTATTGGTCTGGGTACTGGCAGGCTGCGGCGGGTTGATTGCGGTGGTCTTGGTAGTCATGGCGCTCTTCGGTCTATTTGTCGCGCGCAAGGCGGCGGAGTCCGGCAAGAATCCCGTTTTTGCGGCGGCGAAGATGATGGCCGCGATGAATCCGGAGGTCGAAGTAATCCGGGCCGACGAGGACTCGGGCAAGATCACGCTGCGCGAGAAGAAAACCGGAAAGACGATTACGCTGGACTTCCGGGACATCCGGAAAGGCCGCATTTCCTTCGAGGGCGAAGGTGGTGAGAAGGTCGATATACAGACCGAGGGAGAAGGCGCCACGGGTTCGATGACCGTCAAGGGCCCGGAGGGAACCGATGCAATTCGGCCAAGGCTCGCTCTCAAAGGTTCCCAGTTGGGTGCCGAAGTACCCGGGCGCGCAAGTCGTCGGGACGGCCGGCGTCCAGGGCGAGGGCAAACAGAGCGGCACCTTCCATCTGAAGTGCAGCGGTTCGGTCGAGCAGGTCGCTACGTACTATGAGCAGCAACTGAAGGGCGCCGGCATGCAGGTCCAGAGGAACGCAATACAGTCCGGCAGCCAGGGCATGATTCTGGTCACCGGTACGGACGAGGCCTCACGACGCACCGTCAATGCCACCGTCACTTCCAATGACCAAGGCACGGTGGCACAGATCTTCTACGAGGGCAAATGAAACTCCGGATCCTAGGTAAGGCGGCCGTTCCACTATTGTCGTTGCGTATGTCCGTATGATCTACTAGGTTTTACAAATGGCTTCTACCGTTGAGGGCATTCCCACCGGCTCGCCGCGACAGGGATCTAACCCATTCCATGGCGGCCGATGGCTTGGTTCTCCGTGCTGCTGTTGATCTGCTACGCGCCTGTCCTGGTGCGTCTGGTAAGCCAGTGGGCTAACGATGAGGACATGGGCCACGGTTTCTTCGTGCCCTTGGTCGCCGCTTACATCTGCTGGCAAAACAGGCAGGAACTACTGGCGGAAGCGCCGTCTCCAAGCTGGTGGGGCCTGTTGGTGGTCGCCTACGGCGCCGTTCAGCTCTTCATCGCCACACTGGGAGCCGAGTTGTTTCTGGCGCGCACCGCCTTCATCATCTCGTTAGTCGGCGTACTGCTGCTCCTTGGAGGGTTTCGCCGCCTCCGCATCCTGGCATTTCCACTGCTTCTGCTGTGCTTCATGGTGCCGATTCCGGCTATCATTTACGGCCAGATCACCTTCCCCATGCAGTTATTCGCCAGCCAAGTTGCGAGCGCGACGCTTTCCATGCTGGGAATTCCGGTGCTTCGCGAAGGCAATATCCTGGAACTGGCCAGCCAGCGCCTGAACGTGGTCGAGGCTTGCAGCGGCATACGCTCGTTGCTGTCGCTTTCCTTCCTGTCTCTGGTCTATGCCTATTTCTTCGATAAGAAGGTTTGGATGCGGCCCGTGCTCCTGATTGCGACACTTCCTATCGCCATCATCGCCAACGCCAGCCGTGTCACGATGACAGGACTGGTCTCCGAATACGACGCCGAAATGGCGCGCGGTATCTTTCATTACGCTTCCGGGTGGGTGATCTTCATGGTGGCGCTGGTCATCCTCGTGGCGTTCCATCAGCTCGTCAATTTGCTCTATAGGAGGCTGCATGCCCGGCGCTAGTGCACGACTGGGGTTCCTGAGGAATCGTCCGGCCCAGGTCTTGAGCCTGGTGCTCATGGCTCAGGCAGTGCTTTTCTATGGCGCCTCCCGCGCCGAGTCTGTCTCCCCGGCGCGCCCGTTGAGCGAGTGCCCCACTCAGTTCGGAAGATGGGCCATGGTGAAAGAATTCACCATCGAGAAGGAAGTGCTGGACGTGCTGCGCGCCGACGACACCCTGACACGCCTGTACGCCCAAAGCGGGACCGGTGCGACGGCAAGCCTCTTCGTCGCCTACTTCAGATCGCAGAGGACAGGGCAGGCGCCGCACTCTCCCAAGAACTGTCTGCCGGGCGCTGGGTGGGTGCCGTCGACCTCCCAAGTACTCGCCATCCCTGTGCCGGGAAGCACCGCGCCGATTGAGGTCAACCAGTACAATGTGTCGTACGGCGACGAGAAGAGCGTGGTCCTTTACTGGTACCAGACTCCAGCCCGCGTGATCGCCAGCGAGTACCAGGCAAAATTCTACCTGGTAGTCGATTCCATTCGTTACCACCGCTCCGACACGGCGCTGGTCCGCGTCGTTGTCCCCGTGGTCAACAATGACGAAGCGGCCGCCAAGAAGACCGGCGTGGACTTTGTGCAGAGCTTCTTCCTGCCTCTGCGCCAGTACCTTCCGTCCTAGTTGAGATACTTCTTCAGCCAGGTTTGCACTTCCTGGTAGAAGAACCGGCTGTCTTCGCCCTTGAGAATCCAGTGGTTCGCGTCCGGGAAGACGACCAGCCGGCTGGGGATCCGCAACCTTTGGAGCACGCTCCAATTCTCCAGCGTCTGGTTGAGCGGGACACGAAAATCCCTCTCGCCCACGGTCAACAGGATCGGTGTACGGAACTCGGCCGCGCGCCGGATGGGGTTCTGTTCCCGCCAAATGGGGCCCTGCTCCCACACCGGTCCTCCGTTGGTCAGCTCGCGGAAGTAGATGGTGTCGCTGGTGCCCCACTGCGACTCCAGATTGACCAGTCCCGCATGACCTACCAGGCATTTGTAGCGCGTGGTCGTGGCCTGCATCCAGTTCGCCAGGTGACCGCCATAGCTGGCCCCTGCCGCCGCCTGCCGGCTGCCATCGATGAACGGAAATCGCTTGATCGCCTCGTCCGCCGCCTGGTTGATTTCCTCGCCGGGGCCGCGGAGCGGGTCGCGTACAATCCCCTGGGAAAAACTCTCGCCGAAACCCGTCGAGCCGGTGTAGTTGGTCAGCAGCACGACGTAGCCCGGCTGTGCCAGCAGGTGATAGTTCCACCTCAAAACGAATTGGTCGCGCCACATGCTGTGCGGCCCGCCGTGCATCAGCACCAGCAGGGGATACTTCTTCCCTTCGTCGAATCCTGGAGGGCGGACCAGCATGTTGTGGATCTGCTTCCCGCGCGCGCTGGTGAACCAGAAATGCAGCGGAGGCTGCCAGTCGATCTGGGCCGCTGCCGTCGCGTTGAATTCCGTGAGCGGGCTGTGCCGCTTGGAGGCGGCGTCGATCCTCACCACTTCCGGCGGATTAACCGAGCTTTCCCACAGCGCCAGCAGCACCGGCGAGGCGGCCTTCACCGCGCTCGATAGACCGGTATACACGCCTTGCGACATCTCCAGTGCCAGCCGGGCCTCGCCGCCCTCCGCCGGAACCGAGAAGAGTTTCTCGTGGCCGTGTTCTTCCGCCAGCAGGTACAGCGTCCGGCTGTCGGGACTGAAGCCGAAGGTGTTGACCGACCGGTCCAGGCTTGCCGTCACCACCTTGGGCTGACCCGGTGACGGCCAGGCGATCATGGCCACCCGGTCCAGGTTGTAGACCTTCTCGGTGTTGGGTGAAAACAGGCAATAGAGCGCCTTGCCGTCGGGCCGGAACACCGGCTGCGCGTAGCTGTCGTTACCGCTGGTCAGTTGTTTCGGTTCGCCGCCCGACAAGGAAGCCTGGTACAGATGCGTGACCACCGGGGCATACGCCGCCGCGTTCCGGTTGGTGGTAGCGGCGAACACCACGGACTGCCCGTCCGGCGCCCACGCCGCCGCCAGTTCCTGCCCCGAGGCGGTTTCCGTACCCGAATAGCCCGGCTCCGCCGCCAGCTTCGTGCCCGCCAGCAGGTCGCGCGCCTTGGCCCCCGGCTGGGCCGGTTGCGCGAACAGGTGCAGCCGCATGTCATCCAGCCAGTGGTCCCAGTAGCGGATGGGGAATCCTTCGTAGATGCGCGCGTTGTACTTCCGCGCCTTCCGCTCGGCGGCCATCTTCTGATTGGCCTCATCGTCCGCCGCCCCCGGATAGACGCTGCTCGTGAACAGCAGCATGCTGCCGTCCGGGCTCCAGCGCGGCGCGCTGGCCCCCGTCGAGAGCGATGTCACGCGGAGTGCCTCGCCGCCGCCCAGATCCAAAACGTAGATCTGGCTGGTTTCGTCACCCTCACGCTTGGCGGCGAAAGCGATCCTGCCGGCTGTCCGGGCTCCATGCGGTCCCGCTTTCGGGGCTCTTGGAGAAGGTCAGGCGGCGCGGCTTGGCGCTGCCATCCGTGGGAACAATCCAGAGGTCCGCGACCTGGTCCTTCTCGTCGTAGGCCGGCTCCGTGACGGAAAAGACGGCCCACTTGCCGTCCGGGCTGGCCAGGGGCGCTCCCACGCGCTTCATGAGCCACAGTGACTCGTGCGTTATGGGAGACTTCGCCCAGGCGGCACAGCAAACCAGCAAAAAGAGTGCAGTTGAATATCGTCGCGGCAGCATACCCGCGACTATAGCATCGGCCGGCTACCGCAGATGCTTGTCGAGAAACTCCGCTGCCGCGTGAAAGGCCTCCAGCCACCGCGCGTGTCTCAGAAAGCCGTGTACTTCGTCGGGAAAGATCAGTTGCTCAAACTCGACGCCCTGCTTTCGCAGAGCTTCCACCAGCTGCACCGTTTGCTTGAACTCAACATTCCGGTCGTCGTCGCCGTGGACCAGCAGCACCGGAGAGCGCCAGCCCTTCATGTGCGCCATGGGGGACGACTCGAATGCCAGCCGCAGCGCCTGCTCCCGCACCTCCGTGTCGTCGGAAGGCAGGAACACTTTCGTTTCTGTGCGCCAGTCATGCACCCCGTGCAGATCCACGCCCGCCGCGAAAAGGTCCGACGCTCGGGCCAGTCCCAGCGCCGTCAGGTAGCCGCCGTACGACCCGCCCCATAGTCCGATGCGTTTTCCATCCACGTCGGGCCGGCCCCTGAGATACTGGCCGGCTCCAAGCACGTCGTTGAACTCGCTGGCGCCCACCGCGCCGTAGCGCAGAGCCTCGCGAAACTCCAGGCCGTACCCCGTCCCGCTGCGGTAGTTCACCGACAGCACCACGTATCCCCGCGCCGCCAGGTATTGATTGAAGGCGTAGGTGTTGTGGTAGTAGTCCATGTAGTGCCAGCCCAGCAGCATCTGCCGCCTGGGACCCCCATGCAGGAAGATGATCGCCGGCCGCCGCTCGCCCGCCCGGATGTTTTCCGGCAGGAAGAGCTGGCCCCGGATCTCCATCCCGTCGGCGGCCTTGAAGGTAACCTCCCGCGGCGCTACCAGATTCTGCGCGGGGAAGTCTGGGGGCAGGGAATCGGGAGCCAGGTCGCGCAGCTTCCCGCCCGCCAGCAGGTACGGCCGCCCTGGGTGTCTGGCATCCGACCGCAGGCACACCACCGCTCCTCCATCCCCCGTCACCACCGGCGACCACTCGATGCCGTCCCCCCGCGTCAACTGTGTCCCGGGAACTTTCCAGATGTGCCGCCGGTCCGGGTCCCCTTCATTGGAGCTGTAGACGATCTGCTTTCCGTCCGGGCTCACCGAGACGTGCTCGACCTCGAATTCGCCCGCCGTCAGCCGGACCGCCTCGCCCCCCTTCGCCGGGACCGAGTACAGGTGCGTCCAGCCGTCCGCCTCCCAAGGGAACACAATCCGATCCCCATCGGCCCACAGCAGTTGGTTCGCCGCGGCCACTGCGCGGAAGACGCTTCCGCGTCCCGCCCGCGCGCGCCAGATCTGGCGGCTGACGCCGGTCGCCGCCTCGGCCACCCGGATCGACCACGGCTCCGCTTCACGCTTCGGCCCGAACAGCGCCAGCACCCGCGAATTGGGGATCCGCAGGAAGGCGATCCGTTTCCCGTCCGGGGACCAGGCCGGCTGATCGTCCCGGTCCACGCTGGGGTCGAGGTAGCGGACGGTCCTGGTTTCCGGGCCGTACACGCCGACCAGGCTGTGGTCCTCCCGCGTGCTCACGAACGCCAGCGCCGTCCCATCCGGTGACCAGCGCAAGGCGCCGCACTCCCCCCGCGCCTTGATCAACTGTGCGGGCTTCGGTTCACCCTCCAGGGCCGCCGACCACACCTGCCCCTTCTTGACATAAGCCACCACGCCACCCTGGGGGGATACGGAGGGAGCGGAGCCGTCATCGAGGCGTCGCGGCGCGCCCCCCGCGGCCGGCACGATCCATAGCGCCTGCTCGGACCCCTGTGGATCGCTCAGCGGGTTGGCCTCGCCGCCTCGCACGAAAACTATGGACAAGCCGTCCGGCGTCCAGGTCAGCGAGGTGATCTCCTGCCCGTCGTCGCCGGCGTACGTGGTCAGGCGCCGCGCCTGGTAGCCGGGCGCCTCCGCCAGCCAGATGTTGCGCGCCCCCCGGATGTTGAATACCCACGCGATGCGGCCTCCCTTCGGGGCCACTGTCAGCTCCGAAGCGAAGGGCGCGTCCATCACCTGCTCGAGGGTGAAGCGCGGCGGCTCCGCCGCCGCCAGCCACGTTCCGGCCAGAGCCGCCGCCGTGAGGGCAATACGCATCTTTCCTCCCTAGCAAAGTGTAACGGGTTAACATGACGGCAGTGTTAACCCTGGGTAGGGGAACGTTACGGGCAAGTCGACTGTTAGGTTAACCGGCAGGTTGTCGGGGGACGCGATTTGAACGGGTTCGATCCCTCGTCTGGAAGCTTGGCCATGAGTCAAACGGGAACAGAAGCGGGGACAGTCACCCTTCCCTGAAATGATGGGCCCTCCTCAGGAATTGCCTCCCCGTGGGCCACCAAGCTTTCAAGGTACAAGGCGATTGCCTCCCTGACATTGCGTTCCGTCTCTTCCAGAGTTTCACCCTGCGTATGGCAACCAGGCAGAGCCGGAACGAACGCCACGTAACCGCCTTCTGGCGCTTGTTCGTAGAACACCGAATAGGAAAACACTTTGGGGGCCCTACTCTTCATCACCTTCATTGTAGGAGGTCCGCTCCGAATCGGGAAAGTGGTCGTCCCATCGCCGCCGTCGACCAGTGTGCCAAGGCTGGCGGAGGAAGAGGGATTCGAACCCCCGAGGGCCTTCCGACCCTAACGGTTTTCAAGACCGCCGCCTTCAACCACTCGGCCATTCCTCCACCCCCAATTTATCAGGTTAGGGACCTGGCGAGGCGGCCTTCTAAACTGCGTGGGGCGGGATCCAGCGTGGTCACCTCAGGCTCAGCGAGAGCGGTGCGGAGAAAAAGAGTGCTGGGGTTATACTCCGGAACGCATTCCTTTAGGCGCAGGATCAGCTCCCGGCGGTCGCGTTTGTCGCAGATATCCCTGAGTGCTCGCAGGTGATCCTCTATCTGTTCCCCTGAGAGTACCGGGCTGAGAAAGCTCTTGATCTTCTCATGCGAGGTGGCGAATGTGGATTCTTCGAACGCGCACAGTTCCTCGTATAGCTTCTCGCCGGGGCGCGGGCCGGTAATCACAATGGGGATATCGACTTCCGGGCGCAATCCGGACAGCAGGATCAGATTTCGGGCGAGGTCAAGGATCTTCACGGGCTGGCCCATGTCCAGGACAAGGATCTCGCCGCCCGTTCCAATGGCCGAAGCCTGAAGGACCAACTGGGCGGCCTCGGGAATGGTGAGGAAGTAGCGTTGCATGTCCGGGTGCGTGACGGTCACGGGGCCGCCTGCGGCAATCTGCTGCTTGAAAATCGGGATGACGCTGCCGTTGCTGCCCAAGACATTGCCGAAGCGTACCCCTACATAGCGCGTATGCCCGTTCTGCAAAGACTGTACCGCCAATTCGGCCAGGCGCTTTGTGGCCCCCATAACGCTGGTCGGCCGGACGGCTTTGTCCGTGGAAATGAGCACGAAATCGGACGCACCATACTGGGCGGCTGCGGTGGCAACGTTGTATGTCCCGAATACGTTGTTCTCAATCGCCTCGAAGACGTGCACCTCCATCATGGGTACGTGTTTGTAGGCGGCGGCATGAAAGACGAGGGACGGGTGATACTGCCGGAAAACGTCGTCGAGCCGTCGGGGATTCTGGACGCTTCCAATCTCGGGATGGAAGCGCACGCCCTGGAAAGAGCGCTTCATCTCGCGCTCCAGGTTGAATAGCGCCGTCTCGCCGATCTCGAAGCCGACGATACCTGCCGGCCGGAAGCGCGCGATCTGCCTGCATAGCTCCGAGCCGATGGAACCCGCGGCGCCGGTGACCAGCACGACTCTGCCTTCGACCCTCGAACGAATCTGATTCTGGTCTAGGAGCACCGGGCTGCGGCCCAGAAGATCCTCGACTGCGACATCGCGAATCTGGGCAGAGAGACCGTTGCCCTGCATGATATCCGCAAGACACGGGACGGTCTTGCAGTTCACTCCCGCGCAGTGGCACAACTCGAGGATGCGGGTCATCTGTCCGCCATCGGCGGACGGGATGGCAATAAGGATCTCGGCGATCCCGTGCTTGCCTGCAAGCATCGGCAACTCGGAGCCGGATCCCAGCACAACAACGCCCTGGATGCGCATGCCCTTTTTTTCCGGGTGGTCATCGACGAAGCCGGCCACGGCGTAGGGCAGGCTGCGGTGGGAGCGTATTTCGCGAAGCAGCATGGCGCCTGCTGCGCCGGCCCCATAAATCAGAACGCGCTTCGCGCTAGCCGCGTCCGTACCATGGGTGGAAGTCTCGGCGAGCATGCGGACCGCTACCCTGGCGCCGCCTGTAATGAGCGAACAGATCAGGAAGTCGAGCAGGTAGATGGAGCGCGGGAAACCGGGCGGAGTAGTCACAAAGATGAGCACGCCGCTCACTGCGGAAGCTGCCAGGTTGACCAGGCCCAGGCGGACGACGTCGGTCACCGAGACGTACCGCCACCAGCCGCGGTCGAGGCCCTGCACGCGAAACGCGACCGCCTTGACGATGATCCAAAGCGGCAGCGCATGCATCAGGTTTCCCGTCTGGTAGGCCGGGATACTGAGGTCAAACCGCAGCAGGAACGCCAGTAAACCGGCGGCCGAAAACATCACGGCTTCCCAAGCCAGGATTACAACGCGTTGGAACCGGCCAAAGAACGCAGAAGAATTGGGAGGCATGGTCTAGGTTTGGAGGACAGCCACTTCTGCCAAGGTTGGTAGTTCGGGTGCCCGCGCCGCCCTTCGAACCTGGTTGACGACAACCAGTTGTTCGTCGACGGTGAGGCTGCTGGAGCTCGGCAGGCAGATGCCGTGCCGGTAAAGATCCTCTGCCACCGCGCCACCGTATCTCTCAGCGGACGCGAACAGTTGCTGGAGATGCATCGGTTTCCACACCGGCCGCGACTCCACGCCGGCGGCATCCAGGTGCCGCATCAACTCGTCGCGTGTGCACCCGAATTCCTGTTCACTCAGCAGGAAGCAACTCAGCCAATTGGTGTGGAGTCCATAGACGGCCTGGGGCATGAGTGATATGCCCGGCAAATCGGCGAAGGCATCCCGGTACCGAAACGCATTCGCCCGGCGCTGGCGCACCCGGAGGTCCAGAACGTGCAACTGCCCCCTGCCAATGCCCGCCAGGACGTTGCTGAGACGATAGTTGTAGCCCAACTGCGAATGTTCGTACGCGATTCCCGGGTCACGCGCCTGTGTGGCCCACTGACGGGCTTGCTCCACACGCGCCCGCTTTTGGGCAACGAGCATTCCACCGCCGGTTGCCGTAATAATCTTGTTGCCGTTGAGTGAAAAGACGCCGATATCACCGGCGGTTCCTGCAGGCAGTCCCTTGTATCGCGCCCCGAGCGCTTCGGCCGCATCTTCGAGCACCGGGACTCCGTACCTGCTACAAGACGCCAGGATCTCGTCCATGTCGGCGCACTGCCCGTACAAGTGGACCACGATGACCGCGCGCGGCAGCCTGTTCACGCGTGCGCGTTGCTTCAGCGCATCGTAAAGGATTTGTGGATCGACATTCCACGTTTCCCGGTCGCTGTCGAGGAACACGGGCCTGGCTCCGAGATACACGATGGGGTTCGCCGTGGCAACAAAGGTCAGAGTCGGGCAGAGGACCTCATCTCCCGGCGATACGCCCAGCAGGCGGAGCCCCAGGTGAATGGCGGCGGTCCCGCTGCTCAGAGCCACGGTTGGCAGGCCGACAAGCTGCTCGAATTCCTCCTCGAAGGCGGACAGGTTGGGCCCCGCCGTAGAAAGCCAGTTGGTCGCGAATGCCTCCCGCACGTACAGCTCCTCAGAGCCGCCCATGTGGGGGATGGAAAGCAGGATTCGGCTTCGGCTCATTTAGAGGTACCTGTCGCCCGCCTGTCTCTGACGGATCACCCTAGCCGGCGTGCCGTAAGCAACGACGAAACCCGGTATGTCCGAGATCACAGTCGCGCCCGCCCCTATCACGGCGTGCTCACCGATATTGATGCCATGGACGACTGCCGCCCCGAGGCAGACGGCGCTGAACCGGCCAATTTTGGCATCCCCGCCGACTGTCGCCCCAGGTGCGAGGCTGGCATAGTCCTCCAGGACGCAGTCATGGTCCAAGCTGGCCCTGGTGTTCAGAATGCAGAACTCTCCGATCCGCGTGTCGCTGTTGACGACAACGCCGGCCATGATCACGGAGCCTCTCCCGACCACGACTCCGCGCGCCAGTTGCGCTCTGGGATGAACCGCTGTGACGAAGCAGAATCCGGGGACCAGTTCCTGGATGCGTTTCGCCACCTTGGACCTGACCCAGTTTTCGCCAATAGCGACGATTCCCGCGTCGATGGGGTGGCTCCGCACCAGGTCCGGCAGATCTTCCTCCCTGCCGAGAATCCGGTAGCCGTAACACTCGCTAGCAGGTGCTTCATCCCGGCCAACCAGGCCGACGATTCGATGCTTGCCCTCCCGTTCGAGAATGTCGATCACCACCTTGGCGTGGCCCGACGCGCCGACTACGACGATGTTGCTCATGAAACTCGTTCGGGACTCCTGGCGGCCGGCGACCCCAGAAACTCGGGCATGGTAACGTGACCCGGCTGGCTGACGCCCTTTCCCCGCAAGACCTGCCAGACTGTCATCGCCAGGATCTTCGCATCCAGCCGAAGAGAACGGTGGTCGATGTACCACACGTCAAGCTCGAACTTCTTCTCCCAGCTCAAGGCGTTTCTTCCGTTCACCTGCGCCCAGCCGGTGATGCCGGGTTTGACCTCCAGGCGCCGCTGCTGGAAGGCTGTGTACCGAGCTCGATACTTGGGCAGCAGAGGACGCGGCCCCACGAGAGTCATGTCACCCCTGAGCACATTCCAAAGTTGAGGGAGTTCGTCCAAGCTCGTGGTCCTTAACAGAACTCCCAGCCGGGTCAGCCTGTGGCTGTCGCCGGAGACACCGTTCGGGGTCCCACTCGCCGTTCGCATAGTCCGGAACTTCACCACAGTGATTGGGAAACCGCGTCTGCCGTCCCGCCTCTGGCGAAAAAGAATCGGTCGGCCAAGCGTCGCGAGTATCGAAGCGGCTATGAGGAGCATGAGCGGCCACAAGAAGAGCACCGCCACGGTACAGAGACAGACATCGAGAATGCGCTTCGCCCTCACGTTACGCGGTTAGCGGTGCAAGACGCCCGCTGCCAACAAAATGAAAGCTGTCAAACTCCCGCGGCCGGGCACGAGAAGGGTCGAGGATATGACAGTAGACCTCGAACACCTCATCCGCCGTTCGGCGGACGTCGAACATCTCGCGCACCAGCGTGCGACCTATGACAGCCTGGCCACGATACCGTCCAAGTCGTCCAGAACTCCCAGCACGGCTTCCGCGATCTGCCCGGGTTGCCGTGGGAGCCAACTTGCCGGTTAGCTCGTCTATGACGACCTCCGGCAAGCCGCCGACGCGTCCAGCGACCGTGGGGACCCCGGCAAGCAGGGGTTCCACGACGCCGCCGCAGTTCTCCGATAAAGGGGACGTGTACGGCGCAGTCGAAGTCGGGCCAGGCACTGATCACCGTATCCCGCTCCCAGGCCCCCAACATCAAGAGCCGGCCGTTGCAGTCCTTCGCGGCCCTGTGCCGCAAAGCCTGCTCATACCGTTGCGCTCGGTCCCACGCACCTCCAATTAAGACTCCGACTACTCTGGAGTTGTTGCGGATCACGATCCCCAAAGCGTCGATGAGCGTTTCGTGGTTTTTCAGCCCTCTGAACTGACCCAAAGAGTACCTGGGCCTGTACATATGGCTGACGTTTCCCACAACCAGGCTGCGTTCGTCTAGCTGCAGACGGTGTCTCAAGAATCCTGTCGCGCGAACTTCGCTGCGAGTTATATCCGTGCCGTAGTAGCTGAGGAACACTCGCTCAGGTGTCACTCCCGCATCGCGATAGTGGCGCAGGATACACCGGCTCGATGCGATCCAGAAATCGCTTGGGCCCGCCGCGAGGATTTCGCTCCGGCGGTAGAAGGGGTGTTCCAAATGCAGCGGACCAGGCACCTGGAAGATTCGCGGCGTTGGATGCGGCTTTCCCAGGGCGAGCCGCAACAGCATTGTGGTGCTCACAAAGTGACTATGAATCAGATCGGGACGGACTTCTTCCACCAGGCGCTGGGCGGTGCGGCGGACCGCCGGGAACCTCCAGGGATTCACCAGCGGAAGGCGCAAGTCCGCAACGTGTATGCAACATCCGGCCTCCTCCCAATGGGAAACGGCGGCCCCAGACTGGGACGGCAGCGCGACGTGCACGTCGACGCCGCGGCGGACCAGTTCCCGCGCCTGGAGCGCAGCCCAGACCGCCCCCTCGGAGGTCTTTACAACATGGAGTACGCGCACAGTGTCTCTACATAGCCGCGGCCACAGCGCGGCCCGGCGGTCTGCATGCAAGCCATCTTTCGGTTTCGTTGCGTATGTGCCGATAGAACTCGTCCCGCCGCACTGTCAAAATATCGGCACGGTATTCGCCCGCCTTCCGTAGATTCCGCGCTGCCATGCGGACCCTTCGGGCCGGATTTCCGCAGACCGCTTCGATCATCCTGGCGAGAGCTGCTACATCGCCCGCAGGCACAAGGTCCTCTGGATCCAGAAGTTCGGGGATTCCGCCCACTGCTGTTCCGATGCACGGCAGGGCCCTGGCCATCGCTTCCAACATGGCCCTGGGTAATCCTTCGGTTCTCGAGGGGAGCACGAAGAGGTCGGCCTGGTCTAGACACTCCCGGATGGACTGGCCCACCGGTAGTTCACTCAGGAAGCGTACCCGGTCCCCAATGCCGAGATTGTGTGCGGACTTCTCCAGCTCCATACGATGTCTGCCGTCGCCCACGATGCTAAGTTGGAGATCTAACCCCCGGCCAGCACAGACCGCCAACGCAGGCAAGAGTATGTCCACACCTTTGTACATCTGGGCCAGGGAACCCACAAAAACCAGGCGCCCGACAGGCGACAAGCGTCTTTGCGCCTGGTCCGGAGCCGCAAACGCATCTTGTTCCAGTCGCACACTGGAGTAATTCGTGACGAACGGGCACTCTTCCTCGGGCATGGGGGAGGCCGGCAGTTCCACGTCTGAAATCGCAGACTGTTTTCCATTGGCGCGATAGCGGCGTTGGAGATAACCTGCAGTGACGTATGAGACGGCGGAAGCTGAGGAGCACAGCCGCTTCAATGCACGTGTCGCCCTGACTCTTGCCAGTGGTCTCAGCACAGAACGGACACACCCCGGAGCCAGCGAGTCGTAGGGGTCGCCGCCGACTTCTACTCCGAATGGTCGCCTCTCCCTGCGGAGCACTCGCGTAGCGCAGTTCGCCAGCTCGCCCGATCGCAGGATCACCGCGCATTCCCCCAACAATGCGTCTTGAACGGCCTTGCGGACCATGATGACCTTACGGAGATATTGCCAGGGGCCCAGGTAGTAGGGTACGGGAGCGAAGTTCACTTGCTGGTTGTCGACTCGTTGCCACCCCTGCCGCGGCTGTGCAACAGGTTGAGCGCGTGCCACTATAGTCACGCCGTCGAACACCCTCAAATACCGAAGCCAGAACTCCCCTCCGTAAGCGGTCTTGGTCCACAGTGCGGGCTCCGGGGTGACATAGAAGCGGTGATCCAGAACAACGCTGACATTCATGACGATCTGCTCTGAATCTGCCAACGCACGACACAGTGACGGCGAACCCGCGAGAGTGCCCGAACTGCCAACAGAGGAAGAAGCGAGTACCAGATTACTCCCCTCACCACCGATGCTGACTCCCCTCGCGCAAGGATCAGGGTGAAGCTCAATATGGTCGCGATCGCAGCAAGTCTTGCAGCATCATCCGAACCCCTTGTCCACTTTGCCAGGATCCCGACAAGGAAACCGATTACCGCCAGGGCAAGGGGCGCTCCATACCAGCCGAAATTCAAGTACGCTTCTGCAAGGAACGAAAAGCCCAGACCCCCGCCTTCTGCAGCTCGGGCGGGGTCAACGGTCCATATCAGCCAGTTGCCTAAGAGCCCATGCGCGACAATTGGGTGAACATCCCAGAACAGGTTTGGGAAAACAGTCAGGAGCGCGAACATGTAGCTCTTCCCCATGTCATAGCCCCTGGCCGCCGGTACAAGGTCGATGGTATAAGCGACAGCGCTCATGCTGGTGCCCATTTCCGAGATTGTCGACACTGCCGGGTTCCGCGTGAGGCTAAAGGCACCCAGGACTGTATCGACGGATCTCCGTCCGGCATCCAAGTTCCTGACGGCGGCAACAACCGGAACCATTACAAGTACAACTGCGGTCACTCCTACCAGGACTATCTTCCGGACTGGGTACACAGAACGGTCATAGAGCCACAAGCAGGCGGCCAACGCAGCAATTGCAGGAGCCCTCGAACCAAGAAAGAGGTGAGCAGCCGAATATGCCCCAATGGTCGCGAGGCCGAGCCAACGGCCGAAGCGTTGCCTTCGGCTGCCTGCCAGCAGGAAGAACGCTCCGGGCAACAGGAACATTCCGAGGACGTTTGGCGTTCCGCCGAGACCAGTTGCTGCATTTTGCTGAAAAAGCCCCACGAAATACCCATAGGACATGACCGCGTCCGTTGCTTGTCGCAGGGCCGTCACCCAGGGCAGCAGGGATACCGCAATCATGAGCAGGCCTATCAATCTACTTGCGCGGAGGTGGTTCTTGACAACAGGCGCGGTGGAATGTGTCTCTACCTTCTTGCGCGCGACCGCAAAGCTGAGAAGTGCACCGAGGTGAAGCGACAAAACCCCTGCCGTCGTGAAAAATAGCGTATTCAGCAGCGATTCGGACGAAAAGCTGTTGCCTAGCAGTCCATTTGGGTTTGCGTGACCAACTTCCAGAATAGCCTGACCACCGTTGAAGAGGATCGTCGCGAGCAGGAACAGGATATATGGGTCCGGGAATTCGCCGCACAGTCTGCGCCAGGACCAAAAACACCAGGCACTTACTGCGACAAATAGTATGCACGCCGGGTAGATCAGCAACTCAGCCGGCGCCTGGAAGGCACGGTAGGCGCAGGCCAGCGCCATCAGGGTCGCCAGCAGGAACGCCTGGCAAACCAGGACGCCGGAACTGAGGTTCACCGGCCGCACCGCCGGGCTAGTTGGCCTCCGGCGCGTAGATATCAAGAAGACGCCGGCAGGTGTGTTCAATAGTGTAGCCACTGGTTTCGATCGCTTCTTTGCGTGCGGAAAAGGGCGGGCGATGCACGTCCATCGCTTCCATAACGGCCCCGGCCCAGGCCTGTGGAGCCTGCTTCAGACTCATGAAATGAACCAGGCCGAGTCCGAGATCTGTTTCTGGCGGCACGACATCAGAAACCAGGCACGGGACCCCAGCCGCCTGTGCTTCGATGACCACGTTGCCCAAGCCCTCGTACAGGGAAGGGAAGACAAGAACATCCAGGCTGCGCATCACTTCTGCTACGTCGCCGCGAACGCCGAGCATGTGGACTCTCGAACGTAGTCCCAGTCGCAGCAATTGCTGCTCAAACTCAGAACGAAGCGGTCCATCTCCGGCGAGCACCAGGTGAGCGGTAGGGAGCCTTTGTGCCAGCGCGGTAAAAATTCTCACCAGGAACTCATGATTCTTAGCCGGAGAAAATCTGCCTACGTGGCCTATCAGACTCACGCTCGACGAAAGCCCCAATTCTTGCCGCAGACCAGTAAACCGCGGAGACGGGTCCACAAATTCCGCTAGTCCGACCCCATTGGGCACAACCTGAAAGCGTCTGTCGGAATCGCAGGCCTCTCCATACAGCGCCGTTCCCGATGCCCTGGAGTTCGCAAGCAGGTGCGTGGCGTTCCTCGATATCAGCGCGCGCATCACCGAACGGTAGGCCCGGCGCTGGGCGCTTGCGGCGCGCCCGTCGTTGGTGGTGTGGCTGTGCGCGATGCGCACCGGGACGCCAGCCAACCGGGCGGTCAGCAGTACCGCGCCGCTGAAGTGGTGAACATGGCTATGCACCGCGGCAAACGGCCCCTGATGCCTCAACGTGCCATAGAGGCGCTGCACGTATGGCCACAAGGCCGCGTTGGGGTGAGGATGTCGAAACAGGCGGCCGCCCAGTTTCAGAATTTCAGGATCATAGTCGGACTCATCCGCGGCCACCACTGCGAAGTCGAACTGCAACCCAGTCCGGTCCAACCGGCGGTAGACGTTCATGACCAGAGTTTCCACGCCCGCGCGGTCCATTCTGCCGACCACGTGAAGTATCCGTCGAACACCGAAGGATGTGGGCATCTCAAGTTCGCTGGTGTTGCAGCCGCAGCGCCGCTCTAGCCTTGGCCTTCGCACACCACCGCAGGGCTCCAGAGCCGAGCACCCCCAGGCCGAGGACGCCCCAGGAGTGAATCGAGACGGGATATGCTGCGGCGTTTTGAAGTGCCAGCCTCAAGCCCGTCATGCGCGCCCCCGCCATGAGAGCATACTGAGCGCGCAACCGGCGATAGACCTGCAGCTTCCCGGGCGCATATCTCTGAATAGCGTCCCCGTGGACGATGAGCGTTTGGGTTATGTCTGCGCCTTGGTCGGCCGCCCTCTGGGATGTCGCTTCAGGCCGCTCCGCAGTCATGAGGCTGGATGATCGATTCGGCGCATCCGCATGCAACCGCGCTACGCTCTCGGGCAAGAACCTCGTCTGAAACGTTATTGCGAAATCATGGTGGTACCCTAATTCCTTCGCCCTGGTGTCGGGAAACCGCACTTGATCGAACGTGCTCCGGCGCACACATTGGAAGAAATCCGATAGCACGACGCTGTTCGTCCACCTCAGGTAGGTTTCGTAATCCACGAGTTCTCGCCCAAAGCCAGGCGAGGGGGAAACCCTCCCGTCATCGCAAACGTAACAGAAAGCAAGCCTCGCGATGTTCGGCGGGGCCGCGCGAATCCCATCGACAACCGTGCTCAAGGCATCCGGCATCAATTCGTCGTCGCTATCGAGGAAGGCGACCCAATCGGCTGAGGCTTTGCTCACTCCGGAGTTTCTGGCAGGGCATTGCCCGCGGTTTTTGAAGTGACGCACCAACATCAGCCTGCTGTCGTGAAATGAATTCACGGCTTCGGCCGTGAGGTCCGTGGACCCATCGTCGACAACGACGACCTCAACATCCCCGAGACGCTGAAGAAGGCAGCTCTCGATCGCGCGGCGCACTTGTAGCTCGCGATTGAACGCCGGAATGACCACGCTGATTTTTGGCTTCCCCACCGTCTCGCCAGTTCTCACGCCGTCGAACACGCCGCCATCGCCGGCGTGGGCTTGACCGAAAAGAGACGGACCGCAATCGCCCAGTAGAGGATCAAGGACGACGCCCATGCGGCCAGATATCCGAAGGACAAAGATAGTGCTCCGGCTCGGTTATCTGCGGCCCACACTACTGAAACCAGCGCCACTGACCACACCGCGGCGGTCATAACCTGCAGCCACATCCTGTTGTGGCTCAGCAGCACCTGGTAGAGGCTGGACGCAACTACTTCGACCACCGCCGCCGCGGCGAGGGTGGCCAGAATAAGCCCTCCCCCGGAAAACTCTCTACCAAAAAGGCGCATCACGTAAGGTCCTGCCAGCCACAGGAGGCAGGCCGTCGCGGCGGCCGCGATGGCGCTGATTTTGAGGTTGGACCAGAACAATTTGCCGTACCTGGCCGTTTCATTGGCGCCCCACAGGTTGGTGAGCATGGGAGAGGCCACCCTGGTAACCTGGGCCGGCACGAACACCACCAGGCTGCGAAACACATAGGCAGCCTGGAAGATTCCCATTTCCTTGAGGCCCAGGGGACCGTGCGCTACCAGGAGATTGCCGGCCCAGATGGCCCCGTTGGCCAATACCGAAGAAAGGGTGCAGGGCAGGACGAAACCGGCCAGGATGCTTCTTTCCGCAAATGCGTCGCGGTAATCGATTCGAATTCTTTGCCGGCTGCATTCCTGGCGCAGAGCCAGGTGTTGCGCCAACCAGAGGACTACCGCCGAAACCGCCAGGGAGAGCACAGCGCCTTGCACGCCCAGCGCAAATGTGAGCAGGATCGTCAGGACTAGTGAGATGACCGCTTGACGCAGATTGATCACGGCCAGTTTCCGGAAAGCTTCCAGGCCGGTCAGGGCGCCAAGCTGGAAGCCGTTCAGCGTCGTGAAATAGACATAAATCGCAGCCAGCCACAGCAGTTTGGCGGCCCCGGGCGCCGCCAGTGCGAGTTGCGGCAACAGCCCGGTGAGGAGAAACGGAGCAAACGCGAAAGGAACACCCACGAAAGTGCTTGTTAGTGAGCAGAAGGCGAGGATGCGCCCGGCCCTCGCCGGGTCCTTGGTCCGATAGGCCGATACATAACGTGTCGCCAGGACCCCGAGACCCAGGCTCGCCATGTTCGCGCTCGCCAGCGCCGTACTCTGAACAACCGCCAATACCCCGAATAGTTCCTTGCCCAACAACCGTGCCGCAATGATCGACCCCAGGAACACCGCTCCCTGGGAGAGTACACTCCCAGTCAGAGCCCAGCCAACGCCGCTGGCGAATCGTCTATCCAATGACACGGTCTTGTCGTCCCGGTTCCCGGTCCGCATAGCTCACGCTACGTGAGTCCCATGCGGGACCCGAAACGAGTCTCTCTGCCGGGGGGAAGTGACTGGGGGGAGGGCCCGCGCCGCCGCGCCTCAACTTCGGCGAAGAGCGAGTACGGACGTCTTACGTTCCATCCAGTATACGGGACCACGCGCCCGTGTCAAGGCCACAAAGCTTTTCCAA
>CAVUVG010000009.1:0-64869 GCA_963744775.1 Bryobacterales bacterium
CACCTGGCCGCCAGCCTTCCGAACTTCGTCATACAGCAGTTCCCGTTTCCGGCCGCCGAGGAGGACCGCCGCATGCGCGCGGCGCTGACCGGCGGGCCGGTGGTGAACGTCAGCGACGGATTCGCCGCCGTGCTGACGGGGGCGGGTCTGGGTATTTCGGTCAATGAAAAGGCCCTCGAAGAGTACAAGGAGCGTGCAGCATGAAACGCCGTCAATTCATGGGAGGGCTGGCTGGAGCTGTCGCCGCGAGTTCCGCGGCGCGCGCCGCTGCACCGGCAACTGAGATTCCTATTGGGGCCGAGGCATTCCGCGGCCTGGTATCGGGCGTGAAAGTCACGAACATGAAGGTGTTCGTGGTGTCGCTCACGCCCAACACAGACCGTCCTTTCGTTTTCGTCAAGCTGGAGACGGACGCCGGGGTGGTCGGATGGGGCGACGGCACACTCGAAGGCAAAGCCCAGGTGGTGGCCGCCTGCATCAACGACTTTCGGGCGTTCATCATCGGCGCGGATCCGATGCAGGTGGAGCACCACTGGCAGTCGCTGTACGTACACACCTTCCATCGCGGAGGACCGGTTATCAGCGCCGCCATTTCCGGGTTGGACGAGGCGCTTTGGGACATCAGGGGGAAGATCCTGGGTCTGCCTGTCTACAAAATGCTGGGCGGTCCCTACGATCCCCAAGGCGTCCGCGGCTATATCGGTGTTGGCGGCAATCCCGAACAGCTTCGGAAATTACGAGAGAGTAATACTAACCTGGGAGTCACTTGCGTCAAATCCGGGTTGCCTTCCTATCTCGGGTGGATCGAGACCCACGCCAAGATCGACCAGGCGGTGCGCCAGATGCAAGGGCTGCGCGAAGCGCTGGGTCCCGACATCGACATCGCCATGGACTTCCATGGCAGGACCAGTCCCAGCGTGGCGAGCGTCATCATCAAGGCGGTGGAGCCGCTAGGTCTTCTGTTTGTCGAGGAACCGATCCCTCCGGAAAACGTGAAGGCGCTGGCCAAGATTTCCAGGAGAACTTCAACACCGATCGCGACAGGTGAACGCGCAGTATCGCACTACGCCTGCCGGGAGCTGATCGAGATGGGCGTCGTGGACGTTCTACAGCCGGACATCAATCACGTCGGCGGGATCACGGCGATGTGGAAAGTGGCCATGATGGCGTCCGTGTCGGGCATCACGATCTCGCCCCACGCCGCTGCGGGCCCGATCGGCAAGATTGCTTCGCTGCATGTGGATTCCGCTATTCCAAATTTTCTGGTCCAGGAAGGCGCGCGTGCCAGCGGCACCAGCATTCTGGACGAGTGGTTCGGATTCCCGGCCATGCTCATGGTGAACGGCAAATGTCCCCTGCCGGAGAAGCCCGGACTTGGATTTGAGCTGTCGGAGTCGGTCTTCGAGAAGTATGTGATCAACCGTCCCGCCCTGATGGGGCGC
This sequence comes from Bryobacterales bacterium, assembly GCA_963744775.1. Classification (GTDB taxonomy): domain Bacteria; phylum Acidobacteriota; class Terriglobia; order Bryobacterales; family Bryobacteraceae; genus CAVUVG01. The sequence continues at coordinate 1,443 of CAVUVG010000009.1, forward strand.
GCGTTTCTGGAAGACGGTTCGGTGGCGCAGAGGTGAGCTGATGAGAGTGAAGACGAGCCGCAGAGAGTTCCTTTCCGCGCTGGCGCTGGCGGGCGCGGCGCAGAGCGTGATGCCGGCGGCCTATGCCGCTCAGGCGAAGACGCTGAACCTGAAGATCACACAATTGAAGACCTTCATAGTGGCCGGGGCCGGCGTCTTCGTTAAGGTCTATACGGACCAGGGACTGGTCGGGTTGGGTGAGGGCTCGATCACGAGCAAGGAACCGACGGTGGCCCAGGCCATCATGGAAAACGAACGGTTTCTGGTGGGCAAGGACCCCGCCGACATCGAGTTCCTGTACCAGGGCATGTTCCGCAACCCGAGGTGGCGCGGCGGGCCGATGCTCAACAGCGGGATCAGTGCCATAGAGATCGCGCTGTGGGACATCCTGGGCCAGGCGCTGGGCGTGCCGATCTACAAGCTGCTGGGCGGCGCGGCGCGGCAGCGAGTAAGGCTGTACCTGGATGTCAGCGGCTCCCCCGAGAACTTCTTAAAGGCCAAAGCCGCTGGCTTCACGGCGGCGAAGTCGGGCTTCATCACGGTTCAGAACCAGTTGGTGGAGCCACCGATGGCGGTTCGCGAGGCTGTAAGTAAGCTGGAGGCGGTGCGGAAGGCGGTTGGAGACGACTTCGACATCTGCATCGACGCCCACGGCCAACTGACTCCGGTGATGGCGGTGGAGTTCTGCACGCGGATCGAGGAACTGCGGCCGTTCTTCGTGGAAGAGGCGACACAGATCGAGGACTTCGAGGAACTCGCCCACCTGCGCCAGAAGACGAAAGTGCCGCTGGCGACCGGGGAGCGCGCCTTCACCAAGTACGGTTTCACGGAGTTCTGCGAGCGCCACCTGGTGGATTACATCCAGCCCGACGTGTGTCACGCCGGGGGCATCCTGGAGTTGAAGAAGATCGGCGCCATCGCCGAGGCCCACCGCGTGGAAATGTCCCCGCACAACCCGCAGGGCATCGTGAGCACGCTGGCGTCGATACACGTCAACGCGACCACACCCGCGGCGACGATTCTGGAGTACTCAACCGGACGGCAGACCGGCTGGATGCTGGATCTGTTCAAGGGGACGTCCATCGCGATCAAGGATGGCTACGCGGAACTTCCGACCCGCCCAGGGCTGGGGGCCGAGCTGGATGAAGCGGTGGCGGCGAAGCACCCCTACAAGCCGGTAAACCGCCCCGGTTACCGTTTCGCCGACGGGGGCATCGCAGACTATTGAGGCTACGCGCCGCGGCGTTGGCCGAAATTCGGGTCGGGCGTCAACGGCCCCATCCACTGCAGGTGCAGATTGATGTTGGGGTGCACCCTGTAGTTCCTCTTGAGCGCGGCGATGGTCTCGCCGCGCACGTCGATCCTGGCGATGTCATAGTTGCCCAGGCCGAACTGCTCGCAGTACTGCAAATAGCCGACCCACTTGGGCTCAATCCCCATGATCTCGGTCGCTACACGATCAGCCGCGATGTAATCCAGTGAGGCGAAGGCCACGCGATGCGGCACGGGCTGTCCCGAAACCGGGCCATCACCTTCCATGCCCTCATAGCCGTCCACCACGGTGGCGCCCCAGAACGGCGCCATCTTCTGCGCCGCCAGGAGCAGGTTGTAGTTCATCTGGTGCGGGCCCATGTGGAACTTCGTCTTGTCGGTCCAGCGCGAGTCCTTCCGGCCGCTGCGCAGCGTCCCACCCACCGCCATATTCTTGACCGCCGCCGTCATCACCACGGCGTTGTGCATCTTCGGGATGCAGGCGTCGAGGATGAAGGCGTCGGGATCCAGCAGCCGTTTGGCGACGCGAATCATCTGCGGGTGCACGTTGTAAGTCAGAATCCCCGCGGGCACATACAAGGCTTCGTCGTTCAGATCGATCAGGCTGACTTTCTGGGACCGGAACTCCTTGACAAGCTGGTTGTACTTGAAGTTGTCGTAGCCCTCCATGGTGTCGCCAGAGGCCGACTCGGCGATCACCACCGGGCCCTTGAACCGTGGCGCCAGGTAATCCAGGATGCCGCGGATCGTATCCGCGTGAGTCGATGCGAGCTGGATCGTCACGCTGGTCAGATTGGGCTTGATGAGCACGTACTTCTTGCGGTTCAAGGCGGGCCGCAGTTCCGCATCGATGCCCATGAGGGCCTCGTAAACCATCTTGCGGCGGTTTTCGCCCTTCACCAGCGAGACAGTAGAGCGGCGCCTGCCACTGGGCGCCAGCGGCGGCGGTGGAAGGGTGAGTTTCGGCTCCGGGGGTTGCTGCGCCGCCAGAGGCACAGCGCCCGCCACTCCCAACGCTCCGGCGCTGGCCAAACGAAACAGGTTCCGGCGGGTAAGATTGTCGTGCATTCTAAGCCTCCTCAATTACCAGTGCGTAACGGAGCCATCCGGCCGCAAGTAGAACAGCCGCCGCCCGGCCTCCGTCACCGAGCTGATGAACTTGACCCGGTTCACATCCAGAGTGACGCCCAAGCCGGGCCGGTCATTGGTGTAGAGCCTGCCCTTGCGGAAGTCCAGGAACTCGGGCAGGTACTGGATGCCCCGGTCACCGTAATTGTACTCGAAAAGCACCGGGCCGGAGAACGTGGAGAGGCAGTGTACCAGGGCCGCCGTCGCAACCGGCCCCGTGAAATGCGGGACGATTCCCACGGCATGCGTCTCGCACAGCGCCGCCACCTTCATCATCTCCGTGATCCCGCCGACATTGGGCAGCGTGGCGCGAATGTAGTCGATGTCGTGATTCTCGATAAGCCGGTTGAAATCCCAGCGCTGGCCCCACTCCTCGCCGTGCGCCAGCGGGCAGATGGTCATCTGCCGCAGTTTGGGGATGTCCTGGAGCGCGTGCTCATCGCGCACCGGATCCTCTACCAGAAATGGTTCGTATTCCTCGATCAGCTTGCAGCAGCGCAGCGCGTCGGAGTAGTCGAACCTCTGGTGGAAATCGATGGCGAAGTCGCCTTTGCCGAGGCCTTCCCGCGCCGCCTTGCAGGCTTCGGCCACCAGGCGCACCCGCTCGCGGGAATTGTAGACGTTCTCGATGATCGGAGTGGACCCGCCGGCGTCCATGCGATAGGCACGGAAGCCGGCCGCAATGGTTGCCGCGGCCGATTCCCGGATTCGGGCCAGTGGATCGGCGGCCGCCCCGGCGGGCCGCACATTGCCGGTGGAGTAGCACTCGCAGAAGTTGCGAAGCGAGCCGCCCAGGATCTGGTGGACTGGCGCGTTCAGGGCTTTGCCCTTGATGTCCCACAGGGCCAGGTCCATGGCGCCCTGCGCGTGTATCTTCTCCCGGCCCGGGGGGTAGAACCAGGAGATGTAGGTCTCCTGCCACAGGCGCTCGATCTGAAACGGATTCTGCCCGATCAGATTCCCGGCGCACTGTTCCAGGGTGTCCCGGGAGCCTCCTTCACCGACGCCCGTGATCCCGATGTCCGTCTCAACCGTCACAAGCATGTTGCTCTGGTTGAACAGCCGGTTCACGTTCGGCGGCTCGTAGATATTGACCTTGGTGATTTTCGCCTTGGGCAGCGCCGCATCCACCCGGCGCGGCCCAGCCAAACCGGCCACCGGAGCGGCGGCCAGTGATTTCAGAAAAGACCTTCGGAACATCGCCCGACTCCTCTCAGATCTGCGCCCACACCAGGGGCAAGTATACCGGAATCTGAATTGAAAGGCGGACGGGCCACGCCGTGAGACGTGCTACCAAGTGCAGGGAATCGGGGTAGTGTCACGGGCAGGGAAGGCTTACCGTTTGTCATTCAATGCCAGACGGAATATTTTGACGTGGATTATCATTGAGGAAATCATGGCGAAGAAATCTGCAAAGCTCCCACCGATTCATCCCGGCGAAACGCTACGTGAGGACTTCCTGGAGCCACTTGGGCTCAGCGCAAATCGCCTCGCGATAGAACTCCATGTGCCGGTGACTCGAATCAACGACATTACCCATGGCCGGCGATCCATTACGGCGGATACCGCCTTGCGCCTGTCGCGATATTTCGGCACGAGCCCTCAGTTTTGGATCAATCTGCAGACCAACTTCGACATCGAGGTGGCATTGGACGCCTCGGCGATGTTGATCGACTCTCAAGTGAAACCGCGCCGGGCTGCCTGATTTGATGCGGCGGAACAGAAACTGCTTGTGATTGGCCGCTCACACAACGGTTCCGAACACCGCGCCGACCCCAGCTGTCAGCGCCATGGCCAGTGCGCCCCAGAACAAAACGCGGATCGCGCCCACCTTCAGGTCCGCGCCGCCCACATGTGCGGCTAAGCCTCCCAGGATGGCGAGGAATGCCAGTGAAGTGCCGGCGACCAGAGGTATGAGGCGCGCCTGCGCGACAATGGCAGCGATTAGAAGTGGCAGGGCGGCTCCAACGGCGAAGCTACCTGCTGACACCAACGCCGCCTGGATCGGACGCGCGCTCAGCGTATCGGTAATGCCAAGTTCGTCCCGGGCATGTGCGCCGATCGCGTCATGAGCCATCAGTTGTTCGGCCACCTTCACCGCCAGATCGGGATCGAGCCCGCGAGCGACGTAGATTGCTGCCAATTCCTCGTGCTCGCTGTCGCCGTCTGTGTCGAGTTCCGCGCGTTCACGCGCGAGCTCCGCCCCCTCGGTGTCCGCCTGTGAGTGGACAGACACATACTCACCGGCAGCCATAGACATTGCCCCAGCGACGAGTCCAGCGGTCCCCGCCACCATGATGTTGCTGTGGCTTGAGTTCGCCGCGGCCACACCGAGTACCAGACTGGCCGTTGAAACGATTCCATCATTCGCACCCAATACCGCTGCACGAAGCCAGCCGATTCTTCCTGTGAGGTGACGCTCACCGTGGAGCACTGGCATGGTTGAATCCCCCTTGTGCCGATCACCACCGATGATCCCACTGTTCGGAGGGCGCGGGCGCTTTTGCGATGCTGCCAACCTCACGCTGTGAGGATTCGAATGCCCGGTTTGGGGATCACCAATCTCGACCGCGGCGTTAAATCGTCGAACCCTGGCATGGTATTCCTGATACTCCTGCGCAAACAAAGAGCCAAGCGCGCGTTCTTCCGGTCCGATTTGGAAGTGGTTCATATATTTGCCTTTATCATCGACATTCCATGGGGCTGAAGGAACGGTGCGAACAAGCCCCATTTTATGCGGGTCGCAATGCGAGAACTGAAGGCCCGACGACGCACTTGCTCCGCGTTGGCCGGCGAGGAACTGGGGGAGGCTGGGAGGCTCCGGCGGCTATGGACGGGCGGGCCCAATGACGAGATCGAGGCCAGCGGCTTCGGCGAACGCACGGAAATCTCGGTCTCGCGTAAGAAGGGGAATCCCGTGATCGATACAGCTTTGAGCGATCAGTGCATCTCCAAGGCGCGCCTTACGGCGCTTTGCCAACACCTTCGCTCGCAGCTCGCCTGCCCGTTGCCAATAGCCAGGCTCGATCTCGATGAGCGGCAACTCTGAGAGAGCCCGTGAAACTTCTGAAGGAAGCTTCGGGTCACTGAACACCTCAGTGAGCACCACGGGCAGCATCAGCACTTGCCGGTCCAGGAGCGCTCTGTCGAGCAGTTCGGCGTCCTCGCCAGCGTCTCCTTGCAGGAATCCAATCCAGGTGCTGGTGTCGACGGCAATCATCGGTCGGCCTTCAGATCAGCTAATGTACGACTGAAATGAACCTTGCCCCGTAGTTGGCGCAGCCGCGCATAGGCGTGCGACGCTGCAACTAGCTGCAGACCGGTACGAACGGTTTGGGTGATGCCGCTACCGCTAGCTCGTTGTGCCTTTTCGAGAAGTTCCGGCGGCACCTCGACGGTGATCTTGCGCGCTGTTTCCATGACGCCTCAATATACCATATATGGCACCAGCATTTAATATGGCCTTGCCACGTGGCGCGCCTGCGACAGGATTGAAGACACAGTGAGCCGGAATGTGTTCTTGAGGTCGGTCAGGGGCGGGACCTGCCCCCATGAATGGCGTAGGGCGAGCCGCCGTAGAGCCAAAAAAGAGGTTGGCTCCTCAGGTAGGACTCGAACCTACAACCCTTCGGTTAACAGCCGAATGCTCTACCATTGAGCTACTGAGGAGTGGAGCGGCTTTTGTCATTACACCAAACCCGCTTTCGCGCTGTCAAATCCAGCGGGGGCAGGCCGGCATCGCCTGCCCGGCCGTAACCCCGTCCCCCGGTTGACCGTCTCATCTGTCGAAACTCAACCACACGATCAGAGGGAGGCACAAACCGATGAAGCGCATCCTGGTTGCTGGCGGTCTTGTTCTGGCGACTGCTTTCGTGGCTTTCAATCAACGCGGTCCGCGAGGCGGCTTCCGTGGCGGCTATGGGACGGAAAGCCTGCCGCAGGCTAGCTCGGAGTCTGAAAAGAAGGTGCTGGCCGTCCTGGGTGAGGCACCAACGGCCGGCGCGATGTTCCAAAACGTTCCGGTCGCCGACGGCCGCATGCTGCGTTTGCTGACGGAAGCGGCAGGGGCTAAGAACGTCGTGGAAGTCGGCACGTCCACCGGCCTCTCCGGCCTCTGGCTTTGCCTCGCCCTTCAGAAGACGGGCGGCAAGCTGACCACCTTCGAATACGACGCAGGCCGGGCGGCCACCGCCCGGGGGCACTTCAAAAAGGCCGGCGTCGATCAACTCGTCACGATTGTCGAGGGCGACGCCCATCAGACCATCTCCCGCCTGAAAGAGCCGATCGACGTCGTGTTCATCGATGCGGACAAGGACGGTTACGTAGACTATCTGAACAAACTGTTGCCGCTGGTGCGGCCAGGCGGTTTGATTCTGGCGCACAACGTGGATCAGGCCGACGCATACGTCAAGCAGGCCACCGCCACTCCCGCGCTGGAGACGCTGTTCTACATGGACGGCGGGGGGCTGGCCATCTCGCTAAAGAAACGCTAGCGGCGGGCACGGTCGGGAAGTGCGTGCCAAGGCTTCTGATGTATGCTGAGAGCTACGGCAAGGAGTTGTGCGCATGAATCGTTTGAACTTGTTTTCCATCTTCTTCCTTCTGACCGTCGCCCTGTGCACGGCCCAGACCCCTGACTGCAAGCTGGCGCCCGGATGGTCGCAGGACGGCCCACTGCGGACCTTCGAGTCCGATAACCTGTTTGAGTACATGGACGGCAACGCCGAGGGCTACCTGATCTACAGCTTCCTCAAGATGAACGGGGTCACGTGCAAGTCCGGCGAGGTGACGCTGGTGTTCGACGTTTCCGAGATGACCGACCCGGAATCGGCCTACGGCATTTTCATGTCCAACCGCGATCCGCGCATCCCCGTCCAGAAGATCGGCACGGCGGCGCAGATTCAGCCGCGGAGAGGCATGTTCGTCAAAGACAAATATTTCGTCGAAATCGCGGCCAATCCCGAGGGCGACCATACGGCGGCCCTTCGAGCTTTCCTGACGGCCATGGAGAAGAACGTTCCGGGGCAGTCCGGCCTGCCGGAGATGCTGACATGGTTCCCCACCGAGAAGCTGGATGCGACCTCCATGCGCCTGGTGCCGCAAAGCGTGTTGGGCCTCGGGCTGCTCCGCAGGGGCTACGTGGCGCAGTATGAGTACGGAAAGGCGTTCATCGTAACCGAAGCCTCCCCGGAAGCGGCTGCCGCGGTCATGAAGAAAGCCAGCGCGCGTTTCGGGCAGACCCAACCCGTGAAGGTGGGCGACGAAGCTTTTCAGATTGCCGACAAGTACCTGGGGCGCCTTTGCTTCTTCCGCAAGGGGAAGTACGTCGCGGGCTTTGCCAATGTGACGGAACCAACCGATCCCGTCGCGTCGGCCGGGGCGCTCGCCGCTAAGATGCCGTAGGCCCCTCGGGCAACCGCCGGACGATCTGGCCGGCGGTCGCGGCAAGCAGTTCCTTTATGGTGCGCTTGAGCAGCGGATGGCGTAGTTCCGGCGCCAGTTCGGCAAGCGGCTCCAGCACGAATCTTCGCTCAGCCAGGCGCGGGTGCGGGATGACCAGGCTGGCGGAATCGATCACGGCGTTCCCGAACAGCAGGATGTCGATGTCGATGGTGCGCGGACCTTTGGCGAGCGTCCGCTTCCTGCCCAATTGACGCTCGATCTTGTGAATCCGCGCCAGCAACTGCATCGGGAAGAGATCGGTTTCCGCCTCCGCCACCAGGTTCAGAAACCACGGCTGATCCTTAACATCCTGAGGCTCCGTTTCGTAAACCGATGAAATCTTGGTCAGGCGCAAGTCAGGCGCCTTGAGCAGGGTCAGGGCATCCCGAAGCATCTGGTCCCGGTCTCCGACGTTGGACCCCAAGCGAGAGATAAACAGTCTTCATGGTTTAGAACAGTGTCCGCTGCGGGCCGCGAAAGCGGCGGGGCACCTGGAAATGCTCAAAGGCCTTGTCGGTGGCCACCCGGCCGCGGGGCGTGCGGTCGATGAAGCCGAGTTGGAGCAGGTACGGCTCGTAGACCTCCTCGATGGTGTCCGGCTCCTCGTCGACGGAGGCGCTGATGGTGTTCAAGCCCACCGGCCCGCCGGCGTATTTCTCGAGGATGGTCAGCATGATCTTCTGGTCGATTTCATCCAGGCCGAAGGGGTCCACTTCCAGAAGATCGAGGGCCGTCCTGGCCACGCCGGCCGTGACGTGGCCGTCGGCCCGCACCTGGGCGTAGTCGCGGACGCGGCGCAGCAGCCGGTTGGCGATCCGGGGAGTGCCGCGGCTGCGCCGGGCGATCTCTTCCGTGCCTCCTGCATCGATCTCCACGCCCAACAGCCCCGCGGAACGCACCACGATCCTCTCGAGTTCCTGCACGTCGTAATGGTTCAGCCGGAGCACCAGCCCGAACCGGCCGCGCAGCGGCGCGCTCACCAGGCCCTGCCGCGTGGTGGCTCCGATGGCCGTGAAGTGCGGCACCGGGAGGGAGTGCGTGCGCGCACCCGGGCCGGAGCCGATCAGAATGTCGACGCGGAAATCCTCGAGCGCGGCATAGAGCATCTCTTCCACGTCCGGCAGCAGCCGGTGGATCTCGTCGATGAAGAAGACCTGGCGCGCACGGATGTTGCTGAGAATGCCGGTGAGATCGAGCTTCTTTTGCAGGATGGGGCCGGAGGTCTGCTCGAAGCCGACGGCCAGCTCGTTGGAGATGATGGTAGCCAGGGTCGTCTTGCCGAGCCCCGGCGGGCCGTACAGCAGAACGTGGTCCATCGCCTCGCCGCGCTGGCGCGCCGCTTGGATGGCGATGGCGAGGTTCTCCTTCAGCTTGGCCTGGCCGGTAAACTCCTCCAGGCGCGTAGGCCGCAGGCTGGCCTCAAACTGGCTCTCTTCGGCCTGGGCGGAAGGAGAGACGATTCCCTTTTCGCGCATTGGCAACCGATCTCCAGCTTAACGTATCAATTCCATCGCGCGGCGGAAGAACTGCTCGAACCCCTCGGCAGGGCCCTGGGCCTTGGCCTTCCGGACGGCGGCTTCCGCGGCGGGGCGCGCACAGCCCAGGTTGACGAGGGCGCTCAGCACGTCCTGATCCAGCGCCGACAGGGCAGGGGACTGGGCCGCCGCAGCGCCCGCGCCGGCGCCCAGCATCTCCAGTTTGTCCCGCAATTCCAGCACGATTCTCTCCGCCGTCTTCTTCCCCACGCCGGGGATCCGGACCAGTTGTTCCACCAAGCCTTGGCGGATCGACGCGATCAAGTCCGCCACGGGCAGGCCGGAGAGCACCGTGACCGCGAGCTTGGGGCCGATGCCGCTCACGCCGATCAGCTTTTCGAAAAGCGTCTTCTCCTCGGCGGTGAGAAAGCCGTAGAGCGAAAGCGCATCCTCCCTAACGTGGGTATGAATGCGCAGCCGCACTTCCGATCCGGCCGCCGGCAGAGCCGAGAAGGTGGAGATGGGAATGATGACGTCATAGCCCACCCCGCCGGCGTCCAAGATGACCTGGTTGGGGTGCTTCTCGAGAATGGTTCCACGAAGATGCGCGATCATAACTGGCGTACATTATTCTACATGGCCAGGCGGCGGTTCTTTGTGGCGGCGGTGCGAGGCGGCGGCGCCGAGTTGACGGGTGAGACGGCGGACCACCTGCGCCGGGTTCTCCGGGCGGAAGCCGGGCAGCAGTTCGAGATCTCCGACAACCAGTGCGTGTACCTCGCCGAGATCGATGGCTTCAAGAAGGGCTCCGTCTCGTTCCGCGTGCTCGAAAGGATCGAAGCCCAGGCCCCGCCGGTTCGTCTCACTCTGCTCGCTTCGCTGATCAAGTTTGACCGTTTCGAGTGGATCGTGGAGAAAGCGACCGAACTGGGGGTCGAGACCATGCGTTCCGGTCATCGCCGAGCGCAGCGAGAAGGGACTGGGCCAGGCGGCCACTAAGAGAGTGGAGCGTTGGCGGCGGATCGCTGTGGAGAGCAGCCAGCAGGCGCGGCGGGATCGCCTGCCTGAAATCGGTTCCTGCATCGCCTTGGCAGAGGCGCTGACGGCGCCGGCCCGCTATCGCTACTTTCTGGAAGAGGAGCGGGGCGCGGCGCCGCTGCTGGCCGCGCTGCCGGAGCTTGCCCGGCGCTCGCCCGACGACACGGTCTGCCTGCTGGCGGGGCCCGAAGGCGGATGGACCGCCGAGGAACGCCGGGCGGCTTCGGATCATGGATGGTTGCCGGTCTCGCTCGGTCCGCAGATCCTGCGAACCGAGACGGCGGTCATCGCCGCGCTGGCCATCATCGGCAACGCGTGGACCGCTTGCTGACGCGCTACAATCTTCGGCATGGAATCCTACACGCGCAGACAATTCGTGGCCTCCGCGGGCGTGGCTTCACTCGTCACGGCCCGAGCCTATTCGCAGATCACGGGTGCGGGGGAACGGCTGCGGATCGGCGTCATCGGCTGCGGGGGCATGGCCACCGAGCACATGAAGTCCCTGGTGAAGATGCGCGAGGCGGACAACATCGAGATTGCGGCTGTTTGCGACGTCTTCGACAAGCGCGCCGAGGCCGCGGCGCAACTGACCGGCGGGCGGCCGATCAAGGACTATCGACGGCTGCTGGATGATAAGGATATCGACTATGTTCTGATCGCCACGCCCGAGCACTGGCACTACCAGATGGCGCTCGACGCGGTCGCGGCGGGAAAGCACATCTACTGCGAGAAGCCCATGACCCAAACCTGCGAGCAGTCCAAGCGACTGGTCGCCAGGGTCAAGGCGTCGCGCGTCAAGATGCAGGTCGGCGTGCAGGGCATGTCGGACGACTCCTACGAGGCCGCCAACCGGTACATCCAACAGGGGGTCTTAGGGCCTGTCGTGCTCGCGCAGATCGACTACAGCCGGAATCACAAAGACGACATGTGGATGTACGACATCGATCCCGACGCCCGTCCCGGCGTGAACCTGGATTGGAAGGCGTGGCTGGGGCCCGCGCCCAAGCGCGCTTGGGACCCGGAGCGCTATTTTCGCTGGCGCCGATATTGGGACTATTCGGGAGGGATCGCCACCGACCTGTTCATCCACCGCGTGACGCGCATCATCAAGGCCCTGGGGCTGACGTTCCCCGAGCGCGGCGTGGGGTCGGGCGGCAAGTGGTACTTCAAGAAGGCGGAGGTGCCGGACACTTTCAACATCATGCTGGACTACCCGGGCGGCCCCACGGTGCTGCTGGTTTCCTCGATGGCCAACGACACCGCCGTCGAGCACGTGCTGCGCGGGCACAAGGCCACGCTGACCTTCACGCGGACAGGCTTTGTCATCCGGCCGCAGAAGCTGTTCGAGGGCGAAGGGCAGGCGGTCGAATTCAAGAAGACGGGCGCCGAAAGCACCGAACTGCACCACCGCAACCTGATGCACGCGATCCGCCTCAACGAGCCTCTCAACTGCGACTGTGAGCTGGGCTACTACGGCGTGGTGGCCTGCGAGATGGGTGTTCTCTCCTTCCGGAGACAGCGCTATCTCAAGTGGGACAGGGGCGCGCAGCGCATCGCGAGAGCGTAGCAGCGCATTCTCCCTCTCTTCTTGTTCTGTTGACCGCCTACAGGAACATCGAATACACTGTTCCTGTAGGTTACCTAATGAGAAGTGGGCGTACAGATAAGGCGGATGTTCTCCAGGGCACTTTGATTCTCCTGGTTCTGCGAACGCTGGAGGCGCTCGGGCCGCTGCACGGCTACGGCATTGCGCGCCGGATCGAGCAGATCAGCAAAGACGTGCTGCAGCTCAACCAGGGCACTCTCTATCCGGCTCTCTTGCGAATGGAGCAGGAAGGATGGATTGCTTCGAAGTGGGGAGCATCCGAGAAGAACCGCAAGGCGAGGTTTTACTCCATTACCGCGGCCGGGCGGAGACGACTCGCCAAGGAAACCGAGGATTGGAAGCGTATGTCATCGACGATCGAACGCTTCCTTGGCTTTGACCCGGGGAGCCTGGCGGAGGAGCAGCGGATGAGCTGGGCCAGCGTGGTTGCCGCCCGGCTGCGTGGCCTGTTCGAACACAAACGGCTGGAGCGCGAGCTGGACGATGAAGTTCGCTTTCACCTGGAGATGCAGATTGAGGACAACCTCAAGGCTGGCATGAATCCAGCAGAGGCGCGATATGCCGCACTGCGCAGCTTTGGAGCCATAGAGCCGATGAAGGAAAGCGTGCCGCGAACGATGGGCATTCGCCCTGGTCGAAACGACAGCGCAGGACATACGCTACGCGCTTCGGACTCTCCGCAAGAGCCCCGCCTTTACGACGACCGCCGTAGCCACACTGGCGCTGGCGATTGGCGCCAATACCGCAATGTTCAGCGTGCTGAATACGGTTCTGCTCCGGCCGCTTCCTTATCGAGCCCCAGAACAGTTGGCGATGTTGTGGAGCGAGATTCCGAGTCAGAGCGTGCGCGAAGGCAGGTCGGCATATCTGAGTGCCGAACAGTGGCGGAGCCAAAGCAAGAGCTTCGAGGACATGGCCGTCTTTGATCCTGTTTCCGTGACGCTCACGAGCGCCGACAGGGGCGGAACAGATAAGCGCCATCAGGATCTCACCCAACTTCTTTCTTTGCTTGGCGTTCAGCCCTTGCTGGGACGTAGTCTTCTCGGCCGAGGAGGCCGAGCAGCGGCAACGTTTGGCCCTGATCAGTCATCGCTTCTGGCAAACTCGTTTCGGAGGCTCGCCCGATGCGATCGGCGCGTCCATCGAGATGGACGGCCTTCCTTCCCGGGTCATCGGCATCCTTCCCGCGGCCCTGCAATCCGCGCGACTCGACGCGGATGTGTGGGAGCCGCACACGATGTTTCCGGATTGGGAGACCCGGCGCGGCGCGCTTGGCTCGGGTTCGTGGTTCGTCATGGGGAGACTTCGACCGAACGTAACTGTCGAGCAGGCCCAGGCGGAGATGAGCGCGATCGCGCGCCGTCTCGACGAGCGGATGCCGGCGGCCGAGCGGAACCGGGGCATCAGCGTAGTGCCGTTGAGCCTTCATGTGATCGGATCCAGGCCGCGGTTGGCATTGTGGATGCTCACAGGCGCGGTTTTTTGTGTTCTGCTCATCGCCGCGGCCAACGTCACGAGCCTCTCGCTGGCGCGCAGCGCCGGCCGCGCCCGTGAAATCGCCATGCGAGCCGCTCTCGGAGCAAGTCCTGCACGGATCGTGCGGCAGTTGCTCGCCGAAAGTGTGACTCTCGCCGCCATAGCGGGCCTTATAGGGTCATTGCTGGCCTAGGCGGGCATACGCCTCATCCGGGCCCTCGAGGCCGGGCGACCTGCCTCGCCTGAATGAGGTCAGCCTCGATCCGCGAGTGCTCGGCTGGGCCTTGGCGGTTTCCCTGCTCACCGGAATCCTGGTTGGACTGGCGCCCGCGATAACTATGTTGCGCCGGAACTTGACGGCCTTCCGGCCAGGAAGGCGGAAGGGGCGTCTCAGGCGGAGTTGCCACGCGCGGAATCCGCCGCGCTCTCGTGGTGGCGGAATTTGCGCTGGCGATCATTCTGCTGGTCGGCGCCGGCCTGCTGGTCCGAAGCTGGTGGTCATGTTGAGAGCGTCGATCCGGGATTCAGGACTGAGCGGGTCCTTTCGATGCAGCTCTCCACTGCGGCCTACAGGGCAAATGCGCAACGGGCCAATTTCTACAACCGCGTGCTCGAACAGATTGAAGCGCTGCCCGGCGTGGAGAGTGCCGGCATTGTCGGCGATCTTTTCATCGGTGGCAACCCGGAACAGACCATCACCACCGAAGGGGACGCCCGAACCATTGCGGCGCGCCTGCGGTTCCGAAGAGACGAGGTTAGCGAGGGATTCTTCAAGGCCATCGGGACTCCTTTACTCAGGGGGCGCTTCTTTTCGTTCGAGGACGGGCCGGATTCTCCGCGCGTAGCGATCATCAACGATACGATGGCGCGCCGCTTGTGGCCCGGGCGCGATCCGGTGGGCAAGAGATTCAAGATCGGCGCCGGGGATTCGGACAGGCCGTGGTTTACAGTCGTCGGAGTTGTGGGCGACATGCGCCGCCAGGGACTGGAGAACGAACCGATCCCGCAGATGTTCGAGCCGCTGGCGCAGAATCCTTCCCGGCTCGCGACACTTCTGGTGCGAACGTCCATGGATGACCCGCTGAAGATAGTAGGGACGATACAAGCTGCCGTGCGCCAGGTGGAAAAGCGCGCGCCGCTCTATGGCGTGACGACCCTGGAGAGACGGCTCGGCGCCTTCCTGACGCAGCGCCGGTTCCAGACCGCGCTCTTGATTGGATTTTCCGTAGTTGCGCTCCTGATGGCCGCCATCGGGATCTACGGGCTCATCCAGTACTCTGATTGCAACGCGCACGCACGAGATCGGTATCCGCATGGCCGTTGGCGCGCAGGCCGGCGAGATCTTCCGCATGATCATCCGTGAGGGGCTGAAGTTGAGCCTGGCTGGTCTGGTGCTGGGGCTGGTGGGAGCCTTGTGGGTGAGTCAGGCCGGCCGAAGCCTCCTGTTCGGCGTAAGCGCCACCGATCCGTTGACGTTCATTAGTGTTTCGCTGCTGCTGACCGCGGTCGCCACCGCAGCCTGCTACTTCCCGGCGCGGCGCGCCATGAAGGTCGAGCCCATAGTGGCGCTGCGGCAAGAGTGACGCGAGTGAAAGTCAGACGGCCAGCACCGCGAGGCTGACGGGTTTGAGGCCGACCGGGACGGTGGTGAACAGCGGCGCCTCGCGCGCGCGACGGGGCACGACGCTGGCCAGGCGAATCACCGCCATGGTTCCGGAGCGGCGGTTCAGCACCAGGGCGTAGCGGTCGTCGGGTGTGATGGTGACAGACGATGGTTCCGAGCCGACGGCCACTACGGCGATGGCCCGGCGGGTGTCGACGTTGATAATGGTCACGTCGCCGGAGGGGGAATTCGTCACGAACAGGTACTCCGGCGAGCGGGAGACCGCCATGGCGCCTGGAGCGCGCCCCGCGAGGAACGTCTCGGTCACTTCCGTGTAGTAGGGGTTGACGATGACGATTGCGTCCATGCCCTGTCCTGACACGAACATTTCACCGCCGTCGGATTTGAAGCAGAAGTTCTCCGGCGCCACCGCGACCGACAGGTCCGTGAGCACCTTCCCGCTGAGCGTTTCCATCACCGTGACAACACGGCGGCCCCGGTCCGCTACCAGCAGGAGGCTCCCGTCCGGTCTGAAACGCGCGGTCCCCATATCGCTGCCGGCGTGAACGGGCTCTCTGGCGCGGCCTGCATGAAGGTCCATCAGTCCGACCAGGCCCGCCGTGCCATAGGTCACGGCTCCCATACGTCCGTCCGCCGTCAAATCGAATTCGACCGGAGGAGCAGGGAGCGGGATGCGCATATCCGGCTGAAATTGTTCCAGGGGGAGCCGCACCAGTTGGCGAGGGTCTTCGGAGAGCACCCAGAGCGTCTGTCCGTCGTGGGAAAGGCGCATGGAGGTGAGACTGCGTGCGACGCGGGCTCGCCGGCGCACCTCAAGACGCGTGGGATCGATCTCATGCACCAGTCCGCTCTGGGGGGTCAGGGCATAGACTGCTTTCCTGGCGAAGCTGGCGACC
This sequence comes from Bryobacterales bacterium, assembly GCA_963744775.1. Classification (GTDB taxonomy): domain Bacteria; phylum Acidobacteriota; class Terriglobia; order Bryobacterales; family Bryobacteraceae; genus CAVUVG01. Next base: position 17,439 of record CAVUVG010000009.1, read on the forward strand.
ACCGCTGTGGGGCTCGCTCCCAGGGGGACGTGGCGGGTCAGCACAAATGCGTTCAGATCGACGGCCGCGACACCTTGCCCGTCTTCATTGGCCACAAAGGCGTAACCGGGGAAGCCCGCGGCCTTGGGCCGGCACCCCGCGAACAGGGCAAAGGGGGAAATCAAGAGGTCACGGCGGCTGATCACAAGCAAACTATTGTAACTGCTAACCCCCGATTTAGCTCATTCGACCGCGATGACGCGCAGCGGAAAAGCATCCAGCCCGCGGACAGGAACCGGCAACGCATAGACCTTCACGCGCGGGCGGCTTACGCGGCTGAGGTTGGCCAGGTTTTCGATCAGCGGGATCCCGGCCCGAAACAGGACCAGATGGTTGACGTTGGCGTGCGTCTTGTCATCGGCGAGTTCCACGCCGCCGGAGTCCACGCCCATCATCTTCATCCCTTGCGCGACCAGCCATTTGAGCGGGGCGGTGGAAAAGTAGGGAGTCGGTCCCATTCTGCAGAAGACGATGTCTCCCTTCCGGACCCCTCCGGCGGTTCGGGCAGCGTCCTGCACCTGCTGCAGGGTGACCCCGCCCTCCGCCTTCGCGTTTACGAGATTCAGGATCACCGCGTCGCCGACAAGACGGTCCAGGGGGATCTGGGAAAGGTCCGCCCCATTCTTCAGGCAGTGGAAGGGGGACTCGATGTGCGTCCCGACATGTCCCATCAGATCCACGTCAGACATCACGTACCATTCCCCCTCCGGCCGCACTTTGCCCGGGATCTCCTGGAGCGCGTCATGAATGCGGACCACAAATTTCCGCTGCGCATCCGGGGCGGTGGGTTGAATGACCTGGGTCAGATCGATCATTCGCTCTTGCGCCCGGGCGATGCCGGCTGGCGTTTGAAATCCTGAAAGCAGCACCGCAATCACCGGGGCCACAAATCTGTTCTGCATATGCACTCCTTCTCCGCGCTCTCGGTGGACGCTCCTGAGCACCACTGATTGTACATCCGACCACCCCTGCGGGAAGTTCCCCGCAACTTGTACAATCAACCGACGATGGGAAGCCGAATTGAATTGGCCAGGCGGAGTCTTCTCTTCTTGTTGTGCCTCCCGGGCTTGTTCGCGTTGTCGCAGGCGGCGCCGGCACCGAAACCGCGGCTGATTATCCTCACGGACATCGGCGGCGATCCCGACGACGAGCAGTCGATGGTCCGACTGATGACCTGGTCGAACGCGTTCGACATCGAGGGTCTGATCGCCTCGGCGTCCGGTACACCCGGAGAGCTGAAGCGGTCAGTGGTTCGGCCCGATCTGATCCGGAATATCGTCAAGGCATACGGAAGAGTTCGGCCGAACCTGGTGATGCACGATCCGGGCTACCCGCCGGTGGAGCGACTGATGGGAGCCGTCAAGGCCGGGGACCCCGACCGGTCGATGCAAGCCATCGGGGCAGGACACGACACGGAGGGATCGCGCTGGATAGTCTCGGTTGTGGACAGGCCGGATCCCCGACCGGTAAATGTCGCCATCTGGGGCGGGGGGCACGATCTGGCGCAAGCGCTGTGGAGAGTTCGCCAGGACCGCTCCCCCGCGGGACTGGATCGTTTTGTGAGCAAGCTTCGCGTCCACTCCATCGAACACCAGGACGAGACGGGCCCTTGGGTGGTCAATAACTTCCCCAAGCTGTTCTTCATCCTAAGTAGCAGCAACCCGGGCAGAGTACTGGGCGGAGTTGTTCCCAGGGACAGGCGACTCTCGGTTTACCGGGGCATGTATCTCGGCGGCGATGAAGGACTAACGTCGCGCCAGTGGATTGAAGACAACGTCCGCAACAGTCACGGACCGCTCGGGGCGCTCTACCCGCCGAAGACCTCGACCGCGCCGAACCCGCATGGCGCGCTCAAAGAGGGCGACACGCCCTCCTGGTTCTATTTCCTGCTTACCGGATTGAACGACCCGGAGCGGCCCGAATGGGGAGGCTGGGGCGGGCGTTTCCAGCGGGTTCGAGACAACTACTTCAACGATGCCGAGGACCGGGCCGGTGAAATCAGAGAGGCTCGCGCGACGGTCTGGCGCTGGCGCGGGGCTTTCCAGAACGAATTCGCGGCACGCCTGGACTGGTGCGCGATGCCCGATCGCCGCCGGGCCAACCACAAGCCCGTTGCTGTCCTCAACGGGGATCGGACGCTTCGCATCATCCAGTTGGAAGCGCGCGCCGGCGACCGCCTCCTGCTGAGCGCCGCCGGCTCCTCGGACCCGGACCAGAACGATCTCACCTTCCACTGGTTCCATTACCCGGAGCCGGGCAGCTCAGAACGGGCCATCGAGCTTGGGAGCTCTTCCAATTCCGAACTGGTGTTCACCGCGCCCGCCGCTGTGGCGCCCGCGGAGTTTCACATCGTCCTGGAAGTGAAGGATCGCGGCGCTCCGCCGCTGTCCGCCTTTCGCCGGGCTGTTGTGAGAATCGCTCCTTTATCGGGCGATGTTCCCACGCGGGACGATGATCGTGAACGGCTCGGTATAATCGACGACCCTGTAGTCGGAGGGGATCATGAACAGCGCCGGGTCAGGTTCACTCGCGCTGAAATCCTCCCAGGTCAATGTGGATTCCCCGTTCGGGTCCGTGCTCTTTGAAAGCAGCGTGATCCCCAACTGGGGAGAACTCCAGCTCTCTCTCACGGTCGTCACCGGCCGGTCGTTCCCCATTAGCGAACCTGCCGGATGGGTGGTTGTAGACCGGGTGCCCTCGACTACAACTCCGGAAATCACCTGCGAGCCGAGAGACTCGGATTTAAAGACTGTTCCATCGGACCGTGTGAGCTTAGGTGAAGCCGTTGTGGCCCTCTTGGCTGCCGGAGGCGGCGGGGTAGTCACTCGGGACTGAAGCAGCATCCGATAGGACACGTGGTTCACGGAATCGAGAAAGTAGCGGAAGCCGGTCACCGGATCCTGAATCTCCACAGTCGTGTAGGAAGGTAGCGGCGGAGTGCCGCTCCTGGCCGGGAACGCCGGCCGCTCCGTCCGGATCCGCCCCATCGAGTCGCGGTACGTCGTCGTCGACATCAGCGACCCAATTGTGAGCTGGGTCCCGTCGGACAGCGTCCGAACGGTTTTCGAAACCGCCCGGCCTGAGTACGGAGCGCCGTAGCGTGTCGGAAGGGTATTGCCGGCGCCCATGTTCATTGTGATCGTGGCGGATGTCTCATCCACACGGGCGGACATGTAAGAACCCGCGGCGGAGGTTATGGCCGAGGACGCCGCGGATTGCGAAAACGCGGATGCGGCGGCAAGGAGCCATGCCGTGGCGGTGAGCGGGACGAGCCAGGGGCGCATGTCACTCTCTCCTTGGCCCCGATTATAAACCGGATTCGGGCCTTGATTTGGGGCAGGCAGGCGGCGGCGCACCACTGGCACTCATTCCAGACGATGTGATAGGCTTTGATATCGCACGGTATTGTGCGGATTTCACGGTTACAGGATGAACTTTCGCTCTCTTTTCAGCCTATTTTCGTCCGACTTGGCGATCGATTTGGGGACCGCCAATACGCTGGTCTATGCCAAGGGCAAGGGCATCGTTGTCAACGAGCCTTCCATCGTCGCCATCAACAAAAACACAGGCGAAGTCGAGGCGGTAGGCCGCGAGGCCAAGGACATGGTGGGCCGCACGCCGAGCAACATCGTGGCGATCCGCCCGATGAAGGACGGCGTCATCGCCGACTTCAAGATCACCGAGCGGATGCTCACCTACTTCATCCAGCAGGCGCATGGGCGCAGGATGCTGGTTCACCCGCGCATCGTCATTGGGGTTCCGAGCGAGATCACGCAGGTGGAGAAGCGCGCGGTGGTCGACTCCGCCTACCGGGCCAAAGCCAGCGAAGTACACCTGGTGGAGCAGGCCATGGTGGCGGCCATCGGCGCGGGCCTTCCGATAACCGAACCTTGCGGCAACATGATTGTCGATATCGGAGGCGGCACTACGGATGTGGCCGTCATCTCCTTGTCGGGCATTGTGTACGCGCGATCGGTTCGCATTGCGGGCAACGAGATGGACGAAGCCATCGTCCAGTACTTGAAGCGGAAGTACAACCTGCTGATCGGCGAGCGCACGGCCGAGCAGATCAAGATGCAGGTCGGGTCGGCATACCCGCTGGACGAGCCCATTACGATGGAGATCAAGGGACGCAACCTGATCCAGGGCGTGCCGAAATCAATCACGGTGGATGACAGCGAGATCCGTGAGTCGCTGTCGGAATGCGTGGCCACGATCCTGAACGCGATTCGCGTGGCTTTGGAACGCACGCCGCCGGAATTGAGCGCCGATATCAGCGACCGGGGCATCGTATTGACCGGTGGCGGGGCTTTGTTGAAGAACCTCGACAAGCGCATCCGGGAAGAAACCGGCTTGCCGGTTTCGATTGCCGAGGATCCGTTGGCCTCCGTCGTGCTCGGAACCAGCAAAATGCTGACGGACTTCCGGCTGCTCCGCAAGATTTCCATCGAATAGTTCGTTTGACGGGCCGGCCATGGCATCGTTGCTCATCCGTTACCGCAACCTCAGCTTCTTGCTGCTGGTGCTGTTCGCCCAACTGATCCTGGTCGCCTACCAGGTCAAGACCGGGCAGGACGTGCGCCTGATTCGAGTCTGGGCGGTGAGCGCGGTGACACCGCTCGCTCGGGTCCTGGAGTCCATGAGCGCAGAGCGTCTCTTATCTGCTTGAAAACTACTTCGTGCTCACCGGCGCCCGGCAGGAGAACCGCCGGCTGGTGACAGAACTCGACAAGCTCAAGCTGGAGAACCGGTCGCTGCGGTCCGAGCTTGCGAACCGCCGAGCGTGCTCAGGCGCTGAGCCAGTTTCGGGCTCGCATCCCTTCAAAGACGCTGGCCGCCCGAGTGATCGGGACCGGGACCGGCGTGAATTCACGGTCCGTGTTTGTGGATCGCGGCTCCCTGTCCGGCGTAAAGGCCGGCATGGCGGTCATCACTGCCGATGGGCTTGTCGGCAAAGTGACAGCGGCCTACCCGGCCTCGGCGCAGGTGCTGCTGGTCACGGATCCCAATTTCGCCGCCGGCGTTCTCAACGCGCAGAGCCAGGCTGAGGGAACGCTGAAAGGTCTTAGCCGCACCACATGCCGTGTGGACTACCTTCAGAATGAGGTGAAGGTCGAGGTGGGCGAGTGGTTCTACACTTCCGGTGAAGACCGCATTTTTCCAAGGGGTTTGCCGGTTGGACAGGTGCAGGCGGTGGCCGTGGGCCAGCCATTCAAGGAGGTCGTTCTGAAGCCCAGCGGGCTGGCGCGCGGTTTGGAGGAGGTGCTGATCGTTTTGGCCGGTGTCCACGAGCAGATTCCAGGAGATCGCAGCCGCTGGCGAGATGGCCCCGTTGCTCCCGCCGCCGCTGGCAGCGGAGCAACCAACTGGAGCGCAGGAACCGGGCGGCCGCGTTACCGTTCCCGGCACGGATGCCGACCGGCTGGTGGAGCGGTATAGGAAAGCCGCGGAGGCCGAGGGGCGCACCTATGGTGATCGTCCTCCGATCCCGGCTCCGGTCAAGCCATGAACGACTTCGATGGGGCCCTGGCCGGAATCAGGCGGGGCGACAGGAAGAGATCGCGGTTTCGTCCCTGGGTGATGCTGGCTGTCCCGCTGGGCGCAATCCTGTTTCAGGTTTACGTGCCTCTGTATTTCTCTCTGCTCCAGCATCTGGAACTTCCACTTCTGGTGGCCGTGTATCTCGGGGTTGCGCGGAGAAACGTGATCGAAGGCGCCCTCATCGGCGCCGGCATCGGCCTGGTTCAGGACTCCCTTTCCTTCCAGCCCATCGGCATCTTCGGCATGATCAAGACGCTGTTGGGCTATGCCGTCGGCCTCGCTGGGCATCCGGCTGGACACCGGGCATCCGGCGATCCGGTTCGGCCTGGGCACGCTGGCTTTTCTCTGCCACCAGTCGCTCTACTGGCTGGTGCGGCACGTGCTGCTGGGCGCGCCCTCGGGGCTGGATCTTCTCCAGACAGTTCTGGCCGCTTTGTTCAACGGCGCGCTGGCCGTGCCGCTGTTCTACCTATTGGATAAACTGAGGAAGGAAGGCTAGCCAGCCGGCCGTTGTGAAGTCCGCCATTCCACGACCGCGAGACGGAAGACGCCTCCTACGGAGCCGCTGCGGCGCGATGGCACGAAGTTCGCCATCAAGCGAATCGCCGTGTTTCAGTACGTCGTGGTGGCCGTGTTCCTTTACCTGGTCGCGGGATTCTGGGAACTGCAGGTCCGTAACCCCGAGTTTCTATAGTGAGCAGGCGGACCGCAACCGCATCAAGGCGTTGCCGATTCCCGCGCCGCGCGGCAAGATCCTGGATCGCGACGGGCGCGTCATCGTCGACAACCACTCCTCCTTCAGCCTCATCCTCTCCCGCGAGAATCTCAAGCAGGGGCACATCGGGCAAGTCGCCGAGGGGCTGCGCATCGACTACGGAGGAGCTGACGGCCCGCCTGAAGCGTTTCGCGTCGCGGCCTCGCTACCAGCCCATCACCATCAAAGAAGAGTTGACGGGGGGCGAGCTGGCCTTTGTCGAGGCTCACCGTGGCGTAGAGGGCTTTCCGGAGATGGAGTTGATCCACGCCCAGCGCCGGCTGTATCCGCGCAACGGCGTGGCGGCCCACGTGATCGGCTACATCGGCGAGGTGAGCGAGGCCGAACTGAACACGGCGGATTTCGCCAGGTACAACCAGGGCGACGTCATCGGCAAGGCCGGCATCGAACGGCAGTACAACGAGATTCTGACCGGGGTCGACGGGCAGCGCCAGGTGCTGGTGGACAGCCGCGGCAGTGAGCGGCACGTGATCGGCATGAAGGAGGCCGTTCCGGGCAAGCCTCTGCGGCTGACCATCGACCTGGACCTGCAGACCGTGGCGGAACTGGCCATGGAAGGCCGCAGGGGCGCGGTGGTGGCACTGGACCCGCGCAACGGCGAAGTGCTCGCCATGGTCAGCCAGCCGGCGTTCGATCCCAGCAAGTTCGCCGGCCGGATCAGCGCCAGCAACTGGCAGGAACTGACCGACAACCCGGACAATCCGATGCTGAACCGGGCGATCCAGGCCCAACTGGCTCCCGGCTCCACCTTCAAACCCATCGATGGCTTTGGCGGGGCTGGAGACCGGCGTGGTCGACGAGCTGCACGACGTGCACTGTGCAGGCGGTGCAAGCTTTTACGGGCGCTATTTCAGGTGTCACCTGAAGGGCGGACACGGCAGCGTCGATCTTCACCGGGGGATCGTGCAGTCCTGCGACGTTTACTTTTACAACCTCGGCAACCGCCTCGGGATCGACAAGATCGCGGAGTATGCTGAGACTCGTGCGGGCTGGGCAAGAGGACCGGCATCGACCTGCCGCACGAAGCCGAGGGCCTGGTTCCCTCTTCACGGTGGAAGATCCGCAGCACGCGCCAGAAATGGTACGCGGGCGAAACAATCTCGGTCGCGATCGGCCAGGGCGCGCTCACGGTCACGCCGCTGCAATTGGCCTACGCCATCGGCGGCATCGCCATGGGCGGCGTCTGGTACACGCCGCACGTGGTGGCGGAGCCTCGCCGCCAGGAGACCCCGCGCCGCGCCGACTTCAACCCGGAGAACGTGGCCAAGGTGGTCTACGGCATGTACGGCGTGGTCAACGAGGGCGGGACCGGCGGGCGCGCCCGGGTTCCGGGGATCGAGATGTGCGGCAAGACCGGCACCGCGCAGCTCGCGTCCAACGAGGTTTTGAAGACGCTAAGGGCGAGGCTAGCCTGAAGGACAACGCCTGGTTTGTGGGCTTCGCCCCGCGCGAGTTTCCGGAAATCGTGGTGGTCGCCCTGGTCGAGGGCGGGCTGCACGGCGCTACGGCTCGGCGCCCATCGCCAGGGACATCGTCAAGACCTATTTCGACAAGAAGAGCCAGCTGCCAGCCGCAGCTGATGGCTGCGCCAGCAGGCGCTCCGCCGTCCGGCAGGGGGGAGGCCCCTAGTGCGGCGTATGACCGAATACCGGTCATCCCGCGATCTCGATTGGCCCCTGCTGCTGCTGGCGCTGGCCATTTGCGCGCTCGGCGTCCTGCAGATCTACAGCGCCACCATCGGGCACGGTGTGGCGCACGGCCTGGTGGAAGCAGGCGCTGTTCCTGGTTTGGGGCTTCGTGCTCATGTACGTCATGTCCAGGGTCGACTATCACCGGCTGCTGGAGCATGTGCCCCTCTTCTACGTGGTCTCCCTGGTCACGCTCGCGGCGGTTCTGCTGCTGGGCCGCCAGGTGTTCGGTTCCCGGCGCTGGATTCCACTGCCGGGCGGCTTTACCTTCCAGGTCTCGGAATTCGTTAAACTGGTGATAGTATTGCTGGTGGCGCGGTATTTGAGCGAGATGAAGGGCGATCGTCCCGGACGTGCGGGACTTGTTGAAGCTGGGCGCGCTGGTGGCGCTCCCCATGGCTCTGGTAATGAAGCAGCCCGACTTGGGCACGTCCCTGACTTACGCGGCCATTGTGGGGGCGGGCATTTTTTTCGCCGGTCTGCGATGGCAGCATGCGCTGGCGTCGGGTCTGGTGATCCTGCTGGTGCTGCCCGTTGGGTTGGACATTGCTGAAGGATTATCAGAAGGCCCGGCTGATGTGCTTTCTGGACCCGGACAGCGATCCGCTGGGGTCCGGCTACCAGGTCATCCAGTCGAAGATTGCGGTGGGCATCCGGCGGCATGTGGGGAAAGGGCGTCACGCGCGGGCTCGCAGACCCAGTTGCGGTTTTTGCCGGTGGCCCACACGGATTTCATTCTCTCGGCGTTTGCCGAAGAGCATGGTTTTGTAGGGGTTGTGGTGGTGTTGGGTTTGTATTTTCTGATGTTGATGCAGATTGTCCAGAATGCGCAGGCCGCGCCAGATCGGGCCGGCATGTACATTTGCATGGGGATCTGCGCGCTGTTGCTGTTTCATGTGCTGGTGAATGTGGGGATGCTGGTGGGACGGATGCCCGTAACCGGCGTCCCTTTGCCGCTGATGAGTTACGGCGGTTCCAGCGTCCTTACGGTTTTCATGATGCTGGGGCTGGTGAACAATGTCCGGCTCCAGCGGTTTGTGAATTGAGCGCGAGACGCGGTCTCGCCAGAAGATCGAGGCTGGAAAGGTTTTCGAGTGGATGCACGGCATGGAGATTGGACGCAGGCGTATTGAGAGCTAGAGGTTGACGCTGCTCCGCCGGTAACCTGTTTCCATCGCGCGGGTGATGCCCAACAAGGCGGCGCCCCGTGGGCGTCGTGCCAGATTCACTGCCTTGCGAAGTTTGGCTTGGCCCCGCGGCCGGATGTCCGGCCGGGGTTCAGGCTACGCCTTCGTCCTGCGCGCTCGCCGCGCTCCTCGCGTAGATAAGCTGAGGAGCCCATGGGAAAAGAGTTAGTGATCTCCTCCAACCGCCACGAGACCAAAGTGGCGGTGCTGGAGGACGATCAACTTGTCGAGGTCTATCTTTCAACGATCCAATGAATATTCGCTGGCCGGGCAGCATCCACAAGGGTCGTGTGACCCGTGTGCTGCCCGGAATGCAGTCGGCTTTCGTGGACATCGGGCTTGGATACGGGACGCGTTCCTGTACGTCTCCGACTTCTTCGAGGAACACGAGGAGTACGACCAGATCGCCGTGCCGGCCGAGGATCGCGGGCGCGGCGTCGAAGAGGCAACGGCGCCCCCTGCCTGCCGCGGCCGCAGCCGCCGCACGGCGCCGGGCGCCGGAACGGCCTCCGGAGCGGAAGCCGGGACCGCCGAGCCGGCGCTCCCGCCGCCGGCGCAACCGGGAACGGGCTTCCCCGAGTCCAAGTACGTCGTCCGCCGCGCCTTCCCACCGAGCCTGCCCCCACACCGATGCCCGAGCCCACGGCCGAGCCTGCGCCGGAGACAGAAGCGGATTTCCCGATGCTGCCGGGCGAATCACTGGCGAAGTACAGGCCGAAGCCGGCGGTGGACGAGCCGGGAACGATTGAGGCCGCCCCCGCGGACTCCTGAGCTGCTGCCGGAGCCGTCCCGGAAGCTCGAGGAACAGCCCGTGGCCGTGGACCGGAGCGTTCCCGAGCCCGAAGCGCCGAGGCCGAATGGGAGCCCGCCGTCGGAGGCGAGGATCACCGGAACCGAACTCGAGGAGATCGCGATCGCCGAAGCGAACCTGGAAGCCTTGGAAGCCGGAGATCGGTCTGCCGAGGTCGAGGAGACCGCCGGAAAGCCTCCGAACGCGGCTGCATCGAGGACGCCAGAGCCGCCCGCGGGGCTGACGGCCGAGGTGCGGGAACCTGCACAGCGCGCTACCCTCACCGCGTCTCCCGCAGACTGCGCCGCAAGGTGCGCGGCGCCGCGGCCGGCGCGAAACCCGGGAGCAGCACCGAAGCGCGCCGTCACGGCGCGCAACCGGAGACCGTACGAAGCGCCCGGCGCCACCGCCGAGAAGCCCGCTCCTTCCATCTCCGACCTGCTGAAGGAGGGGCAGGAAATGCTGGTGCAGATCGCCAAGGAGCCGCTGGGCCAGAAGGGCGCCCGCATCACTTCCCACATCGCCCTGCCGGGAAGGTACGTCGTCTACATGCCGACCGTGGATCACATGGGCGTCTCCGCAAGGTCGCCTCCGACGAAGAGCGCCTGCGGTTGAGGCGCATCCTGCAGGCCCACGGATCGGGCATGCCCGGCGGCTTCATCGTGCGCACCGCCGGGGAAGGGAAGTCCGAGCGCGACATCGCCGCCGACATGATGTTCCTCTATAACCTCTGGCTCGACATCCGCCAGAAGGCCGAGAAGAGGCCCGCGCCCGCGCATCGTGCACCACGATCTGGACATCGTGCAGCGGCTGCTCCGCGACCAACTCGCCGATGACTTCAAGGCGATCTGGGTGGACAACGAAGAAATCTACGAGAGCATGCTGCGTTTCGTGGAACGCCTTCAGCCGGCGCATGGTTCCGCGGGTGAAGATGTACACTCGCGCAGGCGCCGATCTTCGACGCCTTCAACATCACCGCCGAACTCGAGAAGGCGCTGCGGCCCAAGGTCTGGCTCAAGTCCGGAGGCTACATCGTCGTCAACCAGACCGAGGCGCTGGTGGCCATCGACGTCAACACCGGCAAGTTCGTCGGGCAAGTCAAACCGCCTGGAAGACACCATCGTCAAGACCAACACGGAGGCGATCAAGGAAATCGTCCGGCAGATCCGGTTGCGCGACCTGGGCGGCATCATCGTGGTCGATTTCATCGACATGGACGAGCGCAAGAATCGCCAGAAGGTGATGCAGGTGCTCGAAGAGGAGATGCGCCGCGACCGCGCTCCCAACAAGATTCTCCAGTTCAACGACTTCGGGCTGGTGGCCATCACGCGCAAGCGCGTCAAGCAGAGCCTGGAACGGACGCTGTGCGCGCCCTGTCCTTACTGCGAGGGAGCGGGCTACGTCAAGAGCGTGCAGACGGTGATCAGCGAGATTCTGCAGGAGGCCGCACAAGATTGCCAAGGCCGTGGAGGGTCCCAACGTGGTGCTGCGCGTCCACTCCGAGGTCGCCAAGGTGTTGAAGTCCACCGACAACGACTACCTGGAGGAACTGGAGGGGATCCTTCGCCGTCCGGTGCTGGTCTCCGGCGACCCGCAACTGCACCCGGAGAAGTGGGATCTGGCATGAAGCCCGGCGCGGCCGGCATGCTGCGGTCCGCCTTGGTTGTGCTCTCGATTCTGGCGGTTCCGGCCAGCGCCCAGGCAGCTTCTGTCCAGGTGTATTCCGAGTTCTCGCGCATCGATCCCTTCGGCAGGATCATTCCCGCGGACCGTCCGCGCCGCGCTGATGTTCGTCCGCGGGAAATTCTGTCGCCCGGTGTGGCCAGGAATGCATATGCCTCCTATCGCATAGCGGTCACCGTTGCTCCTGGGACGCCTTTCACGCTGCACGTGGGACAGAACCCCGAAGGCTCCTTTGGTGTGACCGTCTACAGGGAAGTGCTCCAGAGGCGCGGGGGTGAATGGATTCCCGACGGGTTGGAGCCGGTGAAGCTCCCCTACACGGCCCGGCTGCCCGATCGGACAAGACCGATCGTGGGCCAAACCACCGTCACTTTTTTGCTGGACGTCTGGGTTCCGGCGGAAGCGGAGGTCCAAAGGATCAAGCTTCAGCCGCAGGTCTATGTCGGGGGACTATGGCTCACATACCCGATGGAAGTGCGCGTCCTGGCAGCCGTCATCCCCGGGTCAAAGATCAACGGTCCTAGCCTGGGCGCCCTGGAACAGCCTTCCGACTCTACCGTCCGCGGGGCCTTGCGAGCGTATCTGTGCGGCGCTCCGCCCGGCGACTTCGCGGCGCGCGACAACCTGCGGTGGAGGATCCTTCGCAACGCCTTGCAGGACACCGCGCTGGCGCGGTCGCTGGAAGCGCGCCCCGGAGCGCGGCTCCTGCCTGAGATCTTGCGACTGTCAGAGAGCGGCGATCCCGAGAAATGGTGCGCGGCTCCACGGTTCCCCGAGGAGTTCGGGCCGGAATGGTACCTGCGCGTCAGGGACGCGCTCTATCGCATGACGCCGTAGTCAGGCAACAGGCCCGCGCCAGCGGCCAGGAATCAACGCGGAGCAGGAGGGGCACCTTCCCTCGGCCGTGATCCGATAGTCGCCAACCCGGTAGCCATAGCGGGCCACCAACAGCTCGCCGCAGGCGGCGCACCGTGTGTCCTCCAGGCGCTCCGTCTGGCCGGGCAGATTGCCGGCGTAGACGTAGCGCAACCCTGCGCTCCGCCCGATGGAGGCGGCGCGCACCAGAGTGGAGGGCGGCGTGTCGTCCGGATCGCGCATCTTGTAGTCCTTGTGGAATGCCGTGACGTGCCAGGGGATGTCCGGCGAAATGCCGGCCAGGAATTCGGCGATCTGCCGCAATTCCTCGTCCGAATCGTTGAAGCCGGGGATGACCAGCGTCACCACCTCCAGCCAGAATCCCATCTGGTGGATCAGGCGGATGCTGTCCAGAATGGGCTGGAGCCGGCCGCCCAGCTGGTGGTAGTGCTGCTCGTCGAAGCTCTTCAGATCGACCTTATAGAGATCGAGATGGGGCTGCAGATACGCGAGCACTTCAGGCGTGGCGTTGCCGTTTGAAACAAAAGCCGTCAGCAGCCCGGCCCGGCGCGCCTCCTGAAATACCTCCACCGCCCACTCGGCGGTGATCAGCGGCTCGTTGTAAGTGCTCACCACGGCTTCGGCGCCCGATTCCAGCGCCAGCCGCACCAGGTGCGTCGGGCGTCGTGGCCCGCACCGGCGCAGCGGCCTCGGGGTCGCGGATCGCCTGCGAGGTCACCCAGTTCTGGCAGTACGAGCAATGCAGGTCGCAACCCAGCATTCCGAAGCTCAGGGCGACGGCGCCGGGCCGCACATGGAAGAAGGGCTTTTTCTCGATCGGGTCGCACTGCACCCCGGCCACGTAGTCCCAGGGCACGTAGAGGGCGCCGTCCCGGTTGAAGCGCACCTTGCACACGCCGGCCTGGCCCTCCGCGATGGGGCAGCGATGCCCGCAGGCGAAACAACGGATACGTTTGTTCTCCAGCGGTTCCCAGAGGTCGCCTTCGCGGACGTAGCCCCCCAGGACCTCCGCAAGCGTGGCCATTTCAATTCCAGTATCGCGCTTCCGGCGGCGCTCAGATCTTCTGAACAGGCTCGCGAGGATCTTGATGGCCCGGTCGACTTCCGGCTCGGTGATGATGTACGGCGGCAAAAAGCGGAGCACGGTGTCGTGTGTGCAGTTGAAGAGCAACCCTGCCGCCATGCCGTCCAGTACGATCTGCTTGCCCGGGATCTCCAGCTCCAGGCCGATCATCAAGCCGAACCCCCGCACCTCTTTGATGAAGGAGTAACGCCGGCCCAGCTCGGCCAACTCCGCGCGGAAGCAGCCACCGATGTGGTGGATGTGCGGCAACTGCTCGCGGATGATGTCGAGCGCCTCGAGAGCGACGCGGCAACTCAGCGGTCCCCCGCCGAAGGTGGTTCCGTGCATCCCGGGGCCTAAGGCGGCAGCCGCCTTTTCGTTGGACATGATCGCACCCAGCGGCAGCCCGCAGGCCAGGGGCTTGGCGGCCACCACCACATCGGGCACGACCGCGGGCTCCGCCAACTGGTAGGCGAAGTACTTGCCCGGGCGTCCCACGCCGCACTGAATCTCATCGAAAACCAACAGCGCGTCGTGTTGGTCAGCAAGTTCTCTCGCCCGGCGCACGAACTCGATCGAGAGCGGATAAATGCCGCCCTCGCCCTGGATCCACTCCAGCACGATGCCGGCTGTCTGCGGGCCGAAAGCCTGTTCCAGAGCCGGGATGTCGTCACGCGGTATGAAGCGGACGCCGGGCAGCAGCGGCTCGAAGTCCTTCCGGTACTTCGGCTGTCCGGTGATGGAGAGCGCCCCCAGCGTACGGCCGTGGAAGGAGTTTTCAAGAGAGATGATCTCGTACTTGTCGGGGCTGATCTTCGTGCCGTGCCCCCGGATCATCTTGAGGGCGCCTTCCATGGCCTCGGTGCCGGAGTTGCAGAAGAAGCTGCGCTCCAGTCCGCTGATCTCGGTCAGCCGCTTGGCCAGGGGACCCTGGTATTCGTGGTAGTAGAGATTCGAACAGTGGATGATCTGGGCGGCCTGGTCACGGATGACCCGCAGGATGCGCGGGTGGGCGTGGCCCAGCGCGTTTACGCCGATACCGGTGATCAGGTCCAGGTAGCGCTTGCCATCGACATCATAGATGTAGCACCCTTTGCCGCGGCGCACTACCAGGGGGTACCGGCTGTAGTTCTGCAGCAGATATTGAGCTTCGAGGTCCATCACCTGCCTGGTGACGGATTGCTCCTGTTCGGTGGAAGATTGCGAGTCCATCCTTCTAATGATACTTCGGCGAGGGCGCGGCGCTAGGGCGGGAACCATTGACATTGACTGTTGTCCCGCCGCTCTGAGAAAATCCATGCAGAGCGGTTCCGTGCAAATCGTCACGCTTCTCCTTCTAGCGGCGTTCGTTCCCGCATGTTCCGCGGCTGCTTCGAAGGGGCAGTTCCGTGAAATCTCGCTCGCCGTCTTGCGGGACAGGATCGCGGGCGGCTGGGCCGGCCAGATGATCGGCGTAAGCTACGGCGCGCCGACCGAATTCAAAGCCAGAGGCGCGATACTCGAGGGCGATCTGACGCCCTGGACGCCCGGCCGCGTCAGCAACTCGCTCGGGCAGGATGACCTGTACGTTGACATGACCTTCGCCCAGGTTTTGGACGACAAGGGTCTGGACGCCACCGTGGACGACTTCGGCGCCATGTTCCGGGAGTCGAAATACAGCCTGTGGCACGCCAACCTCGCCGCGCGCCGCGCACTAAAGCGCGGGGTACCCGCGTCCCTTTCCGGCACGCCCAGGTACAATGCCCATGCCAACGACATCGACTTCCAGATCGAGAGCGATTTCATCGGTCTGATGACGCCGGGACTGCACCGCGCCGCCACCTCGATTGCCCTGCGTGCGGGCCGCGTCATGAACTACGGCGACGGCCTCTACGGGGGCGTTTTCGTCGCCGGCATGTACACGGCGGCCTTCTTCGAGAGTGATCCGTACAAGGTTGTCGAGGCCGGGCTGGCCTCGATCCCCGCCAGGAGCCCCTATGCCATGCTCATAGCCGACCTCCTGAGGTGGTTCAAGCAGAATCCGGACGACTGGCGCAAGACCTGGCAGCTTATCGAGGAGAAGTGGAACAAGGACGACCCCTGCCCCGAGGGCGTGCTGAGACCCTTCAACATCGACGCTAAGCTCAACGGCGCTTATATCGCGTTGGGCCTGTTGTACGGCAGAAAGGATTTTGGAAACACGCTGGAGATCTCCACGCGCGCGGGCCAGGACTCGGACTGCAACCCGTCGAGCGCTGCTGGCATCCTCGGCGTGATGCTCGGCTATGGCGGCATTCCCGAGGAGTACAAGAGCGGCATCCCCGCGCTCGCCGACAAGAAGTTCCAGTACACGGGTTTCTCGTTCAACAGCATCGTCGAGAGCACTGAGAGACGCGCGCTGGCCATGATCCAGCGGACCGGCGGCAAGGTGGAAGCCGACAGGATCTTCATCAAGCCGCAGGCGCCACGGCCGCCGAAACTAGAAGTCTGGACTTACGGCGCCGTTGCCGAGCGCATTCCGGCCACCGATCCCAACTGGAGATGGAAGGGGAATTGGCGCGCCAGCTCGGACAATGACCGGCAGACCAGAACCGCCGCCGAGAAAGGCGCCGAGGCCTCCATCACCTTCATTGGCACCGGCGCCATTCTCGCCGGCCCTTACTTCACCGAGGGCGGCAAGGCCGACGTCTACCTCGACGGCAAGCTCGATCGGACCGTGGACGTCTGCTCCGATCAGAAAAGCACCATAAGGGGGGACGCGGTCTGGCACGCCTTCGGTCTGAAGAACGGCACGCACACCATCCGCCTGGTTGTGCGCGGCGAACCGTACGGCGACTACAAGAGCGCCGACGTCGCTGTCACTGATCTGGTCGTTTTCCGGTAGCGCCGGCCGGGACCGCTGCATAAGCCGCCGGTTGGGCCACGCTACGGCAGGCGCGTTGTGCCCATGAGGTGCTGGTCGATGGCGCGCGCGGCCTGGCGGCCTTCCGCAATGGCCCAGACTACCAGCGACTGGCCGCGGCGCATGTCGCCGGCGGCGAAGACGCCCGGCGTTGAGGACATGTAGTTCCCATCCGTCTTCACGTTTCCGCGGCCGTCCAGTTCCACCTCAAGCTGCTCGAGCATCCCCGAACGCACCGGGCCGGTGAACCCCATCGCCAGCAGCACAAGATCGGCGTCCAGCGCGAACTCGCTGCCGGGGACCGGCTCGAACTTCGGTGGCGGGCCGACGCGCACGGCGTGAAGCTGCTTGACGTTTCCGTTCTCGTCGCCGGTGAAGCGGGTTGTGGAAACCGACCAGTCACGGGCGCCGCCTTCCTCGTGCGAGCTTTCCACGCGCAACTGGAGCGGCCACAGGGGCCAGGGTGTGAGTTCGGAGCGCTGATCGGGCGGCTTGGACATGATCTCGAACTGAACCACCGAGCTTGCCTTCTGGCGGTGCGAGGTGCCCAGACAGTCGGCGCCCGTGTCGCCTCCGCCGATGATCACCACCCGCTTGCCGGCGGCCAGGATCGGCTCGGCGCTGCGGGTCGGGTCGGACGTGATGTCGCGGTCTCCGGCCAGCCGCTTATTCTGCTGCGGCAGGAAGTCCATGGCGAAATGGATGCCCTTGAGTTCGCGGCCGGGCAGGCAGAGGTCGCGTGGCTGCTCGGCGCCGCCGGTGAGCAGAATAGCGTCGAACTCTTCACGCAGATCCTGGACGGGCACGTTGTGTCCCACGTGGGCACGAGTCTCGAACCGGATGCCTTCCTCCATCAGTTGCCCCAGGCGGCGGTCGATGTGGCGCTTCTCCAACTTGAAATCAGGGATGCCGTAGCGGAGAAGGCCGCCGGGGCGGTCGGCCTTTTCGAAGACGGTGACCCAATGGCCGGCGCGGTTCAACTGTTGGGCCGCCGCCAGGCCCGCGGGTCCGGAGCCGACGATGGCGACGCGTTTGCCGGTGCGTTCCGCCGGCGCTTCGGGCCGGATCCACCCTTCGCGGAAAGCGTGATCCACGATGGTCTGTTCGATGAGCTTGATGGTAACCGGCGGCTCGTTGATGCCCAGCACGCACGCGCTCTCGCACGGGGCGGGGCAGATGCGGCCGGTAAACTCCGGGAAATTGTTGGTGGAGTGCAGTGCGCGGATCGCTTCTTTCCAGCGGTCACGATACACCAGGTCGTTGAAGTCCGGGATGACGTTGTTCAGAGGGCAGCCGGTGTGGCAGAAGGGAACGCCGCAGTCCATGCAGCGCGCGCCCTGGGTGCGGACTTTCTCCTCGGGAAGGTTTACGTAAACCTCGAACCAGTCGTTGACGCGCGTGGTGGCTGGGCGCCGTTGCGCCGTCTCCCGCGCGTACTCCTTGAAGCCCGTGACCTTACCCATGAACGGCCTCCCTCATCTCCGGCGGACGCGCGGCAACCGGCTGCGCCGGCAACCGGTCTTCCACCTTACGCTGGAGCAGTGGCAGCCCCAGCGCCTTCTTGAACTCGTGCGGGAAAACCTTGACGAAGCGTGGCAGCAACTCGTCCCAGTTCTCCAGAACGAAGCGCCCGCGCAAGCTCCCCGTGGCTTGAATGTGCCGGGAAACCAGGTCTTTGAGCACCGCAACGTCCTCGGCGTCAGTCACGGATTCCAGATCCACGCTGGCCTGATTGCAGCGAGAGGATGAGAACTTCCCACTTTCGTCGAGCACGAAGGCGCTGCCGCCGGTCATGCCCGCCGCGAAATTCCGGCCAGTCCGGCCCAGCACCACGACGGTGCCCTTGGTCATGTACTCGCAACCGTGATCGCCCACGCCTTCAACCACCGCCGATGCCCCGGAGTTTCTGACCGCGAAGCGCTCTCCGGCCACGCCGTTGAAGTACGCCTCGCCGCCCGTGGCGCCGTAGAGCACGGTGTTGCCAATGAGAATGTTCTCCGCCGCAATGTAGGTGGACTCCCGCGGCGGATACACAACCAGCTTGCCGCCCGACAGTCCCTTGCCCGTGTAGTCGTTGGCGTCGCCTTCCAGCACCAGGGTCACGCCCTTGGCCAGAAACGCGCCGAAGCTCTGCCCGGCCGATCCCGAGAAGCGCAGCCGGATGGTGTCGTCCGGAAGCCCCTGGGAGCCATAGCGCCGCGCGACCTCGCCGCTCAGCATGGTTCCCACGGTCCGGTGGATGTTCCGTATCGGCAGCTCCGCCTCGACCGGCGTGCCCGTCTCCAGAGCGCCCTGGCACATGTCGATGAGCTGGTGATCGAGCGCCACCTCCAGGCCGTGGTCCTGGCTCATCATGCAGCGGCGGCCCACCCTGGTGGGAACCGCGGGATTGTGGAAGATTGCGGAGAAGTCCAGGCCGGCGGCCTTCCAATGCTCCAGCGCTTCGCGCATGTTGAGCATGTCCACGCGCCCGATCATTTCGTCGACGGTGCGGAAGCCCATGCGCGCCATCAACTCGCGCATTTCCTCGGCCACGAAGAAGAAGTAGCGGATGACGTGCTCGGGTTGTCCGGAGAACTTCTTGCGCAACTCGGGATCCTGCGTGGCCACGCCCACCGGGCAGGTGTTCAAGTGGCACTTCCGCATCATGATGCAGCCCATGCTGACCAGCGGCATGGTGGCGAAGCCAAACTCCTCGGCGCCGAGCAGCGCGGCGATGGCCACGTCGCGCCCGGTGCAAAGCTTGCCGTCGGTCTGCACGCGGACCCGGCTGCGCAGGTCGTTCATGACCAGCACCTGCTGTGTTTCGGCCAGGCCGAGTTCCCAGGGCACTCCGGCGTGCCGGATGGAGGTCAACGGTGATGCGCCCGTGCCGCCGCTGTCGCCGCTGATCAGGATCACGTCGGCGTGCGCCTTGGCCACGCCGGCCGCCACGATGCCCACGCCCACCTCGGACACCAGCTTGACCGAGATGCGCGCCCGCGGATTGGCGTTCTTCAGGTCGTAGATGAGCTGGGACAGGTCCTCGATCGAGTAGATGTCGTGATGCGGCGGCGGCGAAATCAACTGCACGCCGGCGGTGGAGTGCCGGACCCTGGCGATCACCTCGTCCACCTTGTGGCCCGGGAGCTGACCGCCCTCGCCGGGCTTGGCTCCTTGCGCGATCTTGATCTGCAACTCGTCGGCGTTGACCAGGTAGTTGATCGTCACGCCGAAACGGCCGGAAGCCACCTGCTTCACGGAACTGCGGCGGTCGTCGCGGAAGCGCTCTTCGTCCTCGCCGCCCTCGCCGGTGTTGGACCGCCCGCCGATCCGGTTCATGGCCCGGGCCAGCGTTTCATGCGCCTCCTTGCTGATGGAGCCGAATGACATGGCGCCCGTGGCGAAGCGCTTGACGATCTCGGAGGCGGGCTCGACTTCATCCAGGGGCACCGGCTTGGCGGCCTCGCGAAACTCCATCAGGCCGCGCAGCGTGCACAACTGGCGGTTCTGGTTGTTGATGAGATCGGCGTATTCCTTGTAGGTGGCGTGGCTCTCCTGCCGCACCGCGTGCTGGAGCTTGCTGATGGTGAGAGGGTTGACCAGGTGATATTCTCCGCGCACCCGGTACTGATACTCTCCGCCCGGCTGCAAGATCGAGTATCCGACTCGGTGACCGGAACGAAAGCGAACTCGTGCTTGCGCCGGGCCTCCTCGGCCAGCACATTCAGTCCAATTCCCCCGATGCGCGAGGCCGTCCCGGTGAAGTAGCGCTCGACCAGCTGCTTGTTCAATCCGACGGCCTCGAAGACCTGCGCGCCGCGGTAGCTCTGCAAGGTGGAGATGCCCATCTTCGAAAAAACCTTCAGCAAGCCCTTGTTGACGGCTTTCTTGTAGTTCTTCAGCGCCGCCTCAAAGTCGATCTCCAGCTTGCCGGTCCGGCACAAATCCTCCAGCGTCTCGATGGCCAGATAGGGGTTCACGGCGCTGGCGCCAAAGCCGACCAGCAGGCTGAAGTGCATGATCTCGCGAGGCTCGCCGGACTCCACAATGAGCGCCACCTGCGTGCGCGTTCCCTCGCGGATCAGATGATGATGCACCGCGGACAGCGCCAGCAGGCTGGGGATGGCCGCATAGTCCGGATCGATGCCGCGGTCGGAAAGAATCAGCAGCGTGTAGCCGTTCTTGATGGCCAGCGACGCGCGGCGGCAAAGCCCTCCACGGCTCGTCTCCAATTCCACTTCTCCGCCTTCGACGCGGTAAAGCATCGGCAGCGTAGTCGCCAGGAAGTCGCCCCAGGAGACCCGGCGCAGCTTCTCCAGGTCATAGTTGGTCAGAATCGGGTGATCGCAGTTTCAGCAGTGTGGCAGTGCTGCGGCGTTTCGTCGAGGATGTTGCGCTCGGTGCCGATGTAGCTGGTGAGCGACATGACCAGCTCTTCGCGGATGGGGTCGATGGCCGGGTTGGTCACCTGCGCAAAGAGCTGCTTGAAGTAGTTGAACAGGGGCTGCGGCCTGTCGGAAAGGCAGGCCAGCGGCATGTCGGTGCCCATGGAGCCGACCGGCTCCTCGCCGTTGGTGGCCATCGGCGTCAGGACGAAACGCAGGTCCTCTTCGGTGTAGCCGAAAGCGCGCTGGCGCTGCATGATTGTGTCGAGATTCGGTGGGGTGCCAGCGCGGCGGCTCGGGAAGCTGGTCCAGACGGACCTGGTTCTCCTCGAATCCACTGGCCGTAAGGCTGCCGCGACCAAAGCGTTCCTTGATCTCGTCGTCCGGGAACGATCCGGCCTTCCTCCAGGTCCGCCAGCAGCATCTTGCCCGGCTGCAGACGGCCCTTGGCGCGAATCGACTCGGGCGGGATGGGCAGCACCCCGGTCTCGGAGGCCATCACCAGCAGGTCGTCGTGGGTCACCAGCCAGCGCGCGGGCCGCAGGCCGTTGCGGTCCAGCGTGGCGCCGATCACCGTGCCGTCGGTGAAGGCGATCGCCGCCGGGCCGTCCCAGGGCTCCATCAGCGAGGCGTGGTACTCGTAGAAGGCGCGCTTGTCCGGGTTCATGGTCGGATCCTGATCCCATGCCTCCGGGATCAGCATCGCCATGGCGTGCGGCAGGCTGCGGCCGGAAAGATGCAGCAATTCGGCGGCGTTGTCGAACATGGCCGAGTCGCTGCCGCCGGGAGATGCGACCGGAAACAGCTTCTGAATGTCGTCGCCGAACAGCGTCGGAGGCCAGCACCTTCTCCCGCGCGTGCATCCAGTTGACGTTGCCGCGCAGCGTGTTGATCTCACCGTTGTGGCAGATGAAGCGGAACGGGATGCGCCAGTTGCCAGGTCGGAAACGTGTTGGTCGAGAACCTCTGGTGCACCAGGCACAGCGCGCTGCGGGTCTCGGGGTCGGACAGATCCTTGTAGAACCGCGCGATCTGCGGAGCCAGCAGCAGTCCCTTGTAAACGATGGTCCTGGAGGACAACGAAGGGATGTAGAAGAAGCCCTTCTCCTTCAGGTCCGAAGTTGGCGATTTCGCTCTCGGCCCGCTTGCGCACCACGTAGAGCTTGCGATCCAGCGCTTCCTGGCTCATGCCCGCCGACCGGCCGATGAAGACCTGCTGGATGTATGGCTGCGAGGCGCGCGCGAGCCGCCCAATGGCGTTGGCGTCGATGGGAGTGTCGCGCCATCCCAGAACCGTCAGCCCTTCCTCGCGAATGATGCGCTCCAGGATGCCCTCGCAGTGCAGCCGGTCATGCCGCTCCACCGGCAGGAAAACCATGCCGACTCCGTACTCGCCCGGAGCCGGCAGATTGATGCCGAGCTTGGAGCACTCCCTGGTGAAGAACTCGTGCGGAATCTGGATCAGCACGCCGGCGCCGTCGCCTGTATTCGGGTCGCAGCCGCAGGCTCCCCGGTGCGTGAGGTTGATCAGAATCTCGAGGCCCTTGACTATAATGTCGTGAGACTTGCGGCCCTTGATGTCAGCCACAAAGCCGATTCCGCAGGCGTCCCGCTCCAGGCTGGGGTCGTACAATCCCTGCTTTGGAGGTAGGCCTATACTGGTGGCATGATGGTTCATAAGGGACCCTCGACGGGGAGGTTGATTTCAGTATAGCCAGGGTCGCAGTATTAGTCAACCGGAAAGTGCAGTATTGTAAAATAAGTAGTTCTTATGCTAAGGTAAACTTGTGACGCTAGATCAGATCAGGCTCTTTCGGGACATCGCCCATTCACGCAGCGTCAGCCGCGGGGCGCGCGCCAACACGTAAGCCAGTCGGCGGCCAGCCAGCACATCCAGGAACTGGAGCGCATGTTGGGGACCGAGCTTCTGGACCGCAGCACCCGCCCGCTGGGAATGACCGAGACGGGACGTCTCTACTTCGAGTTCTGCCGGGACGTCCTGCGCCGCCAGCAGGAGTTCGAAGAAGCGCTGAACGGACTGAAGGGCCGTGTGGAGGGCACGGTCAGGGTTGCGGCGATCTACTCGGTGGGCATTCTGGATATGTCGCGGCTGGAGCAGGAACTCTCGCGCCGCATGCCGGAGGCGCAGCTCCAGGTGGAGTACCTGCGCCCGGAGAAGGTTCAGGAAGCCGTGCTCACGGACCAGGCCGACCTGGGCATCATCAGCTATCCGGAGTCCAACAAAGAGATCACCGCCATCCCCTGGCGCGACGAGAGAATGATGGTGGCGGCCTCGCCCTCGCATCCGCTGGCAGCGAAGAAATTCGTGTCCAAGTCCGAGCTGCGCGGGCAGGATTTCGTGGCCTTCGACGATGACCTGCGGGTGGGGAAGGAAGTAGGCCGCTACCTGCGCAAGAACGGCGTACACGTGAACACCGTCATGCACTTCGACAACATCCAGACGATGAAGGAGGCCGTGGCGCTGGGTACCGGCATCAGCGTCCTGCCCATCCGCGTCTTACGCAGCGACATTGAACAAGGACGGCTGAGAGCGATCCCCATCAAAGGATGCACGCTGGTGCGTCCGCTGGGCATCATCCATCTGCGCCGGAAGAAATTCAACGGCGCCACGCAGTCGTTCCTGGAACTGCTTCAAGAAGAATCCAAAGCCGAGGCGCGCGCGTAGGGGCACGCCGGTGGCGTGCCCCTACCGGGGTTTGGGCAAAGGCTTGCGCGGGAGCAGTTCGGGCCGCGTCGCGGCGTTGTAGGCGAAGGAGGCCACAATGGCCGCGGCCTGCATCAGGTCGGCCGCCTGCACACGTTCATAGGTGTCCAAGTTGGCGTGGTGCGTGCGCGTATCGTACTCCAGATCGTCTTGAATGAACTGGAATCCGGGCAGACCCACGGCATCAAATGAGAGGTGATCCGTGCCCGTGGTGTTGCGGATAGTAACCGTGGTGGCGCCCATGTCCCTGAATGGCGCCAGCCAGGCCTCGAAAATCGGGCGCACCATGTCGTTGCCTTGCATGTAAATCCCCCGAAACTTGCCGCCGCCGTTGTCCACGTTGAAATAGGCGGACAGCCGGGCGTGCTCGGGTTTGAGCGCCATGGTTTGCCGCTCGGCGAAATGATTCGTGACATAGGCACGAGAGCCGAGCAGCCCTTGTTCCTCCGCGCTCCAGAGCGCCAGACGCACAGTGCGGTCCATCTTCAGATCCAGGGCTTTGAGAATGCGCATGGCCTCCATCATGACCGCGCATCCAGCGGCATCGTCCGCGGCTCCGGTGCCTCCAGTCCAGGAATCCAGGTGCGCGCCGAGCATCACGACCTCGTCCTTCTTGCGTCCCCCCGGAATCTCGGCGATGAGATTGAAACTATCGATGTGGTCATCGAGCAGTTTGGCCTCAATGTTGAACTCCAGCCGCACCGGGATCTTTCTGTCGAGGAGACGGGCGATGCGGTCGTATTGCTCGGCGAAGACAGCGACCGTAGGGGGCGGCACGGGGTCCTTCAGATCGCGAGAGCCGGCTGAGGCAGCGACGATGACGCCCCATTGCCCGCGGCCGCCCGGCGTCAGCACCAGCAACGCGCCTTCGTCCTTCAGAAATTTGTCACGGCGTGCCGCGAGCTCGCGCGGGCTCCGAGGCCTGCTGGGCGGCGGCTCTTGCGCCAGCGCCAGCGAAGCCAGTTCCGCTTCCGTGTAACGGCTGCTCGCTGGTGTCGTCTGCATGGCGATCTGCGGAGGGGTCTCCACGAGGACGATCTTGCCCTTCAGCGTGCCCTTGAACTTCGACATGGCTTGCTCAAGATCGGCGTCGCTGGTGAGCGGCAGCGGCGCCAGGACCGCTTCGGCCGCGACAAGGCCGTTGGTGCCGGGCGTCCAGGGCAGCGCGACGCCGGTGACCGGCGTTGTCTGCGGTTCGATCATGTTTCCCGAGTAGCGCGCCAGCGACCAGCTTCTTCCGTAGGGACCCCATTTCTCGGTCTTGACGTTTTGAAGCCCCCAACCTTCCAGTTGCTTCAGCGTCCACTCGGCGGCTCGTTGGAAGCCCGGTGAGCCCGTCAGCCGGGGACCATAAACATCCGTCAGATAAAAGAGATGGTCCATGACCTTGGAGTTTTCGAGCGCCTCGCTCTTGATGCGATTCACGACCGCAAGATCGACTCTCTCTTGAGCATGCAAGGAGGCGCACGCCACCAATAGGACCGCCAGCAGTGTTCTGCGTTTCATAAAAGCCTGAGCATATCAGATCAGCGGCACTCTGTTGTTGTTATGTAATAATTATTGTTAATTATGAGTCACCACATATCACTCAAAGGGACCAAGACGCACGAAAACCTCAAAGAGGCGTTTGCCGGAGAGTCGCAGGCCAACCGGCGCTATCTCTATTTCGCCAAGAACGCCGACGTGGAAGGCTACCCTGACGTCGCGGGCCTGTTCCGCGATACGGCCGAGGGGGAAACGGGCCACGCGCACGGCCATCTGGATTACTTGAAACCGGTTGGCGACCCGGCCACCGATCTTCCCATGGGGGAAACCGTCGACAACCTGAAATCCGCCATCGCCGGCGAAACGCACGAGTACACGGACATGTACCCAGGTATGGCCAAGGCTGCCCGCGAGGAGGGCTTCGCCGAAATCGCCGACTGGTTCGAGACCCTGGCGAAGGCCGAGAAGTCGCACGCCGGCCGCTTCGCCAAGGGGCTCGAGAGCATCGCCTAGCAGTGTCCATCATCAAAGGAACGCCCAGCCCGGGTCTTACGTACGACCCGAATGTGCCCGTCTATTGGGACGCCGGCGCGCTCCAGCAGGAACTGGACCGAGTCTTCGACATCTGCAATGGCTGCCGGCTTTGCTTCAACCTGTGCCCGGCCTTTCCTGAGCTGTTCCAGGCCGTGGAGCGGCACGGGGGTGACGTTCGGGAGTTCACGCCGGCGGAAACCGGGCGCGTGATCGACACTTGCTATCAGTGCAAGATCTGCTACGTCAAGTGTCCCTATACGCCGGATGACGGCCACCAGTTCCAGCTTGACTTCCCGCGCCTGCTGCTGCGCGCCAACGCTGTGCGCAGGAAGGCGAGCGGTTTCGACCTCCGTTCGCGGGTGCTATGCCGCCCCGAGATGCTCGGTAAGATGGCGGCCCTCACGCCCGGCATCGCCAATTGGGCGAACCGGCAGCCGTTGCTGCGCGTCCTGATGGAGCGCACCCTCGGGATTCACCGGGAAAAGCTTTTGCCGGACTTCTACGGCGAGACCTTCATGGATTGGGTCCGGAAGCAGCCCGCCCCTTCAGGTGACGCTTCGCGTGCGGTGTTGTTTGTGACTTGTTCGATGAACTACAACAACCCACAACTTGGCAAGGACGTGCTTGAGGTCTTTGCTAAGAGCGGGATCGCCCTGGTGGCGGTGAAACAGAACTGCTGCGGCATGCCCGCGGTGGAAGCCGGCAATATGGAACTGGCCCGGCGCATGGCCCGGAGCAACGTGGAGGCGCTGCTTCCCTACGTCAGGGAAGGGAAGAGGATCCTGATCGCCGATCCGACGTGCTCTTATATGCTGCGCAAGGAGTACGCCGAACTGTTGGGCACGCCCGAGGCCAAAGAAATCGGGCAAGCGGC
Organism: Bryobacterales bacterium; assembly: GCA_963744775.1. Lineage (GTDB taxonomy): Bacteria > Acidobacteriota > Terriglobia > Bryobacterales > Bryobacteraceae > CAVUVG01. Next base: position 43,947 of record CAVUVG010000009.1, read on the forward strand.
CATGGATGTCTGCGAATACCTCTTCCAGCTCAAGCAGGAAGGCAAGTTCAACCGTGACTTCCGCTCCGCCCCGCGCAGCGTTGCCTATCACCTGCCTTGCCATTTGAAGGCCCAGAACATCGGTTTCCGCTCACGGGACATGCTGCGGCTGATTCCGGGCACCACGGTCAAAATGGTCGAGCAGTGCTGCGGTCATGATGGTACTTGGGCCATGAAGAAGGAGTTCTTCCCGCTGTCCAAGCTGGCGGGCAAGAAAGCTTTCGAGGAGATGGCCGCCGTGCAGGCCGATGTGCTGGCGACCGATTGCCCGCTGGCCGCCGTGCAGTTCGACCAGGCCCTCGGCAGGCGGCCCATTCATCCCATCCAGGTGCTGTCGCGCGCCTATCGCGAAGACGGCTTCCCGAAAGCGGAGAGCAACTGATGCGGCCTGTCACGGTTGCGGAAATCAAGAACCTCGCCGCATACGAACTGGAGCGCGAGCACTGGCGACCGTGGGTCATGGCGCTGAAGGAAAAGCGGCGCGTGCGCGTGGGGGATCATCTGACGTTCCTGTTCGAAAACCACGAAACAGTGCGTTACCAGATTCAGGAGATGATCCGCATCGAGCGCATCGTCAAGCCGGCCGAAATCGCGCACGAAGTCGAGACTTACAACGAGCTGATTCCGGGCGCCGGGGAACTGAGCGCGACCCTGCTGATCGAATACGAGACGCCCGCTGAACGTGATTGCGGCTGAGGGAATGCTCGGGCTGGAGGAGCACGTCTGGCTGGTGATCGGAGATCTGCCGCCCGTGAAGGGCCGGTTCGACACCCGGCAGATGTCGGCCAGCCGCCTCAGTTCCGTGCAGTATTTGAAGTTCGCCCTGACGCCCGCTCACGCCGCGCAATTTCCCGGCGGAGCGCGCATCTTCGTCGACCATCCACACTACCATGCCGATAGCGCGCTGACCTCAGACGAACTCACGGAGTTGACTAACGATCTGGTATAGGGGCGCGCCGCCGGCGTGCAGAGGTCCATTCCCAGAAGAAGCCCGCGGCGTTGGCGACCTGGCTCAATAGCAGCAGCGCGGTCACCTTCAGGGGGTGGCGGCGGTGCTGCTGCCGCAGCGGCCAGGAGAGCATGCGCCGGTAGAACCGAAGGGGCTCCACGTGTATACCTTCACCCGTACGCTCCCGGTGCGCGCGCCAGTACCGGCGGGCGCCACGGCCATATCCAAAATGCTGAGACCAGAAAGTTGTGAGACTCAACGGATGCAGGTGCCGGACCACGGCGTCCGGGACGAAAGCCATGCCGTGGCCGGCGGCGCGCAGGCGGTCGCACAGGTCACGGTCCTCGGCGGCCGCTTTCGGGTAAGAGGTGTCGAAACCGCGCACGGAACGGAAGCTCTCGGCCGCCAGCGCAAGATTATTGGAAGCCAAGAACCAGAAATTACGGGGATCCCGGTTGAAGTAGTCGTAGAGGTAGCTCACCAGAGCCTGGCTGGCCGTGGCGTAGACGTTATCCTCCAGCGCATTGATCGTCCGTCCGCCGACGATGGAATCGGGCGCAGCGTTCAGGCGGGCCGCAAAATGCACAAGCCACTCCGGCGCCGGGCGGCAATCGTCGTCGGTAAAAGCGAGAAAACGGCCCTGGGCCACGGCGGCGCCGCAGTTGCGGGCCAGCGCGGGGCCCGCTCCGGGCTGGCTCAGAAGCGTAATCCGCAGCCGCTCGCGCCACGGCGCGATGACGGGTTCCACGGGAGTGAGGCTGCCATCGTCCACCACCACCACCTCGAACCGCGCATCTGGATAGCGGAGCGCCGCGACGGCATCCAGGCAGGCCGCCAATTGGTCATGCCGGTCGCGGGTGGGAATGATGATGGAGAAGTCGAGGGTCTCTGACATGCGCGCCGCCGGTGCTCGCTTACCCTTCCGCCGCACACACTTGAACCGGCATGCCGGAGCGGGCCGACTGGACGACCGCGAGGGCGACCCGCAGACTGTTCTTTCCGTCCTCCAACGTGCATTGGGACGGGAGGTCGTGGAGGATGCAGTCGATGAAGTGCCGCCAAAGCCCGTCGAAAGTCGCCTGAAAATCCCCGCCTCTACGCAGAACCGGCAACGCCTGCGGCAGGCTGCCGAGGGAAGCGAGGGTCTTCTTCACCCGATCCCCCAGGTCGCCGGGATACTTGGAAGTCGGGTAGAACTCCAGCCCGTCGAAGCGGTAGAGCGAAAGGCACAGCCGGCCGAGCTCGCCATAGATCTCCACCTCACTGGTGGGGCCGGTCCGGAAGCTGAAGACGCCGGTGGCCAGGACGCCACCGGCCAGCCGGGCCATGACGGTATTGGTTTCGTCTTCGTAAAATTCGGACGGGATGCTGATCGAGAAGATTTGCTCCACGTCTCCGCCCCCGAAGTAGCGCCAGAGATCGAAGTGGTGAACAGCCTCGTTGAAGGACACGCCTCCGCCCAAATCCAGTTTGCGGTGCCAGTCCGGCGCCTTGTCGCCGAGCCGGTCATGCGTGTAAGCGCTGCGAATCGCCTTGATGCGCCCCAGGGCGCCGGTGTTGAGAAACTCACGCGCGCTCCGGACAAGGCGATGCCAGCGCAGGTTGAACCCCACCACGACCTTGCACGGCGACTGGGCGGCCCGGGCGATGAAGCGGTCGCACTCGGCCAAACTCAGAGCCAGCGGCTTTTCCACCAGCACGTGCTTGCCGGCATCCAAGGCCGCGATGCCAATCTCGGCGTGGGACGCGGCGGGCGTGAGGATGGCCACCGCATCCACATCGGAACGGTCCAGCACGGCACGATAATCGCTCAGCCTTAGCGGGGCGCCGAGCCGGTCCGCCAGGCGCGCGGATCGCGCCGGATCCAGGTCGGTGACCGCCACAACGCGCACTTCCGGCATGTGCAGAAGCGGAGGCAGATGGCGCTCCTCGGCCACGCGGCCGCAGCCGATGATGCCCAGGCGGATGATCCTCTCAGGACGGCTCACTGGCTCACCTTCCTTCGCAGCTCGTCACGTAACGCGCCTCGACGTTGAAATCGGTAATGGGGCGGTCGAGGTAAGGGCACTTCCGGCAGAAGCTCACGCTCTCCCTGGAGTCCCGGATGGTCTGGCGCAGGCGCGCGGCGCGCGGGCTGTGCCATAGGTCGCGGAAGGAGACATCTCCCCCGATACGGCCCAGCGATAGGTCGGCATTGTAGTCCTGCTCGCAAAGCACGAGCGTGCCGTCGGCGAACACGGATGGGAACCAGAAAGGTTCCAGGCAGAAGAAGCCGTCGCTGCCACCAAAGTGCCCGTAGGCGCTCCACTCCTCCGCGTCGGGCGCCAGGGCGCCGTTGGTGCAGGCGTCGGAAGTCGATTCGATGAAGAAGATGTTGCGGATGGTCAGTAGCTCGAAACCATGCCGGGCCGCAAACTCGTCGAGTAGCCCCACCTCATGCTGATTGTGCTTCATGACGATGAAACGCATGTTCAACACGGGTCTGGTGAGGCCCCGCGCGCGCTTCATGGCGGCCAGCTTCTTCACCCCTTCGAGAATCGGCGCGAGTCTGGCGCCAACCCGGTAGGCGGAGTTCGATTGGTCCGTCAGCCCGTCCAAGGCCAGGATGAGATAGGCGGGCGGCTCCTCTATCAAGGCCTCCAGAACCCGTTCGTCGTTGAGGTTCTGTCCATTGGTGGACAGCAGGGTGGCGACGTCGTGTTTGCGGGCGGCGCGAAGAATCTGCTTCAGGCGCGGGTGAAGCAACGGCTCCCCCCAAGCCCACAGGGAGGCGGTCAATAGATAAGGCCCAACCTGGTCCATGACCCGCTCGAACAGTTCCGCATCCATGGCCACGGGGGGACGGTTCAAAGACTTGGAACCCGTGGGGCAGACCGGACAGCGCAGGTTGCAGTAGTTGGCCAGCTCGAACTGCATGTGCAAAGGCATGCCCCAAGGGCGCAGGCGGCGGAAGAGGAGGTTTGCTCCGGATTTGAAAAGGTTGAGCCGCTTGGCCGCGGACATCCGGTCGGCCAGCATCGGCATTTGATCGTACTGGAAGGCGTAGCGCCCGCGCGCCAGGACGTCCCACACCAGCTTGGGGGCACGCACCAGACCTCGGGTGCGTTCGCGAAATGTCATGCCAGCGCCCGGAAATAGTCGATGGTTTGGCGCAGACCGTATTCAAGTTGTACTTTCGGTTTCCAGCTTAAGAGATTAACGGCTTTAGAGATATCAGGGCGGCGTTTCTTCGGATCATCCTGTGGCAGGGGATGGTTTTCCACGGCGCACGCCGCGCCCGACAGGCGGCAAACGCACTCGGCGAACTCGCGGATGGTCATCTCTACCGGGTTGCCGAGGTTCACGGGGTATCGCTCATCGGAAACCATCAGCCGGCACAGCCCCTCCACCATGTCGCTGACGTAGCAGAAGCTGCGCGTCTGCGAGCCGTCGCCGAAGAGTGTCACCGGCTTGCCGCGCAGCGCCTGGTCGATGAACGCCGGCACCACGCGCCCGTCGTCAAGCTGCATGCGGGGACCATAGGTGTTAAAGATCCGCGCAATGTTCGTGCGCAACCCGTGCACGCGATGGTAGGCCATGACCAGCGCCTCGGCGAACCGCTTGCTTTCGTCGTAGCACGAGCGCACGCCCACAGGGTTTACGTTGCCCCAGTAGGTCTCCCGCTGCGGGTGCTCGAGCGGATCGCCGTAGCACTCCGATGTCGAAGTCAGCAGGAACCGGGCCTGATGGCGGCGCGCCAACTCCAGCATGTGGCGCGTTCCTATGGATCCGACGTCCAGGGTTTCGACCGGATGGGCCAGGTAGTCCTTCGGGCTGGCCAGGGAGGCCAGATGGAGCACGCCGTCGACGGGGCCATCGATCGCCAGCGGCTGTGTCACGTCGTGCTGGATGAACTGGAACCGGGCGTTCCCGGCCAGGTGCGCGATGTTGCGGAGAGAGCCCGTCAGAAGGTTATCGATGCCGGCAACCGTGTGGTTCTCCGCAAGCAGACGGTCGCACAGATGAGATCCGATGAAGCCGGCCGCGCCGGTCAGAACGAGCCGCAAAAGGTACCTCCGGTAAGCCCACCATTGTAGCGGATCGAGAAAGCGGGGCTACACCTTTACGACGTGCGTCCTCAGTTTCTCGAACTGTGGAGTGCCCAAACCTCGCTGGCTGGCCAACTGGAGGTAGAGGAGGTCCTGCTCGCCGAGATTCCAGTAGGCCTTGGCCACGTAGGCATCCAGGGCCACCGGGTCGGTGCCCGCGATGAGCGTCTGGCGAAGCGCCACGTCCTCCAAGTTGCCGCCGCTGGGCCCGCCGCGCAGGAGCACGCGGTAGGCGTCGATCAAGGTCAGCGTCGGGCGCATGAAACTGCCCAGGTCGGCCAAGCTCTCATGGATGCGCTGGTGCAGCCGCTGGCGCTGCCCGCCCAGGATCCCGTACCAACTCTTGAGCCCCAGGGTGACGCCGGTGAGGCTGTGGTGCTTGGCGACGGGCAGGTTGATCATCTTGTCGGCCGTCAGGAAAGGTTCCAAGACCGGCCATACACGCAGCAGATCGCCGCCCAGATCGACCCGCTTGAACTTCCTCTCCTCCGGCAGGACAACCTCGGCGCCCGCCGCGCGCGCCGCCTCGGCGATTCCGCTGCGGGCAAAGCAACGGTGCGGTTCGTTGATACTCACGTCGGTGACGATCACGGTCTTGGCGCCGGCATCCAGGCACAGGCGCGCCGTTTCCGCCACCACGTCAGGGTTCGTGTTTGCGGCCTGCTCGGGTGTGCGGTCCCAAGAGACATTGGGTTTGATCACGACCACGTCACCGCGCGCGATGAACCGCTTCATGCCGCCCAGTTCCGCAACGGCCCGGCGCACAAGCTGCCGTGGATCCTCCCCCTGAACCACGGCCAGCTCGGGCAGGCTCGCATCGGGCGGCACGGTGAAACTGCGCTTCACGTAGGCCACCGCGGGCTCCTCCGGCTGGCGGCTGCGGCTCTTCAACCAGAAACCTAGCCCGGCCGCGCCTGCGCCCAGACCTCCGAGCCGCAGCACTCGCAGCAGCGCTTCCCGCCGTCCCGCAAGCTCTGGTGCCGTTGGCATCATCAGACGCCCAGCAACTGGTGCGTTTCGGCGAGCTTTCGAGGAATCTCGAGCCCTTGCGGGCAGTGCGGCAGGCAGGTGCCGCAGGCGGCGCAGGAGTCGGCGCGGCGATCGAGCCGGGCATACAGGCGGCGCGCCACGCCGCGGTCGCCATAATCCACCGCATAGCGCTCGAAGCGCAGGATGTCCGCGATGGGCACTCGCCGCGGGCAGAACTCCAGGCACTCGTTGCACAGGCGGCAGGCCTCCTGGTCGGCGTGCGCCACCATCATCTCGATCGCACGGCGGTCGCTGGCGCGCATGCTCTTGCCCGCGCCCGACACGGTATCGACGAACTGGCTCAGGCTGTTGATGCGAACCAGCGCCGCGTCGAGCTGCGAGGAAGTGGTCAGCCAGCGCGCCAGCGCGTGGTAGGGTGTCGTGCCGGCCGGGAACTTCTTCATGATCGCCTGATCCTGCGCCAGCCGCCCCACGCCCCGGGCGGTCTTCATGGCGACGGTGCCGAATCCCTTCTGCCGCGCCAGCGCCAGCAGCCGGTCCATGGCCGGCTCGTCTCCGTAGGAGTAGGCGAACTGCGCGTGCTCGTAGAGGCCGTCCTCGATGACCGCGGTCAGCACCTCGGCCGCGCTCTGCCCGCCTGGGACGCGGAAGTTGCCGTTGTAGCTGTGCTGGGAAAGGCACAGGTGCCGGACCAGCCCTTCCTTCTTCGAGGCGATCGAAGGCGCGGATGAAACCGCGGTTCTGCTTCACTTCGGCAACGTTGTGGTAGCCGAAGTGAAACTGCATATCGTCGAAGTAACCCAGGCCGGAGCTCTTGGCGGACTCTTTGACGAGCCGGTAGTGCTCCTCGGTGTCGATGCGTGCCGCGTTCATGGTTGCCGCCCACGCGGTCCACGCAAATGGTGCAATAGTGAGCCTCGCGGTTCTTGAGGATGCTTTTTGGCACCGCCCCGTCCGGCCACTCCGTGGCCTTGTGCCAGAAGTTGACGCCGCAGCGCACACCGGCCTCCACGGCGTCGGGCGCCCAGTCGCCGGCCCCCACCATGACGCTGACTTCCCGCTTGCTGTAGCCCAGCTTCCGGCGCGGCAATTGCCCCACCGCGCTGACCGCTTGGTCCATCTCCTGCACGGTCGCCGGTTTGGCACAGGCATTCATGCCCGCGCCCATTCCAGCCGCGAGCGCGGCACTGGATCTTTGGATGAATTCCCGTCGCTGCATATTCTTCCTCCTGTTGTTCTGCGTTATGGAACGAGCTTCTTTTCGATCCCTCGCGCCAGCTCCACCAGCGCCTCCGCGATCCGCGGATCCTGTTGGTAGGCTACCAGGCGCACAAAGTACGGTCCTTTGCGGAACGTGAGGCTGGCCCCGTACAGCCGGCCCTCCTGACCCAAGGCGACCGGCTTGCTGCCCGCCGCGGACTCGAATTCGAAGATCTTTCTTGCGCCCTCGGCGTCCTTCGTCACGTAGATGTCGGCCACGGCGTCGACTTTGTCCCGATAACGGTAGTCGGCGGCGAGCGTGCGCACCATGCCCGCCCGGACATATTGTCGGCGGCGCCGTCGATATACTCCCACAGATCGTCCGCCGTGAAGGTGCGCGTTTCGGCCGTCCTGCTCCAACCTTTGACTTCGTTCGACTCCGGAAAAAGCGAGGCGGGGGGCGTCGCCACGGGCTTACTGAGCAGAATCTGGTTGATCTTCGAGCGGCTCTCGCCGATGCTGGTGACGTACACGGCCGGCCGGTCCCGCACCGGGCAGGCGAACTCGCAGGCGCCGCATCCCACGCAGCGCTCCGGGACCACGTAGGGCTGGCGCACCTGTTTCACCGCGCCCGCGGCATCGGTGACGTCGGCGGGCCGGAGATAGATGGCCTTGGGAGACGTCGGGCACCACTCCTCGCAGACGATGCACTCGGTGGCCATCGACCAGGGCAGGCAGCGGCCGTGATCGTAGAACGCCGTGCCGATGCGGATGGGCTTCGCGTCCTTGGGTGCAGTTTCGCGCGGCCCAGGCCTTCTGGGCCAGCGTGAACTCCCAGATGGCGCCCGTGGGGCAGACCTGGCCGCAGAGCGTGCAACTCGGCTCGCAGTATCCGATGCGCGGCACCAGCACCGGCGTCCAGATACCCTCCACGCCCGGCCTGCGCGAGGGTCGGGATGCAGGGCGTTGTTCGGGCAGACCTTCATGCACTCGCCGCAGCGCACGCAGCGGTCGAGAAAGCTCTTCTCGTCCAGCGCGCCGGGCGGGCGGATGAGCCGCTCGTCTGGCTTCGACCGCCAGGCCCGGCGTCGCTGCGCAGCAGCGGCAACAGCGGCGGCGCCCGCCGCCAGTCTGGCGAGCGCCTTGCGGCGCTGCAGGTCCGGCCCCTCGATGGTGGCTTCGCGCGCGGGAAAGAACTTGAAGCGGAGCCCGCTCTCGGGGCAATCGTCCACGCAGTTCAGGCAGAGATGGCACTCGGCCTTGCGCCATTTGGCGCCGGGGATCGGATCGTCGCCGCCCTGGCAATGCAGCAGGCAGCGGTTGCAGTCCTCGCAGTTGCGCGGGGTGCTTCTCCAGGCCCAGAATCGACCAGCGCGACATCCAGCCCAGCAGCGCGCCCAGCGGGCACAGCGCCCGGCACCAGAAGCGCGTGATGCGCAGGTTCAGCGCCAGGATCGCGATGAAGAGCAGCCCCAGGAAGAAGCCCTGGCGGAAATACGGCTGCTTGAAGCTCAGCACCACCTGGCGCAGCAGGAAGTGCGAAGCACTTCGGCCAGCGATGCGCAGGACGCCGGAGCCGCTCTGGTACAGGGCGTCCAGACAGCGCATTCAGAGCGTAGTTGAGCCCCGGCAGGATGGAGAGCGCCAGCGACCGCACGGTGAGCGAGATCGGGTCGAGCACGCCCGCCAGCGCAGCTGCCGAACAAGGCGGCCGCGCGAGCACGCGCGATCAGGATGTAGTACTTGAGCCGCTGCCAGCCCTTGTAGCGGTTGGAGTCGATGCGCTGCCGCCCGCGCTTCTTCTCCGACTTCCAGTCGCTGAAGAAATGATTCAGCGTGCCGAGCGGGCAAACCCAGCCGCAGAAGAACCGGCCCAGGAACAGCGTGGGGATGAGGATGACCAGGCTCCAGATCAGGCCCTTGTAAAGGGCCCGCGTGGAGAGCGCGCTGGTGATGGCGACCAGCGGATCGGCTTCCAGGAAGATGCTGGCGGGGTAGGGAAGCCGTATGTCGCCCCTGGCGGCGCGCAGGGATTCAGGGGCCACGGTCTTGACCAGCAGGAACAGGAACAGGGCGAGGAAGACGATTTGGGAGGTGCGGCGCAGCCGGAGGAGTGCTCGATAGCTCACTGACGCAAGGCCCAGTCTACCATGGGCCGTCGGACGGTGATCAGCCTCCTGATGCGCCTAGGGCTTGACGCCGCCGTAAGTGCGCCAGTAGTGCGATGTGGATTCCTCGAAGATCCGGCAAGCCTGCTCCGGATCCCTGGTGGCCAGCCCTTCCAGAATCCGGCCGTGCTGCCATACCGACGTGGCGTAGGTCTGAGGATTTCTCTGATTTCGCAGAATCGCGAACACGAAAAGAGCAAACGCCACACGGTCAAGGGCGGCTGTCAGATGCTCGTTGCCGCTGAGTCGCCAGAGTACCCTGTGAAATTCGATGTCGCGGCGGTGATACTCGGCCAGGTTGAGCGCATTGGCGGCGGCCGTCATGCGGTCCAGGCTTGCGCGCAGTTCCGCCAGCGCGGCATCTGTCATATTCTGGGCAGCCTTCCTCACAGCCACGACTTCCAGCGCCATCCGGACCTCGTAGAGTTTAACGACGTCCTCGCGGCTCAAGTCTGTGATGTAGGTGCCCCGCTGCGGGATCTTGCGCACGAAGCCTTGGATTTCCAACTCCTTGAGAGCCTCGCGCAGCGTAGGCTGGCCGACCCCAAAGGCCGCCGCAAGCTTCTGCTCGATCAGTCTCTCGCCTCGCGTGAGTGAACCCGTGAGTATGGCGGTGCGCAGTTGCTCGGCGACTTTTTCGGCACGAGACTGCATTGGTAGAGGAGCGAGATCCGCGATGCTCACCTGGCTGGCGCCGTTTGCCACAGTTGACCTTGATAGAGTATAGCAGTTCACGGGCCAATGTTTTCAGTTCGTTGCGGCTCAGCAGGAAATTCTTGTGGACAGTCTATAGCCAATAGTCTATAATCTATCAGTAATTCCAGATAATCATATCGGAATATCGAAGACTTGAGCCCTCTCCCCACTTGAACATAGCCCCCGTCCCTGTGACGGGGGCTTTTTTTTGTAACGGAGGAGGACGCTACGGAAGTGTTATGACCGCGATCGGATGCGATTGCGAAACGCGGGTTCCGGCTATGACCGACAGTGGGACGCCAGGGCCGGCGGCTACCGCGGGCGAGATTCTGAACCTCACGCCGTAAGTGTCGGTCTCTATCTCTGCTTCCGCCACTTCGAGTGCCGCATGCAGGACGCCTCCCAGGTTGATTGTGATCCGCCCGGGATTACTCACCGCTGACGGGTCAGCGAGCCCGGAGACAGTCACCCACAAATCCTCTCCGGGAGCAGCCGGGCGGACAGAGTCGACGGCGATGTGGCCAAATGCAAAGACTTCGTGAATGACAGGCGGAGGGAGTTCGATGGCGACAACCACTGGCTGGCTCGAAATTCCGGCGACTTTCAGCCGCAGGACAGCCGGGCCGAGGCCCAGCGCCGCCGGCACTTCAAACGTGATCCGCCCCGGCTCAACCGCCAGGATCTTGGCCTGGAGATCATTGAGCGTGATCTCGGCGGCCGGCGACTCTATTGGAGAAACCAGGTGGGCCACTGCGAGCGTCGCTTGCCCGCCGGCATAGACGCTGGCCTGGCCGGTGAGCGGATTGACAAGCACCGGATCCGCGACCGGAACATCGAGACGCGGAGCTTGAACCTGCAGCGCCTGCGGCTGCGTGGAGATCTGGAAACCGGAAACGACAGTCAATGCAGCCGAGGCCTGTGATGCGCCCTCGTTGATGTGGACGTTGGCCAGCAACCTGTCCGGTCCCATCACCCAAACCCTGCGCACCGCCACGTCGCTCGTTCCGAAGCCCACGACTGCCTGACCCTCGGCGAAGTTGGTGTTCGCGCCGCGGATCTCGATCATCGCTTCAGAGCCGGCCGGAAGCGCGGAAGGCGACACGGTCACCGATGGCTGTGCAGCGGGCCCGTAAGTGTATTGGGGCGGGGAAGCGCTGTCCAGGAACATGGACCCCTGCCCGTCATCGTCCAGAGCGGTAACCACGGCCCGGAGATCCGGTGTTCCGGGTGGTGGAACCACCGTCAACGCACCAGAGTCCTCATTCTGCGCGACGATGGGGGCCGGCCAGCCGTCGAAGAGAACACGCGTGAACGCCGTGAGGTTCGAACCGATCAGGATGGCGGTGGGTCTTCCGTCCTTCGGTTCTCCCGGCGTCACCGAGGCGATGGATGGCGGCTGGCTTCGCACCAGGTGCAGCCCAGCCGGCAACACAAAAATGCTCCCGTCGCGGGAAAAAACAAGGTGACGCGGGCCCTGACCACCAAAGGGGCTAAAGCTGAAGTCCAACTGGAGGAATGAAGGCGCTGTCTTGTACGCCTTGACTCCATCTTCCATCACCGTGGCCGAGCCGCCTACCACGCCGGCCCCGAGTCCGGGGGCGGGGGCATCGTCAACGATGAGTCCGGCGCCGGCGGCCACCAGGAAGTTCCGGCCTGCGTTGTTGACGTTCACGAAGGCGGGCTTCACGGCGTAAGCGCCTGGGAAGCTATAAGTGGTCACGCCATAGAGATCCAGTGATCCGCGCGGCTTGACGGCAAAATCGTAACCAGCCAGCCGCTGGCCGGGCTGCGCGCTGACCATGGCCGCCTGAAGAACGCTCTTCGTATCGCGGTAGAACACGGTCTCGAACAACGGACCCGCGGGCACCGGTTTGCCGTCAGAGCCTACCGGGAGCACGATCTCCGCCGGGCCTAAGTCAGTTTGCTTGCCGGGCGGCAGCGGATGGACGTAGAGGTAATATTCGCCCGGGGACAAACCGGCGATCCGGTAGAAGCCATCAGGATCGGTAAGGGCGCTCACCGCGGTTCCTGCCGGATCTAACGCCACGACAGACGCCATGTGCACCGCTTGGCCGTCCATCGTGACACGGCCTGAGATGCTGGCTGTCCCCGACAAAAAGCCGGGAGCCGGATAGAGCGTGGAGATGCCGGCCACATCGTCGGCCGCCAGGGGTCTCGAGCGCGTCGTGGAACGCGTCACCTCCGTGGACATCACGCTGGAGGTGAGCGTGTGCTGCAATCCAAGCGCGTGGCCGAATTCATGCACCAAAGTCAGGAAGACAGCCTCGCTATAGCTGGGGCGCTGGGAGAGGTCCTTCGGAAGCTTCAGAACGGAACGTGTAATGGGAACGAATGACCCAGTCTCGCCTGTAACCAAGGGGGAACGTGAGGTGGGCCCCCCCAGCGCCACCAGACCTGCCGGCAACTCGTTCGGCTCAACAAAGATGACATCGATTCCGGGCGTTTTCTGCTCGGTCCCGGGAGCCGCGAAGCCGCCAAACTCAATTCTCAATCCGGAAGTCTGAACGTCGCTCCACACGCGGGCCGCGGCGCGGATCTGGCTGAGCAGTGCGGGAAAACCAGCCCCAACCATCTGAGGGCCGTTTTCCGGAATGAAGAAGTAGAGCGTTCGATTCGGAAGCGCGTTCAGGTCGAATTTTTCGGGCACGGAAACGATCCGGCCCTCGGTGTTGGTGTAATGAACGAACTGGTAGTGAGCAAAAGCGACGTTGCCCAGAAGCAACACAACCGCCAGCGCAACCAAACCGGATCGCTTCATTATTAAGACAGTCACTCTGCATTTCGCCTGCCATGTCATCCCCTTATGAATTAATAAGATAGGGAGACAATGAGCGGGTTCGTGTATAGGGGCGACGCAGGGCCGTGGCAGGGTGTCCCAGGGGCCGAGCCTCTCAGGCCGGCGGGTGGGGCCCATGCACGATCATGATGGGGGCGTCGATCTGGTGGCGAACGCCATCGATGGTGGTGCCGAACACCAGGTCCTGCAGTCCCTTGTGACCGTGTGCTCCCATCACCACCAGATCGGGGTGGAGTTCCCGCGCGAATTGCACGATCTCCTGTTTCGGACGGCTCGAATAGCGGATCACGGCCTCGACATCCACGGCTTGTTCCCGGAGCGTTTGGGCTATGTTCTCCAGGTACTCTAACCCGGCCTCAACCTCGGCCGTGGAGGATAAGGGCCCGTAGACCTGGCTGGTCACGTCTTCTTCCACGTGCAGCAGGTACAGTTTGGCGGAGTGCATACGGGCCAGCGCGGCGCCTTGCGCCACGGCCTGACGGTCGATTTCGGTGTGATCCAGGGGCACCAGAATCCGCCGGTAGGAGGGCGCGACAATTTCGGTCCCGATCTGCGTCGGAACTTCCACCGGAGCCCTCTTCACACGGCGCATCCAGTGCGCCAACAACGGCTCGAAGGTGACATATAGCAGCAGGGCCAACAGCAGCAACGCAAGAGGGACCACCACGGCGGCCAGCAGCCAGCGATACTCGCCGGCCGCCGCCAGCCACTCCCGAATCGTGTCCACGACCAGGTGCAGGTTGAGGCTGACGATGATGCCCGCCGCCGTCCAGGCCAGGATGCGAACCCACATCTTGTTGGCGAAGGAGCCCATTTTCCCGCGGTCGCTGGTGAAGTGAATCAACGGAATCACCGCGAACGGCAACTGCATGCTCAGGATAACCTGGCTGAGGATCAGCAGCTTGTAGGTCGCCCGCGTCGCCCGCGATGTAGATGGTGATGGCCGCGGGCACGATGGCCGCCATGCGTGTGATCAGCCGCCGCAGCCAGGGCCGCATGCGGAAGCTCAGGAAACCTTCCATGACGATCTGGCCGGCCATGGTGCCGGTCATGGTCGAGGACTGGCCCGAGCAGAGCAGGGCAACCGCGAACAACACGCCGGCCATGGTGGTCCCCAGCAGCGGCGCGAGCAGCAGGTGAGCCTGCTGGATCTCGGTGACCACGATGCCGCGCTTGAAGAACGTCGACGCGGCCAGGATCAGGATGGCGGCGTTGATCAGCAGCGCGCCGTTCAGCGCGATTACGGAATCCACGAGGTTGAAGCGGCAAGCCGTCCGCTTGGCCGCCTCGCTGGCCTCGATGCGGCGCGTCTGCACCAGCGCGGAGTGCAGGTAGAGGTTGTGCGGCATCACGGTGGCGCCCAGGATGCCGATGGCGACATACAGGCTCTGATCCGTGAGCCGCGGCACCAGCCCGCCGAACACTTCGACCATGTCCGGCTTGGCCAGCAGGATCTCGACCAGGAAGCAGCCGCCGATGACGGTGATCATGCGAGAGCACGAAGCCCTCCAGCGCCCGGATGCCGAATCCGGCTGAGCCAAAGCACCAGCAGCGTATCCGCCGCCGTCAGCAGCACACCCGTGAGCAGCGGGATGTGAAAGAGAAGGTTCAGCCCGATCGCCGCGCCCAGAACCTCCGCCAGATCGCAGGCCGCGATCGCGATCTCGCAGAGGAACCACAGCACGTAGTTCATGCGGCGTCGGGTAGGTCTCGCGGCAGGCCTGCGCCAGGTCCAGCCCCGCACGATGCCCAGCCGCGCGCTGAGCGTCTGGAGCAGGATGGCCATGAGGTTGGACATGACCAGCACCCAGAGCAACTGGTAGCCGAAGCGCGCGCCGCCTTCCAGGTCCGTGGCCCAGTTGCCGGGGTCCATGTAGCCCACGCTGACCAGGTAGGCGGGGCCGGCGAAGGCGAACATGCGCCGCCACAAGCGACGGCTGCGCGGTTTGCACCGAGGCATGTACTTCGGGCAGGGAAGTGGGACGCCGGCGCCGCGCATCAGGCCCTGGCCTGCCTCCGTCTTCCGGCGTACGGATCGAGAGGAAAGCCGCGCCCCGATGCCACTCAGGTCAGCAGCAGCCCGGCCATCACCGAGACCGGCACTGTAGCGCATCTCGATGCGGTGCTTGCCCTCGTCGACAACCACGCCGCGAAGGCCGCGTAGGCTTCGTAGATCGGGCGCGCGCTTGCCGTCCACCCTGCCACCCAGCCCGGGAAATAGCTGTCGCCCAAGATCGACCATGCCGCGGCAGCCCATCTCCGCCTCGAATGGTAACACGCCCGCTGTTGCTGCCGGGTGAGCTAACTGCGTCCGGCCGAGCACGTTTCCAGCGGCGGCGGTGCCTCCAACATAAAGGTCTTGCGCCGCAGATCCAACGAGCCGCCGTCCGTGATGGCCTGTGACTCGCCTTCTTCGCTGATCCGCTGAGCCTCGTGAACCGTCCACACGCGCGGAAACGCGTCGCGTGTTCCAGTAGACCTTCAGTCCGCTGGCTCCCTGGAAAACCTCCTGCTGGTTCGGGGCCGGCGGGTCGCGCTTCACCGTGTAGTTGACGCCGAAGATCTGCTTGGCGCGGGGTGTGTGCCAGGGCAGGCGCAGCAGGTTCACGGGGAGGCTGGCCACGTAGCCCCCAAACTGGTGGATGCCGTACCAGTCGCCGAAGTTGTAGGGTATGTCCTTGTCGGACACCTCCATGCGCACCGGCCAGGGGAGGCCTGCAAGTAGTCCGCAATGTCGGAGTGCGCGCGCCATCTCTTCAAGTACGAGGTTGCGATCTCTTCTCCTCGCGGTTGCGGCCAGTAGATTCCGGCCAGAGTTGCCGAACTCGATGAGCATCAGGCCCGAGCGCCAGCGCCGCCGCGGTCACGGGCGTGAAGTTGCCCCGCCTCCAGCCGTGAAGCAGGCCGGCCAGCAGCAGGGCGACCAGCGCGACCACCACGAAACGGTCGTCCCCCGGCGGCTTCTGCGCCACGACCAGCGCCGAACAGAGATGGTGAAGACGATCACCGCCAAAGACCAGCCAGCGCCAGTGCTGCGCGGCGCTGCCACGGGGAGTCTTCTCGTATCAAGAAAGTGTCTATTCCATAAGCGATTAGAACGGAAATTCCAAAGTGATAGATGAATACAGCGAAAGAGGGCGTGCGGGCCTTCTCCACCATCGGAACCACCGCGTAGAGCATCCCGTGAAACACGTTATTCCGGCCGAGCGAAAACAGCAGGCCCCCGGCGGCAATGGCGGCAAAGATCCGAACCGGGAGCTGCTTCCAGGCCAGAGCCACCGCCAGCAGAGCCAGGGTCAGCGCGGCCACGCCGATGAACGGGTCGGCGTGCCGGTTGGCGCCGGGGACCACGATCGCCAGCAGGGAAGTCGGGATCAGCGAATACTGCGCTATGGACGGTATAGGGAACCGGCTCGTTCCAGCCGCTGGGCTCGTCGGCGCTGACCCAGCGCTTGGCCAGCTTGCCGTACTCGTAGGCGGGAAGGGTCTGCAGGCCGCTCACCAGCACCAGGAAGACCAGGAAGACCGCCGCCAGTTTGGTGACTTGCAGACGGGCGCTGTCCTTCCGGAAGAAGATGATACAGCCAGACGCCGCCGGCGGCCAGCGTCAGGAAGATGGGGATCTGGTGGTGTCCCCCCAGCCATGCCATGCCGAAGAATGCGCCCGAGGCGGCGGCGCTGGCCACCGGCCGCTCGCCGCGCAGGCTGCGCAACATGTAAAGGAATACCAGCGGCGCCCAAACGGCGCTGTTCAGCATCTGCGGCCAGTCGGTGACCCCCACCCAGCCGCCCAAGCGCGAAGGCGCAGCCGGCGGCGACCGAGGCGGTCCGGGACCGTTTCAAATCGCGGCACAGCAGGTAGGCGAACAATGCGGCCATGAAGTGAATCAGCACGAAGTACCAGTGCAGGTAAGCCTGGTGCATCCAGCCATGGCGCAGAGGGCAGCAGGAACAGGATCCAGTTCAACGGGTAGGCGACGCCGGGCTGCGCCTGGCCGATCAGCGACTGGCCGCCCCACTGGTAAGGGTCCCAGAGCGGGATGCGCCCCCGGTGCCATTCGCCGGCCTGGAATTGAAACCACGGCAGCACCTGATTGGCCAGGTCCGGGCCCTCCAGCCAGGTGTACTGATTGGTAAGGACGATCTTCCAGAAAAAGCCGGCACAGATCAGGAACAAGAGAACGGGTCCGGCCAGGCGTGACATGCGCGGCCGTGCCTTGGCGAAGGTGTGCTGCCACTCGCTCGCAGCCATAGGAGTTCATCATACCGAGCGATAATGGTCCTCTGCCACATGAAGAGACTAGTCCTGCTGCTCCCGGCTGCATTCATCGCCATTTACTTCTTTCACCAGGCCGGCCTTGGACTTCGGGCCGGCTTCACGCAAGACGATCTCATGAACATGTACCGCAGCCTGGTGCGCCCCTACCCGGACTTGCTGCTGGACAACCTGATGTTCTGGCGCTTCTCGCCCACTTTTCGGCCATTCGGCGGGCTGGTCTACAAGTTTTCGCTCGACCTATTCGGCGTAGACTTGCGCGCGCTGAGCATCTTGCGGTACGCCGCGTTGTGCGTGAACGTCCTGCTGCTCTACGCGCTGGCACGGCGGCTGGCCGGGTCCAGGGAGGCCGGCGTGCTGGCTGCACTGCTGCATTCTTACCACCTGGCATTCTCCTCGCTGTACTACAATTCGGGCACGCTCTACGACGTCTTTTGTTTCACATTCTTCTTTGCGGCATTCCTTTACTACGTTCGAATTCGCCAGTCCGGCCAGTACCCCGGTGCGTTTCAGGTGCTGGTGATCTGCCTGTTGCTCATTCTGGGACTGGACTCCAAAGAGATGGCCGTGGTGCTGCCCGTGCTGCTGGGCTTTTACGAACTCCTCTATCATCCTCCGAAATCATTCGCGCCCAAGGCGTTAGCGGTCTGGGCGGGCAGGGCATCCGTCACACCGCTGATCGGCGCCGGAATCGTCTTGGCTTTCTGTGCCGGCCGGCTGGCGCACAAGGAAGGCCTCGCCAATCTGGGCGGCTACCAGCCGGTTGTTTCTTTGGCCGAGTACTTAAAGCAGACCGGACACTATTTGGCCGAGGCCATTTACAAGCCCGATCCGGCGCTCCCACCCGAAATCACAGCCTTGTTCCTGCTGCTGCTCTTCGGGTTGGCGCTCATCATGCGGTCCAGAGTTCTGGCCATGTCAGCTTTGCTTTTTGTCGTTGGCATCCTTCCGCTGGCGTTCATCCCCTGGCGCAGCCTGTCGGCGGCCTACATTCCGGTGGCCGGATTGGCGATCTGTTGCGCCGTAGTGCTGGTTGCCCTTCGTGATGTCATCGAGCGGAGTGTCTTGCGGCTGCCGGAGCCGGATGATGGCATTTTATGGGGCGTTACCCCCGGCAGAATCGTGCTCTTCACTCTGTTGGCGACGTTGATGCTCAGGGTACATCCGGACTCCAGCAGCCACTACGATTCCTGGCGCCGGGAATACACCCAAATCGGGGGGCTGATGGAGCAGATGCATGAGCTGCACCCCACCTTGAAGAAGGGGGGCCGAATACTGATGGTCAAGGATCCTTTTCCGTACAAGGATTACCGCTGGGCAAGCCTCTTCGCCGCGGGGTTGGTTTACCATGACAAGTCTTTGGTCGTGGAGCGGGTGGAGCAATTTGAGCCTGCGCCTTATGCGGCCCAAGTCGCGGGATATGATTTGTTACTGACCTACGAGAACGGCAGGCTTCGCGACGCGCTCCCCACGGAAGTCCCGGTGCATCCATAGGAGCGTCATCGTGGTCTAATCCGATCAGGGTGGTGGTTTTCGGCCACTTCCATGGGTAGCAATCATACCGGCTATTGGCTGCAAAATCAAAGAGTTCCGATTTGGAAGCGAAGTTGCCATGCAAAGATTGGAGTTCAAGGAGGCTGCCATGAAAGCGACGACGTTGAAGATCTTGGTTTTAAGCCTGGCCTTGACAGGAGTGATGTGGGCCGCCGATGAGGACGAAGATCCGGGCCAAGGCGTAGCCCGGGTCAGCCTGATCAACGGTGACGTCTCCGTGCGTCGTGGCGACTCCGGCGAAGTGGTGGCCGCGGCCGTCAACGCGCCGCTGGTGGTTCAGGATCAGGTCATCACGGGCAGCGCCTCTCGCGCGGAGGTCCAGTTCGACTGGGCGAACATGATCCGGTTGTCTTCCAATTCCGAGATCCGCCTGGCGGATCTGGAGAACCGCAGGTACCTGATTCAGGTGGCGCAGGGAACTGTTACTTTCCGCGTGGCGCGCGAGTCCGACGCGGATGTCGAGATCAGCACGCCAAACGTGTCCGTGCGGCCGATGCGCAAGGGCTCTTACCGTATCACCGTGCAGGAGGACGGCGACTCCGAAATTACGGTGCGCTCCGGCGAAGCGGAGATCTTCACGCCTGGCGGTTCAGAGCGCCTTGGTTCCGGGCGCACGATGCTGGCGCGGGGTTCCGCATCCGATCCTGAGTATCGAATTGTGAGCGGCATCGGCAAAGACGGTTGGGATCAGTGGAACGAGGAACGCGATCGCCGTTTCGAGGACGCCCAGGCCTATCGCTACGTGGATCGCAGCATCTATGGGGCCGAGGACCTGGAGGGCTATGGTTCCTGGGTCGATGTTGCACCTTATGGATGGGTTTGGTCACCGCGGGTGGCGGCCGGTTGGGCGCCCTATAGCTACGGCCGCTGGGCATGGATGGATTGGTATGGATGGAACTGGGTCAGCTACGACCCCTGGGGTTGGGCGCCGTTCCACTATGGACGCTGGTTCTATGACAGCCCGCGCGGGTGGTGCTGGTATCCGGGGCCGCTGCGCACTCGTCAATACTGGCGCCCGGGACTGGTGGCGTTTTTCGGCTACGGCGGCTGGGGCGGTTTCCAGGCAGGTGCCGGCCTGGGCCACGTGGGCTGGGTGCCGCTGGCGCCGCATGAGCCCTTCCACCCCTGGTATGGACGCCGCTACTACAACGGCTACCGGAACGACATCGACAACAGCGTCAGGATCGTCAACAACACCAACATCGTGAGTGTGTACCGGAACGCGCGTGTCAACAACGCCGTGTCCGCGATGGAGGCCTCCCAGTTCGGGCGGGGAAGCGGCAACCCGGTGCGGGTGCGCGGCGACGAGCTGCGCCGCGTGGATCTGGTTCGGGGCCAGCTGCCCGTGGTTCCTGGCCGGGAGAGTCTCAGGGTATCCAACCGCCAGGTGGTGACGACACCCGAGCGAAGGGTGATCCCCAATGAGCGGTTCTTCAGCAGAACGCGGCCCGCGCCGGTGGACCGGGTGCCGTTCGAGCAGCAACAGCGGGGCATCGAACAGGTCACGCGCCGGACCTTCGGCGAGCCCGCGCCTGTCCGCCGGGTGGAACCGGCGGCCCCTGCACCTAGTGTTCAGGCGCCTACCGTTCGGCCCGTCCCAGTACCGGAGAGGCGGCAGCCAGTGGACAACGACAATTGGCGGCGATTTGAGCGAACCGCGCCTCGGGCCGAGCCGGCCGCTCCCTCCAGAACAATGGATGCGCCCAGGCGTGAGCCTCCGGTTTACCGGCCAGCTCCGGCCGAAACCCCCAGGCAGGAAGCGCCGGTCTACCGGCCAGTTCCGCGAAACAACGACGAGCCGCGCAACAATTCACCGCAGATCCGGGTCAGCCCGCCGACCGTGAGAGAGCGGCAAGCCGCTCCGGCGCCGAGGACGGAATCTGCGCGCCCGGCGCCGCAAGTTCGGGAAGCGCCGCGGGGCGGCGATGGCGGAACAGCCTCCCGTTCTGAGGGCGGTGCGCGGGGATCCGCGGAAAGGGGCAGCGCCCGCCGCTAGGTTTCTTCCGTAAGTGCTTCTTCTTCCCTCGATGCCCGCGTCCAGAGCAGGGGACGCGGGCTTCTTTTTTGGTGCCGGATTATCAGTGCGTCGATACCAAAGTTGACATAATATATGTTATCGGCAATTAAGTACCCAGGAGTTCCAGC